>JAHBTN010000003.1 GCA_019638575.1 Ferruginibacter sp. | reverse complement strand
CTTTTTAATGTTTGTAATAATATTTCACTTTGTTGTTTTGTTAACTGCTGCTTGTTTGTTTTCATGCTATTTATTTTTGCTGTATAAATTTAATGATGATTTTTTGATACATCATTAAAGTATATTTTGAAAGTGTAATTACAGCCATCTTCTCACTTTATTTTTATACTCTAGGTATTGTTTCCCAAATTCAGCTTCCAGGTATTTTTCTTCACGCTTAATCACATATTCCTGTACAATTAGTAAGAGTATCGGAAATAAGATTATGTTCCACCAGTTGCCAATGAAACAGGTAATGCCTAAATAAACAATTGCCAAACCAACATACATTGGGTTACAGGTAATAGCATAAATGCCTGTAGTTTGTAAAGATGTTGCCGGTTTTATCAATATCACCGTATTTTTTGTAAGAAAGAACTGTCGCAGGCTTCTTACCAAAAAAAACAGGGCAATTATTAAAAAAACGCCGCCGGTAATTTTAATCAAGGTGGTATTAAAAATTTCATCGGCAATAGGGATTTGTTTTTGTATGAAAATTGCAGCGATGAAAATAAGGACATACAATAATGGCGGCGGTATATACACACCCGGGCCTTTAGACAAGTTGATATTGTTGCTCATACTGAATTTTTTTAAAACAATTTCGTTTTCAGTTTAAAGGGCAGGTTTAACCAGGCTGTATAAATGTAATCATTAAAATTTTTATTAAGAGAAATGTTTAAGATTTAAAAATATTTTCCATACAACCCTTTATGTTTAGTAAACAAAAGTGTTATTTCAACGACATCAGTTTTGCAGAACCTGTATAGTTTATACCAGGATTTGAAGTAAGCGAACAGGAAGTTAAAGAATTTTTCACCTACGCAGCACTCACAAGGTTTTAATGATTATAATACCTTGAAGAATATATTTTTTTGGCTTTGCTAAATGTAGCATCCAATGCAACAGCCTCTTTTAATATCTTTTTTAGGGGCCTTATCTTTATTTCATTAGCCGATTTAAATATTTTGTAATAAATTCTTTTATTGGTTCCATGTTCAAGGTACCCGTCTGTATCATTTATGCGATTGCCGTAGCTAAAGCCAAATAACACGCCCTTTTTTACTCCTCCGCCTTTAATGCTTGCCGGCCAAACTAAACAAATACGCCTGTTGCCAAAAAAGTAGGGAACATTATTGGTTAGTTTTTCATAACAATGTGGCGGCAAAACTTCGAGGATGATTTGACGCAGCACATCTACCATGATTCTTTCCTCTTCGGTAAGTAGTGAATAAAGTTCAAGGTTGTTTTTTGGTTGCATATTAATTCATTTTCATTTTGGAATTTAGTTTTCTAAAATGAATGGCAACAAATTAACTAAAACAGTTTGTAATTTAACCATTAAAGTATTAAGGAACATTAAGTATAACCCTTAATGCCCCTTAACTTCTTAATTGTTCAAACAATGTAATCAATATAATTTGCACCCTTTTTAAAATATAGTTTATTATTTTTGTAACAATATCTACCTCTTTATGAAAAAAATTTCACCCTTATTGCTTGCCCTGATACTGATGGGTTTAAGTTTTACAAGTGTTTCGCAGGATAAAGATTTTACTCCAGGTTCATATATTAATAACAGCGGTGATACAATATCCGGCTTTTTCCAGATAAAGGATATGAAGGTGTTCTCGGATATCCAATTCAAAGCAAACCTGGCAGACAGCGAAAGTGAATACCTTCCTTTAGATAATTGTAAATCTATTTCATTCGGAAATCATGAATACATAAGTTGGTTTGGCGCAAGGGGAATGGCCTATGTAACAAAAATGGACTTTATAATAATGTATAAGGATAGCTTCAATGTAGAACGAATTCCTATTAAAGTGCTTTATAAAGGGAATAAATTTAATTTATATAAATATCATGATGTAAAAGACCATTTTTTTATCGGGGTAAATGATTCAATCCAGGAACTATTGATTTCATACAGGTATCCTACTGATTGGGAAAGGAGGAATTATATCGTAAATGCACCACGATTTATTATAAACCCCATCTATCACAACCAATTAATCTCTTTAATGGGCGGCACTGTTACACGAAGACAGGAAGTAATTATAACAGATTGTGTATATGAAGAATTACCATTGATACGAACCATAAAACAATTAGACAAAAAGAAAAAATAATTGAATTTCTGCTAAGATTAATATTTTGCCTTCATTGTGAAATTCTTTATTTAAATGTTTTGTATTACAGGAAATTTATATTAGTTTTAAGATTATAAATTTTACAATACACGATGCTGACAAGATTGAATCATATTCATATTTTTCTTTTTTGCTTGCTTGTAAGCCTTTTCCCTTTCTGTTTATTTATGCTGATAGGATTTTCATTTTGGCTAATCCCATTATTTATCATTGTATGCCTTATCGATTATTTAAAAGGAACCATTTACAGAAAAAAAATAGGCTTGATGATTGCTGCTGTTTACCTTGCTTCCATTTTGGGATTAATCATTTTTTATCTTACAAACAAAGTAGCTTAAAATACATAGGTATTGCTGAACATTGCAAAGTGAAGCAAATATCAGTTTAATATCTTAGCATTATTCCATTATGAGGTTGCCTTCTTCTTTGTAAAAAAAGTTGAGATATTTTATCTAAAAAATGAATTTCGTAAATCCCCGGTATTGCTGGATTGTTAATTCCAGTTGAAGTAATTACAATAAATTTTCTTTTAAATCGCCAATTATAATTTTCTGTTTTAGATGCAGGATAAACCACTGTTAATGTTTGGTCAGGTTTAAATTCAAATGTAATGCTATCGGCATATTTTGTTTTATTCACAGTAACAGACAGCCCATTCTTTTCAACTCGTTCAAATTGCAAAAAAGTCCATTTGTGAATTAACTTATCAAATTTTTTATCACCGGTTTTTTGCGCAAAACCATATACTAAGTATAGCAGCAAGAAACTTACTAAAATAGCTCTTTTCATTTATCTAAAACCTTCCTACAATTTTAAAATTTACCAGCCTCGGCGTAAGCCTGTTAGGGATGCTGTACACATTGTTTGCAAAATCTTTTATAAGCTGGTAAGAGATGGTGTTGCGCCGGTCAATTAAATTAAACACTTCAAAACTGGCCCAAATATTTTCAAAGCTTCTGAAAGGGCTGTGGCTACGGCGCTTGCTTTTTTCGCTCAGCAATTGTGCACTAAAACCGGCATCAACCCTTAAATATGGTTCAATGGTTAATGCATTACGGTACTTTACACTGTTAGGTATGTTGTAACTCATGTTACTGCCATACAGCATGTTTAAATGAAACTTAAAATTTTTATTGGTGGGCAAGTAATCTTCTAAATATAAACCTACAGTTATTAAGCGGTCGGTAGGGCGGCGTACATAACCCACTTCGTTTTTTATGCTGTCAACTACCACCTGGTCGGTGCTTTGCGATGTGATGATTTCTCCTGCAGCATTTTTATACTGGTAATAAAAATCATTGTTGAGGTTTTCTTTTGTTTGCATAATTCCTATGCTCAACCAGCTTTGTGCATCTTTAATCAGCTCGCCAAACAAGCGTGCTTCAAAACCCGTGGCATAGGCTTTGGCATCGTTGTTACCGGCATAACGAATTTTTACATTGTCAATATCATACACATCCACACTGCTCATGCTTTTGTAATATGCTTCGGTTGAAAGGCGGAAAGGCCTGCCTTCAATGCCTTTAAAATTATAGTCAACTCCCGCCACAATCTGGAAACTTTTTTGTGCCTTCACATCAGTGTTCAGCGTGCCATTGTATCTCCTCAACTCACGGTAAAATGGTGGTTGGTCGTAAATGCCTGCGGCAAGTTTTAACACCACATCTTTTTTCCAGTTGGGTTTAATGCTTATTTGCATGCGGGGACTTAGTAAAAATTCTTTGTTAAGCGAATTATAATTGTAACGCAGGCCTGCCTGCAAACTTATATCGTTGCCATTTTTACCAAGGCGGATGTTATCCTGCACATAACCGCTGTATTTTTGAATGCTAAGGTTTGCATTAGAATTTAAATAATTAAATAAATTCAAATTAGCCGGGTTGTAGGGTAGCGAATAACCGGCGCTGTCCTGGTATTCCCATTCCTTAAGCTTGTCGGTGATATTGGTTTGCTCAAAACTGTTGCCAAACTGTATAAAATGTTTGCCGGCAGCATAAGAGCCTTTCAGCGATGCATTGTACACATCAATATTTAATTGGTTACGGCCATAATTTTGATAATAACCTGCGCCCAGCGGATTTATAATTTGCCCGTATGTACTGCTGGTACGGTCAAAATCACGGTCGCCAAAAAGATAACTGCCCGCTATATCAAAGTTTTCATTTTCTTTATTTTGAAAACGGCTTGCCATCCACTTAAGTTTTAATCTTTTGTTGGGTGTATGTACAATGCTGAGCCCAACAAGGTTGGTTTTATAACCATCCTTTTCCTGTCCTTCAAATAATATATCCAAACCCAGGTTGGCAGTAAACAAAGGCGAAAACACCGAAGTTGTTTTTTGGGCCGATTCGGGATACAACGAAAATTTTGTTACAGAATAAATGCCCAGTAATTCCAATTGTATTTTATCATTAATCTTGTATGTGATTAAGCCCTGTACGTCGGTTGAAGATGGAATGTAAGAACCCGTTGTTTCCTGGCTTTTTAAAAGATTTTTATTGCTTCGGTTGCGTACACCTGCCAGGTAAGTTATTTTTCCTTTTTTGGATGCACCTTCCAGGTGAAAGCCCTGTTCAAGCAAACTGATATACACTGAACCTCCAAAAGTTGTAGGCTTTTTGTATTGTATATCCAAAACGCTGCTCATCTTATCGCCATACTTTGCCTGGAAACCCCCTGTATAAAAATTTACGTTTTTTGCCAGTTCGGGATTAATGAAGCTAAGGCCTTCCTGCTGGCCGCTCCTTACCAGGTAGGGCCTGAAGATTTCAAAGTCGTTTATATAAATCAGGTTCTCATCGTAATTGCCGCCACGTACACTGTATTGCGATGTGAGTTCGTTGTTGCTGCCCACCAATGTTTTTATCATTGCTTCTACGCCGCCTGTGGTGCTTGGTAAGGTGATGGCTGTTTTGGGATTAATTTTTGTAAGACCGGTTTCTGTATGCTCTTTATCATCGCCAACTACAACTGTGGTTAATGTTTTGCTGCCACGTTCCAATTTTACCGTTATTTTTTCTTCCTCACCTTCGCTCAAAAAAAAATTTCTTTGCTCTTCATTATACCCGGCATGCGAAAAAACAAGTGCAAACGATCTGCCTGCCGCCACTTTTATCTTAAAATAACCGCTATCATTTGTAGTGATGCCTTTTGTTTTTCCCAGTATCATTACCGATACATTTGAAACAGGGTTGTCATTTTCATCAACCAGCTTTCCGCTAATGCTGGCCGATTTTGATTGGGAAAATAATGACAGGGCACTTAGCAGTAAAAGAAATGTAAAGGCAACTCTCATTGTATGAAGATAAATATTTTAACCTGTCAACGAAATTATTTCATTCAGAATTTAAACAACGGATTTTTTTATTTAATGATGAAAATTGATGGAATGCTGCAGTATTGAATTTATATATCATTGCCCTAAATTTACAGCTTAAACTTAAACAAGGTGAAAAGAATAATTTTTACAGTTGGTATGATAGCCATTATCGTTGCTGCCTGTAATGACAGCAACAGTAAACAGGCTGAGAACAGTATAGACAAGACAGTGCAAAAACAGGAGCAGCACATCAGTAAGGATATTGTTTATCTTGATACATCAAAATCAATACAAAATATCTTATGCCAGGATTGGGTATTGGAAGATGATGCAGGAGCCCTTGATGGAATGGATGAAAATTCTGCATTTGAAATACCTTACCGAAGTTTTAGTTTTTCAACAAAAGGCAGTTTTATTAAAAATTGGAGGAGCACTTTTGATTATGGAACCTGGATTTATGATGATGCTGCCAAAATATTAACATTAACAAATTTGATAGACAGGAATAAAGATGTGTATAAGATTGCAAGGCTGGCTTTTGATGAACTGGTACTGGTAAACACAGGCGTAAACAGCAAAACCAATTTAAAATTTATTGGTGCAGGGTTACGTTTAAAAAATGCTAATGATGAACCTTTTTGCATAGAAAATAACCAATGGCGTATAAAGCCCTTACAAAAAGAGACTGAACCGGAAGTGCATCAACGATTAAAAAAAAATTTGAATTTCTTTTTATTGTTTTACAAATCAGTTTTGGCTAAGGATGAAAAATCTGTATCATTTTGGGGCCTGCCATCATGCTTTAAATGGTATGGTGGAGGTATCTTTTTAAAGAAAGAAAAAGAACTGAAAGAAGACTGGATTAATTGTTTTTACAACAAAGAACAGGCTATGCAGGCATACCATATTGCCGAAAAACTGATGGATGTGAAATACACCTGGCCAAAGGGAGAACAAAACTGGTTAAAACTAAACTTGTCAGTGTTAGAACAGATGTATAATAAGATTGATGAGATACATTGAATAAAATGATGCAACTATGTTGTGTTAATATCTGTAAAACTTTTTCTATAGAAGCTGCCATTCATTTATTTTTGCAGCGTGAAAATAATAGTATTCCTTTTCAGTTTGTATTTACTTGCACTGCCCGGCATAAGTTGTGCACAAACTATTGGCTGTGCCAATGAAATACAAAGCAACACTTCAAAAGCTGAAAACGATAAACAACACCAGGATGAAGACTGTGGCTCGTTTTGTACCTGTACCTGTTGTGTTCATGTGGTTACGGTTAACCAGTTTTTATCGCATACTGTAATTATAAATAACACAGGTAATCGCCATAATTATTTTAACTACTCCAATCACACAATTCCTTCAAATTATTTTGGAAATATCTGGCAGCCGCCCAGGATCAGTTAGCTTTTATAATACTATTGATCAACTTCTAATTTAATTTTAATGAAAAAAATTTGCTTGTTGCTTATTGCAACAATATTGATATATGCCGCAAAGGCACAAAACACTTTTAATGTAATCATTAAAGATGAAAAAACTTTGGCTCCGCTGCATGGAGCATCAGTTATGGTTACATCATCCAATATTGGCGGCCATGCAGATCCGCTTGGCCAGGCAAAACTTTTTAATATCCCCAACGGTAAGCAACTAATAGCTTTTAGTTTTACCGGTTACCAAACAGTAAGCCGTCATTATACTTTTCCCCTGGCTAACAATAACCCAATCATCGTCCTCCTAAACCCTGCAGATGATGAGATGGATGAAGTTATTGTGCAAAGCACCCGAACCAGCCGCACCATTGGCAACACAGCATCAAGGGTTGAAACAATAGATGGTGAGGAACTGGATGAAAAAAATAATATGCGGCCTGCAAATGTTAGTATGTTATTGCATGAGAGCACTGGAATACAAGTGCAGCAAACATCGGCTACCAGCGGCAATGCCAGCATTAGGGTGCAAGGGCTCGATGGCCGTTACACACAATTGCTGAAAGATGGTTATCCTAATTTTGGAAATTTTGCAAGCGGTTTAAGTGTGCTTGAAATTCCACCACTCGATCTTAAACAGGTAGAAGTAATTAAAGGCCCTGCATCTACATTATATGGTGGTGGCGCCATTGCAGGCGTAGTTAACTTCATCTCAAAACTTCCTAAAGAAAAAGCTGAGTATGATTTTCTTTTTAATCAATCGCATATAGGGCAAACAAATATCGGCGGGTATGCTTCACAAAAATTTAAAAAAATAGGCTACAGCATGTTGGCGCTTGTAAATTTTCAAAAAGCTTACGATGTGGATAAAGATGGTTTTTCGGAACTGCCTAAGAACAGGAATTTCACCATAAACCCACGCTTGTTTTTTTATCCATCACCATCCATAAGCATCATGCTGGGCAATAGTTATACCTGGGGCGATAACAGGGGCGGCGATATGGAAGTTATAAAATACAAAGCCGATTCGTTGCATACTTATTTTGAAGAAAACAATACAGTAAGAAATACTACCACACTGGAAATTGATAAAACATTTGCCAGCGGTAATAAGATAAAGCTAAAGCAAAGCCTTGCATATTTTGACCGTGTTATCAGCCTTTCAAACTTCTTTTTTTCGGGGTACAATATCAATAGTTTTACCGACCTGTCGGTGATGGCCACAAAGCAAAAACATACTTTCATTGGCGGATTAAACCTGGTTAGCGATAAATTCACTCATCGTAATATGCGGATATTATCTGCCCAGTCATTTACTACCGGAGTCTATTTACAGGATACCTGGGATATTACTAACCGTGTGATTTTAGAAAGTGGGCTAAGGGCCGATTATGTAAAATATAAGAACAATAATTTTTCAAAAAATCAAACTTTTGTCTTGCCAAGATTATCAGCTTTGTTTAAAATAAATCATAAACTTAGTTCAAGAATCGGCGGCGGGTTGGGGTATAAGATACCAACTTCTTTTACAGAAGAAACAGAAAACCTGCAATACCAAAACTTACAGGCATTAAATAATGTGCAAGCCGAACGAAGTATTGGTGGTACGGCTGATGTTAACTTCAAAACTAACATAAATGAACATTTTGTATTTAGTATTAATCAAATGTTTTTTTATACAAGAATTAATAGGCCATTGGTATTACATACCGATGTTTTAGGTAACCATTATTTTGCCAATGCCGCCAAACCTGTTATCAGCAGCGGTTTTGAAACAAACCTGAAACTTATTTTTAAAGAAGACCTGAAACTGTTTGTTGGTTATACCTTTACTGATGCTAATGCAAAATATCTTACAGGTAACCAATTTTTAAGCCTGGTTCCAAAAAATAAACTTAACCTTACATTGATGTATGAAAAGGAAGATAATTTTAAATTAGGGCTTGAAGGTTATTTCACCGACAGGCAATATCTTGATAATGGAACCAGAACGCCATCATACTGGGAGTTTGGTTTTATGGCACAAAAAACTTTCAGGAAAGTAACTGTATTTATAAATTTTGAAAACTTTACCAACCAACGGCAGAGTAATTATAAAACTGTGGTTAACCCGCCACACAATAATCCCGGTTTTGACCAGATATGGAACCATACCGAAGGCTTTGTAACCAATGGCGGTATCAAGATAAGGTTGTAGAAATCTTTAACAAGTTAACAACATGGTAAACGATATTTTTGTTTTTATAAAAATTAAAAAATGAACAAGACTTATTGTTGGAAATGTGTATTGATGCTTGCTTCCTTATTAGGCATGATACATGCATTGTGATTTTAAAAACAATTAAAGATTGATTAAATATAAAAGTTGCGGAATGAACCGCAACTTTTTTTATGTTATAAGAAAAGAAAGTTTATAAACTTTTTAATGCTGCAATGGTAGCCATCGGGTTGTCCGATTTAAAAACCGTATTACCAGCCACCAGCACATCGGCGCCAGCCTCTATGATTGATTTGGCATTTTCTAAAGTAACGCCTCCGTCAACTTCTATCTTCACTTTTAATAATTGTTCATCAATCATTTCACGCAGTTGTTTTATTTTTTGAATAGTATGTGGTATAAAAGATTGGCCACCAAAACCCGGGTTCACACTCATCATGCAAACAAGGTCAATATCGGCAAGTATATCCTGCAAAGCTACAACCGGCGTGTGTGGATTAATGGCTACACCGGCCTTCATACCCAAACTTTTTATTTGTTGTATGTTGCGGTGCAGGTGGGGGCAGGCTTCTATATGTACAGTTAAATTATCGGCACCGGCTTTTTTAAAAGCTTCGGCATAATTACCCGGTTCTTCAATCATCAGGTGCACATCGCAAACTTTGTTAGTTGCTTTTCTGAAAAACTCAACCAGCATTGGGCCAAAACTTATATTGGGCACAAACCTGCCATCCATCACATCAAGGTGGTACCAATCGGCAGCACTTTCATTCAGCATTTTACACTCGGCTTGCAGGTTTAAAAAATTACTTGATAATAATGATGGTGCAATGAGAGCCATGAATTTTATTTTTATAGATGGAATTTAATTTGGTTGAAATGCTTTTTGTAAAGTTAACAGATAAATTATTTTACGCCTAACCTTGCCAGTGCATCCTTTGCTTCTACATAATCAGGAGATATGGCTAAAGCGTTTTTATATTCTTCAATGGCATCAGTAGTTTTACCGGTTTTTTCAAGGCAACGGCCAAGCCAGTAATAACCTTCATCAAACTTTGTTTGTACGGTAACTGCTTTATCTAAAACAGTGATGGCATCATTGTATCTTCCCAAATCATACAGGGCGATGGCTTTTTCCCGGTAAGCAAACATATAATTATAATCCATGCTAAGGCATTTGTCAAAAAAACTGATTGCTTTCAGCTTATCACCGGAGAAATTATAATACAAACCTTTTATAAAATATGCATCTTTGGCATTATCAGTAAGTTGTTTTTTTAATAAAAAATCAGCTATGTGTAAAGCGGTGCTATCTCTTTTTTGTGCATACATAGAACCCAGTGTGAGGATGTATTGCGGCAAAGGATTGATATTGGCTGCCCGGTTTAAAGCAGCTATGGCATTTAGGGTATCATAATTTTCAAAATACAGGTTGGCTTTAATGTTCCAAAGCCGGTCGTTAAGGCTGTCTTTCTTCAAAGCAGCCTCAGTAGCTGCAATGGCTTTATCGTAATCGGCGCTATCACGGTAATATTGTATCAGTTCTTCTCTCAATAAAAGCGAATCGGGGAATTTTGCCACTGCATCAAGCAGGTTTTTTTCAGTATCATTGGCTTTAGCAGCATTACCTGTGTTTTCATTTGAATTATTATTGCAGGAAGCAGCTAAACATAAAAATATCAACGGCAGTAAAAATGATTTAAGCATATTTGCAAAATTAAGTACTGTACTGTTAAGCAGATGACAATTTTCTGACAATATGCAAACAACCATTTTTTAATTTTGCAAGATTAAATTATAGATTCATGAAGAGAATATTTTTTATAATTACAGTTTCCGTTTTTATTGTTGCTTTGTTTGCGTTTACCGGCAAGTATAACCATCAGCAAATAGCAAAACCAAATCCTGTTAATGATACCATTCATTTTGAAGGTGAAAAACATTTTGCAAACATTCGCCAGCTTACATTTGGAGGCGATAATGCTGAAGCATATTTTAGTTTTGATGGAAAGTATATTATTTACCAGCGCACCAATGCTAAAGAAGGCATTATGTGCGACCAGATATGGATGGGTAAAGTGCCTGCACCAGGCGAAAATTTTGAACCCAAATTAGTAAGTACCGGTACCGGAAGAACAACCTGTGCCTATTTTTATCCTGATGGAAAACATATATTGTATGGCTCTACACATTTGGGCAGCGCCGATTGCCCTCCGGTACCCGACCGCAGTAAGCATGGCAATAAATACATTTGGCCCATTTATGAAAGTTTCGACATTTTTAAAGCCGATTTAAATGGTAAGATTGTTAAACAATTAACCAAAACAAAAGGCTATGATGCAGAGGCAACCATATCACCCAAAGGCGATAAAATAGTTTTTACATCAATGAGGGATGGTGATTTAGATCTTTATACTATGGATTTAAACGGAAAAAATGTAAAACGCATCACCAATACTTTAGGTTACGATGGGGGTGCTTGGTTTAGCCCGGATGGAACAAAAATATTATGGCGTGCATCAAGGCCCTCAACTCCCGAAGAAATTAAAGAATATAAAGACCTGTTGAAAGAAAACCTAGTTGCCCCTACCAATATGGAAGTTTGGATTGCCAATGCAGATGGCTCTGATGCACACCAGGTAACTTTTTTAGAGAAAGCAAACTGGGCGCCTAACTTTACACCCGATGGTAAACATATTATTTTTTGCAGCAACCACGAGTATAAAAGAGGTTTTCCCTTCAACATGTATATAACCGATATTGATGGTAAAGGCATGGAAAAAATAAGCAGAGATAAGGGTTTTGATGCATTCCCTATGTTTAGCCCCGATGGAAAGAAAATTATTTTTTGCAGCAACCGAAATAACGGCGGTACCAGGGATACCAATATTTTTATTGCCGATTGGGTGGAGTAATCATTTAAAATATCATTTAAAAGGTTTAAAATTTTTAAAAGTTGTAAACCTTTTTTGTTACATGTAATTTTTAAATACCGGGTATCAAAGTATTATTATTATTACCTGGGTCCAAGTTCAATTACTTCAGCATCTTTTATATTGCTTCCATCTATAACAAAACGTACAATAGTGCGAACTTTTTGCCAGCCATGTTTACCGGCAGCGCCGGGGTTAATATGCAGGCAGTTAATTTTATCATCGTACATAATTTTTAAAATGTGCGAATGACCACTGATGAAAAGCTGAGGTTTATGGATATCCAACTCTTTTTTTGTTGACGGGTTATATTTTGGCGGGTAGCCTCCAATATGCCTCATCATCACTTTCACGCCTTCGCACATAAAAACCATTTGCTCACCAAATACTTTCCGAATATCTTGTCCGTCAATATTCCCATAAACGCCTTTTAACGCAACCTGCCGGCCGGTTGATGCAGCATTGTTTTTTAAACCATTTAAAAGTTCATGTACAAGATGAATATTGCCAAAATCACCAATATGCCAAACTTCGTCGCAGTTTTTAAAATGTTCAAAAACTGATTCGTCTAAGTAACCATGTGTGTCAGAAATTAATCCAATCCTTGTCATGAATTGTACAATATTTAGCTGTAAATTTACAGTAACAAAATAAGCGAATGCCTTTTCATCGCAACTTTACATATCATATCGACAAGCGTAACTGGAAATATATTTTCCTGCTTGCTTCCCTGGAACTTTGTATTTCGTAAATTGATTTCAGCTTTACTGTTTTATAATAATTCTGCCTTTTCAATTATACATTATACATTATACATTATACATTATCAATTATAAAATAAATTATCATGCCACACTATCATACTTTAGGTTCCATCCCCCACAAACGGCATATTCAATTTCGCAAGCCCGATGGGGAATTATATTCCGAACAATTATTTTCTACCGAAGGTTTCAGCAACGATTATTCAATCCTTTATCATTGTCATCCGCCAACAGAAATAATTAAAACCGATGAACCGGTAAATGTACAACCAAAAGTTGCCGAAGAAAAAATGCTGAAGCACCGCAGTTTTGAAGGGTTTAACATCAAACCCGAAATAGATTATTTAAAAAGCCGGAAGGCAGTACTGGTTAACAACGATTGCCATATTGTACTGGCTGCGCCACAACAAAGTATGGACGGGTATTTTTATAAAAATGCCGATGCCGATGAAATGATTTTTGTACACGAAGGTTCAGGTGTTTTAAAAACGCAATACGGTAACCTTGATTTTTCTTATGGCGATTACCTTGTAATTCCACGGGGATCTATTTACCAGGTGGAATTTACAACAGAAAACAACCGTTTGTTTATAGTTGAATCTTTTAGCCCCATTCGTTATCCAAAAAGATATATGAGCAAGTTGGGGCAGTTGCTTGAGCATTCACCTTTTTGTGAAAGAGATATCAGGCAGCCCAAAAACCTGCAAACTACTGATGAAGCCGGCGATTTCCTGATACAAACAAAAAAGAAAGGAATTATGTACGGATTGCATTATGCCCATCATCCGTTTGATGTGGTGGGATGGGATGGATGTTGCTATCCATTTGCATTCTCCATACATGATTTTGAGCCTATCACCGGAAGGGTGCACCAGCCGCCGCCTGTGCATCAAACCTTTGAGGCAAATAATTTTGTGGTTTGTTCTTTTTGCCCACGCCTGTACGATTATCACCCACAGGCCATCCCGGCGCCGTATAACCACAGCAATATCGACAGCGATGAAGTGTTATATTATGTAGATGGTGATTTTATGAGCCGCAAGCATGTAACCCGTGGCATGATAACACTGCATCCGGCGGGCATTCCGCATGGGCCTCATCCCGGTGCTGTTTTAAAAAGTATTGGTGCTAAGGAAACCAAAGAACTGGCAGTTATGGTAGATACTTTTCACCCATTACAGTTAACAAAAGAAGCGCTGGATATAGAAAATGAGGGCTATGTAATGAGTTGGGCAGAATAAAAGGATTTTATTATGAAAGAACCAATTATTCTATTTTGTTCTCTTGCTTAAAAAATATTATATTGCTTTTACTTAAATTAAAAAACTATGATACAATTTCATGAAATTAAAGTAGGAGATTATTTAATAGTAGATAACGACGGCGATAAAAAGCAAGGAGAAGTAACCAACCTTGAACTAGGGTCAAAACAGGTTTGTGTTGACAACGGTGTACAGGAATTTTGGTACGAAGTAGAGCAACTGAGCCCGATACCTTTAGATGATAGCCAGTTGATGAAATTGCAATTTCAAAAACAGGAAAATGAAGATGGAACAGTGAAATATATGAAGGGGGCTTTTAGGATGATGCTGCCTGCAAAAAATGATTTTTCAAAATTTGAAATTTGGTACCGGGATGAGCATCGTAAGATTATGCAACCCATCAACGTACACCAGCTTCAAAATCATTATTACGAAATGACCAAGGTTCATTTGAATGACGAAAAGTTTGATTAACCCAGTTAATAAACTATAAAATAAATGGCTCCTATATTAATAGGAGCCATTTGTATAAAAGATTGTTTTTGATATAAAAATGTGATTTCTTTTATTTTGATATCAAACACCGGTTTTCACAATTTTAAACAAAAAACTCTTTTTTAAATTAAATAATAATATTATATGGTCAGTATTTTGTGGAAAAACCCCTCAATTGTTGGTAATTAGAACTGTTTTTTGCTGTTATTTAAATAAATCCTCCTATCTTTGCGCTCCAAAAATTATGGCTAAACAGGCACTTATTAAACAAGATGGAGTAATTATTGAGGCGTTAAGCAATGCTATGTTTAAGGTAAAACTGGAAAATGACCATGAAATTTTAGCCACTATTTCTGGAAAAATGAGGATGCATTATATACGCATTTTGCCGGGCGATAAAGTAGGTGTAGAGATGAGTCCTTATGATTTAACAAGGGGAAGAATCATTTTCAGGTATAAATAAAAATAATTGTTAGTTGTAAATCGTAAACAATTTTTTTCACGATTCGGGATTTACAATTTGCATAAAGAAAAAAACAAGTTTTATGAAAGTAAGGGCATCCATTAAAAAACGCAGCGCAGATTGCAAGATTGTGAGAAGAAAAGGTAAGCTGTATGTAATCAATAAAAAAAATCCACGCTTTAAGCAAAAGCAAGGTTAACCCTTTAATTAGCCAGGGGAGATATTTTTTAATTTTAAATTTTTAATTTTTAATTCATATTATGGCTCGTATTGCCGGTATAGATTTACCAAAAAACAAAAGAGGCGAAGTTGGCCTTACTTATATTTACGGAATTGGCCGTTCATCTGCACAGTATATCTTAAACAAAGCAGGTATTGACTATAACAAAAAAGTGCATGAATGGAACGATGATGAACAAACAGCTATCCGTAACATTATCAATAACGAGTTTAAAACCGAAGGCGCTTTACGCAGCGAAACACAGTTAAACATTAAGCGTTTGCTTGATATAGCCTGTTACCGTGGTTTACGTCATCGTAAAGGATTGCCTTTACGTGGCCAGCGTACACGTACCAACAGCCGTACCAAAAAAGGTAAGCGTAAAACTGTTGCCGGTAAGAAAAAAGTGACTAAGTAATAATATGCATATTTGCTAAAAAGCAACTATGCCGATTATAAGGCTTCAAAAATTTTTTGAAACAATACCAGATAGCAGGAAGCCGCAGGAGGGTTGTTTCAGTCAGGCTTAAAGCTTGAAACATTTTTTAAAAGATTACCTATTTAGAATTAATTATGGCAAAAGCACAAGGCGCAAAAGCAGCCGCTAAAAAAAGAGTAGTAAAAGTTGACAGCTACGGAGATGCTCACATTACAGCAAGTTTCAACAACATCATTATCAGTTTAACCAACAAGCAGGGCCAGGTAATAAGCTGGAGCAGTGCAGGTAAAATGGGTTTCAGGGGTTCAAAAAAGAACACACCTTATGCAGCCCAAATGGCAGCAGCCGATGCAGCTAAAACTGCTTTGGATGCAGGTTTAAAAAGGGTGGATGTTTATGTAAAAGGCCCTGGAAGCGGCCGTGAAGGAGCCATCCGTTCATTATCACAAAGCGGAATTGAAATTTCGATGATTAAAGACGTAACGCCTTTACCACACAATGGCTGCCGTCCTCCAAAGAAAAGAAGAGTATAATTATACTGTATGTTGAATGCTAAATGTTGGATTAAAACATTTAGCATTCAACATACAAAATAAATAAAAGGGTGCATTATTCATTTTAAATGGTCTTTATAATGATGCATCGTCACTAAAAGACCTACACTACAATTATGGCACGTTACACAGGCCCCAAAACAAAAATCTCCAGGATATTTGGAGAACCCATTACAGGTAATGGAAAATGGTTAACCAAAAACAGCAACCCTCCGGGTATGCATGGCGCTAACCGTAAGCGTAAAACTTTAGGCGAATACGCTTTGCAGTTAAGAGAAAAGCAAAAAGCCAAGTACACTTATGGTTTGCTTGAAAAGCAGTTCCGCAAAACTTTTGATGAAGCTGCACGCCGCAAAGGGGTAACCGGCGAAAACCTTATTAAGTTATTAGAAGCCCGTTTAGATAACACCGTATTCCGTTTAGGAATTGCACCAAGCCGCCAGGCTGCACGCCAATTGGTATCGCACAAGCATATCACTGTAAATGGAGAGATAGTGAATATCCCGTCATTCAGTTGCAAAGCAGGTGATGTAGTAGGATTAAAAAATAAAGCGGCAGCTAATACAAATATTACAACTAACCTGCGTGGTAAGAACGCCAAGTTTAACTGGTTAGAGTGGAACGAAGCCGAAATGAAAGGTACGTTTATCACTTACCCTGAGCGGGAGAGTGTTCCTGAAAACATAAAGGAGCAATTGATTGTGGAATTATATTCTAAGTAAAAATTAAAAACTTACAATTCAAAAACCAATACAATTTGATTTTTGGATTTGACTTTTGATTTTTCATAAACATTTAAAAAATAAAAATTTAATATGGCCATTTTAAATTTTGTTAAACCAGATAAAATCGTTCTTCAAAAAGCAACCGAATTTGAAGCCATCTTCGAATTCCGCCCGCTTGAGCCGGGATATGGCGTAACCATCGGAAACTCTCTTCGCAGGGTGCTGCTTAACTCTTTAGAAGGGTATGCAATTATCGGTATCAACATTGCCGGTGCCGACCACGAGTTTGCCACTCTTAAAGGTATTACTGAAGACGTTACCGAAATAATACTTAACCTGAAGCAGGTACGTATAAAAAAGAAAGTGGAGCATGATGTAAGTGTTGAAAAGGTTACACTTTCAATAAAAAACAAAACCGAATTTACAGCAGGTATGATTGGAGAAGCTTCTCCAACTTTTGAAATCATGAACCCCGATTTGCTGATTTGCACAATGGACAATAGCGCTAAGCTTGATATTGAAATCACCATTGGCAAAGGCCGTGGTTATGTGCCTGCCGAAGAGAACAAAGAAAAAAATAACCACTTTGGATATATTGCTGTGGATGCTATTTACACACCAATTAAGAATGTAAAATATTCAATTGAAAACACCCGTGTGGAGCAACGCACTGATTTTGAAAAGCTGATTATGGAAGTGATTACCGATGGTACCATTCACCCCGAAGATGCTGTAAAGCAGGCAAGCCGTATTTTAATACAGCACCTGATGATTATTACCGACGAGAATATCACTTTTGATACCAAAGAAGATAAGAAAGAAGACCTGGTGGATGAACAAACATTACAGTTACGTAAAGTATTGAAAACACCATTAGAAGATCTTGACTTATCTGTTCGTGCCTTCAACTGTTTAAAAGCCGCTAAAATTAATTCTTTAAGCGAACTGGTACAGTACGAACAGGAAGACCTGATGAAGTTCAGGAACTTTGGCCAAAAATCTTTAAGTGAAATTGAACAGGTGCTTAACGAAAGAGGCTTAAGCTTTGGAATGGATTTAAGCAAGCTGAAATTAGATGATGAGTAAACAAGTGGTTTGAAAATTTGATGAAATATTGTTTTTTTTCAAAATATTTCATCATTAAACCAACAAACCATCCAATAAAACAATAACAAGTAGCCTGTAATTCCTGACACGGTACAGGCGAAATAAAAACTAAAATGTCATGCGTCACGGAAACAAAGTAAACAATTTAAGCAGAACGGCCTCTCACCGCAGGGCGCTGTTGATGAACCTGGGTTGCCAGTTAATAACCCACAAAAGAATTACAACCACATTGGCTAAGGCTAAGGCTTTACGCACTTACATTGAGCCATTGATTACAAAAACAAAAAGCAATGCCAGTAAGGAAGCCATCATGCACAATCACCGCATTGTGTTTAGCTACCTTAACGATAAAGCTGCCGTTAAAGAATTATTTACAGTAGTAGCCCCAAAAGTTGCAGGCCGCCCCGGCGGATACACCCGTATTATTAAGTTAGGTGCAAGAACCGGAGATAATGCCGAATTAGCATTGATTGAACTGGTTGACTTTAATGAAATTTATGGTAAAGGAATTGGCACCGCTGCAGAGCCTGCTAAGAAAACACGTAGGAGAGGAGGAGCTAAGAAAAAAGCCAATGCTGATACAACTGAAAAAGTTGCCGAAACTACTAATGAAGAAAAAACAGAATCATCAGAAGAAACAAAAGCATAAGATTGAAACTAACAGTTTATATAAAAGCCCCGGTTATAATATCGGGGCTTTTTATTTGCGTGCTAATTTTGTGAGAAATTTTATTTGTTTAAAACACTTTTCTATTTGTTTCTTTGCAAAACCATTTTAATACATGCCTGAAAAAAATACAACCCCTGCCATTTTAATTTTACAAGACGGAACTATATTTAACGGTACTGCCTTTGGCAAAATAGGCACTGCCACCGGTGAAATATGTTTTAATACCGGTATGACGGGTTACCAGGAAGTATTTACCGACCCCAGCTATTATGGGCAGGTACTTATCATGAACAATGTGCATATTGGCAATTACGGTGTAAAAGCAGTGGATGTAGAAAGCGATAGCGTAAAAGTGAAAGCAGTTATTGGCCGTAACCTCGAAGACAGGTACAGCCGATTTATGGCCGATACTTCGTTGCAGGAATATTTTGAAGCACAACAGGTAGTGGCCATTGATGGTATTGATACAAGGGCCTTGGTAGCACATATTCGTACGCAGGGCGCTATGAACTGTATCATCTCATCTGAAATTACTGATGTAGCACAATTGAATAAATTGCTTGCACAGGTGCCATCAATGGATGGGCTTGAACTTGCATCGGCCGTTAGTACCGCTGAGTCGTATTGTATAGGAGATGAAAACAGCGATATAAGAATTGCAGTGTTTGATTTTGGTATCAAGAAAAATATTTTAAACTGCCTTGTTGAAAGAGGCGCTTATGTAAAAGTGCATCATGCAAAAACAAGTTTTGAAGAAGCTGAGCAGTTTAAACCACATGGTTATTTTATCAGTAACGGCCCCGGCGACCCTGCACCGATGGATTATGCCATTAAAACTGTTAAACAAATTTTAGCTGCTAACAAACCCTTGTTTGGTATCTGCCTAGGCCACCAGTTATTGGCGCTTGCAAACAATATACCTACTTTTAAAATGCACCATGGCCACAGGGGGCTTAACCATCCTGTTAAAAATGTTATCAGTGGCAAGTCGGAGATTACAACGCAAAACCATGGTTTTGGTATTAACCCCGATGCAGTAAGAGCCAATAAAAATATAGAGATAACGCATATCAATTTAAACGACGAAAGTATCGAGGGCATACGGTTAAAAGACAAGAAAGCTTTTTCTGTGCAATATCACCCCGAAGCCACTCCCGGCCCACACGACAGCAGGTATCTTTTCGACGAGTTTATATCACTTATCCGTAATAACTGAGTTTGGATACCGGGCTTTTTGTTTATCTGTATATTTTGCTACAAATAGTTTAATTTGTGGTTATGAAAATTGCAATTATCAATGGCCCAAACCTCAACCTTCTCGGCAAACGTGAAGTGGATATTTATGGCGGTCAGTCGTTCGACAGCTACCTTAATACTTTAAAAGAAAAATATGCGGCTGTTGAAATTTCATTTTACCAAAGCAATATAGAAGGCGAATTGATAAATGAAATTCAGCGGGTGGGCTTTCATGTTGATGGCATCATATTTAATCCCGGGGGGTACACCCATACCTCTGTAGCCATTGGTGATGCCATTGCTGCTATTACCGCACCGGTTGTAGAAGTGCATATCTCCAATATTTTTGGCCGTGAAGATTTTCGTAAACTGTCGCATGTTTCAGCAAAAGCAAGAGGTGTTATCAGCGGATTGGGATTGAAAGGTTATGAACTGGCTTTGGAATATTTACAAAATAACCCTCAGCACTAAGGCAAACCCCGTATCTTCTTTTGGATTATCTGCTATACTTACAATATGCAGGCCCGAAGGTGACCATACTTTAAAAAGATCGCCCTTTTTATGCTTTACCATTTCCTTATCTAATTGAGGTAGCATTACACCTTTTACAAACCAACCAAGGTCGCCGCCCTTTGCAGCCGATTGATAATCGCCGCTGTAAATGCCTGCCTGAGCTTCAAAAGTACTGTTGCCATTGATTATTCTCTTAATAATTGTATCGGCAAGTGATTCGGCAAAACTTTTATCAAATACAGAAGTATCCAATAATATATGCTTAATATGATAAAATGTATTTGGCGCTTTTGATAATACTTTTACTAAAATATTGTCTTTTTTAAAAGGGCCATATACTTTTCCAATTTTTCCTTTATAAGCAATGCTGTCGGCTTTTCCTAAAAACTGGTCGGTGCTGTAAACTGCTACTGTGTCAATATAAAATTTTTTCTTTAAAACATATTTCACATAACCAATAGGGTTAGAGGTAGTATCCAGTATTTTTTTTATTTGGGCAATGGATTGGCTTTTTGCAGAAAATATTGAAGTGCTAAAAAGTATCAGTACTATAATTTTTTTCAAAATTTATTTCATTTTTTTTATTACAGCTTTTACGGTTTTCTTTAAATCATCCAAATCAGCAAGCTGTTGTTGTATAAAACTATTGTCTTCTAAACGGCCCAACACCTTATTCATCTCTTCGTTGGTATCATATACCATTTTACGAAAAGGGCTATTGTAATCTTTGGCTCTTGAATCGAAAATTGATTTGCACATCCATTCTTTTGTATCTGCCGCCTGTTGCAGCATTTGCTTAAACAGGGCAGGGGTGAACTGTTTTGGGGTAATACCGCAAATTTCAAGCAGTGATGTATAGGCATGGTTCAGTTTATATGTATCATAAGCTGTGCCCTGCTGCCGGTAAAAATTATGCAGTTCAACCCAATTTTTTATTTTACCACTTTTTACATCCCGTTTTAATTTTTCTACTTCGGTCTTTTGTACAAGTTGCCCGCCAATATTTAACCATTCGCTTCTTTGTATTTTGGCCGATAAGGATTTTTTAAGAGCATTAAAATCTTTTACCTTATTTTGGTTGATATGGTTTAATAACTGTATGGTACCATAATAACGGATAAGTTCTTTAAAAATAAGGATGGCCTGTGGCACTTTATGAAGTTCTGTTTTACGATGTGTGTTCTCCCAATTGCTAATAATTGCTGTTCCTTCGGCATTACATTTTAATTTCTCTAAAATCTTCAATGCGTCAAATAATTCATTGATGGTGTCGGGGGCCAGGTAATCGTATTCTATGCGTTGTATTTTTTCTGTTCGTTTATCACGGGTAATATATTTCCACTCGTTGCGTGCCAGCGCATACATATTGTACATAAACCAATAGCCGGGCATTACAACCAGTTTGTCGTTAGCTACATCATTGCTTACCAGGCAAAAAGGGATTGGTATATTTAGCTCGGCTGGAAAATCGGATTTAGCAATGATAGTAAATGATGCAAATTTAGAATTGTGTTTGAGGCTAACACAAAGCCCCGGCCAAAAGCCCCGGCCGGCTACAATTTCACCATCGGCGGCCCGGCTGTTATGGTTACTGCCAATAGTGGCGCCGGCAGCCATATTGCTTTGCCCCATTACAACGGCTGCACACAAAAACGAATTGTTGTGGTGTTGTTCATGCGCAGGAAAAATAAGTGAGTTTAGCACTTCGCAGCAGGAAATAGTGGAGTTGTTGCCCAAAAAAGAATTGATTAGCCTTGCGCCATATTTCAATTGCGAATGCGATGACAAAACAAAGCGTACTGCCTTAACGCCATAAAAAACCCTGCAGCCATAGCCTACAATACCGTTCACCAATTCGCAGCCTTCACCAATTTGAGATGTACGGTTTTCATCGCTGTTAACAGTAATGTTTTTTAATTTATTGGCGCCTTTAAAATAAGCATCGGTGCCCACCCAAACATCTTTTATTATTTTACAGTTTTTGATTACGGTGCGGTCGCCAATTTTTCCATAATAACCACGCAGTTTACCATACCGATCGTCGGTAAATTCTTTAAACTTCCGCATCAGTTCTTCATCATCCCTGTATTTGCTCCACAGCCATGCATCCCCGGCCAGCATGCCATTAAAAGGTATCACACTCCTGCCACCGGCTTCGTTACACAACTCCATCCAAACCCTCGTCTTCTCATCTTCGCCATCTTTTAAAATGCCGTTACCAAATTTTGCAATATCGGTGGTGGCCAGTTCATTTACATTGGCAATCATTACTTCGTTGCCAATGATATAGTGGCTTAAATAAGTTACATTATCAATACACACATTGTTGCCTATATCGCTGCTTATGATGGTACTGTTGTATAAGCCAACAGGCATGCGCAGGTTATGAAATTCTAAATAGTATGGCTCCAGTTTGCCGATGCGTACAAGGCCATTAAATTTGCAGTTACGCACCAACTCGGCATTAAACTTTTCCGATACTAAAATTTTGTTCCAGTCGTCGGATGTATTACGGTTTTTTATGAGGGCCTCAATATCGTGTGCAGATAATTTTCGATACTCGATACCGGTTTTATTATGCTTGTAACGTAAATGGTATTCATCTTTACCTGCAGGGATAAATTTTTTATCTATAAAATTATATCCCAGGTTATTTACCGGGTGTTTTTTAATTATGTTCATGCACTGTAAGGATAACCGGAACAGGAGATGTACACCTGTTTAATTTCCGGGAGTTGTTTATAAAGTATCATTTAATATACCTCAAGTTAAGGATATACCGGCAAAAATAAAAAGTGAGTAGTTTAAATTTTAATGTACAAACCTTATTGTTTTACAATTTTTAATGTGGTTGTAAATCCTTCCTGGTAATTTGTTACCTGTACAAAGTAAATTCCGGCGGCGGCATTTTGCATGGAGATACTTGTGTTATTGATGCCTTTATGAAGCTGTATATTTTTTATTAAAAACTGTTTGCCTGTATAATCATACACCGCAACAGCAACTTGCCGGGTTTTTCCTGACTGTAATTGGATATTAAAATTATTTTGTACCGGGTTGGGATATGATTGTGTAATAAGCAGGTTGCCGGGTATTGTTGTTTTAATTTTAATTATATCAGAATAATTGTATGTTCCATCAAGGTCAACTATTTTCAGGCGGTAATAATTTATGCCTTGATTTGGTTGACTGTCTATAACAGAATAGGCAGCCCCATTACCGTTAATACCTTTAGCTGCAGTGGTAAGTAAGGGGTTAAAATGTATTGCATCGGCACTTCTTTCAATTATGATTTCTTTTACATTTAGCTCGATGGCGGTGTTCCAGTATAGGTTAACAGTATCATTTTTAAATTGACCGTAAAAACGGGTAAGCGTAATGGGTACCACGCCACAAGCCGGTGGTGAAACCAACCTGTCAAGCATAAAATTTTTTGCTTTGGTAATAATATCCTGCCAGTAAACTGTTGGCCCGCCGGGGTTAAATGTTCCATTACTGGTGCCCCAATATTCATGTCCTAATCCCGGCTCGGCATAAAGTTCATGATAAATGGATGTTCGGTTAAGCTGTTCATTTATTTCCTGCGAGCCACGAACATAAGTTATAGTTGACAAGCCAAAGGGATAACCTTCGGTATAAGGTACAGTGCCATCGGCCGTGCCATGAAAAAGCTGAACAGGAATGTTGTTATTGTTTTGAATCCATGCAGTATCTTTTGTAGCGCCCCAGCATGATATGATTCCTGTTACAAGCGATGAATTACCATAATTATTACCGGTACAATCTTTACAACCAAGATCGGGCCTAAGGAAAGCGGCATAAGTACTTGCCGGCCTTTCTGCATCATCAACATAGGCAAGGCCAAGCGCCATAAAAGAACCGGCGCTGCTACCCCATAAAAAAATATTTGCAGTATCTATGCGATAAAGTGTGGCATTGTGTTTAAAGAATCTTACGGCAGCACTTGCATCCTGAACAGCACGCCAAACTGCACGTTCAGAGGCATTACTGCTAAGGAGATTAAAACCTAACCTGTAATTGAGTGAAGCAGTTACATAACCACGTTTGCTGAAAGAGTCGCACAATGCTTGCATATCCTGGTTATCTTTTGTGCCGTTTAAAAAACCACCCGAATGTGCAAATATGATTAATGCCCTCTTTTGTGCAGTATCGCCCGATGGTTCAAATATATCAAGCTGCAGGTTTTGGTTTGTAGTGCTGTTTTCGAAAAGGTAAGGCGAGTTAAGGGCCGGTGCATTTCCATAAATAACACTGGCAGTTTTATCAAAACCGGTAAATATCCTTTCATTATACCGGCATAGTTGTGCATGAACAGCCAATGGAAATAGCAATATGATGAGGAAAATTTTCAACTGCAGTAGATTTGCTTCTACAATATAAAAATATTTTTGCAGTAAAATAAATTCAGCTAAATAAACCGGGAGATTATGAAGGTTTTATGTTTTTTTTTCTAACTACTCTACCGTTACACTTTTTGCAAGGTTCCTTGGCTTATCTACATCCACTCCTTTTGCAATGCCTACGTAATAACTCAGCAACTGCATAGGGATGGTGCTTAGCAAGGGTGCAATAATTTCATCAGCTTCAGGAACATAAAAAACATCATCGGCCATACCGGGAATAATTTCATCACCTTCGGTAACAACTGCAATCACCTTACCCTTGCGTGCTTTTATTTCTTGTATGTTGCTTACAATTTTTTCGTGGTACGAATCTTTTGTAGCAACAAATATCACCGGTAGTTTTTCATCAACAAGCGCTATAGGTCCATGTTTCATTTCTGCTGCAGGATAGCCTTCGGCATGTATGTACGATATCTCCTTTAATTTTAAAGCACCTTCCAAAGCAATAGGGAAATTATATCCCCTGCCCAGGAACAATGCATCTGATGCTGATTTATATTTTTGGGCAATTGATTTTAGCGACTCGGCATTTTTTAAAATGGCTTGAACCTTTTCGGGTACAGCTTCCAGTTCAAATAATAAATTACTGTAGCGTTCATTGCTGATGGTACCTTTTTCTTTGGCAATCTTAAAAGCCATCATGCACAATACTGCTAACTGACCTGTAAATGCTTTTGTGGAGGCTACACCAATTTCGGGCCCGGCATGTGTATATGCGCCGCCATCGCTAACACGTGCAATGGATGAGCCCACCACGTTTACCACACCAAAAATGATGGCACCGTTTTCCTTTGCTTTTTCTATAGCTACCAAGGTATCGGCAGTTTCGCCGCTTTGCGATATGGCTATAATGATATCGCCTTTATTGATTATAGGGTTACGGTACCTGAATTCGGATGCATATTCTACCTCAACCGGTATACGGCAAAGCTCTTCAATTATATATTCGGCCAGCAAAGCAGCATGCCAACTGGTACCGCATGCCACTATGATGATGCGGTTTGCATTTCTGAAATGGTCAATATTGTTTTGGATGCCGCTCATGGTGATAGTGCCTGCAGCAGCATCAAGCCTGCCACGCAGGCAATCATGAATGGTGCTTGGCTGTTCAAAAATTTCTTTCAGCATAAAATGGTCGTAACCGCCTTTTTCAATAGCGGCTAGTTCCATGTCAAGTTTGGTAACAAAGGGTGTGAGTTTTTCGTTACCCAGGTTTTTTAAAATAAGTTCATTTGGTTTTACAATGGCCAGTTCATAGTCATTTACATACACTACTTCCTTTGTGTATTCAAGCATGGGCGATGCATCAGAGCCGAGGAAATGTTCGCCTTTGCCTACACCAATCACCAATGGGCTTCCTTTTCTTGCAGCAATAATAGTATCCGGATGTTCGGCATCCAATAAAAGAATTACATAGGCGCCGGTTACCCTTTTTAATGCAACCCTTACGGCTTCTTCCAAATCACATTCATTGTTTTTTTGTATGTCTTCAATAAAATTCAATAAAACTTCTGTATCTGTTTCGCTGGAGAAGTGATATCCTTTTTTGATGAGTTCGTTTTTTAGCTGAGCATAATTTTCAATAATGCCATTATGTATCATGGCTAATTTGCCACTCGATGATGTATGCGGATGTGCATTTACATCACTTGGCTCGCCATGTGTGGCCCATCTTGTATGGCCTATGCCGGTATTGGAGTGAAGGTCTTTTCCAATAATTGCTTCTTCCAGTTCGGCTACACGTCCTTTCTTTTTATAAACTTTTAAACCACTGTTTAATAATGCCACGCCTGTACTATCGTAACCACGATATTCTAATCTCTTTAATCCCGTTATTACAATCGGGTAAGCTTCTTTAGGGCCGGTATATCCTACAATTCCACACATATGGTTATGAGTTTTGTTTTTACAATCTTGAAAATTAAGATTTTTGCCGGGGCATTGGCAATCATATCGCCGCAATTTAGTAAAAATGTTTCCATTTTACCATACATAGCGGGGGTAACTGGTTATTTATAGGTTATTAGCTTATATTAGGGTTACTAAATTATTATGTATGAAATATGCATTGATTTTTTTATCACTATTATTTTTTGCTGGTTTTGTTTTTGCTCAACAAGATAAACCTCAAACAAAGATTTTTATTGTGCGCCATGCCGAAAAAGGGGCCGGCAATAATCCTTTATTAACGGATGCCGGCAACAAAAGAGCCGGCGACCTTTTGCGTAAATTGCAGCATGAAGGTATTGCTAAGATATATGTAAGCAATACAAGGCGGTCTCAAAACACCGGCGATAGCATGCGTATTCAACTTAATATTGATACGGTGCATTATATTGCCGATACCTTGTGCGACAAATTGGTTAATGCCATTATACAGCACAGCGATTTTGGCAAGACAATCTTAATTATTGCACATAGCAATACCATTCCGCAAATCATAAGAAAATTTGGAGTAAAGGATTATCCTTATGGCGATATACCCGATAACGAGTTTGATAATATTTTTTTGATAACTTATAAAAACGAAAAAGCCAGGCTTAAAATAATGAAGTATGGTGCAAAGCCGGGAGCTTCATCACCTATGCAATAATGATTTTTTTTATTGATTAGTAAACTGTAAGTGTAAGAGATTTTAATGCTAATTACAATAGGTAAACATTTTTACAACAACACTCCTGATAAGAAAAGGTAAGCCACTGAAAAATAAATTACAATACCGGTAACATCTACCAATGTAGCAACAAACGGGGCAGAAGATGTAGCAGGGTCAAATTTAAGACGCTTTAAAATGATGGGCAGCATAGAGCCGGCGAGGGTTCCCCATAAAACAACACCCAATACAGCAAATGCAGTAACCATTGCTAACAAAAAAGTATGTGAACCATAAAGGTGTGGTTCTATAAAGCTCCATAAATAAGTTCTTAAAAAACCTACACTGCCTAAAATACCCCCCAAAACAAAACCACTTTTTAATTCTCTTTTTAAAATAGAAAACCAGTCGGCAATGGTTATCTCGGCTTTAGCCATGGCTTGAATGATAAGTGTGGATGCCTGGCTGCCTGAATTACCGCCGCTTGAAATAATAAGCGGCACCAGCATATTCAACACCAATACTTTTTTTATTTCATCTTCAAAAAAACTCATGGCGCTTGCGGTAAACAATTCGCCAACAAATAAAATGATAAGCCAGGGCGCCCTTTTACTGATGAGTTTCCAAAAGGGCATATCCAGGTAAGGTGCATCAAGCGCTTCAGTACCACCAATCTTTTGTATATCTTCACTAAATTCTTCTTCGGCCACCCACAATATATCATCAATGGTAACAATGCCCAGTAAGATATTATTGTCGTCAATAACGGGTAAGGCCACCCTGTTATTCATTTTAAACACTTCGCTGGCGCTTTCCTGGTCGTCGTGTACGTTCAAAGAGATAAACCTCCTGTCCATTATCTCGTTTACTTTGGTTTGCGGTTCGGCCAGGATAAAATCCCTGATCCTGATGTGGTCCTGCAGTTCGCCTTTTTCATTTATCACATAAATTACATCGATGGTTTCGCTGCCCCTTGCATGTTTACGAATGGTTTCAAAAACCTCAGCTACGGTATTTTCTTCGTACACATATACATAATCGGGAGTCATGATACGGCCCATGCTGTTTTCGGGATATCCCAGTAATTTCAATGTATCCCTTCGTTCATCGGGGTCAAGCCGTTTGATAAGATCCCTAACAATGCTGGTAGGCAGCTCTTCTAAAAAGGCCACACGGTCATCCACGGGCAGTTCATTCAGCAACTCGGTGGTTTTAATGGATGGCAGGTTCTTTATAATTCTTTTTTGAGCTGATAACTCAAGAATTTTAAAAACACTGGATGCCCGGTGGATGGAAAGTAATGAAATAATCTGTGTTTCGTACATTTCATTTTCATAAATCAGTTCGGCCACATCAGTGATATTCTGGTCATTCAAAAAATTTTGAATAGCCAGTTTATCTTCAGAAGCAATTACTTCTTCAAATTGTTGCTGTATTGATATTTCATCCAGTTCGGTTGGCATCTGTACTTTTTTTATTACACCGAAGTATTATAGTTTCGCAATTTAAATCAAATAATATTAACCAAATGTTATGCTGAAGCCTTATTTATTTGTAGATAAAATTCCTGAAAAGGGGAGGGGTGTATTTACACATGAAAGGATACCTGCCAATACGGTTGTTGAAGTGGCGCCGGTTATCAGTATACCGGCTAAAGACAGGGAGTATATTGATAAAACTTTGCTGCACGATTATATTTTTGAATGGGGCAAAAATAAGGACCGGTGCTGTATGGCACTGGGGCTGATACCCATCTATAACCATAGCTATAAAAGCAACTGTGAGTATTTTATGGATTTTGAAGATGATACCATTATGGTAAAAACTGTAAGGGCAATAGAGAACGGAGAAGAACTAACCATTAATTATAATGGCGATTGGAATGATGAGAAAAAGGTTTGGTTTGACGTGAAGTGAACTGCTGGTTGTAAAAGAAAATGAGGTAACCTCAAAAACTTTTCATGCTTTTTAGCTGAGAATTATTTTCTAAGCAGTACATGAAACAATTTTCTTCTGAGGTAACCTCGTTATTCGGGTTTCTGCTGTATATTTTAAACCTGGAAAAAATACAGGTATTAATTTTTTTCTAACAATTGTATCTCGGCCATAATGCGAACATCATCACTAACCACTACGCCGCCGGCTTCGGTTACCGCATTCCAGGTAAGCCCAAAATCTTTACGGTTTATTTTGCCGTTAATTGTAAATCCAGCTTTTGTATTGCCGTATGCATCTTTAACTACGCCACCAAATTCAACAGCCAATTTTACATTTTTTGTTACGTCTTTGATGGTTAAATCACCATACAGGTCAAAAGAACCGTCGTTATCAACCGCATCGGCTTTCTTTGCAGTAAATTTAATTTGCGGATATTTTTCCGCATCAAAGAAATCAACGCTTTTTAAATGGCCATCCCTTTGATCGTTATTGGTGGAGATTGAATTTACGTCAGCAGTAAAACTGATTTTAGCCTTAGTAAAATCTTCGTCCTGGGTTTGGGCAGATACATTAAAAATGTCGAAACTGCCAGTAACATTTGTAATCATCAGGTGCTTAATCTTAAACTGAACTTCACTGTGAGTGGGGTCTAATGCCCATGTTTTAGTTGCCATGATTTTTGTATTTAGAATGCAAAGATAATAATTAATGTTTAAACATCAAAATTAATTATTTAAACTTATTGTTAATAAAATTTATTGTTGATTGCTATTGTTGTTGGTCAGGCGACCAACAACGGCCAACAGCCTACGGCCCAGCTGCCAACCAACAACGGCCAACCAACACCCACCACCCATCAACCGCCAACCATCAACGGCCACCGACCACCGCCAACCGCCAACGATATAGGTTTTACATTAAAAGCAAAGGGGAACAATAAAAGAAAATGAAGGATTTTTATTTCTTCTCCACTATCCAGCGATTAAGCATATTACCAGGAGCTTCAATAACAATTTTATAAAAGGATGAAGGATTTTTCATTATATCAATATCGGCTTCCTGTTTTGCAAGCGGCACAGTTGCCATCAGCTTATATTCATCCGTGCCACCTTCTTTAAAATGATTGGTGGTTGCCAGCCAAATTTTTGCATTTCCTTTTTTAGCAATAGCTATCCAGCTTACATGAATCTTTCCATCATAAAGGGCAGCATTTGCAGAAGTAGCCGAAATATTTCCGGTCAGCGGAATTCCATCAACTTCCATTAATCTTTCACGGGGTATAGTAATATTAAGGTGCTTTGCAATGGAAGGCATAATATCTACAATGCCCGGATTGCCGGTTTTAAAATATTCATTCAATCCTTTTGCATTGGAAACAATCCAGGTATTTCGTTCACGATCCGATTGACCGCCATGTCCCTTTCCATTGCTGGCCGTTCTTCCATGATCGGTGGTAATATAAATCACCCAGTCTTCATTAAATTTTTTTTCACGGTATTGTATAGCCGACCATAATCTCCCCACCTGGTTATCCATCATTTCCACTGCTTTATAAAATTCAGGACTATCTCCATGCGCATGCCCCATGTCATCTGTATATTCAAGATATACCCAGGAAAGATCTGGCGCTTCTTTCTTTATATAGTTCTCTGCATTACTCACTACAGCTTCATCAATACGGTGCATAAAATCTCTTTTCTTATCGTGCGGATAATTCACTGTATCCAGTTCCAGTCCGTCAAAATGATAATCCAGTTTAAGGTTGCCTGTAGCAGCAAGGTGTTCACCCACCAATTTCGTCCTGTTATCCTCCCAACTGGAAAATACCGCCGCTTTCCTGCCCGGATATTGTTCTTTAAAAAGCCGAAAGATGGTCCAGTAGTTATAATTAGGTGCGGCTATATCATTATCCCATACATTGTGTTTGTTTACCCAGGTTCCTGTAAGCAAACTGTTGTAGCCTACTGCAGAAATGGTAGGTGTTTCTGAATAACCTCCTTTTTCTCCACCCACATGTGCCCTTGTATATCCGCCAACTTTGGCAATGGCATCAAGGTTGGGTGTATTTACTTTTTCAACAACATCTGCAGGGATACCATCCACAATTACAAAAAGGGCTTTCTTATTTGGTTGTGCAATTGAAATTTGACTCAAAAAAATTACTGCCAGGCAAATAATAAAATGTTTCATTTACTTTCTTTATGATTTATCAGAATAGTTATTAATTTTCCTGCTTATTTTAATGTTCAATAATGAACAGGCGCACTTGCAAGTGATGGTATTCATTTTTTTATGGAAATATTTCACTATTATCTTTTAAATACTCTTCAAATATCAAGATGTTACTGTTGTTTTTTAAGCAACTTAATTTTCAATTATATTTTGATATTCTCTTTTATAACATTACAGTAATACTTCTTTTCTTTCAGTTTGTTATATCAAATGCATAACCGGTTAATGATAAACATAACATATAAGTGTTTACAGTTTTCAATTCAAAAACTAAAAATTAAATCCATTATTTGATAGTGTTTACATTGATAAAAAATTATTTCTTTGATTTTTGATTTGTTTGTTTTTCCCTTTCTTTCATTTTATCCAGGTAGCTTGTTCCATCTGTTATCCATTGCTCGGCAGGTTTGCCCAGCAGGTAATAATCAAACCATGCCTTTTGCCGTTTCTGGTAATCTATCTGGTTTTCTTTTTTAGCCAAGCCGTGGTTTTCATCGGCATATACAAGCATTACATGTGGCTTTTGCATACGGCGCATGGTGCCATACATTTCAATACCCTGGTGCCAATCTACCGCTCCGTCTTTATCACCAAAGGCAACCAACAGCGGCGCTTTTATATTGGTAGCATTAAACATGGGCGAATTTCTTTTATGTTCTTCCAGCCTGTCGTACCAGGGGCCGTCAAACCTGCCCTGGCTGGTTTCAAATATTTTTTGATCTGGGGTACCACTGTTCCAGTATATAGACATAGACATACTGATGAGATCGGTTAGCGGAGCGCCGGCACAGGCTGCTTTAAACAAATCGGTTTGGGTAATTATAAAAGAAGTTTGGTAAGCGCCCCAACTATGCCCCATCAAACCAATTTTGTCTTTATCTATCATGCCAGTTTTCAGCACTTCTTCCACGGCCGGAACCACACAATTTACGGCACTCATGCCCGGGTCATTAATATCATATACAATATCGGGTCTGAAAATAAAATATCCGTTGGTTGTATAATTACTGGTATTATAAGCGCTTCTTGAAGAAGGATTGATATATCCATGTACCGTGTTGGAAAGTATCTCGTAGATATAAACAATCATTGGATATTTTTTACCAGGTTCATAATTGGCAGGATAAAAAAGTGCTCCCTGCATTTTTTTTCCTTTTGTATTGGTGAAACTTACCAGTTGGCTTTTGCCCCAGTAATAATCCTGTTGTTGCGGATTAGTTGCTACTAATTTATCTGCCTGAACAAAATTGCCGGTAACATATAATTCAGGCGAAATATTATAATCTGATTTTGTATATATAAAAGTGCCGGCATCTTTTGCTTTTGCAAGCCTGCCTATTGCATAATCGTCAAAAATTAATTTTTCAAGTTTATTCTTTTCATACTTATAATAACCTGTCTTTTTTGATTTATCGCCATAAGCAGAAAAATAAATGGGCTTGCTATCGTCTATGAACGGATCTTCAAAGTCAAGCCTGTTTATCCTGAATATGATTTCTTCTTTTTCTCCATCTGTTATTTTACGGGAGCCTTTACCATCGGGTTTAAAAGCCCAGGTATTGTACTCATCATACACAAACATTTCTTTATCACCTTTTGTCCAACCGCCAAAACCTACGGCAGGCCTGATGCCCGGATGATCATCCCGGGTGTTCCAAAAACTGGTGCCAATATTTTGTGTAAGATTTATATGCTGCTGTGTGGCAATATTGTAACTCCACCATTGATTGTCTTTAAAGTAGGCAATATATTTTCCGTTGGGCGATGCCCTGAGTGCCGTATTATTTTTTTTCAAGAGCAATTTGCTTTCACCGGTTTTTACATTAAACAGGTAGAAATCGGCATTGTCTTCTTTAAATGCAGGTTTATATTTTTGGGTGCTGTAAATAATACAATACTTCATATTTCCTGTTAACATAGCGCCACGCAATGAATCATTGGCCATTAGAAAGAATTTATTATTATCTATATTCCAAACAGAAAGATAGCTGGCATCTTTGTCCTGGTTATAAGTTATCTTTTGCCGGGGCTGTATTTCAGGGTCTTTCCAATGCCAAACATCCACGGCAGGTAGTTTTTCATCTTTGTTTTCTTTTTTGGCGATACCTGTTTTTGTGGAGTCTGATTTTTCTTTTGTTACTCCCGTTTTATTAGCAAGAGAATCGCTTTTTACTTTTGTTGAATCTGAACCGGCCTTTTTTTCATCTTTTTTGGGTTTGGCTGTACAGCTTTTTATGCCAAAAAATACCGAACTCATATCATCACTTAAACTTAACCCCGATTTATTAAATACCCTCATGCCTGCAGGGAAGTCTGATGTTTCAACAGGGTTAAATATTTTCAGTGCCGGGTTTTTGTATAAATTGATGTAAGAATAAACTACGGCATTTTCTTCTTCAAAATCATCTTTGGTAAAGGTTTTATAAAAAGCAAAGCCATCACCTTCTTTTTGCCAGACTAATTTCGAAAACTTCAGTGTATCACTTGCAATTATTTTGAGTGAATAATTAGCCAGGTTAAAAAGTTCTACCGAATTGCCAGCAGTATTGGCGCTTTCAACAATATAAACAAGGTAGTCGCTTTTTTTATTGAATGCGTATTCAGTAACATTGCCAATGGTATGTGTACTGCTATCGCTTAAATTTTTAAGTAGTAAAACATATCCTTTATCCTTGTTTTCTTTAGGTGGGGCCAGACTTACCGCTATAAATTTTCCATTGCGTGAAAACCCGAATTGCCTCACATTTTGTATGGTTTCCTTTTTGCCGGTTTGTAAATTGAGCAAACCCATTTTATATTCTATAGGTTTGCCATCTTCTCGTAGCTTTTCGACTTCCTTAAAAGGCAGGCCAACCCGGTAAGCAATCCATTGATTGTCCTTACTGAATTCGGGGGAAGAAGCAAACTCCAGCTTGTACACTTTCTTTGTATTTCGATTAACAACATACATGCTATCATTGCCTTCCTGTACAGTAATTTGGTAGGCAACCCATTCTCCGTTATCAGAAATATTCAAGGCGCCAATGCTCTGCCATTTTATATAGTCATCAGGAGTAAGGTTTTTCTTTTGTGCATTTACAGGGGCAATTAATACAATTATTAAAATGCAAAATACCAGCAGTTGTTTATACATACAATTGATTTTGATGGAAATTGAAAATGGATAACAGCAGGTAATTTACGGAGAATGTTTTACAATGCATATAATGTGATAGTAAACGATGCTGAAAAATAATCACAGCTTATTACAACAGCCAAGTTGTTGGTCAGGCGACCAACAACGGCCAACCACCAACGAACAAAGGCCCCCCCAACCACCAACCACAAACAAACATCCACCAATCACCAACCCCCAACCCCAACCATTTCAGACTATAAAAAAATACCCACCAGTAAATTGGCAGGTATTAAAACAAATTTTGTTTATGATGTTTATTGTTAGTTTCCGTGTTGCTTACGGATAATATTGAGTGCTGCACCGGCTTTAAACCATTCAATCTGTTGTTCGTTGTAAGTATGGTTTACATTAATGGTATCAGATGTTCCATCGGCGTGGTTAAATACCATCTGCAATTGTTTTCCGGGAGCAAAAGTGGTTAAGCCAATGATATCGATACTGTCGTCTTCCTGTATTTTGTTATAATCTTCTTTATCAGCAAAAGTAAGGCCCAACATTCCCTGTTTTTTTAAATTGGTTTCATGAATACGGGCAAAAGATTTCACCAACACTGCCCGTACACCCAGGAATCTTGGCTCCATAGCTGCATGCTCTCTTGATGAGCCCTCACCATAGTTTTCATCTCCAACTACAATTGAACCAACACCAGCAGCTTTATAAGCTCTTTGGGTGCCAGGCACTGTTCCATATTCTCCTGTGAGTTGATTTTTTACGGTATCTGTTTTATCATTAAAGAAATTGATTGCACCAATCAGCATATTATTGCTGATATTATCTAAATGGCCACGAAACTTTAACCAGGGTCCAGCCATTGAAATATGATCGGTGGTGCATTTACCTTTAGCTTTTATTAAAAGTTTCAATCCTTTTAAATCGGTGCCTTCCCATTCTTTAAATGGTTCAAGTAATTGCAATCGGTCGGATGTAGGAGAAACAATTACTTCCACTTTACTGCCATCGGCTGCAGGGGGTTGAAACCCTGCATCTTCTACTGCAAATCCTTTTTGCGGCATTTCTATACCAAGCGGTTCGGCCAGTTTAAATTTTTCGCCTTTGGCATTGGTAAGGTAATCGGTAAGTGGATTAAAAGTAAGAGTACCGGCAATAGCCAATGCGGTTGTAATTTCGGGCGAAGCCACAAATGCATGTGTATTAGGGTTACCGTCGTTTCTTTTACTGAAATTGCGGTTATACGATGTAACGATTGAATTCTTTTTGTTGGGATCTGTTGTATGCCTTGCCCACTGGCCAATACAAGGGCCACAGGCATTGGCTAAAACCAATGCTCCCATTTTTTCAAATGTATCCAGGTAACCATCTCTTGCTACGGTATAGCGAACCTGTTCCGAACCTGGTGTAACTGTAAATTCGGAATTTGCTTTTATTCCATTATCTGTTGCTTGTTTGGCAATAGAAGCTGCACGGGTAATATCTTCGTAAGATGAATTGGTGCAGGAGCCTATTAAACCTACTTCCAGTTTTTCGGGCCAGCCATTGGTTTTCACTGCTTCGGCAAATTTTGAGATAGGCCATGCCAGGTCGGGGGTAAAGGGCCCGTTGATATGTGGTTCCAGCTCACTTAAATTAATTTCAATTACCTGGTCAAAATATTTTTCGGGGTTGGCATACACTTCGGCATCGCCGGTTAGGTGTTCAGCAATAGCATTGGCTCCGTCTGCAACTTCGGCTCTGCCGGTTCCTCTTAAATATTCATCCATCTTTGTATCATAACCAAAAATAGAAGTGGTGGCGCCAATCTCGGCTCCCATGTTACAAATAGTTCCTTTTCCGGTACATGATAATGAAGTGGCGCCATCGCCAAAATATTCAAGTATGGCGCCGGTTCCGCCTTTTACCGTTAATATGCCAGCCACTTTAAGTATAATGTCTTTAGAAGCGGTCCAACCATTTAATTTACCGGTAAGTTTTACACCAATCAGTTTTGGAAATTTAAGTTCCCAGGGCAGCCCTGCCATCACATCACAAGCATCGGCACCACCAACACCAATAGCCACTACACCAAGCCCGCCAGCGTTTACAGTATGACTATCGGTGCCTATCATCATACCCCCGGGGAAAGCATATTGTTCTAAAACCACCTGGTGAATGATGCCAGCACCGGGTTTCCAAAAACCTATACCATATTTATTAGAAACAGAAGCAAGAAAATCATATACTTCCTTGTTTTGAGATTTAGCTTTTGTTAGGTCAGCCGCTGCACCAACTTCAGCCTGTATCAGGTGGTCGCAATGCACGGTAGATGGTACCGCAACTTTTGCCCTGCCTGCCTGCATAAATTGCAGCAATGCCATTTGTGCCGTTGCATCCTGCATGGCCACACGGTCTGGGGCAAACTCTACATAATCTTTCCCTCTTACATAAGCGGTGGTAGCCGCTCCCTGCCAAAGGTGGGCATATAATATTTTTTCGGTTAAAGTAAGGGGTTTACCTGTTGCTTTACGGGCAGCATCAATACGGCTGCTAAAGTTGTTGTACAACTTTTTAATCATGTCAATGTCGAAGGCCATGGTAATTTGTTTAAAGTGCTGATTTGCTATTGTGCTAATTTGCTAACGAGGTTTTCCGAAAAAAACATAAGCAGGCTTACCCCATGTTTTCACTTTACTTTTAAAAAGTGATTTATTGAAAGGCTAACCGGCATTATTTTATTAGCTGATTAACGGATTACAAATTTACGGAAACAAAGGCATTATTTAATGTGTTTGTTTTAATATGTATTTACAATTAAAATGTAAAAGGGTAATATTTCATGTAAACCATCCGTTAATTTATGCACAACCCTTTACAGTTTTTTTATAAATAATGGAGGGATTGTTTAATTTAGCAGAATGAACCGCTTTAAACAATATATAGAGTGGCAGGTTTTTGGCGTATGCTCAGCCATCGGTGAAAAAATGGGCATCGCCACATCCACCATCAGAAAGTACTTTATTTATATGTCGTTCATGACATTTGGCTCTCCAATAATTGTATATCTTTTTGTTGCTTTCTGGCTTAACATCAAGCGCTATATTTTAAATGCAAGACGCAATCCCTTACGCTATCTTTAAACATCTACCCAATTAACTTTTTCGTGCAATGGGCTTCTTTTAGCTGCACCCGGCTGTATGCCTACATGGCCAATATAAAAAAAGCCAAGCAACTTATCGGGGCCGTTTAATCCAAAAAAGGATTTTGCTTCATCGTAATAAGTAACACCACCGGTTGTCCAGTATCCACCAAGGCCATAAGCACTTACCGTAAGGTAAATGTTTTGCACTGCACAGGCTACCGCTTCTATGTCTTCTATTTCGGGAATGTTTTTGGTGGTTGTACGCCTCATGCCAATAGCTATTACATGAGATGCAAGCAGGGGATTATTTTTCAGTTTCTCAAATTTGATTGGGTTAAATTTTTCACCGGCTTTTTGTTTGTATAATTCACTTTGAAAAGTTGATAATTTTACTAACCCTTTTCCACTAAAAACAGTAAACTGCCAGGGCTCGGCCTGTCCATGATTAGGCGCCCAGGTAGCATTAGTAATAACCTGTTCTATTATTTCTTTATCCACAGGCTTGCCGGGTATAAATTGCGCAGGAAAAACCGAACGTCTAGATCTGATTAGTTCGTTTAATTGTGGTGCCTTCATTAATTTTTTTTACAAAAATAAAACGGGTAAGCCATCAAATTTTACGAAAGCGGTAATAATAAACCGATGGTGATAATTATATAATTGCTGCCCTTATTTTTACAAGTTTTTCCAGTAATGGTTCAAGCAGTTCAAGTCGTAGCATATTGGCGCCATCGCTTTTAGCAACAGCAGGGTTGGGGTGAGTTTCAATAAATAACCCATCGGCGCCGGTTGCAATAGCGGCTTTGGCAATAGTTTCAATCAGTTCGGGATTACCGCCGGTAACACCTGCCGTTTGATTGGGTTGTTGCAATGCATGGGTGCAATCCATTATCACCGGTACATTAATTTCTTTCATCCAGGTAATATTGCGGTAATCAACCACCAGGTCGGTATAGCCAAAACTGTTGCCCCTTTCAATTAATCCTACTTTATCATTTCCCTCATTTTTAATTTTTTCAACGGCAAATTTCATAGATGGCCCACTCAGGAACTGTCCTTTTTTTACATTCACAATCTTACCTGTTTTTGCAGCAGCTATCAGTAAATCTGTTTGCCTGCATAAAAAAGCCGGTATCTGTAAAATATCTACATATTCGGCAGCCATGGCAGCTTCGGCAGCAGTATGTATATCTGAAGTGGTGGGTATGCCGAAACGTTTACCAACTTCCTTAACTAAGCGTAAAGCTTTTTCATCGCCAATACCGGTAAAAGAATGGGCGCTTGTGCGGTTGGCTTTACGGTAAGATGCCTTAAAGATATACGGAACCTGCAGTCTTTTGCAGGTAGCTGAAACTTTTTCGGCAATGCCCATCACTAATTCTTCGCTTTCTACTACACATGGCCCTGCAATAAGGAAGAAATTGTTGTTACCGTATTGCTGATTGCTGAACAGGTTGGTTAAATATTTTTCCATGCCGCAAAGTTACATTATTCAATATTGAATTTTACTTTTACAATTCAGTAAACAAACTGTTATGATTAAAGAAAGGATTTTAGTTATTGGTGCAAGCGGACAAATAGGTGTGGAACTTACCATGGCATTGCGTAAAATCTATGGCAATTCAAATGTTATTGCTTCTGATTTAAGAGAAGAGAATGCATTGCTGAAAGGTACCGGCCCTTATGTAAGCCTTGATGTGATGAACAAAGAGATGTTGCATGTGCAGGTTATCAGGCAGGGCATCACTCAAATTTATTTGTTAGCTGCTATCCTTTCTGCCACCGGCGAAAAAAATCCTAACCTGGCATGGAGCCTTAATATGCAAAGCCTGCTGAATGTGCTTGATATTGCAAAAGAAGAAAACCTTCACAAGGTTTTTTGGCCAAGCAGCATTGCGGTTTTTGGCCCCACTTCACCAAAAGATAATTGCCCGCAGCAAACCATTATAGAGCCAATTACTGTGTATGGCATCAGCAAATATGCCGGCGAGTTTTGGTGTAATTATTTTAACCAGCGATACCAGGTTGATGTACGCAGCCTGCGATACCCGGGCCTTATCAGTTATAAAAGCGAACCCGGCGGCGGCACCACCGATTATGCGGTTGAAATTTTTCATGAAGCATTGGAAGAAAAAAAATACAATTGTTTTTTAAGAGAAGATACTTACCTGCCCATGATGTACATGCCCGATGCTATCAGGGCCACCATCGAACTGATGGAAGCAGATGCATCAAAAATTTCTGTGCGTACATCGTATAATATTTCGGGTATGAGTTTTTCACCAAAAGAAATTGCTGCTGCCATTCAAAAACATATTCCCGGCTTTTCAATCAGTTACCAACCCGATTACCGGCAACCCATTGCCGATAGCTGGCCAAAAAGTATTGATGACTCTGTTGCCCGTAAAGACTGGGGCTGGAAAGAAGAGTTTGCATTAGATGCTATGACGGAAGATATGCTGAAGAACCTTGAGAAGTGATGTTGCAATTAACCAGGGTTACATTTGTTGTATAAGCAATAGTTTTTGTTAAATCAATTTATGCTCGTAGGCATATTTTACAAGGCCTATAACGCTGCTGGTATTTGTTTTTCTAAAGATATTTTTACGGTGTGTTTCAACCGTACGTTCGCTAAGAAACAAGGTTTCTGCAATTTGCCTGTTGCTCATCTCTTTTTCAATAAGCTGTATAATTTCTATTTCACGGGTTGTTAATGGAACCTCTGTTTTTTCTTTTTTTATTTCACTGGCTTTTGTCATTTCCTGTAAAACTTCGTCGCTGAAATAAATACCGCCTGCCGATATTTTTTCAAGTGCTTTTACTAATTCCTGCTTACCAATATTTTTTAAAACATATCCCGAAATGTCTGCATCTTCAATCATCTGGTTTACCAAATCGCCCTGGCCACTCATAGAAAGCGCCAGTATTTTTATTTGTGGAAATTGCTGGTGTACAGCTTTTGCAAGCTGTGCGCCATTCATTTGCGGCATCATTACATCTGTAAGTAAAATATCGATGGGGGTTTGCTTAATAAGTGAAAGCATATCGGGCGAATGAGTACATTCAATGGCTACTTTAAATTGATGATGCCCTTGCAACAAAGCTTTCAACCCGTCAATCACTATCTGGTGGTCGTCAACAATTCCTAATATTATCTTTTTGTCTTTCATCAGGATTTTAAAGATACTTTTTTATCAAAATTACATAATCTGTTTATCATCCAAAGGTACATGAACAGCCACCAATGTACCTTTTCCGGGCGAACTGTCAAAATCAACTGTACCTTTTAAAAATTCAATTCTTGAACTGATGTTTTTTAAACCAATGCCTTCAAATTTCTGTTGGTCAGTTGTATCAAATCCTCTTCCATTGTCTTCCACGGTTGCCGAAATACCATCAGCGTCTTTTATCAATGAAATATCAAGTGTACTGGCGCCCGAATGTTTAATTACATTGTTAACACATTCCTGTATAACACGGTATAATATGGTTTCAGTATTGCTGTCTAATCGTTCATGTAAACCTTCGGTATATAAATTAATTTTTATGATTCGGTTGTCTATCTTATCAATGAATTCCTTTACAGCACTGGCCAGCCCGCTTTTAAGCAAGGCATTGGGCATCATTTGGTGACTTACGCTTCTTATCTCCCTGCAACTTTCATCTACCAGGTTTATTAATTTTTCAAATGATAATTTTTGCTCAATATTTTTGAAAGTGATTTCATTTTCAAATGCCGATAAATTCATTTTTGCAGCGCTCATCATTTGTCCTACACCATCATGCAGGTCGGCTGCAATACGTTTGCGTTCGTTTTCTTCGGCTGTAATTACAGCTTTTGTTGCCAGGTCTTGCTGTTTCATCACTACCGATTGAAGGTTCATTTTATTTTGTATCTGGCGTTTGCGGAAAAAACTAATGCCGGCAATTAATAATAATATAACAAGACCAATTATTCCCCATAGCATAAAATTTTTCCTGCTTATTTGCAGTTCTTGTAGTTTCAGTTGTTGTTCTTTTTTTTCTGTTTGATATTTTACATTAAGATGTTCAATCTCTTTCATCTTATTATTGGTATAAACAGAATCTTTGATAGCTGAATATTTTTTTTGATAGGAGAGTGCCATCCCATAGTTGCCCTGTTTTTCTGCTATTGCTGATAATTCTTTATAATTTGAAAGCATCAGATCAGCAAAATTCATATCAATGGCAATGCTGTTACTTAAATTATATTGCTCAATTGCTTTGTCGTACCTGTGCTGGTCTTTATACATATAACCTAAATCGCCATAACTTAATGCTATTGAAAAACTATCTTTTAACTGCTTGCGTATCTCCAGCGATTTTAATAAGTTTTCTTCTGCGGCTGCATAGTTTTTTTGTAAAGTGTAAACACCTCCCAGGAAATTATAACTGTATCCTATGCCCACAAGGTCATTCATTTTTTCACGAATGGCTAACGAAGCTTTATATCTTTTAATGGCTTCATCATAATTGCCTTTGTATTCGAACACAACACCGGATTCATTTAAGATGGTACCCATCCCGGTTTCATCATTTTGATTCTTATATATGTTGTACGCTTCATCATACATTTGCAATGCCCTGTCAAGATCTTTTGTTTTACGGTATAATTTGCCCAGTTCATTTAAAATGGCTGCTTTGGTTAAAGGATTATTTAAGTTTTTAGAAATATCAAGTGCCTTGTAATAATACACAGCGGCGCTGTCATAAACACCTTTAAAATACCACGAAAGCCCGGTTGTTAATAATAGATTGCTTAATGCATCTTTATTTTTTAATTTTTCAGCTAAGGCAGCACCGGCTTTTGCTGTAGCCTGGCATTCATCAAAGTCTTTATAAATTAATGCCATTGAAAGTTCTTTGTAAGCATTCAGCTTTTCATTGTTATCAGCATTAAATTTTACAATAAACTCAAGACTGTCAATATTGGCATATTGAGCCTTTGCTTTTACAGCAAATAACATTAAAAGAAAAAACATCCACTTTTTAAATAACTGCATATTGGAAAACTTACGGGAATTAAATACCAAGCACATCCTTCATGCTAAATACTCCTTTTTTATTAAAAATAAATTCGGCTGCCAGTACAGCGCCTGTTGCAAAACCCTGCCTGTTATGTGCGGTATGTATTATTTCTATGTCATCAACTAGCGAGCTATACCTTATGCTGTGTGTACCCGGTGCCGGATCTTCTCTTTTACTGATGATAACAAGTTCATCTGTATTTTCAGAATTATTATTCACCCATTTTTTTTTACGGGGTATTTCTGCAAGTATTTGTTCGGCTAATGTAATGGCTGTGCCGCTGGGTGCATCTTTTTTTTGCGTATGGTGTATTTCTTCCATACTTATATTATAGTCTGCATGGTTTTTCATAAGCTGTGCAAGCTTTTTATTCAACTCAAAAAAAATATTTACACCTACGCTAAAATTGCTTGCATACAACAGGCTGCCGTTTTTTTCTTTACACAACAATTCCACTTCCTTCCAACTGTTTAACCAGCCGGTGCTTCCGCTCACTACCGGTATGCCTGCATCAAGGCATTGTAATATATTTTCTTTAGCGCTGTGCGGCCCGGTAAATTCTATGGCAACATCACACTGTTGTAAATTATTTTTTGTGAATTGTGCAATACTGTCTATATCAATTTTCAATTTTGTTTCATGCCCCCGTTGCAAAGCAATGGCTTCAATGGCTTTTCCCATTTTGCCATAACCTATCAATGCAATATTGAGTTTTTTACTTTCCATTTCGGACTTTTCTTTTTTTATGCTGATTTTTTAAAGAAGAAATAATAACAAATATACTGGTATTAGCGGCGATGTCAGCGGTTGTATTTTTTGCCTATATGCAATACAAGGCTGATGCCATTGGTATTGGCAAGCTGGCTGTAGCCGGGTTTTATTTGTAAGCTCAGGTCGTCGCTAACATCAAAAGTTTTAAGGTGTGCATCTACAGTAGCATCCACCACGTTAAGCCCCCAAAATGCAATAAAAAATAATACTGTATAATCAACATTTTGTCGTACTTCGTTTCTAAAATTCCTAATCCTTTCTGGCTGGTCTTTTACAGAGTAATAAGGCTGTGGTATCAATGTATCGTTTAATGGGTTGTTGTCGGTTGCATTTATATAAGCCGCTTTAGCTTCATTAAACTGCTTTACATTCCTTATAAAAATATATGCAGTTGTACCTAATGCAGCATATACTATGGGTATTTTCCAATATTTTTTGTTGGTAGCCTGTCCCCATCCCGGAATGATGGCTGAGCGGATGGTAGCAATGCGTGGGTTGTATGCTTTGGTAGAATCGTACCTGGAAAAAATGCCTTTATTCTTTTTAATAGTACTGTCTTTTGCATTTGTTTTTTGTGCAACAGCATTATAACAGATGAAAATACAAGTAATAAAAAGAAAAGAGAAAAGACTCCTGGCCATCAGCTTACATTAATATTAAATTTTTCAAGCAAAGCATTCAGTTCTTCTACCGAGTAGTATTCAAACAATATGCTTCCTTTACCTTTTTTGCCGTGTTTCATTTTAACACGTGTATTAAAACTTGATGCTAAATTATCTTCAATCTTTTTAAAATTGGCCGGCAGGCCTGGTTTTACAGCAACTTTAACAGGGGCAATGTATTGCTTGCGTACCAGTTCTTCGGTTTGCCTTACCGATAGGCCATTCTTTTTTATTTCTTTAAAAATAAATAATTGTTTATCTACTGCATCAATGTTTATCAAAGCTCTTGCATGGCCCATACTTATTTCGCCGGTACGTACGGCTACCTGTATATCGGGTGGTAGTTTTAATAAGCGTATATAATTGGCCACCGTACTTCTTTCTTTACCCATGCGTTCTGCTACTTGTTCCTGTGTATATTCCAATTCATCCATCAGGCGTTTGTAGCTTAATGCAATTTCAATGGCATTAAGGTCTTTGCGCTGTAAGTTTTCTAAAAGAGAAAGTTCTAAAAGTTCGGTATCATTGGCTTGTCTTATATAAACCGGTACATCTTTTAGGCCAGCAATTTTTGAGGCCCTGAAACGGCGTTCACCGGCTATCAGCCTGTATTTGCCATTGGATAGTTTGCTTACAGTGAGCGGTTGTATAATATTATGAATCTTAATGGAAGCAGCTAATTCCTGCATTGCATCATCATCAAAATCACGGCGGGGTTGTTTGGGATTTACTTCAATCTGGTCTAATTTAATACGCATAGATGCGGCATGCTGATCCAATCCTTCGGGCTTATCGCCTGTTGCAGAAGTTAAGTTGCCACTGGTATGTTTAAGATCGGTATCTATGTTTTGCAATAAACTACGGATACCTTTACCTAATGCGTCTTTTTTATTGGGGGTGCTCATGTTGTTTGTGTTGCTATGCAAAATTGCAGTGGCGCCTGTTTGTTGATTGTAAAAAGTATTTAATTATTTTTAGTTTCCTCAGCCTGTTTCTTATCAGTTTAATACCCGGTCTTCTTCTTTAATTTTTGTCATACCGTTTTTTTGTAAAATTTCTTTGGCAAGATTTAAATAGTTAACAGCTCCTTTACTATCTGAATCATATAAAATTACCGGCTTACCAAAACTTGGCGCTTCACTAAGCCTTGTATTACGGTGAATGATGCTGTTAAATACAAGGTCATCAAAATGACGGCGCACTTCGCTTACAACCTGGTTACACAGGCGCAGGCGGCCATCGTACATGGTCATTAAAATGCCTTCAATTTTTAATGATGTGTTTAAGCGATGTTGTACAATTTTAATGGTGTTTAATAATTTGCCCAAACCTTCCAATGCAAAAAACTCAGTTTGTACAGGCACTACTACACTATCTGCAGCGGTTAATGCATTTACGGTTATCAGGCCCAAAGATGGTGAGCAATCGATGATTATAAAATCATAGTTGTCTTTTACCGGTTCAAGTATTTTTTTTAAAACCATCTCCCTGTTGGGATAATTAATCATTTCAATTTCGGCTCCTACCAGGTCGATATGCGAAGGAAGTACATCAAGAAAAGGAATTTCAGATTTTAAAATCATATCCTTTGCAGCAGCATCATTCACCATGCAGTCGTACAGGCTTTGGGTAATATTATGTAAGTCGAACCCCGTACCGGTAGTGCTGTTGGCCTGCGGATCGGCATCAACCAGTAAGGTTTTAAATTCAAGCACTGCCAGGCTTGCCGCCAGGTTGATGGCTGTTGTTGTTTTACCTACTCCGCCTTTTTGATTTGCTACGCCTATTATCTTCGCCATAATTGTTTTTGTTGTTGATGGTTGATTGAAGTTTGTACAACAATCAACTGCCGGCTATTTCAATTGTTTCGCCAATTGCCGGGAGCCTTAATTCCAGTTCGTTTTGTTTAAACAGTTCTTTTGCTTTTTGTGTATCAATTTTTATAAAGCCAAAGGTATCGTAATGTACACCAATAACCATTTTAGTTTGTACCATTTTTGCTGCCTGTACCGCATCATCCATACCCATGGTGAAATTATCACCAATGGGCAAAACGGCAAAATCAATATTGGCAAACATGGGTATTAGCTGCATGTCTAATGTTAATGCAGTATCGCCGGCATAATAAAAATTTATTTCATCGCTGGTGATGATGAAGCCCATAGGGTTTCCGCCATTGCTGCCATCGGGCAAACAGGAAGAATGGATGGCATTTACACATTTAACCGTTCCAAAGTCAAAACTCTTTTTACCACCGGTATTCATTGGGTGATAATTATTGATGCCTTTGGCGGCATACCACATGGCAATCTCATAATTAGCAACTATGCAGGCCCCGGTACTTTTGGCAATAGCTTCTGCATCGGCTACATGATCGGAATGGGCATGGCTCAGTAATATATAATCGGCTTGTATATTGTTAATATCAATATCTTTTGCCAGTTCGTTGGGTGTAATAAAGGGATCGAACAATAATTTTTTATTGTTTACTACCACACTAAAACAGGAGTGTCCGTAATATGTAAGTTGCATGTTAAAATATTTTTTTATTCAAAACGTCTTAGAAAAAACCTGTTCTTTTGTCTAAAAGCCTGTTAGGTTGGCAAATTTAACCAATCGGCATAAAATTGTACAACAATAATGCATCTTAATTGTAATATTGATAAATTAAGCAGTAAACCTTAATAAGTACTAATGATAACAATTATATCGGGAACAAACCGTAAAAACAGTAACAGCCTAAAAATATCAAACCAATATAAGCAGCTATTGCATGCAAAAGGATTTGAAGCAGGGGTTTTATCACTTGAAGGGCTTGATGTACTGCATTACGATGAAAATTTTAAAAAGATAGAAAATGAAGTGCTGATACCATCCACTCATTTAATTATTGTATCGCCTGAGTATAATGGGAGTTTCCCGGGTGTATTAAAAATGTTGTTCGATAACAGCCGTTCACACGAAATTTGGTATCATAAAAAAGCGCTGCTCACCGGCGTAGCATCGGGGCGGGCAGGCAATTTGCGTGGGATGGACCACCTGGCTGATGTACTTAATTTTTTAAAGATAACCGTTCACCCCAACAAATTACCCATTTCGATGGTGAACAACCTGGTTTCAAAAGAAGGAGAGATAACAGATGAAAACACTTTGAGAGCTATTAACCAGCAGTTAGATGAATTTATTTTTTGGGGTAACCTGCAACCGGGCTTTGCCGTTAACCCATCTGCAGTACATAAACCTTTAAACTTATAATTTTTAAATGCGTACACCAATAGGAGCTTTCATATTTATAGCCATCGCTTTCCTGATGGATACATATATTTTCCAGGCAATAAAAACTGTAAGCCAGTCGGCATCTCCAAAAACCCGTACCATCATTTACGTTATTTATTGGTCTTTATCTGTTCTTGCCATTGTTAGTTTTTTAATTTTTGTTTTTACCGATCATAATTTCCTTGGCAAAAAAATCCGCACTTACCTTTTTGCAACAGCTATTGGCCTTTTTTTGGCCAAGATGGTTGCCATTGTGTTTTTATTGGTAGATGATGTACGCAGGGGTATTCAATGGTTTGCCGGAAAGGTTTTTTTTAATAATCCCGAAGTGAATGATATGGCCAGTGATGGCATCAGCCGATCGGCATTCCTTAGCTGGCTTGGGTTAGCAGCCGGTGGTACATTATTTGGAAGTTTTGTTTATGGTTTTGGCAATAAATATAATTACCAGTTGAAAAGGGTAAAACTGGCTTTTGATAATTTACCTGCTTCTTTTAAAGGCTTTAAAATTATTCATATCAGCGATATTCACAGCGGCAGTTTTACAGATAAAAAAGCAGTACTTAAAGGTGTTGAAAAAATTTTAAAAGAAAATGCAGATATAATTTTGTTTACCGGTGATATAGTTAATGACCGTGCCGGTGAGATGGATGATTATAAAGATGTATTTAACCGTTTAAAAGCGCCCATGGGTGTATACAGTACACTGGGCAATCATGATTATGGCGATTACGTTCATTGGCCATACAAGGGCATCAGCAAAGAGCAAAACCTTGAAATGGTAAAGCAAGTGCATGCAGATATTGGCTGGCGTTTGTTGATGAATGAACATGTGGTATTACAAAAAGGAGATGATACAATTGCTTTGCTGGGCATAGAAAACTGGAGCAGCAAGGCCCGTTTTCCTAAGCATGGCCGTATGGACCTTGCCTACGCTGGCACTGAAAAATATCCATTCAAAATTTTGATGAGTCACGACCCCAGCCATTGGGATGCACAGGTAAGGCCGCAATATGCCGATGTAGACCTTATGCTTAGCGGCCACACACACGGTATGCAGTTTGGTGTAGATATACCCGGCTTTAAATGGAGCCCCGTACAATACATGTACAAACAATGGGATGGCTTGTATGAAGAAGGCAAACAAAAACTTTATGTAAATCCCGGTTATGGTTTTATTGGTTATCCCGGCAGGGTAGGTATATTACCTGAGATTACAGTTATAGAACTGGTATAAAAAAATATGTACCAAAACAGGTTTTATATGTTTTAGTACTTATAACAATATCAACTTGATAAAATTAAATTTTACTTTCTCTCCCTTGAAGTATAAATCCTTTTTCTTCCTTCGCTTCTCTCGTTTCTGCCACGTTCGTCATTAGGTCTTTTAAAACCACCATCGGCTTCATTCATTCTAATTGTACGGTTATTATATCGTTTGCCATCAATGGCATGTATCATTTTGCCTGCAGCATCCTGGTCAATCTCTACCCAGCTATTCATTTCCCTCATATCTATTTTACCAAGCACTTCTTTTTTAAGGTTGCTTTCATCTAAAATAAATTGTAAAAAGCTGGCTTTATAAAATCCATCCTTGGTACCCAGGTTAATGAATAACCTTGTATAGCCATTGTTACGACTATTAAACGATGTACGTTCCTTTCTGCTTCCATTCATGTTTTGTTCAAACCTGTTACCGGTTTTTCTATCGCTGCGGCTTTCATTCCTGTTAAGGTCTTCGGCGTTTTCGTAATATTTTAAAAAATGGCTAAACTCTAAAGATGCTACCCGTTGCAATACTTCTTCCTTGCTTACGTCGGCAAATTTTTTAACAAGGTCGGGCATATAAGTTTCATAATCGCCCTGGCTAACATCGGCCTGCATTAGTTTTTCCATAAAATAAAAAAACTGTTTGCGGCATACATCTTTACCGGATGGTACATCTAACTTATGAAATTTAGAATTAATCATTTTTTCCAGCGAACGAATCTTGTACGATTCCTTACTGTGGCAGATAGAAAGGCAGATGCCTGTTTTTCCGGCACGCCCTGTACGGCCGCTGCGGTGTGTATACACTTCCATATCATCGGGTAATTCATAATTGATAACATGGGTAATTCCATCCACATCAATACCTCTTGCTGCCACATCGGTGGCAATAAGTAATTGAAGATGTTTACTGCGAAACCTACCCATCACAGCATCACGCTGTTGCTGGCTTAGGTCGCCATGCAATGCTTCAATTTCGTAACCTGCTTTTGAAAGTTTTTCAGAAATATTATGAGCATCGGCCTTGGTACGGGTAAAAATGATACCATACATGCCGGGGTTAAAATCTATCAGGCGTTTTAATGCCTCATAACGGTGATGTGCAGATACGATGTAATACTGGTGATCAATATTTACATTACCGCTGTTTTTACGGCCAACTGTAACTTCCTTGGGTGTATCCATGTAATTGCGAGAAATAGCCCTTACCTCAGGCGGCATGGTGGCGCTGAAAAGCCAGGTGCTTTCACGGTTGATGGTATTCTTCAAAACAAAATCAATATCATCCCTAAAGCCCATGTTCAGCATTTCATCGGCCTCATCTAAAACCACATATTTTACTTTTTGCAGGTCGATAGCTTTTCTTTCAATCAGGTCAATCAATCGGCCAGGAGTGGCCACAACAATATGCACACCTTTTTTAAGGTTGCGTATCTGCATCATGATTGAGGCGCCGCCATAAACAGCTTCGGTTGCTATTTTGCGATTGTGTTTTTTAAAAGTTTCCAGGTCGTTTGTGATTTGCAAACACAGTTCACGGGTGGGGCATACAATTAAAGCCTGCGGATGGCGCTGGTCTTCATCAATCAATTGTAATAAGGGCAAACCGAAAGCGGCGGTTTTGCCGGTACCTGTTTGTGCAAGGCCAATAAAATCGGTGGTGCCCGATAATAAAATAGGGATTGCTTTTTGTTGTATTTCTGTTGGATTCTCAAATCCAAGTTCGGTAACTGATTGTACCAGTTTTTCGTTCAGGCCTAAGGCCTCAAATGCATTCATTGAAATTTGTTTTGCGATAGCCACATGTAATACGGGTTTAAAAAAACACCGTTGCCATGCTGTGGGCTGTTGCAATAAGCAAGGCTTTCTTAATCCCTGTGGGCGCTAACATACGCCTTATAAGAGGTTTGTTTTTTAACCAATAACATCTAATATTCAACAGCAACTGAGCATGTCATGTAATTCTCAGTTTTAAAATAATGGACGCAAAGGTAATGCTTTCGTAAACATAATTGGCATAAAGTGAAAAGTATTTAAAAACAGATGTTTGTTTGAAAAAGTTTTGATGTAATAATTGCCTGCCGATTAAACTAATTTTGTTTTTTCAAATCAATAGTTAGTCTCAACCTGTATGTATAAGATTTTATCATTGCTGATGGCGTTGTGCATTTGTTCAAATGCAATTGCACAAACTGATTCCCTTACGTTTAGCAAAGAGGAAATGCGTTTGCTTGACTCTATGTTTAAAAACGATGAGTTTATACAACTTATGCTTGAAAAAGATAAAAGTTATTTTGATGTGAACCTTAAGATGAGTAATGGTGTTTTTAGTTTTAAAAACAATGGATTGAATGCCAGCCAGGCTACTACAAACAAGTTATATTACACGCCCTCTGTAAGTTACAATCATAAAAGCGGGGTGGGGGTTTCGGTTAGTGGCACTTTAGCAAATGATGATGGTAGTTTAAAAATGTATCAATATGCCATTACTCCATACTATGGGTTTAAAAACAAGAGTTTTGAATTGGGGGTTTCTTATACCAGGTATATTGATGGAGCTAAAACCAAGTACCAAATGAATCCATACAAAAATGATATTTATGTCAATGTTATCTATAATAAAACTTTTATTGAACCGGGTTTGGCAGCGGGATATTCATTTGGAAAGCAAGTGGAATATTATGATACAGCATTTTGGTTTAATAATATTGCAGTGCATTTGAGAGATACAATAACAACAAGGTTAAGCAGTTTTTCATTAACATTATCAGCTTCGCATCAATTTAATTTTAACAGGATAATTAATAAAAAAGATGCGCTGCAGGTTCGTACTTTTTTTCTTTTAAATACAGGTATACAAAAATGGAATATATCTCATTCAAGCAACCTGGTTAACCGGCGGCCCATCATTCAAACAATTCTTAAAAGACGCTTTGGAAATGGCGCTACATCTACTTCCTTTAATGTTCAATCATTGGCTTTTTTAACAAACTTTGTTTATTACTATGGCAGGTTTTACCTGCAGCCACAAATTTATTTCGATTACTACCTGCCTTCAACAGACGAAAAAAGACTTACTTCTTTATTTTCAATAACGGCAGGAGTTTCTTTTTATTAATTTATAATTGACCTTTAACATAACATTTGTATGTTTTTTCTCTTAACAAAAGATTGTAGTATTTTTTATATCGTTGGCATATAACTTGGGGCTTTGTTGCTAACTAAAAATTTATTTATGAAAACAAAACTCTTAATCCTGGCAATTTTCTGTATCATAGGAAGTACAGCCACAGCACAAAAATTCAGCATCGGCGCTAAAGCAGGTGTTAACATCAACAAGATTGATGGAAAATCTTTCAGCGATCAGTTTACTTATGGTTACCACCTGGGTGGTTTTTTCTCGGTAGGATTTGGAAATAAATTTGCCATCCAACCCGAAGTTTTATTTAATCAAATTAATGTAGATACATCCAGCACATTTAGCCAGGTGTATAAATTTAACCAGGTAGATAAGGTGCAGCTTAAATATTTAAGTATCCCCATCCTTTTAAATTACAAGCCTGTAAAATTTATTACCCTGCAAGTAGGCCCGCAGTTTAGTGTTTTAATGAACAAAAGCAAAACACTTCTTGAAAATGGACGTGATGCATTTAAAGCAGGCGATTTTAGTATGCTTGGCGGTGCACAGGTTAACATTGGGCATTTAAAAATATATGGCCGTTATGCCATTGGACTTAATAACCTAAATGATATAGATAACCAGGAGAAATGGAAGAGCCAGGGTTTCCAGGTGGGGCTTGGTTTTACATTATAAGCAGATATTTTTGATTTTACACACTGGGAAGTTTTTATAAAACTATTTTCTGCAACATATTTTGTTTGCCAGTGCGAAAAAACGCTGGCAAATTTTTTTATGGCCTGATGATATTGAGGGAGCCATCGGCATTTAATTTTACTATGGCCGATGGTAAAGCTTCTGTAAGATCGTTTTGCCGGTACTGCACAATATAATCTACACCGTTTTTTATGGCAGTATCAATATCATTGAAAATAGAAGGTGCAGGATAACCCGAAAGGTTAGCTGATGTAGAAACGATGGGTTTGCCAAAACTACGGATAAGCTTTCTGCAAAACTCATCTTTTACAATCCTAATAGCAATACTTCCGTTTATGTTGATGAGGTTTTTTGCCAGCCCCTTTGCGCCTTCATAAATAACGGTTGTTGGTTTTTTTATTCCTTTTACATAATCAAAAACCTTGGGATTGGCCTGCGTTACATAATTTGAAATATCTTTTTCATCGGCCAGTAAAATAATCATACTTTTTTCATCCTTTCTATTCTTTAACTTAAAAATGTTGCTTACAGCATTTTCATCTGTAGCATCGCAACCTATTCCCCAAACCGTATCTGTTGGATACAATATTAAACCACCTTGTCGCAAAACAGACAGGCACGCTTCCATATCGTTTTTATATTCATACATGCTGCTGCATTTTTTTAAGAGGTTCCAATAAACGGTTACTATCAATGGTTAAGGCACATTTAAAATGTTTTTGCGGACAAGCTTTGTATCCATGCAGCCCACAGGGGCGGCAACTAAGTTTTTCTGTAGTTTCTATAATGAACGAATTATCTGAAAGTGGCGTAAACCCAAATGCCGGCACTGTAGAACAAAATATAGCTGTTACAGGTGCATTTACAGCCGATGCAAAATGAAGCGGTGCCGAATCGTTTACATAATTCATGGTTGCATTTTTCATCAATGCTGCCGATTGTAAAAAAGATAATTTACCGGCAAGCACTTCCACATTCAAATTGGCTGCTCTGTTTTTTATGTCTTCACATTCAGCGGTGTTTTCTTTACCACCCAATAAAAATATTTTATAGTTAGCCGGAAAATTATGTATCAGTTCAATCCATTTCTCAACAGGATATTTTTTTGTGAACCATACGCTGCCCGGCGTCATAGTAACAAAGGCTTGTTTACTGTAAGCCTGCACTGCCATAAAATCATTATCCGAAGGATATAATTTTGGCCTGGTAAAAGTTTCATCGGTAAAAGAACTAACCAGGTCGTTATTACGCTCTACTTCATGTTTAATTCCGTTTTGTTTACTAATGATATGTTTAATACTGTGCGTAAATAAAAAGCTTAAAGGATTTTTATCAAAACCAAAAGTTTGTTTGGCGCCTGAAAAAGCAGTGAGTAAACCGGTGGCAAAAAAACGTTGTGTATTAACCAGTAAATCGTATTTCTTTTTCCTGATGCTGAAAAGCATTTTTAGCAGGTTCCTGATTTTATTTTCTTTTTTATTCCATATAAGTATTTCATTAATGTGCGGATTGTTTTGCAATAAGCTTTCATTGCCTTTGCGTACAAGGAAATCAATTTCAGCTTCCGGAAAAAATTTTACCAACTTTTCTACCAATGCAGTTGCAAGCACTACATCGCCAATAAATGCTGTTTGTATCACCAATATCTTTTGCATACAAAATGCAAGTTATCAATTAAAATGCTTTTTTCTTTCTTGTATCAACCATGTAAGTTTGCAAAAAACTTCATAATGGAACTAAAAGAACAAATATTGGCTGCCTGGCAAAACAGGCAACTACTTAAAGAAGAAATATATGCCGATGCTGTGAGGGCTGTAATAGAGCAGGTGGATAAAGGATTGTTGCGTACGGCATCGCCTAAAGACGGCGGTGGATGGCAGGTTAACGAATGGGTGAAACAAGCCATACTCATGTACTTTGCCATTCAGCAAATGGAAACATACACATTGCCACCATTTGAGTTTTATGATAAGATGAAATTAAAATCAAACTATGCATCAATGGGAGTGAGGGCGGTGCCGCATGCAGTGGCAAGATATGGCGCTTACCTGGCAAAAAATGTAGTGCTGATGCCGAGTTATGTAAATATTGGCGCTTATGTAGATGAAGGTACCATGGTTGATACATGGGCAACGGTGGGTAGTTGTGCACAAATAGGCAAGGGCGTACACCTGAGTGGTGGCGTGGGTATTGGTGGTGTGCTTGAGCCTTTACAGGCAAGCCCGGTAATTATAGAAGACGGCTGTTTCATAGGCAGCAGATGCATTGTAGTGGAAGGTGTAAGGGTAGAAAAAGAAGCAGTGCTAGGCGCTAACGTGGTGCTAACGCAATCAACAAAAATAATTGATGTAAGCGGCAGCGAGCCTAAAGAAATGAAAGGCATAGTGCCTGCAAGATCGGTGGTGATACCGGGCAGCTATACCAAAAAATTTGCAGCAGGCGAGTATGGCGTAGGCTGTGCATTAATAATTGGGCAACGCAAACCATCTACCGACTTAAAAACAAGTTTGAACGATGCACTGCGTGATTTTAATGTAAGTGTGTAAATAGAATTTCAAAAATAGTTAAAACTTCAATTTTTTAATTTTTTTAAGTCTTTAAAAAAAACTACAACAAAGTAAATTGAAAAGTGTAGTTTTTTTGTTAATCTACTGTAATTATTTAGTTTGATGAAAGATGCTGCCAGGAAAATTTATATCACGGGTTCCCTGATAACTTTTGCAGGCGCCATTCTCTTCAGCACCAAGGCCATTTTTGTAAAACTTGCCTTTGCAGCCACTCATACTGATGCTATAACATTGCTTGCATTAAGGATGGTTTTTGCATTGCCTTTTTACCTGGCCATTGCATTTTTTTACAGCAGCAGGGATACTAACGTAAAATTTACAAACAGGCAATGGATTATTGTAATTGCAATGGGCCTTACGGGGTATTACCTCAGCAGCCTTTTCGATTTTATGGGGCTTCAATTTATTTCGGCAGGGTTAGAGCGGTTGATTCTTTTTTTATATCCCACATTTGCGGTTTTGCTAAATGCTGCAGTATTTAAACATAAAATAAGCAGGATGCAGATGCTGGCGCTGGTACTTACTTATATAGGTATTGGCATTGCATTTTATGGCGAACTGAAACTGGATGCATCCAATCCCGATTTTTTGCTGGGTTCGTTTCTTATTTTTTTATGTGCTTTAACTTTTTCGGTTTACCTGGTAGGCAGCGGTAAGCTGATACCGATGGTGGGTGCCACAAAATTTACTGCTTATGCCATGACGGCCGCATCTGTAGGCGTTATAAGCCATTACTTTTTATCCGGTAACAAGCTGCATCATTTTGAACCCACATTATTGCAGTACGGTGTTTTGCTGGCAATCATCGCCACCGTAATACCAACTTTCCTTATCTCAAACGGTTTAAAAAAAATAGGTTCCAATAATGTTGCCATCATAAGCAGTATTGGCCCGGTATCAACCATCTTGCAAGCGCATTTTATACTGGGCGAACCTTTAACTGCAACACAAATTGGCGGTACTTTTTTGGTGATAGCTGGTGTTTTACTTACCGGCTGGCGCAACCGTGATATTTAGTTTTTTTTAAAACATTTTTGATTTTACATTTGCGTTCCTGATTTGTATTTGGCATTTGCCCAGATGGCGAAATTGGTAGACGCACTGTCTTCAGGTGGCAGCGTTCGCAAGAATGTGCAGGTTCGAATCCTGTTCTGGGCACCAAAAAATTAACTCCCGGTAAGTTTTTTACCGGGTATTTTTTTGCCTGCACCTTAGTTCTTTTTTTTGGATTGTAAAAAAGTACAGGTGATTTAATAATCATTCATAAAAAATAACATACGTTTGGATAAATTAAGTTTTGTACAATCTTAAAATTAGATTATGGCTAAATCTGCAAAATCAATAACAGTTATTGAAGAGTCAGTAATCAGTAAAATATATTACATACGTAAGCAGAAAGTGATGTTGGACAGGGACCTTGCCGTATTGTATGGAGTTAAAGCCATACGTTTAAGGGAACAGGTGAAAAGAAATTTAAACCGATTCCCCACTCATTTCATGTTCAGGTTAACAACCAAAGAAGTCGAGACTATGGTATCGCAAAATGCGATACCTTCCACGCAACATTTAGGCGGTGCATTGCCTTATGCATTCACAGAACACGGAGTATTGATGTTGGCAAATGTATTAAAAAGTAACAGGGCAATAGAAGTTAGTTTACGCTTGATAGAAATTTTTGTAAAACTCAGGGAAATGTTACTTACCCAAAAGGATATCTTATTAAAATTAGAGCAACTTGAAAATAAAGTAAGCAGTCATGATGAAAACATACAAATGATTTTTGAAGCCCTGAAACAATTGTTACATCCGCCAACTGCACCAAGGAAAAGAATAGGTTTTAAACCCGATAATTAACTTAAGATACTACTTCCAGATATAGCTTTCAGCCATCATGGCTAAGTGTTTCTTTTGCTCTTGGTTGGCATTTTAATTCAAAAACTACCGATTTATTTTTCTCTTCAACTTGTGTTATTAAAAACCATAAACCGGCAATCACCAAAAAATATAAAAGGGTTTAAAATATTATGTCAATTATAGCGTTATTGGTTGTACCCTAATAAAACCCTCCTTATGAGAACGATCTTAGTTGCTATTATTATAGCATGTTTTCCCTTAACTGTATTTTGCCAGGACATCACCGGCCTTTGGACGGGCACCATCAAAAACGATTCAACACAGGAAACACTTAAATACGAAATCTTCATCAATAAAACCCGGAATAAATTTTCGGGTTATTCGCAAACATGGTTTGTAGTAAACAATAAAACTTATTACGGCATTAAAAAGCTGAACATAAGGATTGCAAAAGATGGTAAGATTGTTATGCAGGATGGAGCCTTGCTCGAAAACAATTATCCGCAATCGCCGGCAAAAAATGTGATACAGTTAAATGTATTGAACCTGTTGCCACAGCAAAACGAAACCATGCTGGATGGTATTTTTGTAACTAACAGTTCAAAATCTTATGTTGGTCTCACCGGGCATGTAAGCATGAAAAAAACTGAAAGTTACCGTGAAAGCAGCCTGATGCAATATTTGAATAAAACCAATGGCGAAAACTATGTTACCGTTTTGAAATAATTTTCAAAGCCCGAACAGTAGCTAATCCAAAATCACTTTCTTAAAATAATATACCGATGGGTCTACTTGCGGATAGGTATCACTTTTAACAGTTACGCCATTTTTATCTATCATCATCCTTTTTAATCCTGTATTTATTACAATATCCACCGGTAAAGGCATATCAATATTTACAATTTTAATTTTGTATTCATCATCATCAGTCTGCTTCACATTAATTATTAGCTTATCTGTTGTATATAAATAAAGCCTGAACAACTGCTGCAGGCTTTTACCATAGGCGGCACTGAAAAGTTTTTCAACATCGGCGGTTACTACTGTGTTATCATAAGTATATTCAGGCGCAGTTGCCAATTTCTTTAATGTAGGAAAAAATATTTCATCGCCCATTACAAAACGTAATGTATGCATAAAGAAAGCGCCTTTGCCATAAATATCAGTTTGGTAAGCGCTGTCAGAGTCCACCTGTTCGCCTCTTACAACAGGGTATTTGTTTTGTATGTTCCTGGCAGTTTGTTGCATCCTTTTTATATATGCCGCTTCACCAGCCAGTTCACGGGTGGCCATTGCATCTCCAAATACACAAATGCCTTCCTGTATCCACATGTGCGCCCAATCTCGGTTGGTAACTTTATTGGCCCACCATTCATGTCCAAATTCATGATGCAATAACCAGTCAAAATCCTTATCGCCCAATTTTTGATAATGATAATTATTGCCATAAGCAATATTGGTTTGATGTTCCATGCCCAGGTGTGGTGTTTCCGATGCAGCTATGCGTTCTTTCACCCAGGGATACTCACCAAAATATTTTTCATGAATGTGGCAGGATTGTTCAAAAAGATCAAGCAGTTTTTCTGCTTTGTCAACATTTTCTTCCAATACATAATATTCCATCGGCACTTTATTTCCATTCACTGTTGTATATATCCTGCTTACCACTTTATACTTTGCCACATTAAATACAAGGCAATAATTACTGATGGAATAATTGGTTTTCCAGTGATAGGTTGATTTGTTTTTCCTGTTGGTAACTTTTTGTAATAAACCCGGCGCAGCCACCACAAGGCCTTTTGGTACTGTTATAATCATATCTGCACCTTCGTTGGGTTCATCGCTTGGATGATCTTTACAGGGGAAATAAATTTTGGCTCCTTCGCCCTGGCAGGTGATTGCAATCCAGGGGTTACCATTACTGTCTTTCGACCATTGAAAACCTCCTGTCCATGGCGGCCTTATTGCAACAGCAGGCTTTCCTCCATAAGCAATCTTAACTATTTGTTTTCCTTGCACCTGTTCCTGTAAATCTATTTTTACAAGATCATCAGTTGTATGAGTAAAATTTTTTCTTTTCCCGTTCACCCAAATATTGCTGATGGTAAGCCCATACCAGAAATCGAAAAGCAAACCTGCAGAAGGCTGCAGCAGGTTAAGGGTAATTTCTGTAAAACCGTTTATGCTTTCTGTTTTGGGATCCACATCAAGCGCAATGGTATAATGCCGTATATCCATTATGGCCTGTTCTGGTTTAAGTACGCCTCCCGATTTTAAATCCTGTGCTTGTAAAGCAATTGAAAAAAATATAAAGAATAAGAATGAAAAGGTTCTCATGGCAGTTGTTTTCACTAAAGTTAATTTTTTTATAGAATTACTTTTCTACTTTTTTTACAAACGGTAATGTTTATAAAGGCAGCTTTTTCATTAACTTTATAGTGCAATGCCTGCAATTGAAAATATTTTACCACAAGTTGTTATTATATCGGCAAGTGTGAGAACAGGACGTAAAAGCCACAGGGTGGCTTTGTTTTTTAAAAAGTTCTTGATTGATAACAAAATTGCTGATGTTGAAATTCTCGACCTGTGGCAATATAAGTTCCCCATTTTTGAAGAACGGCTTCGTTATCAAAAAAATCCTGCTGAAAACGTTATACAATTTGCTCAACAGGTAAAGTTGTCTGATGCAGTGATTATTGTAACACCTGAATATAATGGCGGTTATCCTGCCAGCCTAAAAAATGTAACCGACCTTTTGTATGATGAATGGAAACGTAAGCCTGTTGCCATATCGATGGTATCTGACGGTATTTTTGGCGGTACACAGGTAATAACATCCTTACTGTTTTCTCTTTGGAAGATTGGCGCCTGGATGGTGCCTGCTATGTTTCCTGTACCAAAAGTGGATACGGCATTTTCTGAAAACGGGGTGCCGGCAGATATGGAAACCGAAAAAAGAGCGGAGAATTTTATTGCTGAACTGATGTGGGCAGTAACGGCGATAAAAAAGATGAAAGAATAATAATTGTTCAACATAAAAAAATAAATCATGAACCAGGAAAAGACAATTACACTGGTAACATTATCAGAGTTGATGGAAGCCACAATTTTAAGGGATAAATTGATTGAAGCAGGAATCCCGGCATTTATGAATGATGAAAATACTATCGGGCTTGATCCTGTTAGTGGCTATGAAATTAAAATATTTGAAAAGGATAAAGATGCCGCTAAACAACTTATGGGCTAAGTAAGTTTGTTTATATAAATTTTTATCAATTATAAAAAATCACAAGTAAGTGGCATTATCCAAAATCGTGGCAGCATTGTTGTTACTATCACTAAAAAGCCTATGAAAAGGTTATATGCCATCATATTATTATTTATAGTTTTTTTCAGTAGTTGCAGTAAAAAGACTCAACCAACGTCAACAGCTAAAACCACCGAGAATGCGATGGTTAAAAAACGTAAGGTAGTAACTACAATACCAAAAGTTATTATAGTTAATGATAATGTTGCTAAACGAAGTGTAGATGGCCGTTATTATTATGATTTGCAGGGGCATCGCTATTGGCGTAATAACAGGGATGGTAAATATTATCTCTTTCATAAATCTATGTTTGATGATGAAGACTTTAAAAGCCCTGTTAAGCAATAATACTCACATCCAAATATCTATCTTATAATTTTAACATTATTATTGGGTTTAAGTTGCGAATTTTGCCATCCGTTTAAAAACATACTAAATCCTGTTTTGCCCCGTTATGTATTATTATAAATAGCTAATGCTTTTATATTTTAATCCGTACCGGGTATTTTAAATATCATTTATGAAAAACGCCGTTCTTAAGAAGGTTACTATAATTTTTGTTATTGTATTTTCTTGTATTCTTAATCTCCCTTTGGTTTTTGCAACTACCATTTTTGATAATACTAAATCAATTGATGAACCTGTAACTTCTGTATCAGTATCGGGCAATAATGCTAATACAAATCTTGAAATTTTTTCTTCGGCATTATACGATAGTATGCAACTTTCGGTAAAAGGATTGTCGCAGAATGCTTTTAATTATGCTATTAAAGGGTTTTATAAACTGCTTAATGAAGGCAGGTTAAAAAATGATGATATCATTACAATTGTTGATTTTAGTTTGCCATCAACCCAAAAAAGGCTGTTTGTAATAAATCTTAATAAGAAAGAAGTATTGTTTAATACATATGTGGCGCATGGGATAAATTCGGGAAAGCTTAAGGCTAATAAGTTTTCAAACAGTCCCGAGAGTTATAAAAGCAGCCTTGGTTTTTATCAAACTCTTGAAACGTATATGGGAGGGCATGGCTATTCATTAAGGCTACAGGGATTAGAAAAAGGAATTAATGATAATGCAAAGCGCAGGGGTATAGTTATACATGGTGCCGATTATGTTGATGAAAATTTTATCAGGATGCAGGGATATATTGGCCGCAGTTGGGGCTGCCCGGCTTTACCTGTAAAATTATATAAGCCAATCATTAATACTATTAAAAACGGAACCTGTCTTTTTATTTACAGTCCTGATAAGTTCTACTTAAAAAAATCAGGCGTCATAAACGCCTGAACTTTTAAATAAATATTTTAAAATGAAACAAAAACACCTGCAAACTTGCAGGTGTTTTTTTATAAACCAATGATAAAAATTAACTGAATAATCCTCCTTTTTTAAGGCTGCGTACGCCTTCGCCAATTTTAAACCCGTTGTTATAAACTTCTATTTTATAATCGCCTATAGAAAAATTAGTGTTTTGTTTCCAGTCGATACTTAAGGTTTGACGTTTGCCTTGTATATAATTTACATCAATTTTTTGTGTATAGTTTTTTATTTCACCATCCCTGGTGTTGAATTGTCCTGATCCCAACTTTTCTTCAGTAAGTTCTTTGCCATCGGGCGCTGTAATGCATACATAAATATCTTTTATCCCCGATTGGGCTACCCTGTTTTCATCCAGGTCAAATGAAATACGCAGTTTATCTACTCTTTTGGCAACGTTGGTTTCTTTTTCTTTTCCGTTACTTTTTTCATTGATACCTTGTATTGAGAAATTAGAAGCGCTTAAAGTTGAAGCTACATCAATTACATTTTCTTTTTGTGCAATTACATTATTGGCCGAGTCTAAATCTTTAAGTACTTTGTTGCGTTCTTGTATTACAATATTTTTTTCTTTTGTTAAAGCTACTTTTTCCGCTTCCAGTTTTTCAACCCTGTTCTTATAACCATTGATATCAGCGTTTAAAGATGTTATCAACCCTTTGGCCTGTGCCAGTTCTTCCTGTGTGGCATCAACTTTTGACAGCAATAGCTGAATCCTTTCTTTCTTTTCTGCTATTTCACGGTCACGCCTGGCAATAGTGCTGTCTTTGCTATGCAGCATGTTGGCATTGCTGGTTTTAATCATATCGTAACGCATAGTGGCATCTTCCAGTTCTTTTTGTAACTGGTCTCGCTGTGCCGAAGTAGTGCCAATAACTATATCCTTTTTCTGGATAATTTCCCTGGCCTTGCTTTTATCCCAAATGATATAAGCCCAGGTGCCCAGCAAAGCAATAATTAAACCGGCAGTTAAATAATTACGCCATTTACCGGGTTGTTGCATTGATGCAGGTTCAGGATGTAATTCCTTTCCTGGAAAATTTTCGTAACTCATTATTTTGGTTTCTGGTTATCAGGTTTATGGGTGATGAAAAGAACATTTATCTTTGCCTTTTTTATTGTGACTAACTAAATAATCCTAACAATATTTTTGAAATACAAAACTGTAGCAAAGTTAACTTTTCTTCATTTAAAAACGAAGTAAAAAGGCCGTTATTGCTGTGTTAAAAAATAATTGGCCATAACTATATGGCTACCGTATAGTAACTTCTATCTTTGAATATATGAGTGCAGAAAAAATCATTGGAGACTGGAATAAAAAGAACTTTAAAAATGTTTACTGGCTGGAAGGCGAAGAGGATTATTATATTAATTTGGTAATGGATTATGCCGAGCATAAGATATTGGATGAAGCTGAAGCCGGGTTTAATTTAACGGTGTTTTATGGCAAAGATGCTGAATGGGCCACAGTGCTGAATGCATGTAAACGATACCCAATGTTTGCCGAACGGCAAGTAGTTTTATTAAAGGAGGCCCAACAGATGAAAGACATCGACAAGCTGGAAAGTTATATAGAAAATCCATTGTCATCAACCATATTTGTAGTAGCCTATAAAACAAAAACACTTGATAAACGAAGTAGGTTATATAAGCTGCTAAAAAAATCTGCCGAGATTTTTACTTCTGAAAAAATAAAGGATTATAAGTTGCAGGAATGGATTGGTGAATATGTACGCAGCCAGGGTTATAAGATAAATGCAAAAGCCATCAGCCTTTTAGACGAACACATAGGCAACGACCTTAACCGCATTGTGAATGAAATTGATAAACTGGCATTGAACCTAAAAGGCAAAAAAGATATTACAGAAGATGAGATAGAAAAATTTATCGGTATCAGCAAAGAATACAATGTTTTTGAACTGCAGGCTGCCATAGCCAAAAAAGATTTGGCCAAAGCAATTAAGATTATCCAATATTTTGAAGGCAACCCCAAGGCTGGCCCCATTCAGATGGTTTTACCGGCCTTGTACGCAAGTTTTAGTAAAGTATATACCATTTTTGGTATGAAGGAAAAAAGCGAAGCTGCATTAAGACCGTATTTTTATTATAACAGCAGTGCTGTAAAAAATGCATTGGAATCTGTTAATAATTATGGTTACGATGGGATTGAAAGGATACTGTTATTATTGCACCAATATAATTTAAAAGGAGTGGGAGTGGGCGATACCGGCACTTCCGATGCATCGCTGATGAGAGAAATGGTGGTTAAGATGATTGTGGCTGACAAATGAGATTGAAGATAAATGACTGCATTATTATAGTCATTGCAAAAAAACTACAATCAATAATAATGTGGTAGTTCATCATAAACAATTATTATAGCGCTATAATAATCTTAAACTGTCTTCTTTGTCTTTATGCAGGGCTGCTTTTAATTCATCAAGCCCGTTAAATTTCACTTCAGATCGTAAATATCTCTTTACAATCACCCTCAGTTTTTGGCCATAAATCTGTTTGTCAAAATCAAAAATGTTAACCTCGGTTACCCTTGCCCTGCCATTTACGGTTGGCCTGAAACCAATGCTCATCATGCCTTTATATTGTTTACCTTCCACTATGCAATAAACAGCATAAATACCATCGCCCAAAACAATTTTTTCTTCATCGGTGCTTTTTAAATTGGCTGTAGGGTAGCCAATAGTGCGGCCGATTTTATCGCCGTGCACAACTTCCCCTTCAAAAAAGAAATCGTAACCTAAAAAACTGTTGGCTTCTTCAATACGGCTGTGCAGTATGGCATTGCGGATATTGGTGCTGCTTACTTTAAGTGCATTTTGTATATGCTCCGGAATTTCTTTAAGCCGGTAATTATAAACAGGCGCTTTCTCTTCCATCAGCTTGTAATCGCCGCTGCGTTCTTTACCAAAGCGGTGATCGTAACCAATGATGATGGTATGTGGTTTAAATTTTGCAACAAGAAAATCGCTGATATAGGCTTCAGCTGCCTGGTTGGCAAAGTATTCGGTGAATGGCACAATCACCAGGTGATTAATGCCCGTTTCTGCAAGCAATTCTATCCGCTCCTCCAAAGTATTAATGAGCCGTACACCTGTGATAATGGAGGATACAACCTTACGTGGATGCGGATGAAAAGTGATGATGACCGATTCGCCATTTGCTTTGGCTGCTTGTTCATTAAGGCTGTTGATGATTTGCCTGTGGCCTGCATGCACTCCGTCGAAAGTGCCGATGGTAATTACGGCATTGCGAAAATGGGGCAGTTGGTTAATGTCTCTGTGTATCTGCATAATTCAAAGTGCAAATGTAGTTGATAATTGAAAATGGATTATTCAGATTTGCCAGTTAGTTTTGCAGCTATGAGTTTGTATAATAAAAGGGGCGTATCTGCTCAAAAGGAAGAAGTGCATGCCGCTGTTAAACATCTTAGCCAGGGCTTGTACCCAAATGCATTCTGTAAAATTTATCCCGATTTTTTGGGTGGCGATGATGCGTTTGTAAATATTATGCATGCAGATGGCGCAGGCACTAAAAGTATTTTGGCCTACCTGTACTGGAAAGAAACAGGCGATATTTCTGTTTGGAAAGGTATTGCACAGGATGCCATTGTAATGAATTTAGATGACCTGCTTTGCGTAGGCATACACGATGATATTGTTTTTAACAGCACCATCGACCGTAACAAAAAACTGATACCTGGCAATGTGCTTGAACAGGTGATTGGCGGTACACAGGAATTTTTTGAAATGCTGAAAAACTTTGGCATTAACATACATTACCTTGGCGGCGAAACTGCCGATGTGGGTGATGTGGTGCGTACCGTTGCTGTTAACGGTACCATGACAAGCCGTTGGCCTAAAGATAAAATTATAAGCAATAATAAGATTAAACCCGGGGATGTGATTGTAGGCCTTGCAAGCTATGGGCAGGCATCGTATGAAACTGTTTACAACAGCGGCATTGGCAGCAACGGCCTTACCAGTGCAAGGCACGATGTACTAAGCAAGTACTATGCTGATAACTTTAAAGAAACTTTTGACAACAGCCTGGAAAGCGATGTTGTATATATAGGTAAACACAGGCTAACCGATACAGTAGAAGTAAATAATGCCAGAATAAAATTACAGGCTACTGTTGGCAGCCTTATACTTTCTCCCACCAGGACCTATGCACCGGTAATGAAAGTTTTACTGCAAAACCATTTTAATAAAATTCATGGGTTGATACATTGCAGCGGTGGTGGGCAAACAAAGTGCATGAAATACCTGCCTGGTAATTATAAAATAATAAAAGACAATTTATTTACGGCGCCTGAAATTTTTCAGATTATACAACAAAACAGCGGTAGCAGCAATAAGGAAATGTACGAAGTGTTTAACATGGGCTGCCGGCTTGAAATTTATTGCGATGCCACTGATGCAGCAACCATGATTGCAACAGCAAATGAATTTGGAATTGCTGCACAGGTTATTGGCAGGGTAGAGGAAGCAGAAAAAAAAGAATTGATAATTCAACTAAAAGATGAGCAGTTAAGTTATTAAAACTGCAGAATTAAAAAGCTCCCGGGTATTTTAAAACCGGGAGCTTTTTTTTTATTTCAATTACTCTTCTATTACAAATGTTACCGGTTGCCTGTGGTAAGCATTTACTTTTCTTCCGTTTTGTATAGCCGGCATCCATTTCATTGACGAAAGCGCAATAATTCTTTTAACTTCTTCGCATGTGCCAAACCCGGGGTCGTTAACGCATTTTATATCGCTTATGCTACCATCTGTATGAATAATAAACTTTACAAGAACTGTGTATTTGCCGGCTTTAGCGCCATTATCAACCGGGATGTTTGCTTTTAGGTTTTTCCTGAGAAAATCCAGCCAGCCTTGTTGCCCGCCTATAAACTCCGGAGCAGTTTCTGTTTTTATAAAAATTTTATTATCATCTTTTGATGCAATTTCTTGTTGTAATTTTAGTTTTTTTTGATTAAGCGAAGCTAATTCCTGTTCTGTTATTTTTTTGCCCTGTACAGTTTTTATTTCTATCTGCTGTTGTTGCTTACGCTCTTCTATAACAGCTAGTTTATTATTTGCCGTTATTTGCTTGCCGGTAATTTTTTTGCCTTCAACAGTTATTTCTTTAAGTGAAGGCTGTGTTGATGATTGCAGATCCTGCGGTACATCTTTTCTTTCTTCAACAACTGCACTTTTTACCTGCACATCATTTGCCGATGCATTTGAAATTTTATTGTTACTATCTTCTTTTTTTGATTTTAAAGAAATATAAATAACAGATTTTTTCCCCTTTATATCCGAATTATAAGCTTGGTCTTCGCTTTTTGTAACATTAATAGATCTGATGCTATTTGGTGCAATTTTGTTTAGATCTTCTGCTGTAACCCGTTTCCCTTCTACAAATATCAGGTAGTCCGAAAAATCACCATTCAGTTTGATATTATCTCCTGTTACTTTTACATTCTTTGTTTTATCATCAAACGTCATAGATTCTCCTGAAATAATGGTCGCTTCACGCTGTGTAATTTTAATAGCACCATATTTTCCTTTGATGCCATATCTTTTCTTTGCTTCAGCAGGCTTATAAATGGTTACAGTATTATACCTTTCATTACTTGCTTCCACATATTTATAACCCACATTTCCTATCTCTTTCGAATCTACAATTACCAGCGCCTTGTTTTTAAAATCTGCGCTAACTAAATATGTAGAATCAGTAAATTTTGCATTATAAATTGTGGCCGTTGGTACCGTATCGGTGATGGCAATATTTTTTTGTAAGGTGTTTTCTTTTAATGATGAGCTTACATATTTTTCAATGCCTGTAAGCACATTTTTTGCAATGTTTTCTTTTGCCGTTTGTGTTTTTAAATAATCAACATCGTTTTTGTTGGTAATAAAACCGGTTTCAATCAGTACAGCCGGGCAGGTGTTTGCCTGTAAAACCCAAATACCGTTTTGGCGCTGCGTTATCCCACCGTTTATTTTTAAACCATAATTATTATTGAATTCATTAAAGATAGCCGACGCCAGTATTTTGCTTTGATTTGAGTTGGCATATTGATCTTTTGAAACATAAAATATCATTCCTGATTGTTTTGGCTTTTGTGTTGAAGGCTCGCCATCTACATGAAATGAAATAAGCAGATCGGCATTTTTACTTTTTGCAAATTCTACTCTTTGTTGTGGTGTTAAAAAAACATCCGTTTCTCTTGTAAGGATGATATCAATATCCTTGTTCTTATTTAGTTCCTTCACTTTTTTTGCAATGGCAAGATTTAGATCTTTTTCAAAAATACCATCCAGGCTCCTTGCGCCTGCATCATCACCGCCATGGCCTGCATCTATCACCACAGTTATTTTTTTGCCATGATAAATTGAGTCATTTGTTTTTGCTTTAAAAGTGAATGCTGCAAAAACTATTATGGCAAGCGGCAAAACCATCAGCCTTGCAAAATAACTTATACGTGGGTTGTCAATTTTTGTTAGCATGTGTAGTCTTCGTTTAATGGGTGAGTAAAAGAAATTATTGGTCAGTTCAAACCGGTGACGTGGGTAGGCCGATTGCAGTATCATGGCTGCAAAAGCTGCAGTATCGTTATCTTCTACGGCTTTTTTGTCGGCGATGAATTCATGAATCATGTTCAGCTCTTTTCTGTACAGCCAAAATAAAGGATTGCACCAGAAAAATATGAGCGTGAAGTTTACAAATAGTTTATCGTAAGTATGTTTCTCCTGTATATGTGCTACTTCGTGTTTAAATATCTGCCGCCCGGTGGCGGAATCAACATCAATGCTATTGTTCCAAAAAATAAATTTGAAAAAAGAAAACGGTGTGCTGTCGTCGTCGGTGTTTATAAAATTTATTTCTTCAATTTTTTTTGCAGGATATTGTTTCAGCAGGTTACGGATAAGGTACAGTGTGCGTAACAGTGCTAATACAAAAACCAGCGAAACCAGCCAATATAACAACGGGTAAAGAGTTTGTAAATTCCAGTTGTTTTTTTGCGATGACAGTACAACTGTATTCATATATGCATCGCCATCAGATACGGCTTGTAAAACACGTATGGCCCCATTGGTTTGTGAATCCTGTTGCCAGAAATTTATTTTTATCAGCGGCAACAGCATCGATAAGCCCATTGCCAGTAGCAGGTAAAACCTGTTGTAACGGTGAAAAAGCTTGTTTCGTAAAAAAAAACAGTAATAACCGAGTAATATGCCTGAGCAGATGATTACTTTTAACAGGTACCAATAAAATGGAAGCATTTATATAAGTTTAAATAGTTTATTTATTTACCTGCCCGTTTGCAGGCCAACGAAAAAAAGGGATTATTTCTTCTTCAATTCCTTCAGCAATGTTTCAAGGTCATCAATACTCAGGTTTTTTTCTTTTACCATAAAAGAAACCGCATTACTGAACGAGCCTTCAAAATATCCTTTCACAAAACTCTTCATTGTTGATTTGCTATATGCTTCTTTGCTTACTAAAGGATAATATTGGTGTGTTCTGCCAAAAACAGTAATTCCTACAAATTCCTTATCAACCAAAATTTTTATGATGGTTGCCACTGTGTTGTTATGCGGCTTTGGTGCAGGCAGTTCATCAATAATCTCTCTAAGAAATGCTTTTTCTAATTTCCATATCACCTGCATAATCTGTTCTTCGGCCTTTGTTAGTACTTTCATTTTTGTAAAAATTTAATTTGATAACGTAAACATAAAACTAAAAATTTAGTTCTGCAACTATTTTTTTAGTTTTTTTAAAAAGAATATGCATCTTTTAGTTTTTTTAACATATGGTGAAGAAATTAATTTTTAATACTGCATGTGTAAAACCTAAATTTGCAGCCATTGATATTAGTTAGGTAAGTAACAGGTTATAGTTTTTTAAAAAATATGAAACATACCTTTATCTGTAAAGCAATAAGGTAAACTGCAAAAAATATGGCTCAATCAATAGTAGAATTAAAGAATGTAAATATTTACCAAAGCAATACACTTATTTTAAGTGATGTAAATGTTAGTGTTGATAAAGGCGAATTTGTGTACCTGGTGGGAAAAACCGGAACAGGAAAAAGCAGCCTGCTTAAAACCTTGTATGGCGATTTACAATTAAAAGAAGGCGAGGGTTGGGTGGTTGGCCACGATTTGAAAACACTTACTTGGAAAACGGTTCCTTTTTTACGCCGTAACCTTGGTGTTGTTTTCCAGGATTTTCAATTGCTTACTGACCGGAATGTAAATGATAACATGAAATTTGTTTTAAAAGCCACCGGTTGGAAAGATGAGAAACTGATGGATGAAAAAATTGCTGATGTGCTTGAAAAAGTTGGATTAAAAACTAAAGGATTTAAAATGCCTTTTGAATTGAGTGGTGGCGAACAGCAGCGTGTGGATGTGGCAAGGGCTTTACTTAATTCTCCCAAACTTATACTGGCCGATGAACCTACCGGTAACCTCGATCCTGAAACTACCGATGAGATTATGCAGTTGCTGTTTCATATTTCAAAAGACTACAACACCACCATCATTATGGCAACACATGATTACCAGGTGATAAAAAAATTTCCGGCACGTACCATTAAAACAGAAATGGGTAAAGTGTGGGACAATGCTACCATAGAAATGTCATAAGTTTTTTTGCATTAACCTCATTATTGAATTGCGTTTGTAATAATCCCTGCCGCTGTTCAATCTCTTGCTGTGTAAAAGGTTGCTGGTACAATTCTTTAATTTTTTGTTTAAAAGATGAAGCGTCTTCTGCTATATGGCAATATTTTTCTACTCCCGACCCGTCAATCCCGGCTTTGTTTCCCAGGCAATGCCTTCCGTTAAATAATGCATTCAGTAATTTTAACTTAACCCCGGTTTTGTTTAATGATGGCAAAACATGCACATGGGCTTTGCAAATCATGTCCTGCATTTCTTTATTGGTAGGGTTTGCCACCAGGCAGGCGTTTGAAAACTTGCCAACAATATTTTGTAACCTGGCTGTTGGGTTTTTACCGGCAACCACAAAAGGCGTTTCTATATTATTAAATACATTTTGTAATAACCATATAGCCGCTTCTTCGTTTTCATTTATTGCCAGGTTGCCATGGTAAAGGCAAAAACAACCCTTGCCTTCTTTGCCTACTGCCAAAGTGTAGGGCAAAAACACCGATAGGTAATGAATATCGTTGGCATTAAAACTTTGTTTATAAACTTCTGCATCGGCCTTGCTTACTGCAATAAAAGTTGCCTTGCAGGCAATAGCCTGTTCAAATTTTTTCAACAATTTACTTTCATGGGCGAAGTAAAATTTTTTAATAATATTTTTTTCATGGCGGGCAAGTTGCCTGTAATATTCATGCTCCACATTGTGTAACCTTACCACCACTTTCCTGTTGCCGAGAGCGCCGCTGTGTAACACATGGCAGCAATGAACTCCTTCCAGTAAAACAGGATAATTGTCTTTTTGCAGGTTTGCAACAAGTTCTTTACTGGCCCGGCTGTTAACAATGTATGGTATGCTGAATGAAAAACTGCCGATATTGTTTTTTCTTTTATAGTAATGGATGCTGTTGCAGTATTGTTGCAGGGAAGGTTGTGTTTGCATGTCTTTTGAGAAACAGTGCAGGTGAATATTTACACCCAGCTCATGCAAAGTTTTTATTTTATAAAATAAATCTATAACACCGCCGTAATCAGCCGGCCAGGGAACTTCATGCGTAACAATATGTAGATGCTTACCGGTCAAACTAAAATTGCATTATAAAATTTGAGCAGTTTTTTTTCTTCTTCCTGCCAGTTAAAAACCTGCCTTGCCTGTAAGCAGTTTTTTAACAGTTGCTGATATAGCGTTTCATCGTGCAGCAGTTTGTTTATTGCTGCCGAAATGGTTCCAGGTTCAAGGTTTGCAATCAAAACAGCCACTTCATATTCATCATTAATTTTTTTGTATTCAGGAAAATCCATACTCACCTGCGGTATCCCGTTTTGTATATAATCAAAAAACTTATTAGCCAGCGAATAATATTGGTTAAGCCCTTTGTTTTCTACAAGGTTTACAGCAACAGTTGCCTGCCTTGTTATGGCATCTAATTCATGCGGCAACAGTTTCCCTTTTAAAAACACTTTGTTTTGCAGATTGTTTGCTTCAATTAGTTTTTTAGTTTGCTGTAAATAATTACCATCGCCATAAATATGCAATACGGCATCAATATTTTTCATAGCAGGAACAAGAAATTCGAGTCCACGGGCTTCATTAACTGCACCCTGGTACAAAATGATTTTTTCTTTTGTTGTTTCATCAATTGGCAAATCTTTAAGTACCGGCAAATTCCTTATCACTTCATACTGCACGCCATACCTTGTTTTAAATTCCATAACTATACTTTGGCTTACTGCATACCCAAGTTTAAATTTTGGTACCAGCAATTTTTCCATCTTTGCCCAAAAAGCATGTACAAATGGCCTGCTTATAATTTCTTTTTGCTGGCTAAAAAACTCATGTGCATCATACAGTCTCTTGGTTCCTTTAATCTTGCTAACTAACCAAACGGGCAGCATCGTATCAAGATCAATGCAACAAAGCATATCGGTTTTTGTAAACAGAAGTGCAAAGAATAGCCTGGTATTATATTCAGCATAAAAACCAAAACCCGACTTAAAAAAAGTGAATAGCCGTTTTTGTCTGTAAGTTTTTGTTATTAGAGGTAACGAAGTGCTGTTTCTTTTGCCAATCAACAGCACACTGTAACCTGCATTTGTTAACGAGGTGCATATACGTATCATTCGCTGATCGTAATTTAAATCGTTGGTTACTGTAAAAACAATCCTTTTCAAAGACTTTTAGTTACTGGTTTTTAATGAATTAGCAGGTACATTGCAATATCACTGTTTTGCTTTGGCAATTGGGCAATATTGCAAAAAAATACTTAATAAGCCGCTATAAAATCAATATTTCTACGTACTTTTGCCAGCAATTTAAAAAGAAACATAACAAAGACGTTATTAAAAAAACAAAGATGCCTTATTTAACAATCGAAAAAAAAGCTGACATTTTTACCAAATTTGGAGCAAAAGCTACCAATACCGGGTCAATTGAAGGCCAAATCGCTCTTTTGACCGAGCGTATCAACCACATTTCAGATCATCTGAAAGACAACAAAAAAGATTTCTCTTCACAAAGAGGTTTAATGATGATGGTAGGCCAGCGTAAGCGCCTGTTATCTTACCTCAGCAAGCACGACCTAAACGGTTACAGGGCTTTAATTGAGAAATTAGGTTTACGTAAATAAACATTCTTAACTATGTAATAAATAATTCCCAACTAAAAGTAACAGTTGGGAATTATTCGTTTTACTGTATTTATTCACCAGGATAGCTTTGTACCAACCTGCAAATATTATTCTCAAATCATAAAATAAAATGTCGTTATTAAACCCAAAATCAATAACTTTTGATATAGGTGGTGGCCGTATGGTTACCATCGAAACCGGCAAAATGGCTCGCCAGGCAGATGGCGCCGTAACTGTACGCCAGAGCAATTGCATCATACTGGCAACAGTGGTTGCAAACAAAGAACCAAAACCCGGGCAGGGTTTCTTCCCGCTATCGGTAGATTACCAGGAAAAATTCAGTTCTGCAGGCCGTATACCCGGTTCGTTCTTTAAAAGAGAAGCCCGTTTAAATGATTACGAAATTTTAACATCAAGGTTAATTGATAGGGCTTTAAGGCCTTTGTTTCCCGAAGATTATTTGTGCGAAGTGCAGGTGTTAGTATCACTTATTTCATCCGATGATGAAGTAATGCCCGATTCACTGGCCTGCCTTGCCGCATCAGCCGCATTGGCGGTATCTGATATTCCCATCCAGGAAATTATTTCCGAAGTACGTGTAGCCCGTGTTAATGGCGAAATTATTATTAACCCAACACGTTCGCAATTAGAAAAATCCGATTACGAATTCATCATTGCGGCCACCGATAAAAATATCATGATGGTGGAAGGTGAAAGTAGCGAATGCCAGGAAGAAGATTTGATACAGGCTATTGAAGCTGCACATGCTGCCATAAAACTGCAGGTGAAAGCGCAGGAAGAATTGAGGGATAAGGTTGGCATCACATCAAAAAGGGATTATCCAAAACCTTATAGAAATGAAGAGTTGAATGAAAAAATTGTAGCATTTGCTAAAGATAAGATGCTGCAGATTTCAGCCTCAGCCTCATCTAAACACGAAAGAAGCGATGCATATAAAGCTTTAAAAGAAGAAGTGGTAGTTCATTTAGGCGAAGAACTGCCTGATGAAGACAAGGCATTGATTGGCCAATATTTTGGCGACCTGCAATATGATGTGGTAAGAAATATGATATTAACACAAAGAAAACGCCTTGATGGCCGTGGCACCGAAGATGTTCGCCCCTTAGAAATGGAGACAGACCTGTTGCCAACACCACATGGTTGTGCTTTGTTTACCCGTGGCGAAACCCAGTCGCTAACAACTGTTACTTTAGGAACGCCATTGGATGAATTGTTGGTTGAAAGCGCCTACAAATCCGACTTTACAAAATTCATTCTTCATTATAATTTCCCGCCTTTTTCAACCGGCGAAGTTAAAATGATGAGAGGCGTTGGCCGCCGTGAAGTTGGGCATGGTAACCTTGCCATGCGTTCATTAAAGAAAATGATGCCCGGCAGCGATTATCCTTATACCGTAAGGGTGGTGAGCGATATTTTAGAAAGTAATGGCTCTTCATCTATGGCAACCGTATGTGCCGGCTCACTTGCATTGATGGATGCAGGTGTGCCTTTGGCAAAACATGTTAGCGGTGTTGCTATGGGCTTAATAAAAACAGGCGATGACTTTGCCATTTTAACCGATATTTTGGGTGATGAAGACCATTTAGGCGATATGGATTTTAAAGTTACCGGAACCCGTGATGGCATTTGCGGTGTGCAGATGGATATTAAAGTAGATGGCTTAAGTATGGATGTGATGCGGCAGGCATTGGCACAGGCAAAAAAAGGACGTATGCATATTTTGGATGCCATGTATGCTTGCAGGCCAAATGCACGTGAAGATGTGAAACCGCATGCACCACGTATGGTTAAAATTAATATTGATAAGGAATTTATTGGCGCCGTGATAGGGCCTGGTGGTAAAGTGATACAGGAAATACAGCGTGAAACCGGCGCTACCATTAATATTGAAGAAGTGGATAACAGGGGCGAAGTAAGCATTTTCTCTAAAGAAAAAGCAAGCCTTGATAAAGCCTTGGCATGGATAAACGGCTTAGTGGCCGTACCTGTTGTTGGCGAATCTTATGAAGGAACTGTTAAAAGTATTAAGGAATTTGGCGCCTTTGTAGAGTTCTTACCCAAGAAAGAAGGCTTATTACATATTAGTGAAATAAGCTGGAAACGATTGGAAAACATGGATGGCATTTTTAAAGAAGGCGATAAGGTGAAAGTTAAATTACTTGATATAGATCAAAAAACAGGTAAATTTAAATTAAGCCGCAAAGCGCTTATTCCAAAACCGGAAGCACAGCCAAAACCATAAAGGCTTATTTAACTAAATTAATATTACCGTCCCGTTTAACAAGCGGGACATTTTTTTATAAAATAAAATTGTATGAATTATTTGCAGGTTGAATTTTCGTCTTTGCAAAAAAATGAAAAGGATATATTGATTGCTTTGCTGATTGAAGCATCATTTGAAAGTTTTGAGGAAGACGAAAACTCTTTAAAGGCCTTCATAAAAGAAAAAGAATTTAATGAGGCATCACTGGCAAATATTGTAAAAAAAGTACCAGTAAATTATGTCACTACTGTAATACCTCAGCAAAACTGGAATGCACAATGGGAGAGCAGTTTTGATCCCATCATCATAAATAATTTTGCAGGTATCCGTGCAGGTTTCCATCAACCATTAAAAAATGTACGTTACCAAATCATCATTACACCCAAAATGAGTTTTGGCACCGGTCATCATGCCACCACTTTTATGATGGTTGAACAAATGGAAGCCTTAGATTTTAAAAATAAAAAAGTACTTGATTTTGGCACCGGCACGGCGGTATTGGCAATACTTGCCGAAAAAATGGGAGCTGCATCTGTAGATGCCATAGATTATGATGAGTGGAGTATTGAAAATTCTAAAGAAAATGCTGCAATAAATAAATGCAGCAAAATAAACCTTATAAAGGCAGATACAATTGCAGTTAATAAAGTTTACGATATTATCCTGGCAAATATTAATTTAAATGTAATTAAAGAAAACTTAACGGCTATGAACAGTTCTGCAGCAAATGAAAGCTTAATATTATTAAGTGGTTTTCTTAAAACCGATGAAGCTGAAATGACGGATGCTTTGGCACAAAAAGGGTTGCATTTGCTAAATATTATACAAAAAGCCGATTGGATATGTATGCTGGCAAAAAAGATGAAATAATATATGTTTATACAGGTAAAAAGTAGAATTATTAACAAACTATGGCAATTAAATAAATTATAAGGCTAAGAGCCTTTTTTTTGTTATTTTTACTGTCCAACTCAAGCTAAGGAAACAAAGATGAAAGAACTCGTTCTTATAATATTTGCTTATTTAATTGGTTCCATTCCAACAGCTTTAATTGTCAGCAAAAAATTTTTTGGTATAGATATTCGTGATTACGGTAGCGGCAACATGGGCGCCACCAATACTTTTAGGGTTTTGGGTAAGCGCTATGGCACTATGGTAATGGTATTTGATATTTTAAAAGGTATGGCAGCTGTTGGTCTTTACAGTTTGATTCCGTTTTACATGACGCACGAACTGGATCGTACCAACCTGATGCTTGGTTTGGGAATAGCGGCAGTAACCGGTCATATATTCCCCATTTTTGCAGGGTTTAAAGGCGGTAAAGGCGTTGCAACATTACTTGGAATGGTACTTGCCATTCAGCCGGTGATAGCAGTAAGTTGTATTGGTATTTTTCTTTTAGTACTTTTTCTTACACGTTATGTTTCGTTAAGTTCAATTTTAGCAGCCATAGCATTACCAATTTGTGTTTTATGGATTTGGAACGAAGATGAAATACTTTACAGGGTATTTGCCATTATTGTAGCTATATTGGTAATTGTAACCCACCAAAAAAATATTGGCCGTTTATTACGTGGTGTAGAAAGCCGCATACCCATCCTTAAGCACAGGGACAGAAGAAAATTGCGCCGAAACCAGGAAGAAGAATAAACAATCCGGCTTTCTCTAACAACATCTGTTTAAAAAATTAATTTTGTATTTTTATTATTACTGATTTAAAATATTGGTACGCCAATTGATTATACAATCAGTATATTTTAATTTAAACTAAAGAAGATGAAAAAATTATTCATTTTATTTACAGTCTTGTCTTTTTTAATTGCCTGTACCACTAATAAAGTTACAGGCCGTAAACAACTTGCATTATTTGGCGAAACTACCCTGCAACAGCAGGCATTAAGCGAATACCAATCTTTTCTTTCGCAGAACAAAGTGATAAACAGCAGTTCAAATAAAGATGCTGAGATGGTTAAAAGGGTTGGTAACCGTATTGCACAGGCTATCACAAATTATTATACACAAAAAGGCCTGGCCGATGAATTGAATGGATATAAATGGGAGTTTAACCTTGTTGATTCAAAAGAAGTGAATGCATGGTGCATGCCGGGTGGTAAAGTGGTTGTTTATACCGGCTTGCTTAACATTACCCAAAACGAAGCAGCATTAGCAGTAGTGATGGGCCATGAAATAACGCATGCAGTTGCCCATCATGGTAATGAACGTATGAGCCAGGTTGCGGTAGCACAAGGGCTTGAAATAGTAGGTAATATTGCCACAGCTAATAACCCTAAATACAACACACTGTTTAATAATATTTTTGCTCCTACAGCACAAATTGCAGTTTTATTGCCTAACTCACGCAACCAGGAATATGAAGCCGATCATTTTGGATTAAACTTTGCGGCTATGGCCGGTTATAATCCACAGGAAGCGATACCTTTTTGGAAAAGGATGGCTGCTGCATCTGCAGGCCAAAAACCACCTGAGTTTTTATCTACACATCCATCTGATGAAAACCGTATTGCCAGGTTAGAAGGTTTTATGCCAGAAGCATTAAGTTATTACAAGCCTGTAAAGAAATAAATCAGTAATAGACATCAGTTTTTACAATAATAACATCTAAAAACTCCATTTAAATATGGAGTTTTTTCATTTAAGACTTTTATCTGCCAAACATTATGTTTAAATTTATATCCCCAAATAATCATATTGTTAAACAATTGTTTTAATAATTAGTATTCTTAATGTATACTTTTTATCTAAACTTCAGTTACTGAATAAAAACAAATTACACAATAGCTTATGCCTGCTCAATCTTTGTTTGAAAAACTGCAATTGAAAGATGAGAAAAATTTGCTGATTCAAGGTTTGCCTTCTTCAATTGAAAAACAATTTATAAAACTTAATTTTTCAAAAGGGGTTACTCCGCTTTTAAAAAAACGAAAAATAGATTTTGCACTTGTATTTGCTGTTAACCAAAAACAACTGGCGGCAATTTTAAAAGAAGTTATTCCTGCTTTGCAGGAGGATGCTAAATTTTGGATTGCATATCCTAAACTTACTTCAAAAATTTCAAGTGATCTTAGCCGGGATAAAAACTGGGATATTGTTTCGGACTATGGATATGAAACTGTACGCATGATTGCCCTGGATAATGTATGGAGTGCAGGCAGGTTTAAAAAACCAGGCACAGAGCCCAAAAAGACCGACAGTTTCAACAGCGCCAATCCTGCCCCCGGTGTGGATTATGAAAATAAAACAGTTACAGTGCCTGAAGCTCTGCAGCAACTCTTTAAAAAGAATAAAAAAGCAGGAGATTATTTTGAATCATTGGCTTTTAGCCATAAGCGTGAATACGTAGAATGGATTTTAAGTGCAAAAAAAGAAGAAACTATACAAAAGCGTTTACAGGCTACCATAGAGAAACTATCTGCCGGCAAGAAAAACATGAATGAAAACTAAAAAGCACATTGTTGTTCTTACCGGTGCAGGCATAAGTGCCGAAAGTGGTTTAAAAACTTTTAGGGATAGCGATGGCCTGTGGAACGGGTACGATGTTTATGAAGTAGCCACACCCGAAGGTTTTAAAAAAAATCCCCAACTGGTACTTGATTTTTATAATGCTCGCCGCAAAGATGTGGCGGCTGCAAACCCCAACGCCGCACATACAGGGCTGGCAATGCTTGAAAAGGATTTTGATGTAACTATCATTACCCAAAATATTGATGACTTACATGAAAGAGCAGGGTCAAGCAATGTTTTACACCTTCATGGCGAAATATTTAAAATGCGTAGTGTGGCTAACGGGAATTTGTATTTTGATATTCGTGGCGATATCCATGTAGGAGATTTAGCAGCAGATGGTACACAGTTGCGTCCGCATATAGTATGGTTTGGCGAGGCAGTGCCAATGATGGAAAATGCAATTGCTGTATTGCACGATTGTGATTACCTGGTAGTGGTGGGTACTTCGTTACAGGTTTACCCGGCAGCATCATTAATACAATATGGACCTCCGTATTTACCTAAATACATCATTGATAAAAAAATACCTGAAGTAAGTGGCCTTTATAACCTGCATGCCATTGAAATGCCAGCTACGCAAGGAGTGATGGAATTACAAAAACTATTATTGCCTCAGAAATGAATACCACTTCATTAACTTTTTGTTTCAATAAATTGTACACCTGCATTTTCCAGTTCAGCCAAAACCGGTTTATAAATGTCTTTAATAATGGGGATATGAAGGCCTTTGAGTTTTATGGTTTCGTTTAAAATAAGTTTTGCAGTAATGCCCAATGGCAAGCCTACTGTTTTTGCCATAGCTGTTCGGTTACCATCTTCACCTTTTACAATTAAACAGCTTTTCAACTGGTTTGTTTTTCCCTTTAATTCATATTCAAATTCATGCAGCATGATGATCATGTCTTTATCTGCAGGTTGCATTTTTAATTTTGTTTCAAGTAAAAACTGCAAAATATCTGCCGATGTTTTTGCCGATGCAGGTACCGGTTCATCATTAAATAAACCCAGGAACTGCAGCATAACTTTGTTATCACTATTTACAAAAGGCAAAACAGGTGCTGCCCATTTTGATAATAAAAGTCCATTGGTATCCACCTGATCAATATCGTTAGTTAATCCTGCATGCACCACAGCATTCCACCCACTAAAAAAATCCTTATGCCTTATCGTTGTTCGCATAAAAGTAGCAGCATCGGCAAGTTTATATGTTGGTATATAACTTAACGAATCCCTGTTGGCATAATATGCAAAATCATTCAGCCCTTTGTATTCAATGGCATTGGCGCCATTAAACAAATCCGTGTATTCAATTTTTTTTATCTCGTTATCAAGTTTATATATGGCGCCAGAATGCCCTGCCAGTACTATATTTCGTGGGTTCCAGCTAATCTTATAATGCCAGGGGTTATCATCGCTTTCGGGTGCTATCAATCCACCGCAGTGGCTTTTAAATGATGTAATTTTCCCGCCTTTATCTTTAATGTTGTTGATGATGTGCATGGCGCTCATATGGTCTATGCCGGGGTCTAAGCCCAGCTCACAGATGAATAAAAGCTTTCGGTGATTGATTTCATCCTGCAGGCTTTTTATTTTTTCATCCAGGTACGAAGCGGTTAACAGGTGTTTGCGATATTCCACGCAGTCTTTGGCAATCAAAAAATGAAGCGCCGGCGGCATCATTGATATTACAATATGTGCCCGCTGTATTAGCTGCCCCCGTTGCTTATCGTTAGTAACATCTAGTTCCACTGCTTCTGCAAAAGCTGAATTGTTTGTTTTTTGAAGAACCAGTTCTTTATTTGCATCAGCAATAATAAATTTCCATTTGTTGGCGGCCGATTGGGCAATCAGATATTCAATTAAAACCGTGGCCGATTTTCCGGCACCTATGAGTACAATCGTTTTCAAATAAATAATTTTTTTGCAAGTTAACTTATTTGAAAGAGACAAATACTACAATGAAATTTCAACCATTTAAGAAAAACATATTCAGTTATCGGGTAAAAAATTATAGGCATAATAAATACCAAACTATTTTTTAAAGAAGGTTTATATCTTTATTTTTGATTATTTAGATAAAATGTAAACAAAATAAATAATTAATAAAATGGCATATTGGTTAGTAAAATCCGAACCGGCGGTATATAGCTGGGATACATTTGTAAAAGAAAAAGAAACATGCTGGAGTGGTGTACGTAATTATGCTGCCCGTTTAAATTTAAGGGCCATGAAAAAAGGCGATGAAGTTTTATTCTATCATAGTAACGAAGGCATGGAGATAGTTGGTATTGCCAAAGTAAGTAAAGAAGCATATCCCGACCCAACAACAGATGATGAAAGGTGGGTTGCAGTAGATATAAAAGCTTACAAAAAATTAAAAAAGCCAGTTACACTTGCACAATTAAAACAGGATAAAAGATTTGCCAATATGGATTTAATACGCTTAGGCAGGCTTAGTGTACAAACAATAAAACCCGCTGAATGGGAACTGCTGATGAAATTAAGTTCCTGACCTGTTAATTATATCGTTCAGAAGATACTTCTAAATTTTTAAATACCATTTAAAGCCTAACATGTAAAAGGCTTTTGTTTACTTTAACAATTTAATGTGGTTACCAGTTTTATGCAATTTGTATAAATGAGTATCTAATAACCCTAAACTCATTTTTATGAAAGCAAGACTAATTATTGCAGCAGCAAGTATCATTTTCATGTTTATATCCTGTAACTATAGTAAATCAGGAATTGAAAATAGTGATAAAGAATATAAGCAGGTTAATGAACCCGATTTACAATCAAATGATAAGCAGGAGCAAAGCCCCGAAGGCGATAAACAAATACCCGTAGTTAAAGTAAAAGGGATGAATACTGACTCATTGCAACCAACTACGGCAAACAGTTTTGTAGACTGGGATAAGAAAATTATAAAAACTGCCACACTTCGTTTAGAGATTAAGGATTTTAAAAAATATAATAATTATGTACACGAAGTAGCAAAAAGATATGGCGGTTATTTTGCCCAGGAAGAGCAAAACCAGGCTGATGGGAAAATAGAAAGTATTATTACCATAAAAGTGCCCGTATCACAATTTGATAACCTGGTGAATGTATTGCCTGCAGAAGATACTAAAGTAGAGGAAAAGAAAATAAGCAGCGATGATGTGGGCAGCGAAATGACAGATACTAAAAGCAGGCTGGAAGCGAAAAAACAAATGCGTTTGAAATACCTTGATTTTTTGAAACAATCAAAAAACATGACGGAAGTATTGCAGGTGCAAGCAGAGATTAATCAAATACAGGAAGAGATTGAATCTGCCACTGGTAGAATGAATTACCTATCACAGCAAACAGCATATAGCACAATAAACCTCACATTTTATCAGCCTTTGCAAGGATATCAGTCTATAGATGGAGAGCCTTCATTTTTAACAAGGATTACAGGCGCATTTATTATAGGGTTTAATTGGATTAAAGAACTGGTGATTGGGTTAATTTCTATTTGGCCTTTATTGATTATAGCAGGTAGCGGTTTTGTATTTTTGAAAAAATTAAGGAGAAAAAGATTGAATACACAAAAGATTCAGCAAGCAGCCAATGCAGTTTAACTTACCTGAAAATTACAGTGCCCAGTTGCCGGGTTAGCTCTATTTCAATTTGTTTTAAATGCTGATGGGTTTGTACCAGTACCATTTGTTCTTCGGGTGATGTGGCTTTTTCAAGGTCATGCTGGTTGGTATCCATCAGCTTTTTTATTTTTCGCAACTTTAAATAGTTTAAGGTTGAAAAAACTTCTTCTGCATATAATTCATCTCGAGTGGCAATATGCCCATCATAATGCTCTTTCCAGTTGGGGCTTATTTCGTAATTAAAATCCATGATGCTAACTACTAACGAGCTAAGTTGCTGGTCTTCGTAGTAAAAGAAATTTTTTTCAGTAGGTTCAATCCCGGCATCGTACCATGTTTTATAAACCTGTAATACCCTTAGCAATTCTTTATTGTCAATCATTTCTTCCAATTGGTTAATTTCTATTTCCTGGAATATATGATCGGCCACTTTCTGTGTTTCGTTCCATGGTTTTAGGCCAAATTCAAGCAGGCTTCTTATCATGGCCTGTTCATAAAGTTCATCTTTGTTTAAAAGGTTGTTAACATCGCTGTCAATGTTTTCGTTTGTTATGGTAGTTGTATTATCAGTACCCGAAAATTTTTCATCTCTTATGCTGCGATTGGCATCCTTGTTAATTTTTTCACGAATAAATTTATTTACCAGTGCATGCAAGCCGCTTTCTTCAATTTTTAATATTTCGGAACACTGTTTAATATAATCCTGCTGCCGGGTAAAATCTTCGGCCTTGTTTATTTTTGAAATAGTTTCGGCCACCTGGTTTACAACAATTGCTTTTTTTGTGCTATCGTTTCCGGCATCTTTAAGTGCAATATCCAGTTGAAAAAGGATGAAGTCTTTTTTATTTTCTTTTACAAATTCTATAAACTTGGGAGCGCCGGTTTTATTAACGTAACTGTCGGGGTCTTTGCCATCGGGTATTAATACCAGTTTCACATTCAGGCTTTCTTCCAATGCAAGGTCAAGCCCACGCAGTGCTGCTTTAATACCTGCGCTATCGCCATCGTAAATTATAGTTAAGTTACTGGTGTATTTTTTTATCAGCCTTAATTGGTCGGGGGTAAGCGATGTTCCTCCGCTGGCAACTACATTTTCAATTCCGGCCTGGTGCAGGCTTATCACATCGGTATAACCTTCTACCAGCAAGCATTCATCGGCCCTATCAATTGCCTGCCTGGCAAAATAAGACCCATACAGTATCTTGCTCTTTACATAAATTTCATTTTCGGGGCTGTTGATGTATTTGGGCGCTTTGTCATTTTTTTTAATAATCCTGGCGCCAAAGCCCATCACTTTGCCACTTTGATTATGGATAGGAAAAATTATTCGTCCACGGTAATTATCATAAGCATTACCATCCCTTACATTTACAAGGCCAGTCTTTTGCAGGTAATCAAGGTTATACTGTGCAGCTAAAGCTGCTTTGGTAAATCCATCTTTTGCTTCGCTGTTATAACCCAACTGAAATTTTTTTATGATATCTTCCCTAAAACCACGTTCCTTTAAATAACTCAAAGCAATATCCTGTCCTTCTTCAGAATTAAATAAGGCATCAGTAAAATATTTCTGGGAAAAATTATTGATGATGTACAGGCTATCGGCTACCTGTTGTTGTTGTTTATATTCGGCACTTGTTTCACTTTCTTCAATCTCCACATTATATTTTGCAGCCAGCCATCGCAACGCCTCTACATAACTGTATTTTTCTGCTTCCATTAAAAAGCTGATGCTGTTACCGCTACGGCCACAGCCAAAACATTTATAAATTTCCTTTGAAGGCGATACGGTGAACGAAGGAGTTTTTTCGTTATGAAAAGGACATAATCCCAGGTAATTGGCGCCCCTTTTTTTTAACTTTACAAAGGAGCCAACAATTTCTACAATATCTATGCGGCTAAGTATTTGTTGTATGCTGTCCTGCGAAATCAAAATTATAATAATTTGAACCGTAATTTACGGCAGTTTATCAAACTTTGTAAATAGTAATTATTATATGTTTTATTTATTATAAACTGGCATGATTTATGAAAAAAACAGGCAAAATACATCTGTAATCAATATCTTTATAACGCAAACAAAAAATTTAAAAGAATGAAGAAATATTTTTTATTAATGACACTGATTATAGTGGCCATAAACAGTTTTAGCCAGAATTTTGGTGATATTAAGAAGCTGGTTTTGTTACAGAAATACGACAAAGCAAAGCCGTTGATGGATAGTTACCTGGCAACAGAAAAAAATGCTGCAAACGCCGAAGCATGGTATTATAAAGCTGTATTATATAGCGGTCTTGGCAGAGAAGCTACAAAACCAATAGCAGAAAGTTCAACACTTTACCAGGGGGCATTTGATGCAATAAAAAAATATGAAGAATTAGATGCTGCTGCACCATTAGCTACGGCAGAATCGAATGCTACGGTTTACAACACTTATAATGGTTTTTATGAATTAGGTATCAAAACATACAACGATAAAAATTTCCAGGAATCATTTAACATGTTTAAAAAAGCGCTTGATATACATGATTATATTTACAGTAAAAACCTGGTAGGCTACCAGGGATTTAAATTTTCGGCACACGATACCGATATAGTTTGGAACCTGGCTGTGCTGGCAAATGAACTGAAGCAAAAAGATGAGGCACAGGCTTATTATAAAAAGATTGCCGATGCCGGTTTGGGCGATGAAAAATATGCAGGCGCTTATGACGACCTGATTCAGAAGTATAAAAAAGAGAAAAATTCGGAGTTGTTTAATAAATACCTGGCTGCTGCCAAGAAATTTTACCCGGTAGATAAACAATACTGGGAAAGCCTGGAAATTGATTTTGCAACCGATGGTTTAGAAAATGAAACCCTGTTGAATAAGTATGAAGAACTCACCAAACAGTTACCTGATAACTACCTTGTATTTTATAACTATGCTGTTGAGATAGACAGGTTTATCAATTCGGCAGATTCAAAAGGAAAAGATATAAATGCTTATAAGAAAAAAATTCCTGAGCTGTTTAAAAAAGCAATTGCCATTAAATCAACCATTGAAGCTAACCTGCAGATGGCAAATTTATTATACAGCACCAACTACGAATGCCAGGAAATGGCTGGAAGGGTAAAAGGTACCAAACCCGAAGAAGTAAAACGTAAAAATGAATTGTTAGCACAGGGTAAACAAGCCTTGCTTGATGCCATACCTTATGGAGAAGAAGCTGTAAAGCAACTTGCTGCATTAAAAGAATATAAATTTTCTGACAAGTCGAACTATAAACTGGCATGTGAAATACTTTCTCATGCTTATAAAAGTTCAGGTAATGCTGCCAAGGCAAGTGAATACGAAGCAAAGAGAGCCGAGATTGATAAATTATAATGGTTAAAAGATTTTTTTTAAAAGCCTCTGCATTTTGTGGAGGCTTTGTTTTTAAATAATCCGGATTAAGTTACTCAGCTTAGTTTATATCAACCTGGTATAGGGCAAACTGTTTACCATTAACAAGAATACTTATTGGGTATGAATCTTCTTCTTCAAACGTGTATGAAAAACTTAAAAGGCCTTTGGTATAAGTAAATTCTACAGCTTTTGTTTTATATTTTTTTCTTACGCCGGTACCAATTTCTACTTTTGAAATTACCACATCATTATTGTTGTTTAATGTAATGGTAAAATCAACAGATTTATTTGCTTTAACTTTTAAATATCCTTCGTCGGGCGAAATCTTTTTAACTCCCATTTCAATAGCAGCATGTTTAAATACCGGTAAATTAAAAAAACCTTTTTTACTTTTAGGCCCCGAGCCTAGTTTCCAGGCGGTATTATCTGGAAAATGTTGCAGGTTATAAGTTTCTTTGTCGGTAAAAAAATAAGCATCGGTATAGGCAGGTGTAAAAGTTTTCATTTCTGCATCAGTATAACCGCTTCCCATTGCCGGGTCAACATAATACCAGGTGTCGGGGCTTTCGCCCAATTGCACCACCGCCCAACTATGGTTGATATCATTTCCTTTTTCACCAATCTCGTCTACATTATTTTTTATATACCCATCAACTGTAAGGCATCGTATGTTTGCATTGCTGCACATATCCTGGAACAGAGATGCAAAACCAATACCAACAGCTTTGCGGTAAAACAGTACTTCTATTGGTGAATTTTTAGATGTATTATTAGCCCTTGCCGATTTAACATCGTAAGTGATATTATTTGCTATCCAGTAATAAAATGCATAGGCTTTATCTATTTTATTGTTGTATTTTTTACTCAATATTGCGCTGATAGTACCCACATTCATACTATCCAGCGGGCCTAATGATTTTACGTATTTGTCTATCGTTTTAAAATCTAGTTTGAATGTTTGGGCCGATACATTAGATACGGAGAGTATTAATAAAACCGTACAAAATTTTCGGATAAGTATTTTCATAACTTAAATGTAAGCATCTAAAAGTTAAAAAACTGCAAACCATATTAATTAAAATCAAAAAGGGTTGCGGTAAAAATGCCACGTTCACGTTTTTTAAAGATAACTTTCCAGTTGCCTACATAACGTATTAATGCCGGCACTAAGTATTCGCCATAATGGGTCATTTCAACTTCCATAGTTACTTTAAAGTTGTATACCGCTGCACTATAACTGAGTGAGTATGTACGGGCTACTACTTCAAAAGTTTTATCATTAAACCAGGTTATCATCTCGTCAATTACTACATCATCCTTACTCTGTGGTTTTACTTTTTGAGTAAATACATAGCAATTGGTTTTATTATGAACGGCAAAATCAATTGCCATGTCGTACTTATCTGCCATGTCATCTGTATAAATTTCGGTTTTATTACTCATAAAGGGTAAACCATTGATACGCCTGCCCGGGTTAAAAAACAACATTTTTAATTGTTCCTTATTTTTTTCTAACCCGCTTTTGCCTTTAGTGCTGAAAGTTGTACCGCTTACGATATTATCTTCGCCGCAAACACTGTCTTTGGTAAAAAAAAGCGATGCATACATTTGTGCCGTATAATAATTGAATTGATGGTTTTCATCGTACATATTGCCGGTAACCTGCTCTTGTAAAGTTTGCATGGTACGGCAATTATTACGTCTTATTTGTTTGGTAGTGCTGTGTAAACTGGCTTTGGGTTTACCATCGGCATCGTTCATACGTATATCATTGATGGCGGTAAAACCCAGTATGCGAAGGTTGCGGAAAGCTTTATAAAAAGATGTATCGTTTTTTATTTTTTCAATAAATGCAGGCACATTCAGTTTGTTATTTACCACCACTTCGCTAAGCGTGATAATTTTTTTACCTACTGTAACAGTACTGTCGCCAGCCAACTGTGCCGGGCATATATAATATAGGCAGCTACAAAAAAATGCTGTTACAACTTTTAATTTCATAACAGCAAAGTTACTATACCAGGTATGTATATGTTGATAGTTATTTAGGAAAAAGCATCCTGTAATCAACCTTAATTTTTCCTTTGGTTATATCATCCAGTTTCCGTTTCATCAACTTGCGCTTTAGGGGCTTAATGTAGTCGATAAATAATTTGCCTTCAATATGGTCGTATTCGTGCAATATTATCCTGGCCGATATGCCATTGAATGTTCTGGTATGTGTTACAAAATTTTCATCTTCAAATTCAATGGTTACTTCTTCATTCCTGTTTACATCTTCCCTTATTTTGGGAATGCTAAGGCAGCCTTCGTTGTACGACCATTCTTTTCCATTTAATGCAACCACATGTGCATTGATGAATACGCCTTTATACCCGGGGGCATCGGGGTACTCGTCTTTTTCATCTTCATCCTGGTTTTCAAAAATCTGTTTACTATCCATAACAAACAAACGAATTGGAATATTTACCTGCGGAGCCGCTAAACCAACACCATTACTGCCATACATGGTTTCCCACATATCAGCTATTAATTTATCCAGCCCCGGGTAATCAGGTGATATCTCATCGCAAACTTTGCGTAAAACCGGGGTGCCATATGCTACTATTGGAAGTATCATTAAAATATTTTCTTTTTATTTATACCTATTGCTGCAAATGTAGTTTAATTAAATTATTTTTTGAGGCCGGTGTTTGCTTTACGCACCAGGTTGTAAATATTCCTGTAGCATGATAGTAGCAGCTATTACATCTACATTTTTTTTATCCCTGCGGTCTTTTTTTTTCATACCCATTTCCAGCATAGCATCTTTGGCCATTTTTGAAGTATAACGTTCATCAACAGTTTTTATGGGCATATTCGGAAACTCTTTCCTTATTTTTTTGATGGCAGCTTCAACCAATGGTGTAGCATGCGTAGCCGATTCATCCCAGTTTTTTGGCAGGCCGATGATGATGAGTTCCACTTCTTCTTTCTGCAAATAGTCTTTTAGCCAGGGAATCAGTGTGGCACTATCAATCGTTTCCAATCCTGTTGCAATAATTTGCAGCGGATCGGTTACTGCCAGCCCGGTACGTTTGCTGCCATAATCTATTGCAAGTATTCGTGCCATATTATAATGGGAAAGTAAACATCAACATTCAATTTTACAATAACCTGTATTTTTATTTTTGACTTTTGATTTTTGACTTTAAACCATTGGTTCCTAATTTATAAAAAGATCCAATATCACAAAGATGGCAAAAACAACCGAAGCGATGCCATTAGTGGTAAAAAATGCTTTATCAACTTTACTGAGGTCGTTGGGTTTTACCAACAAATGCTGATAGGTTAATAAAGCTATAAAGAAAATAACACCGGCCCAGTACAAATATCCAAAACTGCCATAGTAGCCTGCCGTAACAACGCAGGCAGCAGAAAGTATATGCAACAAATTTGAAACCATTAATGCTTTAGGTTTACCCAATATTGCTGGTATAGAGTGTAGTTGATTTTCTTTGTCGAACTCTTCATCCTGTAGTGCATAAATAATATCGAAACCACTAACCCAGAATAAAACGGTAAAAGAAAACAAAACCGGCAGCAATGCAAATTGACCTGTAACAGCAAGGTAAGCGCCGATAGGCGCCAGGCTTAATCCTAAGCCTAATACAAGGTGGCATAATGCAGTAAAACGTTTTGTATAACTGTAAAACAACACTACAAAAAGTGCAACAGGTGATAAGTAAAAACAAATGTTGTTTATAAAGTAAGTACAGATGATAAAGAGGGCGCTGTTGATGATTACAAACCACAAAGCGTTGTTTGATTTGATGATACCTGCCGGAATTTCCCTGATAGCTGTACGTGGGTTTTTTGCATCAAAACTCTTATCTAACCAGCGGTTAAAAGCCATAGCGGCTGAACGGGCAAATACCATACATAAGATAACCAAAATGAAAACCCAGGCATTGCCCATGAAAAATAATTTTGTCTTTTGAGCTACAGGTAAGTTCCAGGGTTCAAAGACTTTAACATGTGGAATACGCTTCAAAGCTTTTATCCCCACAAAAAAACCAATTAATGCAAATGGCATTGCAAAAATTGTATGAGAGAATTTTACAAGCGAAAGATATTTTTTTATTGTAAACAGATTTTTAATGTATAATTTATATTTGATAATGTATAATTCAAAATTCAAAAATCAAAATTCATAACTCATAACTATAAATCCATCATTCATAATTCAAAATTCAACATTCATAATTCTACATTCTACATTATCCATTATCCATTATACATTATCTTCCTAACTATCTCCCAAAGCACAACTCCCGCTGCAGTAGCAATGTTTAAAGAATGTTTCATGCCCCATTGTGGTATTTCAATACATCCATCACATTGTAAAATGGTATCCTGTTCAACTCCCGTTACTTCATTTCCAAATATAACGGCAATCTTTTCATTACTTTTTATTTGTAGTGTATGAAGCTTTTTACTATTCATCGCCTGCTCAATGGCATACACTGTATAACCGTTTTCTTTTAACGATTTGATTGCTTCTGTTGCATTGTCAAAATGTTTCCATTCAACTGTGTCCTCAGCACCAAGCGCTGTTTTTTTAATTTCTTTATGCGGTGGTGTGCAGGTGAAACCGGTAATATAAATGGCTTGCAGTAAGAATGCATCGGCAGTACGAAAAACACTGCCAACATTGTAAGCGCTACGGATGTTTTCCAAAACAGCAATAACAGGTGTTTTTACCGAACTTTTAAATTCTTCAACCGATTTACGGTTAAGTTCATCCATAGAAAGTTTACGCATAGCTTATGAACTCATTTCTCCTTGCAAGGATGATGTTTTAACTGTATTCTTTTTTTCGGAATATTCCTTTGCGGCTTTAATAAAGCTAACAAAGATGGGCTGCGGATTTTCAACCGTACTCTTTAACTCGGGATGGTATTGAACACCAATAAAGAAAGGATGGCCCTTTAATTCAACAATCTCCACAAGACCGGTTGCAGGGTTTTTTCCGCTTGGTATTAAACCGGCTTTTTCAAAATCAGTGATATATTTATTATTAAACTCCCAGCGATGGCGATGACGTTCACTAATTGTGGCAGTACCATAAATATTATAAGCAAGGCTGTCTTTTTGTATTTCGCAAGGATATGCTCCCAACCGCATGGTGCCGCCTTTGTTTGAAATATTTTTTTGGTCTTCCATCAGGTCAATTACCGGGTGAGATGTTTTTTCATCCATTTCGGTGGAGTGTGCATCTTTCCATCCTAATACATTTCTTGCAAATTCAATTACTGCCATTTGCATACCCAGGCAAATACCAAAAAAGGGCAGTTGGTTTTCCCGTGCATGTTGTACAGCAATTATTTTTCCCTCTACACCACGGTTACCAAAACCCGGCGCCACAAGCAAACCATCCAGGTCTTTCAATTTTTCCTTTACATTTTCGTGTGTAATAAATTCGCTGTGCACATTTACAATTTGCACCTTACATTCGTTAATGGCGCCGGCATGTATAAACGATTCAAGTATCGATTTATAAGCATCCTGCAACTCAATATATTTTCCAATAAGGCCAATGGTAACTTTGCTTTGCGGATATTTTAATTTATCCAAAAATGCACGCCATTTAGTTAGTTCAGGTGCGGCATAACCGTTTATCTCCAGCTTTTTCAAAACAATAACATCCAATCCTTCCTGCAACATCTTCAGCGGCACTTCATAAATAGTGCTTGCATCCATGGCCTCAATAACCGCATTGGGTTTTACATTACAGAAGAGTGCAATTTTTTTCTTCAGGTCTTCTGTTAATGGTTGTTCGGTACGGCATACAATCACATTGGGCTGAACACCTTCCTGGCTTAGCATACGCACACTGTGCTGTGTGGGTTTTGTCTTTAATTCTTTAGCGGCTTTTAAATAAGGTATAAGCGTTAAATGCACTACCATACAATCTTCTTCGGGTAGTTCCCATTGTATCTGGCGTACAGCTTCTACAAAAGGCAGGCTCTCTATATCGCCAACAGTGCCGCCAATTTCTGTTATTACAATATCGTATTTACCTCCTTTGCCTAATAACAGCATCCTGTTTTTTATTTCATCGGTTATATGCGGTATTACCTGCACGGTTTTACCCAAATAATCGCCGGCTCTTTCTTTATTAATTACAGTTTGATAAATGCGGCCGGTAGTTACGTTATTGGCTTGTGATGTGGGTATGTTTAGGAAACGTTCGTAATGGCCAAGGTCAAGATCGGTTTCGGCGCCATCGTCGGTAACATAGCATTCGCCATGTTCGTAGGGATTCAGGGTGCCGGGATCCACATTGATGTAAGGATCAAATTTTTGTATGGTTACTTTTAAACCCCTTGCCTGCAACAGTTTTGCAAGCGATGCGGCAATAATACCTTTTCCTAATGAGGATGTAACGCCGCCGGTTACAAAAATATACTTAGCCATAAAAAAATATTTGCCAACCGCTCCCTTATTTTATGGGAAACATGTTGCCTGTTAATAAATATTGACCGGTAAATTTTGAAAAAAAATTGTAGAGGTCGGGCAAAGATAGGATGAATATTTGGGAGGAGGAAATTTGGAAGCCCTTTTTAAGTTATTATATTTCAAATTTAAAAAACCATTAAACCGATTACTGTGTAATTAACAGATTACACAAACTCATCATTAAATAAATATGATTTAGAATATTAATTTTAATTACCTGGATTTGCAATCTATACTTTAAGCCAGTTAAACTTCTATGTTAACCTGTTTAAAAGCATAAAGTTGATTTTAGACTGTATTGTATAAGCGCTTATCCCTTCACAATCTTATTGTAACTGGTTGCAATGCCTTTTATAAGTGATGAACTGAAACCCTGGTGCTCCATTTCATTAAGCCCGGCAATGGTACAGCCCTTGGGTGTGGTTACTTTGTCAATTTCCTGCTCGGGATGAGAGCCTTTTTGCAGTAATAAATCCGCAGCACCTTTTACTGTTTGTGCTGCAATTAAATTAGCTGTTACCGCATCAAAACCAATTTCAATACCGCCTTGTATATTGGCCCTGATGTATCGCATGGCATAGGCGGTACCGCAGGCACCCAATACGGTTGCGGCATCCATCAGGCTTTCGTTAATAACGGCCACCTTGCCTAAAACAGAAAATAAACCTTTTATATATTCAATTTGTTTTTCGCTGGCGTTATTAAAACTTATACAGGTCATACTTTCCCTAATTGCTATTGCTGTATTAGGCATGGCCCTGCATACCGGGAGTTTCTTCCTGATGGTTTCTTCAATATCTTTTATCAACACACCGGTAACAACCGAAACAAGTATATGGTTGCCGGTAAGTTCTTTTTTAAAACTGTTAAGCACTTCCGAAACCTGGTAAGGCTTTACAGCAAGTATCACCAACTGGCATTGTTTTACAGCCGCTGCATTATCTAAACCTATTTTAACCCCTTTTGCCTGCAAGGATTTTAATGTAGCTGAATTTCGTTTTGTAATATGGATGTCTTCCGCTTTACAAAATTTACTTTTTATCAATCCTTCGGCAATGGCCGAACCTAAATTTCCGCCGCCAATAACTGCAATCTTATTTTTCATAATTATTTTTAATAGAAAATATTTTTTGAGAGATAATTACGAACATAATCATCTACACCATTCTCCAATGAATGAAATTCTTTTGTATAACCTGCGTTTCTTAATTTATCCATGCAAGCTTCGGTGAAGTACTGGTATTTATCCCTGATATCTTCGGGCATATCAATGAATTCAATATTTGGTTCCATATCAAGGCCGGCAAAGGTTGATTTTACAAGTGTGTTGAAACTACGGGCTTTACCGGTTCCTAAATTATAAATGGCAGATGCAGGTTGGTTGTCCATCAGCCAGGCGCAAACCGCTACCACATCTTTTACATAAACAAAGTCACGCAGTTGCTCGCCATCATTGTATCCATCCTTGTGCGATTTAAAAAGTTTTACTTTACCACAATCTTTTATTTGGTTAAACGAATGAAAAATTACACTTGCCATACGGCCTTTGTGGTATTCATTGGGGCCGTACACGTTAAAAAATTTCAATCCTGCCCAAAAAGGCGGATGATCTTTTTGATGCAACACCCATTTATCAAATTCATTTTTAGAAATACCATAAGGGTTTAAAGGCATCAACTCTTCCACAATATCGTGACTATCGTTGTAACCATGTTCGCCTTCGCCATAAGTGGCGGCAGATGATGCATATACCAACGGGATATGGTTGATGGTGCAATAGTTCCATATTTTTTTTGAGTAATCAACATTCAGGTGCTGATGTACCGAATAATCAAATTCGGTAGTATCGGTACGGGCACCAAGATGAAAAACAAAATCTACAGCAGGTAGTTCTCGGGAAACCCAGTCAAAAAAATTCTCCCTTTCTACTTTAATAAGGTATTTTTTGTGCAGCAGGTTCAACTCTTTGTTCTCATGCCCAAATTCATCCACCAAAATGAGGTTGTTAAAACCAAGTTGGTTTAAATAGCTAACCATGCAGCTTCCGATAAAGCCTGCAGCGCCTGTTACAATTATTTTTGAATTCTTATTCATAATATTTTATAATGCTGTTAATGCATGTTCACTTTCGTGCCCGGCCAGTAAATTAGCAATTGCGTTTTCATATTTATCTTTCCAGTCGGCAACATGCCCCCAATCTTCGCCATTCACTTTTATTTTTCCTGCCGATACTTTTCCTAAATAAGTTACCGTCATCTCCATTTTTTCGAGCAGCATATTAAAATCGTTCCTGTTTTCTTTTGAAACAGTTACCACTACACGGCTTTGTGCTTCGCCAAACCAATAAGCATCATCTCTTATAGCATCGTCGTGAGCTTCCACTTCAAAACCAAGGTTACGGTTAAAACAGCTTTCTATCAAAGCAACAAATAAACCACCTTCACTAACATCGTGTGCCGAGTTGATGAGTTTTTTATCTATCATTTTTTTTATTTCGTGCTGCACTTCAAATTCTTCATCAAGGTTAAAATGCGGACAAGGTGAATATTCAACTCCATGCACTTTATGCAAATATTCGGATGAGTTGATATCATTGCGTTGTACGCCTACCAAATAAATTTCATCATCCTGCTGTTTAAAATCCATGGTCATTTTTTCATTAACCGAATCCAGTACGCCAACCATACCAATGGTTGGAGTGGGATACACAGCTCCATCGGGCCCCTGGTTATAAAAACTAACATTGCCGCCTGTTACAGGAGTATCAAATTTTACACAAGCTTCGCCCATTCCTTTAATGGCATGTACAAATTGGTAATACACTTCGGGGTCAAATGGGTTTCCAAAATTTAAACAATTGGTAACGCCTAAAGGTTGCCCGCCGCTGCAAACAATGTTCCTGGCAGCTTCTGCCACAGCAATCATGGCGCCTTTGTATGGATTGGCAAAAACATACCGGCTATTGCAATCGGTGGTTAATGCCAATGCTTTGTTAGTAGGCTTTGCTATCACAATGGCTGCATCGCTTGGTGCGTTGGTGCTTGCATTGCCGGTGCCAACCATGCTATCGTACTGCACATATATCCATCGCTTACTTGCAATGTTTGGTATTTGAATTATCTGTGCAGCCACAGCTTTTAAATCTTTTGGCACATCAATGGTTGAAGCATCAAACGAATTTATCTTTTCAAAATATTTTGGTTCCCGGTATGGCCTGTCATAAACCGGGGCGCCACCACCAAGCACCAATTCATGTGCAGGCAATTGTGCTTCCAATTTACCATCAACAAAAAAATGTAAAAGCCCATCATCCGTTACTTCACCAATCTCGCTGCATGGCAGGTCCCATTTTTTAAACACATCTGATATTAAATGTTCTTTTCCTTTTTCGGCAACCAGTAACATGCGTTCCTGGCTTTCGCTCAGCAACAGTTCCCAGGGTTTCATGCCGCTTTGCCTTGTTGGCACTTTATCCAAATCTATCCGCATGCCCATTTGGCCTTTGGCGCTCATTTCGGATGTGGAGCAAATGATGCCGGCGGCTCCCATATCCTGCATGCCTACCATGGCGCCGGTTTGTATCACTTCCAAACAGGCTTCTAAAAGTTTTTTTTCCTGGAAGGGATCGCCAACCTGCACAGCCGGTAAATCTTCTGCACTGTCTTCTGTAATATCTGCCGATGCAAAACTTGCGCCGCCAATTCCATCTTTGCCGGTAGCACTGCCCACAAAAAAAACAGGATTGCCTTTTACATTTCCTGATGTGGCCGAAACCGTGCCGCCGTTTTTTAAGATACCAACACTCATGGCATTTACCAATGGGTTGCTATGATAACATTCTTCAAAATATACTTCGCCGCCTACGGTTGGTACGCCAAAGCAATTGCCGTAATGGCCAATGCCATGCACTACGCCTGCTAACAAATGTTGTGTTTTAGCTTCGGTAAGTTTTCCAAACCGTAAAGAATTTAATGAGGCAATGGGCCTTGCACCCATGGTGAAAATATCACGGTTAATACCACCAACACCGGTTGCAGCGCCCTGGAAAGGTTCAATGGCCGATGGATGATTATGCGATTCAATTTTAAAAACCACACCATATCCATCACCAATATCCATCAACCCGGCATTTTCTTCCCCTGCTTTTACCAGCATCTTCTTTCCTTCACGGGGTAAGGTTTTCAGCCATTTTATCGAATTCTTATAACTGCAATGTTCGCTCCACATAGCGCTAAAACAACAGAGCTCATTAAAATTGGGCATGCGGCCCAGCTTTTTTTGTATCAGCTCAAATTCTTCGGCTGTTAGTCGTAATTGCTCGGCTGTTTTTACTGTTATTTCCATAAAAGATTATGAATGCTGATTGATAAAAAGCAAAGGTACTATTTGGGCTTCTTTAATCCTGACAGCCGACCTAAATATTTTAACTATCTTCCCACAGTAAAATAATTTTGATTTTGAATTACCTTCTATTTGTTGTTTACCTGGTTGCACTTTGCTGGCTGCTACTGCGTTTGCCGGTGATACAAACGCTTGGCCTTGATAAAAAAACTGTGTTGGCTTTGTTTTTATGTAAGATGGTTGCCGGCATTGCAATCGGTTGGGTATCTATACATATTTACGGCCCCGGTAACGATTATTGGGATTTGAATGATGCCGCCTGGAAAGAATACCGGCTTTTGATTACTGACCCCGGCGCTTATTTCAGTAATATTTTCACTTCGGGATATCCTGGCGGATATGGTGGTTTGTTCAGTTCATTTGATTCTTATTGGAACGATTTAAAAGGTAACCTGCTTATAAAACTGGTTTCACTGTTCAATTTATTAAGCCGGGGCGATTATTATATCAACAGCCTGTTTTTTAATTTCATCATTTTTTTTGGGCATGTAGTTTTTTACAAATTGTTTGTTGCTGTTTTTAAAGAGAGAAAATGGTTGGTTGTAGTTGGATGTTTTCTTATTCCATCAACACTTTATTTTACATCGGGCATGCACAAAGATGGAGTAGTGTTTCTTTTGCTTGCTGTGCTCATCTATTGTGTTTACCGGTGGCTGCAGCAAAATAAACTTACGGTAAAAAGATTGATGCTGATTGTTGTATGCTCTATTCTGCTGTTCCTGGTACGCAATTATATATTCATATCGTTGGCTCCTGCATTAATTGCATGGGTTATCTCCCAAAAAACAAAATGGAACCCTGCCCTTGTTTTTACTGCTGTGTATTTTATTACCGGGCTTTTAGTGTTTAATGTTGATGTTTTTTTTCAAAAAATAAAACCGCTTGATATTATTATAACAAGGCAAACAGAATTCTTAAACCTTCCACATACCGAAACTTCTATCAGCTTAACGCCGCTGCAACCAACATTTAAAAGTTTTGTTGCAAATGCTCCCGAATCATTCAACCATCTTTTACTAAGGCCTTATTTATGGGAACTGCCGGTTAAAACTATTTTGCCTTTAAATATCGAGCTGTTCATCTGCCAGTTGTTGTTATTGCTTTATATATTTTATCATAAAAAAATTAACGATAAACCTGCTGCCTGTTTAATATACTTTCTTGTATTTTTCTGCATTACCATTTTCCTGCTCATCGGGTATATTGTACCCAATTTAGGTTCATTGGTTAGGTACCGGTCCGTATATCTGACACTAATAATAACGCCGCTTTTATGTTTAATAGAATGGGAAAAAGTGCCCTTAGTTAATAAGATTAAATTTTAAAATATGTGAAATATTTTTCCACATTCTTTATTTTTTTAGGTTAATTACTAAAAAAATATTGGTATATATTTAAACTTAATGTTTATTTGTGCTTTAAAATTTTAAAATTATATGGAATCTTTACGATTTAAAGCACTTGATCATCTCAACAAAGGGTTTTCGAAGATAAAAGAGGAGAACTCTAAAAAAATTACAGAAATTTTTAATGAGAATGTATTTACACTGGATGTTGCCCGTAAATATTTAAGCGATGAAGCTTATAAAAGCTTAGCTGCATCAGTAAAAGGCAACAAAAAAATTGACCGCAATATGGGAGCCCGTATTGCCAACGGGTTAAGGTTATGGGCCGAGAGTAAAGGCGTAACACATTTTACGCACTGGTTTCAGCCGCTTACGGGTTTATCTGCCGAAAAACATGATTCGTTTTTTACTTTAAAATCTGATGGCACACCGTTGGAAGAATTTGACGGAGCCGCTTTAATACAACAGGAACCGGATGCATCTTCTTTTCCAAGCGGGGGCTTAAGGGCAACTTTTGAAGCCCGTGGCTATACAGCCTGGGACCCTTCATCACCAGCTTTCATTATGGAGATTGGGCATGGTAAAACTTTGTGCATACCTACCATCTTTGTTTCGTACACTGGCGAATCGTTAGATACCAAAACTCCTTTGCTGAAAGCCCTGGTTGCTTTGGATAAAGCCGCCACAGATGTTTGCCAGTACTTTGATAAAAATGTAACTAAGGTTACAGCAACCCTTGGTTGGGAGCAGGAATATTTTATTGTGGATGCAGGCCTGGCTAACTCAAGGCCCGACCTGGTTTTAACCGGTCGTACTGTTTTTGGACATGCACCTGCAAAAGGGCAACAGTTAGAAGACCATTATTTTGGTGCTATACCTGAAAGGGTTTATGCATTTATGAGAGATTTTGAACAGGAGAGTTATAAACTTGGCATCCCCATCCGTACAAGGCATAACGAAGTGGCTCCTGCACAGTTTGAGTGTGCACCTATTTATGAAGAAACCAACCTGGCTGTAGATCATAACACGCTGCTGATGGATATTATGGACCGTGTTGCAAAACGCCATGGCTTAAAATGTTTATTGCACGAAAAACCTTTTGCAGGCATTAACGGAAGTGGTAAACACAATAACTGGAGCATGGCAACTGATACAGGTGTTAACCTGCTTGGCCCCGGAAAAACACCTAAGACCAATTTAATGTTCCTGGCATTTTTTGTAAACACCATTAAAGCAGTACATGATTATGCCGATTTGTTAAGAGCATCAATTGCAAGTGCAGGTAACGATCATCGCCTTGGCGCCAATGAAGCGCCACCGGCCATCATCTCTATCTTTATTGGTAAATACCTTACCGAAGTTTTGAATGAGATTGAAGCCCGTGTGGGAGAAAAGTTTGATGAGCAGGACGAAGCCATGTTGAAATTGGATATTCATAAAAGCATACCGGAGCTGATGCTTGATAATACCGACAGGAACCGTACATCGCCATTTGCATTTACTGGTAATAAATTTGAGTTTAGGGCGGTAGGTTCATCTGCCAACTGTGCCAATGCAATGACGGTGCTAAATACCATCATGGCCGATACTTTAAAACAATTTAAAACCGATGTGGACGGGCTGATAGAAAAAGGGGAGAAGAAAGAAGTGGCCCTGATGCAGGTGATACAAAAATATATTGTTGAAAGTAAAACCGTATTGTTTGAAGGTGATGGTTACAGCGATGCATGGGAAAAGGAAGCTGCAAAAAGAGGTTTGCCAAATGTAAAGTCAACCCCGCTGGCGCTGGATGCTTATGTTACCGATAAGAATAAAAAACTGTTTAAAAGCAATGAAATATACAGCCACAGCGAATTGGAAGCACGCCATGAAATAATGTTGGAAGCATACATAAAAAAAGTGCAGATTGAAGCAAGGGTGATGGGAGACCTGGCAACCACTTTCATCCTGCCATCGGCCATCAAATACCAAAACCAACTGGTAAAAAATATAGTTGGTTTAAAAGATGCCGGCCTTTCGGATAAAGCTTATGCCAATCAAAAACAAGTGTTGGAAAAAATTAGCGGGCATATAAATATCATTAGCGATAACGTAGAAAAGATGATTGAAGAACGTAAAAAAGCAAATGAAATAAAAGATACCAGGGAAATGGCAATTGCTTATTGCGATAATGTAAAAGGCAAATACTTTGATATCATACGGTATCATGTAGATAAGCTGGAACTGTTGGTTGATGATGCCTGCTGGCTATTGCCCAAATACAGGGAGATACTTTTCTTAAGGTAAGAATCTTACAAAAACATAACCCAATCTCACAAAAGAATGGAAGCTACAAAACTGAATACAGGTTTTGAGTTTTTTTACTTTGTGGGATTTTTTTTTTCGTTATTAAACCTTGCAGATAAAAAACCATCTATCCTGTATAAAAAATTTAATCATGAAATACCCGGTTATACTAATTACGTTTCTTTTATTTTCATTTTTTGCATCGGCACAGGTTGAAAGGAAACCTGCGAAGGCAGATTCTTCGGCAACAACATCATCTGTAAACAAGATGAACGAACAATCGAAGAAAGACCGCATGAAAGAACTTGATCTTACTAAAGAACAAAAGTTAAAAATGAAAGAAATTAGGCAATCGGGAAAAGCTAAAAGAGAATCAATAGAAAATAATACAAGCCTCTCAGAACCGGAAAAGAAAAAACAATTGCGTGCCTTGCAAATTGAACAGGCACAAAAAATACAGGAGATACTTACCGATGAGCAGAAAGCTAAGTTTAAAGCAGAAAGGCAAAACAGGCAATGAACTTTTATTCGCAAGGGGAGTGCCAGTCATACATAACCTTGTAAGTAAGGTTGAGCAACAAAGAGAAGCCGTTCATTTTTGAACGGCTTTTTGCATTACTTCTATTACAACATTGTATGATTGATAAACTTGGGCCGTTAAAAAAACTTATTTTTGTTGCATGAGTAAAACCTTTACCTACCGGCAGCTTCTCAACTTCTCCAAAAACATTTTTTTAAGCATCGGCTGCAATTCAACGGATGCAGAAACTGCAGCAAATGCATTACTGTCGGCCGATCTCCGTGGTGTAGATAGTCATGGTGTGGCAAGGCTAAGTGGTTATACAAGGTTATGGGATGCAGGCAGGGTTAATGCAAAACCATCAATAAAAATTGTACATGAAACTGCATCTACGGCTGTAGTTGATGGCGATAGCGGATTAGGTTTGGTGGTGGCGCCTTATGCTATGCAGGTGGCCATCGGCAAAGCAAAAAATGCAGGCACGGGATGGGTTAGTGTAAAAAACAGCAATCATTTTGGTATTGCAGGCTATCATGCCATGATGGCTTTGCAGCACGATATGATTGGTATTGCCATGACCAATGCATCGGCATTGGTAGCGCCAACTTTTTCGGCCGAACGCATGTTGGGCACCAATCCTATTGCTGTTGCCATACCTGCCGGCAATGAGCCTGTCTTTGTTGCCGATTTTGCCACCACCACAGCCGCCAATGGCAAACTTGAAATATTGCAAAGAAAAAATTTAGCCGCTCCGCAAGGATGGATACAGGATAAGGATGGCCAACCATCTACCGATGCAGGCGAAATAAAAAAAGGCGGAATGTTGTTACCGCTTGGAGGCGATAAGGAACATGGCAGCCATAAAGGTTACGCATTAGGTGCCATAGTTGATATTTTTTCGGGCATACTTAGTGGCGCTAACTATGGCCCCTGGGTGCCGCCCTTTCCTGCATATATTCCTATGCCCCAAGATATGCCGGGGCAGGGCATCGGCCATTTTTTTGGTGCCATGCGTATTGATGCATTTAGAACGGCAGACGAATTTAAAACCGATATGGATAAATGGGTGCAGCGTTTCCGTAAATCCAAAACCATTCCCGGACAGCAAAAAGTCATCATCCCCGGCGACCCCGAACGTGAAATAGAAATAGAACGAATGAAAAACGGTATTCCCTTACTGCAACCTGTTGTTGACGATTTGCAAAGCCTTGCAAAGAGGTTTGATGTTGAGCTTTAGGGTTGTTGGTTGGTGGTTGGTTGATGGTTGGGGGTTGTTGGTTTAGAGTGCAACTATTGCCAACGAGCAACGAACAACTACATATCAAATATCGTCAGGTTGCTTTCCAGCGCTTATCTTTGCATCTCTAAAATTTTTTATTGTAATGAAAGTAATGAAGTTTGGCGGCACCAGCGTAGGTAAGCCGCACAGGATGCATGAAGTAGCTAACCTTATAACAAGGGATGAAGAAAGTAAGATTGTAGTTTTATCGGCTTTAAGCGGCACAACCAATGCATTGGTTGAAATTAGTGAATCGCTTTTGCGTGGCGACAGGCAAGCTGCTAAAGCACAGATTGATACATTGCATGCCCATTACAAAAGTTTTGTGTTGGAACTTTTACAACAAAGCAGTTCAAGGGAAAAAGCCAATGAAGTGCTTAACGAACATTTTGAATTCCTCACCATCATTTTAAAAATATCTTTCAGCCAGGCATTAAATAAGGATATTCTTGCACAGGGCGAATTGCTGAGTACAAAATTGTTCAGTATTTATCTTGATGAAATAAAAGTAAATCATGTGTTGTTGCCTGCTTTGGATTTTATGACCATCGACAGTTATGACGAACCGCAAGTAGGAACCATTAAAGTGAAACTGGCACAATTGCTTAACAAGCATAAGGACAAAAAGATTTTCATCACGCAGGGTTATATAAGCCGTAATGCAAAAGGCGAAGTGGATAATTTAAAAAGAGGAGGAAGCGATTATAGTGCATCGCTGATTGCAGCAGCCGTTAATGCAAGCGTTTGCGAAATATGGACAGATATTGACGGCATGCATAACAGCGACCCACGCATTGTAGAAAAAACTTTTGCCATTGAACAATTGAGTTTTGATGAAGCTGCCGAGCTGGCTTATTTTGGCGCAAAAATCCTTCATCCTGCCAGTATTTGGCCGGCACAATTTTATAATGTTCCGGTAAGGTTGTTAAACACTATGCAACCTGATGCTAAAGGCACGTTGATTTCGGAAAAAGCAGGAAGCGTAGGAGTTAAAGCTGTGGCAGCAAAGGATGGCATTACAGCCATCAGGGTGAAGAGCAGCCGAATGTTGCTTGCTTACGGTTTTTTACGCAAGGTGTTTGAAGTGTTTGAAAAACACCGCACCTCCATTGATATGATTACCACATCCGAAGTGGCAGTTTCGGTAACCATTGATGATGATGTACACCTGCCCGAAATTTCAAAAGAACTGGAAGCTTTTGGAACAGTGGAAGTGGATACCAACCAAACCATCGTATCAATTGTAGGAAACGAAATTGCCGAAACAAAAGATGTGATGAAACAAATTTTTGATGCTTTGGAACCTATACCGGTGCGTATGGTTTGTTATGGCGGCAGCAGGCACAATGTATCGTTATTGATAGCAAGAGCCGATAAAGAAATTACTTTACAGTTGCTGAATAAAGGGTTGTTTAAATTATAAATCAAAAATCAAAAGTATTATTAGGGTTTCTGAGATATTTTTTTAATTTTTACTTTTGATTTTTGCCTTTCTTAAAATCCTATTTTCCATATTTTATCAAAATCATCTAAGTAAGCCGGTAAGGCGGCAGCGCCATACCAGTTATACATTTCAACCGCCAGCAGTTTTTCTTTTATGGCAGGGTCTTTGTCAAGCAATTTCTCAGCTTCAGCAAAATCCTTTACATCCAGTATAAAAATACCCCTGTAAGCTTTTTCATTTATTGAGATAGGGCCAGCTACAACCAATTTTTTTATCTTAACCATGTGTGCAATATTATTCATGTGCCCGGCAAACAAACTATCAGTTAATATTTTGTCGGTAGTTGTATTGGTGCCGGTTTTTAAAATTACTAGCACATACATTTTCATACCATAATCATCTGCACCGTATTTTTTTGCCAGTATTGAATCGTACGCAGGGTTAAGTTTTTGAGCATTTAAATAATAACTGAAAGAAAAAAATAATAAGCTGAAAATTATTTTCATATCATGATTTTTATTTCATTTTAATTAAATGCCAATTCCTAGTTTTTTATAAATGAAACTCATCAGCCAGGCGGGTCCAATCATTAAAAACTGTATGTCTTTAAAAAATGAAGGTTTCTTTCCTTCCACTTTATGCCCGTAAAACTGCCCCACCCACGCTACAGCAAATATGATTAACGAAAATAGCCATAGCGGCATAAAAGATGCCTGCTCAATCATGTTGCATAGCCACAAGCATAATAAAGCAAACAATAATAAGCCCACCCAAAGAGTTTTTGAAAGGCTTATATAATAAATAGTAACCAAAAACAAAATAATGATAGCCACATTTAATTGTATGCCGGCAATGGCAAAGGGTAGTTTAATACCATACAATAAACCCACTATGGAGAAGAAGATGGCGGGTACACAAATCCAATGGATAGTTTTGTTAGTATGATTTTGGTGGCTTTCACCGTATTCGCTAAGCCATTGTTGAATTGTTTTCATATTTGTTTTTTTATTGCTTAAAGTTAAATAAAACAGTTAACATTTCTTTTGCAACAAAATTATTGGCTGGTACGTCTTATCATTGGTTTTCATAGGATATTGGATTTAATAACAGCCCGGATTTTTATCCGGGCATTGTTGTATAAAAAAACTCTCCATTTGGAGAGTTTTTTTATAAAGTTTTAAACATTAAATGATAAGCATCGCATCTCCATAACTAAAGAAACGGTATTTATCCTTGATGGCTTTTTTGTAAGCTTCCATCATCAGGTCGTAACCGGCAAATGCACAAGCCATAATAAGCAGGCTTGTTTTTGGCAGGTGAAAGTTAGTAACCAACGAATCGGCAATACTAAAATTATAAGGCGGATGGATAAAATGGTTTGTCCATCCTTCTGAAGGTTTTAATAATTTTTGAGCAGTAAATGAAGATTCCATAGCCCTCATGGTTGTAGTGCCTATCGAACAAATTCTATGGCCTTGTTCTTTTGCTTTATTTACAATGTTGCAGGCCGTTTCTTCAATACGGTAATATTCTGCATCCATCTTATGCTTACTAAGGTCTTCTACTTCTATCGGCCTAAAAGTTCCCAGGCCTGTATGTAACGTTGCTTCGGCAAACCTTATACCTTTTATCTCCAGGCGCTTTATCAGTTCCTGGCTAAAGTGCATACCCGCAGTAGGCGCAGCCACAGCGCCTTCATGTTTTGCATAAACTGTTTGATACCGTTCTTTATCTTCTTCATCGGGCTTACGTTTAATGTATTTTGGCAATGGCGTTTCTCCTAAAAATTCAAGCATAGCCCTAAATTCTGCATCAGTGCCATCCCACAAAAAACGAATGGTTCGCCCACGGCTGGTAGTGTTGTCAATTACTTCTGCAACCAGTTCGTCACTTTCGCCAAAATATAATTTGTTGCCCACACGAATTTTGCGTGCAGGGTCAACAATTACATCCCAAAGTTTATTGGCTTTGTTTAGTTCCCTTAACAGGAAAACTTCAATTTTAGCGCCGGTTTTTTCTTTACGGCCATACATGCGTGCAGGAAAAACCTTGGTATTGTTCACTACAAAAACATCCTTGTCATCAAAATAATCAAGTATGTCTTTAAAATGTTTGTTATCAATTTGCCCGGTTTTACGGTCAATAACCATCATCCGGCTGTCTTCTCTGCGTTTTGTAGGGTTTTGGGCAATGAGGTTTAATGGAAGGTCGAACCTGAATTGGGATAATTTCATGTAACTATTTAATTTTTAAAAGTGCTACATGCCAGTACTGTAGTGTTACAGTGATTGAGCCCGGGTTTTAGGGCATTTATCATGTTACGGCATGATGTAAAGTGTGCAAAGGTAATGAATAGCTGTGAGATTTTGCGTAATATTCTTTTTTAAATAACCAATTATTAATGTATTATACTTGCCTTAAATACAATTTTGCGCTTTATTGGGTTATACGCATCTTTATAGCTAAGCCGTTTATAAGCTAAACCATCATGATTAAAAAAAGCTGCATCTTCCTGATTTTTGTAACCCTGGCCTTTTATGTTTGTGCACAAAAGAAAAATAATGGCAGGTATAAAAGCCTTTTATGGGAGATTAGGGGCAATGGCCTGGTAAAACCATCCTACCTTTTTGGTACCATGCATGTAAGCAGTAAAATGGTTTTTCATTTAAGCGATTCGTTTTACCTGGCGCTTAAAAGTGTGGATGTTGTTGCTCTTGAACTTAATCCCGAAACATGGCAGAGGCAGATGATGCAGGTTAATAAAATTAAAGAAGATTACAGCCTTTATGTAAAAAACACAGATGGCGATTACCTTAATGAAAAATCTTTCAGTATTGGTTCTTACAATGATGACCTTAAACAAGCCTTAAGCAGCGAGCCAACCATAATAAACAGTTTGCTTTACCGGAACTTTAAAGAAAAAGAAGATTTTGAAGAAGATACTTTTTTGGATTTATATATTTATCAAATCGCTAAAAAGCTTGGTAAAAGGGCGGCCGGTGTGGAGGATTATCTTGAATCAGAAAAAATAATTCTTGAAGCCTATGCTGATAAGGCCAGGGAAAAAAAGAAAAAAAACTACGACTGGGGCGCTTACAAAGATTTTGAATTAGCAGAGAAGATAGAAGATGCTTACCGCCGTGGCGACCTGGACCTGATGGACTCACTAGACAGAACTGTGAACTGGTCGGAGGCATTCATGGAAAAGTTCCTTTATAAACGGAATGAGATACAAGCTTATTCAATTGATACCATCATTAAAAAAAATTCATTATTTGCGGCGGTAGGGGCAGCTCATTTGCCCGGACCAAGGGGCATTATTGAATTGCTTAGAAAAAAAGGGTATACGGTTAGGCCAATATTTATGACTGACCGTGATGCCGATCAGAAAGAATCTATTGATAAGATGAAAATGCCGGTAACTTTTTCAACCCAAACTGCCGAAGACAGTTTTTTTACAGTTGAAATGCCGGGGCCTTTGTTTAAAATGGCTGATGTTTACAGTTTGCCCGAACGATGGCAATATTCCGACATGGCTAATGGAAGTTATTACCTTATTACTCGTATTAAAACCCATGCCCCGTTTTTAAATCAGGATGAAAATGATGTATACAAAAAATTAGACAGTATTTTATACGAAAACATCCCGGGTAAAATTTTAATAAAAAAAAACATTACCCGAAATGGATATAAAGGTTTAGATATAACTAACCGAACACGCCGGGGCGATATGCAACGATATAATATTTTCATTACACCTTTTGAAGTTTTATTTTTTAAAATGAGTGGAAAGGAGAATTATATAGATGGCGAAGAAACTGAAAAATTCTTTTCGTCAATACATTTTAAACAGGTAACTAATGCAGCAGGAATCTTTGAACCACTGCAGGGCGGATTTTCAGTATGGATGCCACAGCAACCTTTTATTTATTACAATACATCAAATAGCGATGGTATCAACCGGTGGGAATATGAAGCGGCCGATAAATCAAACGGTAATGCATACCTTATCCTGAAAAAATCGGTATATAATTTCCAGTTTTTAGAAGAAGACAGCTTCGACCTATCGCTAATTGAAGAATCATTTCAATATCCTAACAAATCAAACAAACAGTTTAGCCGGGTACAAAGCAATTTTAAAGGTTATCCCTGCCTTGATATAAAAGAAAAAATGAATGATGGTTCAATTATGCAAGCAAGGTTTATAATTAAAGGCCCGCATTATTATGTGCTTGCTGCCAGGGGAAAAAACAAAAGGGCAGACTTTTCAGCTTTTTTTAATTCTTTTTCTTTTACTCCTTACAGGTATAGTGTGCCCAAAGCTTTTACAGACAGCTTTATGCATTTTATCGTGCAAACACCGGTTGCGCCTGCAATTAATGATGATATAAGATCAATTACTGAAAAAACTGAAGTTGATTTATATAATGATAATAACAGTTTTAAATTTTGGCCAAAAACAAAAAACGGTAATTTTAAAAGTGATGCAACCGGCGAGACGGTTTCGGTTAGTGTTCAAGAGTACCCTAAATATTATTATGTAAAAGATAAATCAAAACAATGGATAGATATTGTAAGCGATTATATTTACGATGATGGTTTTTATATTTACAAAACAGATACAATAATACTGGCAAATGATGTAATTGCCTACAAATTTCATTTAAAGGATACGGGTTCATCAAGAACTATCACCCGTATGCTGATGATGAAAGATAATTACAGTTTCAGTTTGGCAACAATGGGCGATACCCTTGGCACCGAAAGCAGTTTTATCCGGTCATTCTTTACAAGCTTTTCACCGGCAGCAAAAAAACTGGGCCCAAATATTAGTGAAAATAAACCTGAAGAGTTTTTTTCTGATTTGTTTAGCACCGATAGCACCATTCAGGTAAAAGCTCAGCAATCCATATCAAATATTTATTTTGGAGAAGATGCAGTACCATTAATTGAAAAAGCAATTAATAAACTAAAACTTACTGATAAGGGATATTTTGAAATAAAATCAAAACTAATTGCAGAACTGGGATATATAAAAGATAGTACCCGGCCGGTTGTTGTTAAGCTGCTTAAAAAAATTTATGAACAGGTAGCCGATACAAATACTTTTCAGAATAAAGTTTTTTTAGCCCTGTCAAATAAAAAAACTAATGAAGCTATTCATCTGTTTAAAGAACTTATTTTACAAGAACCACCTGTTTTAACTGATGAATATGAATATGCTAAAATGTTTGCCAACCTTAAAGATTCTTTGTTACTGGCCAGGCAACTGTACCCTGAGTTGCTGCAGTTGTCATCATTAATTGATTATAAAAAACATGTGTTGTCATTGCTGGTAATATTGATTGACAGTAACCTGGTGAAAGCGTCTGATTATGCAGACTATTTTGATAAAATTTATTTTGATGCCCGTGTTGAATTAAAACGACAACAAGCAAAAGATGAGCAATTGCTTGAAAAAGAGTTATCGGGTGAAGACATGAATAATGAACTTTCTTTCAACACAGAGTACGACAGGGTAGGCGATAACAATATAAATGATTATAGTGTACTGTTGTCGCCATTTTACAATTTCAAAAAGCCTGTACAAATATTTTTTGAAAGGCTGCTTAAATCAAGAGAGCCTTATGTTAGGCTTACTGCTGCTGTATTATTACTTCGTAATAGCCAACCTGTGGCAGATAGTATTTTGTATGCACTTGCAGCAGATGATAAATACAGGAGCAAATTATACATTCAGCTTGAAAAGGCAGGTAGGCTGGATGCATTTCCTGCCGCATTTAAAACACAACAATTAATAGCAAAAAGCTTTTTAATACCCCTTAGCAAATATCAGGGAATGGATTCGGTTGTGTTTTTAAAAAAAATACCGGCTGCTTATTATTCAAATAAAGGGATGGTTTATTGTTTTAAATACAGGATTGATAAAACCGACGATTGGAAAATTGGGTTTAGTGGTTTGCAACCCCTGGCCGAAAAACAGATTAGTACAGATAATAAATTAACTACACTAACAGATAAAAATATAAATACTGCTACAGGGCTTGATGAACAGTTGCAAAACGAATTGAAAAAATTATTATTCAGCCTTCATGAAAGCAGCAGGGAGTTTTACAATAACCAATTTTATCGAATCCGTTATAATAACAATATTGAAAATTGATTAGAACCTTGGGAAAAAATTTTATAATGTATTATTAGCTGTTTAAAATTTAAGCAAACTTTTTCCTGGTATGGCTTCCAGCAGTTTTTTTGTGTATTCTCTTTTGGGGTTAAAATAAATATCATCGGCCATGCCTTCTTCTTCAATGGCTCCTTTGTTCATTACAATAATACGGTTACAGATATAATGCACAACAGATAAATCGTGCGAAATAAAGATAGAAGTGAAGCCAAATTCTGCTTTCAAATCGTTCAACAGGTTTAGTACCTGTGCCTGTACACTTACATCCAAAGCCGATACACTTTCATCAAAAATTAAAAACGAAGGGTTAAGAGCCAATGCTCTTGCTATACAAATGCGTTGCCTTTGCCCGCCGCTGAATTGGTGCGGATATCGGTTGTAATGGCTGGTTTCAAGGCTTACTTTTTGCAACAACTCCATTACTTTTTCTTTTCGTTGTTTGTTATTTGCTGTTATGGCATGAACTTTTAAAGGTTCCAAAATAGCTTCTCCAATTGATATCCTTGGGTTTAATGAGCCAAACGGATCCTGGAAAACTATTTGTAAGTCTTTACGTATATGACGTAAAGTAGCAGGTTTCATGGCTGTAATATCCCTGCCATCTAAAATTATGTTTCCTGCAGAAGGTTTTATTAATTGCAGTATACATCGGCCCAGCGTGGTTTTGCCGCAACCGCTTTCGCCCACAAGGCCTACAATATCTCCTTGTTGGATGGCGAAGCTTACATTATCTACTGCATTAAAATAACGGGTAGGTTTTCCAAAAAAATTTTTTTTAGCCGGGAATGAAACTGTTAGGTTTTTTACTTCAAGGATATTTGTTTTGGGTTTATCATTAGCAAGGTTTTTGTTTGTTGTTACAATGTTTTCAGTTGTTTCATTAAAGGATGGCTGTGTAACTAAAAAATCACTTACTACCGGCAATCTTGTTCCTTTTTGTTTGCCAGCAGGCCTGCAAGCTATTAATGCCTTGCTGTATGGATGTTGAGGCGATAAAAGAATTTTACGGGCATCACCTTGTTCTGCAATTTCACCTTTGTACATTACAACTATCTTATCGGCAATATCGGCTACTACGCCTAAATCATGGGTGATAAAAATTACAGCCATGTTATTTTGCTGCTGTAAAGATTTTATAAGTTCCAGTATTGTTTTTTGCACTGTAACATCAAGGGCTGTGGTTGGCTCATCTGCAATTAATAAAGATGGGCTACAACTCATAGCCATGGCAATCATCACCCGTTGTTTTTGTCCGCCACTAATTTCATGAGGATAACGGTTTAATATTTCTTCGGGATTAGGTAATTGTACTTGTTTAAAAAGTTCAATGGTTTTTTCCCGGGCGATAGTCTTATTTACCTGTTGGTGTACTCTAATGACTTCCATCACCTGGTATCCACAGGTAAAAACCGGGTTTAAGGAAGTCATCGGCTCCTGGAAAATCATGGCTATTTCATTGCCTCGTATGCCGGCAATTTTATTACCGGGCAATTGTAAAATATCAATGGGTGTATGCTTGTTAAAAATTATTTGCCCTGTAACGGTTGCTGTAGTTGGCAGCAATCTCAAAATTGATAAGGCAGTTATTGATTTTCCTGAACCGCTTTCGCCAACAATGGCAAGCAGTTCGCCAGGCATAACATTAAATGAAATATTTTTTACGGCAGTTGCATGCTGCCCTCTTTCATTAAATTTTATTTGCAGGTTTTTTATGGAGAGGAGTGGGGTCATTCATTTTTATAAAAACTTAAGGTGCCTTACAGTTAACCCGTTATTAATTAATTGCTTTAAAGAATCGATGCCTATTTTTAAATGAACTTCTACATATTTAGCAGTTATTTTTTTATCGCTGGCAGCAGTTTTAACACCATCGGGTGTCATGGGTTGATCGCTTACAAGCAGTAATGCGCCGGTGGGTATTTTATTATAGAATCCTACGGTGAAAATGGTGGCCGTTTCCATGTCCACAGCATATGCCCTTACTTCCTGCAGGTAATTTTTAAATTTATCATCATGTTCCCACACCCTGCGGTTGGTGGTGTAAACCGTGCCTGTCCAGTAATCTACGGCATAATCTCTAATGGTAGTTGAAACAGCTTTTTGTAATGCAAATGCTGGCAGGGCAGGTACTTCGGGCGGGAAATAATCGTTTGATGTACCCTCGCCCCTGATGGCTGCAATGGGTAAAATAAGATCGCCTAATTTATTTCGTTTTTTTAAGCCGCCGCATTTACCTAAAAACAAAACTGCTTTTGGTTGTATAGCGCTTAACAGGTCCATGATGGTGGCAGCGCCGGGGCTGCCCATTCCAAAATTAATGATAGTGATATCGTTTGCTGTAGCGCATTGCATGGCTTTGCCTACGCCTACAATTTTTACTTTATTCCATTTTGCAAACATCTCTACATAGTTACCAAAATTGGTGAGTAAGATGTATTCTCCAAAGTTTTCAATTTTCTCACCTGTGTATCTGGGTAACCAGTTTGTAACAATTTCTGCTTTCGACTTCATATCTTTCAGTTATTATTCTTTTAAAGTTTAAATATACAACATTCTTTTTCCAGACTATGGTTATTGCAAATGATAAAAATTGAATACCCATCATATCGCCCCAAAATTAATACAAAGAAGGAGAAGGAATTCATCTTTGATGAATGCCGTAAACGATGGGTGGTATTAACTCCCGAAGAATGGGTACGGCAAAATTTTCTTCAATATCTTATCCATGTAAAAAAATACCCGGTTACTTTAATTGCCATTGAAAAAGAAATAAAACTGGGCGATTTAAAAAAGCGTTTTGATATGGTAGTGTACAGCCATAATTTAAAACCCTGGATGATTATTGAATGTAAAGAGATGAATGTGGCGTTGGATAAAAAAGTGTTTGACCAGGCCTTGCGTTACAATATGGTATTGCAGGTGCCTTACCTGGTTATTACAAATGGCAGTTATTGTATGGCTTTTAAATTTATAAACAATCAAATGCAAGAACTGGAAACACTACCGGGTTTTAAATAATTTTTATTCAGTATGCAGGTTGTTATCTTTTTTAAGTGATACTGTTGCATGGTTTTGATAGGGCCATTGCCGTTGCAGCCTTGCATTAATAAAATAAACAACAAGCCCGCTGCCAAACACAATGATAAAAGAACCGATAACCTCTAAGCCGGTTGAATAAAAAACAAACATCCACATCAGCACAACAAAAATCACCGGTAACGGATACAAAGGCATCTTATAAGGCAAATTTGTTTTTCCATTCTTTTTTCGTAGCAATACAACGCCAACTGCCTGGCCAATAAACTGCACCACTATACGCATGGCCAGTATGCCGCTGATAACATCACTCATGCGAAACAACATACTGAACAAAAATCCTAAACCTGCAATCACCAACAGCGATACATAAGGAAAGTTACGGGTAGGATGTAGTTTTGCAAACACTTTAAAAAATGCACCATCAATGGCAGCGGCATACGGTACCCGTGAATAGCCAAGCATTACCGCAAATAAAGATGCCAATGCAACCCACAGTATCATCACGGTAATAGTATTGGCTGCAGCATAACCGTACAACCTTTCAATAAAAGTGCTGATTACAAATGTGTGCGTATCTGCATCCTGCCATTGCTTTATCTCCTGCCACGGAATAACGCTGCTAACACTTGTGTTCATGGCAATATACAAGATGGCAATACCAATTACAGAAATGAACATACTGCGTGGGATGTTTTTACCGGGGTTTTTAATTTCGGCACCCAAGTGGCAAACATTATAATACCCCAGGTAACTGTAAATAGATTTTATACAAGCCTGTCCAAATGCAAAAGAAGCCAGTTGCCCCCAACTGAATTGTGCATTGATATCTTTTAGCGGCTGCAAAAAATTACCATGTGCAATACCGCCAATAATAATCCATCCAATGGTGAGTATAACACCCGTCCAAAGCAGTATGGCAATTTTTCCTATGCTGTCTATTTTACGGTACAATAAAATAGTTACAGAAATTATTACCGCACCCGAAACCATTTTTTGCTGCATGGGTTCAAGATGTACCAAATAACCCATGTATTGTGCAAAGCCAATAGCAGCTGATGCGGCCACCAATGGAGCTTGTATGATGGTTTGCCATACGTACAAAAAACTCATCATCCTGCCCATGCCGTTTTTGCCATAAGCTTCTTTAAGAAAGTTGTAACTGCCGCCGGCCAAAGGGTAAGCAGCACCCAGTTCGCTCCAAATCATAGCATCAACCAACGATAGTATGGCGCCGGCAATCCATGCATATAAAAACATGCCTCCCATCAACCCCATTACAATTGGTAATGTAACAAAGGGGCCAATGCCCACCATATCAATCATATTTACAACTGTAGATTGAAATAAGCCTAAGCTTCGTTGTAGTTTTGGTGCAGACATTCAGTTTATTGAAATTGGAAATTACAATTTCTTGTTTGTTTAAACAGCAGGTTCAAAATTTGCTTTTTAAAATTGTACCTAATTACAACACTATTATCGTTATATTGTTGCACGAAAAGTAAGTACAAAAACCAGGTAACACTTATTGAAAAAGAATACCCGGTTTAAATGGTATAAATTAAAAGATAATTGATTGAAGGAATCTTATTTACTTAAATTTTTTAAGTAAAAATAAGAATTGCAAGAATGAGAAGCACTAATATGAGCTGAAAAACTAATTGCATATAAATTTGTTTATAACAAATACAGTGATGTAAAATTGTTTAGTACAATATTGTATTTGATAAACTATAAACGTAAAATGAAACATAAAATTGTTGTAGCTGTTACAGGAGCCAGTGGTTCGATATATGCCGATTTGCTGTTGAAGAAATTACAGCAACTTAGCAGCCAGTTAGATGAAGTGGCATTGGTGATGACAACAAATGCCAAACAAGTATGGAAAATTGAATTAGAAAATGATAACTATGTAAATTTTCCGGGTAAGATATACGGCCAGCAGGATTTTACAGCAGCATTTGCATCGGGCAGCGGGCAGTTTAATACTATGATTATCATCCCTTGCAGTATGGGTACTTTGGGGCGGATAGCATCGGGTATATCAAACGACCTGGTAAGCCGTGCTGCAGATGTTATTTTAAAAGAAAGAAGAAAATTAATTTGTGTTACCAGGGATACACCTTACAACCTTATACAAATACGTAACATGGAAACAATTACACTGGCAGGTGGTATTATTTGCCCGGCTACACCATCTTTTTACAGTAAGCCCACTACTATTGAACAAATGGCAGCCACAGTTGTTGACCGTGTAATTGACCTGGCAGGTTTACAAAATGAATCTTATCGCTGGGGAAACTAAAACTTCATTTATCTTAAATCAACCAATTCCATCCCGGGGTAATTCTTTTGATTGAAAATAAAAGTTGCATCCGGTATAACAGATTTTGTATTCATGCTGCTTACATTATACGTATAACGGTTACCTGCTTTTTCAAAAATTTTTGTTGATGAAATGGTTTGTGTTGCCTTATTGATAAAAACAATCACTTTATGAAAAAGTTTCGACTTATCAATGGGTGTTAGTTCTACTTCCTGTACACCTTTTGCATCGTTGTTAAGTTTGTATAAAAAATCCTTATCGTAAAAATTGGTGAATAGTTTTTGAGGTGTGATGGTATTGTTTGAAGGGTCTAATTTGGTAAGGGTTATTTCTTTTGCAGCCGGGTCAACCGTCCATACATTGCTGCCATCGCAAAAAATATCCTGGCCTGCCACTTTAATACGGTATTTGGTACCCTTCATGTAAACAGTGCCTTTTTTTGAATCAATTAATTTATTAGCTGCGTTCTCAATTTTTAATGTAAAATTGGATTGAACCGATTTAAAGCTTTTAAATTTTGCACTCACTGCATCTAAAATCTTTTTTGCATCCGGATCGTTTTTACCCATTCCCTTGGGCGCCTGTGCCTGTACTATCGTAAACATTAAAACCAATAAAACCGATAAGCTTAAAATTTTCTTCATTTTGCTTTTTTAGCATTTAAAAATATGCATCTCTTAAAACGGGTGCAAAGATAAAACAATAGAGGGTTTTATTCAAAAAGGGTTTAACATACTTATTATAAGAAACTGTTAATGTAATTTTTAATTAGAAATAACTTAATCATTAAATCGTTTTTGAGGTAAAGAATATCTAATTTGCAATTCTTCAACTCAACTCCGCTATTGATTCTTTTTTAAGGCATCCATTAATAATTTACATCATGGCTACAAACATTCCCCTTTCACAAAGGGAAACCTATACCCCTTCTCGGTTCACTGTATTTTTATGGTGGCTTTCTACAGCCGAAAAGGAAATACTGGCAGATGCTGTTGTTGACAGAAACCGGTACCGTATCATTGGTATGACGGTGTTGGCTACATGGGCTTTTGCCTCATTTACCTGGACTTATTTCTTCAGCACTTTTACCCAATCTATTTTTATTGCCATTGCTTTGGGTTTGTTCATGGGTTTTATCATACTTACCATCGACAGGGCTTTGATTAAGGGTATAACAAGATTCAACAAACGAAAATTTGCCCCGCTTTTGTTCAGGGGCCTGCTGGCGCTTACCATCGGTACCTTTATGGCACAGCCTGCTGTGTTATTTATGTTTGATAAGGAAATTCGGTTGCAGGCATCGCTCGACAATGAAAAAAAGAAATTGTTGAAACAGCAGGAACTTATTGCCCTTTACAATAAGCCAAAAGAAGAATTGGAAAAACAAAATGCTGATTTAAAAAATGAGTTGGATGTAAAGTATGATTTAGTAAAAAAAGCAAGAGAAAGCTACCTGGCCGAAACCGATGGCAGCGGCGGATCTGGTAAGGTTGGTATAAAAGATATTGCCATTGCAAAAAGAAACGAATACCAAAAATTGGATGATGAATACCAGGCCATGCTAAAAATCATTCAGCCTAAACTGGATAGCAATGATGCTGCTCTTAAAGAAATAGATAACAAAATAAAAGCAGGGGAAGCCGGTTTTCTCCTTTATCTGAATGATGGTTTTTTAACAAGGGTAGAGGCGCTTACAAACCTGTTAAAAGGTAGCACTGCCTTGCAATATAGGTATTATCTTATTGTTTTTATTTTAATGCTGATAGAATTGATGCCTGTGATAGCCAAAACTATTCTACCATCGGGCAGTTATGATGAAAAAGTGATGCTTAGGGAAAAAATGGAGATTGAAATAGCGCATTCCAATATCCAAAGGGAACAACAGTTAAAAGAATTGTACAATAAGCTGGCTTTTGAAAATGATTCAGAAGCCATCGAATCATTTTTTTCAATAACAAAAGCCAACCGGCACCAAAAGATGGAATCGTTCAGTAAAAAATGGAAGGAAGAAAACAATCAAACATTTGACGGGCTTTGGGAAAAAATGAAAAAAGAAATTTTTACGAAGCAGGAAAATTGATACAATTTTACTCTCTGCTATTTTTAAAATATATAAACTTGCACCCCTGTATACATCTTGAAAAAATACAATGAATAAGCAGGCTATTAGTTGTAAATGAATTAAAATTATAACAGCAATGCCTTATTTTTGTCCGCTACGGCAAAAGCCGTATTAAGTTATGGCAAAAAGCCCTTCAGAAACACCTTTAATGCAACAGCACAATGCCATCAAGGCTAAATATCCTGATGCCATATTGCTGTTTCGTGTGGGTGATTTTTATGAAACTTTTGGCCAGGATGCCATCACTACGGCAGCCGTGCTGGGCATCACTTTAACCAAAAGAAACAATGGTAACCCCGATGCTTCTGAACTGGCCGGCTTTCCGCATCATGCTTTGGATACTTACCTGCACAAACTGGTAAAAGCCGGTTACCGTGTTGCCATTTGCGATCAGTTAGAAGATCCTAAACAGGCAAAGGGAATTGTAAAACGTGGCGTTACCGAACTGGTAACACCGGGTGTAGCCACCAGCGATAAATTACTGGAGCATAGCAGCAATAATTTTTTGGCAGCATTACATTTTGATGAAGAAAAAATTGGCCTGGCATTTTTAGACATCAGCACCGGCGAATTTTTTGTTGCCGAAGGCGATAAAGAATATGCCGATAAATTATTACAAAGTCTTAAACCTGCCGAAGTTATTTTTCAGCGCAGCAGGCAAAAATATTTTAAAGAAAATTTTGGCACAAAGTTTTTTACATACACTTTAGAAGAATGGATTTTTGCCGAAGCTTATGCAACCGAAGCACTGTTAAAACATTTTGGTACGCATAGCCTTAAAGGTTTTGGTATTGAAGGGCTGTCGCTTGGTATTATTGCAGCAGGCGCTGTATTACAATATTTAAAAGATACCGAACATCCCAATCTTGGCCATATCACTTCCATACAAAGAATTGACAGGGAAGATTATTTATGGATGGACAGGTTCACCATCCGCAATCTTGAATTGTTTGGTAGCAATGATGCTAACAATTCATTATTAAAAGTGCTGGACAACACAGTATCGGCCATGGGCGCCAGGTTGCTGAAACGCTGGATGGTACTGCCATTGAACAATATTGTAAAAATTAATGAACGTCTCAGCACGGTTGAGTGGCTGGTAAAAGAAACTGATGTACGCAACAAATTACTGCAATACATTAAACAGGCAGGCGATGTGGAAAGGTTAGTAAGTAAAGTGCCTTTAAAAAAAGTAAATCCACGGGAAGTTTTGCAAATAGCAAAAGGCCTGCAACAAACTGCACTGATAAAAAATATCTGTGATGCTTCTTCAAACGAATACCTGAAAAGGCTTGGTGATTCCTTAAATCCATGCAAATACATTTTGGATAAGATAACCAGGGAACTGAATGAAAACCCTCCGGTGGCTGCTTCAAAAGGCGCTGTTATTGCTGAAGGTATAAACAGCGAATTGGATGATTTAAGAAAAATTGCAAGCGGTGGTAAAGACTTTCTTGTAGAGATACAGCAACGGGAAGCAATGGCCACAGGCATTTCTTCTTTAAAAATAAGTTTCAACAATGTTTTTGGTTATTATCTTGAAGTAACTCATGCACACAAAAACAAAGTGCCTGCAAGCTGGATTAGGAAACAAACACTGGTAAATGCCGAAAGATACATTACACCCGAGTTAAAAGAATATGAAGAAAAAATTGTAGGCGCCGAAGAAAGGATTCTTGCTTTGGAGTTGCAGATTTTTGAAGAACTATTGAACGAACTGCAGGATTTTATTGCTCCCATGCAGGTGAACGGAAATGTGATGGCAGTAATTGATTGTTTATGCTGCTTTGCAGGCAATGCACTGCATTATAAATATAAAAGGCCAATCCTGCACGATAATTTTATTTTAGATATTAAAGACAGTCGCCATCCCGTAATTGAACAAAACCTCCCGGTAGGCGAACCCTATATTGCCAATGATATTTATTTAGATCCTTCCACGCAACAAATTATTATTTTAACCGGGCCCAACATGAGCGGTAAAAGCGCTATCCTAAGGCAAACAGCGCTTATTACTTTAATGGCGCACATAGGAAGTTTTGTACCGGCAAGCGAAGCAAAAATTCCGCTTACTGATAAAATTTTTACCAGGGTAGGGGCAAGCGATAATTTAAGCGGTGGCGAAAGTACATTTATGGTTGAGATGAATGAAACCGCAAGCATCATCAACAACCTTACCAAACGGAGTTTGATATTGCTTGATGAAATTGGCCGTGGTACATCTACCTATGATGGTATAAGTATTGCATGGAGCATTGCTGAGTTCTTACACAATTCGCCTCATCAGCCAAAAACATTGTTTGCCACACATTACCATGAACTGAATGAACTGGAAAATAAATTCAGCGGAATAAAAAATTACCATGTTACCAATAAAGAAGTGGGCAATAAAATAATTTTTTTACGCAAACTGGCACCCGGCGGCAGTACACATAGTTTTGGTATTCATGTGGCACGCATGGCAGGCATGCCGCCTGCGCTTATTAACCGTGCCAACGAAATTTTGCAACAGCTTGAACTTAGCCGTGATGAAGGAAAAGCCGGCCATACAAACGATGCCATCAAACAATTAAACGCACCAAAAATGCAACTGAGTATTTTTGATGCACATTCGGCTACCTTTGATGAAATACGAAATTTGCTTGAAAATGTAGATATCAACCGATTAACCCCGGTGGAAGCATTATTAAAATTACAGGAGATTAAAGGCAAAATAAAATAAAGGGAAATTTTGTGTAAACTTTCAGTTTTTAACATCAAACTCATTAAAACCTATTAAACACTTGCAGCAAAAACAACTATAAAACGGTCTTAATTTAATTTTACGAAACCTATGTATAAAAAAATAATTACGCTGCTTGTATTTTGCACTTTAATAACGGCAAAAGATTATGCACAATCCTGTTCGCTGCCGGGCATGACACCAAGCTCGGCTATACCGGTGTGCGGTACTTCGGTTTTTCATCAAAGCGTTGTAGTTAATTGTTCAGGTCAAAATGTTGCACAACTGTCATGTCCTATTGGCGCTACTTCATCAAGTTCTTTCTGGTATAAGTTCACTTGTTTTCAAACAGGTACACTTGGTTTTTTAATTAGCGGTATTGCAAGTACCGATGATTACGATTGGGTGCTGTTTGATATTACTGGCCATAACCCCAATGATGTGTTCACAAATAATACCCTGGCAATTTCCATTAACCTGTATGGAGCAGGAAGTGGGCCGGCACCATATCCTCAATCACCTACAGGATGTAAACCGGGTGCAACCGGTAATGTGCATTGCGAAGGTTCTGATAACGGTAACACACCTTTTAATGCTATGCCCGTTATAACCGTTGGACATGAATATTTACTTATGGTTACTAACTGGACACAGAGTACAACTGGTTACGATTTATCTTTTACCGGTGGCACTGCAAGTATTACCGATCCTAAAGAACCACATTTACTAAATTCAAGAGCTATTTGCGATGGAAGGCAGGCTGCAGTAAAGTTTAATAAAAAAATGAAATGCAATAGCCTTACAAGTACAGGTTCTGAGTTTACCATCACACCTCCATTAGCCAATGTTATTGCTGCATCAGGGTATGGTTGCAACACAGGTTTTGATATGGATTCTATCCTCATCACTTTAGATGCGCCCTTGCCGCCGGGCAATTATACCATCAATATTCAAAACGGTACTGATGCAAATACCGTAAGGGATTATTGCGACAGGAATATACCTGTTGGTGAAAGTATCCCGATGATTGTTTATCCTGTTTTTCCAACACCGATGGACAGTGTACAAAAACCCGGTTGTGCGCCTGATGAAATAATTCTCGACTTTAGCACCAAGCTGCGTAAAATAAAATGCAACAGCATTGCTGCCGATGGAAGCGATTTCAGGATAAACCGTATTGCAGGTATTGGTAGCCCGGTTACGGTTGTTGGCGCTTCAGGTGAATGTAATGCAGATAGCCTAACACCGGTTATAAAGGTAAAATTATCGGCACCCATACAAACCAAAGGAACTTTTCAACTTATTTTACAAACAGGCAGTGATGGCAATACGATAATTAATGAATGCGGACAAGAAACAGCAGCAGGCGCCACCGTAACCTTTACAACTAAAGACACAGTGAATGCCGATTTTACATTCAATATTAAATATGGATGCCAGCGTGATACAATCAATTATTTTCATGATGGCCGCAATGAAGTGAATGTATGGAAATGGGATTTTGATAATACCAGGAGCAGCAGCTTACAAAACCCTGAGATTTATTATGGCAGTTTCGGGCAAAAACAAACGCAGTTGATTGTATCAAATGGCGTATGCCGGGATACAAGCGCTATAGTGCCAATCTTTTTAGATAACGAGTTAGAGGCAAGGTTTGAAGCAACAAGTATTGTGTGCCCTAACGAAACAGCATTCTTTAAAGACAGCAGTATTGGCAATATTGTGGGTTGGAGATGGATTTTTGATAATGGAAACAGTAGCACTTCTCAGAACCCACCACCACAATCATATATACCAATAAAACCTACCCGTGATGTTTTTCCTATGTTGATTGTAGAAAATAATTTTGGATGTTTTGATACGGCGGTACAAAAAATTGTAGTGCCATACAGTTGTTATATAGCTGTGCCAAATGCCTTCACTCCAAACAATGATGGTTTAAACGATTACCTGTACCCGTTAAATGCATATAAGGCTACCGATCTTTTGTTTAGGGTGTACAACCGTGTGGGTGAACTTGTTTTTGAAACCCGTGATTGGAATAAGAAATGGGATGGCCGGTTTAAAGGGCAGGGCGCCGATCCGGGAACTTATGTGTGGATACTAACTTATATTGATAGCGATACCGGCGAACGCAGGCTACAAAAGGGTAGTACTATTTTATTGCGATAATTTTTTTGTTGCAGATGTAAGACTGAACCTGTAATTGTTGCTTATCTTCCCAACATTCTTTTTTCATCCCTTTCTTCACGCAGCATGGCGCCAAAATCCATTTTGCGTACCATTGTTTTTACCACCATGGTTATGCGTTTTACTTTTGTGGGTTCTGTTTTGGCCGCTTGTATCCATTTGGTAAAATAATTGCGATGGCCCTGCGGCAGCGAATTAAAATATTTTAATGCTTCCGGTTCATCTTGCAAACACACAAGCAATTCGGGTGGTACTTTTATCTGCGAAGAATCTAATTCAACCTGTACTTTAACAGTAGCGCCCTTTGTTTTGCCGATGCCTTTACGCATAGCAGCATTGATGGCCATGATAAAATCGCCTTCGCCCATGGGTACAAGCGCAACTTTTTCAATCTTAAATTCATCAAGCTTTCCTTTTACACGGTACGATTTTTTTACACCGGGGTTTAGTTTGTTGGCAATCTTTACAGGGATGTGTATATATGTCCAGCCCGTTTTTTCTCCCTGCTTATCAAATTTCAATATGGTGGCAGTAAAAGAAATCATCAGCTACCCATCAGTTTATTTTTTTGGGCTACATATTCTTCCTGTGTAATGGCGCCTTTTTGCATCAGGTCAAAAAGTTTTTGCAATTCATCGGCAATCATTTGTTGTGGTGCATGTGCAGTTACGTTAGTTCGAGCAATGGCTTCGGCAAGTTGGGTGGCCTGGCTGCTTACCTGCATATTTTTATTTTCTTCACGGGCATGGGTGATGGTGTCTTTTAATAATTTTGGGTGATGTATGAAATCGTACTTGGTTTCGCCAAGTTCGGCGGCAGTTTGTATATCTACGCTGCCATAGCCAAGTAATCGCCCCCACAATGTTTGGTCATATTCTACATTATTTATTTTATCAAGCGGGCTTTCTTTGCTGTACCTGCTAAAGAAACCGCTCTCATCAACCACCCTCATATTGGTTACACACCAGATATTGTTTTTCCAGTTTACATATTCAATCAATGGGTAGATGGCAGCCAGTAAAACTATAATGAGCGCTGTAGAAAATTTCAGCCACCAGAATAATAAGATGGCTAATACAAGCCATGCAAAAAACGGCAGCACTAACCTAAGCCAATGCTGCCTGATGATGATTAGTTTTTTTTCGTCTTTTTTTAATTCAGTCCTCATGTAAATGCAAAGTTTATATAAGCAAAATACAAAAAGAAAAAAGCATTACCATATCCTTACCCGTAAACTGTCTGCCCGGTACATTTTATCTCCGGGCTTTATATTAAATGTAGAATAAAATTCATCCACATCAGCAAAAGGCCCGTTAACCCTGTATTTACCCGGGCTGTGTACATCGGTAAGTAACCGGTTTCGCAATTGCTCCTCACGGGTGTGGCCAAGCCATCCAAGTGCATAACCCAAAAAATACCGTTGCATAGGCATTAGGTTGCCGATGGGTTTGTTGTCTTTAAACTGCTGTGTTTTTTTAAAGGCTTCAATACCCAGTAATATGCCGCCAAGGTCGGCAATATTTTCGCCAAGTGTGGCCTTGCCATTGATGTGGTAACCTATTACAGGTTCAAACTCATCAAATTGTTTCACCATTAATGCAGCTCTTTTATTAAATGCTTCTTCATCACTTTTTGTCCACCAGTTTACCAGGTTTCCTTTATCGTCATACTGCCTGCCTTCATCATCAAAGCCATGTGTAATTTCGTGGCCAATGGTACTTGCTCCGCCATAACCATATACAGTGGCATCATCTAATTCTTCATCACGGTAACCCGGTACAGTGAATATGCCTGCAGGCAAAACAATTTCGTTGTTGCTTGGATTGTAATATGCATTATAAGTTTGCGGATACATGTCCCATTCATCTCTGTCAACAGGTTTTCCTAATTTATTGTATTCATATTGATGCCACCATTTTCTTGCATTCATAAAATTTTGTGCAAAACTTTCCCTGCCTATTTCCATGCTCGAAAAATCTTTCCATTTATCGGGATAACCTACCTTGCTTTTTATGGCTGCTAATTTTTTATACGCTTTGGCTTTTGTGCTGTCGCTCATCCAGCTAAGTTTTCCAATACGGTCTTTCAATGCATCCCGTATATCTTCTACCATTTTTGTATATCGCTTTTTTGCTGTTTCGTTAAAAAATTCTTTTACGTACAATTGCCCAAGCAATTCGCCCATGGCGCTTTCTTCAATTTGAATGGCACGTTTCCATCTTGGTTTCCGTTCTTTTGCGCCGCTGAATAATTTTCTAAAATTAAATGCTGCTGCTCCATAGGTATCGGGTAACACACTCGACATATCATTAAGTAAATTGAATTTTACATAGTGTTTTAAATCATTGATGGGTGTAGATGCCAATACATCACTCACTGCTTTAAAAAATTCGGGCTGCCCTACAATCACCGAATCAACATGCTGCACGCCTATGTTTTTTAAATACAGGGGCCAGTCTATATTGGCCGACATTTTTTTAAGGTCGCCAATTGCCATCTTGTTGTAATTGCGGTATGGGTCTCGAAGGTCTTCCAGCTTGCGGGAAGCTGCAGCCAGCCTTGTTTCCATGCTAAGGATATTTTTTGCCGCCTGCAAAGCAGTTGCCGAATCTTCTCCCGACATGGTTAATATTTTAGTGATATACTTTACATATTCATTACGGATGTTGATAGTGGCTGAATCGGTTTTAAAATAATAATCCCGCTGTCCAAGGCCTAAACCACCCTGCCAGATGTTGTAGGCCATCACATCACTTTGTTTGGCATCCTGTGCTACATACTCATCAAATAATGTAGATGAGCCAAGCTGTTTGAATGATGCAATGATATCCATAAGCGATTTTATATCTGTAACTGCATTTAGTTTATCCAATAAAGGCTGAATGGGTTTCAATCCATCTGTTTCAATTTTAGAACTATCCATTGCCATCGCCCAAAAATCACCAATCTTTTGATCGTTGCTGCCTTTGGCGGCATTGGTTGCAGCCGATTTTTCCGAAATCTCTCTCAGCCTTTTAAGATTTTCTTCTATCACTAAATTACCAATGCCCCAGCTTGATTGGTCGGCAGGTATGGGGTTTCGTTTAATCCATCCGCCGTTGGCATAATCAAAAAAATCGTCGCCGGGTTTTACTGTGCTGTCAATATCGGCAGCAAGTATATCCGGTTTGGGATTGTTTGTTGTAGCATTATTGTTGCAGGCTGCAATGGTTACAGCAGTTGTAATCACAAAAAATATTTTCTTCATGTAAGATGTTTTAATATTTAAATGTAAATAATGGTTGATTGCTAATTTTATTTTTTTGATAAATGGTATTTAAACACTCGAATGTAAAAATTCAGAAAGTATATTAACCGGTAAGTTTTGATAAATAGCCTGCCATTTTTTTAATATCATCCTCATCAACAGAAACTATTTGTAATTTTTCATTCATAGCTGTATTGGTATATTTCATCATACTGTCAATATTTTTTCTTGCAGATGAATGAAATTCTTTAGCGCCTGTTTTATTAGCCAGTTCCACTATATTATCTGCCCTTACGCCACTGCCCGGCATGATGATGATTCTTTCATCGGCCTGTTTTATTAAAGTAGCTATCTGTGCGGCGCCATCAATGGCATTGGGTTGCAAACCCGAAGTGAGTATCCGTTCGCAGCCAATATCAATAACATCTTCCAGTGCCTGTGCCGGGTTATTAACCCTGTCGAAAGCTCGGTGGAAAGTAACGCCAAGCGGGTAAGCCAGTTCAACCAATTGGCTGCATCTTTTTTTATCAACCAATCCATCTTTATTTAAAATGCCTGTCACCACGCCATCGCATCCCAATTGCTTACACATTTTTATATCGTTTTTCATCACTTCAAATTCGGCATCGGTATATAAAAAATCTCCGCCCCGTGGGCGAATGATGGGGAACAGGCTTATATGTAAATTTTCTCTTGCTGCTTTTATAAATCCATACGATGGGGTAGTGCCGCCTTCGCCGGGGTTATCGCACAACTCAATACGGTTAGCGCCTGCAGCCTGTGCCAGCAAACAACTTTCTATGTTAAAGCCAATTACTTCAAGCAAATATTTCATAACAAATGTTCAATAACAACATTCAATTTTCAATTTTCAAATGAGCTGCTTTGTTGAACATTGCCTTTTTAAAATTGATTATTGAAAATAATCAGATTAAAAATTTTGACTGATGAACAACATTTTCCCTTTCACTTTTCACACTAAACACAAAGCCTTTCTGTATGGCATAGGCGCCATATTGCCCTTTTTTGTTCAAGGCTAAAAAACCAACCTGTAAGGTTTGTGCTTTAGCCTTATCTCTTTTTACAATACGCTCCACCGCTTTCTTGCAGGCCATTTCGGGCGAGTAGCCCTGCCGCATAAATTCTACTACAAGGTGGGTACCGCAAATGCGTATCACTTCTTCGCCGGTGCCGGTGCTGGTAGCTGCGCCTGCTTCATTATCAACAAACAAACCGGCGCCAATAATGGGTGAATCGCCAACACGGCCGTGTAATTTAAATGCCATGCCACTTGTTGTAACAGCGCCGGATAAATTCCCAACGCTATCAAGCGCCACCAATCCCATTGTATCATGGTTAACCGTTCCGTCATCAAAAAATGCAGGGGCAAAAGGGCCGTTTTGTTTTTTTTGTTCTTTACCGGCGCCCATGTTTTCAATATTGATTACCGGTTTGTATTCGCTTTTTTTCAACCATTCGGCATAAGCTTTTTTTGCCGGTTCAGATAATACTTCTGGCTCCAAAGTAAAACCGTTTTCAACAGCAAACTGTTGTGCGCCTGCGCCAACCAATAATACATGCGGTGTTTTTTCCATCACTTTACGGGCTACCGAAACCGGGTGTTTAATTCTTTCAATGCAGGCCACAGCGCCGCAATTGGCTTTGTGGTCCATGATGCAGCTATCAAGCGTTACCTTGCCATCACGGTCGGGGTATCCGCCCAAACCAACACAGCAGTCAATTTCATTTTCAATATGCATGGCGCCTGCTTCCACAGCATCCAATGCTGTTCCATTGGTTGATAAAATCTTCCAAGCTTCGGCATTCACCGGCATGCCATTGGCCCAGGTAGATACCACGATGGGTTTTGTAATTGGATTGAAATTATTTGCTAAAGAATTTTTTGCGGCAAATACAGGAGAGGCCAATGCGCCAATGCGTAAGAATTTTCTTCTGTTCATAAATATGTATATAAGCGTTACTGGTGAATATTGAGTTTACGCAACATGGCTGCAGAAGTAGAATCGGCATATAAACCAAATGCACTTGTTATTACACCCTTGCATTTTCCATCTTTTGATTCTACAGCATACACCACATCTTCATCGGCCGGGTTGCTGTTACCTTCAAAGCGGTAAAATTCTGTTATCTCAAATTCTTCGGGGTTAAGCGATATGGTATTTTGCGAACATATCAATTTATCAAAGGCAATATTAAAGTTGATGGTATAGCCTCTTGCTTTTAACCCGTTTAAAGCTGCTACTACTGTATCATAAGATTCCATGATGATTATTTTTCTTAAAGTTACGAAATAGCATTGCGTTTATAAAATGCCAGGTAAATAATTACAATTATAGTAATAACTGCAGTGGTTAAAAAAGTTGCCATTGCGCCAATATTATACCAAAGCAATCCGCAAAGGCTGCTTGCAATTAAAGCACAAATGCTTTGAAACCCGGTGTAGGTGCCTATTGCAGTGGCTGTTTCGTTTTTATCAACAATATTTGTAATCCATGCTTTTGAAATGCCATCGGTAGCGGCTGCATAAAACCCATACAATACAAATAGTAAAAAAAAGATAAGCAGGTTATTGTTGAAAGCAAAGCCAATATACACGGTTGCAAAAGCTGTAAGGCCCAAAAGGAAAATTTTCTTTAAGCCAATTTTATCGGCCAATATGCCAACAGGGTAAGCCATCACAGCAAAAACAAGGTTGTAAAAAATATAAATGCCCAGTACTTCGGTATCATCTAAACCCTGCTCTTTCATCTTTAGCAAAAGAAAAATATCGCTGCTGTTGAACAAGGCAAACAACAATAAGCCGGCCACCAATCGTTTATATGCTGCTGTACTCGATTTCCAGTAATGGATAAAAACAAAAAACGATACCCGTGGTTTTGTTGAATGAATGGCCGCCTGTTTCTTTTTTTCTTTTATAAACCTTGTTAACAGGATAACGCATATACCCGGGATGATGGACCAAAGGAAAAGCCTTTTATAATCGCCGGGATAATAATACAGGAAAACAAATGCTATTGCCGGCCCAAGCTCTGCGCCAAAAGTATCCATGCTACGGTTAAAACCAAACACCCTTCCTTTTGTAGCAGGCGTAGCTTCATCGCTCAGCATGGCATCTCTTGCAGCGGTACGTATGCCTTTACCAAGTCTGTCCATTGTTCTTGCAAAAAAAATCCACAGCGGAAAAATAAAAACGGCCATCAACGGTTTGCTTATTGCACTTAAAGCATAACCCAGTTGCACAAAAGGCAGCCGCTTGCCCATCACATCGCTTTGCCTGCCAAAATAACTTTTGCTAAGGCCGGCAACAGCTTCTGCAACGCCTTCTAAAATGCCAATGGCAATAACAGTAAAACCTACTTGTTGTAAAAACATTGGCATTACGGGTATGAGCATTTCGCTTGCCAGGTCGTTAAAAAGGCTTACCAGCGATAAGATCCAAACAGTGTTGGTTATTATTTTTTGTGGAGAATTTGTGTGTGCTTGCACCCGCCATCATTTTTCCGAATGTAGCAATTTGTTGGTACATTGCAGCGATAAAAAATTAGGCCCAGTTTACCATGGTAACATTCATTGCATCATAAAATCATTCAGCATCCCGGCTATAACAAAGATTTATGCATAAAAAAAATAAGGACGGAAAGAAATCTTCACAAACACAGGTTGTAAAAGGAAAACTTGACATTTCGAAAAGCGGTATGGGTTATGTAATTGTAGAAGGGCTTGAAAAAGATATCATGGTACGCCCCAACGATTTTAACCATGCCTTTCATGGCGATATTGTGAGGGTGCAAATAAATAAAGGGATTTCGAGAGATAAGCGGCAGGAAGGCAAGATTGTAGAAGTGGCCGAGCGCAAACAAAAAGAGTTTATCGGCAACATACAAATGAGCAAGAACTTTGCTTTTTTTATCCCGGCCACGGATAAACCAATACCCGATTTTTATATTGCAACGGATAAATTAAACGGAGCAAAAGATAACGAAAGGGTGATAGTGAAATTTATAAGCTGGGAAAAAAATAATAAGAAACCTATTGGCGAAGTGGTGGCCATTTTAAAATCGGAAGATGAAAATGATATGGCCATGAAGGAGATATTGATTGATGCAGGTTTTCCTTTGGAGTTTGAAAATGAAGTGTTGGCAGAAGTGAAAAAACTGCAGGCACATATAAGCAGGGAAGAACAGAAAAAGCGAAAAGATTTTAGAGACATACTTACATTCACCATTGACCCGGTTGATGCAAAAGATTTTGATGATGCTATTTCAATTAGAAATTTAGACAATGGTAATTATGAAATTGGTATCCATATTGCCGATGTAAGCCATTTTGTAAAACCCGGCTCGCTGCTTGATAAGTCTGCTTACGAAAGGGCTACCAGCGTGTATTTGCCCGACAGGGTGAACCCCATGCTGCCCGAAAAAATTTCGAACGAATTGTGTTCCTTAAGGCCGCATGAAGATAAATATACTTTCTCTGCTGTTTTTCAAATCACCAACCGTGCAGAAGTAAAACATACCTGGCTTGGTAGAACGCTGATTCACAGTAATCACAGGTTTACTTATGAAGAAGTGCAGGAAATTATTGAGAAAAGAGATGGGCTTCATGCAAAGCCGCTTATGTTGTTAAATAATCTTGCCAAAATATTAAGAGCCGAAAGGTTTAAAAATGGCGCCATCAACTTTTCATCGCAGGAAGTGCGTTTTCAACTGGATGAAAAAGGAAAACCAATTGGCATTGTGGTAAAAGAAAGCAAAGATGCACATAAACTGGTAGAAGAATTTATGTTGCTTGCCAACAGGGCGGTGGCAACCTATGTTTCAAAAATAAAAATCAATAAAGAGCCAATACCGTTTCCATACCGCATACACGATACACCTGATGATGAAAAGCTGAAACCCTTTGCTGCTTTTGCCAAAAAGTTTGGTTACACTTTTGATTTGCATGATGAAGCAGCGGTGGCATCATCATTTAATAAAATGCTGAAAGATGTGCAGGGCAAGCCCGAGCAGCATGTGCTGGAACAGTTGGGCATACGTACAATGGCAAAGGCCATCTACACTTCATCAAACATAGGGCATTATGGGCTGGGTTTTGAATATTACTGCCACTTTACATCGCCTATACGCCGCTATCCCGATGTGATGGTGCACAGGATATTGCAGCAATGCCTTGATAAAGACCTGAAGCTTGATAAAAAAATGGATGAGCATTGCAAACATTGCAGTGAAAGAGAACGCAAAGCTATGGAAGCCGAACGTGCAGGTAACAAATACAAGCAGGTGGAGTTTATGAAAAATTACCTGGGTGAAGAATTTGACGGCATCATCAGCGGCGTGGCATCATTTGGATTTTTTGTGGAAACTATAGCACATAAATGCGAAGGTATGGTTACAGTAAGAGACCTTAGTGTGTACGATGATTTTAGGTTGGATGAAGCTGACTATGCTTTGGTGGGACTTCGTACAAAACAAAAATTCAGGATGGGTGATGCGGTGCGGATAAAAGTGGTGGCGGCTAATTTAAGCAAGCGGCAGTTGGATTATGAATGGGTGCCTGTATCTAAAACCGCAACGGTGCAAAATGCAAAAATAAAAGCCAAATCAAAGCAGGAAAAGAAAATAGCAGCAACAAAACAAATTTCAAAAAAGAAAAAGTGATTAAATTGGGTTTAATAAATCTAATTCGATATTAAACTTATAGCCTTACATGCATTCATTCATAGAACTTTCCAAATTATTTGAAGATAAATTTAAAAGCCGCCATTTTCCTGATGAGCCGGGTACTTTATACCAACCTGCAGCATATATTTTAGGAATTGGAGGTAAACGCATACGCCCTGTTTGTGTGCTGATGGGCAACCAGCTTTTTAATGATATTGACCCCGATGCTTATCATGCAGCAACTGCCATAGAGTTGTTTCATAATTTCAGTTTAATACACGACGATATAATGGATAAAGCGCCGCTCAGGCGGGGGATGCAAACGGTGCATGAAAAATACGGCGAATCTACAGCCCTGCTGGCAGGCGATGTAATGTTTGTAAAAGCATATGAATACCTTAATAAGATTAGGCCCGCCATGCTGCAAAAAGTTTTATACCTTTTTAATAATACGGCAAGTGCAGTTTGCGAAGGGCAGCAGTTGGATATGGATTTTGAAAAAAGAGACATGGTGCAGATGGGTGAATATGTAAATATGATTACATTAAAAACATCGGTATTGCTGGCTGCAAGTTTAAAGCTGGGCGCCATTTTGGGTGGTGCCGGCGAGGGCAATCAAAACCATTTATATGAGTTTGGCAAAAATCTTGGCGTGGCTTTCCAGGTGCAGGATGATTATTTGGATGCGTTTGGTAACCCCGAAAAATTTGGTAAAAAAGTTGGAGGCGATATCATGGCCAACAAAAAAACTTTTTTAATGATTCATGCTTTTGAAACAGCAAATACGCAGCAGTTGAATGAATTAAAATTGTTGATTAAAAATAATCCTGCCGATAAAGTAGAAAAAATATTGCAGATTTTTAAAGACTGCAAAGTGGATGACTGGGCACAGCAACTGAAAAATAAATACCTGCAAACTGCATTGATGCATTTAGAAGAAACTGCTGTATTATCTAAAAGAAAAAAACCATTGCAGGAACTGGCCGATTATTTAATGATGAGAGAGAGTTAAACAATTTGGTGTGCCAGTGTTTTGCTTTACAGGTATAAATAAAAATATTTTTCTTAATTTCCTTTTTAATTAAACCAAAACCAACATGGCCAATTCTTTATTCAGGACAAAAAAGATTGAAAATATTTTAGCAGAAGGAAGTGATGATACGCATGGTGGCGGAGGATTAAAAAGGGTGCTTACCTTACGTGACCTTACTTTTTTTGGTATTGCTGCTATCATTGGCGCTGGTAGTTTTAGCAGCCTGGGTGCTGCGGTTTTTGATGGCGGCCCCGGTGTGGCAGTTCTTTTTATTATCACAGCCATTGCCTGTGGGTTTACAGCACTTTGTTATTCGGAGTTTGCCAGCAGGATACCGGTAGCCGGCAGCGCTTATACGTATGCGTATGCTTCGTTTGGCGAATTGTTTGCCTGGATAATTGGCTGGGCGCTCATTATGGAATATTCTATCGGTAATATTTATGTGGCATTTAGCTGGAGCGATTATTTTACTTCCTTTATGAGTAAAGTGGGTGTGCATATCCCCAACTGGCTAAGTACAAGTTACGTGGAGGCAAAATATGCAGCAACAAGTGGCGGCAACCCTGCAGATATTGATGCATGGAATAATGCACCATTGCTTGGAAGTTTAAGAATCATTTTCGACCTGCCGGCGCTTATCATTAATTTACTAATCACTTACCTTGTTTACCGTGGAATAAAAGAAAGCCGCAATTTCAGCAACATTATGGTGATGTTGAAACTGGCTGTGGTATTACTTGTTATATTGGTAGGCGGATATTTAATTTTTTCGAACGGGTTAACTTTTAACTGGACACCGCCTGATGACAATGGCGTAAGAACCGTTATGCCCAACGGATTTGGTGGTGTGATGGCTGCCGTGAGCGGTGTATTTTTTGCCTATATAGGATTTGATGCAGTAAGTGTATTGGCCGAAGAAAGTAAAAATCCGCAAAGAGACCTGCCAAGAGGTATGATACTTTCGCTGGTGATTTGTACTATCGTTTATATTTTATTATCGCTGGTTTTAACAGGCGCTGTTAATTACCGTAAGTTTGATGGAGTGGGAGACCCATTGGCTTTTATTTTTGAAAAACAAAACCTTAATGTAGGCTGGATGCAGTTGTTTGTGGCGGTAGCCGCTGTTATTGCAATGACAAGTGTGTTACTTGTTTTTCAAATGGGGCAGCCACGTATTTGGATGAGCATGAGCCGTGATGGCCTTTTACCGCCTGCATTTCAAAAGATTCACAAAAAATATAAGACACCTTCTTTTGCAACAATTATCACCGGGCTGGTAGTGGGATTGCCAATTTTATTTACCGATAAAAATTTTGTACTCGACTTTACAAGCATTGCTACCTTATTTGCTTTTGTGCTGGTGTGCGGAGGCGTATTGTTCCTGCCGGCAAAAGAAAAAATAAGTGGCAGGTTCCATCTGCCGTATATCAACAGCCAGTTTATTTTTCCGTTGGTTGTTTTGGGAGGAATAATTACTGCCTATTCATTATCCAAAACTTATTTTTCGGATATGTTTAATTTCGATTTCAGTGGCAATGCCGATTATGTGGCTGGAAAATTAAGTTTTATGGATTTGGCTACACCAAATATAACACTGATTATTTTTTGGATAAGTGCATTGATATTGGCCGTTGTAACTATGTTTAAGAAATATTCGCTGATACCGATGATGGGCCTCATCACCTGCATGTACCTGCTTACGGGCATGACAAAAAATAACTGGGCATGGTTTATTGGCTGGCTCATATTAGGGCTTATTATTTACTTCTTGTATGGTTATAAAAAGAGCAGGCTGGCAACAGGCGCTGTTTAAAAATAATCATCTAATTTGAAAACGGCACAAGTGAATTAACTTTGTGCCGTTTTTTAATTTATACAAAATGAAATACCAGCCAGGCGATAAGATTATTGTTTTACTTACAGAAGAAGAAGGCACAGTGTTGGAGATTATGAATGAGAACATGGTGCTGATTGAAGTTAAGGGAGTGAAATTTCCTGCCTATACCGACCAGATAGATTTTCCGTATTTTAAAATGTTCTCCCAAAAAAGAAAAGAGAAAAAAGCAAAAGTGTTTATCGACCAGGTGCAAAAAGAAAAAGCCGGGCCAAAACAAAAGGAGGGCAAGGGAATAATAGTGACCTTCATGCCTGTTTTCAGCAAGGATATTTTTGATGATGAAATTGTTGAGAAACTGAAATTATACCTGGTAAACCAGGATACGGTTGCTTATAATTTTACTTATAATCTTTTTATTGCCGGCGCCAGTGATTTTGAATTAAAGAATTGCATTGAGCCTCTCAGTGATTTTTACCTGCATGATGTAAAGTTTGAAAACCTGAGCGACAGTCCGAGGTTTGAATTTGAGTTTTCGCTTAAAGAGCCGGTTAAAAACAAAGCGCCATATTTTGAAACATCTTTAAAACTAAAAGCCAAACAACTTTTTAAAAAGATCGAAGAAATACAATTAAAGAACGAGCCGGGTTTTTCGTACCTGCTTTTAGATGAATATCCAGACAAGATGGAAGAAGAAAAAGTGGATGTGAGCAGGCTTGGCAATGCAGGGTTTAGAATTTATGATGCTGCAAAAATAAGGCACAACCTGCAGCCGGCAAGGTCGGTTGTTGATTTGCATATAGAAAAACTTACCGATGATTGGGAACACCTGGAAAATTTTCAAATACTCAACATGCAGTTAGAGGCATTTGAAAAATATTACGAACTGGCAGTAGCGCATAACCTGCCATCATTAACAGTGATACATGGTGTGGGTGTTGGTAAATTAAGAGATGAGATTCATGAAATACTTAAACAAAAGAAAGAAGTGAAATCTTATGTGAACAGGTATAGCCATTTGTATGGCGATGGCGCTACCGAAATTTATTTTGGTTATTAATAGCATTTACATTCCAGTTATCGCCTTTTAAGTATTGTAAAATTATAAGATGCCGATAAACGAACTGCTTGCATATATTACGTTTGTAATTGTATTTGCTATTGTACCGGGCCCTAATATGGTATTGTACCTCACCTATACTTTTGAGTATGGCCGTAAAGCAGGCTGGGCAACAGCTGCAGGTATCGCCAGTGCATTTGTGATTCATATATCTGCTGTAGTTTTTGGCCTTACAGCAATACTGATGGCCATGCCTCATTCACTTGATATATTGCGTTATTGTGGTATCGCTTATCTTTTTTACCTGGCATTTAAAAATTTACGAACTATAAAACTGGATCTTGAAGAAGAAACAAAAACACAGTTGCCATTAAAACGATTTTATACCAGGGGCTTTATATATAATTTGGTTAATCCCGGTTCAATGGTTTTATATTTTTCATTGATACCACAGTTTATTCATCCTTTAAGAGGACATTTATTGACACAAAATATATTGTTAGGTGGTTTGCAAATGGTATTTAGCTTTTTAACAAACTGTATCATTATTTTTTTTGCAGGATTTGCTTCCCGTCAGTTTTTTACAAATGAAAGATACCAGCAGTGGATGAGATATGGCATGAGTGCCTTGATAATTTTTTTTGCAGTAAAATTGTTGTTCACAAAATTTGTTTAAACATACTTGTTATCTTTTCTTTTAAAGAAATAAGCACAAAAAATGTTTTTATATCAATTATACTAAACAAATAAAGATATTGGCTGGCAGTTGGTACTTATCTGTATGTAGTAGAAACCGTATAACAAACTTTGTCGTTAATGCGTTTAAAAATCTCTCCATTAATCTTACGTAGCCTTTTCAGTTTTCGCCTTTCAAGCAGCAGGCCGTCATTATCAAAATACTGTGGCTGCTGAAAATAAGTGAGTATATAATATTTTTTGTAGGATAAGGGTGCGTTTAAGGCCACAGGTTTTATAGACATGAAGATGAGTTCCTGTTTTTTTTCATCGGTATAATAATCATAGCTGCTTATCCATGTGCAGCGTATAGATTGCATCTGCTTTACCAGTTCAATAACCGGTTTTACCGGTAATCCGAATTTTTTAAGTGTATCGGCAAGCCTGTTATCACCAACTTTAAATTCGTAAATGTATTTTAAACTGTCGGTTAATATGCCCAACGAAACAATCGTAAAATCCTTGCTTGTAAACCCAACATCAAAAGGGGTGGAGCTGTTTATTTCCTTATACGTTTCTTCAATACTATCCAGCACCTTTTCATTTTGATAATAATATTTTGTAGAAATATTTTTTGGCGAACAGGAATACAGCATCACTGCAATGAACAAAGCTGGTAGCAATATTTTTTTATTTGTTTTCATCTGCCTGCTGATTTACAAAACTTGTTATACCATAAACAATCCTTTTTAAAAATGCCGGCGATAATTGTATCAGGGTACAGCCGCCATTGTCCCAATAAACAAGTGTTATTACATCGTTTACCTTGCTTATCTTTTCTATCACAATAAAGTGCGTAGGCACTGCCAGTTTTATTTTTACATGATTTTTCTTATGCACAATCCTGTTGTTGATGTACAGCACAACTTTGCCTTTTTTTAGTTTTTCAGCAATATATTCATATAGGTTTTTTATCCTTGGCCTTAAAAAATCACTTCCTTTTGATTCAATTTTGCACTCAAGTAGTTTTTTGCCCATCCTGTTAAACTTGGCATAGTTAACCGATGCCCAAAACGTACTTTCATCACCCAGGTCATATTTCCTGTTAAAAATATTAAGATAGCCTTTGAAATGGTCGGCAAGTGTAAGAAACCACATTTGGTCGGCAGGCTGTATATCCATGATGCCTTTATACTTCAGCAAACCTGCTTCTCTTTTAATTGCATCTGATGGCTCATACATTACATCCCTGAATATTGCTTTACCATTTTTATAAAGGCTGCTAATGAATTTTGCATAACCTAAAGGGTCTTCCTGCAACAGCAGGTATGATAGTGCCGAATAAGCACAAAAATAGGTACCCTCGCCGGGATAGATGTTGATGGGATGAAGTATGTTTTTTTGTATATTTTTTATAAACAGGTTGTGTTTTACATTGGGCCATACTTTATCGCTGCCGGTAAAATCAAAACTGTCTATATAATCTAATGCTTGTTTTGCTGTGGATTTTTGAACGGTTATGCTAACAGGTGCGGCAACTAAATACTCCCCAACACTCGTATAGTAAAGAAGAGATGAAATGGCAAACAGCAATAACTTTTTGTAAAGCTGCAGCCACCTTGCAATATGTATGTTTGTGGTTAAGGCCATTAACAGGTGGTAAAGTTAATGGTATTATGATAAGTAGTAAATGGTGTTATTAAACCTTGCTGCAAGTAAGTTATTTTTTTTAGGTTTTTATTAACTGTTTTCATATAAATAATAAAATTTCAGTGGTTAAACATTGTATCTTCGCTCGTCAAAAAAAAATAAGACAGATGACAGCCTTAAATAAGAAACCGGTTGTAAAAAAATGGCTATTAGCATTGTTGATTGTATTGCTGGCAGGCACCGCCGTTATTTGGTACCTGTTTACACTGAAGCATGATGATACAGCTACAATTAAAGCCGACTTTACAGTAGAGGCAGTACCGTTTTTAAAAGAGTTTGAAACCGATTTAAGTATGGCTAATAAGAAATATACAGATAAGGTGATTGCTGTAAACGGTACAATTGCTGAAATAGAAATGGCTGATACTACCGCCAATATAAAGATGAGCGATACAACTAACGGAGCCTATATCATTTTTGCTTTTCAGCAACAGCATTTACCCGAAGCCAAAGCATTAAAAGTGGGCGATGAGGTTTCCATCAAGGGTGTTTGCAGCAATGGAGCTTTCAGTTCTATCCTTGAAACAAACTATGTAACATTCAACCGCTGTACAATAAATAAATAACCATTAACTTTTAAAACAACTATGAACAAAATGAAAAAAACAGTACTCTTTGTGGCATTACTAGTGGCTTCAGGTTATGTGTTTGCACAAAAGAAAACCACTACCTCGGCCATCATTGGTTTTGATGCTACAACCAGCCTTGATGCTTTACCTAAAGCAGAAAACAAGACAGTAATTGCATCGCTTGATACAAAAACAGGCAAACTGGCTTTTGAAGCAAGTGTAAAGGGCTTTAATTTTGAAAACCCAAAAATGCAGGAGCACTTTAACGGTAAAGGTTGGATGGACAGCGAACAATATCCTACCGCTTCATTTACAGGCAGCATCATCAACCTGGCTAAAGTAAATTTTACAAAAGACGGAACTTATAATGTGGAAGTAGCTGGTTATTTAACCATGCATGGCGTAAAACAACCTGTTGAATCAAGAGCTGTTATTACTGTAAAAGGCGCTGCTATAAATGCCAGTAGCAAGTTTAATATTAAACTGGCCGATTATAGCATCAACGGAGGAGCAGTGGCTGCAGGCAAGGTTTCAAAAGAACCTGTAATAAATGTAACTGCAGTTTTTTAAAAATTAATACAATAAAAAAAAGCTTCAGCTTATAACGGCTGAAGCTTTTTTGTTTTAATTCAATTAAGCTATCGATTTAAATTCTTCTTCTATTATTTCACTAAATGCATCTTCACTTTCAAGCAACCATCCGGGAATCTCTTCAGAAATAATTTTCCAGTGGCTATTTGTTTTTTCCATATTAAAAATGATTCGTTTGCCAAAACTATCTATTACATCTACAGTAAATAAGCCATCTTCACGGCCATTGGGTTTTCTAAAATTAAACTCTTTTAAACGGCCATCAATTTTCATGAGCCTTGTAAATTGTATGTTTTTTACAAACTTCAATTCCATTAGGGTGTGTTTTAAGCAAACATAAGGATTTAGCTGTAATAGGAAAATGGAAATTAGTTAACATGCTGTAAAAATTATCCCCATAAAAAAATAATTTGTTTATAAAATTTAGATGAGTACTATCTGGTTTATTTATTGCTTGCCCCAATTTTTAATTTTGTGAATAATTCGTCTTCATTTATTTCTTTTACGCTACCGGGTTCCATCATGCCTAATGTAAGCTCTTCAATTGAAATGCGGATAAGCCTTTTGCACCTATGCTTCACCGCATAAATCATTTTTCGCACCTGGTGATATTTGCCTTCGGTAAGTGTTATCAGCAGCCAGGTAAATGGCGGGTATGCAGTAACCCTGTCTCCCAGTTTGCACAAATGCTGAGGATCACCAATCACCTGCACATCGGTTGGTTTGGTTTTGTAACTGCTGCCGTTTTTAATTTTTATATCCACACCATTGCGTAATTTATCTAAGTTTTCATCCGAAAGAATATTGTTAACCTGTACCAAATATGTTCTGGTATGTGGTACATCGCTCAAAAATAAAAGCCTTGTAAGTTTTTTATTTGTGGTTACAATCAATAAACCTTCCGAATCATTATCAAGCCTGCCAACAGCATGTGAACCTTGCGGAAAATCAAAATCAAGATGACCCAGCAATTGCACAGCATGTGAGCTTTTAAACTGGCTAACCATGTTGTATGGTTTGTTGATGATGAAGTACCTGTTTGCAGTTTGTTTCATTTGCCTGCAAGTTCAGGTAAAGTAGTTGGATATTTTGTTTAAGCTGCAATGTTTTTACCTAATCAAAACAGTACTGCCTTTGGTATTGTAAATTTTATTATCGGCGCCAAGGGCCTGCAGCATCCAAACATAAGCATGTGTTTGTGCAGGAACGCCGTTTTGTTTTCCATCCCATCCTTTTCTTGCATCAGCGGTTTCGTAAATCAATTGCCCCCAACGGTTAAAAACCCTGAAGTATTTCAATTCTTTTATTCCAATCATAAAAGGTTTTAAAAAATCATTCAGCCCATCGTTGTTAGGCGTAAATGCATTGGGAACATAAATCACAATTTCTTTATTAATTTTCACCAACTGTGTATCAACCGTTACACATCCCGATTTTGTTTTTAATTCAATTTTATAAACAGTTTCAGTGTTTCCGATAAACTCTGGTGTGTAGCTGGATGGGTTATTAAGATTTGTTGCAGGTTGCCATAAAACCTCATCACCTATTGGCCTTGCATTTAATGATAGCGGCAGGTTGGTAACTGCATATGCAACCGGGTAATTTAATCCTGCAACAGGTTTATCTACCATTACAAACCTTTTTTGTATACTTAAGGGGTATGGGCATTTTTGGGTACTTACAGCCAGGCTCATAATATAATTCCCTTCTGTTGTATAAACCTGTGGTGGAGGGTTTCTTAAAACAGATGTTTGGCCATTTCCAAAATCCCATAAATAATTAATGATGGTATTGGCAGGTTCTTCAGTATTATTTACCGGTAATACGGGCATGTTTATGCAAACAGGGTTTACATCAAAAGCAGCAACAACACTTGGGTTTACAATTACTGTAATACTTGCACTATCTACACACGAGCTGCTGCTGCGCACAATAAGCACAACTTTATAAGTGCCTGGTAGTTTATAACTGTATGTAAGGTTTTTTGATGTAGCAGTAACACCATCGCCCAATATCCATGTATATTCCATAGCACCAACTGCATTGGTGCTTGTATTAATGAAAACGAACTCATTGTTTGCCAGGCATTGCTCAGGTTTATTAACAGTAAAACCCGGTACAGGCACCGATGTTATTTTAATTTGCCTGGCACCGGTATTTAATGAACAACCTAAAGAACTGAATAGCTGTGCATGATAATCTCCGGATTGCAAAACTTTATACGTTATTTGATTGGCGCCGGGTATTGCTATGCCATCTTTAAACCATTGCACACTATCGGCAGGCAACACTTTTAAAATGCTGCTATCACCGCTGCCTATACACCATTCGGGTTTTCCAATAACCTGTATGCTATCGTACAATTTTGCAGCTCTTACCGTAACAGTGTCGGTGGTTAAGCAACCACCGCCATCATGATGCACAGTTAATATATAAGTGGTTGTTGTATCGGGCGAAGCATAAGGGTTTGCTGTTTCAGGATTAGACAGGCCTGTTTCGGGCTGCCATTTATAAACCCAGCCAGGTTTGGGTAATACACCAATTTGTGCAAGGCTGTTGTTGCACGATGATTTATCGGGGCCAGCATTGGCCTGGTAGGTTAAAGTATCTGTAAGTACGGCATACAAGGTGTCCTCACAACCGTATCCGCTATAGGGCTCTACAATAACTGCTACAGTAGTACCAAATGGTGGAGGCGGCCTTAAAATTAATGTTTGCTGAAAGCCTAATAATTGTGTGAATGTATTATTATACCACCTGTAATATTGATAACCATAAGGTGCAGTTACCGATACCTGGTCATCGTCGGGACAAAAATTAGCGCCTTCAAACTTATCGCTGCATTCTGTATTCACATCAATGTATGCATATCCAAAATGAATACGAAATGTGCAATCGGCCGTTTTAAAAAACAACCGAATTTTTTTACCAGCTAAATTATCAAGGTTAATAGAAACGGCTGTCCAGTTTTTATACCATACTGGTGTATTACCACCGGGGTTTGGCGAAAGTTCAAAACCCGGCAGTGGCGTGCCATTGGCAAAAAATGTAAAAGATGAACATTCAATTATTGTTCCATCACTAACATTTAAAACCTGCAATTCTAAACGAGGTTGTTCTGAAACTTCATGGCCCGGATCCTGGAAAACAACTGCATAATTATAAATAATGTTATAAGTATTTGCCCCGGCAGGAATAGTAAAATCGTACGATACACCTTCAGCTTCCCTGCCGGCAGAGTTATTGCCCAATTTTATCGAATGTCCACTACCGTTAGGGCAATTTTTTGGAAAACCGCCATATTCATCAAAACCTGCTCCCGGCGCATTATACATTGTATGCCTGTTAAAAATGGGGCCACCTGAGTAATTAAAATCAATTACATTATTGCCGTCAATTGATGAAACAGAACCAGTATAACAAACCCACCCTGTAAAATCTCCATTCTCAAAATCAATATTGGGCGGGCAATTTTGAGCTTTGGTATCTAAATTTATAAAACATGAAAATATACCACTTAAGATAAAAGTTAATATATAGCGATGTTTTTGCATTTAAGAAATTGAGAATTTCCAATGGGTATTTAGTGTATATAAAATTACTTCACTTTTAAGATGATTAAGAGGATAATATTTTGATAAATGCTGCATTGGAAATACAATGGTATAAATAATTTACGCTACCATAAAGTTATTGGTTGCTTATATAATATTATTTCTTGTTCCCTCCCTTATTATCAGTTAATTTTGCGCCATGACAATTGAACAATTAAAATCTATAAGAGACCGGGTATTGGTTTTGGGGAGGTTTCTTTGACGTTGCTAACAGAGAAGCAAAAACAGCAAATGATAAACAACTTTCGTTATCGCCGGGTTTTTGGGATGACAATGCCCGTGCAACATCTATCCTTAAAGAAATTAAGGTAAACGAGTATTGGATAGATATGTACCACAAGGTGGATACTGCAGTAGAAGATTTTGCCGTACTTTTTGAGTTTTGGAAAGCCGGTGAAGCAACTGAAGAAGAAGTTAAAGAAGCATTTGACAAAGCAACCCAGCTTGTAGAAGATGCCGAGTTTAAAAGTACACTTAATGAACCAGAAGATGAACTGCCAGTTGTTGTGCAGATAAACAGTGGCGCCGGTGGAACCGAAAGCCAGGATTGGGCCGAAATGCTGGCACGTATGTACCGCATGTATGCCGAAAAACAAGGATGGAAGGTAACTGAAATAGACTGGCAATGGGGCGATGGCGCCGGTATAAAAACCTGTACTTATGAATTTGAAGGGCCATTTGCTTACGGATTTTTAAAATCAGAAAACGGGGTGCACAGGTTGGTGCGTATATCACCTTTTGACAGTAATGCACGCAGGCATACATCTTTTGCATCGGTAAATGCTTACCCGCTGGTAGATGATACCATCAATATTGAAATAAACCCTGCTGATGTGAAGATGGAAACATCACGTAGCGGCGGTGCCGGTGGGCAAAATGTAAATAAAGTTGAAACAAAAGTTCAGCTTACGCATATACCAACCGGTATTGTAGTGGTTTGCCAGCAAGACAGGAGCCAACTTGGTAACCGTGAATTAGCAATGCAAATGCTGAAGAGCCGCCTTTATGAAATTGAGTTGCAAAAACGTAACGAATTAAAAGATGCCAACAACAGCAAAAAGAAAAAGATAGAGTGGGGTAGCCAGATACGCAGCTATGTTTTTCATCCATACAAAATGATAAAAGACCATCGCACAGATTATGAAGTGGGCAATGTAGGCCCGGTGATGGATGGCGAGTTAGATGGATTTATAAAAGCATATTTGATGAGTGAAAAGGAAACAGAAGTGTAAATAACCATTTAAGATATTTAAATAAGTTCTTAATAGATTTAAACATTTGCATAGAAGCAGAAATTTTTATGTAACCAACAGTTGTTTTTCATAGCATCATCGTTGTGTCACTCACTTGTACGGCACAGCCTTGTTGCACATTTTTAAAATAATAAAAAATAATAACCATGCAATACGGAGATTTTTATTACCCCATGCCTGTGAATGAGCCTGTGCTGAATTATGCACCGGGCAGTAAAGAAAAATTAGCATTAAAAGCAGTTCTTAAAGAGCTTAAAAGCACTAAAGTTGATGTACCCATGTATATCGGCAGCGAAGAAGTGAGAACAGGTAATACACATGCTATTCGTCCACCACATGAGCATAAGCATGTGCTTGGCCATTATCATGTAGGCGAAGCAAAGCATGTAACAAAAGCCATCAATGCAGCATTAAAAGTAAAAGACAAGTGGGCCGGTATGAGTTGGGAAAACCGGGCTAATATTTTTTTAAAAGCAGCTGATTTAATTGCTGGTAAATACAGGCCTTATATGAATGGTACCACTATGTTGGGCCAAAGTAAAAATGCATTCCAGGCCGAGATTGATGCTGCCTGTGAAATTATAGATTTTCTGCGGTTTAATGTTCACTTCTTAAGCGAAATATATCGCCAGCAGCCCATCAGCAGCCCGGGCATGTATAACAGGATGGAATACCGTCCTCTTGAAGGGTTTGTGTTTGCACTCACCCCATTTAATTTTACCGCTATTGGTGGTAATTTGCCCACATCTGCTGCTATGTGTGGCAATGTGGTTATCTGGAAATGCGCCAACACACAGGTGTACAGCGCACAAATGTTCATGCGTATTTTAAAAGAAGCAGGTTTGCCCGATGGTGTTATCAACCTTGTTTTTATTGATGGCCCCACTATTGGTGAAGTGGTTTTTAACCACAGGGATTTTGCAGGAATTCACTTTACCGGTAGTACCGGTGTGTTTAATAAAATGTGGGAAACTATCGGGAAGAATATGGCCATGTACCGTTCGTATCCCCGTATTGTGGGCGAAACCGGTGGTAAAGATTTTGTGATTGCACATAAGAGCGCCAACCCCGATGTGGTGGTTACTGCATTGGCACGAGGTGCATTTGAATACCAGGGACAAAAATGCTCTGCAGCATCAAGGGCTTATATTCCATCAAATATTGCTGCCGAAGTAAAGAAAAAACTGGTGGAACAAGTAAAGACAATGAAGATGGGTACGGTAGAAGATTTTACCAATTTTGTGAATGCAGTAATTGATGAAAAAAGTTTTGATAAACTGGAAGGATATATTAAAGGCGCAAGAAAGAAAGGAAGTGGTGCAAAAATTTGGGTTGGTGGAAAATGCGATAAAACAGAAGGTTATTTTATTGAACCAACTATTATAGAAACTACCGACCCTAAATATGTAACCATGTGCGAAGAATTATTTGGGCCGGTGCTTACGGTATATGTCTATGATGAAAATAAATTTGATGCTACATTAAAATTAGTAGATGAAACATCTGACTATGCTTTAACTGGTTCAATAATTGCACAAGACCGGTATGCGGTAGAACTGGCAACAGACAGGCTACGTAACAGCGCCGGTAATTTTTATATTAATGATAAACCAACGGGTGCGGTAGTGGGGCAGCAACCATTTGGCGGCGCAAGAGGCAGTGGTACCAACGATAAGGCAGGGTCGATTTTAAACCTGTACCGCTGGCTGAGTGCACGTACTATCAAGGAAACATTTAGTTCGCCTACCGATTACCGTTATCCTTTTATGCAAGAAAAATAAAAACAAAAAGTAAATGATGAAAACTAAAGTTATGTTTACATTACCGGCAGCCAATATCATTGGCGCTGATGAATGTGTGTTATTAGGTGAGTTTAATGACTGGAACCTGGAAAAAGGTTTTAACTTAAATAAACAGGCAGATGGAAGCATGCAGGTGGAAGTAGAATTGGAAACCGGTAAAGATTACCAATACCGTTACCTGCTTGGCAATGGCCGTTGGATTAATGATGATAATGAAAAAATTATTTCTGAATTATCAGGTTTTCCTGTTGAAAATTGTATCATCAGGGTGGTTGAAGTAGTTGATGAAACTTTGCTGCCAAAGCCAAAAGCAATAAAATCAAAAACAAAAACAACTAAAGTAAAGCCTGTTGCAATTTTAAAAGAAGACCTTACCAAAATTGAAGGTATTGGTAAAAAAATTGAGTCGTTGTTGTATAAAAACAATATTCATACTTATAAGCAACTTTCAAAAGCCACCATTAAAAGTTTAAAAGAAATATTAGAAAATGGCGGAAGTAAATATGCTATGCATAACCCGGGCACCTGGCCAAAGCAGGCTAAACTGGCTGCCCAGGCAAAATGGGATGACCTGGAATTACTTCAAAAAAAATTAATTGGCGGAAAATAAATAACATAAAATCCCCCGGTAACCCGGGGGCTTTTTTAAATAGGTTACTGTTGAATAAATTTGCATCATAAATAAATTATTTTGAAAACAATTTTAGATAAACAACAATTATACCTTACAATTTCCAGGTTAGCCCATCAGCTTGTAGAAAATAATTTACATTTAAACGATGTGGTATTTATTGGTATCCAACCAAGAGGTGTACATGTTGGAGCTAAGTTGATAGAATATATAAAACAATTGCATCCAAATGAAAATCTGCAATATGGAAAATTGGATATAACATTTTACCGTGATGATGTACGTGATGAATTACATGTGGCCAATAAAACAGAAATACCATTTTCAATTGAAAATAAAAAAGTTATTTTAATTGATGATGTACTTTACACAGGTCGCACTATTAGGGCTGCCTTAGATGCTATACAAGATTTTGGCCGACCCAAAAAAGTAGAGTTGTGTGTACTTGTTAACAGGAGGTTTAACCGGGAACTGCCCATACAACCTGATTACTGCGGAAAAGCAATTGATTCCATTGTTTCGCAAAAAGTAAAGGTAGAATGGGATAAGGAAGAGGTGGTACTGTATTGAAATTCAAAAATCAAAACTCAAAAAATTCATAATTCATAATTCAAAATTCATAAATGCCCTGTTGAATTTTTACTTTTGGCTTTTTTGACTTTTCTATTAACTTTGCCACTTAATGCAACTATCTACCAAACATCTATTGGGCATTAAACAGCTTACTGCATCAGATATTTCCCTTATTTTATCAACCGCCACTCAATTTAAAGAAGTATTGCAGCGGCCTGTAAAAAAAGTTCCATCCTTACGAGATGTTACGATTGTAAACTTGTTTTACGAAAATTCAACCAGGACAAGGATATCTTTTGAACTGGCCGAAAAAAGGCTTGGCGCCGATACAATTAATTTTTCTGCATCAGGTTCTTCGGTTTCAAAAGGCGAAACACTTTTGGATACAGTGAATAATATTTTAAGTATGAAGGTAGATATGGTGGTGATGCGGCATAGTGCCAGCGGTGCACCTCATTTTTTATCTAAACATATACCTGCAGCTATCATTAATGCCGGCGATGGTATTAATGAGCATCCCACTCAAGCCTTGCTCGATGCATTTTCCATCCAGGAAAAAACAGGTAGCCTTGCCGGAAAAAAAATTGTGTTGATAGGCGATATCATGCATTCAAGAGTAGCACTCAGTAATATTTACCTGTTAAATAAAATGGGTGCCGAAGTAATGGTGGCAGGGCCACCAACATTAATTCCAAAGTATATTAATGAGGCATTAAATGTAAAAGTGGAGTATGATATAAAAAAAGCATTGGCTTGGTGTGATGTTGCCAATGTGTTACGTATTCAATTAGAAAGGCAGAACCAGGTATTGTTTTCTTCATTGAGAGAATATAATATGGCTTATGGTATTAGCCGTAAATTATTGGATGAGTTAAAAAAAGAAATTGTAATTATGCACCCGGGGCCAATAAACCGTGGTGTAGAAATAGATAGTGATGTAGCCGATGGGAACGAATCTATTATTTTACAACAGGTTGAAAACGGTGTGGCCGTTAGGATGGCTGCTTTGTATTTGCTTGCCGGCAATAAACCTGATTAAAAACTAAGTACTAAACAATAATCATTCATGAACCGAATTTGTTTATTCCCCGGTACATTTGACCCCGTTACACTTGGCCATACAGATATTATTGACAGGGCATTGCCTTTGTTTGATAAACTGGTGATAGGCATTGGCCGTAATAGCAATAAACAGCCTATGTTTAGCGAAAAGCAACGATTAAAATGGTTAAGGGAGATTTATAAGAACAATCCAAAAGTAGAGGTACTTGCTTACGATGGCCTAACTGCTACCTGTTGTAACAAAGTAGGTGCTAAATTTATATTACGTGGTATAAGGTATGTGAACGATTTTGAGTATGAAAAAGCCATTGCTGATATGAACCGAAGTATAGATAATAATATTGAGACCATTTTTCTCACCTGCCTGCCTAAATACACTTCTGTTGCATCTACTTTAGTAAGAGATGTTTTAAAGAATGGCGGCGATATTTCACAATTTTTACCGGATGAAGTGAAACGGTCTATTACAAGGAAGAAATAAATAATTCGAATTAAATTTTATATAATGTCTATCTGGTATAATAAGGACCTGGATTTACCTGAAATTAGTAGACTGGTTAATGGAAAAAAAAATATGGCATTTTTCCTGGGTATGGAGTGGGTAGAAAAAGGAGATGATTACCTGGTTATGCGTATGCCGGTTGATGAACGTACTATACAGCCATACGGCCTGTTGCATGGAGGCGCCAGTTGTGCATTGGCCGAAACTATTGGCAGCTTTGCATCTCATCTTGTAATTAACACTAAAGAAAAATATTGTGTGGGTATAGAAATTAATGCTAACCATGTACGCAGCGCCACAGGCGGATATGTAACGGCAACCTGCACTGCTTTGCACATTGGTTCTTCAACACATGTGTGGGATATAAAAATTCATGATGATAATAAGAAACTTGTTTGTATAAGCAGGCTAACCGTAGCGATCTTAGAAAAGAAAAAGTAACCGGTGTTTTTTACAATCAAAAACCATTTCAGGGTTCATCAAAAAAAGTGCTCATTATATCTTTTATTGATGGATAAGTATTTTGCATAGGCTCTTTAATATGCAATGTTTTAATCCATTTGGTTTCGGTGATATTCTCTTCTGTTTGCGGTAATAATTGCTGGTTAGATGAACATGTGATATGATACCAATGCGAAATTTTTAAAAAATGTTTACCATATTCATCATATACATGGTAGGTTTCTCCAATTTTCTTTTTTAAAAAAAGGCTTGTTACTCCTGTTTCTTCCATTACTTCCCGTATGGCGCAGTCTTGCTGCTTTTCATTCTTTTCAATTTTACCTTTAGGCAAATCCCATTTACCCAGCCGCTTTATAAACAAAATGTCTTTTTTATCATTTTGTACAATTCCGCCTGCAGCTTCTATCAGCTTAAAATTTTTAAAGAAGGTCTTTTTTAGGTGATCAAAGTCGTTATGCCATATCACTCCTGCATGAAATTCTTCTTTCTTTATTTCATGCAGCATCGATTTTATGGCGCTGGAAGACAGCTCATCAACAAATACAGTATCGGGGTGATGCAATAATTCATTTATTTCCTTATCAATTTCATTACAAAGGATTACCGGTTTATTGCCAAAATATATTTTAATGAACATACGCTTACCGTTATTACTGATTATTTTTACCCAATAGATTTAATGAGTGGTATTTAAATTAAAGCTTACTGCAAACCGCTAATGGTAAATGCTTTTATATAAATTTGCAACATGACAAACGAAAAAGCAGTAGCCGAAAAGCTTTTACAAATTAATGCAATAAAATTGAGCCCGCAAGCGCCCTTTACCTGGGCAAGTGGGTGGAAAAGCCCCATTTACTGCGATAACAGGAAGGTATTGTCTTTTCCTTATGTTCGTGATTTTATTAAAAGCGAAATGTGCAGTGTTATTTTTGAAAAATTTCAACAAGCAGATGTGCTGGCTGGTGTGGCTACAGCTGGTATTGCCTGGGGTGCCATGGCTGCCGACCAGTTAAAACTACCGTACATTTATGTCAGGCCTAAACCCAAAGAACATGGATTAGGTAACCAAATAGAAGGTTCGTTAGAAAAAGGAAGTAAGGTTTTGGTTATTGAAGACCTTATCTCAACAGGAAAAAGCAGTTTACAGGTTTGTGAAGTACTTCAATCAAGCGGTGCAGAAGTTATAGGAATGGTATCTATATTTAACTATGGTTTTGAAATAGCTGATAAAGCATTTAAAACCGCAGATATTCCTTATCATTCATTAACTAACTATCCAACTCTTATAGAATTAGCTATTCAAAAAGGTATAATTACGTCTGCACATAAAAATACCTTGTTAAATTGGCGGCAAGACCCGGCTAATTGGACGGGCAATTAATATCTTTAGCAAAATTTAGTCATTATGAAAGCATTATCATTGAGTATTGCAGTGATGTTTTGCCTTGTTTCAATAAGTTATGGCCAATATCAAAAAGTATCCGGAAAAGCCGTAATTAAAACCCCAACCGTACAGTGCGAAACTTGTAAAGACAGGGTTGAATTCTTTATTGCCAGAGAATATGGAGTTAGCTCGGTAAAAGTGAATATAAAACAAAGAACTACTACCGTTACCTGGTTAAACGACCGTACTACACTCGAAAATATAAAAGTGGCAATTGCCAACCTCGGCTTTGATGCTGATGATATTGAAGCCGAAGAATCTGCATTTAAACGACTACCAAAAGAATGCAGGATGCATCCAAAACCGGCTAAACCGGCGGAAACAGAAACCAAACAATAATTTTTTTATTAAAAGGCTTTAAATGACTTATTTGACAGAAAATTTCTGTAACCCTTCATAATTAACCGGAAAGGTTTTGTAAACATTTGCCTTACCCAGTTTTACTGTTCCCGTAATTTTCAACAATACTTCTTTGCCCATTAACAAGGTAGGAATAGCATTTTTCATGAGGTTTTTCATATCCAATTCAATCTGCAACGGTAAAGTAAATTCCGATAGCCTGGGTATGGTTATCTGGTAATCTTGTGAGCTATGGCCAAAATAATTATTGTCGATGTATATGTCCAAATCGGTGTATTTAAGCTGTAAACCAAAATTATTGGGGTTGTAATAAATAAGGTCAACCTTTAGATTGCTTGAGGCAAACCCAATTTTATCAACACTAAGGTTTTTAAAATCCCGGTAAACAAGCTCTTTTGGGGCCTGACACGATGACGTACAAAATACTATAATTATAAAAACAAAAGGGTAGAGGAGGTTCTTTGCCATGTATGGACTTTTTTAGGATGTAATTTAAAATAAGAAAACTGAATTACAATAAAAGGTTTAAAATTTATAAAAAAGTCTAACTAAAATTGTTAGAATATGTACAGACAGAATGACAAAATTTTAAAAAAATAATTACTAATTTTAGAGGTTTAATAAATATGTTATAAATTAAAGATAATCATGTATATATACCATGTTAGTTATAATTTATTAATCAATAAAATTTAAATTAACTTGCTAATATAGGGTAAGTTTTAAAGTTTAATTTTAAAAATGGTAATAAATTACTATGTAATTATACTTTTAACTGGTTAATAAGTTATAACAAAACATATTGAGTATTTAATATCGTATAAATACAAATATTTAATATTTATTTAATTAGAAGGTATTATCCGGAAACTTTTTGATCGGGATTTTCTTATCGATGATAAAAGCAACCAGGGTTTGTGATGGCTATGTTTATACAGTTTATAGAATTATGCAAGAGTTAATTGAAATACGCTGACAAAATGGCTATTTCATGTGAGCCATACAATTTAAAGCTTGTAGTATTTTATATTACAATTAGCTGGTATTAGGGCCATATATGTTTTGATCGGGAATTTTATACTGTTTTATGAAAACCATAGACCATATTACTATAAGTATATGCTAATATATTTGTGATTATGATACATATAAGGTGTTTAGTGAACAAAAGTGAAATTGTATTTTTCATAAAAATTCACCGGAACAGAGCTTATATAATAATATAGTATAAGAAGATTATTGGCTTTATTGCAGTTGGTAAATGGCCGATTGTATATTAAAATCTCTATAGTTTTTGGCTATTGGTTTTAATAAATAAGTATTCAATAGAAAAAATATTCTAAATATTTTTACGGATAATTGAAAAAAATATAGGATAACTATAAATGAAGTAGAAAATTTTTAAAAATATCCACTTTTAAGCATATTTACTCAATAAACAGTAAAATTACGGTGAAAAAAATTTGCGTTTTCCGAAAAACGTATTATGTTTGTGTCGAAATCAGAAATGACTATTACCTCAGTTATCCTGCTTTCAGAAAACTTTAACTTCCAGCTTCCTCTTTTAAACCATCCAATTTTGGTCCGGGTATATAAACCCTACGTCAAATTTCCTGTAAAGAACTCTTTCGAAACCTCAAACCACAAAGAAATGAACAAGAAATTTACGTTTAAATTATTTTTATTTTGTACTGTTTTAGTAAGCGCATTAAAAGTACAATCGCAGTCACAAGTTCTTCCCTGGCTGTTCGAATTTCAGGCTACACCTACATTAATTTCAGGTACTAATAACGCAGTTAACTCTGTTTACAGAATTTCAAATGTTAAATCTGGTACTGATGCTATTATTACAATAGTATCTGCAACCGGGGGTGCTAAAGTTAACATTCTTGATGATAATGACATATCAAAGCCTGAAGCATTTTCTCCAAATATTAAATTAAAGAAAAATTCAACAGGTTATATTGATTTTAAAATTGATTTTGTAGTTGCTGGTACGTTAACTCCAATGCCTCAAGACAGTTTATATGCTACTGGAATTGATATTGACGGTAACTCAAATTTACATGAATTAGATGGTATAGATTTAGGAGGAGGTGTATCTAGTTATTGGGTAGCTACACCTGAAATTACAGTAACACAAAACGGTACTATGTTTACAGGTACAAATATTGGTGGTAATGAATATGGTGGTATTGATACATCTGCAAAACAAGTTATGTTTACTGTAAAGCATAGCAGCGTATCTAGTTTTATCTTCAGATGTGGTGCAATCAACAACTATAACTCTTCGCAAGACAGGCAAACAAGTTTATACTTTAGAGATTTTATCTATCCACAGGGTGGGCCTTTAGCTGTTTCCTATTTATCTTTTGATGCTGTTGCAAATAATAATGCAGTAACATTAAAATGGGTTACTGCACAGGAAATTAATAATAATCATTTTGAAGTAGAGCGATCTTTTGATAATAACAACTTCAGTACTATAGCAATTGTGTTAGATGGATTTACAACAAATGGTACAGGCAAAAGTTATATGGCAAAAGATCAATCAAGTGAATTAAAAAGCAAACAGGTTGTTTATTATAGGTTGAAGCAAGTGGATAATGATGGCAAGATAACTTACAGTAAAGTATTGGCTGTAAGGTTGCAATCAAAAGCCAATGTGGTAATGAAGGTTTCGCCCAACCCTTTTGCAAAAAATTTGAATATTAGTTTTAATGCAACAGAAACTGGTGTTGCTCAAATACGCCTGATAAGCACTACAGGTCAAACTTTGTTATCCAAACAATCAACAATAAGTAAAGGACACAATAGTATTCAGCTTGATGGGTTAACAGGCCTTTCAAGTGGGATTTATGTGGCCCAACTGGTTTTCAATGGCATTATGCTTGATAAGCAGCAAGTGGTTAAGTTAAACTAACACATGTTGAATGCCGGAGCCGGCAATAAATTATTGCCGGCTCCTTTTCTCTTTAAAACTTTTTAAATCATACTTATGAAACAATTACAATCAATCTTAAAAGAAATCCTGGAATTCTTTTTTCAGCAAACACAATTATTTTTTAATGATAAAAGCATTTTCAAAGAAGGGATTTTACCGGCTCGTTGGGCATTGGTTCCCGTAAAAGATTACAACAGGGCGCTAAAAAACAAAAGTCAAAGTTTGTAAGCGAATTGGCAAGCCCGATACTGCTTATATAGTTTTAATATAAATGAATTTATTAACCAGCAAAATAATATAACCCTAAACCACGTTTATACCCCAACCCCGGGAATTTAAACGTAAGTGCTTGGTTTACGATGTTTTCTTTGGGGGTTACAGAATCGAAAGATTCTTAACAAAAGCTGCATTTCTATGCGGCTTTTTTATTTATTCTCACTATATTTGATACCTTCCAAAAATCACATTGAAAAGCATACGATAATTATATAACATTTAATAATTCCCCAATAAAACATACATAGATTTAAAATAAACAAAGGCAATTTTATACCAAATCACCATGAGAAAAATTTTACTTCTGCTAACTATAGTTATCTATTCTATAACCGTTTCTGCACAAGACTTCAGTAATAAGGGGAAAGATTTTTGGATAACATCAGGATGGCATTATGCAATGGGTACAGGTTCGCCACCTGTAATGACATTGTCACTTACTTCTGATGTTAATACAACATATTCGATAGAGGCTTATGGTGCAGGTGTAATTGCTTTTGGAAATCTTACTGCCGGCCAGGTTACAAATGTAAATATCCCAAGTAATTATTTTACTTATGTACCGGCTACTGGCGAAGGTGATGGATTATTTACCGGGAAAGCCATTCATGTTACGGCAGCTAAACCCATTGTTGTTTATTCTTTTACTACACAAGCACTTTCTAGCGCCGCAACTTTATGTTTGCCAACAAATGTATTGGGTAAACAATATTATGCATCCAGTTTTACCCAGCTTTCTGCAAATCCAACAGGGAATAATTTTATAACTATAATAGCTGTTGAAGATGGAACCACTGTTGAAATAGTACCTACCCAAACTACAAAAGCAGGGTGGGTGCCAGGTTCTACAAATACTGTTACTCTAAATAAAGGAGAAATATACCAGGTTTTAGGTGCAATGAGCGGTAATTCAGGATCTGATTTAACAGGTACTTCAATAAGGTCTGTAGCTTCAGGTATGGGTGGATGTAAACGAATAGCTGTTTTTTCTGGAAGTGGCAGGGTTTGGATTCCTAATACTTGCGGTAATGGTGCAGATAATCTTTACCAGCAACTTTATCCATCTGCAACATGGGGTAGAAAGTATTTAACGGTGCCTAGTTCCGGAAGACTTTTAAATTACTACAGGATTATTTTGCCCAAACCGGCCCCTACATCTAATGTTAGGCTTAACGGCGTTGTAATACCATACACTTCTTTTGTTAATAATTTTTATGAATTTTCAAATAATACACCCAATTTAATAGAATCAGATTCGGCAATATGTGTTGCTCAGTATTTTACCAGCGCTAACTGCCAGGGCAATCCAAATCCATACGACCCGGATATGGTTATATTAAACCCTGTAGAACAAAATATTAATGATGTTACTTTAATAAGCTCAGACCGGTTATCACATTCAACCACTCCACAGCATTTTATTCATGTAATAATGAAAAACAGTGGTACAGCAATTTCATCTTTTAGATTTGACGGAGCATCAATACCAGCGGCTAACTGGTTGCCTCATCCCCAGGACCCAACTTATTCTTATTTATACCTTAATACAATATCAGAAACGTACCATTCTTTAAAATCTGACAGTAGTTTTAATGCAATTGCTTATGGTTATGCACAAAACGAAACCTATGCATATTCTGCAGGTACCAATGTAAAAGACCTGTACCAGCAAATAAGGGTTCAAACACAATATGGTATCGAAACCACTCCATCTGTTTGTACTAATTCACCTTTTAGGTTTAAAGTGTCATTACCTTACTGTGCCGATTCTATCCGTTGGGATTTGTCAAATCTTCCCGGTCCGCCGGTTCCACCAATTGATACAATACGGTATACAACATGTACACCCGGCGCCGGTGGCCCTGATTCAACAACATCAGTTAATGGCGTTACCTTGTATTGGTATTCGTTGCCATCTCTGTATTCTTTTAGTACAGTTGGTGTTTTTCCGGTTACCATAACAACTTATTCACCCAATTCTTCAGGCTGTGGTTCTGAACAACAGATAGATTTTGATTTACAGGTTTCCGATCCGCCAGTGGCTGATTTTACCTTTACTCCCGGGGGTTGTGTTGCAGAACCATTCCAGTTTACTGAAACAACTCCCCAAACACCCAAACCAACATATAAATGGTGGTGGGATTTTGGCGATGGTTCGCCAACATCAAACCTTCGTAACCCAACACATACCTATTCTGCTCCCGGTACTTATAATGTAAGGTATGCTTCCATCACAACACCGGGTTGCCTAAGCGATACGGTTGTTCACCAGGTGGTAGTTCCTGATTTACCCAGTGCAACTATTGCCGGAAATACTACTGTTTGTATAAATGCACCACAACCGGTAATTACATTTACGGGCTCATTGGGTACAGCTCCATATACCTTTACCTATACAATTAATGGCGGCGCCCCACTTACAGTAAATTCAACCGGTAATACAGCTACGGTTTTGGTACCAACAAATGTGGCCGGCCCATTTGTGTATAATTTGGTGAATGTGCAAAATGTAGGCTCTACTTTATGTTCACGTGCTATTACAGGGCAATCGGTAACTGTAAATATTACACCCGATGCTACAGTAACTTTAAGAGCAGGCGATAACAATAATCAAATAGTTTGTATTAATACACCTATTACAAATATCAGGTACGATATTGGCGGAAGCGGCAATGGCGGTACAGTAAGCGGTTTGCCTACAGGCATTACAGGTACTTATGCAGCAGGTGTTATAACCATTTCAGGATCATCAACACAAAGCGGCGTATTTACCTATACAATTCATCCAACAGGCCCATGTGCTATTCCGGTACCTGATATTACCGGTACAATAACAGTTACGCAGGACGGAACATTGGTTTTAACATCCGCAGCAGGAACTGATGCCCAGGAGCTTTGCAGAAATGCAACCATTACAAATATTACATACGATTTTGGCGGCAGCGCTACCGGCGCTTCTGTTGCTGGCTTACCAACAGGTGTTACCTGGTCGGTTGCCGGCAATCGTGTTACCATTACCGGTACCCCTACTATTGCAGGTAATTTTACTTACACAGTAAGCACTACAGGCCCCTGTGTAAAACCAAATCTAACTGGAAATATTTTGGTAAATGATTTGCCTACCGCCAACTTTACCTATACTACACCAAGCTGCCAAACCAGGATTATTAATTTTACAGATGCATCCATCGCAAATTCCGGAGTGGTTAATACATGGGTTTGGGATTTTGGTGATGGGTCGCCAACTGAGGTTATTCAAAACCCATCGCATGTTTACCCTACACCCGGTACTTATACGGTAACCTTAACCGTTAGTACAGATAAAGGCTGTACCAGCAACCCTATTACATCTATACCGGTAACCATTAACTATAGGCCACAAGCCGGGTTTACAATACCCGAAGTATGTATCAACGATGTATCGGCGGTATTTATAGATACCAGTAAAATTGCATCGGGAAGTATTGACCCTGCAGGTTATGAGTGGGATTTTGGTGATGGTAGCCCAAAAACATTTACAAAAGATGGAATTCATTTATATTTAGCCACAGGTATTTACCAGGTTACCCATGTGGTAACAAGTGTATTGGGTTGCAAGGATACTATTGTGCAACCAATAACCATAAACGGCGCCAATCCTGTTGCTGATTTTTCGGTAAGTAACCCAACAACATTATGTGCTAATGATTCTGTTACCATCACCAACCTGTCAACTGTAAACTTTGGCAATGTAACAAAGCTTGAAATTTATTGGGATGTTACCGGCACGCCAACTATTTTTGAAACAGACGATAACCCGGTTTTAAACAAAACATACTCACACCTGTATCCAAATTTTCAAACACCGCTTACAAAAAATATAAGTGTGCGGTTACTGGCATATTCAGGAACATTATGTGTTAATCAAATTACCAGGGTAATAACTTTAAATGCGGCACCTAAAGTTCAGTTTAATAATATACCAGATGCCTGCCTGCTAGCAGTGCCATTCCAGATTACACAAGCAAGTGAAGTTGGAGGCGTACCCGGTACCGGAACATTTAGCGGCCCGGGCATTTCGCCCACTGGTATTTTTACGCCGTTGATTGCAGGGATTGGTACACACACTATAAAATATACATTTACTTCAACTGCAGCCGGCTGTGTTGATTCCATCAGCAACACAATAACTGTGCTTGATACAGCCCATGCAACTTTCAGTTATGTATCACCAATATGCGAAGGTAATGCTGCTACATTTGTTGAGCAATCAACTGCTCCGGCATCTGTTACTTTAAGTAATACTGTTTGGAATTTTGGAGATGGCTCTCCTTTAGAGAATCATTTACCAGGAACAACGTTTACACATACTTTCCCATCGGCAGGTACATTCATTGTTACCATGTTCAATACTTCAGCTTATGGGTGCCCTAGTACACCGCATATCATGCCGGTAACAGTAAGCCCGGCGCCTGTTCCGGCTTTTACTGTTGATAAACCAAACTATTGCTTACCCAATGCAATAGTTAATTTTATTAATGGTTCTACTATACCTGGTACTTCACCATTAACATATGTATGGGATTTTGGAGATCCATCAAGTCCTAATAATACATCCACTGCAGTAAATCCTTCGCATTGGTATACCGGCACAGGTCCGTATAACGTTAAACTGCTTGTTACAAGTGATGTGGGATGTTATCATGATACCACTATCATTGTAAATAATATTCATCCTCAACCGAAAGCCGATTTCACTTTCAGTAAACCGGCTATATGCATTGGCGATAATGTTACCCTCACCGATAACAGCGATGGTAAAGATGGTACCATCAATCAATGGTTTTGGGATTTAGGCGATGGCACCACTATGAATACAAGCACATTTACTCATACATTTAGCGATACACTTACTTATAATGTGAAATTATATACCGTAAACAGTTTTAATTGTAATAGCGATACATTGGTAAAACCATTTATGGTATATCCATATCCACATGTAAATGCAGGCCCCGACAGGTATATACTGGAAGGAGGAACTATTACATTACAACCTGAAGTTTATGCGCCTAACGCATCTTATTTATGGACACCTAATTTGTATTTGATTGATAATACAATTGCCAATGTAAAAGTAGATAAGCCATTAACCGATATGACCTACACTTTAAAAGTTACCAATGGCGGTGGATGTTCTTTAAGCGATGATGTGTTTGTGAAATTGCTTAAGTTCCCCATCATACCCAATACATTTACACCTAACAATGATGGAATTAACGATACCTGGCGTATAGATTATTTAAACACTTATCCCGATAACAGGGTACAGGTGTTTACAAGAACGGGGCAATTGGTATTTGAATCAAGAGGTTATAACACACCATGGGATGGAACCTTAAAAGGAAAACCATTGCCCATAGATACTTACTATTATATCATTGAACCCGGTAATGGAAGGGAACCAATAACCGGATATGTAACCATCTTGAAATAATTTGAAAATTGTAATTGAGGGATATAAAAACTGAGAACATGAGAAAAAATTTTTTTATTGTAATGATTTGCCTGTTGGGAAGTTTTACTTCTATGGCACAGGCTAAACCATATTACACTCAATATATTTTAAACAACTACATTCTTAATCCTGGTATCACCGGTATAGAAAATTACACCGATATAAAATTGAGTTACCGCAATCAATGGGCGGGCATTAACGGCGCACCGGTAACTACTTATCTTACAATACACAGCCCCATTGGCAAAAAAGACCTTCGTACTAATGCTACATCATTCAAAATACCGGGCGAGCATCCCGGTGGGCCCAAAGCCTGGGATGAATATGCAGTATCGCCGGCACACCATGGCATTGGGTTAAATGTTATTAATGATAAAGCTGGATATATCAACCGTTGGTCAATAGCAGCAACTTATGCTTATCATAAACCATTGGGTGTACAAACAAGCCTGGCTGCAGGTTTCTGTGCAGGTGTAACAAGTGTAAACCTCGATAGATCAAAAATTGTTTGGGGTAATCTTGACCCCAATGATCCGGCAATTGGATATAATAACGGCACCATCAGTAAAGTAAGGCCCGAGGTAGGAGTAGGCGTATGGTTATATTCGGCAAGGTATTTTGTGGGCGCTTCGGTATTAAACATTATTCCCGGCAAAGTTAAATTTGTTACCGATAAGCAATACGGCACCTATTTTACACCAAATTATTTTGCATCGGCAGGATACCGTTTTGCTATGACGCAAGATATCTCAGTATTACCCTCGGTAATGGTTCAATACTGGCAACCACAACTTACAAGTGTGCACGCCAATGTAAAATTGCAGTACCAGGATTTTTTGTGGATAGGGGGCAGCTACCGTTTTGCAAACCTTGTGGGTGGCTATTCAGGCATGATAGGGATAAATGTTTCAAACACTTTCAACATCAGCTATGCGTACGAACATGCAACAACATCCAGGTTACAAACTTATACCAAAGGAACACATGAAGTGGTGCTTGGATTTTTAATCGGTAACAAATATGGCGATTCTTGCCCACGAAATATTTGGTAATTATTTTTACCAGCTTTAGAAAAAATAATCAACAGTAATGGTGAGTAATGATAAAATTTTAATTCCAAAAATATACTTGTTTGTATTAATGGTATTGGGGTGGTTTGCATTGATATCGCAGTTGTACCTTATCATTCAAAATGGCACAGGCACAGTGGCCGAAATCATCATAAGGTATTTTAGTTTTTTTACAATACTCACTAACCTAATTGTAGCTTTATGTTCTTCTATATTGTTTTTTAAAACATCTTCCGAAAGTAAAGAAGGATTTTTTTCTAAACCTACAACCCTAACAGCTATTACAGTATATATAACCATTGTTGGAGTAGTTTATAATGCCATACTTCGTTTTTTATGGCAGCCAACGGGTTTGCAATATTTTACAGATGAATTACTGCATACCGTTATTCCTATATTGTTTATATTAATGTGGTGGCTGTTTGTTCCCAAAAAAGAATTGAAGTTTACAAATGCATTTACCTGGCTTATATACCCCTTTGTTTACCTTATTTATATTGCCATACGTGGCCTGGCAACAGGAGAATATCCTTACCCGTTTATCAATGCAAATCAATTAGGGTATGGTAAAGCGCTTATCAATGCAGGTGGATTAGCCCTTGCATTCCTGGGTCTTTCATTATTTCTTATTGCTTTGGGAAAATATTTAAGTAATAAAAAAAGCAATGCAACTTAAAGATGGCTTGCCATTTCCTCTTCGGTGGCAATCCCGTCTTTACGCCATACCTGTTTACCATCTTTAAATATGATGAATACAGGCAGTGCCGTTACTTTATATTCTTTTAAAATATCCTCATCCCGTCCGCCATCTACTTTTACTATTACAAATTTTCCTTTGTTGTTTTCTTCTAAACTCTTCAGAATGGGTTCCATTGTTTTGCAGGGAGGGCACCAGGCTGCGCCAAAATCTACCAGTACTGTTTTATGTGCCGAAATGCTGTTTTTAAAATCTTCAATGCTCATCTGCTTTTCGTTGCTTTGTCCATCCAGCGGTAGTTTGGCTGCTTTCCAGGCATTGATGCCGCCTTTTAGTTCTATGATATTTTCAAAACCCAGTTTTTCCATTTTTGCGGCAGCGGCCGAACTTCTTCCACCGCCCAGGCAATAAATATATACAGGCTTTGTTTTATCAATAAAGTTAATCCTGCGGTCAAATTCTGTTTTGTTGTTCCAATCGGCCAGCATAGCATTTTTTAAATGCCCGCTAAAGAATTCTCCGGGTGTTCTTACATCAAGCAGTTGTATGTTTTCTTTGCCGGCAATTTCTTTTTCAAATTCATCGGCAGTTAAAACTTTTTTTTGTGCCATGCACGAATAAAAAAAGAATGGCATTATAAAAGCTGTGATGATAATTACAATATATTTTTTCATTTTCTTTTTTTTTGTAAAGGTACAAAAAAGCCACCCTGTAAATAAGGATGGCTTTTTTATAAATGCTGAAAAATTATCAGGCTACCGGCGAAAGGTATTGTGCAAATGCATAACCTTCTTCTCCGTCTTTAGTTTTAATTTTCCACCAGCTGTCGTTGGTTTTTTCTACCAGTGTTACAATTTCATCATGAGCCGCTTTTCCAACAATATCGCCTTCGGTACTTGGTGTACTTCTTATGTTAAGGTTAGATGAGTCGGTTGTTACTTTTAACTGTGCTCCAGCTTCTGCTTTAATATCAATATTCATCATCAGGTCGCCACTAGCCATATTAGGGTCTATTTTATCATACAAAGCCCAAAGTGTATCATAATCGGCAGTACTATTTGCAGTACCTGCTACGTGTAAAACGCCATTTTGCTCTGTTACTGCTAAGTTAGCTACACCTAAATTGTTAGCGGTTTGTAATAACACTGCATATTTATCCTGTAAAGCCATTTTATTTAGTTTTTAAAATTTTAAAAATTATTTTTTATCTGTTAATCCTGTAACATCACTTAAAACTTTTGCCGATGCAAGTATCTGCATAATTTTCATACGGTTGGCTTTTGTTACTTCGCCTTTTAATACAGCTTTATCGCCAACAAATTCAACAGTAACGCCGGCTATATCTTTTAAACCGTCTTTTACTGCCTGTTGTGTAGCTGCATCTAATACGGTTGTTACTGAAGCAGGTACCGGTGCAGGTGGAGCTACTGTGCAATTATTTACAACTGATTTTACACCTTTTACAGCGGCTACTAATTTTTCGCAAGCTGCTTTGCAGGCATCATCCTTGCATTCGCCGGTTAAAGTTACAATGCCATCTTTTACATCAACCATTGCTGCTTTTAAAGAGGTATCAGCTTTTAAAGCAGTTTCAACTGCAGCTTTAATGTCGGCATCTTTTGGCTTACAGCCAACAAAAAACATGGTGGCCGATACAACCACTGCCATTAATAAATTCGTCAGTTTCATCTTTTTAATTTTTTTTGATTTAAAATAATTGTTCAAAGAAAAGAAAATTTAAGTTGATTATTAAAATTCTTTATCAACAAAAAATTATATACCAGTTTTAAAAAATTGTAACCAATATCTATTGTTAATTTTTTACAAACAACCCAGGCGCCCGCCATCTACAGGGAGGTTGATACCGTTGATATAGGCTGCGGCGGGGCTGCAAAGGAATGCAACAGCCGCTCCAAATTCACCGGGTTGCCCTATCCTGCCAGCAGGTATTTCGGCAACCAGCGCCTTCATCACTTCTTCTTCGCTTATATTTAAAGCTTTTGCCTTTGATGATATTATATAATCGGCCCTTACGGTTTTAGTAAATCCGGGCAATACATTATTAACTGTAATGCCAAAAGGCGCTAATTCGGTTGCCAGTGTTTTTGCCCAGTTAGCAACTGCGGCACGAATGGTATTGCTCACACCCAAACCTTTTATGGGTGCTTTCACCGAAGTAGATATTATATTCACAATTCTGCCAAATGCCGCCTTTTTCATGCCGGGTACCACCGCTTGCACAAGGTTATGGTTATTGATAAGATGATTATTAAATGCGGATAAAAACTCTTCGGGCTTTGCTGTTAAAGCATCGCCTCCGGCCGGGCCCCCGGTGTTGTTTACCAATATATGTATGGTATTATGTTTTACAAAATCATCAATTGCTGATTTTACTGCATGTGTATCAGAAAAATCGGCAACCAGCCATTGGTGCTGTTGCCCTTTTGATGTATCCAGCGTTTTAATTGTTTCTTTCAATTTATTTTCGTTTCGGGCAAGCAAAATAATATTGCATCCCAGTAGTGCAAGTTCGGCGGCGCTTGCATAACCAAGCCCTTGCGTACTGCCGCATACTAAAGCATTTTTTTGCGTAAGATTAAGGTTCATGAAATTGATTTGTATAAAACTACTTAAAATTAGTTTCTGATGATGATTAATTAGCTGCCAGGCAAAATTATAATCGCACAGGTACAATTTGCTCACATTTTATGTGCTAATGTGGATAATTCATCAATATTGAAAATCCCTTCATTCAGTTATATTCGCAACATTGAAAAATTGAAATGATGGCCGATAAAGAACTAAACGATTATAACGAAGAATCAATACGAAGCCTAGATTGGAAAGAACATATAAGGTTACGCCCCGGTATGTACATTGGTAAACTGGGCGATGGCAGCAGCGCCGATGACGGTATTTATGTATTGCTGAAAGAAGTGATTGACAACTGTATTGATGAACATACGATGGGCTATGGCAAACATGTGGATGTTACCATCAAAGACAAGACAATAACTGTAAGAGATTATGGCCGTGGCATTCCATTGGGTAAAGTGGTGGATGTGGTGAGCAAGATAAACACAGGGGCCAAATACGACAGCAAAGCTTTTCAAAAAAGTGTGGGATTAAATGGTGTTGGTACAAAAGCAGTAAATGCATTGAGCAATTATTTTAAAGTAACAGCATTTAGAGATGGCAAAGAAAAAACAGCTGAATTTGAAAGAGGTGTTTTAAAACAGGATCATAAAGAAACAAAAACCACCGAAGAAAATGGAACGATGGTAACATTTGTACCGGATGAAAAAATATTTAAAAACTTTCATTTTGTACAAGAATATTTAGATAACCAGTTTTGGAATTACTGTTACCTGAATGCTGGTTTGGTGATGAACCTTAACAACAAAAGATTTGTGAGTAAGAATGGTTTGCTCGACCTGTTGCAACGTAAAACCAATGAAGATGAAATCAGGTATCCCATCATTCATTTAAAAGGAGAAGACATTGAGATTGCATTTACGCACGAAAATGATTATGGGGAAGAGTATTACAGTTTTGTAAACGGGCAGTTTACAACACAGGGTGGCACCCACCTGGCAGCTTTTCGTGAAGGCTTTGTAAAAACCATTCGTGAGTTTTATAAAAAGGATTACGATGCATCTGATATCAGGGGAAGCATTTGTGCATCGCTGAGTGTAAGGGTGCAGGAGCCTGTATTTGAAAGCCAGACAAAAACAAAACTGGGTTCGCAAACTGTTTATGAAGGTGGCCCCAGCATGCGTAATTTTGTTGGCGATTTTTTAGGAAAAGAACTGGATAATTTCCTGCATAAAAACCCCGAGACAGCAGAAGCTTTAAAGAAACGTATTGAACAAAGCGAAAGGGAACGAAAGGATATGGCAGGCATAAAAAAACTTGCCAACGAACGTGCCAAGAAAGCAAACCTGCATAATAAAAAACTAAGAGATTGCAAGTTTCACTATAACGATGAAGCAACTGGTAAAGACAAGGACAAGATTTCGGAAAAACAAAAAGAAAGCACCATATTCATCACCGAAGGCGATAGTGCAAGCGGTAGTATAACAAAAGCAAGAAATGTAGAAACGCAGGCTGTATTTAGTTTGCGTGGAAAGCCACTTAATTGTTTTGGGCTTACAAAAAAAGTGGTGTACGAAAACGAAGAGTTTAACCTGTTGCAACATGCTTTAAATATTGAAGAAGGTTACGACGGGCTTCGTTATAATAATATTGTAATTGCTACAGATGCAGATGTGGATGGAATGCATATTCGTTTGTTGCTGATGACTTTCTTCCTGCAATTTTTCCCAGACCTTGTTAAAAACGGGCATGTTTATATTTTGGAAACACCGCTATTTAGAGTGCGAAACAAACAGGAAACCATTTATTGCTATAACGAAGAGGAAAAACTTGCCGCTACAAAAAAACTGGGCAATAAGCCCGAAACCACCAGGTTTAAAGGTTTGGGAGAGATAAGTCCCGATGAGTTTGCCCGTTTTATTGGCGATGATATGAAACTGCAACCGGTAATGCTTTTACCCGAAACACATATACAACAGTTGCTTGAATATTATATGGGCAAAAATACACCCAGCCGCCAGGACTTCATCATTGATAACCTGAAAGTGGAAATGGACCTTGCTGAAGAAACCACCACGGTATAAAAGTTATCAATATAAAAACATTATTTAAATAAAAATTTAAAATCCAAAAGATAAAATGATTCATATTGTATTCCAGGAAGCGGATATAGAAGCGTTAGAAAAAAGTTTTGAACTTGATGAAACCCTAAAGGCCGATATTATACAAATAAAAGACGATTACGCAGTAGGCCCGTTACAAAATATTTTTACACAACAGGGGATAGAAGACCGTAAACAATGGTGGCGTGAAGTGCTTGCCGGCAGCGATTTGGATGGGAGTGTTGATAATGGGCATGTAAACGATGAACAAACCGTTTTAGAAATTAAAGAAAAGCTTGACAATAACCCCGAAGAATTTATTTGGATTTGGGCTGCACAAAATAAACATGATGTAAGTGGTTATTATTGGTTGATGAGCCAGTTAAAAGATTACCAGGGCAGGATATTTATTTTGTACCTGAACAACCTGCCTTTTTTAAGCGAAAAAGGTAATTTGTTTTACCCGGCTAATTTGTTTGAGATACCGGCCAAAGAATTTGTAAAAGCTAAAAAACTTGCCAGGGAAATAACCCCAAGTGAGTTTGAAGTAGACCCGGATGAATGGATAAAAATTTGTGAGCAAAACAAAGGTGTACGCTTACTTGAAGGAGGGAAAAAACTGGTACAGGAAGACTACGATTTTTATGATACTGAATTAAAAAAACTGGTAACAGGCGATTGGCAAAAAGCATCGAAGATAATACACACTCATATTACCAAGGCAAAACAAACAACCGGTGATATGTATTTATTATGGCGATTAAAAACTATGATTGCTATGGATATGTTTGATGTGCAGGGAACAGTAGGCAAGATGAAGGAGTTTGAAGTGAAAAACCGGGCAAAAGTTTTAACTACTAATGAAGAGAGTTAAACTTAAATAAATATTTCACTCATGAAAAATAGTATCAAACTTGAAGAAATGGCAATGCTTATTGTAAGCATATTGGCATTGATTTATTTAAAAGTGCCTTACTGGTATTATTTAATTTTGCTTTTAGGGCCTGATATTAGTATGGTTGGTTATTTATTGGGAAATAAAATAGGCGCAGCCAGTTACAATACTTTTCATCATAAAGGCATTGCATTAGCATTATTTGTAGTTGGATTTATTTACAATATCTGGTTGCTGCAAGTTATTGGTTTATTATTATTCGGCCATTCATCAATGGACAGGATGTTGGGTTATGGATTAAAATATGATAAGGGATTTAAATTCACTCACCTGGGTGAAATTGGGAAAAAGATTGAAATCTGAATTTATAAATGGCAAAAAGTAAAAAAACAAAAGAAGAATACGAACACACCGACAGTGGAATTGGTGGCCAATACAAAACATGGTTCCTGGATTATGCCAGCTATGTTATTTTAGAAAGGGCTGTGCCGGCAATTGAAGATGGATTGAAACCTGTGCAAAGACGCATACTGCACGCTATGAAAGAAATGGACGATGGCCGGTTTAATAAAGTGGCTAACATTATCGGGCAAAGCATGCAGTATCATCCGCATGGCGATGCATCTATTGGCGATGCATTGGTAAACATGGGGCAAAAAGATTTATTAATAGATACACAGGGAAACTGGGGCGATGTACGTACCGGCGATGAAGCGGCTGCATCAAGATATATTGAAGCAAGGCTAAGCAAGTTTGCATTGGAAGTGGCCTTCAATGCAAAAACAACCGAATGGGCTTTAAGTTACGATGGTAGAAAAAATGAACCCGTAACACTCCCGATGAAATTTCCTTTGTTGTTAGCTCAGGGCGCCGAAGGAATTGCAGTAGGCCTTGCAACAAAAATACTGCCACATAATTTTTGTGAACTGATTGAAGCCTCTATAAAATATTTAAGAGGGAAAAAGTTTGAAATATTACCCGATTTTCAAACCGGCGGCACCATGGATGCAACCAATTACAACGATGGTGTACGTGGCGGGAAAATAAGGGTGAGGGCTATTATTGAAGAGCAGGATAAGAAAACACTTATTATAAAAAGTGTTCCATTTGGCGTTACCACCACTCAGTTGATGGAGAGTATTGTTAAAGCCAATGAACAGGGAAAAATCAAGATAAAGAAAGTAACCGACCATACAGCTGCCGATGTGGAGATTATTGTAGAACTGGCACCGGGCATTTCTCCCGACATCACCATCGATGCACTTTATGCATTTACCGATTGTGAAGTTAGCATATCGCCAAACTGTTGTGTAATTGTAAATGAAAAACCACAGTTTTTAAAAGTAAGCGAACTGTTAAAAGCGGCAACAGATAACACCCGTGAGCTGCTAAAAAAAGAATTGGAGATAAAACTGACCGAGCTACAGGAAAAATGGCACTACACTTCGCTTGAAAAAATCTTCTTTGAAGAAAAAATTTACAAAGAGTTAGAGAAGAAACACGAAACCTGGGAAAAAGTACTCAGCGCTATCGACAAGGCTTTTGATCCGTTTAAGAAATCATTAAAGCGGGCCATCACCCGTGAAGACATTGTAAAACTTACTGAGAAACCTGTTCGCCGTATTTACAAACTGGATATTGATGTGCTGAACGACCAGATTAAAAACCTGGAAGCAGAAATAAAACAGGTAAAATATGATTTGGCTAACCTGGTTGATTTTGCAGTTGCCTATTACGAAAACCTTTTAAAGAAATATGGTAAGGGAAGGGAACGTAAAACCGAAATAAGGCAATTTGATGTGATACAGGCTAAAACAGTTGCCATCGCCAATATCAAATTATATGCAAACAAGGCAGATGGATTTATTGGCACGGGTTTAAAGAAAGATGAACTGGTGGCTGAAGTTTCGGACCTTGATGATATCATCGCATTTACAAAGGGCGGCATCATGAAAGTGGTGAAGGTTTCTGACAAAGTATTTATTGGTAAAGATATATTACATGTGGCTGTGTTTTTAAAAACCGACGACCGCACTACCTACAACATGATTTATGTGGATGGCAAAACAGGCGTGAGTTATGCCAAGCGGTTTAATGTTACCGGTGTTACAAGAGATAAAGAATACGACCTTACAAAAGGCTCCGATAAAAGCAGGGTACATTATTTTACAGCCAATGCAAACGGCGAAGCAGAAGTGGTTAAAATTATTTTAAGCCCTAACTGTAGTGCACGAAACAAAGAGTTTGATTTTTATTTTGAAGAGCAGGATATAAAAGGAAGGGGCAGCATTGGTAACCAGGTAACAAAGTATCCCATAAAATCGGTGAAATTTAAAGAAGCAGGTAACTCAACATTGGATGCTAAGAAGCTTTGGTTCGATAATAAATTCGGCAGGTTAAATACAGAAGAAAAGGGCGAGTACCTGGGCAAGTTTGAAGCCGAAGACAGGTTACTGGTGATTTATACTGATGGCAATTATGAAATAACCGACCAGGAACTTACACAGCGCTTTGATGCCGAAAAAGTTTTATTGATTGAAAAATTTGATCCAGAAAAAATTATTACAGCCGTTTATTTTGATAAGGAAAAAGTGCAGTACAGTGTGAAGCGGTTTAAGATAGAAACATCAACATTGCACAATAAATTTTTCTTTATTAAAGAAGGTGAGGGCAATTATCTTGAAACAGTAACAACCAACCCTGAACCTTTGCTGGCTATGCAAAGTGGGCGGGGGGCGCAGGTTCGCAAGGCAAAAATAAAAATTACAAAAGTAGTGGAAGTGATGGGATGGAAAGCCCTGGGTAATAAACTTGCAGATTATAATAAGTCTATCGAAATGGAATGGGTACAAAATACAGCGAACAATTTGCAACCTGAGTTGTTTGAATAAATAAAAATATCAATCATGCGATATAGAATGTTAGTTGCTTTATTGCTGTTATCCTTCAGTTTATTTGCAAACGACAGTACATCCTTTTCAAAAAAAGAAATCATTTATGGCCGTAAAGATGGTATGGCCTTAACTATGATGATGCTTACACCAACTGCAAAAGCAAACGGCAAGGCAATCATCAGTGTACTAAATGGCAACTGGATATCATCTCCCGGGATGATGGATGCTTTTTTAACCAAGTCGGATGTTTTTCTTGATGCAGGTTATACCATGTTTGGTGTAATGGTTAGTTCGCAACCGCAATATACCATCCCAGATGAAATTAACGATTTAAAAAGAGCTGTTCGTTTTGTAAGGTATAATGCAAAAGAGTATGGTATCGATGCCAGCCATATCGGTATCACCGGTTCATCTGCAGGTGGGCACCTTTCTTTAATGATTGCAACTGCTGATGATGAAAAAGATATAAAATCTAACGACCCTGTTGATAAAGTTTCGGCAAGGGTACAAGCAGTGGCTGTGTTTTATCCCCCCACCGATTTTTTAAATTATGGTGGCCCCAATACATCGGGAAAAATAAACCAGGCGGCACTTGTATTTGCAAAAATTGCTGCAGCATTCGATTTTAAAGAATGGAATGATACTACCGGCACATTTGTATCCATCACTGATACAAAAAAAAGATTAGAGATTGCCAAAAAGATTTCTCCAATAAACTGGGTAACTCCCGATGATCCGCCGGTGATGATTATACATGGCGACAGGGATTTTTTAGTTCCAAAACAACAATCTGAATCCATTATCGAAAAATTTAAAGCTGCACATGTACCTTCAAAATTAATCATCAAGCAGGGCGGGGGACATGGATGGATGTACAAGGAAACAGATGAAAAGAATTTTGTGGAGTGGTTTGATAAATATCTCAGGTAAACAACTACTTCTTGTATTAAAATACTAAATTAGCAATTCTACTTTAGCAAATTAGTTTGTAAACATATTGATGATAGTATTAAAACCCTTTACAGCCGCAGATTTTCAGCAATTGATAGATTGGATTGATACAGAAGAATTACTTACCAGTTGGTCGGGATCTTTATTCAGTTTTCCTTTAACAATAGATAGCATGCAATGGTATGTGCAGGATACAAATATACCCGGCGAGTCGGATGCATTTGTTTTTAAAGCTGTTGAAAGTGTTACAGGAGAAACAGTGGGGCATATTTCACTTGGTGGCATCAGTTGGAAAAATAAATCATCCCGTATAAGCAGGGTGTTTGTTAATAGTGCTTTCCAGGGAAGAGGGATTGGTAAGCAAATGATAAATGCAGCTCTAAAAATTGGATTTGAAGAATTGGGTTTGCATCGTATTGCATTAGGTGTTTATGAAAATAATAAGGCAGCATTAAATTGTTACCTGCAATGCGGTTTAAAAATAGAAGGCATATCAAAAGATATACTTTGGTATAAGGATGCATACCTAAGTATGGTGGATATGGCAATAATGGAAGATGAATGGAAAGCCTTACAGGTTTAAATAAACAGCGGTATTACAGCTTTTCTTTCTTTTGGATAATCAATAAATTGTTTATTATACCATCTATGATGTGCCAGTGCTCTTGGAATAAGGTTGGCAGCACTCCATATGAAAAACGCCACAGCAGGCATGTTCCAGCATAGTATGGCAAACCCGGCCCATTCAATTAGTTCTCCCAGCATATTAGGGCAACTGATGTATGTAAATAACCAACCTTGCGGAATTTTATAATCCACTTCATCGGGTTTGCGTAAATGGATAAGTATGTTATCGGATTTCCAGTTTATTAAAACACCGCAAAAAAATAAAATAATTCCGATAATGAATTTTAAACTATACAACCAGTTAATATCATATTTAGCAAAATGAATGAAATAATAACCCATCAGAAATGTATTTGCCAGGTTGAAAAAAATACCTGATGCCATAATCACAACAGGCATTTTTTTACCCCTTGTATGCAGCCTGAAAGGGAAGATAAAAGTGCGGTTTATATAATGAAGACAATACAACCCTATCATGATGCTGATAGGCAAGTTTTGATAGGGAAAAGTTTTCACCAACACATACAACATTGCAGACAGCGCCGGTAATTCCATCAGTAACCAACCATAGTGATTGTCTATCTGTGGACCCCATTTTGAAGAACTGTGGCGGCCATACGGCGCCGTTATTTTAAGTAAAAGAAAAAATATGCCGATAGCAATGCCAATCCATATATAGAAAATAAGCCTGTAAGTATCAAAGGAAATCAGCATAAAAAATATTGTACAAGTTGCAGTTGTTGTTGGTAATCTTAATCAAGATAACCATTATTATTAAACCACTCAAATGCATCGTGAACAGTTTGTTCAAAAGGCCTTATGGCATACTGCAGTTCATTAACAGCTTTGGCGCTGCTTATAAACCGGTTGCCGGTAAACAAAGCTTCCACCGCTTCTATACTGTAAAGCGGGTCTTTATGTTTTATGACGGCTAACAGTTTTACAAAGGGTAAACCTGCTATTGCTGCCAGTTTAGGCAATGCTATTGGGTTTATTTTTTTGGATGAGGCCGATGAAATAAATGCAGCGAGTTGCTGCAGGCTATGCCATTTGCCTCCCAACAGGTATGCCTGCCCGCTACGTCCTAAGGTTAATGAATTTACAATGGCATGGGCCACATCACGGCAATCGCAAAAATCGAAACCACCTTTAAAAACGAAAGGAAGTTTTCCTTTGTACAAGTCAATAATCACTTGTCCCATCAGCGATGGTTTATAATCGTATGGGCCAATGATGGATGTTGGATGCAATACAAGTACTTCTATTCCATGGTTAATAGCTGCCAATGCAACCCGTTGCCCTTCAAGTTTTGAACGGTCATAAGCAAAAGCTTTTTCGGTTACCGGCGCCCGCTGCTCATCTAATATTTCAAAACTTGGCTGTTGCTGAAATGCATGGATGGAACTGATATGTATAAACCTTTTTACTCCGCAGTTTAGTGCAGCATCAATAGCCATTTGGGTACCTGTTACATTTGTTTGATGAACGATGCCGGTGGGGTCGCCGTTTACAGAGATAACAGCAGCACAATGAATCACCGCATCGCAATCAGCAAATAAAGAAGTTAACACGTCGGGTTGCAGCATATCGCCATAAACTATTTCTACCGGCAGGCCTTTGCAGGAACGGGTATCGGTATCTCTGAACAAACCCTTCACCTGCAATTTCCTTTTGCATATTTCCTGTAATAATGCGGCGCCTAAATGGCCCGCAGCACCTGTAATGGCTACTTTCATTTTTTTAACTTCAATCAGTTAAACTTACTCAGAAAAAAAGCAGCAGTTGGTACTGCTGCTTTAATATTTTTCCTTACAATGTCATCAAATATTTTCTAATTTTCATCAATAACCTCTGCGGTTATTATTAAAACCCCGGCGGTTATTATCAAATCCACCACGGTTATTATTAGAGCCGCCTGGCCTATGGCCTCCTTGCCTGAAACCTCCACCCGGGGAGGATGGTTTTTCATCGGCTTCTTTTACAACCAACGGTTTTTTGCCAAGCGAAATGTCTTTAAGGTTTTCAATAGCGTCTTTGGCTTCTTCGGCATTTTGCATATCTACAAATCCAAATCCTTTGCTTTTGCCTGTTTCTCTGTCCATAGCCACTTTGGCCGATATTACGGTTCCGAATTTCTCAAATATTTCCATCAGTTCTGCATCATCAAGGTCATAAGGCAGTCCGGCAACAAATAGTTTCATGAAGTAATTTTAATGACCGAATGTACTAAACTAATTTGGTTTGTTATATGTTTTTCAAAAAAACAGTTTTTAGCGCCAATAATTAGCCTATTTATTAATTACAGTAACTTTACAGGTATGCAACCCCTGATGCCTATGAAAAACCTTCGTGAAAGAAGGTTTTTCTTTTTTAAATACTTCAGCTCCGCTCCAGTTTTTTATGTTTTTACATTCATTAACTTTAGTTGATGAAAAAATTGAAGTCATTAATTTCTATCATTTTTTTATTGCAGGTGTATTGGGTAACAGCACAAAATTTTGGAGGCAACCCTGCTTCTGAAAGCTGGCTTCAAATCAATAACAAAACCGTACGGGTTATTTTCCCTAAAGAATTAAACAGGCAGGCTAACCGCATTGCCAATATCATGAAACTACTGGGTGATTCTACCGCAGCAACAATTGGTGGCCGGCAAAAAAAATGGGATATTGTTTTACTTAACCGAACCACTCTTTCAAACGCATATGTGCGGCAGGCGCCGGTATTGAGTGAGTTTTATATGATGCCACCGCAAAACAGTTTTTCAACCGGCAGCTTACGCTGGGATGATAACCTGGCGATTCACGAAAACAGGCATATACAACAGCTTAGCAATTTTAATAAAGGGTTTACAAAAGTATTTTCTTTTTTATTGGGGCAGGAAGGGCAGTTGCTGGCAAATGGTATTACGATACCTGATTATTTTTTTGAAGGTGATGCTGTATGGCAGGAAACATTGGTGAGCGCACAGGGTAGGGGGCGCATGCCTTCGTTTTATAATGGCTTTAAATCTTTATGGCAGGAGGGTAAAAATTATTCATGGATGACTTTACGTAATGGTTCATTAAGAAAATATACACCGGACCATTACGAACTTGGTTACCTGTTAACAGCCTATGGTTATGAAAAATATGAGCAGGGTTTCTGGCACAAGGTAACCAATGATGCAGTAAGGTTCAGGGGCTTGTTTTATCCTTTTAATAAAGCCATCGAAAGATATTCCGGTAAAACTTATCAACAATTCAGGCAGGATGCCATACAGTATTTTAAGGAAAAATCATTTAAAGGAAAAGCTGAAACTGAAACGGCTTATACATATATATCCAAAGAACAAAAAAACAATGTGGCCGATTACGAGTTTCCCAATTTTATAAATGACGATAGCATACTGGTAACAAAAAAATCGTACAAAACAATAAATGCTTTTTATATTTTATCAAATGGAAAAGTAAAAAAACTGCGGGTGAGGGATATTGGTATTGATGATTATTATAGTTACAAAAACGGAAAGATTGTATATGCAGCTTACCAATCGGATGCAAGATGGGCAAACAGGGATTACAGTGTAATTAAGTTGCTCAACATCTATACAGGCCAACAAAGGCAGGTTACTTTTAAATCGAAATATTTTTCACCTGATATTAATGAAGCAGGCACCGAAATTTTAGCAGTAGATGTAAATCCCGATGGAACCTGCAACCTGTGCAGGATTGATGCTACAAACGGTAAACTTATTTTAAAACTAAAAAATGCAAATAATTATTTTATAACTCATCCAAAATATATTGATGCACATACGGCTGTTGCTGCAGTAAGAAACCAACAGGGTAATATGATGCTTATGAAAATTAACCTGCAAACAGGTGCAATGGATGACCTTACGGTTTTTAGTTATAATGTAATTGGTTATCCATTTGTAAAAGGCGATACCATTTATTTTAACATTATGAACGAAAATGCCGACAAAGTTTTTGCTTATACAATAGCCGATAAAAAATTGTACAGGATTACGCAAAACAGCAATGGCATGTACGCCCCTGCTGTAAATGATAAAGGAGATTTGATTGTATCTGCTTTTACTGCACAGGGGTACCGTATTGCTAAGATTACTGCCGGGCAGCAGGAATGGGCGCTAAACAAATTCAGGCTGGCTGCAAGCGATCGTTATTTTACCGATTCGATGAGTACGTTTGCTGCAACGGGCGCTATCTATACTTTAAACGACAGTAATTTTGAACAAAGGCCAACCGGCAGTATTAAAAATGAAGTAACCCGTTATAGAAAGGCTTTGCATCTTTTTAATTTTCATAGCTGGAGGCCTGTTATTGATGATCCGGAGTTTGGATATACTTTATACAGCGATAATGTACTAAGCAGTGTAAGCAGTAATATCACTTATACTTATAACCGTACCGACAAAAGCCATACCATTGGTTTTGCAGGCGTTTATGCAGGATGGTTTCCGGTATTGGGTGTAAGCGCCGAAGCAAGTTTTAACCGTAACATTGATACGGCTGTTGGTAAAACAGTAAGTTACAATTCCGCAAAGGCAAGGGCTGGCCTTTCTATACCTTTACGTTTTGTGGGTGGCCTTACAAATAAGTTTCTTAATGTTGGCGGCGGTTACAACCTTGAGCAATATTATTACAGGGGAGCAGGTAAAAATATTTTTAATAACAAGGCTGTTCATTATATGGATGCCTTTTTAAGTTTCAGTAATGTAAGCCAGCAGGCAAGGCAGCACATTAATCCAAGATGGGCACAGTCCCTGTCTTTTAATTACCGCAAAGCTTTTGATGATTTTAGCAGGAGCCATAAGTTTGTGGCCAACAGTTCTTTTTATTTCCCGGGCTTGTTTGTAAACCATAGCCTTGTTTTAAATGCGGCTTATCAATACCGTGATAGTTTTCCCGACCTGTTTAGCAAAATATTCCCTTATTCAAGAGGGTACGAAGCATTAAGCACAAGGCGCATGTATAAGTTAGGTGCCAACTATCATTTCCCCATTGTTTACCCCGATTGGGGTTTTGCCAATATCTTATATTTTCAACGCATAAGGGGCAATGCATTTTTTGATTATACCGGTGCAAAAGCAAGAGTCAATAACAATCTTACCGAAATAAGAAACCGTAGCACCGGCGCCGAAATTTATTTTGATACCAAAGTATGGAATGCTTTACCGGTAAGCTTTGGGGTAAGATTTTCGCATTTGCTGGATACCGATTTGCTTCACCCTTCGGTGAAAAACCGATGGGAAATTATTATACCGGTTGGTTTTATCCCTAATTAAAAATTAAACTACAGTTGTTTAATAAGCGTTGTAGTCAATGTTTTTACCCAATGTGCCTTTTAACCTTTTCCATAGCGATTCCCGTTCTTTAATAGAAACAAAATTTTTATTGTATGCCTGTTTATAATCAATAACAGGGTTTATCATAGTTGGTTGTATGCTTATTAATGTATCAATCACAAAAGGGATGATATCAACAGGCGGATCTATTTTTTTCTTTGCAAAGCGCCGTAATTGTTTAGCCTGGAAAGGATCGGTAGCCAAAGCAATTTTTGTAAAACCTAATTTTTTAGATTTTAAAAAAACATAGTACAAGTTCTCTGTACTGTGCTGCGCCTTGGTTTCGGTAAACACATGTTCTTTTGGTATGCCCAATGCAATGGCATATAGGGCCATAATTTCACCTTCATAATAAGGCGAGTACACCGATCCGCCTGAATACATGATATTTTTTGCAATGCCTTTGTCAAACAGGTATTTCGACCAGTACACCCTTCCTTTCATGGTACTGTCCCAGCCGGGTTCATTAAAAGGCACGCCCGGCACGGCAATCATATCGTATTGTTGTTGCTTTGCTTTTGCAAAATATTTTTCTGTTGTTTTTTTACTGAATGAACAGGAAGTAAACATCAATCCTGTAATGAGTGAGAATGAAGTAAGAAAAATCCTGTTCATTTTGTTTTTAATCTGTTGTTAATTGTTTTATTAAAGCCTTGTAATATTATTGATGACTATCTTTTCATCAAAATGGTCGCCGCTGCTTTTTTGTGCTTGTATTTTCCTTACCACATCCATGCCGCTGAAAACTTTTCCAAAAGCTGCAAATCCAAGCCCATCGGGAGTACCACGCCTGCCTGCATCTAACGGCGACTGATCTCCGATGCAAATGAAGAATTCTGTAGTGGCCGATGAAGGTGTTGTTCTTGCCAGCGAAATTGTTCCTGACTGATGTGATAAACCGGTTTGTTTGGTGCTTTCAAGTTCAATGCCTTGCAGCGTTTCTTTTTTCTGCGGATTGGTTTGCCAAATTCCGCCTTGTATGATGCCGGTATTGGTAGGAGTGGGAAAGTCTTCGGTTTTTAAAACCCTGTAAAAAGATGAATTTTTATAAAAGCCCGAATCGATATATGATAAAAATGCAGCCGTTGTTTTGGGAGCCTGGTCGGGAAATAACTCTACTTCAATATCTCCCAGGCGGGTGTTGATGATGATGTGTGGGTTCTTGTATTTCTTTTGCGAACAGGATACAGCCGCTATGCAAATAATGATAACAAACAATTTTTTCATAGCACAATGTAATAATTTTCGGGTTGAGTAATTAAACTCTAAGCCTGCCGGTATATTTTATTTGTACGTACCTTTATCGGCACTTAAAAGATAGTAACACTATGAAAAGGGTTTTGTTGGCTACGGTTTTATTTTTTTTGCTTGCTGATGGTTTTTCGCAAAGCCTGTCAAAAATTACCATTGCAGGCCGGGGACAGGTTGAAGTGTTTGCATTTGCCCTGCCCGAAAATGTTCAACTCTATCTTACTAAAGATGGCAATATCTTAAAATGGGGTTTTGATAAATATATCGGTTACCAGGAAAATTATAATAACGACCTGGAGCCTTATGTTGGCCGTGTAGAATATTATACTCAAAATGACGATGTAGCCCTGCGTGGCAGGGTGAAATATATCGGCAACACTTTACTTACCTATTATGCCTCGTACGAAAATGATGCGTTGAAAGGTAAATTAAAAGCTATAGGCCCAACAAGTATTGATTATTATCTGAATTACGAAGATGAAGCATGCAGGGGCTTTATTAAAAAAATTGGTTCACTTGCTATAAACTGGTATGCATCTTACGAAAATGAGGATATAAAAGGAAAACTTAAAAATGTAGGCGCTACATTACTTTCATACTATGGCTCTTTTGAAGACAAGGCTTATCGGGGTAAAATAAAATCTATTGGCCAGTATAATATCACATACTATTCATCATTTGAATTATACAGTGGTAGTATGAAAACAGGCAATACAGTAATGAATGTGGGCGGGGTGAAATATTATATTAAAAATTATTAAGCCTTTTTATTCTAACGTTACCTGTTCGGGCCTATCAATCACAATCTCGGGTTTTTCCTTATACAATATGATGCGGCCGGTGATGCAAATCTTTTTGTTTAAAAGGTTTTCAGGCGCTTCCTTAAAGTTTTTCCTCACATCTTCCCAAATAACCAATGTTATTTTTTGATTAGGATATTTGTCGCCAATGTTTAAAAATGTTGGTTTCCTGTTTGAGTTTTCAAAATAACGCATGCTTGCCACCGGGCCACAAACGATTACACTATCGCCTATATGTTTGCTAACATCATCAAGGTTTATTTTGGTTTGTGCATTGGCCATGCCGGCAAACAGGCAGGCAAATAAAAATACAAGTGATTTTTTCATGTTTAAAATGAATAATGAATATTTAAAAGCTAAGTTCATGTTTTTTTAATTACTGGAAAAAGATATTGATGAACGGTTATTTTTCATTGGTATAAAAAATTAGGGCTGGATGAAGATCCTGCCCTGTTTAATATCCAATATCCTATGAAAAACCTTTTATAAAACTATTTAATTAAAGTACAGCTTAATAAATAAAATAGCTGTAACAAAGTTTTGTATAGTTGAAGACGATGTTTTAGTAGCTGAACTGTTTTTAAAATGCCTGCAAAAAGATTGCATATTAAACAGATATTACAAACCTTTTCTCATTTCAATCATGTGTTTTGTAAAACCTGCTTTTTCGTAAGCCTTTATTGCAGCAATGTTTGGTTGGTATACATCAAGCCTTAACTCTGTTATGTTATGCTGCTGCACCCAGTTGGTAAGTGCATTTAAAATTTTTTTATTGATTCCTTTTCCACGCCATTGAGGCATTATATACATAAAGCCTAAATAAGCATGCCGGTTATGTTGTAAAAAAGGTTTAGCATTTTCAATGCGTGCATAGCCCGAACCTACTACCTTATTATTTATTTCTGCCACTAATAATTCAACATCTGGTGCTGTAATCATTTTTTCAATATCGTAATAATGTATTTGGCCGCTTTTTAAAGTGGGGTCAAAGGGGCGTTCAGCAGCAATAACTCCCTGTTCAAATTCAAACAGGGTAGGTAAATCTGCCAAACAGGCTTTTCTTATTAATATGCCATCCAAAGCAAATAAATTTTTGCTGTTATTTTTTCTGCATGTGGGCTACAAATCTATCAAAATCATTCTCAAATAATGTGAGTAATTTTATTAATTATATGCAGCAATGATAATATTATTGGTTTAAATTTATTTTTAGCAGGGAATTTGCTGTATTAATAAATATTAGTACCATTTTAAACCATCATTTATGAAAATCCTTTTACTGTTTTTTATAACAATTATGAGTGCTTTTACAGGTAAGGCTCAATTAAAAACAACACCGGTTTGCCCTCCATTTTCGGTAGATATACTTGACGGTAACGTAAATAAGATATATGCTAAATCAACCTGGGGAGAGATAACAAACCAGTTTCCATGTTATACACAATTGATAGAAAAAGATTCGGCTTCGGTTTGTGCCGGTGTTTTTTATCCGGATAAGGGCATTTATTTTTATACCGACAGGGATTATATTGAAATACATGATAACTTCAAAGGTAAGATGGTACCCCATCTTTTAGGAGTTAACCGTAATAGTTTGTTTGCTACATTGGGCTATCCAAAAATTAAAGATGTAACCTGGGATGCTTTTCAAACAGAATATGGCACATTGATATTGTATTACGATAAAGCCGGTAAAATAAATAAGATACAAATCAGCAGTAAATCAACCGATACAATAAAATTATGCGGGCAATAAAGTTTTTATTATTTACCAATTAATGTGCCTGCATCTTTTGCAAAACAGCATTAAGTGTTTTCTTTAACTTTTCAGCAGCATCTTTTGCTGCAATTTCATAGTTAGAAGCAAAAGCCGTTACCACTACCGGATTTTTACCTTTAACCCTGGCTTCAAGCAAACATCTTTTATCATCCACTCCTTTTTTATGGCCGTTTTCATCACCAAAATGCACTTCCAGCCTGGTTATAATTTCATCAAACCTTTTGAGTTCACTGTTTAGCATATCCTGCAATTTTTTACTAAACCCTTCACGTACACTAAGGTTATTATCGGTATTAAATTGAATTGTCATACTGTTTTCTTTTTTTTAAAAGTTGTTATAAATAATTTAGGGCACCAAACATATCGTTTAAAACAGGGCTTTCATCCTTTTCATCTTTACGTTTTGCCTTACTGGTTGCAATATACGTTATAGCATGTAAGCCGGAACTGCTTATTTCATTTTTATGAATAGGTTTAACAGTTTGTTCATGATTTGTCTCCGTTTTTTTTACATGATAATTGTTTTTACTTGTAATCATAGCGCCTGTTTAAAAATGAAGAAATATTGTTTTAATCTTAATGAACTGCTATTTGCTTTAAGTTACAAAATTTAGTTTGAATAGCATGAGAAATAACAGATTTAAATTAAAAGCTTGTATACTCCATTTGTTTATCCACCAAAATACCATCAACAGGCTTTAAATTGAATGTTACATCTTGTTTTGCTCTAAATTTTATTATGAAGAGATTTTCTGACCCATTCAGTAAAGGCTTATTGCCAACATTTACAAATGTGGGATAAAGCGCTTTGCTGCCATTGCTGTGCAGCCGGTTGTTGGTGAAATTTTCCAACATACCGGTGTTAAGTATTTGCAGGCCTGTATATTCAAATTGTTGCTCATTGTAAGGCAATGCAAAACTTAGTGCATTAACATTTGACAGTGCAACTCCTTTCACTGTTATCTCAATAGATTCTCCTTTCTTATAATTTTGTTTTGCTGTAGAAATTTGGATAGAACCAGAAAGTTTTGCAGCGCTGTCAAATGTATTTGCTGTGCTGTTTAATTGTGATGCTGCTGTTGAAATATCAAAAGCATCTATCAAGCCGTTATTATTGATATCGCCCTTGCTGATATAGCCTTCAAAATCTGCATCTCCTTTTCGCAACCCGGTATAATTCATATAGGAAATAAGGTCGTTATTATCGATTTTTTTATCGTTGTTTATATCGCCGGGTATATAACCTGTAGTGCCGGGTACTTTAAAAACATACAGTTCGTTGCCCGAGCCATAATTGCCAACGGCTTCATCAACCGTAATTTTTATAAACCGGGCTGATGGGTGGCCGGCAAATTCAAATGACTTTGTTGTATTATCTCTCTTCCAGTCAATGTTTCCGGCCTGTGCCCATTTATTATTATCGGTGCTGTATGCTACAGTTCCGTTAAGGATGATGCCGTTTCTTCCGTTATTGCGGGGTACATATTCAAACCGCTGCAACTGGTTAATGGTTTTTAAATCCATCACCATATTGAAGGGAACAGCTTTTTGCCCATATTTTGTATGCCACGTATCCTTGTCATCAAAATTAAACAAGCGTGCAATTTCATTTCCTTCTTCATCTTCAGCTGTAGACTTAACAGCAATATTGTGAATGGCAAACTCTAAGGGGTTGATGGCTGTTTTAGCCTGTATGCCTGTCCAGTCTGAGTTTTCGTTTTTATTTACGGCTCTTATTTTAAAATCATAAACAGTTAAAGGTTGCAAGTTATCAAATAAAAAATGTGTACTCTTTATAGTTGTATAAAGCATATCCTTAAACATTATTTCATAGTAGTCTGCATTGAGTACTTCATTCCAGGTTAGTTTTAATGTATATGCTGTTTTATTACTGTCGGCTATTTGAACATTAGCAGGCACGGTTAATTTACCTGTATGTTGTTTTTGATTATTTGCCGGTTTATATACAAACCCATTTATTACAACTGTTACATCATTTGTGCTGATGTTTGTAGGCGCTATTTTAACCCAAACCTGTGGGTTCTTTGTAATTTTTACATTTGCAAATGCACTGCCTGCTGTTGCAAACTGGTTTAATTGCGGCGCTGCGTTATAAAAATAAACGTTGTTGTTTTTATAAAATACTTCCTGCGATGTAGCTTTGGTAATCACTAATCTTTTTTTACCAACAACCGCTGTTACCGATTTTGGTTTTGCAGTAAGGTTAACTTTTAAAATGGTTGTTTTTTGTTTTACAAAACCATCAAAATCACCTTTGCTTGCATGAATCCTGATGCTGGCAATATCTTTGGCCTGGCTGCATTCTATAAGTGTTGTAACGCCGGTACCTTGCTTGTATGCTTCTGTTAGGCCATCATCATCATACTGTGTAAACGATGATTTGCCAGAAGGGTACAGTTCATACATGCGTAATTTTTCATCGATGTCGCTTACATGGTTATTGGCATTGTTCATTGGAATGATGGCGCCTTTTTTTACAAACACAGGCAGCTTCCATAAGGGTGCATCAAAACTGTTGATGATGCAGCCGCCTGTATATTCCTCTCCCGAAAAATAATCAATCCAGGTTCCTTTGGGCAGGTAAATATTGTTGCGGATATCATTGCCTTCTTTATCCATGGCTGTAGATTGATAGATAGGCGCTACAAGAAAATAAGGCCCATACATAAACTGGTAGCTTGTTGCCCTGCCCAAAGTATAGGCATTAGGTTCTTCTAAAAACATTGCCTTAATCATGGGAAGGCCGGTTACAGCTTCCTTTGCAATACTGTAACTGTAGGGGAGAAGCGCTGATTTTAATTTAAGATAAGTACGGTTGATAGAAGTAGCAGGCTCGCCCAATGCCTGCGGATATTTTGGATTTGTACCCCATCCATCCATATTCAGTTGCATGGGTGTAAATGTTTTCCATTCAAATTCCCTGGCATTTACAATTGCATTTTGACCACCAAAAATTCCATCCATATCCGATGTGATGTTTGACATACCTGACAAACCTGCCCCAATAAATGTAGGTATATGAAACCGTATGTATTCCCAATTGCCGCCGGTTTGGTCGCCGCTCCAAACTGATGAATACCGTTGTGCGCCGGCCCACCCGTCAAGCGTTATAAAGAATGGCCTTGCATTGTTACCATAATAGGGTACAATGTGTGCCACATCAGCCACACCATGCAAGCCAAATGAATAACCATCACCCACCCATGCCACATCGGTTTTTAATACACGTACACCGGCATCTCTCACTTCTTTTACAATATCACGTTGCAACAATGCACTTATGCCTTGTTTTGGATGCAGGTCAGATTGTGTCCAAAGCCCAATCTGCACTCCGTGTTTGCGTGCATAATCGCCAAACGATTTTAGGTTAGCTATATTACTGTCAAGTGTGCTTGTTTGCCCGTATCCGGCACCATAACCATCGTTGGGCAAAATCCATCCAAGTGGCATATCATGTTGCTGATACCTGTCGATAACTGCACGTGCCGAAAACTGGTAATTGTTTTTTTCGCCGTTCAGCGATTCTTTAATGCCGCCATTATCTTTCTGGCTTTCTTTATAGCGTTTACCATCTTCAAACAAAATACCTGTGCTGTCTTCTTTCCAGTAGTCACGGTTGTAGGCATTTAAGTGGCCTTCATAAAAAGCAAACTTGGGTAATAAAACAGGGTTGCCCGTTAATTGGTAATAATCATTTAAGAGGTTTACTGCGCCATCATCAATCATAAAAAAAACATCCAGGTATTGAGTATTGTGCCATAAGGTTACTTCACCATTTTTTGTGGCGCCAAAATCATATTTGCCAGGTTTAAAGCTATGCCACAACATGCCATATCCGTTTGTTGACCAGTAAAATGGTGCCGGTGAAGCCACGCCGCCGTCTGTCCAGCTATTTTCATTAACTATTGATATACTTTTTCCTTTGTGAGAGAAACGACCATTTTGCACTCCTCCGCCAAAAAAATATTCCTGTTCACCCTCCTGCAATACAAGTGTTGTTTTGCTATTGGCAAAACTTACCGGCTTTAATGTTTGTAAAGCAATTTTTTTTGTAGACTTGTTTATCACTTTCAACAAAGAATTGTTTTTATCAATTTCGATAGAAATTTTTGCAGAGGAAATGGTGAATTTAATTGCATCGTGAGTTAATAATATATTGCTAACATTTCTTCTTGGGTTTTCTACAAGCATGCTGGCAGGCGGCATTGCATCTGGGTTACGCACAATGCCGCCGGTTGTGTCTTCAAATATTCTAAAAATATTTTCACCATAAAAATCAATTGTAAGGCGGTGCCCGTCGGTATAAACAAGCTGTGCTGTTGTTGGGTTTATTTTTTCGGCAGATACGATTTTGGTTGATAAAAGATTTTTTTCCTGTGCAATTGTATTGCTGGTAAAGAATGATGATAGTATAAAAAGGAGACTGAATTTTGAAAACACAATTTTTTGGATTGAATGATTCATTGGCTAAAAATAAAATGTGAAAGGAATAAATGTATGCCAACGTAAAATTAAAGAAAACCCAAAGCTTTAAAAAGTAGGAACAGGTTTTAATTAACCAGTGAAATAAAGATTAAACAAAACTATGTTACTGTACCTGGGGTTTGAACAAATCCATTATATCTTCTCCTATTCTTGCAGGTTTGCCGGTGGCGGCTTGTAGTAAGCACCATGAAGTACTAGCCTGTGCAAGAAGTTTGTTGTCTTTTTTTCGGATTATTTGTACCAAACGGGTTGAGCGTACACCGTTATAATCATACACCCAGGTTTTTAATATTAATTCATCATTTAAAAAGCCGGGGCTTTTGTAATCTATTTCGTGGCGTAGCACCACCCATTTATATTTTTCACGGATGGCTGCACTTGCTTTTGCATTCCAGTGTGCAAGGGCTGCATCCTGCACCCATTGCAGGTAAACCACATTGTTCACATGCTGCATGTCATCCAAATCATGCGGGGCTACAGTGATGGCAATTTCAAAGCAATCTGTTTGCATGTGATAAAGGTAAAATTAAATGATGGTTGCTGATAATGGTTACATTAATAAAACCTTCAAAAAAAGTTCAATAAAGAAATACAGTACAAGAGTGCGACGCCTATGTAGTTGCATAGCGGTTTGGCGCCGGGGTCATAAAAAAATTACTTCTTTTTTACTGCCGCTTTTTTTGTAGCCGCTTTCTTTTTTGCCGGGGCTTTTTTACTAAATGCATTTGGATCCTGCGATAAAATAAATTCTTTTACTTCATCAATACTGATGGTTGCAAGCGCTTCGGCGGTATATTTTCCTTTAGGCAGGCGCAGGCGTTTTTTGCCATATACAGCTTCGGGTCCCCAACGGCCGTTTTGCAGAGATATTTTTTCTTCGGGCCATTGTTGTATGAAGCGGTTGGCTTCTTTTTTCAGCTTGGCTTCTACCAGTTCGTTTATGTTTTGCTGTGTAAGGTTTTCAAAATCGTAACGGGCTGGCACGTTTATAAACATGTCGTTCCATTTTATGAAGGGGCCAAAGCGGCCCTTGCCTTTTGTTACCGGCTTATCGTTGTAATGTGCCACAGGTGCGTCTTCTATTCGTTTTGCCTGGATGATGGCAATGGCACGCTCAAGGTCAACATTGCCCGGCTCTTCGCCACGGGGTATGGAGATAAACTGCTCGCCAAATTTTACATAGGGGCCAAAGCGGCCAACGTTAACCGTTATTTCCTGTCCTTCAAATTCACCCAATGGCGCACCCAGTTTAAAAAGTTCCAGCGATTCTTCCAGGCTGATGGTTTCAATACTTTGTGTAGGTTTCAGCTTGGCATACTTTGGTTTTTCTTCATCATCGCTGCTGCCAATTTGTACCATGGGACCATAGCGGCCCATACGTGCAAAAACGGGTTTGCCTGTTGCAGGGTCGGTACCCAGGTTGCGTTCACCTACGGCACGTTCGGCATTCTCCAGCGTATGCTCAACACCTTCATGAAAAGGTGTGTAAAAATCTTTTACCATGCTGCTCCATTTCATCCTGCCTTCTGCAATCTGGTCAAACTCTTCTTCAATACTTGCGGTAAAAGAGTATTCCATCACTTTGTTGAAATGTTCATTCAAAAAATCAGTAACCACCAATCCAAGGTCGGTAGGAAAAAGTTTTGATTTTTCGGCGCCGGTATTTTCCTGTTCTGTTATTTTTTTTATTTCATCATCTTTTAATCTTAAAATACGGAAATCCCTTTTCACCGGTTCCTTGTCTTTTTTCTCTACATATTTACGTTTAATGATGGTAGAGATAGTAGGAGCGTAGGTACTTGGGCGGCCAATACCAAGCTCTTCAAGTTTTTTAACCAGCGACGCTTCGGTATAACGGGCGCTGTGTTTAGTGAATTTTTCAGTGGCAGTCATCCGCTCAAAACTAAGCTGTTGCCCAACTGTTAAATTAGGCAGGCGGCTTTCATCATTGTCATCGGTATCTTCTTCATCGGTACTCTCAAAATAAACTTTTAAGAAACCGTCAAATGTAATTACCTGCCCGCTTGCAGTAAGTTGTTGCCCGTTGGTGCTGATGTCTATTTTTGCAGTTGTGTTCTCCAGTTCGGCATCAGCCATTTGCGATGCAATGGTGCGTTTCCAAATCAGTTCGTACAAACGCTGTAAATCGGCATCGCCAACATGCTTTACTTCCATATAGGTTGGGCGTATGGCTTCGTGTGCTTCCTGTGCAGTTTCACTTTTATTTTTGTACTTCCGTATCTGTAAATATTTATCACCAAAGTTTTTCCCTATTTCGGCCTTGATGCTTTCCATAGCTGTATCGCTCAGGTTCACACTGTCGGTACGCATGTATGTTATCTTACCGCTTTCGTAAAGTTTTTGTGCCAGCAACATGGTTTTACTAACGCTATAGCCCAGTTTACGGCTTGCTTCCTGCTGTAAGGTAGATGTAGTAAAAGGCGCTGCCGGCGTACGTTTGCCGGGCCTCACCTGTATATCTTTTACGGTGTAGCTGGCGCCAATGCAACTTTGTAAAAACTTTTCGGCATCGGCTTCGCTGTTTTGTTTGGCGCCTTCGGCTTTAAACGATACGGTTTTATTATTAAGGTCGGTTGCTGCTAATGTGGCTTCCAGTTTAAAACTGCTTACAGGTACAAATGCATTTATCTCTCTTTCTTTTTCTACAATTAATTTTACCGCCACACTTTGTACACGGCCGGCGCTTAAGCCACCACTCATGCCTATCTTGCGCCACAGTACCGGGCTTAATTCAAAACCTACTAGGCGGTCAACCACACGGCGGGCCTGTTGTGCATCTACCAAATGCATATCAATAGTGCGTGGGTTTTCCACCGCTTTTAAAATGGCAGGTTTAGTTATTTCATGAAAAACGATGCGTTTAGTTGTTTTAGGATCAAGCCCCAGCACTTCGGCTAAATGCCAGCTGATGCTTTCACCTTCACGGTCTTCATCCGATGCCAGCCAAACAGCATCTGCTTTTTTTGCAAGGCTTTTTAATTCGCTTACCACTTTAGTTTTATCGGGCGATATGATATAAGTGGGTTTAAAATCATTGGCAATATCTATACCCATGTCGTTCTTCTCCAGGTCTCGTATATGCCCAAAGCAACTCTTCACTTCAAAGTCTTTACCAAGAATTGCTTCAATGGTTTTTGCCTTTGCCGGAGACTCAACTATTAATAAATTTTTTGCCATAAATATCTTTCAAAATTCTTTTGTAACCAGCTGCAGTAAATGGTTTCAGCACTGTTGTGTCACTCACTTGTACGGCATCACAACCTGCAGCTTTGTTTAAATTTTACATCATTACCTGCAATGCAATATTAGTTTAAAATTGAAAATTCCAAATAATTTTTAAAATTCTTCCTAGTATCACAATCAGTTTATAGAAACTTTATTACCTGTTCTTTCACTGTTTTATCGTGATATATTTTACTGTGGCCCAGCCCTTTTGTAACAATGAATTTAATATTTGGATGATTGTCCGTCTTCACTTTTTCTGCATCGGCCCAGGGAGTGATAGTATCGTCTTCATCATGTATCCATAATACAGATGCAGCAATATTATTCATAGCCCTGCGCATTGAAAACCATGCAGTGTTTTTACCGCTAACTTCCAGTATTAAATTCTCAAACGCTGTTCTTACTTTTTTATTTTTAATCTTCAACATGTTAAAAGCATCATTTACTGCCGATGTTGTTTCTGTTGCAGGTGCAATAAAAACCACTTTTGTTTTTTTATTACCCGGTATTTTTTCCAATGCAAGACTAAGTGCTATACCTCCAAACGAATGGGCAATAAAGCCATCAACAGGGCCATATACTTTCATCACTTCTTCAATCATTTCGCAATATTCAATTACGTTGGTAGTATTGCCCTCACTATCGCCATGAGCCGGCGCATCAAAAGCAAGAATTTCATAACCTTTTACTGTTAGTAAGCTGGCATATTCTTCAAACTTATATGCAGCCGAACCAAAGCCATGCAGTATTAAAGCTTTTTTTTGTTGAGGGTGGTTCCAGCGGTAACCGGCAATTTTTTTGTTGTTTAATACAAGTTCAATTTCTTCGGTATTTTTTAAAGGGTTTTTGGGAACCCATTTTTTATATGGCGTTCCAAAAGCTTCAAAAGCTTTTTGTGCAGCTTTTTTTTCAGATATTAATGATAGTAATTTAATTTTTGTTTGAATGTATGTTATTCCTAATCTTTGTGAAAGTTTCATAATACTACAAAATTAAGGCTATGCAGGTTGTAATCATCGGTTCGGGCAATGTGGCTACTGTTTTAGGAAGGGTTCTTGTTAAAAACAATCATAAAGTTTTACAAGTAGTAAGCCGGCATCCTGAACATGCAAAAACTTTAGCCGATGAACTTGGCTGTACTTATTGCGATTTGGATGGCAGCATTAATACCGGCGCCGACATATATATAGTAGCTATCAGCGACGGTGCTTTGTATGGATTGCACAATAAATTAAAGCTTGGTAAAAAATTAGTAGTGCATACAGCCGGTTCTGTACCGCTTGAAGTGCTAAAGGATGTATCTGAAAATTATGGGGTGTTGTATCCATTGCAAAGCCTTCGCAGCGAATTAAACGACATAAAAGAAATACCTTTTTTAATTGATGGTAATACGGTTGAAACTTTTACTTTGATTCAGGATCTTGCTAAATCTCTTTCATCAAATGTGGTAAAAGCTACCGATGAAGATAGATTGAAGTTGCATGTGGCAGCAGTGGTAGTTAGCAATTTCAGTAATCACCTGTTTGCCCTTGCCGAAGAATTTTGCCAAAAAGAACATGTTAATTTTAAACTGCTTACTCCGTTAATATTAGAAACTGCCCAGCGTACAGCCACACATTCGCCTGCCAACATGCAAACCGGGCCGGCAATGCGTAACGATGTATTTACTTTGGATAAACACCTGCGCCTTTTAACCAATCATCAAAAACTCAGGTATATATATTTAAAGCTTACAGATAGTATCCTAAGAGAAAACTAACCCGTATTATTTTATAGGAAAAACAATATCCGTTTGTATTTTATATGGGTCCACAGGTTTCTCGTCTTTATCAATAGGGTCGGTTACATAAATTTCGTATGGGCTGCCGGCAGAAATTTTCTTATTATCTTTTAAATATTCCTTAACTGCATCGTAACCTACTGGTAATAGTTCATAAGGGCCATAAAAGTGGGCTACCACTACTTTCCCGGCAGCAAGTTCACGTACCTGCACACCAGTAACAGCTTTAGCACCTTTTTTATTTACAGGTAAGGCAGCTTCAAAAAAATAGGGCGCTTTTTGTTTTTTAAACCAGGCTATTGGTTTGCCAATTATTTTTACATTATTCTTCTTTGCATATTCAGCAAGTTTGCCTGTATAAATTTTAGAAAGTTTAGTTGCAATTCGTTCAAAGGTTGCTGCACTATCGGCACAATAAATAACCGTTTTTTTTATGGCAAGCGTATCAATAATGTTTACAATAGGGGGTCGTTCAAATTTTTTTTCCGGCTCTTTTTTTATTTCTTCTTTTTTTACAGTCTTTTTGCTGCTGTCGGCAACGGGTTTATCATCTTTTTTTGTGCTGTTGCCATTGCAGGCATTCATAAAAATGATGATAGTTACAAAAGCACAGTAAACAAGTATTGATCTTAATAACATAAAAGCTTTTGTGGGGTTACAATTGAAAACGAAAAATAATAAATGATTTCAATATTCCAAACTTAAAAAACACACTTGCCAACTTATATTTTCCTTAATTAGTAATTTAAAGTAGGTTTGCAATCCGAAATTTGCAGTAATTATGTATAATGTAACATTTAAGTTTGAACAGAAAGGCCTTGAACCCATTACGCTAAAAGATATTGCTGCAGGAGATTCAATTTTAGAAACAGCTTTAAAAAACGATATAGAGCTTCACCATAACTGCGGCGGTGTTTGTGCATGCAGTACCTGCCATGTATATGTTGAGCAGGGTGAAGATTTTATTGAAGAATTGTCGGACAGGGAAGAGGATTTTATCGACAGGGCTGTTAATCCACGTTTAAATTCAAGGCTGGGTTGCCAATGCGTTTTACTGGAAGGCAGTGGAGATATTACTGTAACCTTACCCGACCAGACCCAGTTTTTAGGAGAATAAAAAAGCTATTTTGTACATTGGCACTTTATTAAAATTAGCAACTTATGACTTTTGAACCCCCCATTTACTGGAGCGATTACGAAGATATTGCTATGAAATTATATGAACGCTTTGGCGATGATTTCAATGAAGGTAAAATATACCGCATACGTTTTACCGACCTGCACAAATGGGTTTTAGAAATACCAAAGTTTGCCGGCAAGCCCGAAGAAAGTAACGAAGGGCATCTTGAAATGATACAGAGTAGCTGGGTATACGAGTGGAGGGATAACCAAAAATAAAATCTTCATCTTTTTATTTAGCGCATTTGCATTTTATATATTTGCAATGATGTGATGTTTTATTGCCTTTTAATATTGAAGTAATAAAACCTGCCATTTCATCTATATAAAATCGGGTATGAATACACTGGAAAAATTTGCATCCATAAAAACATTTGTATTTGATGTTGACGGTGTACTCACCGATGGCAGCTTATTGATTTTAGAAGACGGGCAGATGGCGAGAAGGATGAATATTAAAGACGGATATGCTATTCAACTGGCCGTTAAAAAAGGGTACAGGGTGGTTATTATCTCAGGCGGCACATCCGAAGCAGTTAAAGAAAGACTTGCCAGGCTTGGGGTTAAAGATTGTTTTGTAAAAATTGATGATAAGAAAGCAAAGCTTATAGAATATGTTACACAGCATAACTTGCTTTGGAACGAGATACTTTTCATGGGCGATGATATGCCCGATTATATTCCCATGCAGTTAACAGGGTTGCCCTGCTGCCCGGCAGATGCAGCTACAGAAATAAAACAGATATCCCTTTATGTATCACCCTTAAATGGCGGTAGCGGCTGTGCCAGGGATGTTATTGAAAAAGTGCTAAAGCTTAATGGCCATTGGGATACAGAAACCGGCATTGCTGCCAGGTAATTTGCTCAAATACGTTTTCAAAGTGTATTTTCGTTTAATAATTTCATGAAACTGATTATCGCTTTTTTAAAGTTGATTCGCTGGCAAAACCTGGTTATTATTGCAGTAACACAGGTTTTGTATTATTATGCCCTTATCCACCCCATTCATAACTTCCATCAAAGCGTGTACGACCCCTTTACCGGAACTTTTTTTTTACTACTTGTTATTTCATCATTAATGATAGCTGCCGCCGGCAATATCATTAATGATTATTTCGACCTGAATATAGATGAAGTGAACAAGCCTCAAAAAAAAATTATTGATAAACATATAAAAAGACGATGGGCTATTGTATTTCATATATGCTTATCGGTTATGGGTATTGCTATTGGTTTTTATATTGATTATAACACTTCTGTTTTTTGGATGGGGTTTTCAAACATGGCATGTGCTTTACTTTTATTTGCATACAGCATCAGTTTAAAAAAGAAAGTATTGGTGGGTAATGTTCTTATATCATTGCTTACTGCATGGGTGATACTGGTATGTTTTTTTTGTTATTTCCGCAGTTTAAGTTGCAGTGGCTGCAACCCGGCGGAATGGATAGCACAAAAGCACCGTTTTTTGCGTATAAGTTTTTTATACGCCGGTTTTGCTTTCATCATATCTCTTATAAGAGAAGTGGTAAAAGATTTGGAAGATATGGAAGGCGATGCCCGCTATGGATGCCGTACCATACCGCTTGCGTGGGGTGTACCGGCAAGTAAAATGTTTGTGGCGGTATGGCTGGCAGTTTTGATAGGCACTATATGCATTGTTCAGTTTTATGTATTGCAGTTGGGATGGTTATGGAGCATGCTGTATTGCCTGGTATTCATCATCCTGCCATTAATTTGGCTGTTACAAAAATTATTTAAGGCACAATCGCCAAACGATTACCACCTGTTAAGCAGTGTTATTAAACTGGTGATGTTAACCGGCTTGTTATCTATGTTGTTTTTTAAACTCTATTCCTGAAAATTTGTATGCAGAAAATTATCCTGGCATCGCAATCGCCACGCCGCAAACAGTTGCTTGAGTGGGCCGAAGTACCTTTTGATATTATCATACAACAAACAGATGAGTCTTATCCTGAAAAATTGACTGCTGAAGAAATTGCCATTTATATTGCACGTAACAAAGCATTTGCTGTAAAGCAAAATAAAAATATTAATGCACCCATTCTTGCGGCAGATACCATTGTTGTTTTAAACAATACCATCATTGGCAAACCAACCAGCAGGGAAGATGCTGTTAAGATACTGTCTTCTTTATCCGGAACAATTCATCATGTAACTACGGGTGTAGTAATCATAGCTGGCGATAAAGAAATTGCCTTTGCCGAAACTACTAAAGTGCAATTTCATCAGCTTACACAGCAACAAATTGAATTTTATGTAGATAATTATAAGCCTTACGACAAAGCCGGCGCTTATGCCATTCAGGAATGGATAGGTGTAGTGGGCATAAAATCAATAGAAGGCGATTTTTATAATGTGATGGGATTGCCGGTTAGCAGGGTAGTGCAGGCGCTTAACGAGTTGGCAGTGTAGTAAAGGTTAATTACCCGGTATGAATTATAATTTGCATATTTGTGCATAGGCATCACTGTAAATTTTTTTTATGACCGAGCGCCTGCTGCAATATATATGGCAATTTCAATACTTTAACGCTGGCGGCTTACGTACAGAAGAAGGAGAAGAACTGCAGGTGATAAAACCCGGTATGCTCAATACCAACCAGGGGCCCGATTTTACCAATGCAAAAATAAATATAGGCGGCACCGTTTGGGCTGGTTCTATTGAAATACATATTAATGCTTCTGATTGGCGAAACCATAAACACAGCGCCGATAAAAAATATAAAAATGTGATTTTGCATGTGGTTTGGAAAAATGATGCAACCTTAAACCTTCCTTTTCCTACCCTTGTGCTGCAGGATAAAGTATCTAAAATTTTATTGAAGAGATATGATGAACTGATGAGTACAGAAAGTTTTATTCCCTGCGAAAAAAGTATTCATCAAATAAACTCACTTACCTGGCAGGGATGGAAGGACAGGCTACTGGCCGAACGCCTGCAGGCAAAGGCTGCTATTATTTTTGAATACCAGCAAAAAAACAACAATCACTGGGAAGAAACTTTTTGGTGGCTACTGGCTAAAAACTTCGGTGTCAAATTAAACAGTGTTGCTTTTGAAAAAATAGCACAATCAATACCTGTAAACATTTTGGCTAAACATAAGGGGCAAATTCACCAACTGGAATCGTTGTTATTTGGGCAGGCAGGTTTACTGGAAGCTGATTTTAAAGAAGATTACCCAAAGCTATTACAAAGGGAATATCGTTTTTTACAAAAAAAATATCAACTGAAAAAGATAGAAGCTTCGCTTGTTTTTTTAAGGATGAGGCCATCTAATTTTCCTACAGTAAGGCTTGCGCAATTAGCTATGCTGGTGCATCTAAGCCTGCACCTGTTTTCAAAAATAAAAGAAAGTAATAAGCTAAGTGAAATAAAAGCATTGCTTGATGTAACTGCAAACGATTACTGGCATTATCATTATATGTTTGATGAACCATCAGCCTTTAAAAAGAAAAAACTGGGGCAGCAGATGATGGATAATATTTTTATCAATACGGTGGTACCTGTATTATTTGCCTATGGCCATTTTCATAATGATGAACTGCTTAAAGAAAAAGCATTGCAATGGCTGCTGCAACTGAAAGCCGAACAAAACAATATCAGTAAAGGGTTTTCAAATTTACAGGTTGCAGTTAATAATGCTTTTGATTCGCAGGCATTAATTCAATTAAAAAACGAATACTGCAATAATAAACGTTGTCTCGATTGCAGTGTAGGTAACAAACTCATCAATAGTGCATAGCCTTCGCATTAAATGATGTAAAGAGAGTATGAAAGAACCACGAGGGCATTACCAGTTATAAACAATATTCAATTGCATATCGGGGTGCAGACTTTTTGCCACCGGGCAATTATCACCGGTTCTTTGCAAAATCATACGGTCTTTATCTTCTAATTGCAGGCTGCCGGGGAAAGTAAGAATAACATCAACTTTTCCCACTCGCCTTGGATCGCTCAGCATGTGTTTGGTTACAGCAATAGAAGTGCCTGCCAGTTCAATTCCCATATCGGTTGCCTTAATGCCCATAGTGGTGATGACGCATGTTGCTAAAGCCACACAAAGTGTATCGGTTGGACTAAACTTTTCTCCCTTACCCCTGTTATCTGTGGGGGCATCGGTTTCAATCACTGTGCCACTTTGGTTATGGGTGCATTGGCATCGCAGGTTACCTGTATAAATAATAGATGCAGTCATTTGTTAATTTTTTTTGTTATCAATAAATAATGCAGCAGTTCGGGTTACAAATGTATCATCTTTAAACAGCAGATGGTATTTTTGCCTTAAATTTACTTCAGTAAAAAACTTTCATGAAAAGAATATTATTTTTTGTGGCGGCTATGGCCTTTTCAGTTTTTGGGTATGCCCAGCAAACAGGTAAATCAAAAAAGCAGTTGCGTAAAGAAGAAAAGCGTGCAAAAATAAATGCATTAATAAAAGCCGAGGAAGAAGGTGTAATAGCTTATCGTAAACATTTTGCATTTGGCGTAAAATTGATAACAGACGGATATGGTATTACGTTTGAAAAAGGATATTCAAAATCGGTAAAAAGCAGCACGCTTTTTCAAATTGAAATTTCCGAACGCAAGCACCATAAAGAAGAAAAGCAAAATAGCCCCTATGTGGCATCGGCGCCATTTATACTGGGTAAAAAAAATTTCTTTTACCCTGTAAAATTGGGTGTACAAAAACAATTCCTGCTGGGTAATAAAAGCAATAAGAATGGTGTAAGCATAACTGCCAATATTGGCGGGGGCATCACCCTCGGCTTGTTGCGTGCTTATGAATTTGAAATAGATGATAACAACGGCCGAAGGTTTATCCGTTACGATTCGCCCGATAGCGCAATTTTTGCCAATCCCATTGGCCGAAATCCATCAGGGCCCGGCCTTGGCAAAGGATGGAATCATCTAAAAGTGACCCCGGGCCTGTATGTAAAGCCTGCAGTACGTTTCGATTATGGAAGGTTTAATGAATTGGTAAGTGCAATAGAAGTGGGTACCTTTGCAGAGTTTTATTCAAAAAAGATACCCCAAATGATTGGTAACAAAGAAAACCAGTTTTTCTTTGGCGCATATTTCTCCATTTTGTTTGGCAAAAGAAAATAAGATTTTATTTAAAAGCAGATATAATAGTAAGCATGACAGAATTACCCGTTATAGACGGTATAATTGAACAAAAACCAAAAAAACCTAATTGGCTAAGAGTTAAGTTACCTATAGGAGAAGAATACCGGCATGTACGCAGCCTGGTTGATACGCATAAACTGCATACCATTTGTGAAAGCGGCAATTGTCCCAACATGGGCGAATGCTGGGGCGAAGGCACAGCTACTTTTATGATACTGGGCAATATATGTACAAGAAGTTGCGGCTTTTGTAATGTGGCCACCGGCAGGCCTTTACCCGTAGATTGGGATGAACCGCAGCGTGTGGCAGAAGCTATCAACCTGATGAGGGTTAAACATGCAGTAATAACATCGGTTGACAGGGATGAACTTAAAGACGGAGGCAGTATTATATGGCATAATACAATAAAAGCTGTTAAAGCATTAAACCCTGCAACAACTTTAGAAACCCTGATACCCGATTTTAAAGCCAACCGTGAAAATATACAAAGGATTATTGATGCAGCACCCGAAGTAGTGAGCCATAATATTGAAACAACTGAGCGCCTTACACGACAAGTACGTATACAGGCAAAATATTGGCAAAGCATGCAAACATTACGCATACTTAAAGAAGGTTGCATGCGTACCAAAAGTGGTATCATGCTGGGCCTGGGCGAGAAAAAAGAAGAAGTAATACAAACACTAAAAGACCTAAAGGCAAATGACGTAGATGTGGTAACTATTGGCCAATACCTGCAGCCTACAAAAAAACATTTACCTGTAGCCCGTTTTGTGCATCCTGATGAATTTGCCGAGTTTAAAGAAATTGGTTATGAACTAGGTTTGGATTATGTTGAAAGTGGCCCGTTGGTGCGTTCATCGTACCATAGCGAAAAACATGTAATACCGGGTTATGGCAGAGCGAAATGGCTGGCAGAAAAAAATAAATAAATCAATACATTCATCCAGCATAAAATTGCAATAATGTACTGTAATAAATTAAACAGGATACTTTTAGCAGCCGGCATATTACCGGCTGTTTGTTTTTTTATACCCCTGCATGCTGTTGCCCAGTTGAGATGGATGAATGTAAGCAAAGATTATGCACCATTACCAGCATCGGTCCAGGTATTTAAAACCACCGATTCGTTAGACGGAAAACCTTTTATTGCTTTTTATGTAAAAGCAAAACTTAAAGATAAAAAGCTTGTATTTACAGCCGATACCACACTTGGCAGGAGAATGACGCCTTTACAGTTTTATGAAAAAAATTCAAAGCCATTAGTTGTAGTTAATTGCACTTTTTTCAATTTTGATAAGAACCAGAATTTGAATATGGTGATAAAAGAGGGAAAGATAGTTTCGTTTAATGTGCATACCATTGCCTTAAAAGGAAAAGATACTTTACTATATAAACATCCATTAGGCAGTGTATTGGGTATTGATAAGAAAAGAAAAGCAGATGTAGCTTGGGTGTATGCCGATTCAACTGCCCGTTATCCTTATGCTATGCAACAGCCGCTGGCAGCAACAAAAGATTCATCAAAAATATTTCCATTGCAAACATTAAGCAACCATGCTTTGTTTTGGAAAAAACAAACAGCTATTGGCGGCGGCCCTGTGTTGGTACAGGATGGAAAAATAAAGATTACCAATGAAGAAGAATTGAAATTCACAGGCAAAGCAATACATGATAAACATCCACGTACCTGTATGGGTTATACTGCCGATGGCTATCTTATTATTTTAGCCATACAGGGTAGGTTTCCGGGTGTTGCAGAGGGCGCTACATTAGAGCAGCAGGCAAAAATGTTAATAGATATTGGTTGCGTAGAAGCATTGAATTTAGACGGCGGAGGAAGCAGTTGTATGCTGGTTAACGGTAAAGAAACCATTACACCAAGTGGTAAAAGCGGCGAGCGCCCTGTGCCGGCTGTTTTTATAATTTCAAAAAAACATTCAAAATAATATTCGGGCTAAAGCCAATGCTGTACTGCTTTTTGGAAAACCGGTAATTTTTTTGTATTATTAAGGATACCGGGGTTGTTGCCCCATTTCTTTAATTAAATACAAGAGATATGATGAATGTAATGAATTACCAGGAGTACGATGTTATTCAAAACCTTTTTAATGCCATTGAAAATGAAAACCTGAAACAGGCGGAGGAGTGCCTGGCAGGAAATTTTTCAACAATGATTTTGAAAAGACCGGTATCGGGCAAAGAGTTTTTAGATGTGTATAGCCGTATAAAAGAAGGCTTGCCCGATGTAAAATTTAAAATTGAGAACCTGACTACTGATGGAGAATCGTTTAAAGCAGATGTAAAAATATCCGGTACACATTCCAAAACAATTCCTTCGCTGCGTAAGGGTTGGAAACCGATGAAACCTACCCTTAGAAAACTTAATACCTGCGTTTCAACTGTAGAAATAGTGCTTCGTGGGCAGCAGATAATGGAGATACGTAATGTAAAAACGGATAAAGGTGTGATATCAGGCCTGCTTGATGAGTTGAAACTACTGCCAAAAAATTATTCGAAAAACTAAACAGGCTTTCATACTTTTTTTACCCGGAATTTTCCGGGTATTTTTTTATCAATAACAGGTATCAGAAAATCTTTTTGTAATGAGTTATATTGCAGCATTAATTATTTCTATGCAGCAATTCCTGATACAACTGCCAGGCTACCTGGCTTTTATTTTTCTTGCCGTATCACTTTGGGTTACTACCGATATAAAGTTTAGATGGATTAACAGTTTTGGCTGCCTGTGCTTTGTTTTGTATGGTGTAATCATCAATGCGTATCCCATTGTGTTAACCAATAGTGTGTTGCTGGCAATTAATATTTATTTCCTTTTTAAGATTTATAACCGAAAAGAGAAATTTGACCTGGTGGAGTTTAAAAAAGATGCAGCATTAATACCAAAGTTCCTTAATTTTTATGCTACTGATATAAATGCCTATTTCCCAGGTTTTACAATGACAGACAAAGCTGACAGCATAAAATTTGTTGTACTGAGGGATATAGTGGTAGCAAATATTTTTGTGGCTGATGTGGATACAGCAGGTAATGCTATTGTACAAATAAATTATACCATTCCCAAATACAGGGATTTTAAAGTGGGGCGGTTTTTATTTGATGAAGGGAAAGATTTTTTAAAAGCCAGAGGTATTAAAAAGATTATCTACACAAGTGTATATAATCCACAGCATGAAAAATTTATTAAAGTGATGGGATTTAAAAAAGAGGAATTTAATAACAGCAGTTGCTATATAAAATATTTGTAAGTTCTGTTTTAATTAATCATCATTAGCAATAAATTGAGAATTATAATTAAGAATTTCATTAACGGGTTAACCTATTATGACTAAAACCGGCAACAAAAATTGGCAGTGGTTACTTGCAGGAATATCGTTTGCAATATTATGGCCATCTGCTTCAACAGCTACAAAGGTTGGCCTTACAACAGCACAGCCATTGGTAATTGCTTTAGTGAGGTTTGCTTTGGCCTCTTCAATCATGTTATTTATTGCACATGGTATTCAAAAACAACGGCTGCCCAAAAAAGATGAATGGAAACAGATTGCCCTTTATGGTTTTTTAAATATTACAGTTTACCTGGGTTGTTATGTAATTGCCATGCAAAATATTACAGCAGGTATTGGCGCCCTGGCTGTTGCTATAAACCCAGTTTTTATTAGCTTTTTATCTGTTTTCTTTTTAAAAGAAAAATTAACAATACCAATCATGATTGCAATATTAATATGTACAATTGGTGTTGTTTGTGCATCCTGGCCTTTATTTGGTTCTGCAACCGTAACAGTTAGCGGGCTATTGATACTACTTTTCAGTATGCTATCATATTCTGCCGGTGCAATATATTTTTCATCAAAATCGTGGAATGGCCTTTCGTTGCTTACAATAAATGGGTGGCAAACATTGATGGGCGGTATATTCTTATTGCCTGTAATGATATTGTTTTATAAAAGCAATCAAAATCACTTTACTGTTAAATTCTGGCTATCTGCATCATGGCTTGCTATCCCGGTTTCAATTATAGCGGTGCAATTGTGGATGTGGTTATTGAGTATTAACCCTGTTAGGGCAGGGCTGTGGTTATTTCTTTGTCCTTTATTTGGATTTATCATTGCAGCATGGTGGATGGGGGATAAGATTGATATCTTTACTGTAATAGGGGTGCTGTTGGTTATTACGGGGTTACTGTTATCAAAAATTAATGCCCGAAAAAACCAGGTGGTATTTGATTAGTAATTTTTTCATCGTGGGTGAATAAATTTATTTTAAATTTTTTTTATACAAATAAGTACTTCCGGCTATAATAAATTAAAATAAGAAGCGTTCACTTAAAGCATGGAAAATAAATTGCAGGGCATCCTTATTTCAACAGATACATCTAAGAACGTTATGAATACCTTTCTTAAAAAAATATTCTTTTTTATTGCATGTTTATTTTTAGCTTCTGTTTCATTTGCTCAAAATAACGGTATTGTTCCTTTAACAGGCCTTAAGTATTTTAGTGAAGGTATTGTAACCAAAGATGATATAGATGTTAAGATTGATGGTGCACAATTGCTGAGTAACCGTATCCCTTTAAATAAGGAGATAGATTTAATACTACATCAGCCTGCAGGATTTACTATTGATGCTAAAAAAACTGTTTTTGCCGGTGCAGAACTTACCATTTTATCGCCCAAAGGCGAGTTGCTGTACAGCGAACCAAATATACTTGCAAAAAACGCAACAATAGGTTTTACTGCAAAAGAATTAATAAACCTTGGAATTAAATTTATTATTCCAATGGCAGCAATGAGAAATAATTTTAACGGCCTTGTTAAATTAAGATTGTACGATCTTAAAAGTAAAAACCAGCTGCGTATTGAAATGCCAGTAACATTTGCCAGGCTGGGCGAACAATTGCAAGTTTCCAAACTGGTTAAAAATATAAAGTCAACCGATGCGGCTAAAGCAACCATTTGTGGTTTACAGGCCAGGAGCATGAAAATAACAGTGGATACATCCATACAGGTTGCTCCTAAAATGGCTTATACCAGTGTAGATATATCGAATATTAAAGGCACAAGTATTTCGGGTATCTTTAGTGGGAAAGAAAATTTTTGGGTTTATGATAATAATCTAAATGAGATAAAAATAACTGATATACTTTTAAAACAAGTGAAAGGGGCAATGGAAAATAATGATGTGGACTACATGCTTAAAATTCCTTACAGATTAAAAACCGTTAATGCCAGGATATATACCGTAAGGTTCAGGTGGGAAAGCCCCGATAAAAAACAAGTAATTGATGTGGTGGTAAAAAATATTTAAACCTGCAAAATGTTTATTAATTCAAAAAGAGCCTTTTACAATGTAAAAGGCTCTTTTGTTGTTTACTTTTAAATTATTCATCAACCCTAAACGAAACTTTACATATTACTCCGTAAGAACTGATTTTACCGTCTTTTACATGCGCTTTAATGTCTTTTACATACACCGAATCGATATTACGTACTGTTTTTGAACATTCGGTTACAGCATTTTGCACTGCATCGTCAATACTTTTTGTGGATGAAGCTATTACTTCAATTACTTTTACAATTGCCATGTTTTTTGATTTAATGATTAAAAGTATAAGTTACAAAAAAATGTACGCACGGCAAAGAAGCAACAGGTTATTTACATTTGTTTATAAAATCTACAATTGCCGAAACCGATAATTTTTTTGCATCCTGGTAATTATGGTATTGCTCTGCTACTATATCAACTGCGCAATCGCAATACTTATGTGCATTTTCCTTTCCTACAATAAACGATGTTTTATCTTCACAGTTAGATACAAATTCTTTTATCTCCCTGTTGAGCCAGTATTTGGCAGCAATGCGGCCTACTGTTTTACATGAAACAACGGTTATCAATGTTACAGACAATGCCAGAAATACAATTTTAAGTTTTGTCATAAAATTTAATTTTTATACAATGTAATAATTTATCTGATAGAATTGATTTTAAACTCCATACAATTTTTCTGCAAATAATTTGTTTGTATAATACAGGTTTGAAGAAACACCAGTTGTAATTTTACTTAGTATATAAACGATGTTACAATAAATTACTAACAAATTGAAATGATGGTATATTTTTTGTGAATTTTAATCCTTAAAAATCCTCTTATGAAATCAATTGCTTACCTGGCTGTAAGTTGCCTAACCCTTTTATTTGTTGCATTAGTTTTAGTGATTGTACTTTTTGTACAACAATAAAGCCTGCTAGGTTTTAGTATGGTTCTTCTTCAAAAACTGCAACATTAAAAATAAACATATTTTGATATACTACTGTTGCAGCATACACGTTTCTATGCCCAATGAAAAGAACTATACCCTTCATTACAGATGTAATGAAAGCTATTTTAAAAGACAATGCAAAAGCATTAACGTATTACAACAGCAATATAAAAGTATCGCCCGTTTCTAAAAAAATATTAGCAGCTGCCGAAATTTATAATAATGGCGAATTGCTTTCTAAAAACTAATCAAAGCATTATTTATAAAAACTAAAAAAAGATTGACCTGTTAAAGCCAATCTTTTTTTTTGAATCAATAATTACTTCGGTAATGTTTATGAAATTTAGATAATTGAATTAATTCAGCACAGTTTCAATTGTTTTAAAATCAACGTTACTGTAATCTTTTACCACATTATATAAAGTATCTCTTTCAACAGGTTTGCGGTTCACTTGTTTTATTAGGGCAACAAGTTCTGCTGTACTCATAGCAGGTGTTTGTTCTTCGCTGCCGGCCATGCTGTAAATTTTTGTGGAGTCGTCGATGGTGCCATCAATATCATTTACGCCAAACGACAAACTCAGTTGTGCATTTTGGCGGCCAAGCATAGGCCAATAAGCTTTCAGATGTGCAAAATTATCAAGGTAAATCCTGGCAATGGCATATAACCTCATATCCTCTGTGATAGAAGATTCGGGCACATGACTCATATCGTTGTTGGCATTGCGGAATTTTAATGGGATGAATGTATTGAAGCCACCGGTTTTATCCTGCAGTTCTCTTAACCGCCGCATGTGATCTATACGATGTTCATATTTTTCAATATGGCCATACAGCATGGTAGCGTTGGTATGTAATCCCAAATTATGCGCTGCTTCGTGAATAGCAAGCCAACCTTCTGCATCAACTTTATCTGCACAAATCTGATTCCTTATATCGGGGTGAAAAATTTCGGCGCCGCCACCGGGCAGGCTGTCTAAACCGGCTTCGTGCAGTTGTTTCATACCTTCGGTCACTGTTAGTTTTGCTTTGCGAAACATATAATCGAGCTCTACAGCTGTAAAGGCTTTTACATGCAGGCCGGGCCTGTGTGCTTTTATCTTTTGCATCAGTTCAATAAAATATGCCATATTCATTTTTGGATGAACACCGCCAACAATATGTACTTCGGTAATGGGCTTACCGTCGTAAGATTTTACAATATCAAGCATTTGGTCAATACTAAGTTCCCAGCCATCTTCTTTATGGGCATATAAACGGGAGTATGAACAAAAATGGCAACTGAATACGCAAACATTGGTGGGTTCAATATGAAAATTGCGATTAAAATAAGTGTTATCGCCATGCAATTTTTCTCTTATGTAATTTGCTAAAGCGCCTACAAATGGCAAACTTCCTTTTTCAAAAAGCAACAGGCATTCGTCATCGGTAATTCTTTGGTTGTTCTTTACTTTTTGTGCTATATTTTTTAAGCCATCACCTGCTGTTTCAATCAACATGTCTATATCGCCTGTCATCTTTTGTTTTTTGCAAATTTACGATGATAATGGTTGATTAAGAGCCTGAATTTTTCAATTACGTCATTAAAAAAACAATATTGGTTTGTTTTATGTGTTCAATAAATGTATATCTTCCAAGTCTAAAACTAAAACAAGCTATATGAGCATAAAGTTTCGTCTTACAATTTTAAACTTTCTTCAATTTTTTATTTGGGGTTCTTACCTTACATCGCTGGGCGGGTATATGTTTGTTACTCTGCATTTTGAAGGTGAACAAATAGGAAAAGTATTTTTAACACTGGGTATTGCATCTATATTTATGCCGGCAATATTAGGTGTTGTGGCCGATAAATGGATTAATTCGGAAAGGTTGCTTGGTGCATGTCATATCATTGGCGCCGGCCTTTTATATTATACTTCTACAGTTACCGATCCCGGCAATATGTTTTGGGCAATGTTAGGTGTTTGTATGGCTTATATGCCAACTATATCTCTTGATAATACTGTTTCATATCATATTCTGCAGGGTAATGGATTAAACCCACAAAAATATTTTCCACCCATCAGGGTATGGGGTACTATTGGCTTTATTTGTGCCATGTGGATTACCGACCTGATGCACTGGACACTTAGTTCATCACAATTGGTTTTTGCCTCTGTTAATGCATTAATAACCGGATTGTATTGCTTTAGCCTGCCGGCATGCAAGCCTTCAAAGAGCAACGAAAAAAAATCTTTGGCATCTGCTTTTGGGTTAGATGCATTTGTATTATTTAAGGATTCAAAGATGGCTGTGTTTCTTCTTTTTTCTATTTTTCTTGGTGCAGCCTTGCAAATAACTAATCAATGGGGTGTAACTTTTTTAGATCATTTTAAAAGTACTCCTCAATATGCCGATAGTTTTGGTGTAAAATATCCCAACATTCTTGTTTCCATATCACAGGTATCCGAAACATTGTTCATCATCACCATTCCATTTTTCCTGCGGCGATATGGTATTAAGAAAGTGATGTTGCTTAGCATGTTTGCATGGTTTTTCAGGTTTGGGCTTTTTGGTATTGGCAATCCCGGGTCGGGATTGATATTTTTAGTGCTATCAATGATTGTATATGGCATGGCATTCGACTTCTTTAATATCTCCGGCTCATTATTTATCGAAAAAGAAGCGCCACATCCAATTAGGGGTAGTGCACAGGGATTGTTTATGATGCTTACCAATGGTATTGGTGCCATGATTGGAAGCTATGGTAGCGGATGGCTGGTACAGGCATATACTCAAAACGGGGCTACCGACTGGTCAACCATCTGGTATATTTTTGCTGTGTATGCACTGGTTATTGGTATTTTGTTTGCCATTATCTTTAAATACAAGCATAACCCCGAATCTTTTTCCGAAGCTTATACAGGCCATTAAGGTTATTGGTAATTAAAAAAATTACAGCAATCACTTCAACTCAACTATTGCTGTATTAAAAATCCCCTGCTCAAAAACAGGGGATCTTTTTATTGATGTAATCAATTTATGATATTATTTGTGAAGCTCAATCTTTTTTACAAAATTAGCTTTTGGCTGGGCGCCAACTAATTTATCAACTACCTGCCCGCCTTTTACAAATAAAATGGCTGGGATACTGGTGATACCGTAATTCATTGATATCTGAGGGTTGTTATCAACATTTACTTTACCAATGTTTACTTTGCCATCATAGTCTTTTGCAAGTTCTTCAATTACGGGGCCAATTGCACGGCAGGGGCCACACCATTCTGCCCAAAAATCTATAACCGATAATTTATCAGAGTCTAAAACATCTGTTTTAAAGTTTGCGTCTGTGAATTCTAATGCCATAATACTTATTTTTAATTGTTATATAGTGAATGGAAAGGAGCAAAGTTAGTTCCAAAACCTTTAATATGCAGTAATGACATATCCACAATATGTGATGAAAAAGTATTGACAGCTAAAGTAGCCATAGTGGCTGAAAACCGGGTTATAGATTTTAGAAAATATGGCTTAAAATCATTTAAAAGGTAACTACACTCAAATCTATATCTTTATTCTCGTTTAAGTAAAAAGTTAGTTCATCATTCATAGTTACACTTTTATCAAGGCTGTACAAACCAATTTTAAAATTATGCCGTTTATCAATAATGTTGAATTTTAAGGTAGTATTACCGGGGTTTGCTTTAACATTGGCATCAATAAATTCAATCATTTTTTTATTGATAAATTGAGGTGCAATTTCTATAGTTACCTGCTTGGTTAAGGTAGATTTTACCGTATCTAACAGGTGTAGCTTTTGAATGTTAAAATTGTATGTTTGGCCTTTGTACCTTTGCTGAAAACCGCCTTCTATCATAATTATTAATCCTATTTCCAGGTAATTATTATACTTCACATAATCTTCGCTCCAAAGCATAAATTCACTTTTGCCACTATAATCTTCAATGGTAAGCACAGCATAATTTTTACCCTGTTTAGTAAACCTGTGTTGGGCATCTACTACCAAGCCTGCCAGGCGAAAATTTCTTTGTGGGTTAGGATTTTCGTCAATATTTTTTTTAAACTCTATAAAATCGGCCAGTGGTTTAATATTGTAATGCTTCATTTCAAATTTGTAGTTATCCAAAGGATGCCCACTCATATACATACCGGTAACTTCTTTTTCATATTCTAACTTTTCATTTAGGGGCCAGGGGTCGCATGTGGCAATAGTAGGGGGTACAATTTCGGGCATTTGTAATTCGCCAAACAAAGTGTTGGTTGAACTGGCATTTTGCGTTTGAACTATGCTTCCGAATTTTAAAATTTTTTCAAGTGCCTGCACATCGCCGGGCGCCTGGTAAAAATATTGCGCCCTTGTAATGTCTTCAAAACAATCAAAACCACCGGCATAAACCAATGCTTCTACTGCTTTTTTATTAACTGCACGATGATTGATGCGTTTTGCAAAATCGAAGATGGAACTGTAGGTGCCTTGTTTTTTTCTTTCATCAATGATATTGGTGATGGCATTATCGCCAAAGCCTTTAAGCCCGCTGAAACCAAACCTTATTTCGCCCTTTTTATTAACGGCAAAACCTTTTTGCGATTCGTTGATATCAATACCAAGCACTTTTATACCCATACGCTTACACTCTTCCATGAAAAAAGTGATTTTTTCGCTGCTGCCTGCATGGTTTAAAACTGCTGCCATGTATTCACTTGGATAATGCGCTTTTAAATAAGCGGTTTGATAAGCCACAAAAGCATAACAGGTAGAGTGCGATTTATTGAAGGCATATTGTGCAAACTTCTCCCAGTCGGTCCAAACTTTTTCAAGTATTGTTGCATCGTGGCCTTTAGCCGTAGCGCCTTCTATGAATTGCACTTTCATTTTATCCAGTATAGCCTTTTGTTTTTTACCCATGGCTTTTCGCAAAAGATCAGCGTCGCCTTTACTAAAACCACCAAGCTTTTGCGAAAGCAACATTACCTGTTCCTGGTAAACCGTAATGCCATACGTTTCTTTCAGGTATTCTTCCATATCAGGCAGGTCGTACTCAACATGTTTTTTACCATGTTTGCGATCGATAAAATCAGGTATATAGGCCATTGGCCCGGGCCGAAACAGTGCATTCATGGCAATCAAATCATCAAACTTATCGGGTTTAAGTTCCCGTAAATATTTTTGCATGCCGGGGCTTTCAAACTGGAAGGTGCCGTTAGTATCGCCTTGCTGGTATAGTTGGTAAGTTTTTTCATCATCTAATGGGATATCATCTATAACAATATCAATATTATGGTTTTGTTTGATGAGCTGTAAGGCAGTTTTTAAGATGCTGAGTGTGCGTAAACCCAGGAAGTCCATTTTAATTACACCGGCTTCTTCAATAGAGCCGCCTTCAATTTGTGTTAACCATAATTCCGAATCTTTTGAAGTGGCAACCGGTATCAACTCTGTAAGGTCTTTGGGTGCAATGATGATAGCCGAAGCATGGATGCCTGTGTTACGTACCGAACCCTCCAGAACTTCTGCTTCGTGCAAAATTTTACTTTCCAGTCCTGCTTTTAAATATAGTTCCCTAAGTTTTTTTGTACTTTCTATATCATCAGGTTGTAATTGTTCTTTTTCTTCCAGCGATTTTTCGCTTTCGTTAGCTTCCTTATTTGTAAAAGGTGCATGCAATAGGCGTTTAAGGTTTATACCGGGCCTTTCGGGTACTAATTTTGATATAGCCCTGCTTTCTGCTATAGGTAAATCCATAACCCTTGCCACATCTGCAATGCTCGATTTGGCCGCCATTGTACCATAAGTAATGATTTGTGCTACCTGGTTTTTCCCATATTTCTGCACTACGTAATCCAATACCTTTTGCCTTCCTTCATCATCAAAATCGGTATCTATATCCGGCATCGATTTACGTTCGGGATTTAGAAAGCGCTCAAATAGCAGGTTGTATTTTATAGGATCTATATTAGTAATGCCAATGCAATAAGCCACCGCACTGCCTGCTGCAGAACCACGGCCGGGGCCAATGAACACACCAAGGTCTCTGCCTGCTTTGATGAAATCACTTACAATTAAAAAGTAACCGGCAAAGCCCATTTTTTTAATGATGCCCAGTTCAAAACTCAAACGTTCTTCTATCTCGGGTGTTAAAATTTTGTATCGTTCCTTTGCGCCCGACCATGTTAAATGTGCCAGATATTCATCCTGCGATTTAAAATTGGCGGGCACGGTAAAATGGGGGAGTAGGATATCTCTTTTTAAATTCAGTAACTCAACCTTATCAACAATCTCGTTTGTATTATCAATAGCTTGCGGCAGGTCTTTAAAAACTTCGCTCATTTCGGCTCCTGTCTTTAAAAAAAACTGGTTGTTGGGAAAAGCAAAACGTTTGCCTTTTGCATTCACATCATCATCTGTAAATTCACGCAGTGCCGGAGTGCTTTGTTTTTCGCCGGTGTTAATGCAAAGCAATATATCGTGTGCATTAAAATCCTTTTGATCTACATAATGGCTATCGTTGCTTGCAATTACTTTCACCTTATATTTTTTTGCAAACTTTAATAGTACTTCATTTACTTTTTCCTGGTCGGGAATGCCATGGCGCTGCAGTTCCACATAATAATCTTCCTGGAAAATATTTAGCCACCATTTAAATTCATTTTCACCTTCCTCTTCACCATGTTTTAAGATAGTTTGTGGTACCAATGCACCCAGGCAACAGGTGGTGGCTATCAATCCTTCGTGGTATTTATGGATGAGTTCTTTATCAATGCGTGGGTATTTCGAGTACATGCCTTCGATATAACCAAGAGATGTAAGCTTTACCAGGTTTTTATAGCCCTGTGCATTTTTTGCCAGTAATATCTGGTGGTGCCGTGGGTCTTTTTCTTCTTTGCTGAATGTTTTACGGTGCCTGTCGGCAGTAATATAAAATTCGCAACCTACAATGGGTTTCACTCGTAAAGTACCATCGTCATTTTTGTAATTGTATGCTTCTTTTACAAATTCAAAAACGCCAAACATGTTTCCATGATCACTAATGGCAAGCGCAGGCATACTATCTTTAAGGGCTTTATCATATAAACCTTTTATAGAGGCTGCGCCATCTAATAGAGAATATTGCGTGTGTACATGTAAATGCGAAAATTTCATAGGCTGTTTACCTGAATTATTTTATGATTTAAAATCTGCCAAAACCAAATTGTAATTTATGGGAGGTGTTTACAAATATCGTAAACAATAAACTGCCTTACTAATTCGTTTTTCCACAGGTATAAATATTATTTTTTTTACATTTTAATAGAATGTTAATAGCTTGCATTTATGGCCTTTCAAAGCTATCTTTGCAACTCATTTTAGTAATATTTTTTTTAATCAGTTTGTAGGACAGGAATAACAGGCAAGAACAGATCATCAGCACAATTAAAGAACAAGCAGGCGAATGAATAACACAAGGTTAAGTTGTACTTACGTTTTAAACCCCAAAGTTTACGTATGCAAAACTTATTTTTTGTTACCGTTGCAGCAGGAATTTTATCAGCAACATCTTTAACAGCAAAAGCGCAACCATCGGTAAATATCGAGCAATTGAACGCAGGCGCTACTCAAAAATTTATAAAGGGAATTGAAATAAACCAGGTTGTAACTGCACCTGCAGAAAATGTTATTGCACCTGTTGCAACAACTAGTGTTGCAGCGCTATCATCGGTAATAGAAAATTGCACAACTTTACAGTTTAAATATGCACAGTTGCTAAATATGGATGTAGAATCACTCACCAATAATTTATTGTTTGAAGAGATTGAAAAATGGTGGGCTACCAATTACAGGTATGGAGGATCAACCCAAAAAGGTATTGATTGCAGTGCATACACCGGTGTATTAATGAGCGATGTGTATGGCCTTACAGTGGCACGTACTGCCCGTGCACAATATGCCGAATCTGAAAGGGTTGATAAAGCCGATTTAAAACAAGGCGACCTTGTTTTTTTTCATACTAAAAGAGGCGTAAGCCATGTGGGTTTGTATTTGGGCAATGGCTATTTTACACATGCAGGCTCAAGCACTGGCGTTACCATCAGTAACCTGGATGAAACTTATTGGAGCAAGAGATTTATTAGTGGTGGTAGAATTATTACAGAAACAACTGCCGAATAATGTTTTAGAATTGTAAAATACAGGGAGATTATTTAATCTCCTTTTTTTATGCCCAGCCTTTTTTGAATTACCTGCCAAACCGGAACAATATCAGGCGAAAGCTTCAGCAAAAAAGAACCACTTATAAAAAGCAGCAGAAACAGGCTGCTTCTGCAAATCATTCCTGTAAAACCATGCAGGTTTACAAAAGTGTAATAGCTAATATAAAAGCTAAGAATACCTAATACCAAACTGTAAAATGTTTTTATAGTAAAAGGTTGCAGGTTAAATTGTTTAATTAAAAATAAATACCTGATTGTATTGTAAACGGTAAATGCAATCAGGTTGGCAATGGCCGGCCCCATTACACCAAAATAATATTTGGTAAAGATGTAATTAAGCGGAAGTGTTAGCAGCAGCAAAATGATACCGGTAAAAAAATCAAACCGCCACCGGGTGGATGTGTTGATGATTTGGCTGTTAACGCCGGTACCCATATCTACAATACGCATGAGGCCAATGTAAAAGAAAACCCATTTTGCATCAATATACCCGCTTTGTAATTTAAAACTGTAAACGGCATCAGAAAAATTTAACCATATAAGTGCAAACATGCCTACCGAAAAAAGCAATTGGTTGATAGATGAACTGTGATAAATACGGTTAATCTTTTGCATGTCTTTATCTTTCCATGCCTTTGATAATGCTGCAATAGATGAAGAAATAATGCCCCGCTGTGGTGCCTGTATTAAACTGGCAATATTTTGCGCCAATGTATATATGCCGGCCAATGCAAGCCCATTGGGCAATACGGCGGCTATTATAACTGTATCTATTACGGTGGAGATGGTGAATACCAGGTTGCCGCCGTATACAAACGAAATTAGTGTGAGTATTTTTTTAAAAAATTTTTTACTCACCCTGCTTACAGTAAATGTAAAACTGAAATGATTGCTGTAGATAAGATAGCCAATTAACACCAGTGCCGTGACTAAAAAAGTAAATGAATACAGTTTTATAAATAGATCGAACGAAGCGATGATGCCTGCAAAACTTAGCAGAATAAGTATACTGGTAAATACCCTAAACAATATCTCCCTTAAAAAATTTGTAAGTACGGCTTTTTTTAATTGCCAGGTGTACACTTCTAAAATTGAAAATAATGTGAGCCCTAATCCAAAAGGAAAAATATAATAGTAATATTTTACAAAATCGGGTGAGTTGGTTCCGTATTTACGTATGACGAGGTCTTTAAAAGCCACGCCTGCAATTATAACAAGGCAAAAACCAATCAGCGAAAAAAGCAATGCCCAGGTAAGCATGTCGTTTTTCTTTTTAGGCAGGTTATCATCGTAATAAGGATAAAATTTATAAATGTATGCGCCCATGCCAAGGTTGGCAAACGAATACATGATATTGGCAACTGCCATAAAAATACCGGTAAGCCCGTATTCGGTTTTGGTAAAGCCACCTTCACGGGTGAACAGATAGGTATTAAAAAAACCGATAGCAAAGCCTATATATACTACCAATGATGAAATGATACTTTGCTTTCGAATTTGCGACATAGATTAGTTTGCTGCTAAATTACTCTGTCTTTTTTGTATTAATGTAGAAATTTGGATCTACAGTAAAACTATTATCGCCTTCGGGATATAAATTAAGCGATTTCCATTTTTCAGTTGGATGAATCCATTGTTCTGTTTTAAAAGTAATTTTTAAAGGTAGGTTGAAACCTTTTACGCAATTGCTGTAACGGTAATATAGTTTATGCCCATTTATTTTATATTCCAGCACAGGTATTTGTGTGGTTCGTAAGTACTGGTCAAAAAGTTTACTGAAATTGATGCCACTTTGTTTGTTGATATATGCTTCTATTTGTTTTGTGGTAACTGTTTGGTGGTAAAAAGTTTTGTTTAACCCTCGTAAAATCTGCCTGAATTTTTCATCATCGTTTATTACCTGCCGTATCATGTGTATCATGTTACCGCCTTTGTAATACATATCACCACTGCCTTCCTGGTTTACATTGTAATGCCCAATAATCGGTATATCGTTCGAAATATTTTTTCGGGTGCCTTGTACATAAGCATTACCGGCTTCTTTACCATACCAGTAATCGGTAAATAAAGTTTCGCTGTAGTTGGTAAAACTTTCATGAATCCACATATCGGCAATATCTTTACTGGTAATATTGTTTGCAAACCATTCGTGGCCGCTTTCGTGTACAATAATAAAATCCCATTTTAGCCCCCAGCCGCTATGGCTTAAATCTCTGCCCATGTAACCATTTTGATAACCATTACCGTATGCTACTGCGCTTTGGTGTTCCATACCAAGATGAGGTGCATCTACCAGTTTATAACCATCTTCATAAAAAGGATAGGGGCCAAACCAATATTCAAATGCTTTCATCATACGTGGTGCATCTTTAAATTGTTCTTTTGCCTTATCAAGATTATAGTCAAGCACCCAGTAATCCATCGTTAACTTTCCTTTCTCGCCATCATACACATCGCCAAAATGTACATACTTGCCAATGTATGGTATGATGTTGTAATTATTGATGGGGTTAATAACAGCCCAATCGTATGTTGCCGTTCCATCTGTGTTTTCAATCCTGCCACGATAGCGGCCATTGCCCACACACATCAATGTATCGGGTACTGTAATATGCATTTCGGCACTGTCGGGTTCATCGGCCTGGTGATCTTTACATGGATACCATACGCTGGCGCCCAGGCCCTGGCAGGCAATGCTTACCCAAGGCCTTTTTTGTTTGTCTTTTTTCCAGATTACACCGCCATCCCATGGTGGCCGATGTGCAATACGTGGCTTGCCATGGTAATAAATAAAAATATCAACAACAGGAAAATTTGTATGCGGAACTGAAAAATAACCGGCAGGGAAAAAATAGGCATTACCATCTTTGCGTATATCCTGTTCACTTATCCTTCCTCTTGATCCTGCTTGTAAGGAATAAAGAATACTGTCTATCATCAAAGGTTCCTGCAGGTCAACCTGCATGGTTGTTCCTTTTTTTAAAACTTTTACCTGCATGGCATTATAACCGCTAATGCTGCTATCGCCGATATTGAATTTTACATGCAGGTCGTATTTTAAAACATCCCACCAATCCCTGCCCGGGCCGTAAGTGCCACGTAATGTATCGGCATGTGTAAATCTGTTGGATTGTTTTAGTGGTTGACCAAAGGCAGAAGTAAAAAGTAAAAAACTAAAAATAAAAAGACAGCAGGCTTTAAAAAGTTGTTTCATCTGTATTTGTATATAAGTGCTAATTTAGTTTTCTTTAAGCTGATATATGCACCTTTCATCAAAAAAATGCCGCTTTAACAGTAGCATAAGTTTAACATGTATAGTTGTCGTGTTTTTATACATGTTGATTTTCCTTTCATGTAAAAACCATACTCATCCCGGTAAAAAAATATTCCGTTATAATGAGAGCAGCGGCCTTGCATCTTTAGATCCTGCTTTTGCCAAAAACAAGCAGGTAATGTGGGCTTGCCACCAACTTTATAATACGCTTATTGAAATTGACAGTAATATGCAAATGCAACCATCGCTTGCAAAGCATTGGAACATATCGGGCGATAACCTGGTTTTTACTTTTTATTTACGAAACGATGTTTTCTTTACCGATGATGCATGTTTTATAAATGGTAAGGGAAGAAAATTAACCGCACATGATGTAGAATACAGTTTTAAAAGAATTATTGATAAAAACACCGCAAGCCCCGGCGCCTGGATTTTTAATAACCGTGTTGATTCGATAAATGGCTTTAAAGCCATTGATGATACAACTTTTCAACTAAAACTCTTAAGGCCTTTTCAATCTATACTGGGTATTTTAAGCATGCAATACTGTTCTATAATACCAAAAGAAGCTGTAGAAAAATATACCACCGATTTTCGCCGCCATCCTGTAGGCACAGGGCCTTTTCAGTTTGTGGCCTGGGAAGAAGGGCAGGCACTTATCCTTAAAAAAAATGAAAATTATTTTGAGCACGATGCTGCAGGAAACAGGCTGCCTTACTTAGATGGCATTAAAGTATCTTTTTATGATAGCAAGGCTACCGAGTTTTTAGAATTTCAGCAAAACAGGCTCGATTTTATTGATGACATAGACCCTTCTTTTAAAGATGAAGTGCTTACCAAAACCGGTAATCTTAAAAAAGATTGGCAGGGAAAAATTGTACTTCAAAAACATCCATACCTTAATATAGAATACCTGGGTATTTTGGTAGATGAACAGAATGAACTGGTAAAAAATTCTCCATTACGGTTTAAAAAAATACGGCAGGCTATCAATTATGGTTTTAACAGGAGAAAAATGATGCTGTACCTGCGCAATAGCATTGGCATTGCCGCCGAAAGTGGTTTTGTACCGGCGGGCTTACCTTCTTTTGATTCTGTTACTGTAAAAGGATATCATTATGATGTTGCAAAAGCAAAACAGTTACTTGCCGAAGCCGGTTATCCCGAAGGGAAGAATTTACCAACCATAAAATTACTCACCATTCCTGTTTATGGCGATTTGGGAAGTTTTATTGCCAATGAATTATTGCAAATAGGTATTAAAGTGCAGGTAGAAGTGATACAGAAAAGTTTATTGATGGAGCAGACATCAAAATCACAGGCTTTATTTTTTAGAGGAAGCTGGATTGCCGATTACCCAGATGCTGAGAATTACCTGAGTGTTTTTTATGGCAAAAACCCGGCGCCACCAAACTATACCCGTTATAAAAACCCGGCCTACGATAAGTTATACGAAAGCGCTTTATCTGAAAAAAATGATTCAATAAGGTATGAACTATACCGGCAAATGGACAGGATGGTGATGGAAGATGCGCCGGTTGTTCCGCTTTGGTACGATATGGCCATTCATTTAGTACACTTAAATATTACCAACTTTTATCCAAACAGTTTAAATTTACTGGAACTTAGAAAAGTTAAAAAATTATAGTATGAAAACATTTAAAAAAATAAAAGTACTGGCAGTGTTGGTTGTAATGGTTTTTATTGGAATTGCAGCCGTTAAACAACCGGTAAACGAAGAGTTTAAAAATTTACAGGTACTGCCCAAGAATATCTCGGCAGACTCGTTGGATAAAATAATGGATGGCTTTACCACTATGCTTGGTGTAGATTGTAAATATTGCCATGCCCGTGATAAAAAAGCCGATACGCTGATGTTTGATAAAGATGACAAACCCGAAAAAGAAATTACCCGAAGGATGATGAGGATGACAGCCGATATCAATAAAAACTATTTCCAGTTTAACGAAAACGTTACAGCCGACCAGGTGCAGGCTGTAACCTGTTTTACCTGCCACCGTGCCGAACCTATGCCCGCAAAAATGCCGGAGCCGGTAAAGCATTAGTGTGAGTAATGGGGGAGTTTACTTTACTGTTTTTTCAGTTTGTCTTTAAAAACTTTTTCAAATTTTTCCAGTTTGGGCCTTATTACAAACTGGCAATACCCCTGGCCAGTATTGTTGCGGTAATAATTTTGGTGATAATCTTCGGCCGGATAAAACACTTTAAATGCTTCAAGCGAAGTTACAATAGGGTTGCTCCAGGCGCCGCTTTTATCTAATGCCGCTTTATATTTTTCTGCTTTTTCTTTTTGTTGCTGGTTATGATAAAATATCACGCTGCGGTATTGTGTACCCACATCGGCGCCCTGCCTGTTTAAAGTGGTTGGGTCGTGCACCTGCCAAAAAACTTCCAGCAGTTCATCAAAACTAATAACAGAAGGATTATACAAAATATTCAGGCACTCTGCATGCCCTGTAGTTTTACTGCAAACCTGCTCATAGGTTGGGTTGGGTACAGTGCCGCCGCTATAGCCGCTGGTAACTTTTTCCACACCTTTCAATTCCTGGAAGATAGCTTCGGTACACCAGAAGCAACCGGTACCAAAGGTGGCTGTATCTAATTTAGCTGCGGTTGTTGTCATAGCTGTAGGTTCTTTTTTAATTTTTGATGAGTTGTCTTTTTGTGCACAGGAGCTTAATGCTGCAAAACTTACAATTGAAATGAATAATGTTTTTAACATGGTGTTTTTCTTTTTCATCAGGTACGTAAAGTTAGTTGCTACAGATTGAATAACATTTTTTTTGCAACAAAAGTTTAACAAAGTTGGTTGCTCGTTGCTTGTTGATTGTTGTTGGTTGCTCGTTGCTCGTTGATTGTTGTTTGTTGCTCGTTGATAGTAGTTTGTTGCTCGTTGATAGTTGTTTGTTGATCGTTCGTTGGTTGGTGGTTTGTGGTTGATGGTTGGCCGTTGTTGGTCGCCTGACCAACAACATAACGCAAACCATACCTATGCTTTAATAAAAGATGATTGAAGATATGCAGTTGAACGGAGCGTCGCCACTTCGGCCCAATCAACGTACATTTGCCCGTTACAAAAAAAGAAAATACTGCAATGAAATTTTTTCCTAATTCGGCACTTGTTCAGTTAGAATATGAAAAGGTAAAAACACTGCTTGCCATGCATTGCCGTACCGAATATGCAAAAGCAAAAACAGAAAACCTGCGGCTGCATACAAAAAAAGAGTTTATTGAAACAGAATTGCAACAAGCCAATGAATTTAAATTATTGCTGCAAAGCGGGCAGCATTTTCCCAATGAGTTTGTACACAATTTAAATAAAGAAATAAAACTTATTGGCATACCCGGCGCTGTTTTAAATAGCGACCAGTTCCTGCTCATACGCAAACTTGCAGAAAATACCGGTAATATTTTTCGCTGGTTTGATAATGAACGCCGCCTGGCATATCCGGCCCTTGCCATTGTGATACAGGATGCGTATTATGAAAAAACAATCAATCAACTGATAGATGAAACACTTGACGAAAACGGGCAGGTGAAAGACAGCGCAAGTGAAGAGCTGGCAAACATAAGGATAAGTTTATACCGTAAGCGAAACGAGCTTAGGCGTGTGTTTGACCGTATTGTAAGTAAGTTGAATAAGCAAGGTTACCTGGCAGATATTGAAGAAAGTTTTTTGAACGGCAGGAGAGTGCTGGCTGTTTTTGCCGAACAAAAACGCATGATAAAAGGGATACTGCATGGCGAAAGTGATAGCCGTAAAACAAGTTTTATTGAGCCGGAAGAAACAACTGAACTGAACAATGCTGTTTTTTTGCTGGAGAACGATGAACGAAAAGAAGTGTACCGCATATTGCGCAATTTAACACAGCAGTTGAGTGTGTATTCATCGCTGCTGAAAAGTTATTTGCACATTGCGGGCGAATATGATTTCATTAAGGCAAAGGCAAAGTTTGCCATGGAATATAATGGCAATCACCCAAAGATAACCGATAAAGCGCTGGTGCATTTGATTCAGGCTTACCATCCTTTGTTATTCCTGTATAATAAAAATAATCCATCAAACGACGGGCAAGTAAAACCAACCATTCCTGTTGATATTTCTTTACATGATAAACAGCGGATACTCGTCATCAGCGGGCCAAATGCAGGTGGTAAAACAGTTACCCTTAAAACAGTTGGTTTATTACAGTTGATGATGCAGAGTGGTTTGCTGGTGCCTGTGCATGCTGACAGCGTGATGGGAATTTTTAAACAACTGATGATTCATATTGGTGATACGCAAAGCCTGGAATTTGAGTTAAGCACCTACTCATCGCACTTAAAAAATATGAAGCATTTTATGGAAAATGCCAATGGTAAAACTTTATTTTTTATAGATGAGTTGGGGAGCGGCAGCGATCCCAACCTGGGCGGCGCTTTTGCCGAAGTGATTATGGAAGAACTTGCCCTTAAACATAGTATTGGTATTGTTACTACACATTACCTTAATTTAAAAGTAATGGCCAATAAAGTGCCGGGCATTATTAATGGCGCTATGCAGTTTGATGAAAAAAACCTGATGCCGCTTTATAAACTTGTAACAGGCAAGCCGGGCAGTTCTTATACGTTTTCTATTGCCGAAAGAATAGGATTAGAAAAAAGGTTGATTGATAAGGCAAGGAAACTTGTAGATGATGATCATTTTACTTTAGATAAACTGCTTAACCGCACCGAGCAGGATTTGCAGGATATTAATAAAGAAAAATTACAATTAAGCAAACTGGTAAAAGAAAATGAAAAGCTTAAAAAAGAGATGCAGGATGTTTTGGGTAAGGAGAAACATAAGCAGGAAATAGAAAGGCTAAAGCTACAAAACAGTATTGCTGCAGAAAAGTATATTTACCTGAAGGATATGGAACGGAGGTTAAAAGCCATGGTAATTGAATGGCGAAAAACCGATGATAAAGAAAAAGTGATTAAAATGATACATGCTTTGCTGTTTAAGCAAAAAGAAACAATTAAAAGTGAAAAGCAACAGAAAAAACTAAATGAAAAATTTGAAGAAGTTACCGGTGAACTAAAAATTGGGCTGAAAGCAAAGATGAAACAAAACCGGCAGGTAGGTATTATAAAAGAGATAAAGGGGAAAAAAGCCGTATTACAGGTAGGCGTAATGCCCATCACCGTTGCATTAAGCGATCTAGTATTGGTAAAAGACAAATTAGAGCAATAGCCAGCTATACTTTTTTTGTTGTAAAAAATGACTAACTGTTTGCTAGTCTCCACATAATTTTAAGCCTTTAAAAACAAAGCCGGCGCATTAAAAATAGAATCATTTTTTTAAGCACAATTACAGTAATAAAGAGGCTTCACAAAAATAAATTCAATTAGTTACATGTTTTTTTGGGTTGAAATATTTCAAACCGTACTTTTGCGC
>JAHBTN010000029.1 GCA_019638575.1 Ferruginibacter sp. | reverse complement strand
GGTCCGGTAGCTCAGCTGGATAGAGCATCAGCCTTCTAAGCTGAGGGTCATTGGTTCGAATCCAATCCGGATCACAAAAAAAGAGCCGCACTATAGCGGCTCTTTTTTATTTTTATAAAAAACTTATCGTCATGGAAGTAAAAATAGAGGCATCCTGGAAAGAAGTTTTAAAGAATGAATTTACAAAGCCTTACTTTCAGCAGATAGTTACATTTTTAAAAACAGAAAAAGCTGCCGGCAAAATTATTTATCCGCCAGGCTCTCTTATATTTAATGCTTTTAGCCAAACGCCATTTACAAAACTTAAAGTTGTAATTCTTGGCCAAGACCCATACCATGGCCCGGGGCAAGCCCACGGGTTAAGCTTTTCGGTACAAAATGGAATAAAGCCGCCTCCTTCATTAGTTAATATCTATAAAGAAATACAAAACGACATAGGTATTGCCATGCCCCAGCAATATGGCAACCTTACTAAATGGGCACAGCAAGGGGTTTTATTGTTGAATGCTGCACTTACTGTTAGGACTAATGAACCCTTTAGCCATGCTAAAATTGGTTGGTCGCAATTTACAGATGCAGTGATACAAACCATATCAAACGAAAAAAAAGGTATTGTGTTTTTACTTTGGGGTAGATTTGCCCAGGAAAAACAAATTTTAATTGACGAAACAAAACATTTTGTTTTAAAAGCTGCACACCCCTCTCCTTTTTCGGCCGATAAAGGATTTTTTGGTTGCAAGCATTTTTCAAAAACAAATGAGTTGTTAAGTAAACAGGGATTAACTCCTGTTGATTGGAAACTTTTATCTCCATAACTAATTGTATGAATCTTTTTAAAAATATTTTTGGCCGTATTTGGGCACTGTGGGGATTAGTGAGTTTTTTAATCACCTTCCTAATAGTGTTTATTCCATCCATGTATGCCTATCTTATTAAAAACCCGGCGGGGCAAAAATATTTTATTGCCGTTTCTAAAATATGGATGAATGTGTGGCTGTTTTTAGTTGGCTGCCCGGTAAAAGTAAAAGGCAAAGAAAATTTTAAAGAGGGCCAATCGTATATCGTTGTTTTCAATCATAATGCTTTTATGGATGTGCCTTTATCGGCGCCTTATGTGCCGGGAGCTAATAAAACTATTGCCAAAGCTTCCTTTGCTAAAATTCCATTGTTTGGCCAGTTTTATACAAGGGGTTCGGTGCTTGTTGACCGCAGCAGTGAACAAAGCCGGGCAAAAAGTTTCGACCTGATGAAAAAAGTACTGGCTTCGGGTATGCATATGTGTATTTATCCTGAGGGTACCCGTAACCGTTCCAATGAACCTATAAAGCCATTTTATGATGGCGCATTTAAACTTTCGCTTGCCACCGGCAAACCAATATTACCCTGCGTAATTTTTGGAACTAGGCAGGCGATGCCAATCTCTAAAAAATTTTATTTATTTCCAACCCGTTTACGAATGCATTTCCTGGCTCCTGTTTTACCAAATGATAAATCAGTTAAAGAATTAAAGGAAACAGTTTATGATATAATGGTTAAAGAGTATTGTAGTAAATAGCAGCGTTAACAGCAACCATTACAAATCATAGAAATACCTGGTACGGTTTATTTTTAAATCACGCAGCAGGCCCGACTTAGGGCTAATGCTGATATTGAACGAACGGAATTTACCCACCGGCGATATATTGATTGCCATTTGCCAGCAATGCATTTCCCTTGTAAGGTACATGCTAATCATGCCTAAATCTTTTTGAGTTATGTTGTACGATCCGTTTATACCTATTTGCCATTTTGGAGTAAGATTTAATGAACCGTTCCAGTTTACATTTTGGCTAAGACTGCTTGTGTAACCAGTACCCAATCCATTGCTAATGCGTGCATAAGAAAATGCATAAGAGAAACTGATACTCCAGGGAATATTAAAATTTGCAAATTCGCCGGGGTTGTTTCTTATATAAGCTGCTTCTTGCTGGTATTCACTAATTGGCAGGCCAGATATTGAGTTTACCTGTAAATTTTGCAGATTGTTTATTGGCAGTTGTTCTTTTTGATCTCCACCCTGGAATGATGTTTGAAGCGCTATAGTTGCATTGGTTAATTTACCTAAAGAAATTTTTTTATTCCAAACTAATTTATCAATAAAATCGCCCCTGGCATTAGTTAAATAAGGAACAAATGTGGCGCTTCCCGAAATACTTATTTTATCAAAAAGATTTGTACGCAGGTTTATAAAAAACGGTTTTAGTTTAAATGAATCATCAAGAAAATTATAACTGCTGTTGATACTTAATCCGTCAATAAGTGTTATCTTCTTATCAGCAGTCTGGCTTGTATCTTTCCTGCTTCTCACTTTCATTTGCAGTACATTATCAATACCAAAATTTATACCGCCAAACCTACCCTGGCCAAATGCGCCAAAAATACTTCGCTCGTACAATGAATATGCATAACTGTTGCCCAATGTATCTACCTGTGTTTTGTACCATGCTTTTTTGTTCATGTCGGGCTTATAGTTTACCGAAAACTGAGGCCTTATTTCGTGCCTGATAGCCTTTACCCTGCTTTTTTTATTAAAAGTGAACATACCAAAAATCCTGGTAGAAACTCCCAAGCCAAAATTCATATCCCTGGCTGTATAAAATCCTTTTTTTACAACGGTATCTAATTTCTTATCAGCAACATTCCACTTGCGCTCAAATTTTTCCTGGTACCATCGTTCTTCATAACTAACACTTGGTGCAAACTGAAAGTTGCCAACCTGTGGTAATGATAAGGTAATGGGTACCCTGTGATCGGCCCCGTACCTGTAATTTTTTGTAAACTGGCTGAAGAAGTTACCGGTGGTATCATAAAAAGAAGACAGGCTGTTGATGGTGGTGTTTAAAGCTATACCAATGTTTTCGTACCAGTAATATTTACCAATCACTTCTTTACGCCTGAAAGGGTAAATGGTATTTACATTGAAATTTACGGTTGGCAGGCTAATATTTATCAATTTCGTATTTCCGTTCTGGTTATGGTTGGCTTGCAAACTTATATTGAACGGTTTATCCTTCCATGTTTTTGAATATGAAATAGATGATTGCAACTGGTTGTTGAAATTGCTTTGCGGATTATTAGGTATTGAACTATTATATCCACTGCTACCTGCATCAACATGAGCGCTAAAAGTAACGCCTGGCCTGGCTTTGGTATCGCTGCTATGTTGCCAGTTAATTTTAAAAGCCCTGGCACCCGATTTATCCAGGTCTCTTAAATGAATCATGTTGATAGAAAAATTACCCTGGTAATGATATCGTTTGTAATACCGGGGACTAATACTTGCCGTCCATCCGCCGTAAGAGTAAATAGTACCCATGGTAACTAGGTCCCATTTTTCGCCAAGTACTTTATAGTAACCTAAGCCTTCAAGAGATAAACCTAAAGTTTCGTTTGCAGAAAACGATGGCGCCAGTAAGCCAGAATGCCTGCCTGTTTTTAAAGGATAAATACCAAAGGGAAGAACAACCGGTATGGGAACATTTTCAAATTCGGGATGCACGGGGCCGGTGATGGCCATTTTTTTATTGATGAATTTTATACGTTTACTTACAAATGCAAAATGCGGTGTATCTAAATTACAAGTTGTAAACCTTCCTTTAAATGCATAAAAAACATCTGCATTTACTTTTTTTATTTTTTCGCCGTAAACAAACAATTCGCCTTGCTGGGTATAAGTGCCTTTGGTGAGGCCTTTACCTGTTTTCATATTAAATTTTATGGAATCACTTTTTGTTTTAAAATCAGCCTGGTTAAATTCGGGATAGGCAATTACATTTCCCAGGCTGTCTTTAATTAAGTAAGCGCTAACCAAACTTGTGCCCTGGTCAAACTCTATACGTGGCGATGTAAGAATATTATCAATATAAGTAACCTTAGTTTGTTTGCCGTATAAAATGATTTTTTTTGAAGGTATATCCATCACCATCGAATCATCTGCATGGTAAACCACCGGCGCTTCTAATGCATCTTTTGATGTACGAAAAGAAAAGGTATCTGTTTTAGTAATGATATTGGTATCTGCTTTTATAATACCGGCAAGCGAATCATTTATTGCATGGTTCTTATCAACAATATTTTTTTTTATTTGATTAGAATCTGATTTTAAAATTTTAATTGCCTGTTCATTCTTTACTGGAATTGTATCGGAAGTTAAAAAACTGTGAAATCCTTCATAATGAAAACCACTGGCAACACAATTTGGTGTTATAGATAATAACAACAGCGCCAATGCCAATAGCAATTTGTATTTTGCATTACCTTTGTTTAGTTGGCTCATAATAAAGATTGGCAAAAATAGCCATTATAACAGAATGTAAATGTGAATTATTGAATAATTAGTAACCCCCTGATAAACCTGATGAATATGATTAGAAAGAAAGTTCCTTTTTTAATATTAATAGCTGCATTGCATTTGTTAATATTAAACAATTTATTTTCTCAAACTCCAAAATACATAAAAACAATAGTTGTAGATGCCGGTCATGGCGGCAGTAAAGACCCCGGGGCTATAGGCCAATATGAAAACTCTTTACGATCGCAGGAAAAAGATGTAACGCTTGCCATCAGTTTAAAATTAGTAGCCGAATTAAGAAAACAACTTCCGGGAGTAAATATTGTTCCAACCCGTACAACAGATATTTACCAGGACCCCCGTGAAAAAGCCAGGATAGCCAATGAAGCCAAAGGTGATCTCTTTCTTTGCATACATGCCGACAGCGGCCCGCTAAAACAAGGCAGGCGTCAAATAGGGACCAGGACAGTAACACGGCATAAGATTACATATACCGGCAAAGGCAAAAAAAAGAAAAAAATACGTACATCGTATGAGGTAGAAGAACCTGTATATGAATATTTCAAATTGCCTTTAACAAGAAGCGGCACCAGTGTATGGATTTTTGCGGCACATAAAACAAGTGATAAACTTAAAGCCATTATGGATGGTGACGAAAACTTTGAGATTGAAACAGGTGGCGTAGATTCAGTAGAAAACAGCCTCGATTTTAAAACTCCCGAAGGAAGAACCATAGCTGCTATTTATGCAAAAAGATACCAGGAAAGAAGCGACCGCCTGGCCACTATGGTGAACGAAGAAATTGAAGCAACCGGCCGGCCGGCTTTAGGTGTAAACCAACGGCAAAAAGGTATTTGGGTTTTACAGGCCACCAATATGCCAGCCATTTTAATAGAAACAGGTTTTATAAATAACCCCGATGATGAAAAATATATAAACAGCGAAAAAGGACAGCAGGAGCTTGCATCGGCAATAACAGAAGCTGTAAAACGTTATAAAGCACAAGTAGAAAATACAAATTATACACCTCCAACAAAAACAGATATAACCGGTAAAAAAATAACTGCAACACCAGCCGATTTTGAAAAACGAGAAATAAAAGATGCAAAAACCATAATGGTTAATAACAGTACTGTAAAAATTGATTTATATGATGATGGTGAAATTGATAACGATATTGTATCCGTGTACTTTAATAAATCGCTCATTTTTGATAAAAAACCTTTAACCGCCAGTGCTCAATCATTTAATATTGAACTGGTGCCCGGCAAAACAAATGAGTTGGTTTTATATGCCGATAACCTGGGAAATATACCTCCCAATACGGCGCTTATGGTTATTACAGATGGTACCGAAAGGCACGAAGTACGCTTATCGGCCGACCTGAAAAATAATGCTTCGATAAGATTTGAATTAAAAAATAAAAATTAAATTAAACCTGTCTTAACTTCACACAAGTTTAATTAGACAGCATCAAAAATGAAAATTTCTAACGAATCAAAAGTTGGGGCATTAACTGCCATAGCCATAACACTGCTAATACTTGGCTTTAATTTCTTAAAAGGAAAATCTTTTTTTGATAAAACCCATACCCTGTATGCTAAATACAGTAATGTACAGGGCCTTGCCACATCAAACCCGGTAACCATAAACGGTATGCAGGTTGGTACTGTTTACAAAATCTCAACAGATAAAAATATGAAAGAGATTTTGGTGAATATGACGCTCACCAAAGATGTAAACATACCTGTAAACTCAGTAGCGCTTATCAGGCCCTCTTTATTAGGCACCATCAGCATCGAAATTAAATTGGGCGATGCCACCACTTACATTCCTCAAAACGGCACCATAGCCACGCAAAATACAACCGGTATATTTAATGATGTACTTAGTAAAGTAGATCCTGTACTGGTACAAGTTACTAAAGCAGTAACATCTATCGATTCTGTTTTGCAGGCTGTAAACAGGATATTAGATCCTCATGCTAAAAACAATATTTCGGCAACATTAGATAATTTAAACAAAACAACAGCCAACCTAATAACTGCTTCTACCTCGTTAAATGTTTTATTAAATACACAAACCGGTGCATTAGCCGGTACACTTAAAAACCTTAATTCATTTACCGGTAATCTTGATAAGAATAATGACAAGATAACAAACCTTGTTACCAATCTTGATAAAACAGCCACCAACCTAAGCCAGTTGGAACTACAAAAAACACTAACTACTTTAAACAGTACTATTGACGACCTTCAAACTACAATTGGTAAATTAAACAGCACAAAAGGCACTGCAGGCTTACTATTGAACGATACCAAACTATACAACAATCTTACAGCAACAGCCAATAAGCTAAATTTATTGTTAGATGATTTAAAGACTAATCCTAAACGTTACATTAATATATCGGTATTTGGACGCAAAAATAAAAACCCTGGCCTATTGGTGCCCCTGCCCGATACTATAAATGCGCCTTACCTGAGACAATAAAAAATTTAACAGCTTTAATGAAGCCTGTATTCAAATAAATTATCAATTTACAGGCTGATAATAAATTGTAACCATTGCGATTAAAGTGTAACATCAACAAATTCTTATTATTTTTCTTTGCTTTTAGCTGCACTAAAATTTATGCACAGCAAATAATAAATAATGCTGCAAGCGGCGATACCATACGCATCATAAAAATAATACAGGGCAAAACCTTGCGAATGATAACTGTTGATACAGCCACTACTTTGCAAACAATTGCCGGTAATGTAATCATTAAAGAAGGCCTTACCACATTCAGTTGCGACAGTGCCACCATTAACCGTAAAACAAATATCCTGGAAGCCTTTGGCAACATACACATTAATGATAACGACAGCATACACACTTACGCCCAATACCTTAAATATGTTGGCGCCGAACGGATAGCATATCTTAAGAAGAAAGTAAAGCTTACCGATAAGAAAGGCACACTTTATACCGATGACCTTGAATATAATTTAAGAACAGGCATAGCTACATACAAGAATGGAGGAAGAATTACAAATGATAAAACTGTTTTAACCAGCCTTGATGGTGTGTATTATGCCGATACTAAGGATGTTTATTTTAAAAACAATGTTCATCTTAAAGACCCCGACAGGGATATTTGGACCGACAGCTTACAATATAACCTTAAAACCAATATTGCAAATTTTATTGCCCAAACAAAAATTGTTGGTAAAGATGGAAGCATCATTAACACCAAAAGCGGAACTTATAATTTAGAAACTGGTGAAGCTATCTTTCTCGACCGGTCTAATTTTAGTGACAGCACAAGAAGTGGTGTTGCTGATAAGATAGCTTATGATAAGAAAAACGGTATTTTGCAAATGCTGGTCAATGCAAAACTTGTTGACAGTGTAAACAGGGCCATTGTTTTTGGAGGAGAAGTGTATGCCGACACAAAAATAAATTCGTTTTTAGCAAGCCGAAAACCTGTGATGATTTTATACCGTGATGGCGACAGCACTTACATTGCAGCCGATACACTTTTTTCGGGCCTGCGCAAATACGACAGCCTTGAAAGAAAGGTGAACACTTATACAGACACGTTAAAATCTGCACATGCAATTAAAGCTAATGATGCCGATTCTTCTATAAGGTATTTTTTAGGGTTTCATAACGTACGCATATTTAATGATTCGCTACAGGCAGTGAGCGACAGTCTTCATTACTCCACACTTGATTCTACTTTTAAACTTTTTGGCGAACCGGTGGTTTGGAACCAACAGTCGCAAATAACCGGCGATACCTTATACATGTTTACCCAAAACCAAAAACCAAAACGGCTGTATGTATTTAACAACGGCATGATTGTGAACAAAACTAAAGAAGGCCTGTTTAACCAAATAACCGGCCGAACGCTAAATGGGTATTTTGTAGATGGCAATATTGATTATGTAAGGATAAAAGGCAGCCCGGCAGAAAGTATATTTTATCCGCAAGACGATGACAGCGCCTATATTGGTATGAACAGGAGCAGCGGTGATGTAATAGATGTGTTTTTTGTAAAAAAAGAAGTGAACAAAGTTGTTTTTGTAAATGATGTTAATGGTACACTCTTCCCATTTAAAGATATACCAGCCGATAAAAAAGAGCTGAAAGGGTTTAAATGGCTTGATAACCGCAGGCCTAAAAATAAACTTGAGTTATTTGAATAAGGCGTATATAAAAAAGACATCCCGGTAAAAACCGGGATGTGTGTTTTTATGAAAATAATCCAACCTTAACTTTTCGATTTTGTTGCCGTTGTTTTATTGGCTTTGTAACGCATATCAGGTGTTCCGTCAGCTTTTTTAGGCCCTGCAGTTTTTGCTGCTTTGTTTTCCTTGTATCGCATATCGGCTGTACCATCTTTTTTTAAATGTGTACTTGTTTTTGCTGCAGTTGATGTTGATGCAGCAGGCTTTGTAGTGGTTGCCACAGCCTTATCGGTTGTTGTTACTTTTTGTGTAGTTGCAGATTTATTCATTTTTACAACTTTTGCCTGTTTGGCTGCTACAGGTTTATCAGTTGTTTTTTTAGCGGTGGTTTGAGCGGTTGCAAAAGCACCAAACCCCAGTAAAAGACCTAAAGCAATTATCAATTTTTTCATGTTGAAAATTTTTAAGTTTAAAATTTTAAATAAATGTAGATGTAGAAAAAACATCCTTGTGTTAGGCATTGGTTAACAGGTATAAAAACAAAGCCCGTTAATAAAAAATTAACAGGCTTTATAAAATTAAGATTCCAGGTATTCAATTATTTTAGTTTCTCTAATGCAGCTTTAATTTTTACAAACGCTTTTTCAATATTTTCCATACTGTTTGCAAAAGATAACCTTATACAACCCGGTGCACCAAACGCTTTACCCGTAACGGTTGATACATGTGCTTTGTTTAACAGGTACATACAAAGGTCATCAGCATTTTCTATGGTATCCTCGCCATCCGATTTACCAAAAAAGGCTGACACCCTGGGGAAAATATAAAATGCACCCTGTGGCTCACTGCAATCCATACCCGGTATGCTGGCAACAAGTTCCAACACTTTTTTTCTTCGTTTAGTAAACTCAATAACCATCATTTCTGTAGGTTTCATATCGCCTGTTAATGCAGTTATAGCTGCTCTTTGGGTTACAGCATTGGCACCACTGGTAATCTGGCCCTGTATTTTTTCGCAGGCTTTTGCCACTTCTTCATGTGCGGCAATATATCCCAGCCTCCACCCCGTCATGGCATAACCTTTACTTAACCCGTTTATAATTACTACCCTGTCTTTTATTTCATCAAACTGTGCAATACTTTCATGTCTGCCTTCGTAATTAATGTATTCATAAATTTCATCGCTCATAATAAAAATACCGGGGTGTTTTTTAAATACGGCTACCAATGCTGCAAGTTCGTTTTTTGAATAAACCGCACCACTTGGGTTGCAGGGCGACGAAAACATGAACAGTTTTGTCTTTTCTGATATGGCAGCCTCTAACTGTGCTGCATTAATTTTATAACCGTTTTCTATAGAGGCATCAATAAACTTTACGGTGCCACCCACCATTTTTACAATTTCGGAATAAGTAACCCAGTAAGGTGTTGGTATAATAACTTCATCGCCTGCATCTACAATAGCCATCACCGTATTGGCAATGCTTTGTTTAGCCCCTGTACTAATTACAATTTGGGTGGGTGTATAATCAAGCCCGTTATCTCTTTTCAGTTTTGTACAAACAGCTTCCCTTACATCGAGGTAGCCGGCTACAGGAGTGTAATGGCTATAATTTTCATCAATTGCTTTTTTGGCAGCATCTTTTATATGCTCCGGTGTATCAAAATCGGGCTCGCCCAAACTCAGGTCGGTTATATCAAATCCTTTTGCCCTTAACTCCCTGCCAAGTTTGGCCATTTTTAAAGTTTCGGGTTCATTAAAGCGTTGCAGGAGCGATGATAATTGCATGTAATTATTTTTAAGTAGGCGCAAAAATAACTATTTATCATAGGTAAATAAAACCGGCGATAAATCGGGCTTGTTTTTATAATGCCTTTTCAACTCATAATTATAAATAACCTGGCCAAGGTTTTTCATAAAAGGCAGGCCTAAGCTGTCGTAATCATATTTATCATCGTTAATAATACCATCACTGTTGCAATAAATAACGGCAGATAAAAAGAATTCAATTTTATTTTTATAATCTACAATGTAGGCTGCATCAATCAATTGCCCATATGCATCGCCTACCTTGTTAAATATGCGAATGTTTGTTTGTGGCTTTTCTTTTGAACCGCCATAAAACAAAAATTTACAATAGGCAGGCCAGTAATTAACGGTATCTGCACTGTAAGGCGGATAAATACTTTCTGTAGGATACTGGCTCATGTATTTTAAAACAAAGCGCCTGTCATCTTCAGAAATATTAAAACGTTGTACAGCATCAACTTTTTCAGGAAACACCAGGCTTAACAGGATATTATGCAAATCTTGCAGGCACAACCTGTTTTTCTTTGAAAAATCCATAGGCCTGTTTATTAATTTGCCGGCACTGTAATAACTTTTGCCTAAACTGTCATTTCTGTTATTATACTTTAAATTACTTCTTTGTTCTTTTTGTACATAAACGATATTACCTGCACTATCGTAAAATGTAATTGGGTTAGTACGCCGGTTCTCTTCTTCCGATAAAAATATGTCGAGGCGGTGTATCACTTGTGCATCACTGTATCCTATTTTCTTTAGTTCATCATTAATATATTGCTGTCCCAGGAATTCGTATAACCGGTTAAATGCATCATTATCGCTTACCATCAATATCTTTTTAATATAATGGGCAATGGTCGGCCTTCCATCGGGAGTGGTAGGATCGTTGTAAACATCCGATTGCCCGCTAAATGCCGAACCCGAAAGCATTGTTGTATTAGGGGTTACCTGTGTATTATTTAATTCATGAAGTTTTTGTAATGCCAACAATACTATTGGCAGCTTTACAGTAGAGGCCGGGTAATAATACCGGGCTGCATTTATATTAAAATAATGGTTTTGTAAAATGGGCCTTCCATTGGCACCCCTGTTAACCTGTGTATAAATGACCTGTACATTTAAATCTTTACGGTTTTTTAGTATTTCGGTAAAATATTGTGGGTAATTATTCAAAATCGATTCCAGTAAACCATCGTTTTTGGGCGTATCGGGCATATTAATTAGGTTAGGTTTATTATTGGTATTTGAAGCTTGGGTATTTTTACCTGTAGTACCGCAAGACAGGAAAAAGGCAATAACAACCAGTAAATTAAACAAGGCTTTATGTTTACAAATCATAATACAAGTTTACAGCCATAAACTAATATATTTCAAAAAAAATATGTCATAAAAACTAAAGCGGTTTTTCCCCTATCTTTGCACACTTCTAAAAATTCAACAAAGAAGCTACTAAAACGTCTATTATTATGAAGTTAAAAGGTTTAGTTTGGTTTTTTACAATTGCCCTTATCGTCATCTCCCTTTGGGAATTATCATATACCTGGGTAGTACGTAATTACGAAAACACAGTAACTGCTAAAGCAACAAAAATAGTGAAAGCTGCATTCCCCGACTTAAAGGGCGATGAACGAACTGCAGCCATTGAGTTTAGAAAAAAACGTATTCTTGACAGTACCGCCGATCAAAAGATTTACCCAATTTTTGGTACTACTTATAAGGAATGTAAAGCCAATGAATTAAACCTTGGTTTAGATTTACAGGGAGGTATAAGTGTAACGCTTGATGTTAGCCTGAGCGACCTGCTTAAATCTTTAAGCAATAACCCTAAAGACCCTGCACTATTAAATGCTATTTCTACAGCCAATACACTGAAAAAAAACAGTGATGCTGATTTTGTAACCCTTGTTACCGATGCCTATATTAAACAAAATGGTGCCGGTAAACTGGCTTCAATTTTTGCAGGCGCCGAAAAAGAGGTTAAGATTAATGATAACGATGCCACTGTAATTAATAAACTTAAAAATATTGCCAGTGGCGCTATCAATGAAACATACAAAATATTGGTTCGTCGTATCGATAAATTTGGTGTGGCGCAGCCTAATATCAATTTTGATGTTAACAAAGGTATTATCAACGTAGAACTGGCAGGTGTTACAGATATTGATCGTGTACGTAAATTATTACAAGCATCGGCCCACCTTCAGTTTTGGGAAGTTTACCGTATTGATGAACTGGCTAATTCTTTAAAATTAGCCGATGATAACCTGCATAACTATCTTAACGGAGCAGACAGTACCGGCAAAGTAGATTCGGCTAAAAAACTTGAAAATGTAAATCCGTTCTTCAAGGTTATTAACCCAATTAATCCGCAAACAGACCCTGCAACCGGTAAACAATATTTTCCGGCAGCAATTGGTAATGTAGCCGTACAGGATACAGCTGTTTTGTATGAGTACCTTAATAACGAAGTGGTAAAAAATGCTATTCCGGCTGATTGTAAGTTTTTATTAGGTGTAGAAGAAAAAGCTGCAAAAGGCTTACAACGGTATTTTCCATTATATGCAGTAAAAACATTACCTGGTAGCGATAGGGCTCCGTTAGAAGGAGAAGGCGTAAAAGAAGCCCGCCAGGATTTTGATGAAAAAGGCCGCCCTGCTATTAAAATGGAGATGACCAGTACCGGCTCAAAAACATGGGCAAGGTTAACAGCAAAAAATGTGGGCAGGCCCATTGCAATAGCTTTAGATGATATCGTTTATTCTGCTCCCAATGTAAATGGCGCAATTGAAGGTGGTAGTTCCGAAATTTCAGGAAACTTCTCTGTTCAGGAAGCACAGGATCTTGCCAATATATTAAAATCTGGTAAACTGGATGCACCGGCAAATATAGTGGCACAGCAGGTTGTAGGGCCTACGCTGGGTGCCGAATCGGTACGTGGTGGCGCTATGGCTTTTGGTATTTCGTTCCTTATAATATTTATACTGATGCTGGTTTATTATAACAATGGTGGCTGGATTGCCAATATTGCCCTTATCTTAAACCTGCTGTTTACCATAGGTGTGTTAACAGCTATGGGCTTTACATTAACCGCTGCAGGTATTGCCGGTCTTGTACTTACCATTGGTATGGCGGTAGATACCAACGTAATTATATTTGAACGTATTAAGGAAGAACTTACAAGGGGCAAATCGTATCCACAGGCCGTTAATGATGGTTACAGGCGTTCATTAGCACCTGTAATAGACTCTCACGTAACATCATTACTTACTGCCATTATTTTATTTTATTTTGGATTGGGCCCTGTATTAGGTTTTGCCACTACGCAAATCATCGGTTTACTGCTTTCATTATTCTGCGGTATCCTGGTATCAAGATTGATAACAGAAGTTTGGACCAATAAGCAAAGGCATTTTAACTATTTTACTAAAATATCTGCAAAGATATTTAAGCATGCCACCTTTAAATTCGTCGAGTTTAGAAAGTATGCTTATGTAATTTCGTTAGTTGTTATGATTGCCGGTATCGCTTCTTTCTTTAACGGGTTTCACCTGGGTGTGGAGTTTAAAGGTGGCCGTAGTTATACCATACAATTTGACAGGCCTGTAAAAAATGATGAAATTAGAGATGATTTAAAAGTGGCACTGGATGGTGATAACGTAACCATTAAAACAGTTGGTGATAACAGGCATTTAAATATTACCACAGCTTATTTAAAAGATGTTGCCCATGCCGACAGTGCAGTAAAAGCAAAACTTTTTGAAGGTTTGAAAAAAGTATTGCCTGCCAACATAACTTATCAACAGTTTACAACAAAACATATACAAGCGTACTCAACCGTACAACCAAGTATTTCTGATGATTTAAAAAGAGGTGCTGTAAAAGCAACCGTGTTTGCTTTGTTGATTATCTTCCTGTATATCTTCATGCGTTTCAGGGATTGGAGATTTTCACTGGGTACTATCTTCTCGCTTTTGCACGACGTGTTAGTAACATTGGCGGTATTCTCGTTTTTCAAAAACATTGTACCATTTCCGCTTGAGATAGACCAGCACTTTATTGCGGCTGTATTAACGGTTATAGGTTTTTCAATGAACGATACGGTGATTGTATTTGACCGTATCAGGGAATACAGCCACGAAATGAAAAATGCCAGCAAGGCAAATATCATCAACCATGCTATCAATGATACATTAAGCAGAACCATCATGACATCGCTTACTGTATTCCTTACCTTGCTTATCCTGTTTATTTTTGGAGGCGAAGTTACCCGTGGATTTGCATTTGCCATGTTAATTGGTGTTATCACCGGTACTTATTCTTCAATTTTTGTGGGTGCGCCAATTTTGCTTGACTTTGCTAAAGACAAACCATTTGGTAAAGCCGATGCGGCTGATGGAAAGAAAAAATAGAATTTTTAAATTCTTTAATTACTTAAATCGGCATTCATATTTTAAATATGAATGCCGATTTTCATTTGCACTGCTTCTATCAATGTTATATAATGTTATATTAAAACCCATTGTAACAACATGCATTGCATTTATCTACTAATCTTAAAAAAAAATTGAAACTATTTTAGGGGGAACCTCTTTATTTTTTAAAGTTTAAAACTTTTCAAAATGCTCGTATGGCAGCTCTACAAAGAAAATAGAACCGGCGCCTTCTTTTGTTTCAAACCAGATATTTCCTTTTGATTGCTCAACAATACTTTTACACATGGCAAGGCCAAGGCCTGTTCCCGAGCTTTTAGTAGTAAAGTTTGGCATAAATATTTTTGATTGTAATTCTTCCTCAATACCATTGCCATTGTCCTGAATTTTTATCAAAACCTTGTTCTCGTACATCTCTTCAGAAATATGAATTAATATTTGTTTATCGGCCGGCACAGCCTGTATAGCGTTTAAAACAAGGTTGGTAAATACCCTGTTCATATTGGTACGGTCGGCACTTACAAACAGTTTTGATACTATTGGAGCCCAGGCAATATGAATGCGGTCGTTAACAGCATGTAACTGTACCACCTGGTTAATTACATCATGCAAATTAAATACTTCACTTTTTGAATTGGCAATATTTGCAAACTGGCTAAACTCGCCAGCAATATGGTTTAAGTGTTCTATTTGCTCAACCAGGGTAGCCACAACATTTGCTGTAAGTTCTTCTACATTATCAGCTTTATGTGCAATTGATTTTTGCAAATATTGCAGGCTTAACTTCATAGGTGTTAACGGGTTTTTTATTTCGTGTGCCACCTGCCTGGCCATTTCTCTCCAGGCCCCTTCCCTTTCGCTTTTTGCCAATGCCACTGCGCTGGCATCAAGTTTTGCAACCATCTTGTTATATTCTTTTACCAGTTCTCCTATTTCATCACCTCTTTTCCAGTCTATGGCCTCGTTTACACGGCCCAGGTTTACTGCTTTCATTTTTTCACTTATAAAAGAGAATGAACGGGTAATTCGGTTTGTAATAAACAAGGCAATGATGCCTGCAATTAGAAAAATAAATGCATTTAGGTTAATTATTGTTACCAGGAAATTTGCTATCTCTTCCTGCAACTTACTTTGGCTGGTAAAATAAGGTATATTTAAATATGCGTATTCCCTGCCATTGGCATCAATAACAGGTACATAATTACTTACAAAATTAAGTTCGCCAATTTTTTCTTCTTTAAAGTATTGTACTTCTTTTTTCCTGTTTAAGTGAAAATAAGCTACAGGGTCAATTTTGGTACTAATGATACCTTTGTTATATGGCAAAGGAAGTGATGATACCTGCAGGTTACCATCTAAATCGTAAAGGTTTACATCAACAGCATGTATCTCCGATACTTTATCAATTACTTTCTCCAGGCTTTCACGATAAGTATCTCCATAATTTTTTGTTGTATCATCAAATACAGTAAGATCGTTTAACGAAATCCTCACCTCATTTTCCATAACATGAATTACACGGCTTAATTTTTCACGGTTACTGTTTTGATAACGGCTAATAAAAAACAAAATGGTTGCTATACCTATAATTAAAAATGAAAGTACGCTTATTAAAATAACAGTGCCATGTATCTGGTTACGGATACTTAATTGCCAGTAATGCCTTATTTTTTCTTTTTTAAACCTTGCTTTTATAATAATGTTTAATAGCCAAAAAAGCCCGGTAACCAACAAAAAGGCACAAAACAGGTAAGAGAATAGAGTGATAGATTCAATGAGGAAATTATTTTCTTTTGCTATCACAACAATTTTTTGTGGCCCTGCTTTATACCATAGTTCATCAAACCCGTTTTTATGCACGGTTGTAAATTCGTTTTTAGGAACCTGTTGTTTAGTTAACCTGGTAGCAAAGGCATAATCGTTATGGCTGTTAATCAACTGCAGGTTATCATATACGGCAAAAGCATAAACAGGCGAATTTTCAATCGCATTGTTTAAGCCTTTTGAAAACAACTCAAGGTTAATAGCATCTGATTTAAATTTTTTAGGATTAGCAAGCACAAATACATAACCAAGTGTATCGCCATCAAAATTGGTAATTGTTTTCCTGCTGATATAACTAAACCTGTCGAACGATTCGTCATAATAATAAAGGTTGGGCAAATTGGTGGGCCTCGATTGTGTTTTTAAAACGGTATTCAATTCATTGAAGCTGGTTGCATCCTTGTTAAACAAAGGCTCTTCATGTGCATCAAAAGTATACACCGTTGTTTCATATTTATTGGTATATACCGAAAAATTTCCGTTCACCAGGCTGTCTTTTAAAAACTGGTTGTCGGTATAATTCTTAAATCTATAAAATATGCCAGCCAGGTATTCATTCCTGAACTCGGTTAATAAAGTATTTAATAATGTTTCATTTACAGGATCGGTTTTAGTGGCTAGTGTTTCGGCATAATGCTCCCTGTTTCTTAACTCTTTTTTACTGTTTTCAAGCACAATAATACCGGTGATGGTAACAGAAAAAAAGAAAAGCCAGAAAATTAATTTAGAAGAATTTATTTTTTTTAACGAAAGAAAAAGGTTGCCTCTTAGCATTAATAGCAGGTATACAATCAGCCAGCATAAGATAAAAATTTCAAAATCCATATTGCTAATAGCCTGCTGAAAAGAAAGGTACAACAGGCCTGTAATGGCTACAAAAAGATACAACCAGGTGAAATTTTTAGGGAAATAAGGCTGTATAGCTCTTAACAAAATCTGTCCCGATAAAAAATATCCAATGGCTATACAACACAATACAATAAAGCCTATAACACTGTACAAGTTAAGCGTGAAGAAGTTTATAACATCAAATGATATCTGCGAATCGGCCACCATACTGCGTATTATATTAGCAGCTGTAAAAGACATCAACACCAGCAAAACACTTACCACTACCAATGCAAACCATTTAAACCAGGCTTTTTTATTAATTACACCAGGCTCTATTTCTTTAAGTTGGTTTTGCGTAAACAAAATTATCCAGGTAAAAAGTACCGCATTTATAAGCAAATCGCCAAGTGAGCGCAAAACTATATTTGAGCCATAAATGGCAGGGTCAAATAAATCAAATTGCCTGAAGTTTAAAGGAACAGGATAATAATAACTGATTATCCTAAGAATAAGAACCACCGGTATTAAAAACAATAAAGCTTTCGACAGGCCTTTATAAGTGGCAATATTTGTTGCCATCACTTGTATAAAAACTAATACAAACAATGCTGCAAATAGCCTGAAAATAATGACAACCGGGTTATTTTTTGAAGCAGAGCGACCTGCATTTTCTGTAATGTAAAATAAATCATTACCTGCAATTGACTTAACTGCAGTATTTGTCTGTATTTCTGAAATATCGTATTGCCGCTCAACTGTAAGCCCACCGGCAAAATTGTTTTGCAGGTATTGGTTGGTAACAAAATAATTCCATTTAATTGGTATCAGTGCTACGGTTATGCTTTTTTCTGTGGTTTCTTTTCGCCAAACATAATACCCGTTTTCTAGTTTTATAAATCCTGCATTACCGGGCAATGAAAGAAGCTTTTCGGAAGGCAGCACTGTTTGTGTATTCCAAAAAACAAGTTGGTTTTGCCCTATATCGTTTATGAAATACCTGTAAATGAAATATTTTTTATCGGTAAGTTGCAGTAATAACTTTTCTTCAAACTTATTGTCGTTTATCTTTTTTAGTATATCAGGAGATTGTAAAAGTTTTTCAAAATCTTTTTCCTGCTCATGCACATATTGCTCAATGTTTTTCTTAACGGCATGTATTGAAGAATTGCCCGACCAGTAGTTGTCTGCAATAAAAGAAAATGTGATAAGCCAGGCAGCAATTATCAGCAGGTAACTGTTTTTAAAAAAAAGTCTTTTATAAGTAAGATTATTTTGCAATTACGGTATTTGCTGTTTTTGTTTTTTTATGATGTTCCAAATATCATCCATTTCTTCCAGGGTCATATCTTGCAAGTGTTTACCATTTTCTAAAGCCAGGGCCTCCATCTTTGTAAACCTGCTTATGAACTTTTTATTGGTTCGTTCCAGTGCATTTTCAGCATCTACATGCAAAAACCTTGCAAAATTTATCAAAGAAAAGAAAACATCACCCAGTTCATCTTCCACATTACCCGATAGAAACTCTATTTGGGCTTTATCGGCGCTATTGGTGGCTGTTTGTAAATTGTTTATAGCTTCGTGCAGTTCGTTCATTTCTTCTTTCACTTTATCCCAAACCTGTTCTTTATTCTCCCATTCAAATCCTGTTTGTTTAGCTTTTTCCTGCAGCCGCATGGCTTTTACCATGGCCGGCAGCGACTTAGGCACGCCGCTTAATACAGATTTTTTACCTTCTTTAAGCTTTAGTTTTTCCCAGTTTTTCTTAACGTCTTCTTCATCATTCACATGCGTATCGCTGTATATATGCGGATGCCGGTGGATCAATTTTTCGCAAACAGCATTTATCACTTCATCTAAAGTAAATTGCTTTTGTTCTGCAGCTATTTTTGCATAAAATACAATATGCAATAAAATATCGCCCAGTTCTTCTTTAATACCCTGCCAATTGGTTTCGGTTATACTATCGGCCAGTTCATAAGTTTCTTCAATAGTTAATTGCCGAAGGGTATGAATAGTTTGCTTTTTATCCCAGGGGCACTGATCCCTCAATTCATCCATTATTGTAACCAGCCTGTTAAAAGCCGCTGTATTTTTTTCCGACATTATTGTTAAAGTTTATAAAGAGAGTATAAAATAAAAAATAAAAAGATTACAATGAAAGTAATTAAAAGCGAAAGGCATAATAAGAAAAATTTCAACATCGTAATTGCCCGCCCGCCCCTGTAAAAATTATGCATCGATTTATACAAATAAAAAAATATGCTTAGCTCAATTAAAAGATTAATATAAGTTATAAAACGCCATTGAAGCGATGTATTTATTTTATCTAATAGTAAAACAACAAGAGTTGTTAAAAAAGTAAATATGTAAAAATGAATACTAAAAATACTGTGGTTTACATAGTAATATTCTTTTTTACGGGAATAAAGCAGTTTCAATATCAAAGCAAAAAAAGGAAGTAAAATAAAAAACATTTGTGGCAGGCTATGCAGAATAATGCTTATGTATTCTTTTAAAACAATTCCTCCTTCTTTTTTATAACGTTCGTTAATTTCTATAATTTTATAATTAAATGCTCTTGCTATTACACCATCCTTATTTTTTGCCATTTTTTGTGCAGAATCGTACTGTGCTTTTGATTCATACTTTTCATCGTTAATTTGTATAAACCCTTTATTTAACGTACTATCAAAATAATGCTGAAACTCTTTTCTCGTCATTGGCAAAGCATTTTTACCATCTTCTTTATTTATTCTCTTAGTAAAAGCATCAAATGCTAATGAATCCATTGCTTCTATCTGGGCCACCGTTTTACCGTTTACAGTAACCCCATTTACTAATCCATGTTTATCTACTTTAAAAAAAGAAAAAAACAACAAAAAGAAAAATGCAGAGGTAAATACATATAACCTTACCGGGTTAACATATCTTGCTCGCCTACCTTCCATATATTCTCTTGATAAAAAGCCCGGTTTAGTAAATAAATATTTTATGGTACTAAAAAATTTGCCATCAAAGTGCGTTATATCCTGAAAAAAATGTGACACCAGGTGCCATACAGTTTCCTTGGGCTCAATATTTTCCTGCCCACAGTTATGGCAATACCTTCCCTGCACAATGCTGTTACAGTTAAGGCAATTTTTTTGGGCCCTTTCTTTTAAATGGCTCATTAGCTATTGTTTAGTTAAAAGTAATAAAGTTTGCCTGCTTATACATTTCAATATCCTGTTTGAATATTAAAAGTTAGTTTAAATTTGCAGGGTAAAAATAAAAAATGATAAAAAAAATATTAACCTGTACCTGTTGCCTTACTTTTACCATTATATGTAAAGCACAATTCTATTACAAAGACATAATAAGTAATAAACAGGTTCAGGCTGACCTTGCCAGGCTTAAAGAACAAAAAATAAGGTCGGTTAAAATTACCAGCCTGGAAAGCGACGGGCAACCTAGTGAAAATTTTCTGGTAGATAAAAAAATAAACAAGAGCTACACCCGTATAGAAGCTTTCAGTAAATCAGGAGTAACCGGTGCTTCTTTATTCACATCTTATTTTACAAAAGACGGGCAGTTGATTAGTACTAATGACAGTTCCGACCTGTCGGTGAATTCTTCCTTTTATTTTTATAATTCTGATGGAAGCATCAGCAGTATACGGTCTGAAATTTATTCGAGTGATGATGATTTTTCAAGTAAAATAACAGAAGAACATATATATCAATATAACCCGGGCGGCAAATTAATAAGTATGCACCGTGTAAAAAACGGAACCGACTCAACACTTATTCTTTTTTCAACCGACGAAATGAACAATGTTACTATTGAAAAAGATATCAAAAGCGGTAAAAGTTATTACTATTACTATGATAACAAAAACAGGCTTACCGATGTAGTGCACCTTAACCCTTACAATCAAAAAATGCTACCCGATTATATGTTTGAATACAATAATGCTGGTCAAATTTCAAAAATGACAAGTACAGAAGAAGGCAGCAGCGATTATTATGTATGGAAATACAGTTATGACGATGGCCTACGCAGTACTGAAAAATGTTATTCTAAAGACAGAAAATTATTAGGCACTATTGAATATGCATATAAATAACCCGTAATTGGGTAAACAAAAAAAGCAGCTTAAAAGAGCTGCTTTTTTTGTACTCGGGATGGGAGTTGAACCCACACTCACATTGCTGTGAACAGGATTTTAAGTCCTGCGTGTCTACCAGTTCCACCACCCGAGTAAATGATAGTGAAAAAAAATCCCCCTTAAAAACGGGGGAAATCTTTTGAGCGGAAGACCG
>JAHBTN010000028.1 GCA_019638575.1 Ferruginibacter sp. | reverse complement strand
CAATGCTCCTGCTGGCGCCTGTTATATAGTTTATTCTGATCAGGGATACAGCAGTTGCTGGTATACTAATAGTGAACCTGATGAATTATGTAACAGAGTTTATGGATCCCATTGCAATGCTGTTTCTAATGGTCCAGTAGATTGTGAATCAAATAACTGTACTATGAATTAACATTAAAAGGGGGAGAATTTAATTCTCTCCCTTTTATTAATTTAAACTTATAATATGCTTCATCAAATCTCCCAACAAGGTTTACTTATTTTAATGTTTATATTTTTTTACTCTTGTAAAGCACAAACTCATAATAAAGAATATGTTAAAGGTGAAGTAAAGAAAAATAAATCTGATGATGATAACACAAAAGACAATGTGTATATACTCATTAAAAATTATTTGCCTGATACTTCTTATTTAGTTGATGATGAAAAAAAATTGAGTAGATATATTTTTAGTAAATCGAGAGGCTTAAGAAATTACCTTGACAGTATTGGTACAAACTCTGATTCGAAGATTTCAACCGAAGATTTCAAATCAAAGTGCAATATATTATTTGACGACTATCAACAATATCTTTGGTTTAAGTATGTAAAGCAATCGCCAAAAGATTTAAAAGCAATGGTTATGTTATCTTTTGCCTCACCATACTCTAAACTCGTTCGTATTAATGAGCGTATAGAAATCTACAAGTCATTTCCTGTTGTAATTCAAAATACTGAACAGGGTAAAAAGACTTGGAAAAAACTTCAAGAGTATTCATATAATAATACCGGGAAGCCATTTTTTAACACTACCTTATGGGCAATCAATAAAGACGGAGAAAGGGTTTCAATAAATGAATTATTTGCTAAAATAAAAAAGAAATGCCTGGTTGTATTTGGAGCTTCATATTGTGGCCCATGCATATTGCAGGAGAAGCTGTTGGCCACACAATATAACAAAGTGGATACAGCAAATTATATGATTATCGGTTTATCAACCGATGCCAGTTTAACTAAATGGTTTGATTATGTAAAAAAAGAAAAACTGCCCTGGAAAACTTTTGTAATTGATTCAGGAATGCTAAATCCTATTGTAACCAACCTGAATTTTGAAGGAGTTCCCAGGAATTTCTTATTAGATGAGAATGGAATCATCATTGAAGAACATTCCGACTTTAGGTTTTTTAAAAACATGATATACTGATTTTCTTTTCCTCATCAAAGTCTCTCCTCTGTGATTTGTTTGTGGCGAGGACGTTGTTTTTACTGAATTTGAATAATTTTTATTTAATCGATTTTACTTAATTGACGCAACAATCCTGACTTGCACACATTGCCTATGAGGAGACATTACTGGGAAAGCTAATTTTTTCACGCAAAGGCGCAAAGTTGAAAAGAAGCAAAGATGATTCTTTAAAAAACTATTTACCAATTTTCTTCTCCACTTCTGCAATGGCCTTAACGGTTTTTACAACCGAATCGGGTGTTACCGAAATACTGTCGATACCAAGTTCAACAAGAAACTGTGCAAAGTCGGGAAAATCAGATGGCCCCTGGCCACAGATACCTACTTTAACTTTTAATTTTTTTGCAGTATCAATGAGTGAGCGTAGCATGCTTTTTACAGCCGGGTTTCTTTCGTCGTACAAATGTGCAACAAGGGATGAATCCCTGTCGAGCCCAAGTGTTAACTGCGTTAGGTCGTTTGAGCCTATCGAAAACCCATCAATATGTTTTGCAAATTCTTCTGCCAGTATAATGTTGGATGGTATCTCAGCCATTAAATATAACTCAAGCCCTGCCTTGCCTCTTTCCAATCCATATTCCTTCATCACATCATGCACTTTATGCAGTTCTTCCACCGTGCGGCAAAAAGGTATCATCACCACTACATTTTCCAATCCCATCTCTTCCCTTACTTTTTTTATGGCCATACACTCCAACCCAAAAGCTGCTTTATATTTATCCGAATAATACCTGCTTGCACCACGCCATCCAATCATCGGGTTTTCTTCATGCGGTTCAAAATATTTTCCACCCAACAGGTTAAAGTATTCGTTGCTTTTAAAATCGCTGAAACGTACTATCACTTTATTAGGATAAAATGCAGCTGCAATTTTTGCCACGCCAAAACTTAATTTTTGTATAAAGAAATCTTCTTCATTTTCAAAACCACGGGTCATCTTGTTTATAGCCTGCGATAGTTCTGCATCGCCAAGTTGCCGGTGTTGCATCAACGCCAACGGGTGCGCCTGTATAAAATTATTGATGATAAACTCTTCTCTTGCCAGGCCCACGCCTGCATTTGGTAAATGAGAAAACTTAAATGCCATATCAGGCGAAGCCACATTGAGCATAATGGGTGTTTGCACTTTAGGCAGGTGCGACAGGTCGGTCTCTACTTTTTCAAAAGGTATCTGCCCTTCATATACCACGCCTTCGCCGCCTTCGGCGCAGGATGCAGTAACAAACTGCCCGGTACTTAACAATTCGGTAGCATGTACACAACCAACAATAGCAGGCACACCTAATTCTCTTGCAACAATAGCCGCATGGCATGTTCTTCCGCCTTTATTGGTGATGATGGCCGAAGCTTTCTTCATCACCGGCTCCCAATCAGGGTCAGTCATATCTGTTACCAGTATATCGCCTTCTTTAAATTCGTGGCCTTCGGTTACCCTTTTATCAAGCGAAAATAAAATGGATACTTTGCCGGCGCCTATCTTATCGCCAACGGCAATACCCTTTACCAGCGCCTTCTTTGGTGCATTGGCATCCATCACATAACCGGTTATTTTATCAAAGTTCTTTTGCGAATGAATGGTTTCGGGCCTTGCCTGCACAATAAAGAGTTCTTTAGATAAACCATCTACCGCCCACTCCACATCCATGGGGCACCAATGCCCTTTTAATTTACTGTAATACGTTTCAATGGTTGATACCCATGTGGCCAATTGCAATATTCTTTCATCGCTTAAGCAATAACGTTGTTGCAATGGTTTCTCTACATTTATTATTTTAACCCTTTCATCGGGGTTATCGCCATACACCATCATCTTATCCTTGTTACCTAATTTTTTTTCGATGATGCTGCTAAAACCTTTTGCAAGTGTTGGTTTAAACACCAGGTATTCATCCGGAGATACGGCGCCTTGCACAATCATCTCACCCAACCCAAAAGATGCGTTAACAACAACCACATCTTTAAAACCGCTCTCCGTATCTAAAGAAAAAGCAACGCCTGATGCACCCAAATCGCTACGCACCATTTTTTGTATGCACACCGACAGGCCAATGCTGAAATGATCGTAACCAAAACTTTGCCGGTAACTGATAGCACGATCGGTAAAGATGGAAGCAAAGCAGTTACGCACAGCATTCATCAATGGCGCCGGGCCACGAACGTTGAGGTATGTTTCCTGCTGCCCTGCAAAAGATGCATCGGGTAAATCTTCGGCCGTGGCCGATGAACGTACAGCCACATCCGTTATTTCCTGGTCGTACTCCTGGCTTAGCTCATAATACCTTTCTATGATGGCATCGCTGAGGTTTCGGGGAAATTTTGCATTCTTTAAAAGTTGGCGGGCCTGCAAACCGCCACGGCGCAACGATTCTATATCATCCAGTTTAATACCATTGATGATTTTCCTAATCTGGTCATCCAGTTTGTTATATTTAATAAACTCACGGTAAGCGGCAACCGTTACCACAAAGCCTCCCGGTATCTTAATACCAAGCCCGGAAAGGTTTTGAAGCATTTCGCCCAGCGAAGCATTTTTGCCTCCCACCTGGTCAATATCCTTCATTCCAACTTTATGTAAATCGGCTAAATAAGTTTCAGCAGTCATAATTTTCGGGTTTAGATAGTTTTGTAATCATATTTCATACAGGGTTCCTGCGATGTACGGAAAGCAAGCATCAACAAAATAGAAAAAATTTATTTCTTAAACAATCATTAAATATATCCTTTCGTTGCATTGGTCAATTAAATAACTTTAAGGTATGAAACGGAAACATTTTATTTCATCCATTATTCCTATTGCAGCCACATTAAACGCTGTAGCTAAAGGTAAAACCAATATAAGTCCACAGGTTGCAGCGGCTATACCGGCTTATTTAAAAACCGGCGATACCATTGGTATCTGTTGCCCTGCAGGGCATATCACGCAAGCCGAGATAGTACCTGCATTATCAAAAATTAAAGAATGGGGTTTTACAAGCCGGGTGGGCAGCACCGTTGGTAAAAAAGATTTTACCTATGGCGGCACCGATGATGAACGCTTGGCTGATTTGCAGCAGATGCTTGATGATAAAAACATAAAAGCCATTTTATTTGCAAGGGGCGGTTATGGCGCTGTTAGAATCATTGACAGGGTTGACTTTAAAAAATTTAAACGTAACCCCAAATGGATAATCGGTTTTAGCGATGCCACGGTTTTTCATTCGCACATTAATGAAAATTACCGGGTGGCTACTATCCATTCAAAAATGTGCAATAGTTTTCCCGAAGACTGGAGCAAGGCAGAACCTATGCAAAAAGAAACCATCGAATCTATCAACCGTTGCCTTAAAGGCGAAAAGATGAAATATCTTTTTACACCAAACGAAAAAAATAAAACGGGCCTGGCCACCGGCGAACTGGTTGGCGGCAATTTAAAAACGCTGGAAACCCTAGCCGGCAGCAAATCCGACATACATACCGATGGCAAGATTTTGTTTGTAGAAGATACCGGCGAATACCTGTACAGCATCGACCGCATGTTTTGGAACCTGAAACGAAGCGGCAAACTGGATAAACTTAATGGCCTCATCATTGGTGGTTTTAAAATTAAAACCGATGATGCAGGCGAAGCTTTTGGCAAAACAATTGAAGAGATTGTATTGGAAAAAGTGAGCGAATATGATTACCCTGTTTGTTTTGATTTCCCGGTGGGGCACCAGAAAAATAATTTTGCATTAAAATGCGGTGTTATGCATACATTGGGTGTTCATTTAAACGAATGCAGATTAACTGAAGAAAGATGATAAAAATTCCCCCTTATTTAAAAAAAGGCGATTGCATTGGCATCACCTGTCCTGCCGGCTATATGGTTGCAGAAAAAGCACAAACCTGCATCAGTACATTACAAAGTTGGGGTTTTGATGTAATGGTGGGCAAAACCCTGGGCAGCAAATCTAAAAACTATTTTAGCGGTACCGATGAACAAAGGCGTGATGAATTACAAGCCATGCTTGATGATGAAAATATAAATGCCATACTCTGCGGCCGTGGCGGTTATGGTGTGGGCAGAATCATCGACGACCTTGATTTTACAAAATTTAAAAAAAATCCCAAATGGATTATCGGCTTCAGCGATATCACCGTATTGCATGCTCATCTTTTTAAGATAGTGAAAACAGCATCGCTACATGCGCCTATGGCATCGGCATTTAATGATTTACAAAATGCATCTTTAAAACAAAACAAATACATACAATCATTTTACGATGCTATCACCGGCAAAAAAGCAAACTATACATGCCGGCCACATTCTTTTAATAAAAACGGAACAGTAACAGCTCAACTGGCTGGTGGTAATCTTTCGCTGCTGGCACATCTTACAGGCACACCCGACGATATCAATACAAAAGGTAAAATACTTTTTATTGAAGATATTGGCGAACAGATTTACAATGTTGACCGCATGCTTTACCAATTAAAACGCAGTGGCAAACTTCAGCATCTTGCCGGGTTAATTGTGGGAGGTTTTACTGATATGGAAGATACCGAGCGGCCATTTGGCAAAAAAGTATATGCCGTAATAAATGATATTGTTGGGCAATATGGTTACCCTGTTTGTTATAATTTCCCGGTTAGCCACCAAAAAGAAAACCTGGCTTTAAAAATTGGAATTGAATACCGTTTAACCATCACAAAAAATAACACAAGGTTATTGGAGGTTTAACAAACTGTCGAGTTTTAGTTTCATCAAATCAAAATCATTAAGGTTATGATGGGTGCCATCTTTGATGCTGATAAATGCATCGGTTGGTTTTAAAACCGTTTTTAACCGGGCTGCATTCCGGTATGGTATTACGCCATCATTGCTGCCATGAAAAATCACTATGGGATAATTTACATCTGAAAGGTATTTATAAACCGGTATTTTATAAGTTGACATTAATGAAGTAGGATAAATGGGCGCATAGCAACTGAACAGCGAAGGGATACTGTAATATGGTGTTTCTAATACCAGCATCTTGTTATCAGACTGAGATGCAACATAAGCTGCAATGCCCGTGCCTAACGATTTTCCGTAAATGATGATGCTGTCTTTACCGTATTTGGATGCTGCCATTTTTTGCACCTGCAAGGCTTCTTTGTACAAAATGTCTTCGGTTCTTTTACCGGTTGATTTTCCAAAGCCGGGATAATCTTCCATCCAAACTTCGTAGCCGTGCTTTGTAAAATTGGCAGCGAATTTTGCATAGCGTTCAATGTTTTCCTTATTGCCATGATAATAGACCACAACACCTTTTCTTATACTATCGGCCGGGGAAAATTTTATCATGTTTACCGTATCGGTATTATTAAAAGGGATATTCATCTCTTCAAAATGAATCTTACCGGAATCAATTTGCGAAAAATGATACACATACGCAGCAGATAATTTTTCGGGATGAAAAAGGAATTTCTCCTGCAGGTAATACAATACAATGCCAATGCTGCAATAGAGGATGATGATGATTTTAAGCCAACGGAAAATCTTTTTTCGTTTCATGGACGGCGAAGGTAATTGTTAATTATGAATGATGAATTATGAATTATGAATGTTGAATGATGAATGCTAAATTTTGAATGGTGAATAGTAAATAGTAAATGGAAAATTTGATTTTTGACTTTTGACTTCTACCTGCACAAGAAATTATACATTATCAATTATACATTATCAATTATACATTATACATTAAAATCGCAAGATATCTCTTAAAAAATTATGGTATTCCGGAAAGGTAGGCAGGTTATTGTGTCCACCGCCGGTTATTCGTATGAGTGTAATCTTACGTGGATTAAGCGCCTGTAGTTTTTCGCTGTTGCTAATGGGCAGCAACCAGTCTTTGGTGCCATGTAATATATATGTATGGCAATTTACTTTGGTAATCCATTTGTCGGTACGCATATGGTAACGCAACACAAATTTTACGGGCAGTATGGGCAAAAATCTTTCCACAGCTTTTTTAAAATTAAAATATGGTGCATCTAAAATGAGGTAACGGGGTTTATTATCGCTCGCAATTTTAGCGGCAAAACCACTACCCATACTGCGGCCATAAACTATGATATGGTTTTGATTATACTTTGCTGCTAATGTTTCATACACAAACTGCATATCACTAAGCATATCTTTTTCGCTACGCTTGCCGGTGCTTTTACCAAAGCCACGGTAATCAACCAACACCACATCATAATCATACCTGTAAAAATCTTTGGCATATTTAGCCCAGCCTTTGATACTGCGTGTGTTGCCATGAAAATACAGTACAAGGCCCAGGGGTTTGGCTACCGTAAAGTGAAGTCCATTGATACGAACACCGGGTTCCACATCAAAAAAAAGTTCTTCAAAGGGTGCATCATACTTGTAAATAAAATCCTGCTTTAATTTTTCTGGTTTAAAAATAAACCGCTCCTGTATAAAATAGGCAATGATGGAGAGTGCTGCAATACCGATGATGATATATAGAATGATGTAAAGCAGAAAGCAGGTTTGTTTTTCGTGGTTTGAAAAATATTATGCCCTGTTAAATTAATAATTCTGTATTTAACATCAAACCAATGGCAGCAAAACCTTACACTTCAAATTGTTTTTTCCATGCTTCGGTGCCGCCAATAAGGTTATACAGGTTTGTAAAAGGAAATTTTTCCTGCAGCCGTTGTATGGCCACCTGGCTGCGTATGCCCTTGCGACAATAGATAATTACAGGTTTATCGGTGCTTACCTGTTGCGCCTGCCGTAATATTTCGTGCAGGGGAATTTGCAGTCCGCCAATGTTGAACTCCTCGTGTTCAAATGCCTCCCTTACATCTATCAGTTGAAAATCTTCGGCATTATCAATTTTCTGTTTCAGTTCTGCGGCAGTTATCGAGTTCATTTTTAAATAATAATAGAGGGTTTATTTTTAGATACCAAAAAACTGCAACTAATTATCTTCGTTAGGATAAATCCTTTGCAGTTTTAAATTACTAACCGGCGAAATGATTAATGGAAATTTTTCAACAAATACCGTGCTTTGCTCAAGCCCAAAACCTTTTTCTTCGTTGAGCGAAATTTCTTTTAGCCAGAAATAGGCACGCATGATAATACGTTCAAAAAACGGCAGTTCGTTATCCTGGCTCAGGAATTTTTCGAGCACAATAAATTTAAAATCGCCTGCCATTTTATTTCGTTGCTGACTTTCGTAACGGCTTGTAACATTCACTTCACGGTTTGCCACAAGGTCTTCCACCACTTTTTTAAACATGAGGTTGATACGTGGCTGCATACGGAAACCGAGCCTGAACTCAACCCGTATAATATCATTGGGGATGATATGTTCTACCGAATATTCGCAAGTGTATGGCGCATCAATGGTATCAACATGTATAAACCAAAATATATCGGCACGCTTGGGCCTGCCGCTTAAAATGCTGTATATAATTTTATGCTCAATCTCTTTGGGATTGTTGGCGCTTGTAAGATACACCAGGTGTGTAGCATATTTGGGTACCGATGAATCATTGCTCAGTTCTTCCAACTTGGGTACATATTCTTCTAATCGAACAAACTCGATATAGCGATTTTTAATTTTACGGCTGCGGTACCATACATACATGATAGAAAACATGATAAATCCTATCATCAGCGTGATATAACCGCCATGTACAAATTTATCCAGTAAGGCAAACAAAAATGACCACTCAATGATTCCATAAATTAAAAGAAACACATAAATAAATCCAGGTTTTATCCTGTGTAATACAAGGTAATTGGCAAACAGGATGGAAGTCATGATCATTGTTGTGATAATGGCTAAACCATAAGCCGCTTCCATTTTTGAAGACTCACGAAAATATAATACCACGCCTACGCAGCCCACAAATAAAAGTGTATTAATGGCAGGTATAAAAATCTGTCCCTTTGCTTCGGTAGGATAATTAATTTTTAGTTTGGGCCAAAGATTTAAGCGAATGGCTTCGTTAATTAATGTGAACGATCCTGTAACCATTGCCTGGCTGGCAATGATGGCTGCACTGGTTGCAATAATAACGCCTGGCACAATAAACCATTGTGGCAGCAGGTCGTAAAAAGCATTAATACCTTCGGCTTTTATAACAGCATCGCTTAATAATTTACCGTTGTGATGTTTTAATAAACTGGCGCCTTGTCCGAAATAATTTATTAGTAAACAGGTTTTAACAAATATCCATGATATGCGGATATTGCCCCTGCCGCAATGGCCCAAATCGCTGTAAAGTGCTTCTGCACCGGTAGTACATAGAAAAACGGCGCCCAGTAACCAAAAACCTTCGGGGTAAGTAAATAAAAAATGAATGGCATAATAAGGATTCAATGCCCGAAAAATGCTGAAATCATCACTTATGTGAACCAACCCAATCACCGCAAGCATGGTAAACCATATTGACATAAACGGGCCAAACATTTTACCAATACTGCTGGTGCCAAATTGTTGTGCAACAAAAAAAACTACCAGGATACCAAGTACTAAATACACTATAGTGTTTTGGTCCATCTCATGAAAACGGGGCAATTCCTTTAAACCTTCAATAGCCGATGTAATGGAAATTGGTGGTGTAATAATTCCATCTGATAATAATGCTGCGCCACCAATCATTGCCGGAATCACCAGCCATTTTTTTCTCCTCCTAACAAGTGCAAACAAAGCAAAAATTCCACCTTCACCACGGTTATCGGCACGTAAAACCATCACCACGTATTTAATGGTGGTAAGTAAGGTTAATGTCCAAATGATAAGTGAAAGTGTACCTAAGATGAGGTTTTCATCAAGCATCCTGTCTTTAATAATTGAATTAAAAACATAAAGCGGAGAAGTTCCTATATCACCATAAATTATACCTAAAGCAACTAAAAGACCGGCTGCGGTAACCTTGTTAACATGTTTCAACGCACAAAATTTTTAAACATTTAACAGATATCAATTTAAAACTGGGCATATAACATTGAATTAATTACCGGCCGCATATTTCAAATTAATCTTTTTAAAATGTAACTACAAATGTATAAGTAAAACATAAATACATACCTAATTATTTTGTAGTACCTGGAAAAAAGCCACTGTAATTTAGTATTTAAAAACCCTCTAAAATTTCACAAAACTTTGTAGAGTACTATATCTATTTTCAAAAAATTATAACATTTAGTGTATAATATTTGGCCTAAATTTATTTTGGCATGATACCGGTACGACGATATGTGATTCTGTTTTTATTGTTCATACAAAGTATGAACTTAACTGCACAGGACCTAACAGGTACCTGGGAAGGCGATATGGGAACCTACCAGTTTTTACAGGTCAACATCATACAAAACGGCAATAATATTTGCGGCTACACCTGGGACCATATCAACTACGACCAAAACGATTTTTGCAAAGCCTTTTTTGAAGCCACTTTCGATAAAAAAAATCAAAAATTTATTTTAAATGGCACATCTTTTATTGCCAACAGTGGCAACCATATACTGATGCATTTAGACCTTAGGTTTAAATATGTAAACAACCAGCCTGTAATATATTACAATCCAACCCGGTTAGAAATTATGACTGCATTAATGGCCGGCGAAACAGTACAATCACGTATTTACCTTAGAAAGGTATCTAATAAGCCGGCGCTGGTTTTACCTCACATGAGAGATTGCATGAATGAAAAATTAAAAAAAGATAAACCCCAAAAAATAACTCCCAAAAAACCTGTTGATACGGTGGCTAAAGTAAAAGTTCCTGAAAAACCTAAGGATACAGTGGCCAAAGTAAAGGTTCCTAAAAAGCCGGTAGATACATTGGCAAAAGAAAATATTCCTGAAAAACCTAAAGATACCATCGCTACCATACAACCACCATCAAAAGATACACCTGTAACAGAAAAAATAATTGAACCTGCGGAAGAAAATACTAAACTACCCAACGAACTGGACAAAAGAAAAAATTCTGAACAAAGCCATATAGTGGTAGATACAAAGTTTATTAACCTTAAAGTATATGACAATGCTATTGTAGATGATGACACTGTAAGTATCTTTTATAATGGTAAACTTTTATTAAGCCATCAACCATTAACAGAAAAAGCAATAGATATAGATTTAACACTGGATGAAAATGAAACCCGGCATGAAATAATTCTATTTGCAGAAAATCTTGGCAGCATACCCCCCAACACAGCCCTGGTAGTAATTACTGCCGGTAATAAAAGATACGAACTGTTTGCCAGTGCCAGCTTAAAAGAAAATGCCGTATTGGTATTAGAATACCGGCCAAAATAATAAACAAACTTATTACTGCTGATTAATTAAAACATACCTGTACCCTGCAGGTATTTAACGCCATTGTAAATTTACTTTGAACTATACTTTTAAATTTGTTTCTTTAAAGGATAATATAAGGCATACTGCAATATCATTAACACTTTAACCTGCATAGTATGAAATATTTCCTCAGCATCCTTTTTGTTTTTTTCCTGTGGACAACTTCATCAGCACAAAAGCCAAGGGCAAGAGACATAGGTATCCCTTTTAACGGCACTCCCGGAAAATACAATGCCATTACCGATGTACATGGCGTTGAAGTGGGTTACAGCACTATCATTTCGGGTAACGGAAAAAATATTCGTGGCCAAGGGCCGGTACGTACCGGTGTTACAGCCATATTACCAAGGGGGCATCATAACAATCCTGTTTATGCCAACTGGTACACGCTAAATGGCAATGGCGAAATGACCGGTACCACCTGGGTTACGGAATCTGGATTCCTGGAAGGCCCTATTATGATTACCAATACCAACAGTGTGGGTGTGGTAAGGGATGCCGTATTGAAATGGTATGTAAAAACAGGTTGGTATAAGGAAGATTTCTGGTATACTTACCCGGTGGTGGCAGAAACCTATGACGGTTTCTTAAACGATATTTATGGGTTTCATGTAAAAGAAGAAAATGCTTTTGAAGCTTTGGATAGCGCTAAAACAGGTTTTATAAAAGAAGGCAATGTTGGCGGCGGTACAGGTATGATGTGCCTGGGATTTAAAGGCGGCACCGGCACAGCATCAAGAGTGGTGAAATTAAAAGACAGCGTGTACACTGTTGGCGTGCTGGTACAATCTAATTTTGGCGGTAAAAGAAATTTAACCATTGCGGGTGTGCCTGTTGGCAAAGAATTAAAAGACACATTGAATTATATTTTTAAAGCGCCGCCATCTTATCAGCCGGGCGATGGAAGCATCATTGTGGTGGTAGCAACCGATGCACCGTTATTACCACATCAATTAAAAAGGATTGCAGCAAGGGTTCCATTGGGTGTTGGTATTGTTGGTGGCCGGGGAGAGAATGGATCGGGCGATATATTTATTGCATTCTCTACAGCCAACCCTACGGCTTTTAAACGGGAAGGTTTTACAAAAATTGATGAACTGGCCAACGACTGGATAAACCCCTTGTTTGATGCTACCGTACAGGCGGTGGAAGAAGCGATCATTAATGCGATGGTAGCCGCAGAAACCATGGAAGGCATCAATGGCAACAAGGCTTTTGCCCTGCCACACAAACTGGTGACAGATGTTTTGAAAAAGTACAACAGGATTAAATAATTTTCGCCTTTGGGTTTGATGGATTACTATTTTATTTGCCGTAAAAACCGATTTTCAAAATCCAGGAAACGGAAAATGAAAATAGTATCTTAAATTACATACCTGAAATATCTTAAACAGATGGCCAAAAAAATAAAGACCGATAAGGTTGAATGGAAACAAGTATGGAGTATAAAAAACTTGCTGCACATTATCATCGGGTCGGGGTTGGCAGTATTGGCTATGAAAGGGTTTATGATACCCAATAAATTTTTAGATGGTGGTGTTACCGGTATCTCCATCCTGGTACACGAAATTTTTCACATCAACATAAGTATACTGGTAATTACCCTCAACCTTTTCTTTGTGTACCTTGGCTACAAGAATATTGGTAAAACCTTTGCAGTGCAAACATCTATTGCTGTACTTATACTTTCTGCCGGACTGCTTTTTATTGATATCAACCCCATTACAAAGCAACCTTTGCTTATAGCTATTTTTGGAGGCATCTTCATGGGCGCCGGCGTAGGGCTTGTAATAAGAGGCGGTGGCGTAATAGATGGCGCCGAAGTGATTGCTGTTTTCACCCGGCGCAAAACAGGTTTCTCCAACAGCGAAATCATCATGCTTATTAACTGTATCATCTTTGGTATTGCTGCTTCGCAATTCGGCATCGAAACAGCCATGTATTCCATCATCACTTATTTTACTGCAACCAAAGCCACCGATTATGTGGTTGATGGTATAGAACAATACACGGCTATGAATATCATCTCATCAAAACCAGATGAAATAAAAAATTTTTTGGTGAACGAACTGGGCAAAGGCATTACCGTTTACAAGGGCGAACGTGGTTACTTACCCGGCAGTTTTGATGTGCGTACAGAAAGTGATATCATTGTTACCATTGTAACCCGGCTCGAAATAAAACAGATACAGGATGCGTTAACCCTGATAGACCCCAAGGCCTTTATTTATGTGCAAAGCATAAAAGAAGCTACCGGCGGTATTTTAAAAGCTAAGGCTCATGCACATTAAAAAGGAAATGGTTGATTTTGTTATCCAGTTATTAAAAAACAAGATCCCCGAAACATATTACTATCACAATGTAGAACATACCCTGTATGTAATGAACAATGTGCAGGTAATTGGCAGGGCCGAAAGTTGTACCCACCGGGAGATTATGCTTTTAAAAACCGCTGCTTTATGGCATGATACCGGTTATATAAATATTTATAAAGGCCACGAAGAAGAAAGCTGTAAACTTAGTCGTAAATATTTACCGGGATATGGTTACCGGGATACCGAAATTGATTTAATATGTGGGATGATAATGGCCACAAAAATTCCAAACAATCCTCAAAATAAATTAGAAGAAATAATTGTTGATGCCGACCTGGCCTATCTTGGAACCAATATGGCCGCTACACTTGCCAATAACTTATTCAGGGAGCTTAAAATTTTAAACCCCCGGTTAACTAAAGAAAGCTGGAACAAAACAGAGATAGATTTTCTGCAAAGCCACCGTTATTATACAAACTATTGCCTCAAACACAGGCTACCCAATAAAATAGCATACCTGGATAGTTTGATTAATGCCAATAAATAAATACACCTGCTGTTAAACATTAAGCCTGAATTAACAACAGTTAATTTCAAGTGATTTTTAAGGATGAATTTTTTTAGCCTGTTATTTTATTAAGGTACTTTGGTTATTCTACAACCAAATAATACAAAAGGATGAGGTAGCCTATAACCCATTAAAATTGAACAGGAAACAATTTAATAATCGCCGGTAAAAGAAATACCGTGTATAAAATAGTCCGGCAAACTAAATTTATTTCCTTCTGTACAGCCTGCTTATTCCCCTACCCTTACATAACTTTCACAAAATTATTGAGTTACCTGCCGGTAAATAGTTCCCCACATTCAAATAATTTTTATCCCCGTTTAGGCCATTGGGTATTTTTTAAACGGGTTTTTATAAGTATGTTTATAATCCTTCCCTATAACATATTATTTTATAACCAAAACATGCATGGGTGAAAATCATTTTCGCCTGTAACTGTTGTTAATTAAACAAAATACTGAATACATTATGAAATCTTTATTGTTATTCACAACAATATCAAAATTTGTTGTACTGGGTGTTACACTTACCTGCTTTGCTTCCTGCACATCAAACCAAAACAAAGAACTAAATACTCAAATTGACAGCGCTTTAGAAAGTAAACAAATAAATTTCATGCTTGATTCCTTTAACCGGGCGGCAGCCAAAGCAGATTTTAATACCTATTTTAATTTTTATACCAACGATGCCATTTTTACCGGCACCGATGCCACAGAGCGCTGGGATAAAAAATCATTTATGGAATGGGCTAAACCTATTTTTGATAAAGGCAGGGCCTGGAATTTTACTGCACTTGAAAGACATATATATTTTGATGCTACCGGCAACCTTGCATGGTTTGATGAACTGCTGAACACACAAATGAAAATATGCCGTGGTTCCGGCGTATTAGTAAAGCAGGGCGGCCACTGGAAAGTGCAGCAGTATATCTTATCAACCACAGTCCCAAACGAATTGCTTGACACGGTAATTAAAATAAAAACACCGGTTGAAGATTCCCTTATTCAAAAACTATTAAAAGAATAAAACATAATATACATGCTTTGTTTGCTATGTTAATGTATTAGTCTTTTAAAATTTTAAAAACAGCAAGTAAACATTGTCTTACTCATCAATACTGTTTTTTAATGCCTGTTACCGGGCAACTGTAAATAATTAAAAAATGTAAATGTGGGTGAGAATGCCGAAGGCTTTTACAATAATGAAGTTAATTAATTCTAAAAATTATACAGCACAAAAAATGAAACTACAAATTATAATCACAGCTTTAGTTTTTACCTGCCAGGTACAGGCACAATCTTATAAAAAAATCCATCGCAAGGCAATTGTTGTAGACACACATAATGATATTTTGATGAAAGCTGTTGACAGGGGTATTGTTTTTGACCAAAACCTAACAGGCAAAACCCATAGCGATCTTGCACGATGGAAAAAAGGAGGATTGGATGTACAGCTATTTTCTGTGTATTGTGATGGAGATACAAAAGAGCCTTTTGCTTTTGCCAACAGGGAGATGGATACGCTTGATGCAGTAGTTAAACGCAACCCCGGTAAGATTGTAAAAGTGAAAAATTATGCCGAGATTATTGAAGCAGTAAAACAGCATAAAATTGCCGCCCTGTTTGGTGTAGAAGGAGGCCACATGATTGAAAACGATTTAACCAAACTGGAAGCACTGTACAACAGGGGTGCAAGGTATCTAACATTAACACATAATATTTCGCCCAACTGGGCCACCAGCGCTGCAGATGAAACCAACCCCAACCCGGTTATAGGAAAAGGATTAAATGCTGATGGCAGGAAAGGATTAACTGCATTTGGAAAACAAGTGGTGCAAAAAATGAATCAACTGGGCATGATGATTGACGTAAGCCATGTAGGCGAACAAACTTTTTGGGATATTATTCACCTTACAACAAAACCAATTATCGCTTCTCATAGTTCGGTGTACAAACTCACGCCGCACCGCCGAAATTTAAAAGATGATCAGATAGAAGCCATTGCCAAAAACGGCGGTGTAATACAAATAAATTTTAACCCCGGGTTTATCGACAGCAGTTTCGACAGGAAAGAAATGATTTTTATAAATGAACATAAGGCAGAAAATGATTCGCTGATAAAAGCAGGCCTGGGCGATTTTTATGCACTGGATTACCTGTATCAAAAATATGCGGCAGAAGCAAAAAATTTCAGGCCGCCGCTATCAAAATTAATTGCCCACATTGAATACATCATCAAATTAGTGGGCGTAGATTATGTAGGCCTTGGCTCCGACTTTGATGGTATAAATGTTACACCCTTGCAATTAGATGATGTAACCGATTATCCGCTTATTACAAAAGAGCTGCGTAAAAGAGGATATAGTAAAGATGATATAACTAAAATTTTGGGAGGAAATATTTTAAGAGTTTTAAAAGCAAATGAAAACCATTAATCATTTTAAAAAATACAATCATGAAATATTTTAAGAAATTCATCTTATCAACCGCTGCATCCGTTTTGGTATTGCTGGCATTTGCACAAGACAAAGTGGAGTATGGTAATAACAAACAAACAGGAAAATTCTTAAACCAGCGTGGATTTAATATGTATTATGAAATTTATGGCGAAGGCCAGCCCCTGCTCATTATACATGGCAACGGCGGCTCTATAAACGATTTCAGTAATCAAATTCCTTTTTTTGAAAAACACTATAAAGTTATTTTAGCTGATAGCCGGGCACAGGGGAAATCGGTTGACACAGGCGACTCATTAAGTTACGAAATGATGGCCGATGATTTGAATGGGCTGCTTGAAGCATTGCATATAGATTCCTGTTTTGTAATTGGCTGGAGCGATGGCGGCATCAATGGATTATTGCTTGCTATACGTCATCCCAACAAAGTGAAAAAGCTGGCTGTAACAGGCGCCAACCTTTCGCCTGATACTACTGCAGTAGACCCATAAATTTATGTATGGGCAAAATCGCTGGGCGACTCAATTAATAAATTACCCTTATCACCCCAAGTAAAAACTTACCGTAAACTATTTCATTTACTATCGTACGAACCGCATATTTCAACCAAACAATTGCAAACCATTCAATGCCCCACATTAGTAATCGGTGGCGATCATGACGTAATTCGTACAGAGCATACATTATTAATTGCTGCATCTATCTCTAAATCATATTTATGGATATTGCCAAACAGCGGGCACTCCACCCCTGTTGTGTATGCCGATATGTTCAATAATGTAGTGAATGATTTTTTCAAAAAACCATACCGGGTTATTGAAGGAATTAACCGCATGTTCTAATTGAAAAAAAAATAGTAATCAAAACAATTAATATGGCTAATGAAAAAACTGAGGAAGGTTTAAAAAGGGTGATTGGTGTGCAGGGCCTTGCACTGTCAATAATCAATGGCGTTATTGGTGCAGGTATATTTGCACTACCAGGCATAGTTGGTACACAACTGGGCGCATTTTCCATCTTCAGTTATATTGCTTGTGGCATTATGCTGGCGGCATTGCTATTATGCTATGCCGAAATAGGTAGCCGTGTTACAAGCAGTGGTGGCTCCTATGCTTATGTGGATGCTGCTTTTGGTAGTTTACCTGGTTATATTATCAACTGGCTATATTTTTTTGGATGGAGTGTTTTAGGCAGCGCCGCACTTTTAAATGTAGTGGCAGATTCCCTGGCGGGCTTATTCCCTGTATTTGGCAACCATTTTGTAAGAGGTATTTTCTTTCTTGTATTGCTTGGTGCAATAGCATGGTTAAATGTGCTGGGGGCTAAACAGGGAATAGGATTTATAAAAGGGATAACCATTATAAAATTATTACCGCTTCTTGCTATCATCATTTTTGGAATAAGCAAGATAAATATTAACAACCTGCATTGGGATCATACCCCTTCATTAAAAATTTTTGGCAGCACTACCCTCATTTTGTTTTTTGCTTTTGCCGGTTTTGAAACATGCCTGGGTGTAAGCGGCGAATTTAAAAACCCAAAACGTACCGTACCATTGGGTATAATGTTGGGCGGCATGGTAGTGTTGATAGTGTACCTGTTATTGCAAATAGTTACGCAAGGGATACTGGGTGCAGATATTGCAATGTTTAAAACGGCACCGCTGGCTGCAGTAGCCGAAAAAATTGTAGGGCCATTGGGGGCAACCATAATTTTAATTGTAACTGCTATCTCATGTTTTGGATCTGTAAGTGCCGATGTAATGGCCACACCCCGTTCATTGTTTGCTGTTGCTAATGAAGGGTTGTTCCCTAAATTACTGGGCAGGGTGCATGCAAAATTTGCCACGCCATACCTTTCCATTGTCTTGTATGCTACACTTATTTTTCTTTTTGCAATTTCAGGTGGATTTGAAAAACTGGCCAACCTGGCAACGGCAGCCGTGTTGCCGGTTTATTTGGCAGTGGTATTAGCAACTGTTAAATTGAGAATACAAAAGAAGAATACCACAGAAAGAAGTTTCCAGGCCCCCGGCGGATGGCTTACACCCTTTATTGGTGCAGCATCGGTACTTTGGCTGTTTAGCAGCCAGGAAAATAATGTCATCCTGTCAATCATCGTATTCATGGTCATCACATGCCTGTTTTATTTTGTTACTAAACTTTATAATAAAAGAAAAGCAGTGTAATTTTTTTAAAAATTACATACAAGTTGTAATAGAAAAAATTAATTTGGAAGAGGAATTGAAATATGACCAAAGAAGAAAATATAAAGACAACAACTATTTGATAATACCAGCACAACTGGTTTTTTAATTAATGATACTGAATAACTACTATTAACTAACAAGAAAACTGGAACCTGTAATATGGAAGTACATCATCATCCACATATAGAAAAGAAAAATTTTAAAGAGTATTTTTTGGAATTTATTATGATATTCCTGGCGGTTACAATGGGATTTGTAGCAGAGAATATCCGTGAAAGCATTATTGAACACAGGGTGCAAAAAGAATATCTCCTTTCATTTTATGAAGATTTAAAAACTGATACTGCCAGGATAACTGCTGTTATTAATAAAGATGAAATAAAATTAAACGGGCTTAGCCATATTGCTGAATGTTATGATTCGGTTTTGCAAAACCCATCATCAGCATCTTGTATGATAAAGCTGTTTCAGCATTCAACTACCAATTTTCCTTTCCGCATTACAGAACGCACTTTAAACCAACTTTATAATTCAGGCGGTTTTCGCCTGCTTGAAAAAGAAGATGCAGACAGCATTACAAGGTACCAAAGCGAATTTGATAAGTTGGAAAATTTCCAGGAAACAGCTTTCCAGGGCGCACAGGATAACCTAAGAAGTATTTACAATACCCTTGTAAATTTTAAAGCAAATGCTCAAATGCTTAAACCACAACAACGGCAAGGAATTCTTTTTATTTATGAAGATGTAACAGCGCCTATCCTTTTATCGACCGATAAAACTATATTGAACAATTACTTTAACCAACTGCTTTTATATGATAAAGTAACAAATGGACAGCAGGTACAATTAAAGCAACTACTGGAAATACAGGTTGGATTGATAAAATATTTTAAACATAAATATCATTTTGAATAAAATGCAAATCTTAATAGTAACAATATTAAATTATGGAAGTACATCACCATCCACATGCAAAAGGAAAAGGATTTAAACATTACCTGTTTGAATTTTTTATGTTGTTTCTGGCCGTATTCTGTGGCTTTTTAGCCGAGTACCAGTTGGAGCATAAAATTGAAAGAGACCGGGAGCGGCAATACATTTCTTCACTAACATCCGATTTAAAAGATGATACACTCATCATAACAAATCATATTGAAGATATAGAAAACGGGGCCCTGCTTTTTGATACCTTGAGTACCCTTCTTATATCGCCCGATACAGCAAAAAAATATGGAGCAACAATCTATTACACTTCAAGAATGGGGATTCGCCAGTCTCCGCTTGCCAATAATAGCCGCACATTTGATCAGTTAAAAAATTCAGGCGGGTTCAGGCTTATTCGTAAACAGGAAACAGCCGACCGCATCATGAAATATTATTCACTTTTTCCCGAATTGCGGATGATGGAAAGTATATACAATACCGAAAATGCAGCTTTTAAAGAAGCAGCCTCTCATATAATGGATCACTCCATCTATCAAAAACAAATAAATACCGATGGTACAGTTAAAAGATTACAGGGCGAACTTGAGTTGTTATCTTATGATTCTGCATTATTAAGGCAACTGGGATTTTATGCTGTTGAAATGAATGGTAGCCGGATGGGGATGAAACCTTTATTGCAAAAGATGAAGCTTGCGGCAGTAGAGCTATTAAAATATCTTCAAAGTAAATATCATCTGTAATGAAATCAATAATGAATTATGAATGTAGAATTTAGAACATTACATAGTCAATTCATAACTCATAATTCTAAATTCAAAAATTATTAAAAATGGAAGTACATGCACACACTCACACCCCCAGAAAAAAATGGACCCATTACTTTTGGGAATTTTTAATGTTGTTTCTTGCTGTGTTTTGTGGATTTTTAGCCGAAAATTTCAGGGAACATCTTTTAGAGCATCGGTTGGAAAAAGAATACATGCATTCGCTGGTTGAGGATCTTCAGTCAGATAAATTAAATTTAAATGATGAAATTTCGTTTGGCCAGGGAATAAGCGACCGAATTGAAAAACTGCTTTCACTCCTAAATAACGATCCATTACCCAAAGACAGTATTGAAAAATTATACCTGCTGAACCAGCAGGCCAGTCGTGTTGTAAGACTTGAATTTGAAGATAGAACTTCTTCACAATTGAAAAATTCTGGTACGATGAGGTTGATAAGAGATAAACAGGTAGTTGATTCAATCAGGAACTATTGGAGCATAATTAAAGTAACAGATTATATCAGCGATCGGTTGGAAATACTGAGAGGCAAAGCAGGAGATGTGAGAGTGCAATTGTTTTATGATAAATATGTAAAATTTTCAAATGTGCAGGATCCTCTTCAATCCGGTTTTACAGTTTTGCCTGGAGCAAAGCTTATCAACGACGATCCCAGATTACTTGCAGAATATGCTAACCGGCAAGAAAGTATTTTAATAGTCTTGAATAACTATATCAAAAACATGGAAGTTGCAAGGGGAATGGCAGAAAATCTAATAGAACTGATAAAAAAAGAGTACCACTTTCGGTAAAGCAATATGGAAGTACATCATCATCCACATACAGAAAGAAAAAAATTCAAACATTACCTGTTTGAATTTTTCATGCTGTTCCTTGCCGTGTTCTGCGGATTTTTAGCAGAGAACATGAGAGAACATTATATAGAGCATCAACGGGAAAAACAGTATATACATTCATTTACGGAAGATCTTAGAACAGATATAACCCAGGCTAAAGTATTGGCACCACAATTAGAAATTCTCATAGCCCGATTAGACTCCCTGTCAGAAGAATTAAATTCATCAAATAATGATAGCCCTCCATTAGTTGTCTTTAAACAGTTGTCAATGAGCATCGGGTTTCCCGATTATATCTATACAGATCGCACCATGCAGCAATTAAAAAACGCCGGTGGTATGCGATTGATCCGGAATGCAGGTGTTGCCGACAGCATTGTGATGTATGATACCTGGGTGCGGCGTGGATTAGCCCACCAGGATTTGGTTAATTCAGTATATATGCCCAGGCTTTTTGATAAAATAAATACCCTTTTTAATATTCCTGTACTTAATAACCTGGCAAAATATATTAATACTGGTATGGATACAAGCAACTTAAAAAAAGTATTGCTTTTAACAGATGATAAAAATGATATAGTAAAGTTTAATAACCAAATACTGGATTATAGGCTTTCTATAAATATCCTGTTGAAATATGTGTTACAAAACAAAGAGATGGCAACCCGGCTATTATCATTTATTAAGAAAGAATATCACTTAAAGTAATTGGAATATGACAAAACACAGGATTATAAGACTAATCATTTATATGCTTGTGGGATTTATAGCTGCATTTTTATACAATTATTTTAAAAACAGGTGAGCGAAGAAGAAAAAGAAAATAAACAGGAACCTCAGCCTGATGAACAGCAAGCAAATACTGAAACTGGTTCATCACCAGGCCCTATTCCAGGAACCGAACAACATTCAATCATCAACCCTCAACTTTCAACTGAAGAAACAATGGAAGTACATCATCACACCCACCCCGGGCACGGCAAAAAAACA
>JAHBTN010000027.1 GCA_019638575.1 Ferruginibacter sp. | reverse complement strand
AATTGCGGCGATGGCGAAATTGGTAGACGCACTACCTTGAGGTGGTAGCGCCTTAACGGGCGTGGGAGTTCGAATCTCCTTTGCCGCACTTGTAAAAGAGAAGTTTATTGCTTCTCTTTTTATTTTTGAAAAAGAATAACATCCATTTGTATTAAATAATGTTTCTATAAAATTTTGTTGGCTTTGTGTGGATGGGTGAATTAAAAAAGAATGTTTTTTATAACCTATACAAAGAACAGAATACATTAAAACAGCACATCAACATAAATAGCCTGCAGGATGCTACATTAAAATGTATCAACCTTATTTTATAACATATCTTTATATTGTAAAAAAATAATGATGGGAACAGAAATAAAATGCCCCTCCTGCGGGCATCAGTTTGAACTGAATGAAAGCCTGAAAAGCGAAGTGGAAAAAGAACTGCGTGGAAAGATGCAGGACTGGCAAAAGAAAAAAGAAGAAGAGTTTGAAAAACAGAAAAACTTGTTGGTGAATGAAGCAATAAAAAAGGCTGGCGATGAAACGGCTGCCCGGTTAAAATCTTTAGAAGAAGATGCCCGGCAAAAAAGCATGCAACTGCAGGCATTACAAAAAAAAGAGCTTGACCTACTGCGGGATAAAAATACCCTGGAAGAAAAACAGAAAAACCTGGAAGTGGAGATTGAAAAAAGGTTCCTGGAAAAAAGAAAGCAGATTGAAGACTCGGTGATTAAAAGAGAACAGGAATTATTTGACCTTAAAACCAGGGAATACAAATTGCAGATGGAGCAGCAGCAAAAACTTATTGAAGAGCTTAAACGAAAAAGCGAACAGGGCAGCATGCAACTGCAGGGCGAAAGCCAGGAAATATTGCTGGAAGAAATTTTAAAAGAAAATTTTCCGTTTGATTTGATTGAAGAAGTTGGAAAAGGAGTTGAAGGCGCCGATTGCATACAGGTGATACGCAATAGCGCCGGCAGCATTTGTGGTAAATTAATTTATGAAAGCAAGCGTACCAAAACATGGAGCAATGCCTGGATTGATAAATTAAAAAACGACAAACGCACCAAGGCTGCCGATGCTGCCATACTGGTTACACAGGCTTTTCCAAAAGATATGGACCGCTTTGGAGAAAAAGACGGAATATGGGTTTGCAGTTTTGCAGAAGTTAGCAGTGTAGCTTATTTAATAAGGAACGGCATTATTAAAGTTTATGAAATTCAAAAAAGCCAGGAAGGTAAAGGCGATAAAATGCAGATGCTGTACGATTACCTGACAGGCATTGAGTTTCGTGGGCAGGTAGAAGCCATCACCGAAGGTTTTTTGGCTATGAAACAAAGTATAACCAAAGAACGTATGCAGATGGAGAAAATATGGAAGGAAAGAGAAAAACAACTGGAAAAAGTTTTACTAAGTACAAGTGGAATGTATGGTTCTGTGAAAGGTATTGCCGGCGCTTCTATTGGTAATATTCCGTTACTTGAAGGAACCGGTGATATGGAAGAACCCGGTTAGCCTTTTTTATAACTAAGCAGTTAAAACCCAGGTTAGGTAATTGTTGCTGATAAAAATATAATGCACCTCAAGCAGGTACTTGTTTTTAAAATGGCAATGTACAATTCCTTGCAGCGGATTTCCATTTATTGATTTTATTACAATATCTTTTTTAAAATCAACCTCGCCAATACTCCACCATTTAAATACCGATTCTTTTACACTCCAGTACAACGTAAGGCTTTGCATAACCGGCATAGTACATTGCAAATAAAGTGCAGGCAGCTCTTCATCGTTCATAAACTTGTGTTGTAGCCGTTCTATTTTTTGGCTCAGTAACTCCACATCTACACCTACCCTGTGCGATGTGCTTACTACAACGGCTGCAAAATTGCCGCAATGCGAAATAGAAAAATGATAAGGTTCGTCTTCTAAATAAGGCTTTTTAGTATCGGCAATTTTAATAAGGCTTAAAGGGAAACCAGGGTACATTTCTTTAAGCAGCAACCGCCCCGCCAGGTGCTGCAACCGTTTATGCCAATGATGTATCTCTCTCTTTAAGGGCACCTGTTTTAAAAAAAATTCTTCATTTTCGGTAATATTCCAAACTCCAATTTTAGTTGTGGCGTTAATATTTTGTTGATAAACCAATGGCATGAAAGCAAATTAAGATTTTAGATTGCCGGTTGATGTTTTAGATTTGCGGTTCAATAAAAAATTGTTCATTAAAGGTATGATGTATTATTGTGATTCATTTTTAAACACCCAACCATTATTGATGAAATCAAAAGTACAGCAACCCGGTTCTTAAAAAAATAAAAAATGATCTTAAGCGATACAAGAATTTTAGAAGAAATTGGAAAAGGTACAATAAAGATAGAACCCTACGACAGGGAATGCCTGGGAAGTAACAGCTATGATGTTCATTTAGGAAAACACCTGGCTCGTTATGTTAATAAAGAACTGGATGCTAAAGCTCATAATACTATCGAACATTTTGATATTCCTGAAGAAGGAATTGTTTTATATCCCCACGAATTTTATTTAGGTGTTACCCTAGAGTACACAGAAACCCATGCCCATGTACCATTTTTAGAAGGCAAATCAAGTACCGGCCGGCTTGGCATAGATATACATGCTACTGCCGGCAAGGGAGATGTTGGTTTTTGTGGCAATTGGACATTGGAGATTTCAGTAAAACAACCAGTGAGGGTTTACGCCGGCATGCCCATAGGCCAATTGATTTATTTCCCGGTTGACGGGGAGATTGCTGTAAAATATAATGAAAAGAAAAATGCAAAATACAGCGGGCAAATCAGCAAACCGGTGGAAAGTATGATGTGGAAGAATAAATTTTAATAGAGCAATACTCTTGTTCTGTTTGTAAAAAAGTAACAGTATTTTGCTAATCCTTAGGCCAATTAAATTTTCCCAAACTTTTTATAATAGGCAATAATAAAGCCTGTTACTTCATCATAACTTAAAACGCCCTGTGGCTGCTGGTTTTGCTTTAAATAAGCGCCATACACCCACCTGAAAACTGGTTCTGCAATACTGCGGTGATTTAAATTAAACAATCGCCACTCATTAATATCATCAATTACTGCAGGGCTCAATTGTTTTCTAAATGTTTTAGCCGCCAATGAATCTGTTTCAAAAAGATTTTGATTGCTGTACATAAAAAGGTCGAGGTAAGTGGAGTAATGCAACAAAGTATCGGCAGATGCTGTAGCTGATAAATAACCTACAAAATTGGCTTCCATTTCTTTTGCATATCCAAGTTGGTGCGCCACTTCGTGGCAACTGGTAAAGGGTTGCAAAAACTTTGGTACATGTGTATTAACCTGTGCCTCGCCGGTGAATGGATTGTAATAACCGGTAAAACCTATATAGTTACCAAACCAACTCCAAACAGAAGGCTTTAAAGAAACAGGGCTGTATTTTAAAAAAGGATATACTTTTTCTGCCTGTTTATAAGCATCTACCACTTTACCAAACAGCTCCTTATTAGATGGATACTTCAATTGCTGATTAATCAAAACAGCCTTGCTTGCATTCACTTTTTCAACAAGCAGCCCGTTAATCAATATTAAATCCTCCCGGTTGTATTTCTCCATCTGTAAACCAATTTGTGCAGCAATGCCGGTTCGGTTATAATTTATACCCCAAAGCAAATTAAATAAGATATAAATCACTACTAATACCCTGGCAATTTTAAGCAACCTTCCAGTCAGTTTTGGGTATCGTTTCTTTACATCATCACTTGTAGCCACCTCCACATCTTTCCCGAAGTTGTTATTTGGATAGATGCGTTTGCTTTTGAACACTGCTTTTAATCTTGCAGCAATCTTCCAGGCAAACCAAAAAATAACTGCCCCATACAATATATCGCCAACACTAAAAGGCAGCCATCCAAAAATATATCGTAACCCACGGCTAATTGCCGGGTAAAAAGTAGAGGAATACTGATTTTCTACACGTAGAGGGTTGCCGGAATAAATATGTATCAACACTGCTATCAGCAAAAGTACAAGTGTAAAAAACAGCGATTTTTTCCCTTTCATATCAGTCATAAAAATAATCAATAGCTTACAAGCCTATAAAATCTAATTTTGAACCATAAAATTGCAAATATTACCTTACCTTTGCCGTCCTTTAAACCAGACATATGGCGGCAAAACGGGCATTTGAGATAGCATTTGTAGGGTTAAAACAGGGGGTTCATGAGTTTAATTACACGGTGAACGACAAGTTCTTTGTTGAAAAAGGCGATCCTGATTTTACCAATTGTACGGCAAATATTAAACTTTTGCTCGACAAAAAAAGCAGTTTTATGCTGCTTAAATTTGAAATTGGAGGAAAAGCCGATGTTATTTGCGACCGTTGCGGCAATCCGCTTGGTATGGATATTTGGGATGAGTTCAGCATGCTGGTTAAGCTTGTTGAAAACCCTGATGAAATGAATGCACAGGAAGAAGACCCGGATGTATTTTACATATCAAGAACAGAAAGCCATATTGACGTAGCCAACTGGATTTATGAATTTGTATTGCTTAGTTTCCCGTTGCAGAAATTATGCAGTCCCGATGAAATGGGTGGCCCGCAATGCAACAAAGAAGTACTTGAAAAATTAAAAAATATGGAGGCAAAGGAAGAACAAACCAATGCCAACCAGTTGTGGAAAGGATTAGATCAGTTTAGAAAAACAAAAAAAGAGAGAACAAAAAAATAATCAATTAATAAAAATTAAAATAAAGCGATATGCCAAATCCAAAAAGGCGCCACTCACAACAACGCAGTGCAAAAAGAAGAACACATTATAAGGCTACTGAGCCTACTTTGAGTGTTGATAAAACAACCGGCGAAACACATGTACGTCACCGTGCACATGTTAGCGAAGGAAAATTATATTACAAAGGAAAATTAGTGGCAGAAAAAGCGCCGCTGAAAGCATAATTATTTTTCTAAGTTTCAATTCTAAGTCCGAAATTCGTGTTACGGGTTACGGACTTAGAATTTTTGCATTTATAAGGTTTTGTTTTTTACTACCAACCCTGCAAAAAACAGATGTCTATTAGTACCATTCAGTTTGTGCTTATATCCGCTAAACCAAAACAGCAATTGAAATGAATATAGGACTGGATATGATGGGTGGCGACTTTGCTCCGCTTGAAGCAGCAAAAGGCGCCGTCGAATATTTATCCTCTGCAGCCGGCGATATACATCTTACCCTGATTGGCGATGAAAAAAAAATCAACGAAATCCTATTAACACATCCATTACCAGCCGGCAAATACAATATTGTTCATGCTTCAGAAGTAATTGAAATGAACGAGCACCCCACCAAGGCGCTCAAAGAAAAACAACATTCCTCCATTGCCATCGGCTTTCATTTACTGGCAACCGGCAAAACCGATGCATTCATCAGCGCAGGTAATACCGGCGCCATGATGGTGGGAAGCCTATTTAGCATTAAAACAATAGAAGGTGTTTTGCGGCCAACTATTGGGGCCTATATGCCACGTGAAGATGGCACCCTTGGCTTGTTGGTTGATGTGGGCCTCAATGCCGATTGCAAACCCGAAAACCTAAACCAGTTTGCAGTATTGGGCTCACTGTATGCCAGGCATATTTTAAATTATCAAAACCCAAAAGTAGGTTTAATTAACCTTGGCGAAGAAGAAGGTAAAGGCAACCTGCTTACACAGGCCACTTATCCCCTGCTTAAAGAAAATAAACAGTTGAACTTTATTGGCAATATTGAAGGCCGGGATATTTTAATGCCCAAAGCCGATGTGCTTGTATGCAACGGCTTTACCGGCAACGTGGTATTAAAACTTGCCGAAAGCGTTTACGATATCACAAAACGCCGTAACATCAACGACGAACATTTTAACCGTTTTAATTTTGAACAGTATGGTGGTGTACCCGTACTGGGTGTAGCCAAACCGGTAATCATTGGCCACGGCATATCGCACGCTATGGCTTTTAAAAACATGATACGTATTGCCCACCGTATGTTACAAACCGACCTGTTAACTAAAATGAAAGACAGTTTTATTGACCAGGCCTAAGAATCTCTGTTCAACTTCATTGGCGTCGCACTCTTGTACCAAATAACTTTACTGAGCTTTTTTAACTTGCTTTACTTAAAGGCAGTTCAAACAAAAGTTCGCACCCCTTTCCTTCTGCAGAATTAAGTACAAATTTTCCTGAAAAAGATTCAGTACGTCTTTTTATATTATTAAGGCCAATTCCTTTTTTAACGGTCTTTACATTAAAACCTCTGCCATTATCATAAATACGCATTTTTATAACTCCTTTTTCCTGTTTAACAGAAATATCAATCCTATCAGCTTCTGAATACCTGGCAATATTTTTTATTTGTTCCTGTAATATCCTGTACAGGTTTATTTGCAAATCGGCATTTTGCTGGTTGCAAACCATATCAAAATTAAAATTTATAGTAAACCGGTTGTTTAGGTTAAACGACTTTAATAAGTTTTCAAGGGCTTCCTTCAAAGTGTTTTCTTCAAATGATGCCGGTACTAGGTTATGCGATAACCGTCTCAGTTCATCTACAGCAGTTAAAATATGCGACTTACCCATTTCCAAAAACTCTGTCCAATCTTTTGTATGTGGCTCTTTTTTATTAACCATACTTAAAGCAAGCAACGAACTGGCCAGCAACTGGTTTACATTATCGTGCAGCTCTGCTCCAATATTACTACGCTCCTGTTCCTGTGCATCCAAAATTGCTTTTGATATACGTATCTCCTCTTCAACATTGTATGTGGTATCACGCAGGTTTACAATTATCCCCTGTACAGCTTCACTACTAAGCATATTTTTTACAACACCCTCCAGCCATATATAATGGCCTTCCTTATGTTTAACTCTTACCTTAATAGGAAAAATATTACCGGGGCTGGCAACCGCTTCGGCCATAATCTGCAAAGCATTTTGCACATCATCAGGATGCAGGTATTCTCTTCCCGAAATTTTTTCATTATCATTTAATTTCCAGCCTGTAACTGTTTCTGTTGAATCACTGCTATAAAAAACCTGCATGTTTTCATCAAGTAATAAAATAAGCCCTTCATTATTTTCAACCAATGCTCTAAACAATTGTTCTTTTTGGGTTAATTCTTTTGTACGCTCCTTAACCCTTTGTTCCAGGTCATCATTAAGTGCTTTTAATTTAGCCGCTGTTTTTACTTTTTCATCATTATCTTCCCTTATTTTTCTAATAAATACTGCTAACAATAGTAAGATTGCACCGGTAATTACCAATAAAACCTGCTGAAGATTCTTAATCCCTTTTTCGTTGGCTTTTTTATATTTTACCAAAGCCATGTTGGCTGCTTCCTGTATTGATGCAATTATTTTACCAACACGTTCAGTATATAATTTACCATCACTTGTTTCTGCAATCTTCATCGAAACATCCATCCCGTTTTTTTCATAATCTGCTACTACCGAGTTTGCAAAATTTATTCTTGTATTTACAATTGAAACCAGCGAATCAAAATTTGCTTTCTGGCTGCTAAAACGGCCGGTTAAGTTTTGCAGTTGCTTAAAATTTTGCTGTATTTCATTTTGTTGTTTTTGAAAAGGAGTTAACAGAGTTTTTTTTCCTGTAAGTATATATGCCCTGAAAGCAGATTCGTTGTCTAATGCAAGTGCGTTTATCTTTTTGCTATACACCAGTAATGCTTCGGCATTATTGATTTTTTTACCCGTAGTAATTACCTGTTGTGTTTGATAAACCGAAAATATAATAATAACAATAACAAACCCAAGTAACAGCTTTACCCCTGTACCGTAAAATCTTTTTGTTATTAAATTATATTTCATAAGTTAACTGGCGTAGTTACTATAGCTGCAGCTGCTTTTAGTTTTAAGCAACCGGTAAAATAAACAAAAAAAACCACACCTTATTTATACTAACAGTTAAATCATATATTTCTTTTATCTTTTTACAAGCTTTTAAAAACATAATAAAAACGATTTATTTACCTCCATATTATTATAGATAACAGTTTTAAGAGAAACTCATTAAAGTAATTAATAAAAGAAACTATAGTTGCAGACGATAGGAAAATTGTAATTTTAGTTAGCGATTTGAATAAAAACGCATAATTTATTTTGAGCAATAAACTTACAGTATGCTTGCCTGGAAAGAAATCTTAATTCGCTTATTACTGGCTTCGCTTTTTGGTGCATTGATAGGATTAGAACGTGAACGAAAAAACTGGAGTGCCGGTATGAGAACTCACATGATGGTTTGTGTAGGCTCTTCGCTGATAATGATAGTATCGGCTTTTGGCTTTGCTGATGTTTTGGGCAAAGATCATATTGTACTTGACCCGGCAAGGGTTGCCGCACAGGTTATCAGCGGCATTGGTTTTATTGGCGCCGGTGCCATCCTTTTTTTAAAACAGGGAACCATTAGAGGGTTAACAACTGCATCGGGTTTATGGACGGTTGCAGCCATAGGCCTTGCAACAGGCGGCGGTATGTATTTTGCTGCCGGCGCTACCACCATCATAGCACTTATCATCCTTTGGGCTTTACAACCATTTGAAAGGATGTATTCACAAAAATTCAAGCAAAAAACTTTAAGGATAGTAACCACCTCCAACGAAAATTATGTTGACATCATTAAAGCGCTGTGGCAGCAAAATGGTATTGGCATACAAAGTTTCCAGTTGAATAAAGACGATAAAGAATTCATCCTTCAGTTTGTGTTTGACACGGAAGATGAAAACAAACTGTCGCAAATCATCAATGAACTTCAAAAAGATTCAAACATCAAAGAGATTTTCTGGACACATTGATTTTATCCTTTCCCAATCATTTGTATTAATTGCCCGGCAGCCCGGCGGCCTGTTTCGGCACCACCATTCATATACCCCTGGAAATCGGCGCTGCAATGTTCGCCGGCAAATAATAAATTGCCAACCGGTTCTATTTCGGCGCCGGCAATACTTGTCCACTGCCCTGTTTTATAACAGGCATAACTTCCTAAAGTATGCACATGTTTTGGCCAATAAAAAATAGCATGTTTACCATTATAGTTTTTGGCAGCACCCGGAAAAACTTTTTCGAGTTGCGAAATGTACTCTTTTGTTTTTTGTGGCACAGTAGCATCAATCATCCTGTCGCTCATTTTACCGCCGGTATAAAAAGTATAGCCTCCTGCTTTTCCTTGTTGCAATTGTGAGCTATCCCATCCCAATTGCAAAGGCATATCCGAAAATATTTGGCCACTGGCGCCCGATTTTCGCCAATACCGGGTTTTAAAACCTGCAAACATCTTTGCATTCTTTCCATATCCTAATTCTGCAATTGATTTTTTCTTCAGGTCACTCATGCCCTCAATTTCAAGAGTTATATTTCGTAACACAGAAAACGGGATAGTGCAAACCAGGTAATCAAAATACACCGGTTTACCTGTATTAAATGTTACAGTAAATCCGCTGCCCTTTGATTGTATTTTTGTAACTGCTTTATTGGTCCTGATATTTTTAACTCTTTTAGCCAGTTCATCCACCACACGCTGGTTACCGCCTTTTATCTTATATCGCTCATCGCTTTCACCAAAAAGGTCTTTTGCAACCGTATCGGGTTTAAAGAGCCATAAAAAATTTATGGCCGATTGTTCATCCGATTCTAATCCGTATTCAGTTATAAAGGCAACATTCAGCATTTTACCAAGCCAGCCATCAATGCCTTTCAACTGCAGGTATGCCGCAATCGACATTTTATCAAATTTTTCAGCTTCGCCATATTCATGATAAGTGATAGATGATTCGGGTAATGCATCTATATCTTTCTTTATACTCTCGGCATAAGGCGCCAATGCTTCAACAAGATCTGTTGCAGTGTATTTTTTCCCTTCAAAATAAAATATCTGTTTGATAAGCTCTTTATCATCTTCTGTATCTACAAGTTCAAGCCCAAATTCATGTGCAAGGTTTAAGATGTCTTCGTGATTACTGTCGATAAACTCACCTCCCAATTCGGTAGTGATGCCCGGCGCCAACATATTTTTTGCTGTGTACATACGGCCTCCTGTACGGCTGCTGGCTTCATAAATGAAAGACTCGATATTTGCTTTTTGTAAAACGTAAGCAGCATGTAAACCTGCCACCCCGGCACCCAATATACCAATTTTATAAGGTTGTTCCTTAGCGGCAAAACGATTAATAGTATTTGTGTTGGCAAGGGTTTTATTGGCAGCAAGCGCAGCAACTGCCATGGCCGATTTACTGATGAATGCCCGCCTTGATGCATCGGGCTTTTCATGCACTGCTGAAGAATTATTTTTTTCAAGCGCTTTTATAAATGCTTTTTGTAAAAAACGTAACAGCCCTGTTTTAGCATTTTTCATATTACAGTGTTTGAAGGTGAAAAGTATTTTAAATATAAATACTAAAGTTTAAGATAACAATAGTTTTAAAAACATAACATACCGGGGGTATAATTGATATTTAATTTATCCAGGATATTTTTTAAATAATAAACCGGTTATTGCCATTATTTATGATTAAAATATTTTAAATTAAATAAGGCTTAAATTTATCTTCCGTTTTAATTAAATAAATATTGAAAACATTTTCCTTTATAGCATCTTTATTTTTACTGGCTGGTTGTTTTACAAATAACAAAGCAATTTATAAAAATCAGCAACCAGTTTCCATAGAAGTAAACAGTGTTGCAGTTGTTGTGTTGGGAACTATACAAGATGCCGGTTCGCCACAATTAGGCTGCACAAAAGACTGTTGCAAAAACCTTTTTCTTAATCCGGATAAAAACAGGAAGGTAGTATCGTTGGGTATTGTTGATGCCAATAATAATAAAAGTTTTTTAATAGAAGCTACACCGGATATAACACAACAGGCAAAAGCTTTAAAAACATTTTCGTCATTCAGCAATAAAGAAATGCCCGACGGTATATTTTTAACTCATGCTCATATTGGCCATTATACCGGGCTTATGTATTTGGGCAAAGAAGCATATAATGCCGATAGTGTACCGGTTTTTGCAATGCCCCGTATGAAAAAATTCCTGGAACAAAATGGCCCCTGGAGCCAGTTAGTAACGAACAGGAATATTACCCTGCAGGTACTGTTTGATGGAAAAGAGATTGAATTGACAAAGGATGTTAAAATTACTCCTTTTACCGTACCGCATAGGGATGAATTTTCTGAAACGGTTGGGTACCTGGTAACCGGCCCTCATAAAAAATTAATGTTTATACCCGATATTGATAAATGGGCTAAATGGAAAACAGGTATAATTGATGCAATTAGTAAAGTTGACTATGCATTTATTGATGCAACTTTTTTTAATGTTGAAGAAATAAATAACCGGGATATCAGCACCATACCACACCCTTTTATTATTGAAAGCATGAAATTATTTGAAAACTTACCTGAAGCAGAAAAAAAGAAAGTATATTTTATTCATTTCAATCACACAAACCCGGTTATAAATAAAAACAGCAAACAGTATAAACAGGTTATACAAAACGGGTTTAATGTTGCATCTATTTACGATGTATTAGTATTGTAGTTGATAGCAAAATATATTGTACGCAACAAAGTTTATACTTACTAAAAACTTACAATTACAAAATAAGTAATAAGGGTTTTACTATTCCCTCAGTTTAAAGGATACGGCTCCATTGGTTTTATCGGTACTACTTACATTTAATTCATATCTTTTTGGGCCATCGTAAATAACCATCAGTGCTGTATTGGGTGGTATGCTGCCAAGGTTTTCGGCATACATTACTAATTCGTTCCTGCTATTACCCGGCTGTATCTTAATATAAAATGTAAGCGGTTTATCAGTAAGCAACTGGTGTGTAACCAAAATTTTATCGTTGTATATAAGGGTAATACTGTCGCCATCAATAATGCCATTATCATATAATGTTACAGAAATAGAATCATTATCAACTGTAATTTGTTTTACCAGGTCATTTTTTCTTTTTTCCAGAACAATTTCTTTTTGAGGATTTAAACTTTGTACAGGTTTTACCGAATCCGGTTTGGGCATTTCTTTTTTATCGTTACAAAGCATAAATATTTCATCGGCAGTAAGAGCCCTGTTATAAATCCTTATATCATCCAAATCGCCGTTTAACCAATAAGGGAAAAACTCATCATCAGATTTTCCAAAAAAAAGATCTTCATTGTTGGTAAAAGTTTCGGGGAAGTAAACAGCATATTTCAATTCACAATCTACATACAGTTTTGCCGTATCGCCATCATTGGTGTATAACACATGGTACCATTGATTTTTTTTAATAAAATCGCCGGCATAAGGATTTAAAACTGTACCTGTACCCCTGAAATTTTGGTGCAGCGTATCACATAGGTTACCACTGCAGCCCGTACCCTGGCTGTAAAGGGCATCATCAAAACGCAAAGCATAATTACCAGGATTGTAATTTCCGCCACCTTTACTTAATATTTGGCTTGCATGGCAAATTCCATAATAAAAACCGGTTGGCCTTACCCATGCAGCTATGGTTATTTTGTTATCAAAATTTAAAGAAGCACTGTTAGGGATTTGAATGAACTGATTAACTCCGTTAAAATGATAAGCACTGTTAGGTTTACCAAACCTGTCGGTAGTTAATGTAGCATTATTTTTAACCGTGTTATTACTTTTACCACTTTCGTCTTTTGCATTACCGTTAAATGGATAATATGCCTGCAGTCCTTTTTTTAAATTGGGTTGGGCAAGGCATATATTTGATAACAGTAATAAAAACAGTAATACTTTAAACATAAATCGTTAAAAAATTCTTTTACAATTAAAATTCCTAAGCACAATACCTCAAATACCTATATAATTATGTGGCGTTATAGCTTTTAATTCTTTTTTTAAAGCAGCGCTTATTTTCAGTGTTGCAATAAAATCATGAATAGCCTTTTTATCAATGGCTGTTTTTCCTCTTGTGAGTTCTTTTAGGGCTTCATACGGTTTTGGATAATTTTCTCTTCGTAAAATTGTTTGGATAGCTTCGGCCACAACCGCCCAGTTATTGTCAAGATCGGCTTTTAATTTAGGCTCATTCAAAACAAGTTTTGCAATTCCCTTTTCGGCAGATTTAATGGCAAGCAATGTATGTGCAATGGGCACCCCAATATTCCTCAGTACGGTTGAATCTGTTAAATCTCTTTGCAAACGTGAAACCGGTAACTTGGCAGAGAAATGTTCCAGCAAGGCATTGGCAATACCTAAATTTCCTTCTGCATTTTCAAAATCAATAGGGTTTACTTTATGCGGCATAGCGCTGCTGCCTATTTCGCCTTTTTTGGTTTTTTGTTTAAAATAATCCATGCTGATATATGCCCAAATATCACGGCAAAAATCTAACAGTATGCTGTTAATGCGTTTTATGGCATCAAAATGTGCGGCCAGTACATCAAAATGCTCAATCTGGGTAGTGTATTGCTGGCGCTGTAACCCCAGTTTTGTTTCAGTAAAATCATCCGCAAATTTTTTCCAGTTGTATTTTGGAAAAGCCACATGGTGTGCATTAAAATTACCCGTGGCGCCGCCAAATTTTGCAGTAAAAGGTATATAACTAAAAAGTTGTATCTGGTTTTCTAACCGCTCTGCAAATACCATCAGTTCTTTACCCAATCTTGTAGGGCTGGCAGGTTGCCCGTGTGTACGGGCCAGCATGGGTACATCTTTCCAGGCAATAGCCAGATTGCCAATTGTATGTTGCAAATTTATAACAGCCGGTAAATATTCCAGTTCAATGCTGTTTTTCCAAAGTAATGGAATGGCTGTATTATTAATATCCTGCGATGTTAAACCAAAATGAACCCATTCCTGCAGGTGCCCGGCATTACAGTTATCCAGGGCTTTTTTTATAAAATATTCAACAGCTTTTACATCATGATTGGTGATGGTTTCCGTTTGTTTTATCTCTTCGGCATCAGTTAAAGAAAACTCAGCTGCCCGTTTTTGCAGGTAATGTTTAGTTTTTGAATCTGCCTTAAAAAATTTCTTTTCTGCCAAAAAAAGAAAGTATTCAATCTCTACAATAACACGGTATTTAATCAATGCATATTCGCTAAAGTAAGCATCCAGGTGCTGAACTTGTTTGCGGTATCGGCCATCAACAGGTGATAAGGCAGTTAGTTGGTTTAAATCCATAATGTTGCTGTAAATTTGCCGCAAAAATACATTAATTGGCACAGAAGTTAAAGGTTGCAGCGGTTAGTTATTTAAACACTAAGCCGCTGATTTACGGATTTGAACAGGGAATGATGAAAGATGAACTGGAACTGCTCATTGAATACCCGGCAAAGATTGCAACCTTATTGATAGAGGATAAGATTGACATTGGCCTGGTGCCGGTGGCTATTATCCCTTTTTTAAAAGAGCATCATATCATATCAGATTATTGCATTGGCTGCGATGGCGAAGTGGCAAGCGTTTGTTTATTCAGCGATGTACCTATTGAAGAAATTGAAACTATTTTGCTTGATTACCAAAGCCGCACTTCGGTAGAACTTTTAAAAGTTTTGCTTAATGAACACTGGAAAATTTCACCCAATTTGATTGCAGCAACAGAAAATTATGAGCAACAAATTAGTGGCAGTACAGCCGGTTTAGTGATTGGCGACAGGGCACTTGCAAAAAGATCACAATCAAAATATATTTACGACCTTGGTATGGCATGGAAAGAAATGACCGGTTTTCCATTTGTATTTGCGGCCTGGGTAAGCAATAAAAAAGTAACTGATACTTTTATAAAAGCATTTAATGCAGCTAACAATTTAGGATTGGGAAAGCTTGATTTGATTATACAAAATCACACAACAGCTTTATATAATTTACATAAATATTATACCGAAAACATCAATTTTACTCTGGATGAAACAAAAAAGAAAGCTATGAACCTTTTTTTAACCAAATTAAAAAATAAGCAAGTGGTAACTACCTTATAACACATTTCATCATTAAATAAAACAGTCATTAAAATAATAAATGGGATTTAAAAAATACATACACCAGTTTACCCGTAGCCTGGGTTTTGATTTTTATGCATTAAAAGATAAAAGTGATGGTGAATTGTTGAGGTTGCGCTGGTTAAAAGAAATGGGTATTAATACTGTACTTGATATTGGTGCAAATGAAGGACAGTTTGCATCCATGATAAGAAAACTTTTACCACAGGCATCTATTATTTCTTTTGAACCGGTACCTCATTGTTTTGAAAAACTGATGCTGAATTTTAAACATGATAAAAATTTTAAGGCCTATAATTTTGCCTGTGGCGATACAGATACAGAAATAGAAATGAATGTAAATAATTTTTCGCCCTCATCGTCTTTGTTGGAATTAGACGACCTGCATGTTAAAAATTTTAAACACACTGCTGGTTCAAAAAAACAACTTATACAAGTAAGAACTCTTGATGGTTTAAACAATGAACTTTGGTTACAAAATCCTTACCTGGTAAAAATTGATACACAGGGATATGAAGACAAAGTGATAAAAGGGGGCTCTAAAATTATTGCAGGGGCACAAGTGGTTTTTATTGAGTTATCATACAAACCCTTGTACAAAGGCCAGGCTTTGTTTGATGATATTTATAAAGAAATGCTTAAAGCAGGTTTCCGGTATCATGGAAATACAGAGGAACTTTTAAGCCCGGTAAATGGCGCAGTACTGCAAACCGATGGTATCTTTATAAAAGATAATACTATTTAAAATTTATATTTACTGAATAATGTTTTTACAAACCAATTAATACAGTAAAACAGCATGTCATCATCACCATATCTTATCCATTTTAAGTCAATAGGTAAATCAGATATTGGTTATATATCCATTGCCGAAAAAGAAACACTACCATTTGTACCACAAAGGATATACTGGACTTATTATACACCCGAAGATGTTAAGAGAGGCTTTCATTCTCATCATCAATTAGAACAAGTGCTGGTGGCTGTGGCCGGAAAAATAATTGTAACCACAGAGATGAAGAATGGCGATAAACAGGAATTCATTTTAGATTCGCCCAAAACAGGATTATTCATTCCAAAAAATTGCTGGCGTATGATGCAGTACAGCCATAATGCCGTACAAATGTGTATAGCCAGCCAAACGTACGATGAAGCAGATTACATCAGGGATTATCAAGAATTTTTGAAATAACTATGATAGAAGAAATTTATTCTTTTGAAAACAACCATTATTTCCATGCTTATTGGGAAGAAAGGGAAAACCGTTTTAAACAAAGCCTGGTTTTTCCTAAAAGCACCTATTCGCCCTGGCTGCAAGATGAAGCATTTTTAAAAACCTATGATGCCATTAAAGAAAACAGCCTGGTAGATATATATCGTTGTTACGAACTCTGGAGTATCAGCAAACGTTTAAAAGAATCTGAAGCAGCAATTATTGAAGTAGGTGTTTGGCGGGGAGGCACAGCCGCTTTGCTGGCAAAGGCAAACGGCAATCAATCACCCATTTATTTATGCGATACATTTGAAGGCGTTGCTAAAGCGGGTGAAAAAGATAACCAATACAAAGGCGGCGAACATGCTGATACATCTGTTGAAACAGTTGAAAGTTTAATGAAGGAACAAGGTATTACATCTTATCAAATCCTTAAAGGGATTTTTCCCGATACAAATGCTGAAAAACTGGATGCTGAAAAATTTAAGATTTGCCATATTGATGTAGATGTGTACGAATCGGCAAAAGATATATTTAACTGGGTATGGAAAAGGATAACAGTTGGAGGTGTTGTAATTTTTGATGATTACGGTTTTGCAGCCTGTGCAGGTATTACACAATTAGTGAATGAACTGGCAGACAACACACCCAACGCATTTTTTATACACAATATTAATGGACATGGTTTATTAATTAAAACTGCCTTATGATAAATGTATTGGTTACATCGCTGGGTAGTAATACAGCCATTGGCGTTGTAAAGGCTTTAAGGCAACAAAACGAAATTTGCATTACCGGCACCGATATTTTTACAGCAAACCAATGTGCAGGCAGCTCATTGGTTGATTATTTTTTACAGGTACCAATGGCTATTACTGATGAATACGAATACCGTCTTTTAGAAATTATAAAAGAAAAAAACATTCATTGCGTAATTCCCATTCATGATGTTGAAGTAGAGAAAGTATCTTTTATGTCGGCAAAATATCCGGCACAAACATTTTGGGCTGTTAATCCACCGGGCATTATTAGTTTATGCAATGATAAAAAAATGATGAACGTTTTTTTGAGCAATATGCAAATTAATGTACCCGAAATGTATGATGCTGTTGAAGAAATCCGTTACCCCGCCATTTACAAACCCACTAAAGGCGTTAGCAGTAAAGGAATCCAGGTAATTGGTTCGGCAGAAGAAAGCAGGAAAAACTTTAACCTTGAAAACGGTTTTTTGCAAAAGATGATTAAAGGTGATGAATATACTGTAGATTGTTACACTTCGTACCACAGCAATTTTTTTAATTGTTGTGTAAGAAAAAGAATTGAAACAAAAGAAGGAATCTCTACAAAAGGAGTAACAGTTGATTTCCCTTTACTGGAAGAAATAGCTGCTAAGATTCACAAGGGCTTGCAATATAAAGGCGCTTCCAACATACAGTTTATAGTAGAAAACGGTATCCCGTATTTTATTGAGATGAACCCACGATTTTCGGGAGCAGGTATTTTGAGTTATCATGCAGGGTTAAACAGCCCTTTGTTTACAGCTTATGAATCTGTTCAATCTCCTCTATTTAACGAAGCCAAAAATATTGTGGTAAAAAAAGGAGTTTTTATGACAAGGTACTGGAACGAAAATTTTTATGAAGGATAGTGCAATCATTTTAGACCTGGATGACACATTAATAGCCACACATTACAGGCAGTATAGTTGCATTTATGATTATCTGCAAAGTACAGGAATAAACTTTATTGGGTTTGATGAATATTATCATTTAAGGCGTACTCATCATCTTTCTAACAGCAAACTGTTAAAATTCCTGCACATTGATCCCCTATGGGAAAAATTCAATACTTATTACCTGCAAAATATCGAATCAAAAAAATACCTGGCGGCAGATACCTTGATTGCAGACAGGCAATTATTAGCACAGGTGAAAGAAAAAAAATATGCCCTTATATTGTTATCACTAAGGAGCAACCCTGCCAATTCATTGCATCAATTACAACAATTGGGCCTGGCAACTTATTTTAATGAAAAACATTTTGTACAACATCAATTATCCGCCAATCCAAAAATACCGCTCCTGCGCTTACTTAGCAAAAGCCATGATATAATTGCATTTTGCAGCGACTCGGTATCAGACTATGAAGCCGCTGTACAATTAAACATTAACTTTGTGCAGGTGAAAACTTCGTTGTACGAATTACCCGGTTTTGAAAAAGCAACACAGTTTTCAGATATCAATCAATATTTTTTATCTCTTTTATGAACACATTCAGCGAATCAAAATTAAATGAAGTAGCCAACCAATCTCTGTATACTACTTTTACTAATAGTAATACCATTTTATATTCTTTTAAAATATTTTCAAGATTCTTAAAGCAGGGAAAAATACTTGAACTAGGCCCGGCCGAAGGATTAATGACTGAACATTTATTACAGTACGACCCCTCATTAACCGTAATAGAAGGTTCATCTGTTTTTGCCAATCAATTAAAAGAAAAATTTCCTAACCTTACCATCATACAATCGCTGTTTGAAGAAACAATGCTTGATGAAAAATTCGATTTCATAGTGTTGGGGCATGTGTTAGAACATGTAGCCGACCCTGTTGTCTTGCTAAAAATTATTAAACAATGGCTAAAGCCTAACGGAAAAGTTTTATGTGCCGTACCAAATGCACAGTCAATACACAGGCAGGCTGCTGTTGAAATGGGTTTGCTAAAAACTATTTTTTCGCAAAGCGAAAAAGATATTCATCACGGGCACATGCGAATTTACTGCCCCGATACATTTAAAGCCGATTTTATAAACGCAGGTTATAAGATTGTTCATTTTGGCGGATATTGGTTAAAACCATTATCTGATAAACAACTTGAAGAAAGCTGGACACAGGAGATGTTATCTGCCTTTTTAAAATTAGGCGAAACCTACCCGGATATTGCTGCAGAAATTTATATCATTGCATCTGTTTAAAACTTAAAATGGTGGTTAAATTCCTCGACCTGAAAGCAGTAAACCTGCAATACAAAGATGAAATTGAACAAAAACTTTTAGAAGTTTTTAGTAGCGGCTGGTATATACATGGCAGCGAAGTAGAAAATTTTGAAAATAACTTAGCAAAATATATAAATGTAAATGCTGCTATTGGCGTAGCCAACGGGCTTGATGCATTAAGATTGATTTTTAAAAGTTATATCCAAATGGGGGTTATGAAACCCGGCGATGAAGTGATAGTACCTGCCAATACTTTCATTGCTTCCATTTTAGCCATCAGCGATAATTTATTAACGCCTGTTTTTGTTGAGCCGGATATCAATACATATAATATAGATATCAGTAAAATTGAAGAAAAAATTACCGGTAAAACAAGGGCTATTATGATTGTTCACCTTTATGGCCGCACTGTTTTTTCGAATGATTTATTAGCACTTGCAAAAAAATATAACCTGAAAATTATTGAAGACAATGCACAGGCTATTGGGGCAAACTGGCAAGACAAAAAAACAGGCTCACTCGCCAATGCAGCTGCTTTTAGCTTTTACCCGGGTAAAAACCTGGGCGCTTTAGGCGATGGCGGGGCTGTAACAACCAACGATGATGAACTTGCAAAAAGGCTAAGAGCCATTGCAAATTATGGATCATCAAAAAAATATGTAAACGATGTAATGGGTGTAAACAGCCGGCTTGATGAAATACAAGCAGCCGTACTAAACATAAAACTGAGGTACCTGGAAAATGAAAATGAAAGAAGAAGAGATGTAGCTGCTTATTATATCAACCACATCAAAAACAAAAAAATTATTTTACCACAAATGCCACAAAATAAACAGGAGCATGTATGGCACCTGTTTGTGGTAAGATGTGAGCAACGGAACGAATTACAAAAACATTTGGAACAATGTGGCATACAAACCCTAATACACTACCCTATTCCGCCACATAAACAAAAGGCTTATACACAATACAATCACCTGCAACTTCCCATAACCGAACAAATACACCGGGAAGTTTTAAGTTTGCCCATTAGCAGTGTGATAACAGGAGAAGAAATGAAACAAGTTACAGATGCCCTCAATTTATTTTAATGAATAAAGATTTATCATTTGAGGAAACAGCCAACCCCATGGTTAGTATCATTATCCCTTGTTACAACCATGAAAAGTTTATTATACGCACATTAGAAAGTGTTATTGCCGATAATTATCCAAACAAAGAAATTATTTTAATAAATGACGGGTCAAAAGACGAATCTGATGCTGTTATCCGGAAATGGCTTTTAACTGCTGCACAAAAGGAACCGGTAACATACATCAACAGGCCTAACAAAGGTATTTGCGCCACATTAAACCAAATGATTGACCTTTCCAAAGGAAAATATATCCTCCCGCTTGCTTCGGATGATTGCCTGTATGGCAACAATATTGCCAAACGGGTTGCCATACTTGAATCACATCCTCATAAATCTGTTTTATTAAATGATGCTTTTGTAATTGACGATGATGATAAAGTGATTATGCAAAGCTCATCTACTGATTACTGGAAGGCTGATAAGGCACAGTATGAAAATGATGATGATATTTTAAAAGAATGTATTAAAACACCTAGAATTGCCGGCCCTGTAATTTTCTACAGAAAAAATATATTTGATTTTATAGGAAAATTCCCGGAAGATATAGGGTTTGAAGATTGGTATTTTTATCAACGGGCAGCTTCGTTAAAACTCATCATCTTTGTTGATTTAAAAGTGGCTTTATACCGTTTGCATGGAAATAACTTTTCAGGAGTTAATTCACCACATGGTATTAAAATTGCAAAATCTACTTTAAAAGTTTATAAACGGAATTTTTGGATTTACCCCGGGCTTAAATATAAAATGCTGGCATTAAAATGTTACCTGAGGGTTTTAGCATGGTATATTAAGTTGAGTATAAAAGGAGAGAAATAGATTGATTCTGTTACCTGGCTTACATATTTTCCAGTTTTAACTTAGTCTTAATCTTATAAAGAAAATTACCAACAGGAGAAGTAAGCAAATAATGCAATATCTTTAAACGAAGTTGCCAAGCCCAAAGCATAAAACTTTTACCGTAATATTTTTGATAAATGCGTTTTGCATCTTTTAATGCTTTCAGGTAATTTGTAGAACTTGTTCCCGCTGGCGCAAAATTCACTAACACTGATTTTGTAAATAAAAAAGGCTCAATAGCAATGCGGCATAAAAAATCATAGTCCATTCCAATCTTTTCTGTTACATCATACATACCATATTTAGTATGCAACCCTTTTTTTACAAACATCGACTGATGGCAAACACTTCTCATTCCACGGTATAACTTACTTTTTTCAAAAGGTTTTCCAATAATTACAGTTTGATTTCCTCTTTGTAATTTATATTTGCCATGCAACCATGTAATGTTCGGGTTTTTATAAAACAACCCGGTAACAGTTGCTATTGTATTTTCATCATAAAAACTATCACCCGAATTTAACATTACCACTACATTTCCTTTTGCATTATTTATTCCTTTATTAAATGCATCTGCAATGCCTTCATCTCTTTCAGAAATCCATTTCCTGTAATGAGGTTGTGTATTTTGCTCCAGGTAGTTTTTAATTGTTGGTTGTGTAGAACCATCTATAATAATGTGTTCAAATGGCAACTGTACCTGCCGGTCAATCGATTGGCAAGTTTCCAATAATTCTGGCAGGTTATTAAAACTTACGGTAATTACAGAAATTGCCGTCATTTCCATTTGCTTGACTCTGTTTTTTGTAAAAGTTATATTGCTTATCAAATATTATTTAATACACCGGCAGCCTTTCCTGCAATATTTCCCCAATAAAAATGTTCAAAGAAAGCAGTTGCTGTATCAACATCTGTTTGTAAGTTAATAATACTTTCTGCAAAATGCTGCCAGTTGTTGTCTGCTATAATTTTCATTTTATTGCCGGTGACTTCGGCAGGGATACCAATTGCCCCACTTTTGGTACTTATTACAGCGCAGTTGTATCCAAGCGCCTCAACCAGTTTTGTTTTTATGCCGCCGCCATCCATCACCGGGTTTATAAAAATATCGGCACCTTTAAAAAAAAGGTTTATATCATCTACAAAACCGGCATAAATAATATGCTTATCCTGGTAATTGGTTAAACCATTGTACGCAACCGGCAGTTTATTTCCGCAAATGATGATACGGTATGTGAAGCCTTCCGCATTAAGCAGCAAAGGATTTATTTCATTAAGTATAATATCTACAGCATTTAAATTGGGTTTATAACCAAGTGTGCCGTTAAACAATAATATTTTTCCATTTTCTGGAATCTTGTACATATCGCAGATGACTTTTCTCGCTGCTTTTTTTTCTTCGGCAGATGGAATAGCTGCATGTTCAAAACCATAAGTAACAACAGTACATTTGCCCGGATTTAATTTAAAATTTTCAATTGCATACATCCGGTCATCGGCATGAATAAAAAAATTATGGTGGGCTTGTAAGTGTGTATATTTCTCATAGTTCCATAGTATGCCCCACCACCATTTTCCCATACTTTTAAAACGTAAAGATTCAATGTTATGCGAATGAACAATCAATTTAATATTGCAACTCCATTTTAAAAGAGTAGCCAGCCAACCGTAATAAGGATGCTCAATAATAAGGTGTGTTATCTTTTCATCTTTTATAATTTTCCTGATGGTAAAAAAATAAAAAGGGTTTACATATCTAAGCTTACTGTTGCTGATAATATTTTTTACAGGGTAGGTTTCGCTGTGGCCCCGGTTTTCCTCTACGGTAACGCAAATTAGGTTTACCAGTTTAGCCAGGTAACGGTTAAAAAAAGCAATACCTTTTTGCCCGCCCATATCGGGTGGTAAAAATTTATACGATACAAGGCTTAAAACTTTTACTGCCTGGTTCATGATTATTTTTTAATGGCCACAATATTTACAAACGGCGAAAACCAATATCCTTTTTTACCGGTTAACTTAATTATGCGGTTTAGCATACTTGTTACAAAATTCACTATTGCATATTTATAATGTGTATCCCAAAAACCGGCCGAATAAGAAACAGTAAAGCCGGCCTTTTTTATGATATCAAAATACTGATGCCTATTTAACAGGTTCTCGGCCCACACGCCTGTTTTGCTATCGCAGGTATTGGTACCCAAAAATTCAACTGCATCAACCGGTTTATTTTCTAAATACAAATTTACAGCATTACTAAAGTCGTTAAAAGCCCTGCCACGGGTTATGGCAACAAGTTGATGCAAATCACTTTCGGCAATAGCCGGTTTCAATTCTTTAATCATATCGGCCCGTTGCCTTTTATACAAAGTTTTTTCTACTTTGGCATGATAGAGATAATGTTTTAATCGCATAGCCGGGTTATGATAGTTGGCAGTAGTGGTGGCGTAACATATTTTTGTAAGTCCCGAATAGAATAGCTTTAGATAAAAACTTCTCAGATTATAAATATGCTCTACCACATTTCTTGATGCCACAATATCGAAAGAAACATTATTTGCTTTTCCATAATCAATCACTGCATCAATATCGCCGCTTATGTAACCATCCATTTCTATGTTCAGTTTTTTACAAATACTGGCAGCATAGCCTGCCCATTGCGGGAAATAATCGTTGAAATAAACTTTTTTAAAGCCAACCATGCCAGCCAGCAAGAAAAGGGTGCCAAGCCCTGCACCATAATCAATAAATGTTAGGTTATTTATTTTATCGCCGCTCAGCTTTACTGACCGGTAAATAATATCGGCGCTGCTTTCAATTGAAAATATAAGTCGTTTACCGGCATGATGGTTATTGAAATAATATTTTCCAAACTCATCAATATCGGTGCCTGATAAATCAAGCGATAACAGTTGATGATAAAGTATGCCGGCCTTTTCATTGATAAGTTTTGCCAATTCATCAATGGGTGTAATAAATGTATGTTGTTTGTTGTGCAATGCTATTTATGCTTTAACGGCAGGGGTTTCTTTCCTGTTATTTATTTTCCACGCCATAAAAATGCAGAGCAATACAAACAACACCGAAAAAATATTTACATACCTGCTTATGCTTTCTCCTACACGAACCGATGTGGGGTCAAAAACAAATTCAATTGTATGCTTTCCGGCCGGTATGGCAAGCCCTCTTAATGCATAGTCGGTTTTGCAATAAGCAGTTTTTTTACCGTCAATAAAAACTTCCCAGCCTAATGGGTAATACACTTCGCTAAATACAGCAAACTGGTTGGTAGCAGCATTAAACTCATACTTAATTTCATCATTGTTATTCTGCAGCAGTTTTATATATGCTGCTGAATCGTACACAGGCATAAATGGCACAGCTGCTTTAAATCGTTCATCAACATATGCAGTTTCAGTTGGTTTAATAGTATCTAAAGCGGCCATTTCTTCATCGGCATTTTTTACAAACTTCACTTCTTTCACCAGCCAGCAATTGCCAAGCGCAAATGGGTTTTGCATAGCCTGGTTCTGTTTGGGATTTTGCTGATCTGGTACAATCACATACTTCATATTAAGCATGTTTAGCACCGGGAAGCTGTCTTTAGCCATTGGGTTTGCCCCCCATTTTTCTATGTTTTTATATATCTGTCTTTCAATAAGATCTTGGTACAAACCAAGTTTGGCAGGGCTGTACCCACCAATGGTATTGTGTTTATACGATGTGAGTGCATCATTAAAAGAACTGTTTACAGAAACAGTGTACCCATTGGCTCCGGGAAATGCCAGGTTTAAAACCCTGTAATAACCTGTATCATTTTTTAGCTGTAGGTCGGCATGTGTATCAGCATAGCTATCTGCTATTTCATCTGCATTTACAAAATAGTCATCTTTTAAATAACGTTTGCAAACTCCAAACAAATCGATAATACAGAATAAAATAAGTACTGTATAAACCACTGCAGGCTTTATCCAGTTTTTTACATACATATAAAGCGCTGCTACCAACACTAACATAAAACCCAACGACCTCCACATATCGCTTAAGTAAAAAGCCTGCCTGTCGGCTTTTAATGCACTGAAATAACTTCGTGTAAAATCAGAACCCTGCCCCTGTAATGCATCGTTTATATTTTTACGTAGCTCGGTTGTTGCCGTGTTGGTAAAATCCGACATAAAATAAAACAATACCATTACCAGTACCGTACCTCCCGTTATATACAGGCATTTTTTAAAGAGCAACTGTAGTTTTTCTTTACTTGTTTTTATCATGAACTCATCTAAGAAAATTACCGCCAGCAAGGCAACAGAAAGTTGCGGTATTACTAGCGCCATAGAAGGCGCCCTAAATTTTTTGTAAAACGGAAGATGATCGAACAGGAAATAATTGACCGCTTCAAAATTTTTACCCCAAGCCAGTACTATTCCAAACAAAGTAAGCGCTACCAGCCACCACCGGTGTTCGCTTTTACTGAGGAAGGCGCCAAACAGGAATAACAAACAAACAATCGCTCCCAGGTAAACAGTGCCTTGTGTACTTAACAGTTCGCCCCAATACATTGGCGATGCCTGTGCCACCTGTTGTGCAAAACCCTGTGGTAGTTTTTGCATGTTTTCCTGCAGCACTTCAATGGCTTTTGAATTATCGCCAAGCCCTTCGGCCGAACTGCCGCCAAATGCATTAGGCACTAGCAATGTCATTGTTTCGGCCTTACCATAACTCCATTGAAATGCATAATCTTTATCAAGCCCTCCTTTTGTTTCGTTCTTTTTATCTTTTTGGGTAAGCTCACTGCGGCCACCTCTCATTGTTTCTTTTGTAAACTCGTATGTTGGCCAATAAGTCATGGCCATAGAGCCAAGTATCAGGGTTCCCATGCTAATACTAATCAACATCGACAATGCAAGGTGTTTAACCTTTTTTTCTTTTATGGTTTTTATGATAAAAGGAATAGTCATAAACACCACCATCAGCAAAGTATAATAAACAATTTGCTGGTGATGCTGGCTCAATAACAAAATTCCCGATGTTAAAACTGTAGCTGCACCTAACCAGTACCGTTGCTTAAAAATCAATTGTAACCCTGCAAGCACAGCCGGCGCATAAGCCATTGATAACATTTTACTATCGTGGCCGCCGACAATTAATATTGGATTATACGAACAATATGCATAAGCTACCCCTCCCAAAATACTTATCCAGGGATTTATACCAATTACATTACATAATAAATAAAAACATAAAGCAGCTATAAATAAATAAAACACAGGTTTGGGTAAACCTAATGATAATATTTGTTGCACATGTTCCAGGTGAATATTAGCAGGAGTTTTAGGGCCAATTGCAATCTGGTAGGCAGGCATACCGCCCATCATGCTGTTTGTCCATTTAGGAAAATGGCCATGTTTTTTCTTAAATTCAAAACTCTGTTGCGCCATTGCTTTCCATTGAATTACATCCTGCTGTTGCAGCACTTTACCCTCCAAAGCCGGTTTATTTAAAAAAACAGATAATAAAAGGAAAACAATTACAGCCACTAAATGCGGTAATATCTTTTTAAAGTTTATATTCTTCATAATGAGTTTTTGCTTCGGCAAAATAATACTAAAAAAGTTAAATAACACTTGTTATGAATTATTAACTTATAATAGGATAAAAAAAAGCCACCGATTAAGGTGGCTTCTAAAAAAATTATAAAGATTATTGGCCCATGCCCTGCGATGCATTTTGCATACTGTCCATTTCACCTTTCATATTTTTCTTTTTAAAGAGAGATACATCAATTTTTCCAAAACGGTAACTGAAGTTGAGTCGTAGTACTTGCGGATCTCTGCGGCGCTCGTTGTCCTGCACAAAATAAACCGATTCGGAATGTGTAGAAAATAATTTAGTCCTGAATATATCATTCATCTGCAGGGTTAAAGATGCAGCTTTGTTTTTAAGAAAATCTTTTTTTATGGCAATATCTACACCATAGTTTGGTTTGATATAACCTTGTGAACCTACCCGTGGCCCCCCAAACATAGGCCCTCCACCACCACCGGGCGGCAAAATGGTTTTGGCCTGGTAATCGCCAGAAAGTTGAATAGAGAAATTCTTTGGCAGGGTGAAAGAATTATTAATTTTTCCAAACATACTAAACATATTATTGTTTGAACCACCAGCCAATGCACCTGCTTTTAATGTTGTATTGTATAGGTTTATATTAACAGTAAAATCCCACCACCTGGCAAATTTAGTTTTGGTAGTAAGTTCAAGGCCAATATTGTAACTTTTATTAGCATTAGCAAAAGTGCTAATCAAAATCGTATCAGGCTTAGGTGCAGAGGTTGCAGTAGTGTCAGGATTTTTATCACGATACTGATAATTTGTTATAAGATTATTGGTATTACGTAAATAAGCTGTTGCCAAAAATGTGGTTTTATTACCAAGCTGGTTTTGGTATGATATTTCTGCAAGGTTTGTGAACTCTGGCACCAGGTTAGGATTACCGATTGATAAATTCAAAGGATCAGAAATATCATAATTAGGAATTAGCTGAAAAAAATTAGGCCTGTTAATTTTACGAGAATAATTTACCTGTAAATCTGATTTATCTGTAAGCTTATACGTTAAAAACACACTTGGGAAAAGGCTTAACGGGTAATTATTTTTGAATTTTTTACCTGTGCTGATAAGGTTGCCAGTATAGCTTGAACTCTCTGCCCGCAAGCCCACCTGGTAAGTAAAATCATTTATCTTTTGCGAAAAAGTTGCATAAGCAGCATACACCTGGTCGTTAAATTCATAATCATTGCTAAAGCCCGAAACAAGTTTTTCTGGGCTATACTGCTCCTGCGAATAATTGGCCGATGTGCTTGTATAATCCCTTACCGATGCTCTTACACCCATTTCAATTTTCAAATTATCAGAAATAGGGTTTGCAAAATCTGACTGTACCGTAAAATATTTCGTTTGGCCACCTCCGGTACTGCGTTCATTTAACAACAAGGTTTTGGGTGCATTGTTAGGATAGAAATATTGAGTTACAAAATTGCCGCTATTATCATTTTTACTTAAATTATAATTAGCATCAACTGTCCATTCTTTATTTGGCTTTGCAAAATTGTGTTTAAAACTCAAATTAGCGCCTACATTACGAAACATAAATTCCGACCTGGTATCACGGGTACCATAATCATTAACCAGCATGTTATTGTTATATAAGGTATCCCTGTTTATATTAATAAGGTCGGTACTTTTAAAACGGCCGGTTACATACATAGCACCAACCGTAAGTGTATTCCTGTTATCTAAAAAATAATCAAAACCGCCACGTACAAAAGCAAAAAAGCCTTTGTTTAACGGGTTACTGTTTTGTATAAAATTAGATGTAGTATCATTATTCAGGAAATTTGTTCGGCTGCTGTTTGATTCACCAATTGATTTTCGGGTGTTCACTCTTCCCCTGGCAAAAAAGTTTATCTTGTCTTGCTTTATATTTACATCGCCACCAAAACCGGGTTTGCCCCGTGAATCTATACTTGCGCTTATATTACCATTATATCCTGCTTTACGGTTTTTCTTCATTACAATATTCAAAATGCCGGCGCCGCCACCACTTGCATCGTACTTTGCAGATGGGTTGGTAATAATTTCAATGCTGGCAATTTCATCAGCCGGTATCTGGTCTAAGGTTAAAGTAGTGGGTCTTCCATCTACAAATATTTGCGGAGTAGCATTACGTAAAGTAACATTACCATCTATATCTACATTTACAGATGGCACATTCTTCATCACATCCACTGCAGTACCGCCTACACTGGTAAGGTTTTTTTCTACATTAAAAACCTTTCGATCTATATTCATAGTAAATATTGCTCTACTGGCACTTACGGTTACATTCTCTAATTGTTGTGGATCTGTTTTTAAGGTTATATTTCCCAAATCTTTATCAATAGCATTCAGCATACTGCTCATATCGCCACCTTGTTTTGCAGCACCCATATTTAAATCAAAAGCTACTTTTTCTTCATAAGGCTTAAAACCAATAGCAGTTATCTTTAGTTTATACTGCCCCATTATGTTTAGATTTTCTAAACTAAACTCACCTTTTTTATTGGTAAGCATACCTGCCACAACTACATCACTGCGTTTTTTTGTAGCTGTATCAAATTTATTTTGCAATAGTAATACAGATGCAGCTTCAAGTGGTTTATTACCTGCAGGCTCTAAAACTTTGCCATAAAAATGGCCCATGTTCATATTTTGCCCGCCACCCTGGCCCCTGTTGCCTCCTCCGGGATACTGTGCCATAGAGGCATTACAGGTAAAGGTTATAAAAAATAACAGTATTGCTTTAATACTAAAATTCATTGTTTAAATTTTAATTGAGTGCAAATAACCTTATTAAATTTCAATTAATTACTAATAAGATGATGAATGGTAACAAGACCGGGGAAGAAAAATTTGTTTAACAAATTGTTAGCTAAAAATCAGCATGTTTAACAGCAATTGTAATATTCCCAACAAAAAACCAATCACTGTTGCTAATAGCTGAATTCTGATAAGTGGTTTTTTAAATGACCGGTAAAACTTATTTTTTATTGAATACATCGACAGCCCTGAAAGTTTTTCATTTACTATTTTTTCAATATCAATTTCGTTACGCAGGTTAGTAACATATTTTTTCATCAATACCGGGAAAAGCGTTTCCAGCTCTGTCATAAATGCGCCTTTAAGCTGGTTAATTGTTTTATCGCCAATTAGCATACTTAACATTGGAAAAGTATCTTTTATCCTTGTACGTAAAAATGAGTCAATTTGTGATTCTATCTCTGGTTTAAGTTTATTAAAATTTTCTGTGCTTGCAACTTTTTGTTCCAATATGCCCGAAGAAATAAATTCGTTATTTACCAGGTGGGCAATATCTTTTGAAATTAACTGCTGCCTTGCCGGGATTATCCCCTGCAACTTAAAACCACCAATACTAACAGGTTTTACAGGGTTAAATAAACACTTTATAAAAACAAAAACAACCAGCCAACCAATAAAAGCTGATAACAGAAGTGGTAATATAACCTGAATCCAGTTCAAATTATTTGTTTAGGGTAGCAAAGAAAACATAATAATAGCGCATATACAAAATGTTATTTTGAAGAGGATATGTTTTTCTTTATTTTTGCTGCCTGTTTAAAAATGGTAGCC
>JAHBTN010000026.1 GCA_019638575.1 Ferruginibacter sp. | reverse complement strand
ACAGGTTGCATTTACCGTTTGGCTTGTTGTTCCGTTGTTGATGGAAATGGAGTCGCCGGTGAAACTGTTGTTATTAATGTTTACCGTTGCTCCAATGGGCAGATTTCCATAACCGATATAAGGATTTGCAGGATTTACAGAATTTGCATCATAGAAAGCAACGGATTGTTTGTAACCCACTATTTTATTGTTAAGTATATTGACAACAGCATTTGAAGGAAACGAATTATTTCCTGACGTTTCGCTACTGATGTATATAGCCGGGTTAACAAGTTGCGGAACTGGACCTGGGCCGGGCAGTGTATAATTTATACCACTAAAAGTCAGTTCATTTTTTTCAATTGTAAGATTAGATAGTTTCCCAAAGAGTGACATTCCAGGGAACGAATTTACAGACAGCCCACTGTAATTTCCATGTTGATTTATTTGATTGCCACGAATGATTACAGAAGGGTCTGTTACAGTATTACTTATTTGAACAGTTAAAATATTGGTGTAATAGCCCGTATTTCCAGTTGCATCTGCATTAAAAATATTGTTTTCAATTTTAACTGTGTTTGAACTTCCAGCTGCATTTCCATCATCTCTCAAGTATCTAAAAATATCAATAGGCATTGTTCTTTCAAAAAGATTTTCTGAAATGGTAATATTCGACGATTCCGGAATTAAACTTTGTAACAGGAATCCGTTAAGAGCACTATAAAATTTATTCTGTATTATCTGTGCATCTCGAAGTTTATAAGTAAAAAGATTGTAATTGGCTTTATCTACAACATTATCTGAAAAGGTAAGGTTGTGAACAATACCTGATTGACCAATAGCGGCTGTGGTCTGCGTTCTTACTGTTGTGCCAGTAACAACAAATGCATTATTGCTTATTGTAACATTATTAAGATAGTTAAGAAGAAGTGTGGTACCGCCGCTTGTATTTAATTTTTCAAAACGGTTGTTAGAAAAATTAAAGCCTGAAGCAATAGGAACATCAGGGCTTACTACAGCCTGTCCTGTTAGTACCAGGTTATTGGATGAATTTATTATAAGCCTGTTATTATTGTATTTGAAATTTCCGTAACCAGTATTCGAAAGCAAAAGGGATGTTTTATTGCCCGGGCTGAAAGTAAGGCCCGAGAGGGTTATGTTATTACTACCTATTGTAAATGTAGAACCGGTAATTATTGATTCGGGATTTATAGCAGTATTCGCAACTAACTTATTTGTTGGATTATTAGGTGAAATAAGATAGTTTGTTCCCAGGATGGTAATTTCTTTTGTAATATTAAGATCAGTTGTGGCATAAGTTCCTGCATCCACAAAGATGGTATCGTCAGCCTGTACTTGTGTCAGCGCATATTCTATTGTTGCAAATGGATAAGTTTTTGAGCCATTATTGCCGTTGTTACCAACTGCCAACGTGAACACATCGCCGGCAATGCTATTATCATTCACATAAAAACGATGAGGCCCGGGGAGCATATCCGGGTTATTATCAAGTTTGTAAACTTCAAAACCATTAACTCCATTGGTAGCCGCAAAGTAAACCGGGTTGCCGGGTGTAAATGTATTAGGAACAGAATTGCCTGCGCCCGGGTTAATATCAGCCACCATCACTGTATTATCAGCGGTTCCATCTGTTATCCAAAGTTCTCCGCCATTGGTACCGTCATTCGAGGAAAAAATAATAGTATTATCTGAAACGGTTAAACCGGCGGGGCCACTGCCATTGCTTCCCGGGTTTATGTCTTTTACCAGGGATGCGACTGATCCGTCAAACTTCCAAAGCTCACTTCCGTTGGCCGGTGTAAAGGCATTGAAATAAAGGGTATTATTCAATGCGGTCAAATAAACCGGATTAGAGCTACCGGACCCGGGTATAATATCAGCGGCCAACAGGGTACCAGCCGCTGTGCCATCCGTCTTCCATAATTCTTTACCATTCACACCATCGTTTGCTGCAAAGTATAAAGTAGTACCAATGTTTGTAAAAGCAGGGTAGATGTTAGTGTTAAAAACACTGTTGAACTCGTACATCGGAACGGTTCCTGCTGCTGTTCCATCGGTAACAAATAAAACCGAGTTGTTGTTGGCTGATTTGCCTACCATGAAACAAACTTTGCTACCGGCACCCATAAAGTAACCCATACCGAAATATTCGGTGCCAAGATCCCGGAGTAGGAAAGTGCCTGCAGCAGTACCATCACTGCGCCAGATGGCATCATATCCCGAACCCCATTGGTCGTACAGTAAAAAATACAGCATGCCGTTAACATTGCGCATTAATGCGCCAACCGGCGCAACACCTGCATACTCATTAAATTCATATACAAGCGAAGTGCCTGCCGCCGTTCCATCGGTTCTTCTTAATTGCAGTTTGTTGTTGTTGGCAACAACAGTATAATAAACATATCCATTCATTGGTTCTAATTGATAAACTGGGCCTCCACCTGCTGTTGCTGTGGGATTGAATTGTTCCAGCGGGATGGTGCCTGCCTGTGTACCATCGCTAACCCATATCACACTATTATTGGGCGCAAAGTTGTCGCCGGTAAAAACAACCTTGTCGCCCAGTTTGGCCAGCATGGTTGCTTTGCTGTTATTAAAACCGGGGTAGGTAAGGTCGAGCTTGATGGTGCCCGCTGTCGTACCATCTGTCCTGAACAGGCTGGGATATACGTCAGCATCATCATCATCTTCATTAAAGAAGGTGTAATTACTTGTTTTAATTATCTGTTGGATGGTTCCGCTATTATTTCCCGGAAAAACATCTTTTAGCATTTGTGGGTTTTGTGCAACCACGCCCAGTGTGCCTGTTAATAACAGTAAACTAATCAGCTTTTTCATTTTTTGATGATTTAGGTTTTATATGACTGTTTGAAAAAATCAGTTTAACAAGGGAAAGGAACTCTTGCAAGAAACGGTAAACGTTTGAGGTTTAAAAGGGTGGATACACGGGAAAAAAAAGGAGAAAACACCATTTCATATATGTTAAGTAAAAGTGAACCAAACAGGTTATTAAATCAATTCCCCTTTCGGGGAATAAACTTTTTTACAGCCGGTTTTTTAAATGGAGATTGCCTGTTTTTAGGCGAGGAAAATTTTAGTATTTATCCAACATCAAAAAAAATAAGTAAGTATAGTTACAGCAATTTGTATTTATTCAGTGCTTCAATCTTGTTCTGCACATGCAATTTTTGATAAATATTCTTCAGGTGTTTTTTTACTGTTTCGTGTGTTACCCCCAGTTTTTCTGCAATTTCTTTATACAGCAAACCTTTGGCCAATAGTTCAAGCACTTCTTTTTCACGGGTGCTAAGCAACAGGTTTTCATCATTAAAAGCCGGTTTCTGGAAACTGCTTATCACTTTACGGGCAATGAAGGGGCTCATGGGCGAACCGCCGTTATACATATTCCTGATGGCTTTGCAAATCTCCGATGCTGTAACAGGATCTTTCAGGATATAACCTGATGCACCGCATTTGAGCGCTTCAAAAATGGTGTCATTATCATCATGAATGCTGCAAACCATAAACTGCGTTTGTGGCAAACTATTCTTCATCCGTACAATTAATTCGGTTCCTCTCATGCCCGGCAGGCTTATATCGGCAATAACAATATCAGGCGGATTGAGCGGAAGATCGGCCTGTGCTTTTTCGGCGCTTGAATAAGAGCCTGCAAGAAAAAAATCATTTTCGCTTTTGATAATGGCCTCAAGCCCTGTGCGAAACTGTTCGTTGTCTTCAACTATCGATATGGTAATCATGTAACTGGTTTTAATGGTATTTCAAATGTCAGCGTAAGCCCGTTGCTGTTTTTAATATCAAGCCTGCCCTGCAGTTTGCCAATGCGTTGTTTCATATTCTTCATCCCGTTGCCCGTACCATTTATTTCTTCCGTAGGCAAACCTTTGCCATTATCCGACACGGACAACAGCAATTGATCATTATTGCACCGCATATCAATCACCACTTTATCGGCACCCGAATGTTTTATAATATTATGCACCGCCTCTTTTACCAATAAGAAAATATTTCTCCTGGCCTCTCCATTAATATTTATTTCTGGTATTGATTGGGGGGCGATGATTTGTAACTGGCAGGGAAAATGCTCTAACCAAGCCCTTGCCTGTGTTTGAAGATAAGTGAGCAGGCTGACCAATGTATCATTGTCGGTATTCAGGCTCCATATCACTTCTTTCATTTTAGCAGATATATCGCCTACGGACTGGTAAATCTTTTCTACATCTTCCACCGTTTGCTCATCTTTTATTTTTTTCTTTGTCAGTTCGGTCAGCAGCCTTATCCCCGAAAGCCCGGCGCCAATATCGTCATGCATCTCGGAAGAAATACGCTGCCGTTCATATTGTACTGCCAGTTGTTTTTCCAATGCGGTTTTTTGTTTGCGCAACTGGTAGTTGTAAATGAACAAAACAATAAAAAATATGGTTACCAAACCGGCAATTACCATCAATGTTTTAAACCACCAGCTTTGCCACCATGCCGGAAGTATGGTGAAACTATAAGCAAACGGTTTGCTCCAAACCTGCGATGGACCAATGGCCCTTACTTCAAATGTATAATCGCCATAACTTAAATTACGGTAATCGGCAACAGGAGTTGATGCAGGCCTGCTCCATGTTTCTTTAAGTCCCTGCATACGGTAACTGTATTTTATTTTATCGGGCGTCTGCCAGTCGGTTACATAAAAATGAAACCGCAGGAAATCCTGGTCGTACGTGAGTGTTAAGTTTTGAGGGCAATTGCTGAAAGGCAGCACAGCATCCAGCCTTATTTTTTTCTTCATGCTATCGGGCAGGTTACGGAAATCATAATAGCGCTCATTAATTTCTATATAATCCAGCTTAACCGGGCTTGTATGTTCAACAGGCATGGTATCATGCAGGTTTTTAATGAGGATATTTTTTCCTGTACTCCACCATAAGTGATTGTTATTATCGATACAGGCGCCATTGAGGTTAAAGTCCAGCGCCTTTAATCCATCCTGCAGCCCATAATTATAAATAACAAAACGGTCGCCTGTTTTTGTAAAACAATTCAACCCTTTATCGGTACCGGCCCATATATGCCCCGATGAATCTTTAATTAGCGACCATATATTATTATTGCTCAATCCCTGTTTTTCGGAATAGTAGGTGAATTGTTTCCCATCAAACCTGCACACACCTGCGCCCTGTGTGCCCAACCAAAGGCTGCCATCTTCATCTTCAATTATGGATGTAATGCTTTTACTGAACAACCCTTCTTTCTCTGTATAAACAGTGATGTTTGTTCCATCATACATGAATATTCCTGCGTCATCTGTACAGAACCACAGGTTTTTCTTCCTGTCTTCCAGTATTGCAAAGATCGTTTTAGCAGGCAGGCCTTGTTTTTCATTGTAGTGAGTAAATGTTTTGCCATTATACCGGCTAATACCATTTTCTTTTGTACCCAGCCAAAGGTCGCCGCCATTATCCTGTAGTATGGAATAGATTGACATGCTTGATAAGCCATCTTTCTCTGTAAACTGCCATACATTGTTACCATCATATTTATACAAGCCGTTTCCTGTTGTGCCAATCCAAATATTTCCCTGCCGGTCGGCATATAAAGCACGCTGGCCTTCAAGAATTTTTAAATTATCCCAGGTATAATAATCGAAACCAGTGTTATAACCCAAAGAGGCGTAAGCATCATATTTTCCTATGCCAGCCCCTTCGGTACCAAACCAGGTATTGCCATTCTTATCTTTAACGATGGGCCGCACCCTGTTATTGATGATGACTTTGTTGCCTGCCAATGTGCTGAAACTTTCGGTATTTAATTTATTTACACCGCCACCATCGGTGGCAAACCAAATGCTACCTGTTTTGTCCTGTATGATTTGCCTTACTTTATTATTGGTGATTCCCTCAGCCAGGGTATAGTGTGTAAAATTTTTCCCATCAAATTTATTAAGGCCTCCCAGGGAGGTACCCAACCAAATATTTCCACTCCTGTCTTCCATCATGCTCCAGATATGATTACTGGAGATTCCATTTTCTTTATCATACGAAGTAAAGGATCTGCCATCATACATGGTAAGCCCCCATTTTTCTGTAATGCCATATCCATTGCTTATCCAGATATTATGTTTGCTGTCTTCCATCAAAGCAAAAACATAATTATTGGGCAAGCCGTCTTTTTGGGTAAAATGGATGAATTCATTTCCGTTGAATAAAGCAAGCCCGTTATTGGTGCCAATCCATATCCTTCCTTTGTAATCATCAATGCACGACAAAACTAAATTACCGGGCAACCCTTCTTTGGTAGTATAGTAAATGATATTTTTTCCATCAAATTTCACCAGCCCATGCATGGTACCCATCCACATATTTCCCCACTTGTCTTCTGTTATAGAATTGATGGATTTTTCATTTAACCCGGGGAACAGGTCAATATTATTAAAGTTCTTTCCATCAAAAACGGATACACCTTCACGGGTGGCAATCCATAATTCGCCTTTACTGCTTTCCATAATCCTGTTCACCGTATTACCAATCAGCCCGTTCTTGCTGGTATAATGTATAAGCTCTACGCCATTGTATTTACTGATGCCGGTTCCATCCATCCCAAACCACAGATCACCCCTTTTATCTTCTAACAAGGCATATACAAACGGAAAACTCAATCCCTGCTGCACATCCAGGTATTGAATATTGGCAATGGCTTCATCCTTGTATCGCATGGGTGAAGCACGAACTGGTTGTGGTTGACTGTACGGCATTTTTTTAAATATGGCCGGCACAGGCACAGCGCTTTGTATGGTGCTGCTTATTTTATACTCTGCATCGCCAGCGCCAGGTTTTACCTTTTTAAGGCTTGCCGAATCTATCACTGTTATCAATGGGTTGCCGGTTAAAGGCAAAACATTGCCGGGTATTATTTGCTTTGTATTAAAACCGGGGTTGATTATTTTTTTGGGCAAAATATTCTCCCCATTTTTTACAACACCGGTAAATGGCACATGGGCGCCGGTTTGTATGGTGATGCCTGCCTGGTTTATTAACGGCTTTATGCTATCGCCGCTGAAGGGGTTTACAGCATAACCTTTTACCGTATCAAGCTGTACTGAAAAAGGCGCCGGGTATAATGCCGGTAAATCCTGCGCCTGCTCTTTTTCATGTAGCCTGCAAGCCTGTATCATCATAAGCAGCAACAGGTATTTACAATATTTATACATCAGGCAGTTGGCTTTGAGGATAAATTTAGAAACAATCTTCTTTTATTCAAGCAACCGGGTATTCCCCAAAAGGGGTATTGTTTAGTAAAGTATGAATTTAATTTGATGAGCCTTTGAATTTTATTAAGAAAGCTAAAAATCATTTTACAAGCCAGGTTTGGCCGCATAAAAAATCATATTTAAAATGAGTAAAGAATGGTAATCAAATACCAATCAAAATGAAAATGCTGAACCGGATAATATAAAAATTTTCTAAGCAACTTCTCAAATCCTGTAGAGTACGGTTTTTGTAAGTGCATTCTTTACATCACCGGTTTTTAATGTACTTGCATGCTCAAATAAAAGAATATGCACTTCATTGCCCATTTAGTTCACCAATAATACGTGGGTAGAAATAATTGTTCACTTGTTTAAATTGAACGGCAAGGTTCATTTTTCCATTTTATTTAATTTTAGCAAGCGATAATAATTTTTCATGCAATGCTATCACCTGCGGTAACAGCATTTGCTGCTCATCGTTATAAATGATAAAATCACAAAGTTTTAGCCTTATGCTTTCATCCAATTGCCTGCTCATTCTTGCTATCACTTCTTCACGTGAAATATTATCCCGCTGCATGGTTCGCAAAATGCGGAGAGGGGCAGGGGCAGTAACACCAATTACATAATCAAGATGTTGTTGTGAGCCGGTTTCAAATATAATGGCGGCTTCTTTTATGGCATAGGCCGATGTTTGTTTTTCCATCCAAGCTGCTGCATCATTTATGGTTAGCGGATGAACAATTTTGTTTAGCTGTTCTAATTGCTCAGGATTTTTAAATACAATGGCAGCCAGTTTTTTCTTATCCAATTTTCCATCGGCAAAAACGGCATCGCCAAATATTTCTTTTATTTTTTCTTGCAAGATTGGGTCTTCATTCATCAGCCTTTTTGCAGCAGCATCGGCATAATACACCGGCACACCAAGTACCTCAAATACTTTAGCCACGGTACTTTTACCGCTGCCAATGCCGCCGGTGATGCCAATCTTTAACATAAATTCAAAAATAAAAAATCGAAATATTTGTATAAACAGCGAGCCGTATCTTATAAAAAATCCGGAACCGAAGTTAATCTTCAATTCCGGATTTTTTGATTTTTTACTTTTTGCTTTTGAATCTTACTTCTTCGTCTCAGCAACAGGCTTATTTATATTGGCCGTCCACTCCATGCTGATAGCGCTGCGTTCTACTTTAAGGTAACTGCCAGGGCTTACTTCCAGTTCAAGTGTTCCATCATCGCCTACTTTATTTACTTTGCCATGAATGCCGGCAATGGTTACAATTTTATCTCCCTTTTGTAAGTTATTGATAAACTCTTTTTGCTTTTTTGCTTTTTTAGCCTGCGGCCTAATCATAAAAAGCCAAAATACCAGGATCATCAATCCCATCATAATTAGTGTACCGCTGCTGCCGCCTTTTCCCTGCGGATCCATCATCAAAAAAATACTTAATAATTGCATGTTGTTTGTTTATTTGTTTAAAAGTTAAAGTTGTTATTCCTTACTTACTACATCGCCTGTTAATATTAATTGTGGAAATTCGGGTTTAGCATTTGATGCCACGGTAATTGTTTTGTATGCATTGCCAACCCTTCCTTTGCTATCGAACACCACTTTTATAAATCCTATTTCGCCGGGCAATATTGGTTTCTCGGGCTTTTGCGGCACAGTGCATCCGCAACTTGCATGGACATCTGTTATCACCAATGGTTTTGATCCGGTATTTTTAAAACGGTAACTGTACTCCACTTTTTCTCCATCGGTTACTTTTCCAAAATTATATGCCGAGTCTAATATTTGCACTGTTGTAGGTTCTTTTAATGCCTTTTCCCTTTGTGCAGTTGTATCATCTGCAATCTTATCCCTGTGCCTGCTGTCGCAGGAAATGAATGCAAGGGATAATAATGAAATCAGGAAGTATTTTTTCATGTGCATTTTTTGCAAATTTAAGTTCATTTACTTTACTAATGTAAGCAAGCCGTGGTACATCAAATGGTGCTGTTCTTATAAGTCTTCTTGGTTATTTTATTTTGTGCCGATAACTCTTTATGGATATTATCAAGCATCCCGTTTACAAACTGCCCGCTTTGTATGGTGCTGTATGCTTTTGCCAGGTCGATATATTCATTGATGGTAACTTTTGTAGGGATGGTTTCAAAAAACAAAAATTCGCAAACACCCATCTGTAGTATAATCAGGTCAAGCGAGGCAATCCTATCGGCATCCCAGTTTTTCAGTTTGGGTTTTATCAGTTCCATGCTCAATTCTTTTTTATCAATTACAGTAGTAAGTAGGTCTTGTGCAAAATCCCTTTTCTCCTTACTGAGTATATCGGTAAAATTGGTGTGTGCAGGCTTGTTGAGGTAATTAAGCACAAGCTGGTTCATCATCTCGGCATCATCATCCCATTGTATAAAACATTCTTCCACGTGGTTAATAAAATCTTCGTTGGGCAGCATCAGGTTACTGAAAATAAATTCCAGCATATCCTTTTCTGTTTTGGAGTTCCTGCTTTTTTCTTCGATATACTCAGTGTATTCGGGTGATAGCACCAACTGCTGGTAAATTTTCTTCAGCAGTTCCTCATCCAACAGGTGCTGTGGTTTGCTATCGGCAATAGCCTTTTTAAAACTTTCGTTTTCCAAAATTTTCCAAAGCAGTTCGTTGCCTGCAATCTTGGTATTTACATTAAGGTCGGCGGTGGTGGGTAAATGTTTAGATGCCTTATGCCGGGCATCGGTTTCGGAATACCTGGCCACTTCGGTAATAAAATAAATAAGATAGGTAAATATCTGGCGGCTTTGCTCAATCTTTTTTGTAAGTACACCTGTTGCCTCGCCGGGTTTAATGCCATCAGCAATGCTTTCCATACTGTATAAGGTCTGCATCACTTTCACCCGGATATTTCTTCTGCTGATCATGCGTTAAAGAACTTTTATTTTAAGGCAGCAAAGGTAAGCATAAGTTTGCAGTAAGCAGAGTTGGGTTCAAAAGTTTTAGCTTGGCCACCCATGCTGCGGTATGCCTGCAAAGCTCAATCCCTGACAAAAAATCCTGCCGAATTCGCCCAATTTTTATGGCTGCTGAATTTTTTTCATTAAAATGCTGACATCTTTTGTATTAATGTTGATTGGTACAAAAATGGCAGTACCTTTGCCACCCGTAAAAAACGGACACTTTATTTTTTCAAATAAAACAAAAACTAATACAATTATGGCTAAAGTAAAAAATGCTGCAAAATTGAGCATTACACCTTTGCACGACAGGGTTATTGTACAACCTGCGGCTGCTGAAGAAAAATCTGCCGGGGGCATTATCATTCCGGATACTGCAAAAGAAAAACCACAGCGTGGTATTGTACTGGCTGCCGGGCCCGGTAAAAAAGATGAACCTGTAATGGTAAAAGCCGGAGATACCGTTTTATATGGCAAATATGCCGGAACTGAAATTTCAATTGAAGGGAATGACTACCTGATAATGAGGGAGAGTGATATTCTTGCAATTGTATAATGTGATGATTTGGATATTTAACAATGCAATGTAAATTTCCAGATCTTCTTATCAACTAATTTTCAAAAACATCAAATTAAATAAGTTTTATGAGCAAAATGATATTCTTCGATATTGAAGCAAGAAACAAAATGAAGAAAGGCGTTGATACTTTATCAGACGCTGTAAAAGTAACCCTTGGCCCCAAAGGCCGCAATGTGGTTATTGAACGCAAATTTGGCGCACCCACCGTAACAAAAGATGGTGTTACTGTTGCAAAAGAAATTGAGCTGGAAGACCCCATTGATAACATGGGTGCACAAATGGTGAAAGAAGTGGCGAGCAAAACAGCTGATATTGCCGGTGATGGCACCACTACTGCAACTGTGCTTGCACAGGCCATCATTGGCGAAGGTTTAAAAAACGTAGCTGCCGGAGCTAACCCGATGGATTTAAAACGTGGTATCGACAAAGCAGTAACTGCTGTAGTTGAAAACCTGAAAAAGCAATCTCAAACAGTTGGTAACGATAATAAGAAAATTGAACAGGTAGCATCTATATCGGCCAACAACGATAAAGCTATTGGCGCTTTAATAGCACAGGCTATGACTAAAGTTGGAAAAGAAGGTGTTATTACTGTTGAAGAAGCAAAAGGTACCGATACTACAGTGGATGTGGTGGAAGGTATGCAGTTCGACCGTGGATATATCTCTCCTTACTTTGTTACCAACAGCGAAAAAATGCACGCTGAACTTAGCAACCCTTACATTTTAATTTATGATAAGAAGATATCTACCATGAAAGATATCCTTCATATTCTGGAGAAAGTTGCACAAAGCGGCCGCCCTTTAGTAATTATTGCTGAAGATTTGGATGGAGAAGCATTAGCAACACTTGTTGTAAATAAATTACGTGGCACCATTAAAGTGGCTGCTGTAAAAGCTCCGGGCTTTGGCGACAGGAGGAAAGAAATGCTGCAGGATATTGCTGTACTTACTTCGGGTATTGTTGTTAGCGAAGAGCAAGGTTACAAATTAGAAAACGTTGACCTAGATTATTTAGGCTCGGCTGAGAGTGTTACTATTGATAAAGACAACACTACTATTGTAGGCGGTAAAGGCAAAAAAGCTGATATCACAGCAAGGGTAAACCAGATTAAAGCACAAATTGAAACAACCACATCTGACTACGACAGGGAAAAATTACAGGAGCGTTTGGCAAAATTGGCCGGTGGTGTTGCCGTATTATACATTGGTGCTGCTACCGAAGTAGAGATGAAAGAAAAGAAAGACCGTGTAGATGATGCATTACATGCTACAAGGGCTGCAGTAGAAGAAGGTATTGTACCAGGCGGCGGTGTTGCTTATGTACGTGCAAGCGATGTGCTTGAAAAATTAAAAGGCAGCAACGAAGATGAAACAACCGGTATTGCCATTGTTCGCCGTGCAGTAGAAGAACCTTTACGTACAATTGTTGAAAACGCAGGTTTTGAAGGCAGCGTTGTTGTAAACAAGATTAAAGAAGGTAAAGCAGATTTTGGCTTTAACGCATACAGCGAAAAATACGAAAACCTTTTAAAGGCAGGAGTTATTGACCCAACTAAAGTTAGCCGTGTGGCATTAGAGAATGCGGCTTCTATTGCTGGTATGATGTTAACCACCGAATGTGTGATAGCTGATAAACCAAAAGAAGAAGCTCCACACTCACATGGCGCACCCGATATGGGCGGCATGGGCGGCTATTAATAAAAATATAACCGGAGCAAACTGGTTTACAATACAATCCCTCCTGCATATTGCCGGAGGGATTTTTTTTAGTTTATTGAACATATCTTTGCTGCTCAATTTGGTTTGCCTGCAAGCATCCAATTTGCCATTGGGCAGATTTTCCGCTCACAACGGAATCAAATTTAAAAACTGGCGCTACACTTTAGTGTAACCATTAAAAAAACATTTATGGCAGTATTGCACAACCGCATCTCAAAGGCGGAACTTAAAAAATTATTGTATGCAGAAACTGAAAAGCGTATCACAATTTCTTTTTATCAATATTTTAATATTGATGATCCGAAACTTTTTAGGGATGAAATGTATAAAGCCTTATTTAACCTGGAAGTATTTGGCCGCATATATATTGCCCACGAAGGCATCAATGCACAGGTTAGCATACCTGCCAAAAACGTAGAAGGCTTTAAAAATTATTTAGACAGTATTGCTGCACTAAAGAACCTGAGGTTGAATATTGCCGTTGACGACGACGGCAAATCTTTTTGGGTTTTAAAAATAAAAGTGAGAGATAAAATTGTTGCCGATGGTATTACCGACCCCGGTTTTAGCATGCAAAACAAAGGCAACTATGTAAATGCCGCACAGATGAATGAACTGATGCAGCAAAAAGATACTGTTGTTATTGATATGCGTAACCATTATGAGTACGAAGTGGGGCATTTTGAAAATGCCATTGAAATACCCAGTGATACTTTTCGTGAACAATTGCCCATGGCTGTTGATATGATGAAGGATAAAAAAGATAAAAACATCATCATGTACTGTACAGGTGGCATACGCTGCGAAAAAGCAAGCGCTTATATGAAACACCATGGCTTTGAACATGTGTATCACCTAGAAGGCGGCATCATAAATTACGCAAAGCAAACAAAAGAAAATGAGCTTGAAACAAAATTCATAGGAAAGAATTTTGTTTTTGATGACAGGCTGGGAGAGCGGATAACTGAAGATATTATTGCCACATGCCACCAATGTGGCAAACCGGCCGATACACATACCAACTGCAAGAATGATGGCTGCCATTTATTGTTTATCCAATGCAGCGATTGTGCAAAAGTATTCGACGGATGTTGTACCGAAGAATGTAAGACAATTTATAATTTACCAAAAGAAGAACAGGCCGCACTGCGTAAAGGAATAGATAAAGGCAAGATGATTTTCAATAAAAGCAAACAGCGGTTGCGCCCAACTATTGAAGAAAACAGGAAATACAGAAGTTCTTAAGTTTTTGCCATCAATAATTTTTCCAGGGCTTCATCCAGTTTTTTTTCGGTGGCTTCGTAGCTTTCATCAGATGGTACAAATTGTTGGCCAATCACTTTCTCGTACAGTTCAATATATCGTTTCGAAATCGTTTCAACCCATTCATCGCTCATTGCTGGTACCACCTGTCCTTCCTTTCCCATAAAATTATTTTCAATCAGCCACTCTCTAACAAATTCCTTGCTTAGTTGTTTTTGCCGTAGGGCATTCGCCTGCCTTTCTTCAAAACCATCTGCATAAAAATAACGGCTCGAATCGGGAGTGTGTATTTCATCCATCAGAACAATCTTACCATCCAGTTTACCAAATTCATATTTGGTATCTACTAAAATCAACCCTTGTTTGGCTGCAATGGATTTCCCTCTTTCAAACAATTGCAAGGCATAGCTGCTTAGTGTTTCCCATTCTTCAGCGGTAGCCAGTTTATTTTTAATGATTTCGGCTGCAGAAATATCTTCATCATGCCCTTGTGCAGCCTTAGTGCTTGGTGTAATGATGGGGGAAGGGAAAAAATCGTTTTCCTTCATCCCATCGGGCATGTGTACTCCACATAAAATTCTTTTGCCCGAAGAATATGTACGCCATGCATGACCGGTTAAATTTCCCCTTACCACCATTTCAATTTTAAATGGCTCACATTTATAACCTATACTTACATTGGGCGCCGGAACACTTATGAGCCAGTTGGTACAAATGTCTTTGGTTGCATTAAGCATATAAGATGCAATCTGGTTCAGCACCTGCCCTTTATAGGGAATAGGCCTCGGCAGTATTACATCAAATGCCGAAATACGATTACTGGCAACCATTACCAGGTATTTGTCAGCAATGGAGTAAACATCCCTTACCTTACCGCTGTAAAAACCAGTTTGCTGCCTTAAATTAAATGTATTCATCGGGCTAAATTAATATCAACCACTTAAAAAGAATAAATTACGGTTGAACTATTTGTTAACAGTGTAGGAAAATAAATTTTTCAGGTAGCAATAACGTTCTTAATTTGCTATATATTTAAAACCAAAAAAAGCAATATGAGAAAAATTACAAGCTATTTGGTTACATTTTTATTGGCAAACATTTTAACGGTTGCTGCCATTGCACAAAGTGTAACAATAAACGGCAATGTGAGAAATAGCAGTACCAAGGAAGCATCCGGTGCTGTTTCCGTAATTGTAAAAGGACAGGATGAAGGTACCTTTACCGATGATAAAGGTAATTTTAAGATTACCGTTAAAAGCCTGCCTGTAACACTTTTGATTACTTCGGTTGGTTATGAAATGCAGGAAGTAACTGTTACTTCGGCTGCAAAACCAATTCAGGTTGAATTTAAACCCACCAATATACTGGGCCAGGAAGTGGTGGTATCGGCTAACAGGGTACCGCAAAAAATTATGGAATCGCCGGTATCTATCGAAAGGGTGAGTGCCGCCAACATTCGCAACTCGCCGGTATCAAATTATTACGATGTAGTTACCAGTTTAAAAGGCGTGGATGTAACCACATCATCTTTAACATTTAGAACACCCACTACCCGTGGTTTTAACTCAAGCGGTAATACACGTTTTAACCAGTTGGTAGATGGAATGGATAACCAGGCCCCCGGCCTTAACTTTTCGGTTGGCGCCATTATTGGTTTAAGCGAACTGGACGTTGACAATATAGAATTACTATCAGGTGCATCATCTGCCTTATACGGACCGGGTGGCATGAACGGTACTTTATTGATGACAAGCAAGAACCCGTTCAAATACCAGGGCTTGTCTTTTTTAGTAAAAGAAGGATTGATGCATGTTGGCAACAATAGCATGCAAGACCCATCGGCATACCATAACTGGAACTTACGCTGGGCAAAAAAGATTTCTGAAAAATTTGCTTTTAAAATTAATGCCGAGTTGATACAAGCCAAAGATTGGCTGGGTACCGATTACCGAAACTATACCCGTACAGGGTCAAGCGGAACGGTTAAAGCCGGTAACAGGCAAACAGACCCTAACTACGATGGTATAAATGTTTACGGCGATGAAACAACTGTTGACATGCGTGCATTTTTTTCACAAATTGCCGCCAACCTGCCCGGCGCCGCTAATTTCATTTTAGCAAACGGTTTATTATCATCTCCGCAAAATGTATCCCGTACAGGGTATACCGAATCGGAATTATTAAACCCAAATACAGTTAATTTTAAATTAGGTGGTTCATTAAATTATAAGATTACACCCAACACCGAAGCGGTTTTAGCAGCTTATTGGGGAACCGGTAATACCATTTATACCGGAAGCGACAGGTATTCGTTAAAAGATTTTAAAATGGGCCAGTATAAGTTGGAAGTAAACAGTAAAAACTGGTCAGTAAGAGCTTATACCACACAGGAAAATGCAGGTGAATCTTTTAATGCCACTGCAACTACCAGGTTGTTTAATGAATCATGGAAAAAATCTGTAACTACTGATGCAAATGGTAATCCAACACCATTGCCAACAGACTGGTACATTCAATACACTTACAAATATTTAAGCGACAGGATGAGCGGACTTACCGATTATGATGCACACCAAAACGCAAGGGCTTTAGCAGATATAGGCCGCCCTGCTGCTAACAGTGCAGCTTTACGTTCATCATTTGATGCTATCCGCAAAAAACCCATTTCACAAAATGGAGGTTTATTGTTGGATAAATCTGACTTATACGCAGTGGAAGGAAATTACAACCTTAGCCAGTTTACCAAAGGTTATGTTGATATACTTGTTGGTGCTAACTATAAAAATTATGTGTTGAATTCGCAAGGAACTTTATTTGCTGATTCTACAGGCACTATCAATGTTTCACAGTTTGGTGGATATATACAGGCAAGTAAACAATTTTTTGACCGCCTAACACTAACCTTATCGGGCAGGTACGATAAAATGCAGCATTTTAAAGGCCGCTTTACACCCAGGGTAACAGCACTTGTAAAAGTTGCAAAAGATAATAATTTTCGTCTTTCTTATCAAACAGCTTATCGTTTCCCAAGCAATCAACAACAATATATTAACCTGCAGGTGGGCAGTACTCGCCTGATAGGCTCTTCGCCAGGGTTTGAAAGTTACATTGGGTACAATACTAACCCTTTATATACTTATGATGTAAACAGTTCTGGTACATTGTACAATTTTACTGCATTTAATCCACCGGCAGTAAAACCTGAATCTGTAAGTTCTTTTGAACTTGGTTATAAAGGTTTATTGTTGGATAGCAAATTATTGATTGACCTTTATGGATATTTTGGACAATACCAGGATTTTCTTGGAAGAACCAATACAATACAAACGCTTACCGGCAATGCTAACGATACTGCTACAGCAAGCAAGAGAAGAAACATTTCGGTAGTGGTTAACTCACCTGAAAAAGTAAAAACTTATGGCTTTGGCCTTGGCTTCGATTACAGGTTACCGATGAATTTTACTTTAAGTGCTAACTTTTCATCCGACCAGTTGAAAGATGTGCCTGCAAATTTTGTAGCCAACTTCAATACACCAAAATATAAAGCCAATGCAAGTATCGGCAATTCGGGTTTTGGCCCGGGTAAAAGATTAGGGTTTAATATAGCTTACAGGTGGCAGGATGCATTTTTTTACCAGGCCGATTTTGCCAATGGCAATATACCTGAAGTACAAACACTGGATGCTCAAATCAGCCTGAAAATACCTTCATCTAAATCAATAATAAAACTGGGAGCCAGTAACCTGTTAAACCAATATTATTACAACGCTGTTGGTAACTCAAGGGTTGGAGGTTTATACTATATAAGTTATGGATTTAATGTTTATTGATAACTGCCTTAATTATAAAATTTAAAAATTACTATAATGAAAAAATTAATTAATAAACTTAGTGTTCTGCACCTGTTGTTAATTGCCGGTATGATGATAGTATTTACATCCTGTAATAAAGACATGGAGCAACTTGCACCTATACCAACACCTGTGTATCCAACCGGGTCGGGTATTGAAGCAACATTAGCTACTAATGCCAACTATAGTTTTTATGATGCACTCATCAACAGGGCAGGAATGAAAACAACACTTAACGACTTAACCAAAACCTTCACCCTGTTTGCAACAGATAACAATGGCATGAAGATTTTTGTAAATGCCGCTTCGGGAGGCCTGGTTCCATTAAACGCTCCTGATGCTGCTTTCCTTGGGTTCATCAATTCTAATTTGCCAGCATCAAGTGCTGCAGGTATTGTACAATATAATTTGGTTGGACAAAAATTTCCATTGTCATCAATCGGAACATCTTTTCCGAATTATCCCTTAACAACACAGATTATTCTTGACCCTACACAGCCTTTTGTAAGAATGCCGATTTTTCCTGCAAGAGGCACCACTTATTCTTATGTAAATAATTTACCCATTACAGCGCCAACTATTGATGCTGCCAATGGTGTTATTTATACTGCTTATAGTGTGGCTGCACCACCAACTGCTACATTAAAAGATGTGATAGCTACAGAACCTACACTTTCATATTTTCGTGCAGCCATTGCACGTGCAGATAGCGGTACTGCTGTAGGTACAAGCCAGTTCAATTATTTATTGGGCTATGGTGTTACCAATATGACAGTATTAGCGCCTAATGATGCAGCTTTTCAAACTTTGGTTTTTGGGCTGGCTTTCCAGGCATACCTGGCTACAAGGCCACAGCCTTATACAGCCACTGATACCTTGATTGCTACCGCTACCGCAAATGGCGCTGTAGCAGCAGGACCGGCTTTCTTAAGTACTAACAATGTAAGTACCGCAATGGTAAAAGGTATTGTTGCATATCACTTACTTGCATCACTAACCACCAGTACAACTACACCTTATCAACCAAATATCAGGGTGTTTTCAAACAATGTACCTTCTACACCGGGTTATTTTATAAAAACATTGGTTAATAATAGTTTCAGTACACACCCGGGAGTTATGGCACAATCAACTTATTTTGGGCCTGCAGTTACAAGTTTAAAGTTTACAGGCCTCGGCACTTTTCCTCCAGGCGGTTTACCTTATAGTGGCGCTGCGGCAAATGCTGTAAAAATGGATCAGCATGCTGTAAATGGCGTTTATCATATCATTGATAAAGTATTGCTGCCACAATAAATTTTTTAATATTGAATTAAAAACGGGCTCTTAAAATAAGAGCCCGTTTTCTTTCTGCACCAGTATGTTTGCATGATAAGTTTATCTCTATGATTTAAAATCTTACACTTTTAAATTGAAATAAAATTGTTGCTGACGGTTTAAACATTAAACCTGAAGTGCATCACATCTCCATCCTGTACAATATATTCTTTCCCTTCTATTCTTAATCTCCCGTTTTCACGGCAAGCTGCCTCCGATTTGTATTTTAAAAAATCATCGTAGGCAATAACTTCGGCTTTAATAAATCCTTTTTCAAAATCGGTATGTATTACAGCGGCAGCCTGTGGCGCTTTCCAGCCTTTTTCAATGGTCCAGGCCCTTACTTCCTGCACACCTGCAGTAAAATAAGTAGAAAGGTTTAAAAGCTTATAGGTTGAATGTATCAGCCTGTCCAATGCCGGTTCGGTCATTTTATATTCTTCCATAAACATAGCCTTATCATCCGGGTCTTCAAACTCGGCAATCTGTGCTTCAATGGCGTTGGTCATAACAATCACTTCGTTGCCTTCGTTTTTTACGGCTTCAATCAACGCATCCGAATATTTATTGCCGGTATGCATGCTTGCTTCATCAACATTGGCTACATATAAGATATGTTTATCAGTAAGTAAAAATAAATCTGCAATGGCCGATTTATCTTCTTTACTTAATCCCAGGGTGATAATATTTTTTCCTGAATCGAGATGGGCTTTACATTTTGCAAGTATCTCCAGTTCGGCCTTCATCTTTGGGTCTGTCTTTGCCATTTTTTCGGTACGCTGCATTTTCTTTTCCACGCTTTCAAGGTCTTTAAGCTGCAGTTCAGTTTCAATCACTTCTTTATCACTCACAGGATTGATGGGGCCTTCTTCTCTTAAGATATTTTCATCTTCAAAGCAACGCACCACATGAATAATGGCATCTACTTCACGTATATTGGCTAAAAATTTATTACCCAATCCTTCGCCCTTGCTGGCGCCACGTACTAGCCCGGCAATATCAACAATCTCAATTTGTGTAGGTACTATTCTTTCTGGTACTACCAACTCGGCAAGTTTATTCAGGCGTGGGTCGGGTACGTTTACCAGCCCGGTATTGGGTTCAATGGTACAAAACCTGTAATTACTTGCCTGCGCCTTGGCGCTGTTGCTAACCGCATTAAAAAGGGTTGATTTTCCTACATTGGGTAATCCTACAATTCCTGCTTTTAAAGCCATCTGAAATAAAAATTAAAAAATTCAAAAATAAAAACCGGCGCAAAGGTAAGGTACTGTAGGTTATGTTGAATGTTTGAATTTTAAACGTTGTATTATTTTTTCACTATTAAGTGATCATAATTGTTTGACATGAATTAACTAACTTTCGGGGAGAAAAGACAAGAGACAAGAGATAATAGATAATAGATAATAGATAATAGACAAAAAGCAAAATTTACTATTCATCATTCAAAATTCATAATTATAAAAAATGGCATTAAGCAGAATATGGTCGGCTTTTATCATCATTGCAATTGTTGTTGCCGGCATTAAATGTTTTTTCTTTGGCGAAACACAGATTTTTACATGGATGGTAAGTGGCAAAGCATCTGACCCTACTAACCCTTTAAAGATAGACGGCATCATTGAAACCTGCTGGGTGGCGGTTGAAATCTGTTTAAAGCTGATCGGTATCTTATCGCTGTTCATCGGCTTTATGAATATTGCCGAAAAAGCAGGCGGCATAAGGCTTTTATCCCGTATCGTAGGTCCATTCTTTTCAAAACTTTTTCCCGAAATACCCAAAGGCCATCCATCAATGGGGCACATGATTATGAATTTTTCGGCCAACTTGCTGGGTTTAGATAATGCTGCCACACCTTTTGGTTTAAAAGCCATGCAAAGTTTGCAGGAACTTAACCCCAACAAGGATGTTGCTTCAAATTCGCAGATCATGTTTTTATGCCTGCATGCTGCCGGGCTTAACCTGATTCCCGTAAGTGTAATTGCTGTAAGGGCTGCTCAAAACGCATCCAACCCAACTGATATTTTTATCCCTTGCATGATTGTAACTTTTGTGGGTACCATAGCCGCCATGATCATCGTATCGATAAAACAAAAAATAAATTTATTGCAACCGGTAATATTATTATGGGTATTAGGTATTTCAATTGTAATTGGATTACTGGTAATGTACGTGGTGAGTTTAAATGCGGCAGGTATCCAATTATTTTCGGGGATGCTGAGCAATGGACTTATTCTTTTGGTTTTTATACTAATTGTATTGGGTGGTATCTACAAAAAGACCGATATCTTTTCTGATTTTGTTGATGGTGCAAAAAACGGTTTTGATACAGCCATCAGGATTATTCCATACATTTTGGGGATATTGGTTGCCGTAAGCATGTTACGCACAAGCGGCGCTTTTGACGCCGTAATAAACGGGATGAAACATTTTTTTGCCATGTTTAGTCCCGATACCCGTTTTGTTGACGGCCTGCCTACTGCCTTGATTAGACCACTCAGTGGCGGCGCTGCCCGTGGCATGATGGTGAGCACTATGGCTGCTTATGGCCCCGATTCTTTTGCAAGCAGGCTTTCAGGAATTTTCCAGGGGGCATCAGATACCACATTTTATGTGGTGGCAGTTTACTTCGGTTCAGTGTCTATAAAAAATACACGCTATGCAATTGGCGCCATGCTGCTTGCCGACCTTGTTTGTATTATTACTGCTATTACATTAGCATATTTGTTTTTTGGGTAAAACAAAAATACTTATAAAACAAAAGAGCAGCTTCATAAATGAAGCTGCTCTTCTATTAAAAAGTATCTATCAATATGTACTAAATAATGCAAATGATTTGGTTCCGCTATAACTTCCGCTATATACAGTTGTATAACTTCTTGTGGGTGTTACACTGGTAGAGATTAAACGAATAATCAACGGTGAAGTGGTACCTGTAGCATAAACAGACAATGTATCCCTTACACCTGATGGATAGGGGATAAACCCGGTTACAGATGCTGTGGCCACGTTAGAGAAAATTTTTGAATGCCCCATGGCAGATGAATAAACATCAACTGCAGCCACAGGAGTTACATTATACACAAAATTTGCAAAACGCAACCTACTTGTTGTATCATTAGGTATTTCAATAGTATTTTCAACAGTTGCTTGTTTTATACTATTTAGCGTATCGTATGTAAAAATTGTATAGCTTTTACCTGCATCCATTGTTTGGGTAAAAGTTAATGGAGGCTGAGTGGTACTTACAAGCGTATCCTTAATTAAAAAAGTCCTTGAACCGGGATCTACTTTAAAAGCATAAGCAGTTGCAGGAAAAACATTACCAAATGCAAATGTAGCTCCCGAAATTTTTGTACCATCAACATACAGGAAATTACGGGCACTTTTTACAGTAGCATTATAAACCTGTACGGTAGCTTTGGTTTCAATCCCTGTATCTATAGATGCTGTTAAAGGTGCTTCCCGTTTACAGGAAATAAAAACCAACGATGAAGCTACAACCATAATCAGCAAGCTTATTATTTTATTATGTTTCATATTTCTTTATTTTCTGGTTAATAATTTATGGTTGTGAAAACCAACATTCATATGTATTGTAGTCGTTATTAAGCGCCCCAATCCTGGTTAGTTCAGGTATATTATACAGGTATTCAGAATTATACCTTGGCCTGCACCTGTACACATATTTTCCATTATTTGTAGAAATAAGATAATTAATAGGTGAAGTGGGTGGCGGTAAAAATCCTGCATAAACCTGGTGGCCGGTAGTGTTATCCTTATCTATGTAATGATACTTACGCATGTCTGTCCAGGTTTGATGAGTACCCCAACCAAACAGTGCAATATATTTTTGGCACATGATATGAGATAATGTTAAACCGGCTGATGTAAGAGGTACAATGGCAGGATCTGTCATGTACGTGGTCTTCATTAGAGGTGTTATGAGTTTTGATGCAGGTACATTGGTTTGATAAGTTGTTGTGAGCATATCAAAATTCAAACTGATGCCGTTTATGTATGCTGCATAAGCTGTAGCCTTATCACCTTTTTTAAAGGCTGCTTCTGCTATAGTAAATTGCATTTCCGATGCGGTCATCATTGGCCAAGGGCCGGCATTACGGTACACATAACGGGTACTATCAACTGAACCTCCGGTAGTAGCATTTACTGTAGGGTTTCTCCAGAAATTTTTAGGATAATCATTAGTAGGAGTAGAGCCACTCAGGTATTGCGTCATTCCTAACCAGGGATAAACACCTTTAAAAGTATTATTCTTGTTTTCGCTAAGCATATACCAGCAACGAGGATCGCTTACACCTGTAAAAATGGTATCATTGGCGCCACTCATCAAATCGGCAATATAAGCTCCCTGCCTGATGGTACCAATGTTACTACGGGTTGGGCCAAAATAGCTGTTAAAACCGTTGCTTGTATTGGCTACCGAAAATGTTGCCATAATATTATCTGCATTGGAGCTGCAGGAAAGTGCTGCATATTTAATTGCAGAATCGGCATAACCATTAGTGAGATAAATTCCCTTGCTGCTAAGATTGTTGTACGACCTTGCTAAAATACCATACACAAATTTTTTCCATTTATCAATACTTCCTCCATTAAAATAGGCGTCACTTTGTGCAAGGTTGGTTGGGTTTACATTACCATCAGTTCTGCTCAAATTTGCCAATGCCCTGTAACAATAAGCCCTGCAACTGTCATAAAATTCAGGTTGGGTATCGTAGTTAAATTGTTGCTGGCTGGTATTAAATGCTTCTTTTAAAATAGCCTCACCGTACTGATTGGTAAGTTCCAGCCAGTCCCAGGCACGTACAGCTTGTGCCACACCAACAAAATCCCATTTTTCCTGTTGGGTTCCCCATTCAATAATGCGGTTAACATTTTGGCCATGTCCATAATAAACGGCTGCCCATATAGCTCCTGTATTATCACTATTAATAGTGCCACCCATAGAACCATAATTTTCTCCATTTGCTGTAGAACCCCAGTATTGTATATAGCGGCCAAGCAAAATATCATCTTGTTGTACGCCATAGTTAGTACCTGCAGCCGAGTTAAAAGCAGTAAATCCTCCTATAACACCCGGTAATAGTGTTTCTATAGGTACCTGAACAGTGGCATTGGGATTTAAATAAGCATCTTCAATTCTCTTATCGCAGGATGTGATGCCTAAAAGACAAATACATCCAAAAAAGAGAAAAGATTTTAAAATATTGTTTTGCATATTATTTTTTTTTAAGTCTATAATTGATATTGATGTTTATTAAAAGTTAGCTCTTAAACCGAAACTAATACCTAAAGGTGTTGCAGTGCTTCCAAGGTCCATTCCATAACCTCCAACACCACCTGTACCCGGATTATTGGCATTTACTGCAGGATCGGCTCCGTAATAATTTGTAAACAACAATAAATCGCTACCTGTTATAAATACACTTAAGCCTTTAATAGCTTTAAGCCGTTTTAAAGTATTAGCTGAAAATTTATAATTTAATGTTACATCTCTTAACCTAAACCAGTTAACATCCTTTTGTACAAACTCTTCATCAGGCATACTGGTATAATAACTGCTCAAATACTGAGGCACAATAGCAAGGGTATTAACGGTGGGGTTAGCTGTATTTTCGTTTCCGTCATTTAAAACACCTTGTACTACTCTTGCTGTACCACGATCGGCTGTACGCTCACTTTTACCTAATCTTGTAAGCAATTGATCGGTACCATTATAAATATCACCACCTACTCTTAAATCCCATAAAAAGCTAAGACTCCAGTTTTTGTATTGTAGGGTATTTAATGTACCAAGAGTAAAATCAGGAGTCCTGTCGGCAATTATTGAATTACCAGTTACAATTAATGGGATACCTGTATTGCGGTCAATGATAATCTGCCCGGCATCATTTCTTCTGTATTTAGAGCCGGTTAAAGTTTGAGTAGAATTGTTTCTAACCAAACCACCACGTACATTGGAGATATAGGTATCTGAATTATAGAAATCGTTATAAATACCAATTGAAGCAGGCAGGGTTAGCACCTTGCTCCACATGTGGTTAAAATTGAAATTGATATTCCAGTAAAGGTCTTGTTTATTGATGGGTGTTAATCCCAGTGTTAATTCAACACCCTCGTTACGTAAAGATGCTGCGTTTTGTGTGTTTAAAATATAACCTGTAGCGTAACTGGCCCTAAAGCCCTGTGCAATTTGATTAGTACACAAAGTATTGTAATAAGCTGCTTCAAGAGTGATGGCATTATTTAATAATCTAAACTCGGCACCAATTTCATAAGTACTCTGTTTTTCTGGTGTTAAATTGGGGTTAGAATTGGTGAACCCATAAGTATATGTAACCGGTAAAGTGGTACTGCTGAAATTGTTTACAAAAAATGACTGGTTACTGTATGGGTCATTTAAACGGGCAGTATTAGCCAATGAAGCTCTTAATTTAAAATAGTTTAATATACCACCTCGTTTAATAACAGGTAACATATCCGAAACTATCAGGCTTAAACTTACACCCGGGTAATTATAATGCCTGTTTGCTTTTGGTATTGGCGATGCAGATTCAAACCTGTGAGAATAGGTTACAAATGCATAGTTATTATAACCAACAGAAGCTTCACCAAAATAAGCAAGTTCTCTAAATATATTTAAATTGGGTAGCCCCATATTATTTCTCAACAGGCGCCTTCTTGTATTAACAGTAGTATTGCTACTATCGGTACTTGATGAGTCAATTAAGTTTGTACCATATACTGCAAATTGCCTGGTTTCAAAATCCTGCCACATGGTACCAATCATTAACCTGGTACTGAATTTACCAAATTTTTTCTTTGCAGTTGCAGTTATAGTATGGTTATAACCAGAGTATGTTCTGTAATAATTATCAAGGCTTCCTCCGGTGGCTGTTGATAACATATAAGATTGCGGATGAATAAATACATATCCATCGTTTTTATAAGTATCATAACCAAACCTGCCTGCTAAAGTTAACCAGGGTAATGGAGTGGTAATATCAATGCCCATAGTGGCAATTATTCGATTCATCTTATCGCCGCTATGGTTATTTTTAGCACTCCACAAAGGGTTGTCAAAATCTGAATTTACATTAGGATTGAATAATAAAACTTTATTTCCGTTTGCATCTTCAAAATTCCGAACATCTTTATTAGCGGGCCATTCGTAAAGCTCTACTAAATAACCACCAGATCCTGCAGTTGATGTTGAACTTTTAAGTGGCCTTAGGTTGTTGGCATTAGTATATGCTATTGCAGGAGTGATGGTAATATATTTACCAATTTTTGTAGTGTTTGATATCTTAAAGTTGTATTTTCTATAAGTATTATGTGGAACTACACCTTTATTATCAAAAAATTGACCGGTAACCCTAAAGCTTACATTCTTTGTTCCAAAATCTAACCCTAAATTATGTGTTTGTGAAAAACCGGTTTCAAAAAAATGATGTATGTTATCATATAAAGTAGTACCGGGCGCCCATGCAGGGCCAAAAGAAGTAAATCCGTAAATAGGGCCGCCAGCAGGTACGTTATTAGCAGATCCGGGGCCAAAGTCGTTATTTACTTTTCCATAACGTGTAATTTTTTGAAACCTGAAATTATTATCATAACTCACTAAAATTTTTCCATTGGTTCCTTTTGCTTTTTTGGTAGTTATTACAATAGCACCTGAACTGGCCTGGCTACCATATAACGCTGTAGCTTCGGGGCCTTTTAACACAGTAACATTTTCAATATCACTTGGGTTTATATCAGCAATACGGTTTGTGTTATCATTGTTCCTGTTATTACCGTCAGAAGCAAGACCAATACCACTACCACTTTGAGAGTTTGAATTTAAAGTTTGGTTGTCTATAATTATACCATCTACAACAAACAATGGCTGGTTGGTACCAGATATAGTATTAAAACCCCTTAGAATAATACCCGAAGATGCACCGGCAGTACCCGAAGTTGGCGTTACAGTAAGGCCTGCAACCCTGCCTTGTAAACTATTTACAAAGTTCTCCCGCTGGGTTTTTTGTATGTCATCGCCTTTAACTGTTTGTACCGAGTAACCCAATTCCCTCGGGTTTCTTTTAATATCCATTGCAACAACAACTTCTTCCATTGTTTTATCAACTTGTTTAAGTTTTACAATGATTGTTCCTGCATCTTTTACTGTTATTTGCTGGCCAATAAAACCTACATAGGTTATTACCAGCACATCGCCTTTATTGGCAGTTATAGTAAAATTTCCCTGTGCATCGGATTTTACACCGCCGGTTTTACCTTTAATTAGAATGGTGGCGCCTTCTACTGCTACACCATCCTCGGTAAGTACCCGGCCGGTAACACTATTTTGAGCCTGGCACATTACGGGAATTAAAAAAAACAGAAAAGCAATCAATCTGTTTGTAATTTTTCTCATATAGACTTGTTTTGTTGGTTAAAAAAAAATTATACTTATAGTTGTTTTACATTACTGTAATGCCAGCTGCTACATAAGGCTGTAAAGCAGGGTGGTTGTTTGGTAATTCCGTTATCAATATATCTATCTTATCCAATCCGCATATATGCAAAGGCTGTATACTGTTTATTTTCTCCGAAATGGTAAGGCATACCACTTTTTGAGAAGTTTCAACCATTGCCTGTTTAAGTTGTACCACATCCCAATCGCTGTCGGTTACGCCATGTTGCGGATGAATTGCATTAATACCTAAAAAACATAAATCGGGTTTTAAAGTATTAATCCTTGCTAAAGCATCGGCACCAACGGTTATTTTTGAGTTCTTCGATAATTTATCTCCAATAACTATCACTTCCAGGTTGGGATGATGCATATATTCCACCACAGCCGGTATACTGCCAGATATAAATGTTGCCGATAAGGTAACCGGTAAAGCCCTGGCAAGTTCAATTATTGTGGTACCGCCACTGGTTAATACAAACATGCCTTCTTTTATAAACTTAACAGCTTTTTCAGCAATAATTTTTTTGCTGTCCTGGGCATAAACCTTTTTAGAAGGGTAAGTAATGTCGTGAAAAGAGTGGGAAAGGGCGCCGCCATGTACTTTAATCAACTTACCTTTTTCTGATAACTCCTGTAAATCACGCCTGATGGTGTCTTCAGATACATCAATCTCAGAACTTAAGGCAGTAGAGAGAACTTTGTTGTGCAGGTTTACCTGCTGTACTATGTACGCCTGTCTTTCTCTTTTTAGCATTAGTTTGTTTTACCATCTCAATATAGGGATAAAAATTGCAAAAAAGCGCATCTATCCTTTAAAATTATTGCACATTATGTGCAAAAACCTGCAAAACCTGCAAAATAAAAGTCGGTTTTTGGGGAATATTGCGTTTTATATTTTAGTGAAATAATCTTATAGTGTTGGATTTAAAACTAAGTGTTACAGACTTTTTGCTCACTTATATTTAGTTACATTAATTCCTTTCTTGGTAGTGGGCTTTTTAAAATTGAGCTTAGGTTTGGTTATAACTGAATCGGGATTGATGTTGGATATTTTGGGTTCTTCCAACGGTTCTTCATCTTCCAGCCTGTAATAATTGCCAAAGAGCGATGTAAGTGCCCTTGCATGATATACAGTACGGGTGAATTTATTTCCAATTACAATAATAGTTGCATTTTCTTTTAGCAACCTTATAAATGCGGCATTGCTGCCATGCCACCAACCGTTGTGATAAACAATTTTATTACCATCAGGAAAACAATACATACGCCAGCCTAATCCATAATTACGTATGCCGGGTTTTTCGTTGCTGTAAGGGCTATAGGCTTCCAGCAAAGTAGTATCAGTAAACACAAGTTTGCTTTTCAGGGCCCGGTCCCAAATTAAAAGATCACGTGGAGTGGTGTATATATTTTTATCACCATACACCTGGTCTAAAAAATTAAATGGCTCAATTTTGCCTCGCCAGTTATAGCTGGGCGTGGCAGTAAGTGTATCGGCCAACGTAAATACATAGGTATCCTTCATCTGTAAAGGAATAAAAAATGTATTACGCAGATATTCGGCATAAGATTCGCCGGTTATTTTTTCTATCAGTAATGCCAACAAAGCAAAGTTGGTATTGCAATAACTGAAATGAGTATTGGGCTGGGTGATATCAGCCATTTCGGCTTTATGATTAACTAAGTAATCAAACACATCTTTATTGCTTACATAACGGCTTTTATCCCAACCAAAATTTTCCATATAATAATTATAATTTGGCAGGCCGCTTCGGTGGTTTAATAAACAACGGATGGTTACACCCGGGAAATTGAATGCCGGAAAATATTTACTAAACTCATCATCCAGTTGCAGCTTGCCATCCTGCACCAGTTTTAAAACAGCCATGGCTGTAAATGTTTTTGATACAGATGCAATATGCATGGGAGTTTTAGAAGTAATGGCATCATTACCCGGTATATGCCCGGTGCCAGTATAGGCTTCAAAAATTATCTTATTGTTTTTTGCCACCAGCATGCCTCCGTTAAAACCGGCAGGTTTAAGTACGGTATCAAACCATTTCAGGCAGGCATTATGAATTTTTGTTGAGTCGTAGGCCGATACAAAACCCGGTTGCGGTAATTTTAATATATTTTCTGTTTCATTTAGATCATTTTTTAACTGGCCATCGGCTTTTTTATGTTGGTTATAAATAAAATAAAACAGCAAGATAAAAACCAGTAAAAGACACAGATACAAAATTGTTTTTCGGATAAAAGACATTTTAAAATATTAAACTCTTTAAGAGATATATTTGCAAAATACACAGTAATTGCCATGGCAGAAAATAAAAAAACCAGTTATCCCAAAGAAAAAATTAAAATACTTTTTCTTGAAAATATAAGTGAGGTGGCTGTTAAACGCTTTAAAGCGGAAGGATATAATAATGTAAAAATTTTAAACGGCGCTTTAAGTGAAGCCGAACTGATACATGCCATAAAAGATGTACACCTGCTTGGTATACGCAGCAAAACACAAATAACAAAAAAAATATTAGATGCTGCGCCAAGGTTACAGGCTATTGGATGTTTTTGTATTGGGGTAAACCAGGTTGATTTAAGTGCCGCCACAAAAAACGGTGTGGTGGTGTTTAATGCTCCTTACAGCAATACCAGGAGTGTGGCCGAACTGGTGATTGGGGCATCTATAATGCTGATAAGAAAAATAGTTGATAAAAATAAAGCAGCACATGCAGGCACCTGGTTAAAAAATGCAAGCGGCAGTTATGAACTGCGTGGAAAAACAATTGGAATAATAGGCTATGGCAATATAGGCAAACAGGTAAGTGTACTTGCCGAAAGCCTGGGCATGAAAGTAATTTTTTATGATACCGAAACAAGCTTACCATTGGGCAATGCCGAAGACAGGAAAAGTTTAAAAGATGTGGTAAGCCAGGCCGATATTATAACACTGCATGTACCTGAACTACCTTCAACAAAAAACTTAATTAATAAAAACCTGCTAAAACATTTTAAACAAGGCAGCATTTTAATTAACTATGCAAGGGGAGAAGTGGTTGATTTAAATGCATTGCGTACTGCATTGCTTGATGGGCACCTAAGCGGCGCTGCAGTTGATGTTTTTCCGGCAGAGCCGGAAAAAAACGGCGATAGTTTTTCAACTCCATTACAAAATTTAAACAATGTATTGCTTACTCCGCATATTGGGGGCAGCACACAGGAAGCACAGCAAAATATTGGAGAAGATGTAAGCATAAAACTTTTCAATTACCTGGAGAGAGGTATAAGCACAGGATCGCACAGCATACCGGCGCTTGCCTTACCGCCGCAGGAAGGTACTCACAGGATATTGCATATTCATGAAAACGTACCGGGTGTACTGTCTGAAATTAATACACAACTGAGTAAACATAAGATCAATATCTTAGGCCAGTATCTAAAAACAAACGACGAAATTGGCTATGTAGTGTTAGATGTAAATAAACATCTTAGTAAAAATGCTATGGAATTACTGAAACTGGTAAAAGCAACTATTAAGGTAAGGATGTTGTATTAACTCGTTTTACTTATACAACTCTTCATTGCAATAATCTACCAGGCTTTTTAAATTAGCTAAATTGTTAAACTTGGTATCATGCTCCTTTATATATTGAGTTATTTCCTTTTCCTTGTCGCTGCAAATTTTTAAAAACTGGCGTTTAGTTGAAAACTTATGCATACTGCCGTCCTTTTCAAGGTAGTAAGCGTTGTTTACGTTTAATTGAAATTCGCTGGGAACCCTTAAATCAACAGCCCCGGCGCCTCCGCCATAAATCTGTTTTCTATAAGTGGCATTGGCAGCACGTGATTTTACACCATAAGCTGTTGATGCGCCAATCAACTCAGCATCTTTTTTATACTGCATATAAAAATTTACATTACCATGCGATATTAGTTCATAAAAAGCTGTGCCGTTAAATGGCACAAACACCCTGCCACCTACATATAAAGTATCAATCACATCTACTGCAGGACTTTCTAAAGTCATGTATGTATTATCCTGCTGAAACACCAACTCTTCATCCACCACGTTGTAGTTAACTACGGCTTTCTTTAACTCACCTGTCTTAAATTTTATTAGGCAATTGGTAAAAGAAGGAAATAAAAAATTAGGAAGATTTGTTACAGAATCTTGCTGTGCAGATACTGTTAAAGAAACAAAACAAAAAAATAAAATACAATAAGCTTTTCTAACACATCTTAGTTTAAATTTCATAAGGTTATTTTTTTTATAAATTTAAATACTTTTCAAGTAATTGATAATAGTATATATTTTATTTACCCAGGTCAATCTTTTCTGCCACGGGGTGTTCAGCTTTAAAACTTACTCCCAGCAATGAAGCCATTGTTTGTGCAAACTGTTTTTGATATAATTGCTGGTTATCTTTTACTTCACCTTTAGCTTTTATACCCGGCCCCATAGCAGCCATCCAAATTTGATAACAATCTGCAATTTTATTACCATGGCTTGTCCATTCTTTTTTAACGGCATCGCCACGGCCATGATCGGTGGTGATGAACAAAGCAGTTTTGTTTTTATAAAATGGATCCGATTGCAAATAATTCCATATATCCTTTATCCATTTATCTACCATGGTTGCAGCATGTAAATAATCTTTGTAATGACCGCTATGCGCCCATTCATCTGTTTCGCCATAGGCAATATATAATACCCTGGGCTTTTTTGTATGCAGGTAATCCATGGCATTATAATGAGTAAAAACATCCAGCACTTCTTCATCGCCAAATGCCCTGTACGAATCCTGCATCATGTTATTTAGCAAAAGCTCTTTTGCAGTAGGGATAATTCCGCCAATTTTATCATAAGCTGAGTACACCGGAATTTTTGCACGGCCTTCATTTAAAATCCTGTCATATGCATTCCATGCTCCAAAAGCAGCCACTTTGTTTTTGTATTTTGGCAGCTTATTTAAAAACTCCAATAAGTTTGTATTTGGATTAGGCGGAAATGAATTACTGTTCACCAATGTATCTGCATAACCTGTAAATATTTCGCTATAGCCCGGGTACGAGAACCAATATGGGTTTGCATTGTCAACTTTATTGCCCAGGTTCCTGTTACCATAAATCTGCCCGTTTTTTTCTATCACACTCCATAAAAAAGGCATTAACTTTTTTCTTCTAACGGATGGGTCGCCCGACCAGTATTGATTAAAAATTTCCAAACTATCGCCCTGGTTATATTTTTTGTTATTGGCAATAGCGCTGTCCATACCTGTAAAAATTTCCTGCCATCGATAACCATCCGTAGTAATAATGATGATATTTTCAGCTTTTTGTGCATAACAGTTAAAACAAAAGATGGCAGCAGCAAGGGTTAAAAAAAATTTCATGATGAATTGGCTTTAAAATTGAAATTTTGAACGGGAAAATAAAGTTATACAATTAGTTTTTTAACAGTAAATAAATCTGTCATCAATCCTGTATTCTTTTAAAATAGGATAAAGAAAAAATTATAGCATAGAAATTAAGGCGCCTTTTTATATGCTTCAAACAATAAAACAGCCTCCCTTGCCTGTTTTACATCATGCACTCTTAATATATTGGCGCCGTTCATTAAAGCAATAGTATTTAAAACAGTTGTACCGTTCAATGCTTCTGCTGGCCCGCAACCTAATGTTTTGTAGATACTGCTCTTTCTTGATAAACCGGCCAAAACAGGCATACCGGTGATTGAAAATACAAGTAGGTTTTTAAGCAATTGAAAATTATGTTCGATGGTTTTACCAAATCCAAAACCGGGATCTAAAATTACATCAGTGATACCGGCAGCCTTGCATGTTTCGGTTCTCTCAATTAAAAAATCAAGCACTTCTGTAACCACATTTTCATACACAGGGTTCTGCTGCATATTTTCAGGTGTACCTTTCATGTGCATACATATATATGGAACTTTTAATACGGCAACCGTATGTATCATTTCCTTATCCATCTTTCCGCCACTGATATCGTTAACGATTGCTGCACCTGCTTCTACAGCAGCTTTGGCTACCTGGCTGCGATAGGTATCAACAGAAATAATTGCATCAGGAAATGTTTTATTGATGGAAATTATCACCGGTAACAACCGGTCTATCTCTTCCTGCATTGAAACAGGCCGGCTGCCGGGTTTGGTACTCATGCCGCCAATATCCAAAATCGCTGCTCCATCTTTTATCATCCCTTCAGCAAGCGATAATATCCCATCGGCCTGCAAAGCAATATGCCCTTCGTAAAACGAATCAGGCGTTACATTAATAATGCCCATCACCACCGGTACATCAAGGCATAATAATTTACCTTTACAGTTTATAGCTTTCATCAAATCTTTTTCAATTATTTTTGAACTAATATATCACTAAGTTACAATTGATACATGAATACAGATCAGCAATACGATGAGGCAGTGCTTTCTGCAAAAAAAATATTCTTACACAAAACAAAAGATTATGGTACGTCCTGGAGGGTGTACCGCATCATTTCGGTAGCCGACCAAATTTATATAAAAGCAAAACGCATTCGCAACATTCAGGAAACCGGCATTCAAAAAATTGATGACGATATCATAAGCGAATTTAAAGGCATACTTAATTATGGTATTATTGGTTTGATACAATTAGATATTCATGATGATGAACTGGAAGACCTGCCTTATGAAACTGTTGAACAGTTTTACAATGAAAAAATTAACAATGCCAAAAAACTGATGTACGATAAAAACCATGATTATGGCGAAGCCTGGCGGCAAATGAGCCAGGAAAGTTTTGTTGACCTTATACTGGCAAAAATCTTACGTATAAAACAGATACTGGCCAATAAAGGTAAAACCATCATCAGCGAAGGTATTGATGCAAACTTTTACGATATCATCAACTATGCAATTTTTGGGCTGATATTGATTGATGAAGAAATACACAGTAATTAATCCCTGGATTTTTTCCCTGGGATAACATCTTAAACACAATTTAATGAAACTGGTTGTAAATATCTCAAGGATTTTAGTAGGATTACTTTTTATCTTTTCAGGCCTTGTAAAAGCCATCGACCCACTTGGGCTTGCTTATAAAATGCAGGAGTTTTTTGAAGCATGGTCTGCCGGTGGTTTTATGCCCGGTTTAATGGGTATGTTAAACGGACAGGCATTATTGTTTTCAATTGTTATGATAACACTTGAAGTGATGTTGGGTGTTGCACTACTTTTAGGTTGGCAAAAAAAATTAGTGGCCTGGCTTTTATTGTTACTGATGGTATTCTTCACCTTCCTCACCAGTTATGTTTTATTTAGTGGCAAAATAAGGGCCTGTGGCTGTTTTGGCGATTGTATCCCTTTAACACCGATACAAACTTTTACAAAAGATATTATTCTGTTGTTTTTGGTTTTGCTGATAGTTTTTGGAGTTAGATTTATTAAGCCTTTTATTTCAAACAAGATAAACGCCTTGCTGTTAACTGTATCATTAGCTGCTGTGTTAGGATTGCAATGGTATGTTTTGCATCATTTACCAATAAAAGATTGCCTACCTTTTAAAGTAGGAAATAATATCCTTGAATTACGTAAAATGCCCAAAGATGCTATACCCGATAAGTTTGATTACAGTTTCATTTATGAAAAAAACGGGCAGAAAAAAGATTTTGCAGTTGATGCATTGCCCGACAGCACCTGGCAATTTGTAGAAAGAAAACAAGTGCTGATACAAAAAGGAAAAAATAATGAACCGCTTATCAATGATTTTATCTTTAATACACAAAGTGGTAATGATACCACCGAAGCAATACTAAGTCAACCGGGTGAATACTATCTTTTGTTTGCAAAAGATTTTGAAGGCAGCGATACCGGCTGGATAAAATCGTTTGAACTTTTCTCTGCAAAAAGCCCCATTCCGGTGTACATGGTTACCGCCGATGCAAAAAAGGTCATTGAATTGTTGGGCAATAACTCTGTACCGGTTTTTACCTGCGATGCCACCGCTATAAAAACTGCTGCAAGGGTAAACCCCACACTATTTTTAATGAAAGGCCCCGTTGTAAAAAACAAATGGGCGGCAAAAGATAAATTTTAATCGTTTTTAAAAAAAAACAAACCATTGCCATACATCCTAAAAAAAATATGTTATGCTTTTTTGGTGCTGCTTGGTGTAGTGGTTTTGGTGTTTATCATGTTCCAGGGTTTTGGCGACCCGGCAAGGATGATAGTAGGGCAAACCGGCGATAAAAAAACACTGGATAACATTCGCAGCGAATTATATTTAGATCAACCCAAATGGAAACAGTTTGTATTATACGTAAATGATGTGTCGCCAATTTGTATTCACAGCAAAGCTGATATAGAAAAAAAACAATTGAAAGGTATTTTTATTGGTGGCAATACAAAATTGGGTTTAAAAATACCTTACCTGCGTAAAAGTTACCAAACCAAAAAAGAAGTAGGAGAAGTGTTGATGGAAGCCCTGCCCGGCACTTTAATACTGGCGCTTACGGCCATGTTATTTGCAACCATCGTTGGTATTTTTTTAGGCGTTACCGCTGCCATAAAAAAAGATACCTGGTTGGATGGAACGGCAGTTTTTTCAAGTATTGCGGGCATATCGGCCCCGTCATTTTTTATGGCAATTATAATAGCTTTCCTGTTTGGCGTGGTATTGCACAACTATACAGGCCTAAACCTAACAGGCAGTTGGTTTGCCATTGATGAAGTAACCGGAGAAAAATACCTTGTAATTAAAAACCTTATACTGCCTGCATTTACATTAGGCATACGGCCGCTTGCCATTATAACTCAATTAACAAGAAGCAGTATGCTTGATGTACTTAACCAGGATTATATAAGAACTGCCTATGCAAAGGGACTCAGCAAAAACACTATTGTTTACAAACACGCCTTACGCAATGCGCTTAACCCGGTTATAACCGCTATCACAGGCTGGTTTGCCGAACTGCTTGCAGGCGCATTTTTTGTTGAATATATTTTTGGCTGGAAAGGTATTGGCAAGATAACAGTTGATGCACTCGAAAAATTAGATTACCCGGTTGTAATGGGTTCTGTTTTGTTAAGTGCATGCATATTCATCTTCATCAACTTTTTTGCCGATGCATTATACAGGCTGGTAGACCCACGAATAAAAGCCCTTTGAATTATTTTTCAGCAGCGTTACCATCAAGCCATTTCTTAAACACGGTAATTTCATTAGCAGATAGTTTATCATGTTTGGCAGGCATAAAGCCTCTTTGCCCGGGTTCCATTTGAATCCTTCTTACAATATCAGCAGCATGTTTTTTTGTTATTTCATAATCCTCAAAATTTGTTTTGTTGCCGCCTTTTGATGGTAAATGACAGGGAGTACATTTAGCTTGAATAAGAGGAAGCACTTCGGCAGTGTAAGTGGCAGCACTGGTAGCATTTGTTGATGCTGTTGATGCAGTTGCTGTTTGTTTTTTTGCACAAGCTGCAAATAAAATAACTGCTGATAAAAAAAGAAAGGCAAATACTTTTTTCATATTTAATTTTTAAAGTTTATTTAATAAGAAACAAGTTAAAAATAATTTTTCATGCAGAAATATTTTTTTTAGCAACTGTAAGTTTTTAATTAACATTCCCTTTGTAAACAGTATTTATAGTAGCAGGTCTTAAAGGCATTATTAACTTTTTAAAATGTACTATTATGAAAAAGATTTTTACTCTATTATTTTCAATGGCCTTATTAAGTACGGCATTTGCCCAATACGGCCCAAAAGACGACCAGGGAAGGAACAACAGGGATGTTTATGCCGATAACCATCACCGTGGGCAGGGCGGTTATGGCAGCTATTATTTTACTGCCAGGGAAAGGGATATGCAGATTGCACAAATAAACCGGGAATACAATTACAGGATCAGATCGGTGAAAAACCATTTCTTTATGGGATGGTATCAAAAAAAGCGCCAGATCAATTACCTGGAAAATAAACGCAACAGCGAAATAAATGCTATTTATGCAAAATTTAACGACCGCAGGAATAGGTTTATCCATGACCGCAGATTCATCAATCGTTGGTAATATTTAAAACCGGCAATAACAATAATACCATCTTTAATTTTTTAAACAGCTTTAAACCCTTAATAAATTTCAGATGGTATTTTTCATTTTATTAAATCAAATGTTCCTGTTTTTGTAAATACACTTTACTTACAATGCTTAACTTTGCATCCTAAATTTTAAGTTATATGAAAGAAGTGTATATCATATCGGCGGTACGTACGCCTATTGGAAGTTTTGGTGGATCATTAAAAGGATTTACAGCCACTCAACTTGGCGCCATTGCCATTAAAGGCGCTTTGGAAAAAGCCGGCCTTAAGCCACAACTTGTAAATGATGTGCTGATGGGATCTGTAATGCAGGCCAATCTTGGACAGGCACCTGCCCGGCAGGCAGCAAAATTTGCAGGGCTACCCAACGAAGTAAATTGTACAACAGTAAATAAGGTATGTGCCAGCGGCATGAAAGCCATTGCACAGGCTGCACAAAGTATTTTATTGGGCGATGCAGATATTGTAGTGGCAGGCGGAATGGAAAGTATGAGCAATGTTCCTTTTTATGCTGATAGTGTACGTTGGGGAAATAAATATGGCAACAGCACTTTAATAGATGGTTTGGCTAAAGATGGATTAACCGATGTGTATGATGGAAAAGCCATGGGCAATGCGGCAGAGTTATGTGCATCTACATGCGGCGTAAGCAGGGAAGACCAGGATGCATTTGCTATTGAAAGTTACAAACGCAGCCAGGCTGCCATTGAAGCCGGTAAATTTGATAACGAAATTGTTCCGGTTGAAATTCCGCAACGCAAAGGCGATGCTGTTATTTTTTCAAAAGATGAAGAACCTTACAATGTAAAGTTTGACAAGATAGCTTCTTTAAAAGGCGCATTTCAAAAAGATGGAACTGTAACTGCTGCCAATGCTTCTACCATGAATGATGGCGCTGCAGCATTGGTTTTGATGAGCAAGGGAAAAGCTGATGAATTAGGGTTAAAACCCATTGCCAAAGTAATAAGTTATGCCGATGCAGAACAGGCGCCTGAATGGTTTACAACCACGCCTGCATTGGCCGTACCAAAAGCTGTAGCCAAAGCAGGTTTAAAAATGGAAGACATTGCTTATTGGGAATTGAATGAAGCTTTTTCGGTAGTGGGTATCGAAAACAGTCGTCGTATGAAATTAGATCCTGCAAAAGTTAATGTAAATGGCGGCGCTGTTTCCATCGGGCATCCGCTTGGTTGCAGCGGAGCAAGGATAATTGTTACACTTATAAATGTATTAAAACAAAATAACGCCAAGTACGGTGCAGCGGGAATTTGTAATGGCGGCGGCGGCGCAAGCGCCATGGTGATTGAAAATGTGTAAACTATTTTTCTATAATAATGAAGATGCCTCTTAACTGGGGCATTTTTTTTATAAATGGTAAGCCTGTATTTGTGCAATTCAATTAACTTGTGCGCTCAATTTTAAAATCATGAAGAAATACTTATTGCTATTAACCGTAGCCGCATCTATGAATGCTTATGCACAATCCGTTGATACTGCCTTTCAAATATCAGGAAAATTAAAAGATGTAAAAACAGGTATGATGTACCTAACCGTTTATGGCGAAAGCAGTGCCACGAAAGACTCTGCACAAATTGTAAATGGTAATTTTAGTTTTAAAGGATTTGTTCAAAAACCTTCTACTGCATTCTTAACATTAAAAGGCCGCAAGCAGGATAACCTTCGTTTTTTTGTTGAACCCGGAAAAATGAACATCAAGGGAAAAGGAGATAAACTGAAAGATTTAGTTATTTCCGGATCAGCATTAAATACAGATGATAAAAAATTAAGCGAATTTTTAAAACCCGTGAATGATGAAGAAGAGAAATTTTACGATGCCTATTCTGAAGCAGCGAAAAATAAAGACCAAAAGGTGATGGATAGTTTAGATGCGCTTGAAGAGGTGATGACCATGCGTAAAAGGGCTGTTGTAAAACAATTTGTTTTGGCTAACTCTGAATCGGTACGCAGTGCCATGGCTATTTCTGAAAACTATGGCTACTATGCCGAAGCTGATGAAGTGGAACCATTGTATAATGCTTTATCAACATCAGTTAAAAACTCGGTACCGGGCCAAAATGTAAAAAAGATGCTTGACGTTTATAAAACTATTGCTATTGGGCAATATGCTCCCGATATAACGCAATTGGATACTACCGGTAAACCGCTCAGCCTTTCATCATTAAAAGGTAAATATGTATTGGTAGATTTTTGGGCAAGTTGGTGTGGCCCATGCCGTAAAGAAAATCCCAATATAGTTAAAGCCTACAAAGAATTTAACAATAAAGGTTTCGAAATATTTGGCGTATCGTACGATAATGAAAAAGGCGCCGCTAAATGGAAAAAAGCCATTGTTGATGATGGCCTTATTTGGAAACAAGTAAGTGATTTGCAGGGATGGAAAAATTCCACATCCGACCAATATTATATCAAAGCTATTCCATCAAACCTGTTGCTGGATAAGGAAGGAAGGATTATTGCAAAAAACCTGTTTGGTAAAAAATTAACCGATAAGTTATCAGAGTTATTGAATTAAACTGTTTCAAAATTTAGTGATGTAAAGCGGTGCTGATTTTACCATTTAGCCGGATACCTATCTCTCATTTTCTCTGTAAAAAACTTTATAGCTAAAATTAGCTGTAGATAGTTTGAATGAAGAGGGTTTGCCGCCTAAAAAAAACAATACATACTGTTAGATTAACTAAGTCTGTTTATAATGAAAGCGGATATTATTTTTTGTAAAATCAAGTCCCTCTTAACCTCTAAATACTAATTTGCTTATCTGCCCCTTATAAGATAAATTTGCAACCACAAAAATTAAATTGTTATGCGTCAAATTGCTTTTAGAGAGGCCCTTAGAGAAGCTATGCAGGAAGAAATGCGTAGGGATGAAAGAGTATTTTTATTGGGAGAGGAAGTAGCGGAATATAACGGCGCTTATAAGGTGAGCCAGGGCATGCTTGACGAGTTTGGTGAAAAAAGAGTGATTGATACCCCTATTGCCGAACTTGGTTTTACGGCAATAGCTGTGGGTGCCGCACAAAACGGCCTGCGCCCGATAGTGGAATATATGACCTGGAACTTTGCAGTTTTATCTTTAGATCAAATATTAAATACTGCATCTAAAATGTTGGCAATGAGCGGCGGACAGGTTGGCTGTCCAATTGTTTTCAGGGGTGCTAATGGCAGCGCCGGACAGTTAGGCGCACAACATTCTACCGCATTTGAGTCAATGTATGCCAATATACCGGGTTTAAAAGTTATTTCCGTATCAAACCCTTATGATGCCAAAGGTTTATTAAAAAGTGCCATTCGTGATGATGACCCGGTTGTATTTATGGAGAGTGAAGTAATGTATGGCGATAAAGGCGAAGTACCGGAAGAAGAATACCTGTTACCCATTGGTAAAGCCTTTATTAAAAGGCCGGGCAAAGATGTTACCATAGTTTCATTCAATAAGATGATGAAGATTGCCCTTGCTGCTGCCGAAGAATTAGCAAAAGAAGGTATTGATGCAGAAGTAATAGATGTTGCAACTATTCGACCATTAGATTGGTTTACTATTTTAGAAAGTGTTAAAAAAACAAACCGACTGGTAATTGTAGAAGAGCAATGGCCATTTGCGTCTGTATCATCCGAAATAACATACCGGATACAAAAAGAAGGTTTCGATTATCTGGATGCACCCATCCGCCGCATAACATCGGCCGATGCACCTATGCATTATGCCCCCAACCTGGTAGCAGCTTATTTACCCGATGTGCCAAGAACGGTGAAACTGGTAAAAGAAGTGATGTACATGAAAAAATAAATTAGATGTGTTAAATAATTAAAGCTGCATTGTAAAAACAATGTGGCTTTTTTATTAACTCCCCACATCAGAATTATCAAAATGTTAAATATAAAATATGTAAGTTTTATAAAAAGAGTTCTTATTTCTTTATTTATAAAAAAACAATACATTTGGTAATGCCTTATCGCCCTACAATAAATTTGCTGGCATGTATTATTACAGTTAACCTGTTAATATCGTGCAGTACTTTAAAACCTGTTCAGCTAACTGCAGTGGAAAAATATGCCATTGCCACAAAAGTTATTTCGGATATTCCATCCGATTTGTATTTTAGGGTTTACCAGTTAAGGTCGCAGGCGCAGTCCATTCAGTTAAGCGGTATTATATCTACAAACCAGTCGGAAAAAGAAAGCATTGATGCCCTGCAACTTGATTTTAGCGATAAGTTTAAATTTTTAGACCTGGTAGATTCCTTTTCATATGCTTATAAAATTGTAGGCAATTATGCAAGTATGGTACATGCGCTCATCAGTACATCGTACTATAGCGAATTTTCTAAAGACAGGAAACAATGGCAAACTTCGTTCGACGGACTGGTAACCAATTATAATAAAGCCTGTTTGCTGCGAGTGCCACCTTCCAAACCTATTCCTACATCTGTTGGTATTATTGCATCCACCATCATCAACGAAATGGGATCGATGAGGATAAAAACCCTGCAGAAAAAATACCTTAAAAATGCCATCCATGAAGCACGTGAACCTTTTGAAGGTATTTGCGATGATTTTTTAAATACAGATGTGCCTAAAATAAAAAGGGAATTGCAAAACCTGCCATCATTCATCAATGAAAATTACAAGGACTTTTTAAACCACATGAAATATTATGAAACCCAGCAAGGCAATAACCCTTACAATTATTACAAGTATTATTTACCGGTATATGCAAACTGGCAATTGCAATTAAAAGAACTTAATTTATTGGTTGATAAACTAACGGTTTGTATACTGGATTTACGAAACGGCTACGGGTATTTAGAAAATTTCATCAATACTGAAAACCCGGGTTCCGAAATACCGGCCGAACTGCAAAAACTTGATGCCGATTATATTAACCTAACAGAAACTATTGCACGCTTTACCGCAGCAAGAGACAGGTTATTTAAGATATCTTATTAAAAAATTATTATGCAGCATATAAATAACCCTTTTTTAAAGAAACTTACTACGATTGCACTAAGTATTATGTTATTACAGGCCTGCAATAATAATAGTACTGTTAGTTATGAAGATAACAGTAATAAAAACGGCGACAGTATCCTGCAAATTGACACCGGTAATACAGCCGTAACGCCATTTGATGGCGGGGCTATTAATAAATATCCCGGGGCAAAAGAAGATGATAAAGAAGAAAAGCAACGAATCATCAATATGCAGATAGATTCAACTTATGCTGCCATTAATATACTGGATGATTTAAAAGAACAGATTAATGCAGAAACGGAAACCAAACTTACAATGGCTGAGCGCAATAAAAAATCGAAAGCCATTTTCAATATCAACATTATTCAAAATGAGCTCACCCGTGCATTAGACGCATCCATACTTGCCAACCTGCAGGTACGTACTAAAGAACTGGCCGGCATTACAACAGAGTTAGAAAATAATGTAACACACCTGCAACACGTAACCGATAACCTTAAAAAAGCAACTCAAACTATATCACGCCTCATTGATTTACTTGCCTATGGCCTTACCCGTGGCTGGTTAAAACCTTTAACTCCAAAAACATCAACACCTACCCAGGTTAAAACTACAGTAAATCAATAGTTCCTGTTATTCATTGCTTTTATACGCTTTACCAGGTCATCAATTTCTTCATCAGTTTTTAACCTGTTATCAATTGCATTTAACACGTATTTAGAAATAACCCAACTCATGGTATAATCCATAGTATCGTTCTTTTTATACAATGATAAAACTGTATAGTGCAATTTATCATTATACAGGTTGTTGATATATGTTTTAAGGCGCAAATCGTTTACAGATGTTTGCGTACCATAAGCGCCCAGTAAGGTTTTAAAAGGAGCTGCCAGGTCGTTTACCAATGGGTTTACTGATTTTAAATCAATTTCATCAGTGAGGTCGTTGGTGATGTGTATGATATTGAATTCTATCTTATCCTTGTTTTTTAAAGCAGTATCTGCATCAATGATTCTTTGCAGGTCAAAAATCATTTCAAAAACCACCCCCGACCCCGAGTTATCAAAATAACCACCATCAACAAAATAATTTGCTTCAGGTTTACAGGTATCACATTTTTTATTATCAATACGGCCTGCCGGGCTTAGGTATGGGAAACTGGCGCCCAGTACAATTCCTGTACTAAGCCGCATATCCTGTTTTTCGTTCAGCAGGTTTAGCACATCTATACGGCCATTAAAAACTGAATCAGAAATCTTTATATTACTGATTACACCCGGACTTCCATCCTGCATGCGGGTAGTATTAATACATAATACTGGTAAATTGTACGGTTTATTTTTTTGTGTGATGATTTGTGTGAATGGCACTCCCAGGCTATCGTATAAAAAATTCTTGCTTCCGGAAGCCTTTTCAATGGCATGTGATAGGGCAGAAGCCCGGTCATTAACATTATAAAGAGTTACCAGGTTTCGGAAAACATCGGGACCCAGTGTACGGGCAAGTGTGTATGTTAAAAAATCTGATTTTAAATAATTAACACTTGCATTTACAAAAGCACTGTTTGATGGATCATACTTATGCAGGTTATCCCTGCTTCGCAGCAACGAAAAAAATGTTCCGTTTCCGATACTGCCTCCCGATGCACCACTTAAGCAAAATAAATTTTTTGAAAAATCACCTTTAGTCTCATCTTCCAGTTTAGATAATACAGATGCCGTCCAGTAACCAGACCTGGATGCACCACCATTTGCCATCACAAAAAACATGGGAAACTTCTTAATGCTGTCATCCTGCAGCATCTGTTGCCTTACAGGGTCGTTTATCCATTGCGTAAAATACTCTTTTAAGTTTTGTCTTTGCGAAAATTTATTAGTGCTTTCGTTTTTTATAAGCCTGGTGTAATGCGGCTCTACAAAATAACCAATGATAAAAGCCAGGGTGAGTAACAATAAGTGAAAATTAAAACGGGCTAAAATAGAAAATACTGCAACCACATTACCAAGAATAACCAAAATACCAAATGCCAGTAATAAGAAAGGGAAGGTGCCCAGCCAGGTAGAAAAATGAACCGATAAGATGGTAGCGAGGTAAACAGTTGTAGCTACAAGTCCAATAATGGTAAATGCCTGGAAATACCGCCTGTCTTCATTATCAGTAACCAGCCGCCGTATTTTTTTCCAAATGCTTAATTTGGTATTATCAAAATCATACTGCTCTTTGTTTAATGAAGAATATTGCCCTTTTGCATCGATGATATTTCGGCGTGTTAAAATAAAAATCAGGAAAGACACCTGGTAATATAACAGCAACGCTATTAAGCCCCATATCCATTTTGATAACAATACCACAAGGCTTGCTATTACCAGGATGGTATAGTTTGTAAATCGCACCCGGTTCCAAAAACGCAGTTGTAGTTCCTTTGATAATTTTTTTTGTGCTAATAGCCTGTTTCCAGTTTGATATATGATAAAATACCAGCTAAAACTGAAAAACAATAAAATATAGCACATACGCTTTGAAAGCTTTGGCGTATAAGGAACAGGTAATTGAAAAAATGCCAGTATGATGATAGTAATACAGGTAAACCCTAAAATACGTGGGCCATGAATGCGTAATATTTGCCACATCTTATGGTTATTACCATGCTGTAATTCTTTTGCTTTGGCTACCAGCCTTGACGAATACCAGGTAGTAACCATCCAAAAAATTAATGCCAGTAAAAACAAGCCAAATACTTTTCGGTTTTCGAGGGTTATTATCATTACATCTTTACCTTGTGTAAGTTCCCAAAAACATAAGAAAGTGAATAAAATAAAAACTATGGCAGGAAAGAATAACCAAACGGCTTTAACAAAATATCTCCAAAAATCGCCAACGAACAAATCACTGTAACTGATTACTTTTTTGTTGTCTTTAGTGGTTGCCATGTTTTTTTGAATTTAATATAACCCAAAAATTATTTTGTATTAAAATGTTTGTTGAAAAAGGTTTGTTGAAATAAGATATTTATGTCGTTACTTTTTTATGCAAAAACCTGTTTTTAATGAAAAGTAATACACCCAAAGCAGCTAACAGGTAGCCTGTATAAATTAAAAACTTATCGCCACCACTTTTTACCGGTGCATAATAGGTAAGCAATGCATTGCCAAATGCATCTTTTTCAATTTTAGATTTAGTAGTAGTTGAAGGTAAAATCACTTTAAAAGATTTGGCATAATCTTCATCAACCATTACATATTCCTTTTCTGATATTTTTGTGATATCAGGATCTTTGGTTTCTAA
>JAHBTN010000025.1 GCA_019638575.1 Ferruginibacter sp. | reverse complement strand
AAAAGTTGAAAGCAAATCACAATACAGCTTTAATTGAGTATGCTTAAAAAAAGGTTTAGATTTGCATTAAAACCGGGGTTCGGGTTAATGCTGCCTTTAAAAAGCAGGTCATTAATTACACCCGGTTTTTTATTTGAGCACAACGGTATCATTTATTACTTTTATTTAAAAGAATACATTATGTACAGCACATTACTCACCAGTTTAGAAAACGGTATCCTCACCATCACCATCAACAGGCCCGATAAACTAAATGCATTAAACAAAGATGTGTTTACCGATTTAAACAATGTGGTTGATGAGATTAATAATACCGAAGCCATTAAATCGGCCATCATTACCGGTGCAGGGCCAAAAGCTTTTGTGGCCGGCGCCGATATTACCGAGTTTGGCGGATTAAACAAGGAACAGGCAATGGCATTGGCAAAACGTGGACAGGATATTTATTTTAAAATTGAAAACAGCGCTAAGCCCATTGTAGCGGCCGTAAATGGTTTTGCACTTGGCGGCGGTTGCGAATTGGCCATGGCCTGCCATTTCAGGCTATGCAGCGAAAACGCAAAATTTGGACAGCCCGAAGTAAACCTGGGCCTGATACCCGGCTATGGCGGCACTCAAAGGCTTGTACAATTAATTGGCAAAGGAAAAGCTATGGAATTACTTATGAGCGCACACATGATAGATGCCAACGAAGCCAAACAATTGGGACTTGTAAATTATGTAACCACAGCCGATACTTTGATTGAACACACAAAAAAAATTCTTGGCATCATCAATACAAAAGCGCCACTTGCAATTGCCGGTTGTATAAAAGCGGCCAATGCTGTTTTTGATGAAACCAAAAACGGTTTTACCGAAGAGATTAAAGAATTTGGAAACTGTTTTGTTACTGAAGACATGATAGAAGGCACCACCGCCTTCCTCGAAAAAAGAAAGGCTGATTTTAAAGGGCGATAATTAATTTTCAATTAAACTTTCGTTTATTAAATATGCTTCTATCTCACTGATTGATGTGGCTGCTTTTTGCCCGGTAACCGTTAATACAATTTTTGAAACATTTGTTTTGGGAAAACTGATGATTCGTTTATTGCCGATGGTGGTTCCAAAAATTTCTTTTATCGTATTCTGATTGTCATTAACAAGATACAGTTTAAAATTCTTACAATTTTGCCCCTTTGTTAAATCTTCTTTTAATACTATACAATTAATTGTTTGTATTTGTTTAAATTCAATTCCTGCAGATGAAATGCCAGGCAATTGTATGGTTACAAAACTATTTTTATTACCATCATTTATTACAACCGATTGCCTTTTTCTTTTATGAGGCATAAAGAATCCTTTTCCTTTTTTTGCAATATTATCTTTAAAACTTGCATCTTTTAGTTTTTTAAAACCAACAAGCGCTGCAGAATCAAATGGGGTTATCAATCCTTTGTCGTTGGGTGGTACATTCAATAATAAATTAGCGCCACGGCCAACAGATTTTACATACAGGTTGAAAAGTTCTTGTGGGTTTTTAACTTTTGAATTTTCATTCTCGTGCCAAAACCATCCCGGCCTTATGCTAACATCACATTCTGCCGGTATCCAGTTTTTGCCATCAATATTTCCAATGTTTAATGTATCTACCGACGGGGCGCCATTGCCTCTTGTAAAACCGGCTGTATCTAAAGTGTTCCAGTTTGTTTGGCCGGCAATGCCTTTTTCATTTCCGCACCAACGGGCATCGGGGCCAATATCGCTAAATATAATTGTGTTAGGAGAAAGTTTTCTTACAGTTTTTTCAAAACGGTGCCAGTCGTACACTTGCTGTTTTCCATTAGGGCCTTCGCCATTGGCTCCATCCCACCACAACTCCCAAATAGGGCCGTAGTTGGTGAACAGTTCCTTCATCATATTTACAAATACATCGTTGTATTTTTCGGTGCCATAATCAGGATGGTTTCTGTCCCAGGGAGAAATATATACACCGAATTTTAAACCATATTTTTTACAGGCCGCCGATAAATCTTTCAACACATCGCCCTTGCCGTTTTTCCATTTGCTTTCCCTAACAGTATGTGATGAATATTTACTTGGCCATAAACAAAACCCATCGTGGTGCTTTGCGGTAATGATAATACCTTTTGCACCGGAGGCTTTTGCAATGCGGCACCATTGTTCACAATCTAATTCTTTAGGATCAAAAATTTCTTCTTTTTCATTACCATGCCCCCACTCCAGTCCGGTAAATGTATTTGGGCCAAAATGGATAAAAAAATAAAACTCCATGTCGTGCCAGGCTTGCTGTGCTTTTGTAGGCCTGGGTGCATTATTTTGTGCCGATAAAAAAAACGGACAACAAAAAAACAGCAGCATTAATATTTGTTTATTCATACGCATTTTCAAAAATAATGGTTTGGCCTTTTTTTAAATTAATAGTCGCAATTTCATTTTCTACTTGTATTAAGTTTCTGCTTATTCCCTTGCTTATCCAGGTTTTAAAGGGAAGTTTTAATTTTAGCTCTCCTCCATTTTCTGCCATAATTTTTACCGAAGATACAATTCCGTTTTCTTTTTTTGCACTTACTAAAAAAGCGCCTTCGGCCCTTAATGTTTTAAAGGAAACATCATCCCAGCCTGTGTGCCCGGTTGATTCATTTCCCGGCACAGCCGGAAAAACTTCTATATAGCCATTATAACTTTGTAACAATAGTTCATGCACGCCTTGTGCAAAAGCAAAATTACCTTCAAGGGTAAACGGCCGGTATTGCAAATCGGAATATTGTCCGCCTTTTTGGTCGCCATTCAAATGAAAACTGTTTACCGAACAAAAATTAGATACAAATTTTTGCAACATGCTTACAGCGCTGTCGCTATCTTTTGCCCTTGCATAAATACAGGCCGCCCAGCAAAATGAATAACCCGTCCACAACCTTGTTCCTTTTTTTTGCAGCCAGCTTAGCGACCTGTTGATGATTTCTTTTTGCTTTTCATCATCCATACTTAACAAACCAAGTGGATAAATGGCCATCAAATGTGCATGATGCCTGTGCGATTCATCAAGGTTTTGGCCCGGTGCAATGGTAAGTCCGGTTTCGTTTACATCATAGTAGGGCAGCATTTTTTCTTCATCAACTATTTGATGTGCTGCACTTCCGTTCATCTTTTTTAAAACTTCTACATCTTTTTTATATAAGTAATGCACCAGGGCAAGATCGTAATTAGTATATTTTTTAAACCAGGCATTGATACTGTTATCATGGTATTCGGGACTAGAACTTAATGGAAGAAGATATTGCTGATGTGCCGTATCCAGTTTCCTTATTTGCCTGAAATAATTTGTTACATCTTTAAAATACGGAATGCATTTTTTTTGTAAAAAATTTTCATCCATACTGTATTTCCACTGCCAGTAAAAATGCTGTGCCAGCCATATTGCCGTAGTGGGGCTCATAGAATATTGTATCCATCCACCCATGGGTTTACCGCTAATGGTTGTAACACCGGGCACATTCAAACCATCGGCGCCAAAATAATTTTTTGTCCATTTTTTATTTTCAGTTTTCACTTTCCAAAGCCAGTTAGTGAATGAAGCGGTAAGGTTTAAATGATTAGCCGTATAACCTGGCCAGTAACTCAGTTCAGTATTCAGGTCGTGATGCAGGTCGCCTTTCCAGGGGGGAAGATTTCCATTGTCGGCCGTCCAAATGGCCTGCAGCGAAATAGGAGGCGTATTGCTCCTTGCCACGCAACCAAATTTATACATATCAAGATAGTACTGCCTTTGCAGTAATGAATCGGGCAACGAAACAGATGAACGGCTCCAGTAATCTTTCCACCATGCAATATGCGATGGCCAAAAAGTAGGTTCCTGTAATTTGTTGTTTAATTGTGGTAGCGTTGCAGGTTTATTATTGCTGATGGTCCATTGGCCAATTATTTTATTGCCGGGAAATTTTTGCCATTGCAGCAACACTTCGTAATAATTATTATTCCATGTTGGTTGGTGATAACGAATGCTGTTGTTTGTTTTAGTAACAGTACCTTTTGCATAACCCAGTTTTTCCAGTCCCTGACCGGCAATGCTATTACCTGTAGCGCCTGCTTTTCCTGAATTATAATTTGGAACCACCAGTTGGGGAATTATTTCTTCCTGTATGTTTTCAAAACTAAAATACCCAACCTGTTTTATGGCGTGTATATAATTTTTACAAACAATGCCGTTATTAAATTTGATAACGCTTAACCCATTGCTGATATCAAGTGTATTTGAAATAACCTTGCCAAGTTTTTGTAAATCGAACTCCAATGCTGCACCCGGTATTTTTGTAGGTGCAGGATATTTTTCATAAGGCTCATCGCCTATCTTCTGCACCGAATCATATTGTTGCTGTTTCACTTTCTGTACTACCCAATTAAATCTAAGTTTATCAATATCGGGCATGGGCCTGTCATCCCAAAGATCTACCCTGTCTAATGATAACCTAAGCTTATCATCTTTTTGCCAAATTAATGCACCCAACCATCCATTGCCCAGGGGAATTGCTTCGTCCCATCTTTTTGCCAGCGAATCAAAAACAAGATTGTTGGCAAGGGTTGGTTGTGCAACAACACTATTGGTAATAAATAAAATGATTATGATTACAAAAAATTTCATCCAATTAAATTGAACGGTCAAGATGTGTATAGCCGCCATCAACATGCACTAACTGCCCTGTGGTATGGCTCGATTTTTTTGAAAGAAGAAACAGCACCATGCTGGCAATTTCTTCTGAAGTTGTCATTCTTTTTCCAAGCGGGATTTTTTCGGTGATTGATTTTAATTTTTCATCGGGATTTGGTAATGAGTTGATCCATTTTTCATACAATGGTGTGTAAGACTCTGCCACTATAACTGCATTAACTCTTATGCCATAAGAAAGTAATTCAACTGCCCATTCTCTTGTTAATGCATTGCGGCCGCCATTTGAAGCAGCATACGCAGATGTATTGCCCTGCCCTGTTTCTGCAACTTTGCTCCCGATATTTACAATGGCACCTTTGGTTTTTATAAGATGGGGCAAAGCATAATGTGCCAGCAGGTAGTAATGCACCAGGTTTTTATGTAGCGATGCCATAAACGATTCGTAATTACCATTTGCCAAACCCACGCCATCATTTACACCGGCATTATTAACCAAGCCATCAATCCTGTTGAATTTTATTACCGTTTCATCAACCGCTTTTTTACACTCTTCGGGCTTAGTAAGTTCGGCAGTTACATAAAATCCTTTGCCGCCAATTTCATCCAGCATGGCTTTGTTATCGGTTTCATTTCGGCCAACGATAACCGGTATAGCTCCTTCCACTGCAAGCGCTTTGGTAATGCCAGCGCCAATACCTTTGGCACCACCGGTAACAATTATAACTTTATCTTTTAATTGAAGTTCCATAATTAAAGATTATAAAACCTTATTGCATTTAGTGAAAAAATTTTTTCTTTATCAGTTGCTGAAAAATCCTGCATATATTTTTCTACAAGATTTTTCCATTGCCTGTAATTACCCGATAACAGCATCACGGGCCAATCGCTGCCAAACATTAAGCGATCGGTTCCAAACAAATCAAATACAGCATCAAGATAAGGATAAAAATCAGTGGCTGCCCATTTGTTCCAGTTTGTTTCTGTTATTAATCCCGATAATTTGCAATACACATTGGGCATAGCAGCCATTTCCTTCATATACATTTTCCAATCATCAATTTCTTTGTTTTTTATACCCGGCTTTGCACAATGGTCAATAACAAATTTCTGTTGTGGAAACCGTTGTACAAATTCAAGCGCCTGTTTTAACTGTGTATGATAAAGCAAAAGGTCGTAGGTGTAATTGTAATTGCTTAATGCCTGTATGCCCCGTTGAAATTTTTCCTGTTGCAAAAACCCATCCGGCTCTGCCTGTACAATATGCCGCCAACCTTTGATTACGGGGAATTGAGAAAAATATTGCAAACGTTTATCTATATCATCCTGCCGTAAATCAATCCAACCTACCACAGCTTTTATAAAATCATGTTCTTTTGAAAGCTGGCATAAAAATAATGTTTCCGCTTCTTGCTGATCTGCCTGCACGGCTACACAACCATCAACATTATAATCTTTGAAATGAAGCGATAATTGGTCAGGCAAAAAATTTTGCTTTAATATTTTCATTTCATCCGTTATCCACGAATCCCTCACTGCATCATAGTTCCAGAAATGAACGTGTGAATCAATGGTCATGGCAATTCAAATATTTTATCCATCAAAATCCATTTTTCTCCCGGCTTAGCCCAGGGCAATGATTGTTGATATTTCCACATCAGCTCTTCCCACTGCTGCACTGTAGGGTTTGCTGCATCGGCAGCCGATTTTTTTTCAAAACTAAAATCATCATTTGCTTCAATAATCATAAACAGCCTGTTTGCTGTACGGTAAATATCCAGCACTTCAATGCCTGCGTCTTTTATGCTTTTAATTATTTCGGGCCACACATTCTTATGATAATCTTCATATTCAGCAATCAATGCCGGGTCATCCTTAAGGTCGAGTGCAAGGCAATATCTTTTTAAATGTTTCATTGCTTGAATGCTATTGCTGTTTGTTTACTGCTTCCCAATCCATCAATTCCAAGTTCAATAACATCGCCGGGTTTTATATATACAGGCCCCGGTTTTTGCCCCAATCCAACTCCAGCCGGTGTGCCAGTTGAAATAATATCGCCGGGCAGTAAAGTCATAAACTGGCTAACATAGGCTACAAGCAGAGGAATTTTAAAAACGAGATTTTTAGTATTACCATCCTGCATCATCTTACCATTAACGGTTAGCCATAGCCGCAGGTTATTTATATCAGCAAATTCATCTTTTGTAGCCAGCCAGGGGCCAAGCGGTGCAAAGGTATCGCAGCTTTTACCCTTCACCCATTGCCCGCTTCGTTCCAGTTGAAATGCCCTTTCGCTATAATCATTGTGCAACACATACCCTGCCACATAGTCCATCGCTGCTGCTTCTTCTACATAGCTTGCCTTTTTACCAATCACAATCGCCAGTTCTACTTCCCAATCAGTTTTAGTGCTGTTTTTGGGTATAATTAAATCATCATTAGGCCCCACCAACGCTGTGGTTGATTTAAAAAAAATGACAGGTTCGGCAGGTAATTGCATATTGCTTTCTGCAGCATGATCGGAATAATTTAAACCGATACAAATTATTTTTGACGGCCTTGCAACCGGGGAACCCAATCGTGTATTTTTAGAAACAGACTGTAATTTTTTTTCGGCAATGATTTTTTTTAAAGATGAAAGCCCATCATTAGCAAAAAAATCTTCATCATAATCTTTTATATATGCCGAAGCATCCAGCCATTCATCATTGATAATAACGGCAGGCTTTTCTTTTCCCGGCTCTCCAATACGAATCAGTTTCATAACATTCTTAATTATTAAGTTTAATAAAGCCCCCGTCGATTGGATAATCGCAACCAGTAATGAATGATGCTTCGCTACTGCATAAGTACAGCGCCAGTGCGGCCACTTCATTGGGGCTGGCCATACGGCCGATGGGTTGTGTTTTTGAAAGTTTTTCAAACATCTCCGCTTCCCTGCCCGGGTACGATTTTTTTAAAAACCCGTCAACAAAAGGTGTGTGTACCCTTGCCGGTGAAATAGAATTACAACGGATGTTTTCATGAATATAATCTTTGGCCACACTCAATGTCATTGCCATAACGGCACCTTTTGCGGTGCTGTAGGCAAAACGATCGGGCAAACCAACATTTGCAGCAATTGAAGCCATGTTGATGATACTGCCCCCATTTGATTTTCTTAATTGCGGTATAGCAGCATAAATACAATTGTAAACACCTTTAACATTCACCTGCATCAGCCTGTCAAAATCTTCTTCTGTTGTTGTATCGGCTTTGCCAATATGTGCAATGCCGGCATTATTAATTAGCATATCAATAGCGCCAATGTTTTCAAAAACATCCAGCACTTCTTTTTGCTTCGATACATTGCATTGCTGTGCAAATGCTTTTCCGGCAAATACACTTATCTCCTGTACAACAGCGGCAGCGGCAGACATATCCATTTCCAGTATATGCACCGTGGCGCCCTGTTTTGCAAATGTGGTGGCAATTGCCCTGCCAATGCCGCTTCCGCCACCGGTAACCACTGCAACTTTATTCTCGAGTGTAAACATGTTTATTATTTTATTTTATATCCCCGCCAGCCAAACCAGGCCACAACTGCAAAGCAGCATAAAGGTATGATATAGGCATTGGCAGTTGCTTTTTCGGATAACATTCCCATGAAATATGGCACCAATGCACCACCAACAATGGCCATGATGATAAATGAAGAGCCTTTTTTTGTATGATGCCCCAGGTCTTTAACTCCCAATGCAAAAATGGTGGGGAACATGATGGATTCAAAAAAGAAAACAGCCATCAATGCATAAACAGAAAACCAGCCATCTTTAAAAATAACAACTACACACAACAAGATATTGATAAGCGAATACAACATCAGTAAAATATTGGGTGCAATCTTCCGCATCAATGCCGTACCAGCAAAACGGCCTGCGGTAAATAACAACATGCTTACAGAAAGCAGGTAAGCGGCTTTTGTATCATCTATCTTATTATCTGCCTCGGTGCAATAATTTATAAATAATGCTGCCACACCAACCTGTGCAGCTACATAAAAAAACTGTGCAATAACTGCATTTACAAAATGGCTGTGTTTAAACAATGGTTTGGTATCCTGCTCTTGCTGCGATACCAATGTACTCTCTTTTATTTCTGGAAGCACTGTTCTTACAAACAAACCGGCAATCAGCAAAACAACAATGCCGATGATGATATATACAAACTGCACCGACTCCAGGTTTCCGTTTACATTGCTTTCGCCAAAAAAAAGTTTAGCAGCAATGATTGGCCCGATGAATGATCCTACTCCATTAAAGCACTGCGAAAGGTTAAGCCTGAATTCGGATGTTTGCGGTTTGCCTAAAACCGTTACATAAGGATTGGCTGCGGTTTCGAGGCAAGCAAGGCCCGATGCCAATATGAACAATGCAAACAGGAAAAAATTAAAACTTGATTGCTGTGCCGCAGGATAAAAAAGAAATGCACCGGTGGCATATAATAAAAGCCCGGCAATGATACCTTTTTTATAACCGTACCTGTTCATGAATATGGCTGCAGGAAATGCAATTAAAAAATATGCGCCAAAATATGCAGCCTGCAAAAGTGTAGATCTTGTTTTTGTAATATTCAGCGAATCCTGGAAATGCTTGTTCAACACATCAAGCAAACCATACGCAAGGCCCCACATAAAGAACAGGATTGTTACCAATACCAATGGCAGCAGGAAATTATTTTTAGTTTGGTTCATAGTTTTGGTTTAATGAAATAACATGCTTCCGGGTAATTCAGCTTTTTCTTTTCCCTCGGCATTAAATAATACTTTTAGCTCGTTACCCCCACCTCCATCGTAATAAATAACCCTTATTTTATGATACCCTTTCTTTAATGCAGCTTTGCCACTCATTTCTGTTGAGCCATGGTCGCCATCATTATCTACCACTTCTTCATCATCAATAAATAATTTACTGCCATCGTCTGATTGAGTATAAAATGTAAACATGCCATCTTTTATAATCTTTATATAGCCGGTAAATTCAAAAGCAAATTTTTCGGCTCGTTGTTTTTTTACCAGCGATATTTTATCAACCACACCTGTACTTACAACAGCAGTTTTAAATGAAGAAACCAAGTTGATATCTTTATAGGGCTGATAATATTTATAACCGATGCCCGGCTTTAACCCCGTTAGTTTTAATCCATTCTTCCAGCCATAAGTTTTTACTTTATGTGTTGATGTATTGCTTGATAAAATTCCATCCTGAAATGATTTTGATTTAATTATTTCTGTTTTATCAATACTGAAAGGTTTTGTATATAATGTTGATTCAAGTGTTGGTTCGCTACCATCTGTTGTGTACCGTACAGTGGCAGGCTGTGTTACATGGAAACTTATAACCGGCCTGGCAGCGCTTTTTTTATAATCAACATCCATAACAGGCTTTGCCAAAAATTTTCCATAATTATCAATCTTTAGTACAAAGGCATAAGGCGCTTTAATTTTATTTGGATTGTATTCTGGAAGTTGTATCAATGTATTTCCTCCTGATGATTCCCAATTAAGTTTTTCTTTTGTAGATAAAAAACTGATGACAGTACCGGCAGGCAAGCTTATATCTTTTAAAGTAAGCTGCCTGTTACCAGGAAATTTTGGAAAGATGGCATACAAAGAATTTGTATGAGGATTATATGTGTAAAAGATTTCCTTTACCGCATAACCAGGATCAGGATCGATGGTGATTTTTAAAAGCATATCGCCGCTCCTGTCTTTATAATTCCTGTTGCCATCACTCCATTGCGAACTTTCTTTCCATCTTGTTGTATTATAAATTGCTTCGCCGTTTATCTTCATCCAGTCGCCTATCTGTAACAATCGCTCCTGCATGATGGGAGGAATTTTTCCATGAGCATCGGGGCCAATATCAAGTAAAAAATTTCCACCACGGCTTACCTTATCAATTAACTGCAATACCAACGATTGGGTAGAATTATAATCCCATGCATCTTCTTCACGATTGTAACCATAGCTGTAACCCATGCCCCTGCTCTCTTCCCAGTAATGATCTTCAAAATCAAGATCGGGTTGGTACTCGGGTGTATAAATACCGCCATGCTTAAATCGCACACCGGAGCCCCATCGGTCGTTTACTACAATCTTATCTTTAACCGGGCTTTCATTATAAAGCCATGCTAAAAACTCCTGGCTTTTCCAGGTTTCTGCCGGCAAATCCCAGTCGCCATCTGTCCAAAAAACATCAGGCTTATAATTATTAATAAGGTCTTTCATTTGCGGCCAGGTATGTTCGGTGGCAAATTTGTTTTTATCTTTTAACCAAAGAGGATTAAACCATTCGTACAAAGAGTAATACATGCCGGCATGCACCGAAGTTTTTCTCACTGCCTTAAAAAGGTCGCCCAGCAAATCCCTTTTGGGGCCAACATCTACGGCATTCCATTTAAAGCCCCAGTCACGGTCGGCTTCCTTGCTTGGCCATAAGGTAAATCCATCATGATGTTTGGATGTAAGCACAATATATTTTGCACCCGATTCTTCAAACAGTTTTGCCCATGCATCCGGGTTAAATAATTCGGCTTTAAAATCATTGGCAAGGTCGTAATACGACCTGTTGCCATAATTTTCTTTATGAAATTTTTGTCTTGCCGTATCAGTCGTATGTAAACCTTGCTGATACCATTCGGCATAATTGCCTTTAGTACACCATGCCGGCACCGAGTAAACACCCCAATGAATAAAGATGCCGAATTTTGCATCTTTAAACCATTGCGGCACCGGCCTGCTATCAAGGCTTTGCCAGTTGGGCTGATAAGTTTGTGCATAAGAAAACTGTATGGCGGCTACAAACAAGATACAAGCAAAGAATTTATTCATCCTGCAATGTTTTAGGTTTAAAAATAGCTGTCTGTGCAATAATTAGCAAATAAAAATTTTGGCCACATCCTACTTGTTGAAACATTCATCATTATTAAGCGCTGCTGCATACTTGCGTGCCTGCCCAAACATTTACCAACAGGTTATTGCAAGGTAATAGTAAAAGAGTTGTATTACTATTTTACTGCCTCATTCGTACCTTTGCAGCAAAACTTTTTAATAAAAAATAAAACTTTTATATGGAATACAGGATTGAAAAAGACACCATGGGCGAAGTGAAAGTACCTGCAGATGCGTATTATGGCGCACAAACACAGCGCAGCATCGATAATTTTAAGATTGCACAGGATATAAACCGCATGCCCAAAGAAATTATAAGGGCATTTGCCTATTTAAAACATGCGGCTGCCATTACTAATAATGAAGCTGCTATATTAAATAAAAAGAAAACCGATCTTATTGGCAGGGTTTGTAAAGAGATACATGATGGAAAATTAGATGCTTATTTCCCGTTGGTGGTTTGGCAAACAGGCAGTGGCACCCAAAGCAACATGAATGTGAATGAAGTGATTGCTTATCGTGCACATGTTTTAAACGGTGGTAAATTAACCGACAAGGAAAAATACCTGCACCCCAATGATGATGTAAACAAAAGCCAGAGCAGCAATGATACTTTTCCTACGGCCATGCATATTGCCGCATATAAGATATTGATGGAAACAACTATACCCGGCATCACTAAACTACGCAACACACTTGATAAAAAGTCGAAGGCTTTTATGAAAGTGGTAAAAATAGGGCGCACTCATTTTATGGATGCTACACCATTAACTGTAGGCCAGGAATTTAGCGGCTATGTATCGCAGTTAGACCATGGCTTGAAAGCCATTAAAAACAGTTTGGCTCATTTAAGCGAACTGGCCCTTGGCGGAACCGCAGTAGGCACGGGCATTAACACGCCGCCCAATTATGCAGTTAACGTTGCAAAGCAAATTGCTAAACTAACTAAGTTGCCTTTTAAAACCGCCGATAATAAATTTGAAGCGTTGGCTGCACATGATGCAATTGTAGAAGCACACGGCGCTTTAAAAACCGTTGCCGTTAGTTTAATGAAGATTGCCAATGATATCCGCATGCTTTCATCGGGGCCAAGAAGCGGCATTGGCGAAATATTTATACCGGATAACGAACCGGGTTCTTCCATTATGCCGGGCAAAGTAAATCCAACACAATGCGAAGCATTAACCATGATTGCTGCACAGGTAATGGGTAACGATGTTGCCATAAACATTGGCGGCGCTACCGGTCATTTTGAATTAAACGTTTTTAAACCGGTGATGATTTACAATTTCCTGCACAGTGCAAGACTGATAGGCGATGGCTGTGTTTCGTTCAATGATAAATGTGCTGTGGGCATAGAACCTATAAAAGCCAATATTAAAAAACACCTTGATAATTCACTGATGCTGGTAACATCTTTAAACACAAAAATTGGGTACTACAAAGCCGCCGAAATTGCACAGAAAGCCCATAAAGAAGGAACCACTTTAAAAGAAATGGCGGTTAAACTTGGTTATGTAACTGCAAAAGAATTTGATGAATGGGTGGTGCCTGCAAATATGGTTGGTAAAATCTGATAACTATATCATCATCTTTATAAAATAATAAAATTTTTACAATGCACCGCTCTACAAATGCGGTGCTTTTTTTATAAGATAATAATTTTTTCAATCTGCATTTCTATATCATAAGTATTGTACAACTTAAAAGTATAAACTCCTTTTTGTAAAGATGAAATATCAATTTTAAAATTATTCTGGTAAGCAGTTTTTTCCATAACCAGCCGGCCTGTAATATCATACAACTGTGCTTTTAATGGTTTACGCATTTCTTTTTTACTTTCAACATTTAAAATACTGCTTGCGGGGTTGGGATATATTTTCATTAAATTTTTTACGACCCTTGGGTTTACGGCATCGTTATTTATTGAAAGTGTGGGGCCGGTATAAGTATATTCCATAATGCTGCCACCATTAGCAGATGCTCCTATATCACGGGCAACATAAAATGCTAACCCGTTTGGTGATGCTGTAACCCTTCTTATCCTGTTACCATCACCCCTAAAATAAGAGATGGTATCGCCAATTACAGCATTGCCTGCAGCATTTAATTTAAGCCTGTAAATAAAATTTTTTTTAAGGGGGGTTAATAATAAAGAAGCAGGCCAGTCGGGAATTACATTATAATTGTAAAATTCTAAACTGGAACAGGCTATGGTAGGCCACAGTGCATTATTACTTTGTGACATTAATGCTGCCATACCCGATGCCGGTTCTGTAAACAAAGTAAAAATAGGCTCCTGGTGGGTGGGTGTAGCATTACAAAAAGTTTGTTCATTAGCATTGCTGTTTTGACCAATTTTGTAACCATTTACATTTCCATCGCAATAACCAGATACTTTGTCCCATCCATAATTTTTACCTGACTGTATAATATTTATTTCATCATCAGTTCTATCCATTTGTTCGTTGCTATACAAAATATTTGTACTATTAACAGTACCCCACACAAGCCCCTGCGCATTACGGTGCCCCAATGAATAAACATAGTCCTGTGCTGTAATAGATGATGAATTGTAAAAAGGATTATCGTTGGGTACCCAGTTATCGGCGCCGCCATCTCCATCAGGCTCGGTATTAATACGCAAAACTTTCCCTTCCATCACATTTACATTTTGTGCATTTTCTGTACGGGTAGTATTTAAAAACTGCCCGGCACCCATATCGCCTACTGTATAATAAAGGCGGTATTGTGTATGGGCTGCATCCGCTCCGGGCTCTATTACCGGGCTTATTACAAGCCTGCCAGAGTTGTGGTCGCTGCTACCGGGTATATTGTTTAAAATAATAACCGGGTTAATTAATGAATTACCAACATAATCAAACCTTACAATCTTTGTTGTAAAAATGCAACTTGTATTGGTACCGGGGCAACTACCCCGGTTATATACATAAGCCGCATATACCCATGGTTTAGCAGCACGTACCGATGCATCTGAAGAATAAAGATTTGGATGAATAGCCAATCCCATAAGTCCACCTTGTGGCTGAGTGCCACTGCCCGAAGTGAAATTTATGGAAGCATCGGTGGCTCTAAGGTCAACCAATTGTGTTTTATTTCCGTTTGTAATATTAACCCGTGAGATGATATATGCTTTATTTTCGGTAACCCATAACGAGTCATTGGGACCATATACTACTTCCCATGCCGAATTAAAGCCACTGGCAACAGTTCGTTTAGCAAAAGTTTCTGTTTGCGCAAAAACTTGCTGCACATTAATCATTAAAACTAATATGGTTAAGCTGCATAATACCTTTTTCATAAGCAAGGTTTTAATTAATTATTTTATGCTGCTAAAAGGTTTTCAAAAAAGGGTACTATTTAATTGGTAACGAGTAATAAAAGGAATTATTTCGAACTGTAAGTATTTAATTTATAAAATTTTCAAGCACTCGTATATTACCGGTTTTTACTTGCATTTACAACGTATTTTAACATCATCTTTTACTACTTATTTTTACTATTAAATCATTTAAAATATCTGAGGTTTTATTGAATTTACTTTAAGTAAAAAAACAAGAAAAAACTTTTTTTACGGCATCTGCATAAAACCCCTTTTTTTATAAAATAATACCTGCACAAAACCCGTTAAAAAAAAATACAGCATGCAGTGTATTTTATTTACTTTTTTTAATGTAAGCTGCTAATAAACGTTACCCTCTCATTATCCAAAAAAATACCAGTAAAAACTGAACAATAAAACTATGATGCTATTACATCCATACCAATTAATCAAGTTGAAAAAAAATTCACAAAATATTTTAATACCAAAACAGTACCTATATGAAAAAAACTATACAATTAATTTTTTACCTGTACATTTTATTTTTGGCCCTGCTGGTTAATATGCAGCCATTGTACGCCCAGGTACAAACAGGAAAAAGCTATATCAATGTTTCAAAAAATTTAACCGGTGGTACTTTTGAACCGGGCGATACACTTGAAATAAGAGCTTCCATTGCTGTAGGCAGTTTCTCTTCTTTTTCCATAACGCAGGTTAGGTATAACGATACTATTAATTCAAACTTTACTTACATACCCGGTACGCTTAAAATATTAACCAATGAAGGGTTAGTTTTCAGATCGTACAGTGATGCTGCCGGCGATGATGCAGCCATGTTTAATAATACCAATAGAACTATACGCATTAACATGGGCACCGGTACCGGTAATGCAAATAATACTGGCACCGGCACTGCAGGCGCAGGTACCATTGCATATAACAACAAACCTTCTTTTTATGGAGGTGTATGTATTATGGTTGCTTCGTTTAGGGTGAGGATAAATGCATTGCCTTATAACACTTTACTCACAATGCATGGCGGAGCTTTCAGGTACACTCAATCGGGCTCACCTGTAATTGCAAGTTTTATTGCACACAACCTTATGTTATTTCAAAACATTGGTGTTTGCCCCAATTTTGTTGGTGGCAATGCTGTAATAGAAAACAATGGTACGTTTGGCAGTGGCAATACTCAAAACAGGAGTGCATCGGCCATTGTACCGGGATATACATTTGTAAATTTTTCGGCCAATTCGCCTAATGATGGCAGTTACGGTATTGCCAACAATAGCAGCGCTACAGGCGCTACCAATAACGGTGTAGCTTACCCTCACAGTTCAAGGGTATTTACCGTTTGGGATATTATTGGCGACCATACCGGTGCGGCAAGTCCAACTGCCGGCAACCCTGCAACTCCGGTAGGAACTACCGGTGGTTATATGGCAGTAGTAAATGCCAGCTATGCCACAAGCCGTGCCATACAACAGGATGTAAGTAATTTATGCCCGGCTACCTATTACGACTTCAGCGCATGGTTTAGAAATATATGTTCTAAATGCTCATGTGACAGTAACGGCCGTGGTGCTCTGAATACTTTGTTTAACGGCCCCTATCCGCCTGGTGTAAAGCCAAATCTAACTTTTCAGTTAAATGGAATTGATTATTACACTACCGGTGATATTCCCTATACAGGGCTTTGGGAGAAAAAGGGATTTACTTATTTAACTGGCCCTACACAAACATCTTTTACACTTTCTATACGCAACAATTCACCTGGCGGCGGTGGTAACGATTGGGCGATTGATGATGTAAGCCTTTCAACATGCGTACCCGATATAGAACTTAACTATAATCCCGAGTTTAAAGGTTGCTATGGCTCGCTGGTTGAATTGGCATCAACAATAAGATGCTGGTTTCCTAATTATACTTATTACAAATGGCAGCGTAGTACAAATGGCGGTGTAACCTGGAATGATACCGGTGTAAACGGCACCGGTTCGCCATCTTATGTTAGCGGACAATGGGAATATACTGTCAACTATCCTCCATTTGTAGCCAATCAACCCGATAGCGGCCATCGTTACAGGGTGGTAGTAGCTACTACAGCCGCTAACCTCAACAATATAAACTGCTCGTACAGCAATAACAGCAATATATTTTTAAATATTATTGATTGCGGTGTAATATTAAATACTACCATTACAAATTTTACAGCAAAACTTATACAGGACTATGCAAATGTAAACTGGCAAATTTCATCAGGTAATAATATTCAATATTTTCAGTTAGAAAAAAGTAGCAATGCAACCGATTTTAAACCTATTGCAAACATCCCATACCAAAATACATCCATCTATAGTTTTAACGACCCCGAAAAAATTACAGGCATTAGTTATTACCGATTGAAGATTTATGATACAAAAGGATATTTTGTTTATAGTAAAATTATAGCCGTAAACAATGGCAATATAAATTTTGAAGTAAAGACATTCACTAATCCTGTTATCGACAAACTATTGTTAGAATACCTGGTACCTGATAACGGAACAGTAACTTTAAATCTTTTAAATACATATGGGGCACCATTGATTTCACAACAATGGCATGCAAAAAAAGGGTGGAATAAAAGTAGTTTTGATTTTGTAAAAAGTCTTCCGTCAGGTATGTACTTATTCACTTTATCTTACCAAAACCAGGTAATAAATAAAAGAATAATAAAATTGTAAAGATTGTTTTGTCATGGAAAAATAAAGGCCTTCCGTTTTTTGGAAGGCCTTTAATTATTTGCATTTGTAGCTAAAGCTAAGTTTACCGGCAAGCGCTGGTATGCAAGGCTGATCATCACCCGACATTTGCACGCTAAATACATAGTTATCCCTGCTCATAATATAAGTACTGAAGTTTGAAACCGTTGAATCTCTTAACACATTACCCGGATCATATTCTCTTACAGTTATTTTTTTAATTGCGTTATACGACTTTTCGCCAAAGTTGTAAAACTGGTTATAATAAGCGTTCACTATTTCATCGGGAAAAATATAGATGTATCTCCTAGGTATAATATTAGTATAGTACTCCATGGATGCATTACTGGTAACATCGCCTGTTATCAGGTTTGTTGAAGTCATTTGTACAAGGTTACTATTATTGTAAGTATAAATTACTTTTTTATAAGGTACACCCGGCGCAGCCGTGTAAGCATATAATTTTGAGGTAAGATAACCGGTTGCATTATAAAAATAGCTTGCATCATACTGTGGCGATAATGGATCGGTGGGGTCGGATAAACCGTGAAAGCGTATGATACGTTTATTAAAATCTACCAGGAAATATTCATTAGCATTTAAATGAACAGTATCATTGGTAATAAATGGATTGGCAATAAATTCTATTATCCTTCCCACACTGTCATATTGCATAATATTGGTTACATCATCCTGGCTGTTGATATTGGCAGCAATAGAACCAAGGCCTGTTAGTGTTGCAGTATCGGTATACACAATTTTACTGATGCGGCAATCAACACCAACTATCTGGTCGTTTCCTTGTGTACTGTTTTCGTCACTGTATTCTTTTGCACAGGATAACAGCATTACCGACAGGCTTATAAAACAAATTGCTACTATTTTTTTCATTGGTTAAATTTCAAAATAATTTACAAACAAAAATTATGTAATCCTTTTTTATTTTGCAAGATGCTAAAATTAAAACAATTGCTGCATTAGCTGTTTATTTATACACACCAATCAAATCAAATTAAATCAATTTTGTAACGGGTACCTATTTTTTATTATAATTACTGGTATTAAATTAACGCTAATCATCAATAAAATTGTGCTGCCCGGCAATTTTAAGAAATGTTTTTATGATACCTGCGACTCATCGTTTACCAGTGCATTGGTTTCTACGGTGCGGTGTTTTTCATCAGCTTCCTTATGTTTAAAAAATCTTTTTTGAAAAACCAGTATACTTAACACACCGGTAGTGATGGATGCATCGGCAATATTAAAGATGGGCCTGAAGAACTCAAAATCATCGCCGCCCCAAAAAGGAAACCATGATGGGAAATGACCTTTGATGACAGGGAAATAAAGCATATCTACCACATTGCCATGTAAAAAAGATGCATAGCCTTTTGATGAAAAACTAGCCAGCCCGCTATAACCAATGTATTCATTAATGGATGGGTCCATCGTCATGCCTTTATCAAACAACAAACCATAAAAAGAAGAGTCTATCAGGTTGCCCAAAGCACCTGCATATACCAATGCTGCACAAAAAATAAATCCACGGTGTTGTTTTTCCCTGATTATTTTACCCAGGTACCAGGTACCAAAAATAACAGCCCCCATCCTGAAAATGGTGAGCGCCATCTTACCCCAGTTACCGCCAAATTTCCAGCCATAAGCCATGCCCGGGTTTTCAACAAAATATAATTGAAACCCACTACCTATTACCTGCCTAGATTCATTTAAATGGAAGTTTGTTTTAATCCACAATTTTAACGCCTGGTCAGCTATAATTATCAGTAAGATGATTAACGTTACATGTTTTGCTTTCATAATGATTGGCAAAGATAAGTGATTGAGAGGATTGATGCATCCTATCTACAGTACAGGCTTTAGTTACTTTATTCTTCAAAATAAACTCTTTTTACTCGCTGCGAAATACCTGTTAAAATTTCGTAGGGGATTGTTTGTGCCATGGCTGCCAGTTCTGCCACCGGCAGTTCTTCTCCAAACACTATCACTTCATCGGCTTCTTTTGCAGTGGCTTCGGTTATATCCAGCATGGTCATATCCATACACACATTACCAATTACAGGCACTCTTTTTCCATTTAGCAACATCTTACCATTGCCATTGCCCAATATCCTTGGGTACCCATCGGCATAACCAATGTTAACAGTTGCAATTACAGAATCCTTGTCGGCTACTGCATTTCGGTTATACCCTACACTCTCGCCTTTTTTTATTTTTTTAATTTGTGAGATGGTAGTTTTTAAAGTGGTAACATTTTTTAATTGTTGTTGTATGGCCTGTACAGCATCGGCGCCATACAAACCAATACCAAGCCGCACCATATCAAATTGTAAATGCGGATGCCTGTGTATAGCCGATGTATTGGCAATATGGCGAATAAAATTATAACCTGTTGCTGTTTTAATTTTATTGCAGCTATCTGTAAAAGATGCTGCCTGCGCTGCGGTGAAGCCATCGTGCAAAACCGAATCGCTAGCTGCCAGGTGAGAAAAAACTGATTGTATTTTAAAAACCGGTGAATCTTTCAGTAATACACACAATGCATCAATATCGTGTTGGGTAAACCCAAGCCTATGCATGCCTGTATCAAGTTTTATATGCACGGGATAATTGGTTATGCCTGCATTTTTTAAATAAGCCGCAAAGTTTTTCATTATCCCAAACGAAAACAATTCAGGTTCCAGGTTATTTTCAACTAACGCATCAAAAGTTATTTCCTCGGCATTCATCACCATCAACGGCAGGCTAATACCTGCTTTACGCAGCTCTACCCCTTCATCGGTATAAGCCACAGCCAGGTAATCGGCACGATGAAACTGCAGCAGGTTGGCTATTTCAAAACTACCGCTGCCATAACTGAATGCTTTTACCATAGCCATCAGTTTAACACCCGGTGCAAGCTTCTGTTTATAAGTATTCAGGTTATGGGTAATTGCATTGAGGTTTACTTCCAATACCGTTTGATGTCTTTTCTTTTCAAGCAAATGGCTTATTTGTTCAAACTCAAACACACGGGCGCCTTTTAGCAATATTGTTTCGTTACTAAACTGCTGGTTACGGAATTGCTGTTTAAATTGGTTGGTTGAATTAAAGAAAGAAGTTTCTTTAATATTCTTAAATGCCTGCTGCTGTTCACTAATCTGCGGGCCAATACCAATAAACCTATTGATGTTTTTTTGTTCGAGCATAGCGGCAACTTCGGCATACAATGCCTGGCTTTTTTTACCCGATTGCAATATATCGCTTAAGATTACAGTGCGCTTGTTATGTTGCTGCTGATGCTGTAAAAAATTTAGTGCAATTGTTAGCGAATTGATATCGGCGCTGTAGCTGTCATTTATAACAGAACAATTGTTGATGCCCTGTTTTAATTGCAGGCGCATTTCTACAGGCCGCAGTTGCAACATTCGTACGGCAATATCTTTTGTTGAAACATTCATGTATAACATCAGGCAACAGCATGTTAGTGCATTTTCAACCGATGCGGCATCGGTAAATGGAATGGTAAATTCAAAAACCTGTTCTTTGTAGCTTGCTTGTATTGTACTTTGGTTGCTGTTTAATTCTGTTTTTAAAACCTGTAAAGTATCTGTTTGCCTGTTGCCCCAGGTAAAAAGTTTTAAGCCGGGGGCCGAGTTTTTTTTAAACTCCACAACTTCTTTATCAAGTTTTGCATTACCACTGCCATAAATAAGCAGCTTGCTATGTACAAATAATTTCAGTTTCTCATGTATCTTTTGCGATAAGCTTGTAAACCCTTCGCTGTGTGCATCACCAATATTTGTAATGATGCCAATACCCGGTGCAATTATCTTTTCAAGTTTTTCCATTTCGCCCGGTAAAGAAATACCGGCTTCAAAAATTGCCAGGTTGTAGTGATTGTTCATTTGCCAAACACTGAGCGGTACACCTATTTGCGAATTATAACTTTTAGGGCTGCGTATAATATTATAGTCGTACTGCAGTAACTGGTACAGCCATTCTTTTACACTTGTTTTTCCGTTGCTGCCAGTAATGCCTGTTACAGGCATGGAATATTGTTTGCGATGCCATGCTGTTAGCAATTGCAATGCATGTAAAACATCCTGCACTTGTAAAAAAGCGGCGCCGGCATACTCATTAATTTTTTTGTCGCTGAAATTTTCATCTACCACAAAACAACGTACACCTTGCTTATATAAATCATCAATAAACAAACTGCTCTGCCATCGTTTTCCATCCAGTGCAAAAAAAACTGATTGCAGTGGAAATAATAATTTACGGCTATCGAGCAAAATATGTTCAATCATCAACCCATCATCTTTACCTGATAATGTTGCGTTGATGATGTTTGATATTTGTGTGATATTATACACCGAAATTTTTTATGCTAATTAATTAATGTTCATAATTTGATGGCACTCCTTTACGCTGGTGATAAATAGAATAAATGATTGAACCACTGATACAAAATACTATTACCAGTAAAGATGCCCAAACCGGAAGATGAAACCAATCTTCAATAAGCATTTTAACACCGATGAATAATAACACAATGGCGATGCCCTGCTGCAGATAATCGAACTTACTGGCAGCGCCCCTTAATAAAAAGAAAAGGCTGCGTAACCCCAATACAGCAAAAATATTAGACGAATAGATGAGCAGTTTTTTTGAGGGATCGGGTATGATGGAAAAAACTGCCGGGATAGAATCTACAGCAAAAACAATATCAATAAGCCCCAGCATTACCACTACCATAGAAAGGGTTGTAAAATAAGCCTTGTTGTTATGTATGATGATAAAACGCCCTTTGGGTTCGGCATTTGTAATACGCATGAATTTTTTCATCAGGCGGTAACTCCAGTTTTTTTGAGGGTCAAATTCCGCATCTTCCTTACTGCTGAACATTTTAATACCGGTATATACCAGGAAGGCCCCAAAAATATACATCACCCAATCAAATCGAGCTACCAGCTCACTGCCAACAGCAATGAATATGATTCGGAAAATGATGGCCATCAATATGCCAAGCAGCAATACCCTTGAATAATTTTCGGGATGCACTTTAAAGAATGAGAAGATAATGATGAACACAAAAATATTATCGATAGACAAGGACCACTCCAACAGGTATGCCGAAATGTAAGCGATAGCGTCTTCCTTACCGTTGCCGCCTGCATTTTCGTACCAGATAAATCCGCAAAAAAGCAGTGACAGCATTACCCAAAAAATTGTTTGCAGTAATGCCGCTTTAAAACTTACCACCTGGTTTTTTTTGCTGAGCAACCCCAAATCAAAAATCAGTGCAACCACTATCACTGCACTAAAAACAAGGTATATCACTTCTGTTTTACTCATCTTACTTTAAAGTATATTTTCTTTTACGCAGCGCCTGGTAAATAGCCGCAAACAATATAATTAACAACACCGGCACTATTAGGTTTACCAGTTGCCAGCGGCTTTTTTCTTCATCCACTTTATTTTTATCAAGCAATCGTAAAGTATAATCTTTGGCTTTTGCTTCAGAAAGGTTAGCGCTGTTGATAAGATAATCGAGGCAGTTTTGTAAAAAATCTTTGTTGGCAAATGCAAACTCCTGCTGCGTTCCATAAGTATATGGGTTCATGCCCATAGGTATGGCCTGGTTGCCTTTTACCACCGAGTTTAAAACCAAATCCCCATCTGCTACCACAATCATTTTATTATCAGCAATGCACTGCGACATAAAAATGGCGCCATAACTTTTTAATGAATCGCTCATGGCCTGCGATAAACGGTTGCTGAACAGCGACTGGAATTTTCCTTCTAATAAAACTGCCGCCGGGATATTGGCCTTATTGAACTTTTCGTTTTGCGGTGCATTCACATTTTCTTTAACGCTTATCAATGCAGGTGTGCCAATGGTTCTTGAGTTGGGCGATGAACTTAACAATATTGTTTTCTTTATCCCTTCGGCGCCAACCGTATCAATTGAATTTACAAAACGGCCGCTAACAAAACCAAGATTTTTATTGATAACATGATTTGATTTAGTTTCAAACACAGGGAAATAATTCCAGGGAAGTAATTCAAACTGGCCATTACTGTTTACATCAAAAGGTAAAAAATCGCATTGCAGATCCATGATAAGATCAGCATTTATCCGTGCGCCGTATTTGAATAACAGGTCACTCAGTTCAAGGCCACGGTCGTAAGCAACCACTTCGCCTTTTTTTGATTGCAGGCTGTCGAGTTCTGCATTTAGTTTATCAATAAAGAAAATTAACTTACCGCCATTCATCACATACTGGTCAAGTTTTAATTTTTCTTCATCGCTGAAAGGCTGTGTGGGTTTTACTAAAACCAAAACATTAAATTCTTTTGGAACAACCGGTTGTGTGTTTAAATTGATTGTGAAAAACTTGTATTCCTGCTGCAATGTGTTACGCACCAGGTCTTCGGTATTGTAGCCTGTGGGTTCGCCATTGCCTACGGCATAGGCTACAATGGGTTTTTCTTTTTGCTGAAGTTTGTTGATAACGCTGATGAAATTATATTCCATCATCGCTTCTGCACTATTAATTTCAGCATAAGTGATGGCCTTTGTTTTGCCCTGGTAAAGCATAACGGGCATAACCTTATCCTTATAATGTACAAATGCCACCGGGTAAATATTTTGTTGTTGCTGCCCTGCTTTAACCTGCGATGTAAGGTTGATGGGATAAAAGCCCAATGCCGAAAGGGTATCGGCCCATTTTACATTAGTACCTTCCACATCTTCATCGGGGCTTATAAAACTATATTGAAAGTTTTTCCCGGCAATTTCTTTAAACTGTTGAAGTGTTTCGCCGGTGCTGTTGGCCAGTTTTTTAAACCCGCTGGGGAAATCGCCTTTTAAAAAAACTTCCACCTTTACCACATCATCAAGTTTGTTTAATACTTTTTTTGTGGGTGATGATAGTGTAAACCTTTTTTCATTTGTAAAATCTATGCGGCCATGATATAAAGAAGCCAGCCAGTTAACAGCAACAATCGCCACAATGGTTACCAATAACCAAAGTTTACTTTTCCATATCATATTTATCATCCGGTTCATTGTAAGTTAATGCTGCATACTGCCTTGAAAATAAAGGCTGATGTGCTGGTTTATTTTTTATACAGGTTTTTTACGGTTATCAATAAAAACAAAAAAATTACACTTATAAAATAAATAAGGTCACGGCTATCTAAAACACCCCGGCTCATGCTGCGGTAATGAAAATCTATACCCAGCATTTCAACATAATAATCGGGGCCATTGGCAAAAAAAGGAAGTTTACTTAAAGCATTAAAACCAAAATATAATAACAGGCAACCAAATGCACTAATTAAAAATGCCACTACCGCATTAGCTGTAAGCCCGCTACAACAAAGGCTTATAGCTGCAAAAGTTGCAGCCAGTAAAAACAGGCCAATATAACTACCGGCAATGCCACCACTATCTATACCACCTTGTGCGCTTAGTATTTTAATTGTAATGATGTAGATGATGGTGGGAAGTATGGCAAGCAGTAAAACAACAACTATTGAAAAATACTTGCCCAGTACTATTTGCCACGATGTTAAAGGCCTTGTCTTTAATGTTTCAAAAGTACCTGCTTTAAATTCATCGGCAAGAGAGCGCATGCTGATAGCCGGAACAAGGAACATGAGTATCCATGGCGACAGGTCGAAAAACTTATCGAGGGAGGCATAGCCAAAATCAAAAATACTGCTGCCGGGCAATACAAACAGGAACACGCCATTCATCATCAAAAAAAGCATGATGGCAATATAACCGGTGAGGTTACTGAAAAACTGGTTTAGTTCTTTTTTACAAATGCTCCACATGAATTTTAAAATTGTTGCAATTTACTATATAAGCAGTTAATTAATGTTTAATAAAATGATACATTTTGTAATTATATGCAGCACATAAACCAGGTTTGTTGTCTTACTTCAAACATAGGATGACAGTACCCATTTTTATCATTTAATAAATTCACACTATTTATTTATATCTCTTTCTGGTTGTTGTTTTTGTTTACCAAAACCAAGTGCATCCCCCGGCTTAAAAGCGGGGGATTTTTTTTAAAAAAAAATTAAAATGCCTCCCGTTTTTGGGAGGCATTTAAAAATATATCCTGTACCGGCTATACAGCAAAGCTTTCGCCACAACCACAACTACGGCTTGCATTAGGATTATTAAAATAAAAACCTTTGCCGTTAAGCCCATCGCTGAATTCCAACTCGGTATTTACGAGGTATAAAAAACTTTTAAGATCGCAAACAATTTTAATTCCTTTATCTTCAAAAACCTGGTCCATCGGTTTCACTTCATTATCAAAATCCATCTTATAGCTTAAGCCGCTGCAGCCGCCACCCACAACTCCTACCCGTAAAAACTGGGTATCGTCTTTAGCCACACCGGCTTCTTCCATAAGTTGTAATACTTTGGTTTTTGCTTTATCGCTAATGTAAATGCTGTTGTCTGTTGCTACCATATTAAATTAAAAGTCAAAAGTGAAAAGTGAAAAGCAAAAAAGTTAAATACAATTTTGGGGTTTTCTTTTTACTTTTTTAATGTACTACGCTTTCGGCAAATTTAATTTCTTCTAACCCGTTTTTAACACGATAGTCGTTGATGGCCGATTTGATGGCATCTTCGGCCAATACGCTGCAATGTATTTTTACCGGCGGAAGGTTTAATTCTTCAACGATTGCCATGTTATCAATTTTCAAAGCTTCGTCTACGCTTTTACCTTTAAGCCATTCGGTAGCCAAAGATGAAGAAGCGATGGCCGAACCACATCCAAATGTTTTGAATTTTGCATCGGTTATCACACCTGCATCATCAACCTGTATTTGCAGGCGCATTACATCGCCACATTCGGGAGCGCCTACAAGGCCGGTTCCTACATTTTTGGCAGATTTATCAAGCGTACCAACGTTTTTTGGGTTTTGGTAGTGATCGATTACTTTTTCTGAATATGCCATGATTATTATTTTTTAAAGTTAAATTATTTATTGAAAGTCAAAATTCAAAAGTAAAAACCAAAAAGCTACAATACAATTTTTTGGGCTTTTGAATTTTGCCTTTTTAGTTTTAATGTGCTGCCCACTCAATTGTGTTTAAATCAATTCCTTCTTTATACATTTCCCATAACGGGCTCATCTCTCTTAATTTTAAAACTGTTTCGCTAATTGCTTTTATGGTGTACTCAATCTGCTCTTCAGTTGTAAACCTTCCTAATCCAAATCGCAGCGAAGAGTGTGCCAAATCATCACCAAGGCCAAGCGCTTTTAATACATAGCTTGGTTCTAATGAGGCAGAAGTACAAGCCGAACCGCTGCTTAGTGCAATATTTTTATTAAAGCCCATCAGCAAACCTTCGCCTTCCACATATTTAAACGAAATATTTGTTACATGTGGCAAGCGGTGTTCACGGCTGCCATTCACATAAGCTTCTTCAAGCTTTAGTAATTCTGTTTCAAGGTGGTCTCTTAATTTACTGATGCGTTTGGTATCTTCTTCCATATCCAGCCTGCATAATTCACAGGCTTTACCAAAACCAACAATCCCCGGCACATTTAGTGTACCGCTACGCATGCCACGTTCGTGGCCACCGCCATCCATTTGGGCTGTTACTTTTACCCTTGGGTTTTTGCGACGAACATACAATGCACCCACGCCTTTGGGGCCGTACATCTTATGTGCGCTAAACGCCATCAGGTCTATTCCATCTTTATTCACATCAACAGGTATCTTGCCCACGGCCTGTGTTCCATCGGTAAATAACAATACACCGTGTTTGCGTGCAATAGCGCTTATTTCTTTAATCGGCATTACCACACCAATTTCATTATTGGCGTACATGATGGCTATTAAAATTGTGGTTGGTTTAATAGCGGCTTCCAGTTCTTTTAAGTCAATCAGCCCTTCAGCATTCACCTCCAGGTAAGTTACTTCGCCGCCTATTTTTTCAATATGCTTACAGGTGTCTAAAACAGCTTTGTGTTCAGTTGTAACTGTTATGATATGGTTGCCTTTGCTTGCGTACATTTCGTACACGCCTTTAATGGCAAGGTTATCGCTTTCGGTGGCACCGGAAGTAAAGATAATTTCTTTAGGATCGGCGCCAATGAGTTTGGCCACCTGCTCCCTTGCATAATCAACGGCTTCTTCGGCTTCCCAACCAAAAGGATGATTGCGGCTTGCAGCATTACCGTAATGTTCTAAAAAATATGGAGTCATCGCTTCCAGCACCCGGGGGTCCATTGGTGTTGTTGCATTATTATCTAAGTAAATTGGCAGTTTCAACATATAATCAACTGTTTTGTTTCTGTTTTTTAATATAGCAAAATTACTGTAAAAGGTTCTATTTTAGCATTTAAAATAGCGGCTTAACTTTCATTTTACCGATTTCGTAAAGTAATTGGGATTAAATATGCAAATAACAGAACATATCGGCATTGCGGTTAAGAATTTGGCCATATCTATCCCAATATTTGAAAAACTGCTCAACAGCCCCTGCTATAAAACCGAACTGGTTGATAGCGAAAAAGTAAACACCGCTTTTTTTAAAAAAGGCGATACTAAAATTGAACTGCTGGAAAGTACCGAACCTGACGGGGTGATTGCAAAATTTATTGAAAAAAAAGGCGAAGGCCTGCATCATATTGCTTTTGAAGTGGCTGATATAAGGGCTGAGATGAAACGGCTACAAGACGAAGGATTTATATTATTGAATACCGAACCCAAACAAGGTGCAGATAATAAACTGGTATGTTTTTTACACCCTAAAAGTACCAATGCGGTGTTGGTAGAGCTTTGTCAGGAAAAAACTTAAAGTGCATCCATTATATCTTTTACCTTAAACTTGCTCATATCAAAATACTGCTCATCGGCCGATTTTTTGAACTCCTTTAAATCACGCTGATGTACTGCATTCCCTTTTTTATCATATAAAATGGAACGTACTATCATACCTCCACCCATTTCAGTATGTTTTGCATTGGCAGAAACCTTATAAGTATTGAGCCTTGCGCCAAACATATAATTATCGCCCAGGTCTAACTTAATATCTTTGGTCATCCACATATCCATGGTAGCATAATGCTTGTTATTGCTGTAAGTGTACACATATTTTGTACAATTGTACCCGTTTATCACCTGTGTTTCGCCGGTAGCTTTCCATGAACTGCTGCTATTACCGTCAACATTTTTTTCAGCATCTATTTTAGCGCTTGCTTCGGCCATTTTTTGCATGTTTATCAGCGGCATTTTCATGGCTGTTTTATCTTTTACATTCACTATATAATTTGCTTTATCGGCATAATTATAAATCATCCAGGTTTCGTTCTTGTCTCCTTCGTTCATCACCATGCATTCGCCGGTTTTGCCAAATACCAGTTTTTGCACCATCGTTTTTTTAGGCTTACCTTTCTTATCAAGGTCTGTTTCTTCAAACGATACGGTGGCCTGTACTTTATTGGTGGGGTCTTTATAGCGCTTATCGTTTTCGTAAGTTATTTTTTCAAGTTCGGCTTTGCCTTTTTGCCGCTGCGGATCGGCGTATTTCTTTTCCATGTCTTTCTCAATCTTACGCTTTACTTCGCTATGCTGTGCCTTAGTAGATAACGGATTTAAAATTATCATTACTATTAAAAGTATTGTACCGGTTTTAATAATATTTTTCATACAATTAATTTTAAAAGTCAATCTTGTTATTTGTAATTTACTAAAATATTTTCAAGCCTGCAATGCATTCTCCTTCGTTAACAACCATTTATTCCATTAAAAAAGGGTTGTACAATATTTCTTCGCCTATGGTTGTAGTGGGGCCATGCCCGCTGTAAACAATAGTTTCGCCGGGTAATACAAATAATTTTTCCCTAATGTTTTTTAACAGCAATGGGTGGTTGCCCCCCGGCAAATCGGTACGGCCAATGCTGCGGTTAAACAATACATCGCCGCTAATAATAAAGTTTTGATTAGCACAGTAAAAACAAATATGCCCCGGCGAGTGGCCCGGCGCTTCTATCACTTCAAGTTCATCTTCATCAAGTTTAATAATATCTCCTTCCTGCAAAAAAATATATTCGCCTTCGTAGTTATCAAAAGGCATGTTATACATCAGGCCCGATGCAGGTGCATAATCAAGCAATGATTTTTCTTTTTTGTGAAGCTGTAATGTAAGGCCGTATTGCCTGGCAATATGCCTGTTGCCAAATACATGATCAAGGTGGCAATGGGTATTAAGCAGCATTAGCGGTTTTAAATTGCTCTTTGTAATAAAGCCTGTTAGTTCATCCTGTTCGTAAGGAAAATAACAACCCGGATCAATTATGATACAATGATTTAACTCGTTATACAGGATATATGTATTTTCCTGTATGGGACTAAAAACAAATGATTTTATTTTTAACATAATGAGCTTTAAATTGTTTTTTAATGATTAAACCGAATAAAGTAATTTTAATTCTCATAATCAATCTTCACACATGGCAAAGTTCAGCAGAATAAGTTTAATTTCCTTTTTCATAATTTTTAGTGCAATGCTGGCAAAAGCACAGGTAAATGCTGTTGAGTTTGGAAAAAACAGGGTGCAGTTTAAAAAATTCAAATGGAACTATTATCAAACCAATAATTTTAACGTTTATTATTATCAAAATGGCGAAGAGCTGGCAAAATTTATAGCACAAAGCGCCGAAAAAGAATTACCACAAATGGAGGCGGCTGCTGAATACAGTTTGCAACGCAGGGCCAATATAGTTTTGTATAATGAATATGCAGATATGCAGCAAAGCAATATAGGCCTTGGTATTGACTGGCAAAACAGTGGCGGCACTAAATTAGTAAATAACAAAATGGTTGTTTATTTTGAAGCCGATCATCAAAAATTAAACCTTCAAATACGCAAAGGCATAGCCCAGGTTTTAACAGAAAACCGTTTATTTGGCGATGATATTGGTGAGATTGCCGGCAACCAGGCATTACTTGATTTACCTAAATGGCTTACTGACGGGTACGTTAACTACCTGGCTCAAAACTGGAGCACTCAGCTGGACGATGAACTTAAAAGCGAAATGCTAAGCGGTAACTATAATAAGTTTACAAAATTTGCTTTTGAAAAACCCGAATTAGCTGGTCATGCTTTTTGGTATTTTATTGAAGAAAAATACAAAAAAGAAAATGTTACCTATTTTTTATACCTGGCAACCCTTTATAAAAATTTAAACAAGGCCAGTTTACAGATTTGCAAAATGAAATTTAAAGATTTGCTGGCTGCATTTATGGAATACCAGGATGAAAAATATTACAAGGATATTGCTCGCAGAAAGCCATATCCCAAAGGAAGCTATGTAGATGGTTTTGATATAAACAGCCGGCTGGATTATTTTAGATTTAATGTAAACCCGGTAAAACGTAACAACTCTTATGTAGTTACGCAGTTTAAAAAAGGTATTGTACGGGTAATTTATAATGATGAATTTGAAAACAAAACCTTATTAAAATACGGTGTACGCAGTTACAAAAACGAAATAAATCCTAATTATCCCATGATGGCATGGGATCCCAAAGGCTCCAGGATTTCGGTTTTATATTCCAAAGAAGGCAAACTTAATTTATTTGTTTACGACATCATCACCCGAACTAAACAATATAAGATTGACCTTACCAAACAATTTGACCAGGTACAGGATATGAAGTACATGCTTAACAGCAATACACTTTTATTATCTGCTGTTAAAAACGGGCATACCGATATATATACACTTGAACTGCAAAACGAAAAAGTAAAACAGATTACCAATGATGTGTATGATGACCTGGATGCTTCTTTTGTAGCTTTTCCCAATAAAACCGGTATCATTTTCAGCAGCAACCGCCCCGGCCCCGATGCAAAAACAGGCGATACGGTTTTACCAAGTGATAACCGTTATAACATTTTTTTAATTACCAATTTTGGCGATAAGCCCGAGCTGAACCAAATATCGCAGTTGTCGCATTTAAAATATGGCAATGCCCGCTACCCCATGCAGTACAACGAAAACCATTTTACATTTGTTAGCGACGAAAATGGTGTGGGCAACCGCTATGCAGGATTCTTCTCTACAAAAAAAGAAGGCCTTGATACACTGGTGATGATTGCGGGAGAGATACTACGCAACCCATCGGCCAAAGAAGTAGACAGCACGTTAAAGGTTTATAAAAAAACGGATATTGATACCGTAGCTGTTGTTTCCATTTCAACCGATTCGGCTTATACATTTCCTTTAACCAATTACCAAAGTACCCTTGCCGAAACCCGTATTGCCGGCGATAATAACCAGGTGAGCGAAGTAACCCGCCAAAGCGATGAAAAAATTCTTTACAAACTTAAGATTGATGAAAATGTGCTGCGGCGCCGTAATGTAACCGCACAACCTACCGAGTACATGAAAAAAATAATGGCTCAATATACCGATACCGCTGGGGTAAGCAAACAAATTGTAGCCGCAGATTCAGCAAAAAAATCAGGCGATTTTTTTCAAACAGAATTTGATAATGATAAAAAAGACAGCAGCCAGGCATCTACAGCTACTGCACCTGCAACTTCAACTAAATACGATGTATTAAAAACAATAAAAAAATACCGCTACAAACCGCCAAAGTTTTCTGTTGATTACGGATCGGCTGGTTTTAGTACGGGTGTATTGGTTAACCGCTACCAGGCTTACCAGGGTGGCGCCGGCCCCATCATGCTAAACTCGGGCTCGGTATTAAATGCACTTATAAGGTTGGGCACTACCGAACTGATGGAAGATGTAAAAATAACCGGAGGATTTAGAATAGGTACCAATTTAAAAGATAATGAATGGCTGATTAGTTACCAGAATTACAAACGCCGTATAGACTGGGGCGCCACTTATTACCGTAATGTACAGCAGGGCACCGACCAAACCGGCACCTATCTTTTAAGAAACTTTACCAACCTATACCAGGTAAATGTTGCCTACCCGTTTGACAGAACCAAAAGCATCAGGCTATCAACAGGTATACGTTCCGAAAAACTTGTGGTATCTGCATTAGACCAGTTTTCGCTGGGATACCCCGATGATAAAACACTTTATTCTGTTACGCATTTGGAATACGTGTACGACAACAGCTTAAACCCTGCTTTAAATATTTGGAACGGGTTACGGTATAAATTTTATATAGATTGGAACCGGCAGGTTAACAAGGTGAAGTTTGCCGACGGGCCCAATACTTTTAATTTTGGTTTTGATGCCCGGTATTATTATCCCATACTACGCAACTTTATATGGGCAGGCAGGGCTGCCGGCGATTTTAGCTGGGGCAACCAAAAAATGATTTATTACCTGGGCGGTGTTGATGGTTGGCTGATGTTTGGCCAAAACCAAAAATATAATTCAAACGGCGACCTTATAAAGGAAAGATATTTTAATACAAACAATCAGCCTGCAAACGATCAAACATATGCTTTTCAAAGCCTGGCAGTAAACATGCGGGGTTATATACAAAATGTAGCCAATGGAAATAATGCCGTTGTAATCAACAGCGAGTTTAGGTTACCCATAGTATCTACTTTCTTTAACCGGGTTATCAATAATTCTTTTTTAAATAATTTACAGGTAATACAGTTTATTGATTTAGGTACCGCCTGGAATGGCGCTTATAATAATTTTAAAAGGCCACAGGTAATTTATGGCCAACCTCCATTACAGGTAAAGGTAAAATCAGGCGGTGTAGGTCCGTTTGCCGGTGGTTATGGTTTTGGTGTAAGAAGCACACTGCTTGGTTATTTTGTAAAATTTGATGCAGGCTGGCCCATGAGTGGTTTCTTTAAAGGCAAACCTATTTTATATGTTGCTTTAGGTTTGGATTTTTAAGACTCTTATTTAACCAGGGCTGTTTTTTTACCGTGTTGGGTAAGGTTATTTTTTACAAATTGGTCGGCCATATTCCAGGATAACCAGCTATAAGTTTTTTGCTTAGCAAAAAAAACGGCATTACGTTTTTCAAACATTTGCATGGGAGTAAGATAAGGCCCGTAAGGGTAATATTCCGTATTGCCCGGTATGGGAACATTTTGGTTTAAAACAAATTTATCCTGTTCAATCAAGGGCAGCGTTTTATCTGATAAGGAAAGTAAAAATCGTATATCTAACGGTACGGTATCTTTGTGTGCAATGTTATAACGGGCAATGTTTTGATCCCAATCTACACATGAGGCTGCCACCAGCAACACAAGGGCAAACCAGCCATTCACTCTCCATAAATAATAACTTGTTTTGCGATGATGTATTTTTATAAATACTGTCAGCAACCCAAACAAAACCATTAGCAGGAACAGCAGTACACCTATACGTTTATAAGTAAGTCCCATGTACTGTATGTAATAATAATCCCGTAAAAAAACCGAAACCACCAGTAAGGCATTTTGTAAAATCCATCCGTAAGCGCCATAACGCAGCCACTTGTTTTTTTTATAAAAATTGAGGTTGCCCCTGAAGAAAAACAACAGCACCATCATTGCCAGTACAATTGAAAATATAAGCATGCCTGCGCCTTCGTGTACCTGTATCGATAAGTTGATATAGCTGTTGTATTTAAACCCCAGCCAAACATAGATTACATCTAATACATTTACCAGCAATAAAAGTGTATTAAGCAATACAAAGCTTATGATGCCAATGCTGTTTTCGTTTCGCAAAGCCATTACCGCATTTGCGTATTGGCCTCTAAATAAAATTAGCATATCATAAACAACAGTTTGCCTCCAACCCTGCAAGCCAATTTTATTACGCTGCATATCATTTCTTTTCTTCAACTCCCTTTCCGAAAAAAAATTGCTTCGCATTTTAAGCAATAAGCCGGCACAGGTAATGATACCTGTAAAGAAGAAACCAAAACGCTGCCAGTTAAACTGCCCGAATAAACGGTCTATGAATTGCTGCAGGGCAATGTCGAAACTGTTTACCATATCGCCCAGTACTGAATTGGAAGCTATGTAGATAATAAAAAAAAGTGTGCAGATTAATAAAGGGATAAACAGCAAGCGAAGTATCTTATTAAATCCGGTTGCTTTAAACCCGTGCTGCCATATCATGCGCAGGTTTTGGTTAAAAGAAAAACCCATCAGCAGGTAATTGCCCATTGCCGATGCTGCCGCATACCAAACCGAATGATGAAGGTATTGCACAAAAACCACCAGCAATAAAAGTGTAGCACAAAAAGCGATCTTGCTTAAATCGGTATTGTTTACAATAAGCGATAGTAATGTACATGCATGTAACATCAGCAGCCATTTTACACCCGGCTTTGCCATTGCCGAAGGGTACAGGTAAAATACCGATAACAAAATAAATGCATCAAACAGCAGCGTATTGATAGCCATTTTTTCCTGCCAGAAAATAATATTGAAGAGTACGGCGCCTGCAAATACCAGTAATAGTTTGAGTGTGGCTTTTTTCATGATTATTTTTTTATAAGTTGGATGAATAAAAGTTGAATGCAATAGCAATATGCTTTAACAGTGAAATTTTTTTTAAGCATGGTTTAATTTTTAAATAACCCTTATCATTTTACAGGCTTTAATTTTTGCCCACAACATCAATACATAAAACTTTATGCGTACTACACAAATCTTCAAATATTACAAAGCACTTTGTTTTACAAAGTGTAATTACAAAAAAAATTTACTTCACCGATCCAATCATCTTCGTTAGTGCATCTAAGTGTAGGGTAAATTCTTTTTCGCCGGCCTTAGTAATGGAATAGGTGGTATTTGTTTTTCGGCCAATAAATGCTTTCTGAAATTTTATATACCCGTTTTCTTCCAGTGTTTTCAGGTGGCTGGCCAGGTTGCCATCTGTAATATCCAGCAACTCTTTCAGTTCATTAAAACTTACTGCATCATTCACCATCAGGGCGCTCATAATGCCCAGTCGTATGCGGCTGTCAAAAATTTTATTCAGATGTTCAATCGGGTTCTTCATGCAGCAAATAAGTTTTATTTCCGTTCATACTTCCACCACATCATGGCGCCATACACAATATGCAATACACCAAAGCCCATGGCCCAAAACTGCAAGCCATAACCCAGCCACCACAAATTCAAAATGCCCAGCACAATCTGTCCCAAACCCAGGTAACGCACTTCGCCCAGGGTATATTTACTGGCATTCACCAATGCAAGGCCGTAAAAGATAAGGCAGCCAGGCGCCACCAACTGAAACTCGCCAAACTGCATCATGCGTATTAAAAAAATGGCGCCAACCGCCACCGGTATAAAAGTGTTCCAAAGCAAACGCATACTGGTGGCGCCCCATACAGGTATGCCGTTTTTTTTGCTGCGCAGGTAAGTGAAAATAAATGCCGATAAAAAGGCGCCGGCAAAAGTTAAAGTGGCAATCCAAAAAAGGCTGTTGATAAGTTCATCGCCTGCAGAGCTTATTAGCAGGCCAAGTTGGCAATCGCCTTTTACCCAGCAGTGAATTTCCCTGCTGGCAAACCAGGCGCCCGCTAATGCACAAACACCGGCGGCTATACCACTTAAACCACTCAAACTTATGAAACGGCTGCTGCGTTCCATCATTTTTTTTATGTGCTGGATATCTTCCAGGGGTTGTTGCTGATTGTCCATATAAAAAGCACTTTGAATTACAAAGTAAATGTTTGGATTTGAATTTTGCAAATTATTTTATTCAAAATTGAGTCTTGAAAACAATACTGGATATAACTAATTTTTCAATAAAAGCATTTTACTTTATTATTTTTTTGCATTCGAAAATATTTTGTTTATATTACACTAAACTTAGTGTTATGAGAAGTACCCCCCCCCGTACAATTTCATACTCTCACATTCGATTTTTTTGTAAAAAAAATTTTTTCTACATTATATTATTCAATTTTTTTATTGCAAGGCTACAAGCCGCCTTAATGTTTTCAATTAATTAAATCATCACAAAAGAAAAGTGTTTAAGCATGTAATTAGTATTTTATTTCATTAACAATTAAAGATTAATAAAATGAAAACATTACATAAACTAAAATTAATAATATTCATTTTGGCCGGATTTTGCATGGTCTTAAATAGTTGTAAAAAAGCCGACAATTTTAAAAAGCCAAATACAAAAAATGAAAATTTAGATTTAATTAAGGCACATGCCTATGTGAAAGATAAAATGAAACAAATAGGTGGTACGCCTTTAATATTTCCAGTACACAAAAAAATGGAAGTAGGTTGGGGAGATTCAAAAAATAATATTTCAAAAATACCTATAAACTCAGGTACATATTGTACAAATTATGACTTACCCGATTATGTGAATTTTATTCAATACCAACGAATATATGTTTGTGATGCAAATAATGGTGCAGGTGGATACTTTATACAGTGGGAGTATGAATTAAGTTGGAGCAAAGTAGTTATTAATGATAATGGCAATGTTAAAACACAAGGTTTTATTGAAATATTAAATAATCAAACTAATACTATTGATTTGACCCTAACCATTGATGATGCAATTATTACTGATCTTGGCCCTGATCCTGTTTATAGCCCTAACCACAGGTATAGTATTAAATTCAGAATGTTAAAATCTTCATCGCATGATGGTTTAGCTACTCATTTTATAAATGGAGATATTACAACTACATATACTGTAAAACTTGGTGCAACTTTTGCAACAAGTTGCCCGGATAGTTATGCTTTATGGATTTTACCAGCAAGTTGGTTTGGATTCACAGGAAATACAGGATTGCACCCATGTGATAGAACTGATTACCCTATTTTCCTGCCTCCTTATATTTTTGGCAATCAAGACAGGATTGGAATTGTTGGATATGACCCTCAATTTAATTGTTCAAATTTTGGAGGTAGTTTTATTGAAACTGATTTGCAAGAAGTACAATATTCATTAGATGCTGGACTTACTTGGAATTTATTCCCTAATGTGCTGGGTGGAGGTTCAACAAATAATTACATACTTCAATTTGGGTATATTCGTCAATTTGATTTTGCTGAATCGGTAGTTCTTTCACCGGGAACATATACAGTAATACTAAGATTTAGAAATTGGAAATATTCAAATGGCATTCCAAATCCTCTAACCACTATCCCAAGTTTAGCAAATGGAGATTGCAGGAGCCCGGAAAATTCATCTTTACCTTATCAAAATCAAATAGAGTATTCTGCCTGGGCTTATGAAGTTTGGCCAGATATTGATATTTACTAAAATTTTTAATTTACCGGTAATTGCAAAGCAATTACCGGTAATATTTTAATACTATGAAAAATTTACTTTTGTTATTTAGTTTTTTTATTTCTGGCATTTGCAATTGCCAGACAACAGGCTGTATCGATTCAGTTACTTTTAACCAGTTTTATCCTTCCAATTTTAACGCCCATGTAAGTACTTCTTCTTCAGGTTTTAAATATACTCCGCAACATGATAAATTTGATAATTTATATTTGAGTGGCAGTACATATTTTGGTGGTTTATCCAGTTATTGGAGCATACTAAAATTTAATGCTAACAATCAACTGGTTTGGTATAAAAACTATAAGACCGATATATTTTCGGCTTTTAAAACCGGTGGCGAAATTTGCGATATTGATAATAATGGCAACCTGGTTTTTTCATTACTGTTTCACCCTAGCACAATCCCATCTTCCCCATTTTCAAAATGGCAGTTATTGTCGAAAACCGATAATACAGGCAATCTTTTATGGAGCAAGGTAATAAAACATGGCGCCAACCCAAGTATAATTGGCTTCTTAAATTATTCTTGCATTAATAACAATGGGGAGATTTTTCTTGCGGGAAATTATGATGATTACCCAAAGATGCCTGTGGTGGCAGCATTGGGCAATAATGGCAATTTACTTTGGAGTAAAAGGTACCAACATCTTAATTTACCAAAGTTTCACCTTATTAGCACCAAACTTAGTGTACAAAACAACAACACAATAATAATGGCATTACAATATTTTTATAATGCCGATACAGAATCTGACCCCAATGCTTTACATGGGATACAATTGGTAAAACTGAATAAGGCTGATGGAAGCATTTTGCAACAACAATCATTTATGAACTATACCGATGCAATGGGTACTATTCCTTACAGGTCAAGATTGACGAAAATAAATTTTGATGTAAATTCAAACAGGCTATTACTGGTATCTGAAAGATTTGATTCTGGTAAATATCATTATATTTTTACCCTAACAGACGAAAATTTTAATATCCTAAAATCCAAGTGTTATGCAGCCACATCTACTATATTAGCTATTACCAAAATAACTGTTAGCAAAAAAAATATAATAAGCCTGGTAAGCCCGGAAAACTCCACAACAATTCTTAAATATGCCACTTTTAATGATAACCTTGATGTAATTAGCCAAAGAGAAATAAAACTTGCCAATTTAGGGTTTCCTAATCTTAACTGGCAAGCAGACCTTGCCTATAAACAAAACGGTATTTTAAATTTTCAATTATCAACCTTTACTTCTGTTTTTCTTACAAATTATTTTTATCTTTTTAATCATTCGCCTTTTTACGAAAAAATAAGCCCCTGCCTTGGAAATGATACAATTTTTTACCAGTCTGTAAACATATATACATTACCGGTAACCAACCCCAATATAAGTGTAGCAGGCACTACAGCTTTACAGTTAGATGCACAGGTTCCTGATTTTCCTCCTGTAGATTTTACATTAGCAAAAACTGAACTTTGCAAAGCAATTAGTATTTGTGATACTATAAAGTTAATTGGGGGCAGCAAATATTGTAAAGCTAATCCGTTAGCAAGTTTTAAAATAGTAAAAAATCCATTGTGTATTAGAAAAACATATTGGCAGGCAGATACCACATCAATAAAAATTTTAAACAAAACAGATACAAGTTTAGACGTGGAATTTTTACGCAGCTACAGGGGTTACCTATATGCTGGTTTTGGCGGCTGCAACCTTAAGGATTCCATATACCTGGAAGTGTATGATGTTAAACCGCCTGTTAAGCTTGGTAAAGATACATTGCTATGCCCCGGCAATACTATAACCTTACACGCCGGGCCTGGATTTAAAAAATATAAATGGCAAAATAACGACAGTACAGAATACTTCAATGCATCATTACCGGGCTTATATCATGTAACGGTAGTTGACAGTTGTGGTAATATTTCTACAGATAGTATTAATATTTCAAATTCAGATACTTCTTTAAACATTCCTGCTTTCCAAAATATTTGCCTAACTGATACAGCAAATATCATTTTTCCTCCCGATATAAATAATATTACCTGGAACCCAACCACTAACTCAGTATTTAACAATAACACATTGATGTTATACCCTGCACAAAACACTGTTTATTCAATAACAGCACAACGCCAAGTTAACTGTCCCATTTTAAAAACCACTACCATTACAGTAAAGCCCTGTAATAAGATTGTTTTTATTCCCAATTCGTTTACACCCAATAACGACGGGTTAAACGATATTTTTAAAGCAACATCCAACTGGTCACTTCAATTTTTTAATTTAACCATTTATAACCGTTATGGAAATAAAATTTTTGAAACAAACAATATTGCACAAGGCTGGGATGGTAATTTTAAAAATACAAAACAACCGATGGGAGGTTATATTTACCATTGCACTTACAGTTTTACAAGCGGGCAACAACAAAATATAAAAGGGTATTTTCTGTTAATAAAGTAATATCATTTATTGTTAAAATTTTAAAGGGGTTGAATTACAATTGGTAAAATTCAAACTCCTTTTCTTTTTTCTTACTTTAGCGTGTATTATATTTATATTCTTTTTCTACTGTAACATTTATTTCCATCAATCCTCATTGTATTATACTGATGAAGAAATTATTAGTAACCTGTATTGTTATTATTTTATTTGATACGGCTTTTTCGCAAACTGCAATTAACCCGGCTACTATTGATATTGTGAGGGACAGTTTTGGTGTGCCGCATATTTTTGCTAAAACAGATGCCGAAGTGGCTTATGGCCTGGCCTGGGCCCAAGCTGAAGATGATTTTAAAAGCATGCAGGAAGTGATATTGCCCGCAAAAAACCTGATGGCTGCCGTACAAGGCAAAAAAGGCGCTGCAGGCGATTATGCTTTTGCCCTTTTTCGCTGCAGGGAGATAACCGAAGAAAAATGGAATACGCTTACACCTGCTTTTTTAAAACTTATTGCAGGGTATGTGCAGGGTATTAACGATTACGCTAAAAAACACCCCGCCGAAATTTTGCATAAAAAAATATTTCCTGTTACCGAAAAAGAATACATAGCTTCTTCGGTTTTTGCACTTACCATTTTTAATGGCGCCGGCAATGCATTGCAACGCATTTTTGAAAACAACGAATGGGAGGCACCCGAACTAAATAAAAAAGGCAGCAACTCTGTTGCCGTTAGCGCTTCAAAAACTACCACAGGCGAAGCTTACCTGCTGGTAAATGCACACCAGCCAAACACTGGCCCGCAGGCATTTTACGAAGCACATATATGCAGTGAAGAAGGATTAAATGTAACCGGCGGTTTACTGGCCGGCGGCCCCTGCATACTGCATGGCGTAAACGAAAACCTGGGATGGGCACATACCGTAAACTATTGCGACCGCATGGATGAATATCAACTGGAGATGAACCCTGCCAATGCGCTGCAATATAAATTTGACGGGCAATGGCTGAACCTGGAAGTGAAAACCATTACGCTAAAAATTAAAGGCATACCGTTTAAAGTAAAAAGAAAAATTTACTGGAGTAAGTATGGCGCCACTATGAAAAACAAGCAGGGCTTTTTTTCGATACGCCTGGGCGCTAATATGAAGATTGCTGTGCTTGACCAATGGTACCAAATGAATAAGGCAAAAGATTTTACTGAGTTTTATGCCGCACTCAGCAGGCAGGAACTAAGCATGTTTAACATTATGTATGCCGACAGGAATGATACCATATTTTTTATAAACAATGCACTTATGCCGGTAAGGGATACATCTGCAGCCTACCACTGGAAGATGACTGTGCCGGGCAATACTTCCAAAACATTGTGGACACAGTTCAGACCCGAGAAAGACCTGCCGCAATACATCAATCCTAAGAGCGGTTTTTTATTCAACACCAATCATTCGCCTTTTTTAGCAACGGCAGCGGCCGATAATTTAAAAGCATCATCATTTTCCAAAACCGATGGCTGGGAAACTAATCAGCTTAACCGCAGTGTGCGTTTTTTGGAACTGTTTCCGCAAAATGAAAAACTCAGTTACCAAAAATTCAAACAAATAAAATTTGATATGCAGTTGCCTGCCGATATGCAGTATCCTTACCAGGCTGATACAATGTTTTTGCTGAATGCCGCAGATTACCCTTCCCTATCAAACCTTATTACCACATTTAAAAACTGGAACAGGCGTGGCGATGCCGATAATAAAGGAGCTGCCATCTTTTTATTAACCTACGAGCATTTAAAAAAAGAATTAAACGGCCAGCCTCCCCGTAAAATAACAAAGGCCGAAGCTGTTGAAACTTTTGAGTACGTAAAAAACTATATGCTGCAATATTTTGGCAGCACCGATGTAAAGCTTGGCGATATTCAAAAATTAGTGCGTGGTAATAAAGAATGGCCGCTTGGCGGATTGCCTGATATGTTATCGCCACAGTGGACCGAGCCTATTGAAAACGGCAGGCTAAAATCGGTTGGCGGCGATGGCCTGATTATGTTTGTACGGTTTGCAAAAAATCAATTACCAAAAATTGAAACGGTAAATATGTACGGCGCCAGTGCAAAGCCCGGTAACAAACATTTTGACGACCAGGTGGAAATGTACCTGCATCATCAAACAAAACCCATGACGCTTGATAAGGCAACCGTTTATAAAAATGCTGAGCGTATTTATCATCCGCAATAAAATTGTTGTTACAAAATTTTTGCAGATGATGTTTATTAAAAAAATTGATAAGTGTTTTTATGAAATGAATTGTATTCCCTCATTTCAAATCAGGTTGTTTTCAATGGCATAGCGTGTAAGGTCGGAGTTAGATTTCATATCCATCTTAGCCATTACTCTTGCCCTGTATGTACTTACCGTGGTAACACTTAATGAAAACATTTCAGCTATTTCTGATACCGATTTTCCGTTGGCTAAAAGTTTCATCACATCAAATTCACGGTCGCTAAGGGTTTCGTGCAGGCTTTTTCCTGATCCTGTGGAATAAGTATTGGCCAGTTTTTCGGCTATGGATTGAGAGATATATTTTTTACCAAGTAAAACTTTTTGTACAGCTTTTACTAATTCATCGGGTGCGGTATCCTTGCTTAAGTATCCGCTTGCCCCCGATTTTAATGCCCTTAGTGCATATTGCTCTTCGGGATGAATACTTAATATTAATACCGGCAGGTTAGGATGGCTTACTTTTATTTGTTGTAATGCATCTAAACCACTGCGGCCGGGCATAGAGAGGTCGCTTACCACCACATCCCAGTTTTCAGTCATCACTTTTTTTATTAATCCCTCTGCATCTGACACTTCATCAATTTGTGCTGCAGGAAATTCATCCAGCAATATTTGCTTTAATCCTTTACGTACAATTGAATGGTCATCGGCAATCAATATGCGTAACATAAAAAATATTTTATTTTTTGTTTTCCTTAAACCCTAATGGAATAGAAATACATGTTAAAGAACCTTTTCCTAAAGCGCTTTTAAAATCGTATGTACCTCCCAATAGCAAGGTACGTTCTTTAATACCCAATAAGCCAAGAGTTTTCTTATTTTTTATTTCTTCTGTATCATATCCTACACCATTATCTTGTAAACTAAATATAAGCTGATTTTTATCAATCTTAAGTTCTACATTTATTTCGCTGGCACCGGCATGCCTTTTTATATTGGTAAGCAACTCCTGGTAAATTCTAAACATGGCTGTTGCTATTTCGGGTTTAACGGTAATATCGCCGGCTTTATTTACAAACGTAACTTTTGTGCCCGATCTTTTTTCAAATTCTTCACCCTGCCATTCTAATGCAGCCAATAATCCTAAATCATCTAAAATACTTGGCCGCAAGTCGGTGGCTATCTTTCTAACAGAGTCGATAGTGGCATTTATCAACAGTTTGCTTTCGTTCATTTTTTTTATCACTGATTCATCGTGGCTGTTGATTTTTTTTGAGAGCCAGTGCAGGTCCATTTTAAGGCCGGTAAGTTGCTGGCCCAGTTCATCATGAATTTCCCTGGCAATAATGGTACGTTCATCTTCTCTTATAGTTTGCAGGCTGGAAGCCAGTTCCCTTATTTCATCATACGATTTCTGCAACAGTTCTTTGGCTTCATGTTTTTCGGTAATATCGTGCGATAAGCCAAGCCATGCACGGCGTCCTTCATAAATTATCTGGTGGCTATATGTTTCTACATGTATGATGGAACCATCTTTTCTCTTATGCCGCCAAACCCTTAAGTTAATTTTATCAGGTTCCATTTTTTCTACTTCATTCAAAAAATTTTCAACATCTTCAACCGGCCGCAACTGCCTTGTATTAAGTTTTAAAAACTCTTCCCTGCTGTACCCGTATTGCCTGATGGCTGCTTCGTTCACATCAATAATATCAAGCCCCGGCAACGAGGTCATCCACATGGGTAACGGGTTATTATCAAACATCAGTTTATACTTCTGTTCCGATTGTAATAATTTTTCATCGGCTCTTTTACGTTCGGTAATATCTCGCAGGAACGATTGGTACCTGCCATCGGGAAGCATTTTGGCACTTATTTCAACATCAATCAAAGTGCCATCTTTTCGTAAAAGCCTGCGTTCATTTATTACAGATAACCCTTTCTTTAGTTGCTCAAACTGCACCGGGTTAGTAATTTTATCTTCTTCGGGAATGAGATCAATAAATTTTAATCCTTTTAATTCATCAAGCGAATACCCAAGCATACGGCAGCCTGCAGTATTAACATCAAGAAACCCTGTATCGGGCCCTGCCATAAAAATACCATCCATTGCATGTTTTATAATCATCCGGTATTTTTCTTCGCTTTCTAAAATTGCTTTTTCGGCTTTTTGTTTATCCGAAAAATCAAGGCCAAGGCCCATCAGGCAGGTTTCTCCTTCGTACATAATGGCACGGCCGGTAAAATAATAAGGTGTTTTGGTTCCGTTTTTTGATACAAACCGGGCTTCTACAGAATCTTCGCCGGCTACAAATACATTGGCAATTTTTTTTGCTACTAATTCTTTTTCATCATCATCAAAAAAATTAATAGGGTGCATGTTTTTTATTTCTTCAAATGAGTAACCGGTAATGGTTTCAAGGTTTTTGTTCCACCTTAAATATTTTCCCTGTGAGTTAAATAAATAAAAAACTCCCGGAAGGCTGTTGATGATAGAATCAGAGAGTTCTTTTTCTTTTATAAGCTGCTGCTTAAATTTTTCAGTATCTGTAACATCCTGCATGGCGCCCAAAATTCTCAGTGGCCTTCCATCTTTATCGTACCTGATATTTGCCCGGTCATAAAAAATCCTGTATTCACCATTTGGCATTTTAAAATGAAACTGTTCTGTAATTAATGACTCCCTTTTTTCAATGGCCTTGTTCATACGGTATCTTATGCCTTCCCTTTCCGAAGGATGAATACGGTTGATAAACATTTCGAAATTGAGAACCAAATCGCCATGCTGAATACCATACAGGTTGTATAATTTTTTATTGCCCCAGGTGATATTGCTAACAAAATCATGATCCCAAATAATATCATTGGCAGCTTCTGAAATAAGTTCGAACCGCTCGGTTGATTTGTTAATTTCTTCTTCGGCTTTTTTTCTTTCGGTAATATCTCTTATAAAACCTATCAGCGTATGTGTACTTGCCATTTTAGAATTAATCTCTACCTGTAAATACGACCCGTCTTTTCTTAAAATTCTTCTTTCGTATAAAAGGCTTTTACCCTGCATGAGTTCATTAATACGCAGTGGTATGGCATCAGCTTCTTCATGGTGCAGGAACTGGCCAACATGTTTTCCTATAAGTTCTGTTTTATCGAAACCACTCATATTTATTATACCCTGGTTCACTTCCTGAATAATGCCTTCCAGGTCGGTAATTACAATCCCGTCTGATGCCTGTTCAATCAGCGAACGGTATTTTTCATCGTTTTGCTGTAGTGCCAGCGATACTTTTTTTATTTCGGTAATGTCTTTAAAGAAAATGGTAACCCCGTCTTTAGAAGGATAAATACGGTTTTCGAACCATTTATCCATGGGTTGATAGTAGGCTTCGAGCCATTGCAATTCCTGTGTGTTAACGGCTTTATGGCATGCATGGTAAAACAGTCCATCCACGCTTTCGGGAAATTCTTCCCAAATATTTTTACCTACCAGGCTTTCTACGCTCCTGTTAAAAACTTCCGCCGCTTTTTTATTCAGGTAAGTATAATTCCAGTCTTTATCTATGGCTACAAAAGCATCAGAAACCCTTTCTACCAGTGAACGATAATTATTACCATCACTATTTAAGGTAGCACCATAAGAAAGCGCATGGGGTTGATTAGTATTTTTTTTACCTGCAGTAAAATGAAAAGTAATGATACCTGCTACAAACATTAATATGCACAGAAAAAAAACAAGTAATGCAAATACCGGGTTAAATAACCAGTATACAATTAATGCAAGAAATAAAGAAAGAGGTATACAAATTAGTAGTGTTTTTTTAAAAAATATATTCCAAACAGCTTGCAGGCTATACTGTTGGCTACTATTACCGGCAACAGGTGGGTTTTTAAAGTTGGATGATGAGGTTACTGGCATATGTTCACACTTAGCAGATAAAAGTTATTTATTAACTTAAATCTTTCGGTAGCAACAAATGTAACTTCATTTAAGCTTATTTTTTAGTAAATTTTTCGTTTTAAAATATTAAAAAAATGCAGTTATGTATAATATACCTAATTGCTTAAAATGCAGGAAGCAGTTTAATTTCGTTACGGTATAAAATAACTTTTTTTTCGTTTTCCAATTGTTTAAGCAGGCGAGAAATTACCACACGAGAAGTAGCCAGTTCATCGGCAATAAGGTTGTGCGATGCACTGATGACTGATGAACCGGTAACCCGTTGTTTCTCCCTAAGGTAATTCACCAGTCTTTCATCCAGTTTATGAAAGGCAATACTTTCTATTGATTTTAGCAGTTCTATAAAGCGCTCATTAAAACTACGCATGATATAGTTTTTCCAGGAAGGGTATTTGCAAAGCCATTCGTCGAGCTTTACATGCGGAATGGCTATCAATTCTCCGTCTTCTTCTGCAATGGCTTTTACTTCGCTTTTCTTTGCTTCAATACAACAACTGTAGGCCATGCTACAGCTTTCGCTGCTCGACAGGTAATATAAAAGGATTTCATTACCATCATCATCCAGCCTCGACACTTTAATAGCGCCTTTTAAGATGATGGGCATCATGCGGATATATTTTCCGTAATCCATGATGATATCGCCTTCTTTAAATTGCTGAAGGGTGCCATACTGCTTAATCTCTTTCAACAATTCCGGCTCAAAAACTGCAGCAAGGTTTTGTAATGTATCCATATAGCTAAAGGTACTTAAAAATAAATGTGGCTGCATTTTATTATAAAATTTCAGCGCTATACCTTTTCTATTAAGAGGCAGATTAATATTTTGTGAAATATTATTTCACAAACCTATTCACATTATTCCAAGAGCCGCCGTTTGTAACATTGGCGATACCAAGTTGCTGTAAAATACTTTTTGCCTGTGCGCTGCGGCCTCCGCTTTGGCAAAACACAATAATATTTTTTTTGTTTTTAAATTTTGCTATTTGCGATGATACTTTATCAAGCGGAATATTAACCGAGCCTTTTACATGCCCGCCGGCAAATTCTCCCGGGGTTCTAACATCAACTAAAAAAGCGCCTTCATCAATAAGCTGCGCCAGGTTGGTTTTTACAGCGCCGCCAAATAACCGGTTTAACAGGTTCATTATTTTCATCTTTATTGGTTTATAAATTTTTTTATTACCCCTACAAGACCCCACTTATTTACAACACCGCTTTGCCTCCAAAGTGTTTCGCCGTTTTTAAAAAGTATCAGCGTGGGTACACCCTGTACCTGGTATACCTGTGCCGCCTGCGGGCTTTTGTCCACATCAACTTTTATGATAGTTACGGCATCTCCCATTTCCTTTTTAACCTCGGCTAAAATGGGCGACATAGTTTTACAGGGACCGCACCATTCGGCAAAAAAATCTACCAGCACGGGTTTACCTGAATGTATCATTTCGCTAAACGTCTTTTGCATCTTCTTTTTTTATGTTGTCTTTATTACCTTCTTTTTTAAACAAACCTAATACAAGCGCCCCCATAATTGCACCATATAAAGTACTGTTAACAGGCTTTGAAGTAATCATACAGGTACCCGAAAC
>JAHBTN010000024.1 GCA_019638575.1 Ferruginibacter sp. | reverse complement strand
ATTCCTCCTTAGCTCAGTTGGTTAGAGCATCTGACTGTTAATCAGAGGGTCGCTGGTTCAAGTCCAGCAGGGGGAGCTTAAAAATCAAGCACTTACATTAATACAGTAAGTGCTTTTTTATTTTTACGACCACAAATGCGACCATAACCCAATTTATTATAAGAAAAAAAGAAAGTAGCAAGAGAAAGAAAGATAATGAGTTAGAGGTAAAAACTGCTGTTCACAGCAATTCACACTTTTAGGTATTATCGCAGTTGTTTTAAAACTGCTTCGGGCTGTAAGCCCATATACTGGCAAAACTCATCAACAGTTACAACCTGGTGTTGTGGCTTGTTGAAATAGTCTTTCATCTTCTTAATAAGATTTCTGCCATACCTATCGCTTCTGCCTGTGATTATCATAATGTCCTTGGGATAAATACACAGTCTATTCATTTATCAAATAGCTTTTTCATACTCTATCCATGCCTTTAAGTAGGCTTTGAGATAAAGTATTTATGCAAAGATACTTTAAATTTTCAGGGTGGCATATTGGTATCAGTTGGAATAATGTGGAAATATCGGAACAGATGACCAGCGACATTTGCAAGGGATTTAAAGGCTAAATAATTTCGGGTTGAAATTGATTTAGCAACAATTAAATTCTTTATAAAATGGCACAGCAAAAAGGCATTATTAAACTGGATGGTACTATTGGCGGTATCACTTTTTACAAATCTCAAGACGGATACCTTGCCCGTGAAAAAGGTGGCGTATCTGGTGACAGGATAGCCAACGATCCAAACTTTCAACGTACCCGTGAGAATGGTGAAGAATTTGGAAGGGCTGGTAAAGCTGGTAAATTACTCCGCACTTCCATCCGTGCATTACTTCAAAACGCTTCTGATAGCCGTGTGGTTAGTCGCCTGACTACAGAATTTATTAAGGTTATCCAGGCTGATGCAACAAACCCCCGTGGCCAACGTAATGTAATTGATGGCGAAGCTGAATTGCTACAAGGCTTTGAGTTCAATATAAGTGGCAAGTTGGGCGCAACACTTTATGCTCCATACACAGCAACCATTGACCGCCCTACCGGCGCATTAACTGTAAATGTTCCGGCATTTGTTCCCATTAACATGATTGCCGCACCGGGTGGAACTACTCACTACAAAATCATTTCCGCAGGTGTGGAAGTTGATTTTGAAAATGAAACATATATTGTTGATGAAAACAGTTCAGCAATATTGCCCTGGGATGCAACAGCAACCGCTGTACTTAACCTTGCAAATGCAGTAACTCCAGCAAGCACACATCCGCTTTTCTTAGTCCTTGGTGTAGAGTTTTATCAGCAAGTAAACGGACAAATGTACCCGTTGAAAAACGGCGCTTTCAATGCATTAGCGTTGGTAACAGTTGATGGTAATTGATAATTTTTTAATCTCTAAAAATAAAGATCATGGTATATGGAATAATTGATTTCCTCTTAGGATTGATATTCTAATTGAAATCGGAAAATAATTTCATTCTTTCAGTACTAAAGCCCTGCTATTCCTGGCAGGGCTTTTCATTTCAGCAAAGCCCTAAAAGGGCAATGCTGACAACCAACGGCGACCCGAAGGTGAACAATGAAGATACCAGCCAGAACCAATGGCAAAAACCCGTGTGCCATGATAACGATAATAAACTGGACGCCTGCCCAAATGCTTGCTGAAAACAAATGCCGGAATAGAGGGCAAAGGAAAATTAGAAAGACTGAAAGGACAAACTGCCAAATGGCGACTGGTGATGATACGAAGCTGCTTTTGCATAATAGTGATTTTTATAAGCATCTCTCAGCGAAGGCAGAAAAAAAACCAAAAGGAAACGGAATAAAAGATGGATTTGTGTGTTGGGGCTGTGTTTATGCCGTAGTCTTTTGGTTTTTTTGTCGGGCAAGTGCGGAGGGCTGCCGTAGCTATTTTTGCGGTATAAAAAACACGATGGCAAAAATTGTTTCATTCACTAATGCAAGCCCGTTAATCAGTTCAGTATTACATTCCTACTTTTAATTTTTCCGCATCATATACATGTACACATCCTATTAACCACATAAAAATATTTTTGCAAAAGAAAAAAAGAGGAAAAAAAGAAAGCCACTTCATCAGCCGCCGTTGTTACGGCCAAAAGGAAACGGAATAAATGATGGCTTTGTGTGGTGGGCTTGTGTTTATGCCGTAGTCTTTTGGCTGCCTGGCTTTGTATTAGCTTGGCTTTATTCAACAGTTTAAGTAGGCGGCTAACTTGCTATCTTTTTTTACTTATTTCCTGAAATCCGTATTTTAGGGTTCATCAAAAAAAATTTAACTATGGGAAAATTCGCAACAAAGACAGGTACTAACGGCGAGTACTATTTTAATCTGAAAGCAGATAATGGCCAGATTATTCTTTCAAGTGAAGGATATAAGACCACTGCTTCCCGTGATAATGGTATTGAATCGGTAAGAAAAAACTCAACCTATGATAGCAAGTATGACAAGCAATCATCCAGCAACGGAAAATTTTATTTTAATCTGAAAGCAACCAACGGCCAGGTTATTGGTAAAAGCCAGATGTACGAAAGTGAGGCTGGTCGTGATAATGGAATTGCTTCTGTAAAATCAAACGCTCCTGCTGCAACAGTTGTTGAAGAATAGATCTTGCTTGCTATTTACATTATTGATGAGTGAAGTTTAAAGGCTTCACTTTTTTTATGCCGGTTTGATGCTGTTCGGATATATTCTATTGATGCACCGGCTAAACTTATTCATAGTTCAATCCTGCGTTCTTAGAAGCAAAGGAAATTGTGTGTGGGTTGCAGGTAAAAGCGCCTGCGGCTAAAAAGAAGCTAAGCCTTGCGGCACACTTGTCCGCAATGAGGCGTTGGGGCACTGCGTGCCGATATAAGCCACTGGAATGAGGAACGAATGGAAGTGGCGGCGTGTGCCTGCCACAGTGGTGGCTGAGAAAGCCCGACAGGGCGGCAGCCAGCTACTGTGAAACGCAAGGGCTTGGCGTGTTTTTTTGTGCAGTAGTTATGGCTTTGTGCATGGGTTACAAAAAACATGACAAGTCCGAAGCTGTGGCAGGCCAGCAGGCACGCAATACATTGGCAGCGGGTGGACTGAACGCTACTGAAGTGAATGAATGACGTAGTGAAGCGAAATGAAACCCAGTGAGTATTGTAGGGATAGCTTGCGAAAGGCTGGTGCATACTTTATGCATCAGCCTTTGTGCGTTGGAAAGGATGCCCTGCCTTTAAGCAAATTTGTTAGCTACGAACGTGGTGAAACGGAGCGGAACGAAGGAAGAAATGAACGAAGTGGCGTGAAGGACACAGTAGCTGCCGTGAGGAATGAGGAGGAACTGCAAGCAGCATGACAAACCTGCGATAGCAGCCAGAAGGGCATTGCAGTGAAAGCAATACCATAAAAGTTTATAAACAGATTATTGCTTTGACTGCAATGGTTTGGCATGATTGCTTGCTGACGACGAATGACGAACACCACTTTACCTGCGAAGCGTGGGTTCTGTGCGGAGGGAATTTCACAGAAAGTATTTCTTTATAAAAACCAAGGCAGATGTTTCACTGTATCGGGTATTCGCTTTTGATTGAAATATGGTACATAGTCTGCAAGTAACTCGACCGCAAGTAATGTTATCGGAAGGTTTTGCTGTGCTAAAGTTCGATAGTTCAGTTTACTGTATTGAAATACCTGTTCAATTAACTCTTTGATTGTGTCTGCATCCAGCACAGCTTTTTTATTTCCCTGAATGTGTAGTTTTATTGGGAAGTGATAATGGTCGGAGGCGGTATGAGCATCCCCGACTCTTGCATTGTTGTATAACAAATATTGGTTGTTAAATAATTCTACATAAGTTCCAGTTTGTGGCATCAACAAATTTGGTTTGGCCATATCAAATGCAACGAAATCTGTTTCCTCTGTTTTATTAATAGATACAATGTAAACAGGAATGGGCTTTGAGAGTTCCAATGATTGAAGCTCCTTTTCAATAATAAGTATATCATCCTTTTTTAATTTCTTATAAAAATGAATTACTAATCGTTCAGGAACTCCATAGGCTTCTGTGTAGTTCTTAACCATCGTTCCCATATACCCTGCCATTTCTTTGATTTGTGTTTGTTCAAACCAATCGTGGGTTTTGAAAAAACCTGAATTATCAAAGCAAACCGAAGCACCTAAATACTTAGAGCCGTCATTACTTATGAATGCGCCTATGCCAATTACTAATTGTGTTTTTACATTCTCTATTAAGCGCCAGGGGATACCACCCAATTTTGCTACAATGGTTGCAGACATTGTAGTTAAGCTCCAATAAAAATCTGATTTGTGAATGTTGAAAGGCTCTGCCGATTGTATTGCCATGCCCCTTTCTGCAAAAAATTCTTTAACAAGGGGCATTATCCTAACGGTTTGGCGGTATGTTTCTTCCCTTGTAAAAGGGGTAACATAAAGAGGGATATATTTTGTGTTTAAATCAGCCCAGGATAACCTATCGTAATGTGATTGCAATTCTGGTAATGGGTTTTCTTTATCATTAAACGGCATATCAAAAATATCAACTACTTCACCATTTAAAGAGGCATACTCATTAAGCCCGGGATAACGGTAAGTGTTGCCTTTTTTGATATAGGACTTCCAAAGCTCCATTGATTCCTTGTCTTCGGAATGATAAACAAAGAATACAATAACACGACCCTTTGCCCTGACAGCAGGTTTTAGTTTTTTGAATTGCCTCTTAGGCATTTCAGTACTGCTTTCATTGTTCTCGTAATAGAGCCTGCTTATTTCTGTATCAAGGACATCAATTTTGTTTGAAGGCACTTGAATAAAGCCGTTGCCTGATAGACCAAAAAAATTTATGAAGTCTTTCTGTTTAATACTGTCTTTGTAGAACTTATCTATTTTGCTTTTGTATTTTAAATACTTATTTGAAGGTGAAATGCTGTCGTAAGGAATATTGTATGAAGCATATATTGCAGGGTTTGCAATGGCATTACATTTTTCACTTTCTACTTCATCTAATTCAGTAAAATGTTGATAGGACATAATACTGGTTTTGTATTTTACTTTCTTAATTGACCCGGAAGGAACCTTATTTAGTGAAGTATTGATTTCATCTTTAAGAATTTTGCTTTTGCCTTCATAAGATATGAGCAAACATGGCAACCTCTGCTTTTCACTTTCTAAAACAACACGAATTGAGAACCTGTCAAAAAGTATATAAGGAGCATCTTTGGGTTGGTCATCGCACCATTCCCAAATAATAATGTTGTCAATAAAACCCGTTTCAACAATCTTTTCAACTTTCTTTTTGAAATAGTATTTTAATTGATTGCGAAAATGCAGCTTTGCATAGTTAAGTGTAGTGGTTCTTAAATTTATTGAAATAAACTTAAAACCCTCTTGTGGGTAACCGAATGTGGTATAGATAAAGTCTGTATCAAGCTCTGCCGGGGAGAATATTTTAGATAATTCTTTTGGAAAGGAAGATTTGTGAAGCTTTCTGGAATTTTCGGTTTCAGTAAGGCTGAAAAAATGTATAACATTTTCATTCGGCCAATTGAAATGGATAAGATTGAACTGAAGGTTAGCGGTCGAAGTTGCAGTTTGAACATTAGATTTAACGGCTATCGGTACGGTGTTTTTGTAATTAACTGTCCTCATCATCATCAAGATTTACTGGTGAAATGTATTTATTAAGCTGTGCAGGTGATAACTTATCTTTTTTGAATAACCTACCAGCAATTAATGCAGGGTGTGTGTTGAATTTTTTTGCATAACCTCTTATATCGGGCTCTGCGGTAATGATTGCATCTTTCATGTATTCCTCTTCCTGTTCTTCTGAAAATGTCCATTTAATTGCAAAAGCATCTGCCTCTGCTTCTTTTTCCAAATCCTTATCGCTGTATTCAACTTTTTCCAGGAAAATATCTTTTTTGCCATGCAGTAAAATATGGCCAGCTTCATGAAAGAAAGTGAACCAGAAAATATCATTGCGTTTATACCTGCCCGTCATTTGGATAAGCGGCGTATCATTTAACCAACGGGTTGCGCCATTGATTGGGGCTTTTGCAATGCAAGGTGTATAAACTACTTTGACGCCAACATTTTTACAGATTTCCTGCAACTCATTAAAATATCCGTCGGGCTGGGTAGCCATTAAGCTTTTAATATTATCTAAAGCTGTTTTAAAGGCTTTTTCATTGTATTCAGTTGCATCTATATTGGAAGCCTGTAATTCACCTTGCCGGAGCCAAGCTGAGATAGAATAAGGGTTAGAAGTATTATGCAGCGAAATACGAAATTGCACTTTCAGTTCTTGTTTGAAATAATAATCTTCCCAAGCCACATGATTTGCTACAGCAAAAAAAGAAAGTAACGAAGCGGCTCTATCTTTTATAGTAGAGTATGCAGGCAACCACTTTTTTTTAATCATTTCTGTTAATGGAAATGACTTTGCCCATTCAATGGCCTGCTCTATGGTTTCCTGTTGCTTCACCCTTGCTATGTATTCATCATAGCCCCGTTGGTGGTTCATCCAGAAGTTTGCAGGTATCTTAGTAACATTTTCAAATTGCACCGCCATATCGGGAGTAACGGCACTATCGCCTTTAAGCACTGCAATAATTGTTTTTTCCGGCTTGCCGGTACGCAAAGCAAATTCTTTAGGCCCCATTTCCATTTCTTTCAGTTTTTCGTCCAGGGTTTCTCCCGGGTGTGGCACTGACTGAGGAAAATATTGATTTTGTTTTGCCATTTTTATTTCTCCTTGTGATAGTTAATAATTTCAATTACTTCTACGCCTGTTATTTCCAGCCAAATGTATTGACCGTGTTCGTTTGAAGGGATTGGATTTTCGTGAGGGGTAAAAATTAACCTGTATGGTTGGTCTAAATCGCAAGCCCATTGCCCTTTTCTGTTACTGGTAAGTTCATGGTAATTGCCCGGCAAATTCCTTACTTCTTCAAGAGTTGCTGCAAAACTTAATTGTGCCAGCCTCGCTTTGATTTTGTCTGCCCGGATTTTACCAAACTCCTTTAACAGCTTTCTGTCATCGTTTGCCAGCTTCTCTAATTTCTTATCTGTAAAAGTAATTTTCACTACAAAGGTAATTATTTTTGATTAACAGTAGGTGTAAGTTAAAATATTTATTTCTTATTCTTGCTGTATGGTTGCTTTTGCTTCTTTTTTAACAGCCATAAAGTCTTGATTAGTAGTAATTAATAAATCCAATCTGCATGACTTACAGGCAGTTTGTTTAACTCTGTTTTTAACTGCCTCCAATTGGGCAAGTGGGTGTCCATATAATAGAGAAACTTATCATTGTGATGTCTTTCTAATAAATGCACCATTTCATGCACAATGATGTACTCCAAACAGTGTTCAGGTTTCTTTGCCAATTCTAAGTTTATCCAAATGCGTTTCTTTTCAATATTACAACTGCCCCACTTTGTTTTCATTTGTTGCACTCTCCATTCCGCTACTTGGACCTTCAATATCTTTTCCCATTTGGAAATGATAGAAGGGATTTGGTTCTTGAGTTGAACCCGATACCACTCAGTCATTATTTCATGCCGCTTGCTTATTGGTGTTTCAGGTCTTACATGCAAGTCAATGAATTTCTTATTTTTCAAAACAACTTTAGGGGTTGCCTCTTTTTCAATCACATTCAGCAAAAATCTTCTGCCTTGAAAGTAGTGGCTCTCTCTTTGCTTATATTCTCGTTGTGATATTCTTTCCTGACCTTCAAATTTTCTTTGGTTACGTTTTATCCATCCCAATTTTGATACTGCAAATAACCTTATTGCATCTTCATTAGTTTTTATAGGAGCAGCAATACGAACCCTGCCTGTTGGTGGGTAAACAGCAAGATGTATGTTCTTTATATCTTTCCGAACAACATCAATTTTTATATTGCTGATTGTAATTTGCTCCATCAATATTCTCTTTGGTTTTTTACAAGGTCAAAAATTCGGTGTATTTCAGCATCATCTGTTACATTGTATGATTTCAAAACTTCTGTGATGGCATTTTTCACCGCTTTTGACTTCTGAATATTATCTCTCCAACCATCTTTTTTTGTTGTCAATATTTTATTGTCTAACTCTATTGCCATTGCTTCATTCCTTCCTAAATTATCAAACAATGCTCTTTTAGCATTGGTATTTATTGAAGCAGGGTAATCGGTTGTTGTGTTTGGCTTTTTAACTTTTGCGGAAAGTGCTATAATTTCATTCAAATACTTTTCGTATTCCAATGTTGCTTCTTTTCTTAACTTAATCAATTCGTCAAGCAATACACTCATTTTCTCGTAATACATTGGGTTGGCAGGGCTTTCTTCAATGATTACTTTACGCAAATTATTTTCAATGGCTTCTGCCATTGCATCAGGATTGTCCTTTATGCTGTTCGGCAAATCTTTTATTGCATCTTTCCCTTTTTCAACTAAGAGTTCTACCAAACTCATATCATCAAAATTGGCAAGCATCCGGCTTTCTTCTGCTCCAATGTAGCTGTCAATTAAATGCCTCATAGCAGGCTCGTATTGCTTCAAATCAATATAGTCGCCACTTGCCAATTGAATTTCTTTTCTCAGGTTTTCAAAGTGCTTAATGTCGGCTTTGATGGCTTCAATTTCTTTCTCGGTGTAACCTGCTTCTTTCATTTCATCGGCTATGTTTGCATAAGCCCGAATGAGTGCAATGGTCAATTTGTAGAGGGCAACCCTTCTTGGTTCGGTGTCTTTTAATTCATCAGGATTTTCGGTATTCGCTCCGCAGAAATAATGAATATGGGCTAAGGTGTCTTTGGGTGGTTCAACGGCTTCAACCAATGCTTTGATGGCTTCCAATGCTTCTTCCAACCGTTCTTTTCCCTTCTGCAAACGGTCTTTCAATAATCCTTCAATGTCTGACTTTTCATAACCGCTAAATGCTTCGTTGGTATAGTCGTTAAATGCCTGTTCCAAACTCTTGAACAAGTCCATGTAATCAATGATGTAGCCGTAATCTTTATCATCACCATCTAAACGGTTTACACGACAAACAGCCTGGAATAAATTGTGGTCTCTTAGTTTCTTATCAATGTATAAGTAAGTAGCAGAAGGTGCATCAAAACCAGTAAGCAGTTTGTTTACTACAATCAGCAATTTCATTTGTGCCGGTTCTTCTACAAACTTTTTCTTTACCTCTGTTTCAAACTGCTCTACTTTGTTTATGGCTGTGTCTGCATCTTCATTGAAATAGTTCGCCAGCATTTTTCTGTATATCTCAAATCGTTGCAATTTTTCCGTGTAGTTATCGCCTTCGCCTTTTATGTCGGCAGCATTGGGAACGAATGATGTAACTATTGCACAATTCTTTAACCCTGCATTTTGAAACAACTCAAAGTATCTGCAAGCATTGTAAATGCTATCAGAAACTAACATAGCATTGCCTCTGCCGTTTTGCAACCTTTCTTTTTTCTCCATGTCCATCACTAAATCCAGTACGATTTTTTCTAACCGTGATTTTGAACTGAACACTTTTTTAAGCGTACCCCAACGCTGTTTTAATTCAGCTTTGGCAAAGTCAGTAAGCCCTCTTGTTTTTAATTCAAACCATTCATCAATTTTATCAGGCGAAGAAATGTTTTGTTCTATGTCTCTGGCTTCGTAGCGTAAGTCCAATACTACTTTATCATAAACAGCTTCGTTGAATTTATAAGTGTGAATGTACCTGCCAAATATTTCCTGACTGGTTGATTTATCTACTTTCAATAATGGTGTGCCTGTAAAACCAATGAACAAAGCATTGGGGATAAACTGCTTCATGGCATCATGCAGCTTGCCCGATTGTGTACGGTGGCACTCGTCCACAAATACATAAATATCACCTTTTGCTTTGTAGTCTGTTGGTACGCTGTTTCGTAATTCCTGTAAGTAGTTCTCTATATCCTTTTCGTCTGCATCTTCTTTACCGCCAAACTTGTGAATGAGTGAACACATGAGCCAGGGAGAAGTATCATTTAGCTTGGTGAGTAAATCTTTACCACTGTTGGTTCTGTAAATATCTTCCTGAACACCTTTGTAAACCTTTTCTATTTGCTCGTCTAATTCTTCCCGGTCAGTAATAATCAGCACCCTTGCATTATCGTTAAACTCTCTTATCCATTTGGTGAGCCAAACCATTGTTAAACTCTTTCCGCTTCCTTGTGTATGCCATATTATGCCACCTTCTTTACGTTTAACAAAGTCCTGTGCTGCCTTAATTCCGAAATACTGATTTGGTCTGCAATGCTTTTTTATGCCCCTGTCGTACACAATAAAATCATGGAGTAATTCTATGAACCGTTCCTTATGCAGTAGTTCAACTATGTTTTTATCTAAAGGGTAAGCGTATTTAGCGGCTCTTTCACGAATGGGTTTTGTAAGCTCCAATAGATAGGCATGGTCTTTATTAACTTCCTCGTTTACTTCCTTCCATTTCAAAAAATATTTCTCTTTGGTTTCAATTGCACCATAGGCAAGCCCTTCAATATCGTTGCCTGCCATTACATATTGAATGGTGCTGAAAAATGGTTTTATAAAAATGTGTTTCTGGTTATCTAAATTTTGGCGAATACCTTCAGCAATGGAAACGGTACTGCGTTTTAATTCCAATACGCCAACTGCAATACCGTTAATGTATAAAACAATATCTGGTCTCTTTTTGTGGATGCCTTTAATCGTTACTTCTTCAGCTATTGCAAAATCATTTTCAGTTGGGTTCTCCCAATCAATGAGCCAAACAGTTTGTTTATTCTGTCCTATTTCGGGTTGCACATTCACACCATAACGAAGCATTGAATACACTTCCTTGTTTACATCATACAGCGATTTGCTTTGGTCGTTGGTTGCCTTTGTAAATTCGTAAATGGCTTTGGAAACAAGGTTTTGGCTGTATTTCTTTTTATTCAGCAGCCAGTCTGATAAGATTTCTTCCTCCACATTGCTGTTGTTGTCCCGTTCTTCCCAATTGCCTAAGTAACGGTATTGCAATTCGTTTTGCATAAGAGCCACCACACGGTTTTGTGTTTCTCTTTCCAGTTTGCCAACTTTTGATTTAGATGAACCTGCCATCATTCGGTTAATTATTTCTTTTTTAAGTGAGGCTGCTAATTCATTTTCATGATTAATCAGCATTAAGCCATCATCAGGCAAAAGTGCATCGCTGTATTCGCCCTGATAGAGATTTGCGAAAAACTCATGCTTCTTCCATTTGCCCATGTAGAGATTGGTGTCTCGGTTTTCGTAAATGGGTTTTAAATCCATTTTGCCCTCTAAGAAAAGGCATACATCTTCTACGTTTACCTTTTTGCCAATGTAATCGTAGGTTTCATCATTGAGTAGAATGAATATGAAATTATTTTGCCTTTCGTCCTGGCAGAACATGACGGTTGGCACTTCGTAGTAGTATAATATCTTAACGTAGTCTAATTTCATACTGTTATTTCTTTTGTTTCCACAGTGGCAATATCAAAAGCCTTTGAACGCCACCATGAATGATGATTTTTATTGTCAAATGTTTGCTTTAGCAATCCATCATTGGCAGTAAGTTTTAGCAAGCCGATTGTTTTCTTTTTGCCCCTGTTGAACGGCAGCCTAAAAATGCTATTAATCATCACCTGTAAATCATCAAATACAGAAACAGATTTTCCAATACAATTATCATAGCCTTGTGGCAATGGTCTATCATCTTTTACTACTGTTGGCAAGAAGTATTCAGATGAAACCGTATTATTTTTTAGCACACGGTAATAAACCTTTACTCCATCAGGCACAAAAGCATCTTCATGCGGACAAGGGATACCTGCCGCTATTACATCTTCAAAATATGTATTTGCAATACTTTCTGCCATAACTTATACTATTCTGATTTTTCCAGTCAAAAGGCTTTGCATCATGCCTTGCTTTATCATTTTATATTTCTTCAATTTCATTTCCAACTCTGCTATTTCATTATCCATATCAGAAAGTGTTTTAGCTATGTCCTTCTGCTCATCAATCGTTTTAGGTGTGAAATATTTGAAGGTTACAAAGTCTTTTTGATATAGGTGATTTATAGTTGAGCCAGCACTTAACTGAGCCAGAAATTGTAAGAATATTTCAGAAAGCAATAGATAGTAGAAAAACTCAGGGTGGAATGAATTAGCAATTGGTCTTATTACAAATACTCCACTATTCAATGTTGCAGGTTTTGGAACTGATTTAATCAAAGCAATTTTTCCTATTGTTCCATCTTTTGTAACTAAAACATCATGCTCTTTAACCTGAATATTTCTATCTTGCTTGTACCGTTCTTCATCAACATAAAAGCAACTACTCCAATCAATAAATCCATTTTCAAATTCTGTCCCTGTTATCAAATAATACTCTCCTGTTTTTCTGTATTCAGCAGTTGTTAAACCTTGCCAACCAATCCTTGCCTTCAGAGTAGCTGTTTCTCCCAAAGTATTTTCTATCCAATCTTCTTTTGGTTTCAGCAATTGCTGCATTGTACCTTGCTTAATGTTTCTTTTTTTCTCAAGCTGATTTTCAAGTAGAGATATTAAAGCATTTATGTCATTTAGTGCAGTTGAAATGGCAGCTTGTTCGTCTTTGGTAGGTGGACATAGAAATTTTGTACTTTTTAATATGCTATTGTATAACCGCTGTATTGTGCCTCCTTCCGTGGTATATTTTGCGGCTTGATAAACATGGTATAGGAAATCGTTTGAAATGATTGCTTCATCATTATCTATCCAAACAATGTTAGAGTCCTGGAAATAAGCTGGTTTGCCATCGTAAATTATAGTTCTACCGATAGTACCTGCTGCTGATATTAAAATATCTCCTTTTCTCGGAAATGAAAATCTCCCCTTGTAATTATTGTATAATTCTTCTGATATGAAAGCATCAGGTTCCTTTCCAAACGTACCAATTTTATAAAAAGGAATTGAGCCTTGTGGTTTAGTTTCATCATTAAAAACTCGTCTGCACATTTTGACTTCACCAACATCACCAATTGTTTTTACATCCCAATCTTTCGGAATAATGCCAGCATCGGTTTGTTTATATCCTTCTTGTATTTCTATTTGCTCTACCATTTGTAATTCATTTGTTTTAAATGGTTTTCAACTTTTACTGTTAGTGCATCCACACTTTTTGAAAGCTGAGGCATTGGTGTTTTGTAACGGTCTGCCAGTTCTACAATTCGCTGGGTAAGTCGGTGGCTAATATTGTCCATTTCGGTACGTATGCGTTGCTCCATGTTTGCCATCCACTTTTTTTCTACCACTACTGTTTTAATTTCATCAATAGTCAGTTTCGGGTATTGGGCAAATATTTTCTTTTCCAGTTCGGCTAAAGCAGTTTTTATTTTGGTTTGTATGGCGGCTTCATCATCCATCAGTTTTTTATAAGCAGTCAGCATATCAAATTCGTCTGCGTTATCCTCATTGCGTTTGCCTAAATCTTTAATCGCTTTGGCTAAATTGGCTTTACTGATTTTATTCTTATCATCCATTGCATTAATAAGCAATCCTTCTTCACCACCTTGTTCGTCTTTCAATTCTTCCATTTTAGCATTCAATGTTTCGGCTTGTGCTTCCAAATCATCAATGGCTTTTTGCTCTGCGGCAAAATATTCCTGTATCATTAAACTTGGTGGAATTAACCTGCCTTCCAATCCTTCAATACCGGCAATTTGTTTCACTACTTCTTTGTCACCCTTCTTTGTCTTTTTCTCCATCCGTTTTACTTCATTTCCGGCAATCCATCCATCTGCTGCCAATTCGTAAAAATCATCCTGCATGGTTTCAGCCCAAAAATCCATGAGGTGCTGATAAATGGCGTATTTGTCGGTAAGCTGTTTGTTATTGTAATGCTTCAACAGGTTTTCAGAAACAATGTGTATTTCATGCTTAGGTCGTAAGCCTTTATCTAATGCTTTGGTGTAAGCAACTGTTTCCGTTTTCCATTTTGCAAATACTTCATCCATTTGTTTGCCAAAGGCAGTAAATTCAGCATGGTTGAAAATGGTTTGCTTTATTTCCTCGTTGGCAATATTGAGATTGTAAAAGTTAGGTCGCTGGTCAATCGCTTTAAACAAATGATTTTTCATGTTTGGATAAACCTGCCAATAGTTACTCAATGCTTCAATATCTCTTTTTGGGATGCCTCCTAATAAATGTGCTTCAATATCCTGTATGTCCTCCGCCTCCTGGCTATCAATGTATCGGGTGATATTTAGATTGTAATCGTTCTTTGGGTCTGTAATTTCTGTTACCGGAATTAAACGGGAATATTTAGGGATTTCAGTTTGATTGAGAAATGTATCAACTATCTTATGGATGTCTTGCTCACGAAGGCGGTTTTTGTTACCGTCTTTTGTAAAACCCTTGCTTGCATCAATCATAAAAATGCTGGTTCGTTTATCAGCATCTTCTTTGTCAATCATTACCAAACTTGCAGCAATGCCGGTTCCATAAAACAAATTGGGTGGCAACCCAATTATTCCTTTGATGTAACCTTTCTGAATGATTTTTTTCCTTATCTCTGCTTCTGCATTACCACGAAACAAAACACCCAACGGTAAAACAATACATGCTTTGCCTTTTGATTTCAGCGACTTAATCAGGTGCAACAAAAAAGCATAGTCACCATTCTTTTTTGGTGGTATGGCATCGTAGCCCTCAAAGCGTTTGTAAGTGTCATTCTTTGGGTCTAAGCCATTCATCCACTTTTTATAACTGAATGGCGGATTGGCAACAGCATAATCAAATTGTTTTAATTCACCTGTTTCTTCATTCTTAAATTCAGGTGTTGCCATTGTGTTGCCTTGCACAATTTCCGCATCTGCAAAATTGTGTAACCACATATTCATTACTGCCAATGCTCTTGTAGCATTGTCGTTTTCTTGTCCGTAAATAGTAATGCCGTGCGGTGCTTCGTCTGCCGCTTTCAACAATAAAGAACCTGAACCACTTGTAGGGTCATACAATGATTGTGATTGACTGGTAGATTTGCTAATACCAATCACCTTAGCCATAATTCTTGACACTTCGGAAGGTGTATAAAACTGTCCTTTGCTTTTACCGCTTTCAGTAGCAAAGTGCCGCATCAGGTACTCGTAAGCATCACCTAACAAATCATCACCTTCTGCTCTGTTCTTACTAAAGTCAAGTTCCGGTTTATTGAAAATATTTATCAGGTTAGTAAGTAAATCAACTTTGTCTTTACCACTGCCCAATTTTGCATCATCATTAAAGTCTGCTTCTGTGATAATACCAGTCAAACCGTTTGCTTTTGCAAACTCTCCAATTATTTTATTGATTTTATCGCCAATGTCTGCTTTACCTCTGTGCTTTACCATGTCGTAAAAGCTGGCATCAGCAGGAATTTCAACTAACGGGTCTTTTTTGTCTGAAACGTATTTCATAAATAGCATTACCAATACATAGTCTTTGTATTGGCTTGCATCCATGCTTCCTCTCAGTTCATCACAACTTGCCCAAAGGGAGCTATATAATTCTGATTTCTTTATTGCCATTTTGCTATTTGTCTTTCTTTAGTTTTTTAGTAACTGATTTCAATGCTTCATCTGCCAGGGCTTCGCCTTCAATAACATCATACAACTGGTCGGCTAACCATAGAGTGAGTAGCTCGTTGTTGTCTGCTTTGTAAAGCTTTGCAAATTGAAGTACCTGTTCCTTCTTGGCTTTTCGTTCCCCTCTTTCAATTTTACTAAGCATGGGTGTATCAATTTCTAATTGTGATGCCACCTGCCTTTGGAGCAATCCGTTTGCCTTCCGAAGCTCTTTTATTTTACTACCAAATTGGTTTGCCATTGCAATGTTTATTGATTTTGGTAATGGCGATTTCCGCTATCGCTCCAATTGCCACAGTAATAATTTATTGACTTGTCAAATATTGGCAAATATAAGAAAACAAAGAAAAGCAACGCTAAATATGTTAGTATAAGAAAAGTAAGGAAATAGAGGACATGCAGGAAATAAAAAAAAGAAAGTACGCCCAATAGGGTTACTTCCCTCTGTTTCCTTAAAATCCTGAACTTGCTATGGTTCAGGTTTTAAATAGTAATCTTTCTTATCCCGATGCAATAAGCTTTTTTTACAGCAATCGGTTATGTAACCTTCTGCGGTTTTGTCGGGTATGTTCATTGACAGAGCTATCTTTAAATATTCCTGCCTATTGAAAGCGGTTGGTAATGCTTCGTAGAAGCGTTCTTTTTGGTTTTTGCGCTTGGGTTTGGGTGCATCTTCGGGCAGTTCGGTAAAGACTTTGCCGGAATGCCGCACTAATACTTTAACCATTGCCATTACGGTTTGAAAATCCCTGTCCTCACAAATCAAGCTGGGCGGAATTTCACCGTGTTCCATAATGCGGAGTGCAGAGAGTATCATACACAAACGAAAAGCAATCAACCCAAGGCGTCGAACCGTGGCCATATAATCCAATCCCTGTAAAGCAATTTGTGTGCTATGCAACTGTTCAAACAAAGAATTGAACTGCTGTTGCTGCGGTGCGGTAAGGGAAAATTGAAGTTCTGTGCCGCTTGCCAGCATTTGGTACAGACTGAAAAATTTACTTCCTAAGCCATCAAAGTAATCATCCAATCCATTATCGCTGTCAAATCTGAATACATTTTTCCATGAAACCTGCACATTCATAAAGTAGAAAATGAAGCGGCTGAATAAGCCGTTTTCTGCATTTGGAATCAGGGTGGCAATTTGCTTAGGAGTACCAGAAAGTACGGTAGATAAACAAGGAGCTTCAATATCGGCATACTCTCTATCAGTACGTCGGTAGTAAGAAATAGTTTCGTGGTGATATGCTTTTCGGAAACCTTCGCTGAAATTACCGTAATCTGTTTTGAAAGCCTGCGCCAAAGTATCGCCTTCGGTTTCAAACATTAAACCCCTGCTTTCGTTGTCGCTAAGAAGTTGATATACTCCGGTAGTGCTATTGTTAGCCGGAATGAACAACATTTTTTCAGGCGGCTTATTAGGTTTCTGAACATTGCTGTCTTTACCCTTGTTTTGATTGTAGTCCAACATTTCCAATTCATATTGTTGCTTCAACAACGTGGCTTGCTCTCTTAAATGCCGATGGACGGGTTTTACTAATTGCTTGCAATGAACCAACCTTCCTTTTCCTGCGGATGCCTGTGCCGTGATGAACAGGTAAAGATTTGAATACACTTTTTTACCGTCATAGATACCATAGAGCTTGTGCAAACAAGCACTAAGACAAACGATACTGCCCAATATCAGTATGTCTTTTTCTTCTTCAGTTGTGGCAATGCTGATAACTGATTTTAGAAAATCGGGCAGGGCATCATATACCTGCTGCCCCAGAGTGGGTAGCACTTCCGGCGGTATATCTTCTTTAGATGCCTTCGGCAGCAACTTGATACCTGCTTGTTTGGCGTGGTAAAAAAATGTAGCCAGCGTAATACCCGTGCCGCTTGCTTTAAGGCAATTATCATATTGTGAATTGCAATCGGCAACGGTGTAATCAGGATAAAAACAACTGATGCGGTGAAAATAATCTCTTCCACTTTCGCCAAAGGCATCGGCGAATGCGAAACCAATATCCCGCCAATCTGCATAGGCGGAAGCAATGTCAATATTCCTTGCTTCAATCTCCTGGATTACCTGTTCTATTTGTTCATTGCCCGGCAATACATTTGGCTGGAACTGCACGGGCTCTGTTTGTATCTGTTTTGGTTTTTCTAACCAATCAGAAGGTATAAATTCTTTCTTTGCCATTTTATTAAATGTATTTAGGGTTAATAAATGCTTCGGCATCGTGTGCAATGAAGCAAGCTCTTGAAACGTCCTTGCCGGATTGGTCAATGTCCAAACCGTAGGTTTGTTTTATGTAGCTTGCTATGGCACGGAAATAGTCCTGATGCGTAGCTTTTGAAATGTCAATCGGGATAATCCACTTGATGCCATCGCCAGAAGGTGAAACGAACAAAAGTTCTGTTTCAAAGTATTCGTCCTGCAACAGTTTTGTCCTTAATTCGGCAATGTTGCCTATATGGTCAAAGTCAATAGTGATTAGCCCTGAATGCCTGATAAGTGCTTCATCGCTTCTTTTGGAAAATGTGCCTGAAAAAGTAACATAGTCAAATCCTGCTGCCTTGAATTTTCGTGCAGCTTTTTTGTCTTGTATGCTTCTTAGCTCGTTAGTTTTTTGCTTGTAGCAATCATCTTTCAGTAATTGGTAGATTTCTAAAAGAGAAGCAGTATCGCCAGGGATAGTGTTTGTAACCGGTGCTTGAAAGAAACTGAACGAAGGATAATGAATTGGTTTTGGCTTGCGTTCGGGAACTTCATTGGAATAATGTTCTTCCAATATTGCCAGATTTTTTACTAAGCCTAAATTCATTTCTGTGTTCAGAAATTCTAATAAAGCATCATCCGCTAACTGATAATGCCGTGAGGCAAAATCAAAAACATCTCCTGACGGAATAGCATCTTCCAAATCTTCGTGTACTGCTACATTGTTCACAATCTGAATATGCAGAGTTGGCTTATCCTGATTGAAAGGGTTTTTTGAGGGCTTGCAGTCCCTTCCCGAAAGGGAAAGGACTGTTTCGCCAGGGTAGTAGTGCTGCAAAACCCTTGCATAAATCTTTAGGCCGTAGTGGGTGTTCCCCACAATTGATACTTTATTCAATGTTTTCATGTGGCTCAGGATTTAGGTTTTTTAACAAGGGAATTTGCATCCGATTGGATTTCATCAACTGTGGTACTTCGGTTCCGCAATAAATACTGTTCTAATTCAGTGCGCCGGAAGTAAACCATCTTCCCATTTGGTTTATAAAAGGGGATGCTGGATGCGCTTGTCAATTTATACAAGTAAGATTCAGCCATTCCTAAATAGGCACTTGCTTCGGCAAGGCTTAATACTTCCTTACGGAGAAGGTTTTGTGTTTCGAGCAGCTTGCTTATTTTTTGCAGCTCTAAATAGACTTTTTCCATCGTAGTAACGATTTAAAATGTTATTAAAATGGACTTTGGCCAAAGTCATCATCCGTTTTCCGAATAACAAGTGCAAGCAAATAAAAGTGGGGCTGAACTACTTTTACTGAATTATCTAAATAGCAAAAGCCTTGCTGGGCAAGGCTTTTAAGGGAAGACCGAATTATCGGACTGAATTATGTGGAGATAATTCAGTACTAACTATGCCTTTAAACTTTTGAAAAAAGTGCTTTCTGTTGCTAAAAAGGCTTTAAGGTCATTATTTTTCCCTGTGAATTTTAAAAATTGTCTTTCAATATGGCAGGTGTATCTTTTTTCAATAATCCGGGCTATATCAGTTCTTGTGATTTTTGTTTTTCCCTTTCCATTTAGGAAACATTCGGTGTTGAAATATTTTTTCTCAAATAATATGGCCAGAATTGCAGCAAGTTTTTCAGAATGGCGTTGGCCCTTATTTTTAATAAAATCACTGTGCTTATTTATTAAATTGAAAGAATGAATTTGCTTTTCAACTGATAGATACTTTTCTTTATTGACCAATATTTTATTAAAAGTTATTACAGGTTCATTTTCATCCGCATCTTCATCCATTGGGTGTGCAAAATTGATTATGTCTTCTTTAGTATTTAACTGAGTTTTTTGGGGAGTATTAGTAATAACTTCACGTTCGATAAGAATGCCCTTGTGTAAAGATTCTTCAAAATACCTGTTATTAAGTTCTTCCAAACTGTTTGCAGTATTTGGAATTAAGTCAGGGAATTGGAATTGCAATTCATATAAGATGTGTAATAAAAAATATTTAAGTGTTTGTGTAACATAAGCTGAATTTCTCTTTTTTGCTTCATGATCTCTTCCTAATACGGGTCCTTGAAATACCTCCCATGAAAGAGAGTTGGTTTTAATTATTGTATTTAATTTTTCTATTAAAACTACCACAGGCATATGACCTTCTTTGTGAGCCCAATATAATTTTTCGTTTTTAATAGTTGTGTTGTCAGCAAGGTTAATGATGGTGTTTAGAAAATTTACAGCAGTCGTTTGAATAAGATTAAAATAATATGTCCTAATTGGGGTTACAGGATTTGGGAACTCAACTATAGAGCCTGTTTCAAATGTTGGATTTAATTTTGATTGTGAAGAAATCGTTTGGTTATAGATTGCATCTGATTTCAAATTATTATCTACCCAGGGCCGTTTCCCGCCAATGATAATATCTTCTATGGTTAATAGTAAAGTACTCATATTACAAATCAGTTAACATTTTGGCATAATCTAATTTTACATCATCAGTAAAACTATCTAAATAATTTTCAGTTGTAAGTTCGGAACTATGGCCTAACGATTCTTTAATAAATGAGGTTGGAGCTCCTTTTCGCTTTAGAACTGTACTAAAGCTATGGCGTGCAGCGTATGTACCTACTTTCTGTTCAATCTTCAAATCTATTCTTATTGCCTCCATGTGTTTATTAACCCACTTTACAAACCGCTGGCAGCGATGTTTGATTGTAACAGGGTTTAAACCATCTTCAAGTATTGGAAACAGATATGGATTGGCTTTGTCTATGTTTTTTTGACGCTTAATAATAACAAGTGCCTTTTGGTTTAGGCCAACACGGATGGGGCGTAAATCTTTTTTCTTGGTACGCTTTGTTTTTTCCCTAATGAAATGCAGGTAGTCCCCGGTAATATTTTCCGGTTTTAAATGAATTATATCGGTCATGTTCATCCCATTGCATAAATAAGACAGTATCCAAAAATCAAGTGCTTTAGCCTGGTCGGAATTTGATGGGGTACAGGAAAGCAGTTTTTGTAAATCCTCATTTGGCAAAGCCTTTTTGATATTTTGCCCGGATGGAACTTCGTACTTTTTAAAAGGGTATAAATCTGCTGAAAGAATTTTATCATTTATTGCCTGGTTAATAATAGCCCGGAGTTGGCGCATATAAATTCCAACAGTACTATATGATTTTTTCTCAGTAATCAGGTAGTCTTCATATTGCTGAAGAAAAGCCGGTGTAATATCAAAAAGTGAAAGGTTCTTTTTAAAATTCAGGATTGAATTAATTGTAGTTTGATAAGAACTGGCCGTGCCAATCCTGCCAGCATTTTTTAATTTTAAAATGTATTTATCAAACCAATGTTTCAGTCCTGCATTCTTTTCGCCTGATTCGGATTTGGCAAAAAAAGCTTCTTCAAAAGCAACGAAAGAAAATACAGGAAGTTTCGAAATACTTTTTTCAGCCTTTCCCTTAATGCCATTCAGCTTCTTTTTTAATTCTTTTAAATCATCGTCCCGAAGTTTAGAACTGTTTAATTTTCCCCAATCATCTTTGGTTGCATGATATTCGGTGGAGTAGCGTTTTTTATTTGGCTTCTGATACACCACCATCTTAATTAGACATTGATTTTTTTGATTGGGACGTGATGCCTCTAAAATAAAAGAAACGTACACTTTCTCTTGTTCCATAATACTTTCAGTTAAAAATTACGACCACAAATGCGACCATAAAGATACTAATAAATACTAAATAATATAGCAATAAAAGAAGAAAAAAGAAAAAATAGTATTGATAATCCGAATGTTATGAAACAACAGAAAGAAAAAGTAAATCAAAAAAGGGGCTGAGTAACGACTGTTAATCAGAGGGTCGCTGGTTCAAGTCCAGCAGGGGGAGCTAAAAGGGTTCGGATTTTCGAACCCTTTTTTATTTGTAGTACAACTTTCATCAAAAAATCCTGCTGTATCTTTACTGGTGCATTTTTAAAAATCTGCCAATGGAGTTTATTGATTATTACGAAATTTTGGGAATCCCTAAGAACGCTACCGAAGAAGAAATAAAAAAAGCTTACCGCAAACTGGCACGAAAACTTCATCCCGACCTAAATCCAAATGATAAGGATGCACATAAAAAATTTCAACAGATTAATGAAGCTAATGAAGTTTTAAGCGATCCTGAAAAAAGAAAAAAGTACGACCAGTATGGTAAAGACTGGCAACAGGCTGAGCATTTTGAAAAACAAAAACATTACAATCAACAAAACCAACATCAACAAACTGGTGGGCAATCATACTCCGAATTTGACGGTGGCGATTTTTCCAGTTTTTTTGAAAGTATGTTTGGCAGTGGCAGAAGGCAACAGGCAAAATTTCGAGGGCAGGATTACCATGCAGAACTTACATTAAGCCTGGAAGCAGCCATGCAAACACATCAGCAAGTGTTAACGGTTAATGGTAAAAACATACGTATAACAATTCCGGCCGGAGTTGAAAACGGACAACAAATAAAATTAAAAGGCTATGGGGCACCGGGTGTAAACGGTGGGCCTGCCGGAGATTTATACATTACATTTAATATAACAGCCCACCCTGTTTTTAAACGCCTTGGCAATGATTTATACATGAATACCGTAATAGATTTATATACAGCAGTACTGGGAGGAGAAATAACTATTGATACACTGAATGGCAAAATAAAACTTACTGTAAACCCCGAAACTCAAAACGGTACTAAAATAAGATTAAAGGGAAAGGGTTTTCCGGTTTATAAAAAAGAGGGAGAGTTTGGCAACCTGTATATAACTTATTCAATACAACTGCCAACCAACCTAACAGAAAAACAAAAAGAACTTTTTACACAATTAAAGAACTTAAAATAAAACTCATGCAACAACAGGAAACAATAGCAGCAGATGAATTTTGTTTACACCATCATGTTGAAATGTCGTTTTTATATGCTTTAAAAAATGAAGGGCTTATTGAACTGGAGATTGTAGAAGAAAAATTAGTCATTCCACAACAACAGCTGCCTCAATTAGAAAAAATGGCAAGGCTGTATTATGATATGGATATAAATATTGAAGGCATTGAAAGCATTACACATTTATTAAATGAAATGGCTAAAATGCAACAGCATATAAACCATTTAAATAACAGGCTTCAATTGTATGAAGGAGAAAATGAAATTTAATTTTATCATTATAGCAATGTAATAAAAAGCCCGTCTTCCCTTACATCAACCTTATATGTTTTTAAATGGTACCCTTCTCCGCTTGTATTATACCCGTTTATAAGATTGAATTTATACCTATGCACCGGGCAAACTATATTTCCTGTTGCATCTATATACCCTGCGGCAAGTGTACCCCCGGCATGAGGGCATTTTTGCGGGCAGGCAAATACTTTTCCGTTGTGCAAAGCAAGTGTTATGTTTTTACCGTTAACCTCAACCTCTGCAAGGCCATTATTATTAAATTCAATCTCATTTACAGATTCTGCTAATTTATACCATTGTGTATGACTGCTCATGTAATACAATTATATTTAACTAATTTACAGCTACGAGTAATAAATAAATTTATTAAAATAAGTGAGGTTTGAGTTTTTATCGGTATCATACAAATTCTATCAATAAAAAAACTCTACTTTATAAGGATACCGTATATGGTACATTTTTCGTACTTCATTCAAAATTGTTTGGCGTAACCCATCAATGTTTAATCGTTGTGTAGCCGATACAAATACACAATAACCCTCTGTTTCTATTTGCCAGCGTTGTTTTAAATCATTTAATATTTCTGTTTTCACCTCGGGCTGCAGCCATTGGTCAAAAGTTTGTTCTTCATATTTATCCATTTTATTAAAAATGGTTATAATTGGTTTATTGCCGGCGCCAAGCTCATTCAAAGTTTTTATCACAACATTCAACTGGTCTTCATATTGCGGGTGAGAAATATCTACCACGTGCAATAAAACATCAGCTTCACGAACTTCATCCAGCGTACTTTTAAAACTTTCTACCAGGTGATGTGGCAATTTTCTTATAAACCCAACAGTATCGCTAAGTAAAAAAGGAGTTTGTTCAAACACAACTTTACGGGTAGTGGTATCAAGAGTGGCAAATAATTTATTTTCGGCAAATACATCGCTTTTGCTTAAAATATTCATAAGGGTTGATTTACCTACATTGGTATATCCTACCAATGCTACTCTAATAAATTCTCCCCGGTCTTTTCGTTGTGTTACCGATTGTTTGTCAATTTCGGCCAGGCGTTTGCGTAACAACCCAATTTTATCCTTTACAATACGGCGGTCTGTTTCAATTTCTGTTTCGCCCGGCCCTCTTGTACCCACACCGCCACCCTGGCGTTCAAGGTGTTTCCACATTCCTTTTAACCGGGGTAAAATATATTGGTATTGGGCAAGTTCCACCTGGGTTTTTGCTTGTGCTGTTTTAGCCCTGCTGGCAAAAATATCAAGTATAAGATCGCTACGGTCTATAATTTTTACTTTCAGTTCTTTTTCAATATTCTGAATCTGCGACCCCGTGAGTTCATCATCAAAAATCACAAGGTTAATATTTCCTTTTAATAAAATATACTGCCTTATCTCTTCCAGTTTACCCTTACCAACAAATATCTTACTATCGGGATGAGGAAGTTTTTGAGTAAACCTTTTTACAGCAATAGCGCCGGCAGTTTCTGCTAAAAAAGCAAGTTCATCCAGGTATTCATTAACCATGGGCTCGGTTTGTTCTTTATAAACCAATCCAACTAAAACCGCTCTTTCTTCCTGCTTAATTTTTTTCTTTGTTTCTATCAAAATATATTTTCTTTTCCCGCTTGTTTAAATTTTTACTTAAAACAAAGCGCTCCGTTAAATTTCCGGAACGCTTTTAATATACTAAATCAATTTTTTATTTGCTTACTGTGCTGTCTGTAACTCCCTTTAACCATTTTGCCATTTCAGGACAGCTTTTATAATCATCGTCAATCATGATATAATAGTTAACCACTTTTTTCATAAACCAGTCGCCAAGTACATCATTCTTTTTTTCTTCAAGTGCCCTTGATGCAATGCGGTCATAATCATCTTTAAGATTTTCCCGGTGTGGTTCGGTTCTTGTTTTTAAGTATACAAGCCTTACGCCCTTTTTCCCTCTTTCATCTGTATATTCTACGGGTTGTGAGTATTGGCCGGGCTTTAAATCTTTCAGCATCATCACCAGCCCTTTATCAAGTTGGTCAATAGTTAAATAAGTACTTCCATCGGGACCGGTAATTTGTCCTGCCGTGAATTTACTGGCTTCATCATCACTGAATTTAGCTACGGCAGTTCCAAAATCCATAGCTCCTGTCATCAATAATGCACGTACAGAGTCAAGTTTATGCATTGCATCTTTTATTTCGAAGGATGTTACCTGCGGTATCAATAATATATGCCTCACAGATGCATCATCGCCTGCACGGCTTACCAGTTGCATAATATGATAACCAAACCTTGTTTTAAAAGGATTAGATACCTGCCCCGGTTTTAATGTAAATGCCTTGCCCAGCCAAACCGGGTCAAGCTCCCTTGAATAACGGTTTACATCATACTGCCCACCTGTTTCCTTACTGCCCGGGTCTTGTGTATAAATGCTTGCCAGTGTGGCAAAATCACTTTTACCGCTTTCTACCTGTTCTTTAAACCCTTTTAATTGTTCAATACAGTATTCTTCTGCCTCCCTCGTTGCCTTGGGATAAGATATTATCTGGCTTACTTCCACTTCGCTTTCATAATAACGCAAACTGTCTTTGGGTATCTTTTCATAATATTCATTCACTTCTTTAGGAGTAATGCGTACATTTTCTACAATTTTATTACGCATTGCTTCTGCCAGTTTTTGATCACGTATAGGCTCCTTAAAATCTTCCTTAAGTTGATAAACGGTTTTACCGGCTATTTTTTCCAGTTCATCTTTAGAGCCGTATTGGCTGATGAATGCCCTTATCCTGTTATCAATAATTGTTTCTACTTCTTCGTCTGTTACCGGTAATGAATCTTTTTCGGCCTGTAATACCAATGCTTTAATTCCCATTGCCTGTTCAAGCAACAAACAGCGTGCATTTTGGGGAATGGCAATATTCTGGCGCTGCATATCCAGTATGCTGTTATCAAGATCGCTTTTTAAAATAATCTTATCGCCCACTACTGCAACTATCTTATCTGCTACAACAGCCTTTGTATGCCCCGGTTGTGCAATGGAAGAAACAGAAACTGTAAATGATGTAATGAGGATGAATAAATACTTTTTCATTAAAATTAATTTTACCTGCCTGTATGCTGTTTACTTTAGAAGCAAGTATCAAAAGTAAGCCTGCCCTGTTTAAACCTTAGCTTAATAATATTCATTTAACAAAAGATTGAGAAGCTGAATACAATAGGATTTGCATACCCTGTATTTTTTATAAGGTACGTTTCACTTCTATTTCTTCAAATGCTTCTACTATATCTCCAACTTTTATATCGTTATAATTTTTTATGGTAAGGCCGCATTCCATGCTTGATGTAACTTCTTTTACATCGTCTTTAAATCTTTTTAAACTGCCCAGTTCACCCGTATAAATAACAATACCATCACGTATCAATCTTATACGGTTATTTCTAGCCATTTTTCCATCCAGCACAAAACATCCTGCCACACTGGCTTTATCAAACTTATATACTTCTTTTATCTCAACATTGGCCAGTATTTTTTCTTCAACACTTGGTTCAAGCATACCTTCCATTGCGCTCTTGATTTCTTCAATAGCATTGTAAATAATGGAGTATAATTTTATCTGGATAGCTTCCTGCTCGGCCAGCCTTGCTGCCTGTATTGATGGTCTTACATTAAAGCCTATGATAATTGCATCAGATGCATTGGCCAGTGTAACATCGCTTTCTGTAATAGCACCTACTGCTTTATGAATAACTTTTATTACAATTTCTTCGGTACTTAATTTTTGTAATGAATCGCTTAATGCTTCTACCGAACCATCCACATCACCTTTAATAATTACATTTAGTTCTTTAAATGAACCCAATGCCAGTCGGCGGCCAATTTCATCAAGTGTAATGTGTTTTCTTGCACGCATACCTTGCTCACGCAAAATCTGGCCACGTTTATATGCCACACTACGGGCATCGCTTTCGTTTTCAAAAACTTTAAAAGTTTCGCCAGCCTGTGGTGCGCCATTTAATCCTAAAATTAAAACAGGGGTTGATGGAGGCGCTTTCTCTTCACGCTGGTTACGTTCGTTGTACATGGCTTTTACTTTACCAAAGTATTGGCCAGATACAATCATATCGCCAACTTTAAGTGTACCATTCTGCACCAAAATTGTGGCAACATAACCACGGCCTTTATCAAGCGAAGCTTCAATAACTGTTCCGCTGGCTTCCCTGTTAGGGTTTGCTTTAAGTTCAAGAATATCTGTTTCAAGTAATATCTTTTCCAAAAGCAGTTCTACATTTTCACCGGTTTTGGCGCTTATTTCCTGGCTTTGATATTTACCGCCCCAGCTTTCCACCAGTATATTCATACCTGCAAGCTGTTCCTTAATCTTCTCGGGATTAGCGCCGGGTTTATCCATTTTATTAATTGCAAAAACCATCGGCACATTGGCGGCCTGGGCATGAGAAATGGCTTCTTTTGTTTGCGGCATCACAGCATCATCTGCAGCCACTACAATTACAGCAATATCGGTTACCTTGGCACCACGGGCACGCATAGCCGTAAATGCTTCGTGGCCCGGTGTATCTAAAAATGCAATATGCCTTCCGTCTTTTAATGTTACTTCATAAGCGCCAATATGCTGGGTAATACCCCCGGCCTCTCCGGCAATAACATTAGTATTTCTTATATAGTCAAGTAATGAAGTTTTACCATGATCCACATGCCCCATGATGGTAACAATTGGCGCCCTGGGCAACAAATCTTTTTCATCATCATCTTCTTCATCTATATCAAATTCATCGGTATCTTCTACCCCTAAAAATTCCACTTCGTAATTAAATTCACTGGCAACCAGTTCTATTACATCCGCTTCCAGCCGTTGGTTGATAGAAACCATAATACCAAGGCTCATACATTTACTGATAACATCGGCAAAACTTACATCCATTAAACCTGCCAGTTCACTAACCGAAATATATTCTGTTACTTGTAGCTTATTGCTTTCTTCGCCGGTTGCTCCGGCCTGTTCAGCATGCTCATCACGCTTAGCTTTACGGTATTTTGCTTTCAGGCTTTTTCCCCTGCCCCCGGCGCCAGCCAGTTTAGCCTGGGTTTCTCTTAACTTTTCCTGTATTTCTTTTTCATCAATCACCCTTTCTTCCCTTCGAGATGAAGATCCGGTACCACCCCTGTTAAAACCATGAGCGCCTCCCCTGTTTGATGTGCCAGTTCCTAAGTTGTTATCGCCATGCCTTCTGCCTTGCGTTGGCGCCCCCGGCTTTTTTTCCATTGGGATACGCTTACGCTTACGTTTTTCGTCGGTGTCTTTTTTAGGACGGGTATCATTATCAACAGGCAATTCAATTTTGCCCATTATTTTGGGGCCTGATAATTTTTTAGCTTTTATGTTTTCTATTACGGGTGTTTCCTCTTCCCTGGGCTCTTCGGCAGGTGTGGCTGTTTCTTCTGCTACTGCCGTTTCTTTTTTAGATTTTTTGGGTGGAGTATCTGCTACTTTTTCTTCTCCTGTTTCTTTTGGTGCAGATTTTTTTGTTGTTTTTTTAGGCCGGGTTGATGAGTCTATGGCATCAAGGTCTATTTTATCAACAACTTTGGGTATTTCCAGTTCTGGCGCTTTAAGCTTAGTAACTTTTACCTTTTGCTCATCTGCTTTAACTTCTTTGGCCGATTCTTTTAAATCCTCAGATGGTTTTTGTTTTGTTGGTTCTTCTATTTGTTCTTCAGCAGGTTTTTCTGTTTTTGCTTTAGGTGTTTCTTTTTTAGCAAAGGAAAGATCTTGCTCATCTTTTTTCTTTTTAGGCTCACTGCTGCCGGTACCCTTGGGCAGGTCAATTTTCATTGCCTTTTCGTGGGCCATTTTATCCTGCTGAAATTCTGTTTGTAAAACCTTGTACATCTCCTCGGTTAATTTAGATGCCGGCTTTAACTCGGCTCCATCAAAACCTTTTGATACAAGAAAGTCTACCAAGGTATCTTTACCTATGTTAAACTCTTTGGCTGCTGCCATCAACCTTGGTGTAGTTACTTCTGCCATTCTTTTTTTATTTGCCTTGCAAAATGCAGGGCTTAATTTTCTTTAGTTATCCTGATTTATATTGTATCGCCAGTACTTATTCCTTACCAAACTCTTCAAGCAATATATTTCTTACTTCTTCAATTGTTTCCTTTTCAAGGTCTGTTCTGCGTTCAAGCTCTTCGGCTGTTAATTCTAAAACTGAGCGGCCGGTATCACATCCAACCCTTTTCAATTCATCAATAATCCATGGTTCAATTTCATCGGTAAATTCATCCAAATCAATATCAAATTCCTCTTCTTCGCCTTCGTTATCACGGAAAACATCTATTTCGTAACCTGTAAGTTCGCAAGCCAGCTTTATGTTTACGCCACGACGGCCAATGGCCAGCGAAACCTGGTCGGGTTTAAGATAAACATTCGCATGCATTTTTTCATTATCCAGTTCCATGCTGGTGATTTTTGCAGGCGTTAATGAACGTTGTATCAGCAACTGTATGTTATTCGTCCAGTTGATTACATCAATGTTTTCATTTCTAAGTTCACGAACAATACCATGAATGCGGCTGCCTTTCATACCTACGCAGGCGCCTACGGGGTCAATGCGGTCATCGTAACTTTCTACCGCCACTTTAGCCCTTTCGCCGGGATCCCGTACAATTTTCTTTACCACTATCAGTCCGTCAAAAATTTCAGGAACTTCAATCTCCAATAATTTTTCGAGGAATGCCGGGCTGGTACGTGAAATGATAATAACAGCCTGGCTGTTTTTTAATTCCACTTTTTTAACAACACCTCTTACGCTTTCGCCCTTTTTAAAATAATCAGTAGGTATTTGTTCACTTTTGGGCAATAGCATTTCATTGCCTTCTTCATCCAGCAGCAGCACTTCTTTTTTCCAAACCTGGTACACTTCGCCGCTTACAATTTCACCAATACGGTCTTCGTATTTTTTAATCAGTATGTTTTTCTTAAGGTCGTTTATACGAGCAGCCAGGGTTTGTTTTCCGGCCAGGATAGCCCGGCGGCCAAACTCTTTCTGTATATCCACTTCTTCGTACAACTCTTCGCCAACCTGGTAATCGGGTTCTATCTTAATAGCATCCTTGTATTCAATTTCGGTTAGCGTATTATACAAGTCATCATCTTCAACAATGGTACGGCGGCGAAAAATTTCCAAATCACCTTTTTGGTCGTTTACAATCACATCAAAACATTCATCACTACCGTATTTTTTACGGATAAGTGTTTTAAATACATCCTCCATCACTTTCATCAATGTAGGACGATCAATGTTTTCAGCATCTTTAAATTCCTGGAAGGAGTCTATTAAATTAATACTTGCCATATTCCGCTCCGGCCTCACTTTTATTTCCCCGCCGGGGTAGGGGTTTTATTAATAATTAAATTTTTATCAAAACTTTTGTGTGCTTAATATTTGCAAAAGTTATTTCTTCTGTTTTTGTAATGGCTTTTTTACCTTTCCCTTCAATCGTTTCAATAGTTATTTTTTCATCTGTTACCGTATTAAGCCTGCCGGTTTTTTTCACTTCATCCAACATGATAACTTCTACATCCCTGCCAATATTTTTTTTATACTGGCGCAGCAGTTTTAAAGGTTCATTAAGCCCGGGGCTGCTCACTTCAAGCGAAAAATCGCCGTTTGGATACATGCCCGTTTCTTCCATCAACTTATACAGGGCTCGGTTTATTTTAATACATTTTTCAATTCCAAGCCCATTATCAGCATCAATATATATCTTAAAATTATTGGTGGGCTTTATTTTAATGGAAACCAAAAAAATATCGCCTGTAAGCAATGGCTCAACCAATTTTTCTACCGCCTGTATTTGAGTATCCTGCGTCATGATAAAAGAAGAAGGGAACGCCACCGTTCCCTTCAATTGATTCTTTGTCCGGTGCAAATATACGCAAGCAGGCTGTAATTGCCAAAATGAACTGAATTAAAATTTTATTTTTCCATTGCTTAATTTTAACAGCTTTTCACCTGTTTGATTTATACATTTGCAGAATGGGTATAATAAGAGTAATATTTGAATTGCTGGTTTTGTACATTTTTTACAAACTCATATTCGACTTTGTGATACCGGTTTATAAATCAAGTAAAGAGGTAAGTAAAAAGGTTGAGAAAATGAGGCAACAAATGAAAGAATATGAAAACCAGGATAGGCCATTAAAAAAGGAGCCTGCAAGCAAAGTAAATAAAGAAGATTATATTGATTTTGAAGAGGTAAAATAAACACCCTGCATATTGGCTTACATTATTACCTGCTCTATTGTTTCCTGCGCCTGCAGATGATGAGTTTTAAAACCTTGTTTAGCAGCCGCTTCAATATTTATCAGTGTATCATCAATAAAAAGCGTTTCCGCTGCTTCAAGATTTTCCCGGCTTAATGTAAATTCAAAAATATCTGCATTAGGTTTTCTTAATCCCACTTCGTTAGAGTACCAGGCTTTTTTGAAAAAACTGTCAAAATCGGCTTTACCTGTTTGCAGAGTAAATTTTCTTTTAAAGCATTTTACGTGTATGCTGTTGGTATTGCTTAACAGGTAGAGTTTATAATGTACAGAAAGTTTTTCCAGATGGGCAAGGCTGCCTGTTCTGAAATCAAGTATCAGTGCATTCCAGGCGTTTTCTATATCTGCATCGCTTATGTTTAGGTGGCTCCTCTTTTTAAATGCCTTATAAAATTCTGTTTCGGATATAGCGCCTGTTTCAAGTTTTTCAAAAAGTTCATCGGCCTTAAACTGCGAAAACATAGCTTCAAAATTTTTTACTCCCAGCTTTTCAAATGCGGTAATGCTTTTTTTAAAATCGATGTTCAGCAATACGCCACCGAGGTCGAAAATGATGTTTTTAATGTTATCCATAATAATGATGCGCTTCAAAAAGCTGTTTTATTTTTCTATATCTCTTACACACCTAAACCCTGTATGTTCCAAACCTGTATCAGGCGATGTTTTCATACGTGATGTAACACGGTAGCCTTTACAGTAAGCAGCGTTGCATAAAAAAGATCCGCCTCTTACTACTTTTTTGGGTATTGTTGGCTCCATGGGATCGTAGCTGCCAGGTGGCCCCTGCGGATTGATGCTTGTTTTGTTTTTTAGGCTTTCATAATAATCGGGCCTGTACCAATCACTGCACCATTCCCAAACATTGCCTGCCATATCAAACAATCCATACCCGTTTGGTAAAAAAGATTTTACCGGTGCAACACCGTAAAATTTATCCCACTTTATATTTTTATCAGGAAACGAGCCCTGCCAGGTATTGGCTTTTGGCTTGCCATCTTCAACCCCTTCATTTCCCCAGGGGTATTTAGCATTAATTAAGCCTCCTCTTGCGGCCCATTCCCATTCTGCTTCTGTAGGTAATCGTTTACCTGCCCATTTGCAATATGCCATTGCATCATCCCACGAAACCTGTACAACCGGGTAATTGTCTTTACCAAGGATATCGCTGTCCGGCCCTTCAGGATGTTTCCAGTTAGCGCCCTGTTTCCAAACCCACCATTGCGATGCATCGTTTAACGAAACAGGATGGCCCGGGGGGTTAAACACCAATGATGATGCTACCAGCAAACTTTCATCCGGCTTTGGCGTACCTGCCGGCAATTGTTTTTTCATTTCTTCCCAATCAGGTTTTTTTTCGGCAGTTGTTATATACCCGGTAGCCTGTACAAATTTTTTAAACTGTGCATTGGTAACTTCTGTTGCATCCATCCAAAATGAATTTACTTTAACGGTATGTTGAGGATATTCATCCTGCCTTCCTTCATTATCCGATGCCCCCATCATAAATTCTCCCGAAGGGATTTTTACCATGCCAGTTAATGAACTTTCGCTTTGTACAATGTTTGTTGTGTCATTTATGGGTGAGAACCTTGCTGGCAAATTTCCTTCACAGGATACAATACTATCATGGTTTTTATACACTGCATTGGTTGCAGGTTGGTTGCATTTTGCAAAAACCACAAGCATCCATAAACATATAATAATTTGTTTCTGCATTATTAAAAATTACCGGCATTTATACCTAACTAAAATCAATTTAAAAAAATGTTTAGCAATAATACATGTAAATTAAGAGGATACTATTATTATAGTAACTATGCAACTTTATTTTTTAGATAAAAAATTAGCAACAGATACCTCTTTTTACTTACTTTTGCCGTCCGTTATGTAAAAATAACAGGGCCTATAGCTCAGTTGGTTAGAGCACCTGACTCATAATCAGGTGGTCCCTGGTTCGAGCCCAGGTGGGCCCACAACCTGTAAAATAAGAGGCTGCCAAAATGCGGCCTATTATTTTAAATGCCTGTATATACAAGTATAACTGTTGCATTACACCATAAAAACCACCACCTGCTTTATTTAACGCTTCATTAAATTATTTGCCGTTAATTTGCAGCTTCAAAATTGATTATGAAGAAAATACTATTTATTGCCATTACATTGCTTTCCGTATCAGTAGTACATGCTCAAAATAAAAAAAATACCCCCGGTTTTATAAACCGTACCGGCGACCATTTAATGTTGCAAATTACCAGCGACCATTGGATTGGTGTACCAGATAGTATTAAAAGCCACATGACCGGGTTTGCCAGGGGTGTTAATGTATATGTTATGCTTGATAAGCGTTTTAAAAGTATGCCAAAAATGAGCGTGGCTTTTGGTTTAGGGGTAGGTACCAGCAATATCTATTTTAAAAATACCTATATAGATATAAAGGCAAAAACCAATACACTGCCTTTTACAGATGTTGAAAATGCCGACCATTTTAAAAAATACAAGCTTACCACTGCTTTCCTTGAACTGCCAATTGAATTACGATACACAGCCAACCCCGAAAGAGAAAACAAAAGTGTAAAAGCCGCTATTGGTGTTAAAGTGGGTACGGTGCTTAATGTACATACCAAAGGAAAAACTTTGTTGAGTAGTACCGGCACTCAAATTAACAGCTATACAGCAAAAGAAACCAGCAAGGGCTTTATCAACTCAACCCGTATTGCTGCAACTGCAAGAGTTGGCTATGGCAATTTTTCGGTGTATGGAAGCTACCAGCTTAATAATATTTTTAAAGATGGTGTAGCAGCCGATATGAAACTTTTTCAAATCGGTATCTGCTTTAGCGGCCTGTAAACCATTTATATAGTAATTTATTATCTCTTATTAATAAAATAGGAAGGGATTTTTGTTTGTTGCTCTTTTGCAAAAATGTAACTTTGCGGCTCATTCCACATCATGAGCGATGATATAAAACACGAATGCGGACTTGCCTTCATCCGCCTTCGCAAATCTTTCAGTTATTATCAGCAAAAATATGGCACCGTTATGTACGGCCTTAATAAGCTTTACCTGCTTATGGAAAAACAGCATAACCGTGGGCAAGATGGCGCCGGTATTGCGGCCGTTAAATTAAATACCGAGCCGGGTTACCCGTTCATGCATCGTTTAAGAAGTGGCGCCAGCCAGCCTATCTCCGATCTTTTTGCACAGGTGGGTAAAGAAATAAATGATATTGAAAAATATCAGCCCGATATTAAAAACCATCCCGGTCTTATGAAAGGCCATCTTAATTTTTTAGGAGAAGTTTTGCTTGGGCACCTGCGCTATGGTACACAAGGAAAAAACAATGCAGAGTTTTGTCATCCGTTTATAAAAAGGCATACCATACCGGCACGTAACCTTGCATTAGCTGGTAATTTTAACCTGGTAAATACCGAGGAGCTTTTTGGGCTTGTAAATATTGATCCGGGTGAGTTTCAGCGGCAGAGCGACCTGGCGGCCATGATGGAAGTTGTGTATCATTTTTTGGTGAAGGCCGATGAAGCATTTCCCGGCGAAATGGATATTGTAAAAGTTTTAAAAAAAGCCGTTCCCTTATTTGACGGTGGTTTTAACTTTAGTGGCATTATTGGCAATGGCGATGGTTTTGTAATGAGGGATGCACATGGCATACGACCTTCTTACTATTATATTAACGATGATGTAATTGTTGCGGCAAGCGAAAGGGCTGCCATACGCACCGCCTTTAACCTTGGCGAAAATGAAGTGAAAGAACTGATGCCCGGCCATGCATTGATTGTAAAAGCAAATGGCAATTATTCTATTGAACAAATTATTGAACCAAAGGAACGAAAGGCGTGTAGCTTTGAACGGATATATTTTAGCCGTGGAAGCGATGAAAAAATATACAAAGAAAGAAACGCACTGGGTTACCAACTTAGCAACACAGTTTTAAAGGCAGTTGATTACGATCTTAAAAACACCATTTTCTCATTTATTCCCAATACAGCAGAAACAGCTTTTTATGGGTTAATAAAAGGGGCCGAAGATTACCTGAATAAAATAAAGATTGAAAGGATACTTAGCTGGGGTAAAGATTATGATGAAGAAAAACTGGCTGAAATGGTTAACCGTAAAATACGAATTGAAAAAATAGCCATTAAAGATGTTAAGCTACGCACTTTTATTACCGAAGACAGCAGCCGTAACGAAATGGTGCAGCATGTGTACGATATAACATACGGCACCGTTAGAAAAAACACCGATACACTTGTGGTGATTGACGACAGCATTGTACGTGGCACCACTTTAAAGGAAAGTATCATACGCATGCTGGCGAGGCTGCAACCCAAAAAAATTATTGTTGTTTCTTCGGCTCCGCAAATACGTTACCCCGATTGCTACGGCATTGATATGAGCAAGATGGGAGATTTTATTGCATTTAAGGCGGCTATAGAATTACTGAAAGATACAGGGCAGTTGCGGCTTCTTGATGATTTGCTTGAAAAATGCAAAAGCCTGCAACGTAACAATCAATTACATACTCAAAATGTTGTAAGAGAAATTTATAAACCTTTTACATTAGACCAGATTTCAAATAAGATTGCGGCGCTTATCACACCAAAAAATTTACAAATACCTGTAAGTGTAATTTATCAAACCATAGAATCGTTGCACGAAGCTTGCCCTACCAATACCGGCGACTGGTATTTTACCGGCAACTACCCAACCCCCGGCGGTAACCGTGTTTGCAACAAAGCTTTTATGAATTACATGGAAGGAAAAAATGTAAGGGGTTATTAAACCCTACAACAAAATTTATCAGTTACATCTTTAACTAAAGATTTCATTCAGCAGCCCCGCTAATCGTACGCCTCCTTTAAGCAACTGTTCATTTACACTGGCAATGTATTTAAAATTATATTGGTAGCTTAATTTCTCATCAGGCTTAATATCAGAATAGATTTTTTCGGCCAGTTGATACGACTGCCAAATCCAGTCGCTTACCGGCTCGGTTTGCCATTGTTTGCGTTGTGCTTTTGTAGTATAATTTATTGCTGCGGCATATTCGGTATAGCTTAATTGCTGAAAATCTATCAGCCGCTCATCCCAAACCTGGTGCAGGTTATAAGGTTCCTTAAACCATGTTATCCTTATTTTATTTCCTCCCAAATCTTCGTAACGGCCGGTATGCAAAGGTTGGTGCAAATCGCCAACAATATGTATAACAAGGCGCAGGTACAAAACTTTTTTATCTTGTTCAAGATCTTTGTTTTTTAATTGCTCTGTAAGCCAGTTCAGTTTAGTGTAAGCATCTATTGCCGAGTCTGTTACCAGGTATGTTTTTAATTCTGTTTCGGTAAGCCCGGCTTTTAAGTTTATATAATGCCAGGGGCTCAGGTAAGAATAGGTTGGGTCTGATTTTATAAAATCGGGCCAGTTACTTGTCATAGCCACTGATTCGTTTCCTAATATTTTATAAATCTCTTTCTTTGCTGTTTTTGTAAGATAACAATCGGCTATTTGCCCAATAATACGGTGACCCAAAACACCCCATGCTATGCTGCTAAAAGGTGCATACAAAAACAAACTAAGTAAAATAAGTTTTTTAATCCTGTTCATCATCTTATTAAATTATTACCAAATCTACTGAAGTTTTGTATAGCGCCTCTGCTACTGTTATTCTATTATTTCAAAAAGCAATAATTGTGTTTTTTCAAGCGGGTTAAAATTATTATCTGCAATAAACAGCAAAGATTTATTTCCGTTATGTAATACAGGCCCAAAAGTTACGCCTTCAATATTATCGGTATAAATATCAAGACTGTCCATATTCAACAGCAAAGTTTTTTTAGCCGGTATAAAATTTTTGTTGTTTGTAAGTGTAATACCGGTTACATCAGTTGCTGCATTAAGGTTGGCAATAAATACTTTAATGGTGCAGGGAAGCCTGCCGGTTGAATACGATCTTTCAATAACCAGCAGATTATTATTACCCAGGCTCATAATATCTGATATACCGTTTACCTTAAATGCATTAGAAGGTTTTGCTTCATAAGCAACCGGATCAAGTTTATAAGCATATTGTGCAACTGCTTTTTTTGTGGCAGTGTTAAATTTATTAATGCGGATGAAAGCATTGTTATCAACTACCGCTGCTCTTGGGCCATCTTCGTATAATGGTTCTTCTACACTTACATAAAGCGTTTTATAATTTTCTGCATAAGCAAGGCCTTCAAAAACGCCGTTTCTTCTTGGGCCTTTTTCAGCTGCCTGCATGTGCATGTTTGCAGGAAGCAGAAAGCTGTCAATAAACTTTCCGTTGGTTTCCATATTTGTAACAGATGGGTTTATCAAAACCGTATCGCCCGGCATTACAATCCTTTCGCCTTCGCTGCTCCATACCAAAGTTTTTGTTTTTGGATTATAACGCATTGCTTCGGGATCAGTCACCTGCAATTTGTTTTGTTTTTTATTAGGATAAGCTTGCCCATTGCTTTGAAGCAAATTGTGTACGCCTGTAAAAACAAGACTGTCAATTTTATAATCGTTTAAAACAATTCGGGCAGTATAAAAACGGGCTGCATCAATATCGCTTCTATCGTCGCAAATAAAATAATACACATTTTCGCCTGCATCGTAATCAATACCCGACAATCCGCCTACGGTAGTATTTTTATACTGCAGGTTATAGGGTATTTCATAAGCGTTTAAAAATTTTATGCTGCTTATTGTTACAGCGCTTTGCAATGCTTTTTTAGATGTGGAGCATGATAACAGCAAAACAGAGGAAGCAATGATTAAGATAAAATGACTGCTGAAATTTTTCATATAAATAATTAGTTAAAGAAGCTGCAAAGGATAAATGTACAATTACCTGTTTGTAAAATTATTTTATACTTTTATAAAAACATACTGGTGAAAAAGGTTTTTATTATAAGGCATGCCAAGAGCGACCAAACCTTTTATGGCAACGATTTTGAAAGGCCATTAAACGAACGGGGAAAAAAAGATGCTCCCCTGATGGCTGAACGCTTATTAAAACAACAAAAACATATTGATGCATTTGTTGCAAGCCCCGCAATACGGGCCAAACATACAGTCCAGGCTTTTGCTGCTGTATACCAGGCGCCTGAAGAAAAAGTAATATTCATATCGGCACTGTATCATGCCCCTGCAAATGTATTTTATGATGTAATTGCAGCCTTACCTAATGATTTGAACACGGTGGCAATTTTTTCTCATAACCCCGGCATCACTTATTTTGTAAACAGCCTGCATGAAAAGGTGAATATTGATAATATGCCCACCTGCGGAATATTTGCGGTGGAAGCCGATATAGAACAGTGGAAAGATTTTATAAAAGCAAAAAAGAATTTCCTGTTTTTGGATTATCCTAAACTTACGCTATAAAAGTATTAATTTAAAACTGATCCTCATCCCTGTTGATGCAAAGTCTAATTTAATTAACTGATTAATATTTTATTGAAAACAGAGTAGCAAGCCTGCTTTTTTATTCGTTTAAAAATTGATACACAACCAAACTGTTTTTTGTTTCGTATGTAATATTAATACTCCAATATCTTCAAAAAACGATATTGAATATTTTAATTAAATTTTATGAGGTTTCTTTTTTTAATTGTATATAACCTGTGTGCCATAATTTGTTTTGCACAAAAGAAAGATTATATCATAAAAAACAACGGAGATACAGTGTATGGAAAAATTGTATTGAAGGATAAACATTTTGTAGTTAGTGCAAAGGGAAAGCAGAATATGGTAGTAAATGCCACTGATGTAAAAACAGCTCATTTAAGAAAATATAAAGGCCGCTTTGTGTTGCCTTGCAAACTGAATACTTATATTGATAACCTGGAATTTTTGGAAAGGTATAAATATGTTACTCACCAAATAGATACGGTACTTCTTTTATCAGAAGTATATCGCAGCCCAAAAATGAATCTATATTTTTGTACAGATACAAACGAACAGCAGTATTATTTTTTTAAAACACCCAAAGATTCGCTCCCCATACAATTGTATGTAAACTATGCATTGGCCGGTGGTAGTACAGGATATGATTATTTTTTTGCACGTGGCCAGGATGCAATAACACATATAGAAGTGCAAAGGGCATTTGTTAACCAACTTAAATTAGCAATGGAAGATTGCCCTTCAATTTCAAAAGAAACATGGCTGCTTCTTGATTACAGGATTTACAGTTTTAAAAAATTAATTAAACTGTATAACGAATGTAAATAGTAGATGCAAAAAAAGATTTGCATTGAAAACTGAATTCTGTTTAATCTCTCAAAAAAATATTTTACAAAAGTGATGCTGCGGCTGGTAAGTATCACTCTTTTTTTACAACACCATTATTTTTATTTTGCAGGTTTGCCAGGTAAACTCCTGCAAAAATTAGAACCGCTGCCATAATCTTATATGTTGAAAGCTGTTCGTGCAAAAACAACATGGCAATTAAAGCAGCAAAAACCGGTTGCGAATAAATATAAAATCCGGCCATGGAGGCGCCAAGGTTTTTTATGCCATACAAATTAAAAAGATACGCCAGGAAGGTGCCTGTAAAAACAATAAGCACCATACTTAAAATATCAATACTGTTATATTGATTCCATGGTATCTCAATAAATTCTGTCCAGCCAAATGGCAGCACAAACAGTAAACCCGTAGTAAACACCCATCTTAAAATAATTACAGGTTCGTATTTAAGCATTAATGGTTTTACCATAACAAAATAAATAGTGTACGAAACAGCATTTATGATAATCAGCACATCGCCTAATAAAATATTATCGGCATTGCCGGATGTTTCTTTGGCTACAATTAAAACCATGGCGCCTGCAACACCTAATACCAATCCCAATATTTTCAAAAATCCAATCCGTTCTTTTAAAATCCAGGCAGCAATAAAAACAATCAGTATAGGAGTTATTAATAAAAGTAAAGCCGCATGTATAGGGTAAGTAAGCGAAAGGCCTTTTAAAAAAAACAACTGGTTAATAGCAATGCCTGTTATTGCACACAGCACAAGCCTTAACCAGTCTTTTTTATCAACTTTTGTATTACCCGGTTTAAAGAAAAACAATATCCAGAACAAAACTAAAGTAACAGCCACCCTTACCACATTTAATCCAAATGGTTTTACCAATGAATTATTAGTAAGATGTTTTACAGCCGTAAGGTTGATGGCAAAAAAAAGATTTGCAAAAGCCAGCGCCAGGTGAGCTGAAATTTTTTTGTTCAACTTTAAATTTTGAACTGCAAAAATAAGCATAAAAAAAGCCATTGCGTTTTTATTGCAATGGCTTTATACTTACTAACCCCCTTAAGTATTTGTCATTATGTACTACTGAGACTCTTTAATCTTTTCTCTTATTTTAGTTTCAATTTCGTTTGCCATTTCGGGGTTATCAATCATCAGTTGTTTAACCGATTCACGCCCCTGGCCAAGTTTGTCTCCATTGTAACTAAACCAGCTTCCGCTTTTTTGAACAATTCCCAGTTCAACACCCAAGTCAATAATTTCGCCAACTTTAGAAATACCTTCTCCGTAAACAATATCAAACTCGGCCTGCCTGAACGGAGGGGCTACCTTATTTTTAACCACTTTCACTTTTACATGGTTGCCAATTGCATTGTCTCCATCTTTTATGGTTGACATACGACGTATATCAAGCCTTACCGAAGCATAAAATTTTAAGGCATTACCGCCGGTAGTGGTTTCGGGATTGCCAAACATAACGCCTATCTTCTCTCTTAGCTGGTTAATAAAAATGCAGCAACTGTTGGTTTTAGAAATAGTGGCTGTTAATTTTCGCAAGGCCTGGCTCATCAGCCTGGCGTGTAAGCCCATCTTACTGTCGCCCATTTCGCCTTCAAGTTCACTCTTGGGCACCAGGGCAGCCACCGAATCTATCACTACCACATCCAAAGCGCCTGAAAGTATTAAGCGGTCGGCTATTTCCAAAGCCTGCTCGCCATAATCGGGCTGCGATATCAGCAGGTTATCAATATCAACACCCAGTTTTTTTGCATACACACTGTCAAATGCATGTTCGGCATCTATAAAAGCACACATACCGCCTTTCTTTTGCGCTTCTGCAATTACATGAATGGCAATGGTTGTTTTACCGCTCGATTCGGGGCCGTAAATTTCAATAATTCTTCCCTTGGGCAAGCCACCAATTCCAAGGGCCATATCCAACCCGATTGATCCGGTTGAAATAACCGATTGTTCTTCTTCAACCCTTTCATTCATCATCATTACCGAGCCCTTTCCAAAATCCTTATCAATCTTTTCCATTGTTAATTTAAGGGCCTTAAACTTTTCCGATCTTTCTAAATTGTCTGTCTTGCTCATTGTTTGAATTTTTTAATTGTTGTATCTGTGTTTTGCGTTGTAAATGTAAATTCGGAACCAAAGATAATGCTTTAATTTTATTAACACTAATTAATTTAGTATTTTTTTGATAATTTATTTAGCCGGTGGCTTTTCAAAAAAAAGCCCATCCCGAAGAAACGGGACGGGGATGTGTTCAAGCATGAGAAAAATCCACAAAGGAAAATTCCTTTGTTCTCAAAAAGGTTCGGTCGTAAAACGGGCCTAATATTTTTATGGTTTTCAGTAAGGCTAACGTTTCAAATAAATTCTTAAACAAATAGAAGACAGTTTGACGAACAAAACAATACCACAAACTGGTAATTTTTTGGGTTAAAACACCCTTTTTTGGCCTCTTTATTAAAGTAAAGTTTAATAAAACCGTAAAACAGGATATGTATTTATAATATGTTTGTTAAGTTTTAAAACATTTTTTTAGGAATAAACATATCTAACACCATTTTAAAAAAGAACTTATTTAATAATTTACCTGAAATCAAATTCCCCAATTTTTTTCACTATTCAGTTAAATGCAAGTAATAAAAAAAATCTTGCACAGCATGATAAACTTATTTACTGGTAATAGTATTTAGTAAATGCAATCATAGTAATTAAACTTTTTAAAAATACAATCTGCCGGTTACAATGCTGTTTTCATTTTTAACCGATTGTAACAACTGCTGTGCCAATTTATCCTCACATTTATTTCCTCACATACAATTTCCTGCAATATCCAATTCGTAACTTCGCCACATGACGAACTATTTAGATGAACTGAATGAACCACAGCGAGAAGCGGTAACGCATGTTAACGGCCCCATCATGATTATTGCCGGCGCCGGCAGCGGTAAAACAAAAGTTCTCACCACACGTATCACTCATTTAATGGCTGCACATAAAGTTGACAGCTTTAATATACTGGCATTAACTTTTACCAACAAAGCTGCTGCCGAAATGAAAGAAAGGGTAGAGCGTATTTTAGGTAATACCGAAGCCCGTAATTTATACATCGGCACTTTTCACAGTGTATTTGCAAGGATATTAAGAGCCGAAGCAGGCAAACTGGGCTACCCATCAAACTTTACTATTTACGATACCGATGATGCAAAGAGTGTGGTAAAAACCGTTATCAACGAACTGTCTTTAGATGATAAACTATATAAACCCAACGTGGTTTACAACCGTATTTCATCGGCAAAAAATGCATTGATTGGCCCTGCAGAATATAATAACGACTGGGCGCTGCAGCAGGAAGACAACCGTGCCAACCGCCCCGCCATTGGGCAAGTGTATGATGCTTATGTGAAGCGCTGTTTTAAAAACGGTGCCATGGATTTTGACGACCTGCTTTTAAAAATGTATATCCTGCTTAAAAACTTTCCGGAGGCGCTTAGCAAGTACCAGCGAAAATTCAAGTACATACTGATTGATGAATACCAGGATACCAACCCCGCCCAATATGAAATAATAAAACTGCTGGGCGCCATGCACGAAAACGTTTGTGTGGTAGGTGATGATGCTCAAAGCATTTACAGTTTTAGGGGTGCTACTATTGAAAACATTTTACAGTTTCAAAAAGATTACGACGAAGTGAAAGTGGTGAAACTGGAACAAAATTACCGCAGCACCCAAAACATACTGCATGTAGCCAACGAAATAATTGCAAACAACAAAGGCCAGATTGAAAAAAAATTATTTACCGTAAATGATGAAGGCGAAAAGATAAAACTGGTGCGTACTATGACGGACAACGATGAAGGCAAGATGGCTGCAGATACCATACAGGAACAAAAACTACGCAACCATTATTTCAACAAAGATTTTGCCATATTATACCGCACCAATGCACAAAGCCGCAGTTTTGAAGAAGCATTGCGTCGCATGGGTATTGCTTACCGCATTTATGGTGGCATGAGTTTTTATCAGCGCAAAGAAATTAAGGATTTTATTGCATACTTAAGGCTGGTAGTAAACCCCAGAGACGAAGAAGCATTAAAGCGTATTATTAATTACCCCGCAAGGGGCATTGGAAAAACCACCATCGAAAGAGCTGTTTTATTTGCCAATGAACATAACCTTACCATGTGGGAAGTTATCAGCAATGCAAACAGGTTTGGTTTTAAAAGCAATATGCTGGAAAGTATCAACGGTTTTGTTACCATGATAAAGATGTTTAGCAGCGAACTGGAAAAAAAGAATGCTTACGACCTGGCTGTGATCATTGGCAAGAGTACCAATATTGTAAAAGAACTTTTTAATGATAAAACAACCGAAGGTCTGGCCCGTTACGAAAACGTACAGGAATTATTAAACTCTATTAAAGAGTTTACCGAAACCCCATCAAACATAGAAGACGGCGAAGTGGGCGATAAAAGCCTGGGCGCTTACCTGCAACAGATTGTTTTGTTAACCGATGCAGATGATGATAAAGGAAATGATGATGTGGTAAAACTGATGACGATACATGCAGCTAAAGGGCTTGAGTTTCCGGTGGTGTTTGTAGGCGGACTGGAAGAAACACTTTTTCCAAATGCCATGAGCATTAATACAAGGGAAGAACTTGAAGAAGAGCGCCGGTTATTTTATGTAGCCATAACAAGGGCCAAGCAACGGTTATGGTTAAGCTATGCTAATGCCCGTTACAGGTTTGGGCAGTTACAACAAAATGAGCCCAGCCGGTTTATTGAAGAAATACCAGAAAACTATCTGGATAAAAGTTATGCAGGGGGCGCTACAACCGGCAATGGATGGAACCAGGGTAACGCTTATGAGCGTATGCAAAGAAATTTTGGTAATAGTGGATGGCAGGCGGCACACCGTGCCGAAAAACAATACGGCGCCCCACCCACAAAAAAACCGGCTGAAACATTTTATACAAAACCTGCAACCACTAAAGCTGTTGAACACACACCAAGCCAAAATTTTGAACCAAGCGATACCAGCAATTTACAGGTGGGCGCAAAAGTAGAGCACATGAAATTTGGCTTTGGCCAGGTGATGAAGATGGAAGGCGCAGCACATAATCCTATTGCCACTGTGCATTTTGAATTAAATGGCGAAAAAAAAATAATGCTTAACTATGCCAAACTTAGGATAGTGGAACAGTAATTTTTGCGAAATCCGAAAAATCTGCCTTTTAACAGCCATTTCAAACTAAAACAGCCCAATTCTTGTTAGTTTTGCAGTTGAAATTTTTAAATACAGTTTTATGATAAAGACAGGAAACCCCGTTATCAGTATTTATACCGAAATGACGCCTAACCCCGAAACAATGAAATTTGTTGCCAACAAACTTTTATACCCGGGCAAAAGCATCGACTTTGCTGATGAAGCAAGCGCAAAACCATCGCCACTGGCACAGCAACTATTTACTTTCCCGTTCATTAAAGCGGTTTTTATAGCCAGTAATTTTATTACGCTTACAAAAACCAATGATACCGAAGACTGGCAGGATGTAATCCCATCTATAAAACAATTTTTAAAAGAATACCTGGAAGAAGGAAAAGTTGTGGTGAATGATGATGAAGTGGCCAGCATGAAAACAGAAAGCAGCAACGTAATAAGCGCCGATGATGATGATGTGGTAAAACGTATTAAAGAGTTATTGGAAAATTACGTGAAACCAGCCGTAGAAATGGATGGTGGCGCCATACAATTTAAAAGTTACGAAGCAGGCACGGTAAACCTGATGATGCAGGGAAGCTGCAGCGGCTGCCCAAGCAGCATGATAACTTTAAAAGCCGGTATTGAAGGCATGATGAAAAGAATGATTCCTGAAGTGAAGGAAGTGGTAGCCGAATCGGAGTAACAAAGTAAACCCGTTTTTTTATCCGATATTATATAAAGCATCTTTCACAGGTGCTTTTTTTATTTTACTTAAATTGGGTAGCATAAGATGAAAACAAAGCAACTCAAGTTTATTTACTTATTTTTTTTAACCGTGCTTTTATTTGCATGTTCAGTAAGTAAAAATCCACTGGCCAACCAAATTAAGCTGCTTCAAAAAGGAAAAATAAAAGACGATACCAGCTTTGTTTATGGGTTGCCATACGAAACTGGTAAAGCGCATTTGCTGGTACAGGGCTACTTTAGCAAATACACACACAGGAACAGGGCTGCCCTTGATTTTAAAATGAAGAAAGGCACTAAAGTATGTGCAGCAAGAGACGGTATAGTGTTACGCATGAAAGAAGACGGCAATAAAGGCGGCAGCAATGTTAAATACCGCTCTTACGGAAATTATATTATCCTTTTGCACAGCGATAGCTCCCAATCCGGTTATTGGCATTTACTAAACAACGGTGTACTTGTAAACCCGGGCGATACCGTTAAGCAGGGCCAGGTAATTGGCTTAAGCGGAAGAACAGGCTATTCGTTTTTTCCGCATTTGCATTTTATAGTATGGAAACCCGATGCGAAAGGAAAGTGGAATCAAATTGGTTCCCGTTTTCAAACGCAAAAAGGAATCCTTTATCTTCGGCCTTTTAGATTTTATAGAAATACAAAACCCAAAAAGTGAGTGTAACAGAAATTTTTCAGCAGTTCTTAACCGATATGCAACATACAAGCTGGTACGAGTATGTAGCCGTATTTGCCGGTATAGCAAGTGTATGGTACAGCCGTGCCGAAAATATTTTGGTTTACCCGGTTGGGTTGATAAATACAATCATCTATATCTACTTAAGTTTTAAAGGTCACCTGCTGGGAGAAGCAACTGTTAATTTTTATTATACAGTGATGAGCATTTCGGGATGGTATATGTGGGCCAGGAAAAACAATCAAAAAGAAATAATACTGCACATCACTCTTTCAAATAAAAAAGACTGGGTGAAGCAAATTGCATTTTTTTTATTTTTTTATATCTGCATTTTTGCAGCGCTTACATATTTTAAATCTGCTTTTTTTGATGGCGTAATTCCCTGGGCTGATGCCTTTGCATCCGCAACAGCCTTTACCGGCATGTGGTTAATGACTAAAAAGAAAGTAGAAAGTTGGTACTGGTGGATAGCCACCAATATTTCGTCTATACCTTTATACTTTGTAAAACACTATGTATTTACCAGTATTTATTATATAATACTTTTAATTCTGGCTGTGTATGGATTAATTGAATGGCGTAAAAAAGCACTACAGCAACATGAGTTACTGCAAAGCAATAAATAATATGAAGCCTGGCGAAAAACAGGTACATAAAATATACCACGATACTCAATACGGTTTTGCAATTGATGATGATGATGAATTATTTTGCCGGTTGGTATTAGAGATAAACCAGGCCGGCCTTAGCTGGACAACCATTTTAAATAAGCAGGAAGGTTTCAGGAAAGCCTATCACAACTTCAGCATAAAAAAAGTGGCTGCTTATAAAGATAAAGATGTTGATAGGCTGATGAACGATGCTGCCATTATTCGCAACCGTTTAAAAATAAATGCTGCTATTCAAAATGCTAAAACCATCCTCTTGTTACAAAAACAATATGGGTCTTTTAAAAACTGGCTGACACAGCAACATCCAAAAACAAAAGAAGAATGGACAAAACTTTTTAAAACTACCTTTACCTTCACCGGAGGAGAGATAGTAAATGAATTTATTGTAAGTACCGGCTACCTGCCCGGCGCACATGACCGTGGTTGCCCTGTGTATAAAAATGTACTAACATCAAAACCCATGTGGAATGAGAAACATTAAAACCTGGCTGATTATTAAGGGCATCCTGATTTTGTTATTAACGCTTACTATTATTTTTTATCCTACGCCGGATAGCTTTAGAAAAATTTTCAGGTTTATTATCCTGGCTTATTTTGTAATCAGTTTCATTGTTGATTTAAACAGGTTAAAAAAACAAGGATGATAAAAAAAATTGTAGTCATAGGGCCTGAATCGACCGGTAAAAGTACATTGTGCAAATTATTAGCCACTCATTTTAATACAATTTGGGTTAAAGAATACGCCAGGGAATATCTTTTAAAGCACGGTACCAATTATACATTTGAAAATTTACTCAGCATTGCAAAAGGGCAAATTGAAGGAGAAGAAAATGGAATTAGCAAACTTGCACAGCAACAAAACGGCAACAACAAATTACTGTTTATTGATACAGATATGTATGTGATGAAAGTGTGGTGCGAATTTGTTTTTGAAAAATGCCATCACTGGATATTGAACCGCATTGCTGAAAGAAAATATGATTTGTACCTGCTTTGTAATGTTGATTTGCCCTGGGTTAAGGATGAACTTAGAGAATACCCCGACCTTGCCAGCCGAAAAAAATTATACAAACATTATAAAGACATCCTCATAAACCAAAATGTACCCTGGGTTGATATAAGTGGTGATTACGAACAAAGGCTGGCAAAAGCTATTGATGCTGTACATGCAATTTAACCATGCAGCATTGTAATATTATTTTATAATCGCCTGTACATCGGGGTCCGTTGCAAGGTTGTTCATTTGCCTTACAATATTAGCGGCCCGGCCAGCCACATAATTGCTCAGCGGCTTTACGGAATATCTTTTAGGGCTTGGCAGGCAGGCTGCAATTTGTGCCGCTTCGTACATGCTCAGGTTTTTTGCATCTTTATTAAAATATTTTTTTGCGGCGGCCTGCACACCAAAAACACCCCGCCCGGTTTCGGCAATATTTAAATAACGTTCCAGTATGGTGCGTTTGCTCCAAAGTTGTTCAATGGAAAAAGTAAAGAATACTTCAATGCCTTTTCTTAAAAAGCCGCCGCCCTGGAACAGGAAAACATTTTTTGCCGTTTGCTGGCTGATGGTGCTGCCGCCTCTTTGTTTTGTAGGATGCCGTTGATTATACTTCATAGCTACTTTTATCGCTTTCAAATCAAAACCATCGTGGTCGGGAAAAAGCTGGTCTTCACTTGCAATTACCGCCAGCTTAATGTTGGGGCCCATATCATCGTAAGAAATATAATCCCTGCTAAGCCCGTAACCCTGCAACAGGTTACTAAGCTGTGTTAATGTAACCGGTGGATTAAAAAAAATACCAACAATTAAATATAATGAGGAAGAGATATAAGCAATGAAAAAAACTTCTTTTAAAATGATGGCTATTTTTTTTACAATTACAATTTTTCGCAACAGGAAATAATACACAAGGCCAATTACAACAACCAATGCCAGCACAAGTAGCATTTTTGTTTTAAGGTTATGCACCGTAAACCCTACCACCGAAAATTTTTGAAATATAAAAACAAGGAACCAGCTTATATGGGCTACAAAAACCCAGGTGAATATTTTCTTTAAGGTTGTCCAGGTTTTTTTCATTGCTGCCTGCCGGTTGTGTTGTAAATAACTTCTTTTTCTTTTTTTAAAAAACTATTTATTTTTTTGGTTACTCATGTTCATATACTGCAGCTTGTATTTTTTTCCTATTACCATCCCGGTCTTTTTCCCTTTTACCATAAAATAACCCAGTGTTCCCAGCCCAACCGAAGCCAGCAATAATGGTGTGCTGAATTTTTCCTTATCGGCCAGGAAAACAATACCGCTGCCCAGCGCCAACAATGCTCCGCCCCCCATCAACGAGGCACCACTGCCTTTTAAATTAAAATTTGTTCGCTCTTTTCGGCCAATGGCCGCCACCTGGTTGTAATGATATTTGTAATGATAGCTGCCCACCGTATCAATAATGAATGTTCCTATATTGGTTGGTAAATATTGTATGATGAACTGTTGTAGGTAAAGCGTATCGTTTTTAATACCGTTTATATACGCATCACTGAGGTAAGCGCCGCTTGTTGATGTAAAAGATATGTGCATGCCGCTGTAATAAGTGGCAACTGTTTTATCATGTTTTTTCAGTATTATAAAATCGGCCTGTTGCGACATTGTTGGTACGGTTATAAAAAGAAATACAGGCAAAAGTGTTTTCATAAAAAATTTGGCAGCGGAAAATAATATGTTGCAGTTTACATTCATCCTTCATTAACCAATGTATAAATAATGCCTATCAAAATGCCAAAACCAAATAACAGGTACAATACTCCCGATATCCGGTTAATGATAAGTATTACACGGTCGCTAAGTTTTTTACCGATATAACCGGCTCCCATTACCTTGCCCACATCGGCCATCATATTTACAACCATGCAGGTTGAAAAAATAATAATCCGGTCTTTTAATGAATACACCGATGCAAGCGACGCAGCCATGATAACCCAAAAAGAAATCACAGCAGGGTTAAGTGTGTTTAGTATAAAACCAGAAGTTGTAATGGCAAAATAGTTTGTTCTTTTTTTACCTGAAGGAGTAACCACATCGCCAGCCAGCTCCACCTGCTCCCGTTCATACCGGGGTTCTACTTTTTTCATAAAGGCAAAATAAATACCCATGCCAATTAAAAAAACACAGCCGGCAATACCAATGGGAATCTTAAAATTAAGCAGCACTTTTATCGCTTCGCTAAAACCATTGCTGAGTACAATCCAGATGAGGTCGCTGATCCACACGCCCACAATAAAACTAAAGCCGCCGCGGCGGCCATGGTTAATACTTTGCTTGATGATGGTAAAAATAACCGGGCCCACCGAAAATATGAGCAGTAAACTTATAGCCAGCCCTTTTATAAATGCATCAAACATCTGTTAAATTTAAGGAAGGATTTTTATAAAATGAATTTGAATTGCCCGGTACCACCCTTTTGTTTTTATTAAGATTCATTTAACACTTGCAAAGGCAATGCCTTACTGCATTACCCGTTATCAAAATTAAAACCCTGTATGTAAACACAGCTACACATTAATACGGCACAGCTTTTGAGAAGCTGTATCAACAAACCAATACTGCTGCTTTCATTTATCAACCTTAAAAATTGTTTTATTGAAAGCGATTATTAAATACCCCATTCTTGTAGCTGTTACCATCCTGTTTATTTCTAAACAAAGCAATGCACAGTTTTATAAAGACATGAGCATTGGCCTTAACGGAGGCGCTTATATTTACCAGGGCGACCTCTCTCCACAACGTTTCGGTTCTTTTAAAACCATTCAGCCAGGCATTTCTGTTTTTGTAAAAAAACCCATTAATCATTTTTTGGCTGCACGTGTGCATATAAGCCTTGCACGCCTTGTAGGCGATGAAAGCCGTTACAGTATTCCTGAATACAGAAAACAAAGAAATTTTTATTTTTCAAGTCCGGTTGCCGAGTTTTCGGGGCAGTTGGTTTGGAACATACGTGGCAGAAATTATGAAGACCGTGGTATTATGCCCTATATATTTTCAGGCGCAGGCGTATCGCTGCTTGCCGTTAAAAAAGATTACAGCCGTATGGATCCTGTTATTTTTAATGATGGCTCTGATGTAGTGGCAGGCTTAGTTGTTGATAATTTACATGGCACACCCAGGGCTGTATTGGCTGTACCTATTGGTGTTGGCGCCGAGTATCCTTTATCTGACAGGTTTTCGGTAAACATTGAAACATCGTACCGGTTAATATTTACAGATTACTTAGATGGATTTAGCCAGAGTGCAGGGCCCAAGTACCAGGATCATTACCACAGCACTTCTGCAGGTATTATTTATAAGTTTGGTGCCAGAAATAAAAATAAAGGATTA
>JAHBTN010000023.1 GCA_019638575.1 Ferruginibacter sp. | reverse complement strand
CAAATTCAGCCCACATAAAAAAATAAATTTTCGGGTATGTGCATAAGTTAGTATCCCTTTTTAGGCCGGTTTGCCTGCCTGTTTCTTAACATATAAGTTGTTAATAATCAAAATTTTACTTTGTTTTTAGCCATGTTATATTTCTTATTCAAACCAGCAAAAAGAAAAAAATATTTTTAATAAAATTTGGTTTATAAAATAAACTACTTTACGTTTGTGTAAAATTTGGTTGAATGAAATATGTTGTTACTATTATACTATCTGTGTTGATTATTTCAGTAAAAGGGCAGGTGAAAATATCGGGAAATATAGCCGATACCAAGGGTAAACCTATTTACGGAGTTAGTATCACTTTAAAAGATACTTATGATGGAGCTACTACCGATTCAAGCGGAAACTTTGCTTTTGTAACTACCGAAACCGGTAAACATATATTAGAGGCATCTATTATTGGTTACAGTTCATTTGTCCAGGAAATAACCATTGCCAAAGAGCCAATAAGCTTACATATTAAAATAAAAGAGTTGGTTACCGAATTAAAAGCAGTTGTAATATCTGCAGGTTCATTTGTTGCCAGCGATAAAAACAAGGGTGCTGTATTATCGGCTCTTGATGTTGTAACTACCCCAAGCGCCAACGGTGATGTTACCAGTGCTTTTAAAACATTACCGGGTACACAGCAGGTGGGCGAAAGTGAAGGATTGTTTGTAAGAGGTGGCTCAGCAACAGAAAGTAAAATATTTATGGATGGTAATTTAGTGAACAACTTCTTTTACAGCAGTACGCCGGGTATGGCAACCCGTGGCAGGTTTAATCCTTTTTTGTTTAAAGGAACCATTTTTAGTTCGGGTGGTTATTCGGCTTTGTATGGCCAGGCGCTTTCATCTGCATTGATTTTAGAAAGTACCGATTTGCCCGAACGTACACAGGCCGATCTTGGTATTTCAGTAGTTGGCCTTGGCGGCGGTATTCAACACCTTGCAAAAAATAAAAAATCATCCTGGGGCGTATCATACAATTATGCCAACCTGTGGCTTGCTTTTAAATTCAATAAATACAAACAGGACTTTTATACCATACCGGTATATCACCAGGGCGATGCCAACTTTAGGATACGTACCAAAAACGGCGGTATGATTAAATACTATGGTTACATAAGTACTAATAAAACGGGTTTCAGGAGTCCTGATATTGATTCTACTGTTTTAAAAGATGCATTTGCTATTGATAATTTTAATACATACCAAAATTTAAACTGGCGTGAAAATATTGGAACAGGCTGGAAACTTACAACCGGCATCAGCTACAGTACAAACAAAGACGATATTAATAACGAACTGCAGGATGCTAATAATCAAAAACAAATCATCAGTACACCGGCATTTTATGCTTTTAAAAATTTTAAACTGAAAAATGTAGCACAATATGCACAGGCAAGATTTGTACTTGATAAAAAATTAAACGGCTTAAATGTAATCCGTTTTGGATCCGATTATTTCTACAGTCAAGAAAAATCAACCTATACTTTATACAACGGTACAAAATATGCAGAAACTGTAACTGATAACCTGGCTGCAATTTTTGCTGAAGCAGATATTTATATTACCAATAACCTGGCAGCAAAAATAGGCAGCCGGGTTGAGCATTCGCAGGTTGTAGATAAATGGAATATTGCCCCCCGTGTTTCGGTAGCATATAAATTTAAAGACAATAGCCAGGCTTCATTTGCTTATGGATTATTTTACCAAAACCCCGAGCGAAAATACTTACCTGCTGTTGCCGGTATTGATTACTCAAGGGCTGCACATTATATTTTACAATATCAAAAATTAACCAGCGACCGCACTTTTAGGGTAGAGGCTTTTTATAAAAAATACACCAACCTGTATAAGACTTCAGTATCGCCAACCGGGCAAGAACTGGTAGCAAACAATAAAGGCTTTGGCTATGCACAGGGACTTGAATTATTCTTCAGGGATAAAAAAACATTTAAGGATGTCGACTACTGGATTTCTTATTCTTATTTAGATACAAAAAGAGATTACCTTAATTATCCATCATCTATCATGCCCACATTTGCTGCAAACCATACAGCCGCTGTTGTGGTAAAGAAATTTTTTACAAAAATAAAAACAGGCTTTAACCTTAGCTACAATTTTGCAACCGGGCGGCCTTACTATTATTTTGCTTACGACAATATTCAAAACAAATATGTAATTGGAGATGCAGGTAAAACCATTAATTACAACAGCATGAGCTTTAGTGTGAATTACCTGCCCAACCTGGGTAATGATAAAAAGAAAACATTCATAGTTTGGGTGCTGGGTGTTAACAATGTGCTGGGGCAAAAACAAGTATTTAATTACAATTATACAAATGATGGCAGCCGTAAAGAAGCAGTTACACCTCCTTCAAAACGGTTTATTTTTCTTGGATGCTTTTTAAGTTTTGGTGTAGACAGGACACAGGATGCAATTAATAACAACCTTTAAATACACTATTATGTCACGTAAGCAACAAACACCCGAAGGCAAAGACCCTGCATTATGGGAACTTGCACAAAAAAGGGCAGGCTTTAAAAAACATGCAGTAAGCTATGTAATCATTAATGCATTTTTTTGGGGTATCTGGTTTTTATCATCTAACCGAAGCGAAAGAGATTTTGATTTTGGTACCTGGGATCATTTGCCCTGGCCCGTTTGGTCGATGTTTGGCTGGGGAATAGGACTGGCATTTCATTTTGCCGGTGCATATATTTTTCCACGTGTTAATTCCGTAGAAAAAGAATACGAAAAATTAAAAAATCAACAACAACAAAAAAATTAAACCTTTAAAAATTAAACGATGAAAAAAGTATTTCTTATTGCCGCTGTTTCTTTTTTAACCATGGGCGCAAAAGCGCAAAGCGATAAATACATTGCAAGTATGAAAAGCAATATTGCCGCTATTGATACAAGTTTTAAAAACCCAATCAACCTATTAACGCTTGCCAATAAGTTTGAACGTATTGCCATTGCTGAAAAAAACCAATGGCTGGCATATTATTATGCGGCATTTTGCCAGGTTAATTATACTTATATGGAACAAGACAAATCAAAGGTTGATGCCATTGCCGACAAAGCAACCGAACTGATAGACAAGGCTGATGCACTGATGCCTAATAACTCCGAAATAAGCTGTATTAAAAGTATGATTGCAAGTGCCCATATGATGGTAAACCCAATGCAACGATACCAGGAGTATGGCCCCGAAGCACAGTCGTATATAGATGCTGCCATGCAACAAGACCCTGCCAACCCAAGGCCCGAATATTTAAAAGGGCAGGGTATAAAATATACACCCGAACAATTTGGTGGTGGTTGTGCTGCCGCAAAGCCTGTACTGCAATCATCGCTTGATAAATACAATACATTTAAACCTGCAAGCGACATTCATCCTAACTGGGGAAAAGAAAGGGTGGAGATGCTGCTTAGCGAATGTAAATAATCATATAAAAAATGCCTACTTGTTATTACTATTTGAAATAACAGCCATAAACAAAATGATATGACAACAAAAAATGAAAACCTGTCGCCTACCGATAGCATGCAATTAATCAACAGCATGATTAACCAGGCAAAAAACAATTTCAGCGAAAACGGTTTTTTATACCTTGTTTGGGGCTGGTTGATATTTACCTGTTCCATATGCCATTTTATTTTTCTTAAACTTGATTTGTTTAAACAACCGGAGATTGTGTGGGCAAGCTGCTGGCTGGCGGTAATATTTCAAATCATTTATTTAAGCAGGCAGAAGAAAAAAGAGAAAGTAAAAACATACAGCGAGAATATTGTAAATTATATCTGGATTAGTTTTGGTATCTGCATGTTTATTGTGGTTATCATCATGAGTAAAACCAATAACTGGCCGATGATGAATTCAATTATCCTTATGTTATATGGTACGCCCACTTTTTTATCAGGTATTGGTATGCAGTTTAAACCATTGGTGATAGGCGGTATCATCTGTTGGTGCCTGGCAATTTTATCTGTTTTTATTCCACCAATATATGTTTTATTATTATTGGCTGCTGCCGTTTTAGCCGCATGGATAGTGCCGGGATATTTGCTTAGTACAAAATACAAACTTCAAAATAAACAATGATGAGCGAAGTTAAATTAACAGAAAACGAAAGCCTTAAGCTGATAACTGAAATGATTGGCAAGGCTAAAGGTTCGTATCATTCAAATGGTACAAGCGCCATTTTGTGGGGGCTGGTAATTTTTTTCTGCAGCATTTTTGAATTTTTTGAAATGCAGTTCAATTTTGATATTGGCTTTAATATTTGGTGGCTGATGTTTGTAGCGCTGGTGCCGCAATTTTACCTGATGTTGAAAAGCAGCAGTAAGAAGAACTTTGAAAGCTACGAAGAAAAAACCATGAATTTTGTTTGGTGGGCTTTTGCCGCATCGGTGGTGATGATGATGTTTTTTAATAGTTACTATCGCCCTTCACATTCCGAATCGTTGTTCCTGATGTTGTTTGGTATGCCCACATTTATAACCGGGGGCATGTTCAGGTTTAAACCCATGATTATTGGCGGCATAACCTGTTGGATACTTTTTGTTGTTTCAATTTACACTAGTTTAAAAATAAACCTTCTGCTGATGGCATTGGCGGCATTATCGGCCTGGCTGGTACCGGGCATCATCTTACGTAAAAAATGTATAAGGGAGGCGCAGCAATAAATTATGGAATTCCAGGAACTTGATCCCATATTACATTCACAACTCAGGCTTGCAGTGGTAAGCCTGCTCATTAGCGTACGGGAAGCCGAGTTTACTTTTTTAAAAGAAAAAACAAATGCAACAGCGGGCAACCTTAGTGTGCAGATAAACAAATTAAAAGATGCAGGTTACCTGGATGTTACAAAGCAGTTTAATAACAACTATCCGCAAACCATTTGTAAGATTACAAAAAAAGGTATTGAAGCTTTTGAAGATTATGTAAAAGCATTGCAAACTTACATGAACCCAAACGGGCAATGATGATTTATAAGATGAGTTGAATAAAAAGCAATTAATGATTAGGCTTCAATAATACAAAGTTTACTCCTCTGTTATTTTTTCATCCACAGCATTGGCAATAATGGTTGAACTTATTTTGTTCAATGGATTTTTGTGCTGCTCGTCATATTCATTTCTGCCATTGATGATATCAATGCATTTGAATACGGCCGCCCTGAATGATGACTCATCGGCCTTGCCCTGCCCGGCAATATCAAAAGCTACTCCATGATCGGGCGAAGTACGTACACCTGGTAAACCGGCAGTAAAATTCACTCCTTCGCCAATGGCTAAAGATTTAAAAGGTATCAATCCCTGGTCGTGGTACATGGCTAACACGGCATCAAATTTTTCATATTGGCCACGGGCAAAAAAAGCATCGGCCGGGTAGGGGCCAAAGCAAAAAACATCACGCTGTTTGGCATCTTTTATGGCGGGTTTTATTATTTCTTCTTCTTCTTTACCAATCAGGCCTTCATCGCCTGCATGAGGGTTAAGGCCAAGTACGGCAATACGTGGCTTGTTAATATTAAAATCACGCTTTAAAGAATTATTGATAAACTGCAGTTTGCTAACAATGGCATCACGGGTAATATGTTTAGCCACATCATGCACCGGCACATGTTCGGTAAGCAGCGCCACCTTCATATTTTCTGCCACCATAAACATCACCACATCGGTTGCGCCATATAAATTTTTAAGGTATGGCGTATGGCCGGTAAAGTTAAATGAACTGCTTTGCGTATTGCTTTTATGTATGGGGGCTGTAACTAACCCGTTAATCATATTTTCTTTAAGCGCCTTACCGGCGGCAGTTAAACTTATTACAGCATATTTTCCGCCAATATCATTTAATATGCCGGGGTTTATATTCACCTCTTCATCCCAGCAGTTGAATACATTAACCTGTTTATAATTAATACGGTTTAGTTCTTTAGTGATAGTGAAATTGATATTGGCATCTGCCAGGCTTTTCCTGTAAAAATTTATAACCTTGTTATTGCAAAAAATAACAGGGCAACAAAAGTCAAGCATCCTGTTATCTGAAAAAGTTTTTACTATTATTTCAATTCCAATTCCGTTTACATCGCCACAACTTATGCCTATTACCGGTTTTTTATCGCTCATATATTGATATTATAAGTCATAAAATTAAGATTTATAAATATAATACTCATACCAATTTAATAAGTATAGTGTACACATGATTTTATATTGGTTTTTGATTAACGTGCCAAAATTTGCAGAGCAACAACAAAACAATCATTTCTTTTTTATTTAGCTACTTTGTACTTGAAGTGAAAATCTTAATAAATATCATATTGGGTTCATGTGCCACAAACCATGGGGCTTGCTTGCCCGGTAAGCATCAACGAAAAAAAATATTTGGCAGGATTTTGCTTTATACTTTTAAAGCCACACTATGTACGGCAGCAGCCATTTCTTTAATAAGGCCTGCATCTTTTTCAATGGCATTGCCAACCACTATTACATCGGCGCCGGCCTTGCAGTTGAGGTATGCTTTTTCGGGCTCGGTAATACCGCCGCCAATTATTAAAGGTACTTTTATTACGGTAGCTACATGGGCAATCATATCTTCGGTTATGGCACGTCTTGCTCCGCTTCCTGCATCCATATAAATAAGTTTCATGCCCAGCATTTCGCCGGCCATGGCAGTGCATACAGCAATTTCATTTTTATCGGCAGGCAATGGGGTTGCATTTGATATATAAGAAACCGTGGTGGGGGCGCCGCCATCAACCACCATATAACCGGTTGAAAGAATCTCCAGTCCGCTTTGTTTTACAATAGGTGCCGATACTACATGCTGCCCTATCAGCATATCGGCATTACGGCCGCTGATTAATGAAAGATATAATAACGCATCGGCATATTTACTCACCTGGTTGGGGCTTCCGGGGAAAAGTATCACCGGTATATTGCAATTGCGTTTAATAAACTGTACACACTCATCCAGGTAGTTTGATATTACCAAACTGCCACCCACTAAAAAATAATCAACCTTTGCAGCCACAGCCATTTCAATCAACGGTTCCAGGTTGGTATCATTCACCTTATCGGGGTCAATCAATACGGCAAAAGATTTCCTGTGTTGTTGCTTACGCTCCGTTAGTGAATGGTAAATACTTTTAATCATTTCCAATCGGTTGGTTTCGTGCAAAAATCTGTAAAAATATGTTCTTAGTGAAATATTAGGCTTAAATAAAACGTAATGTAACGTAAAATCGTACTTTTTCTGCTTAAATTTACAGGATGCTTGATATTACAAGTGAGATAAGGTTTAAAACGGCCCGCAGTGGCGGTAAAGGAGGCCAAAATGTTAATAAGGTGGAAACGATGGTGGAGGGATATTGGCATATCGAATCATCAACCCTTGTATCGGCCGAACAAAAAACTTTACTAAAAGAAAAACTTGCCAATAAAATAAATGCCGATGGTTTTTTATTGGTTAAAAGCCAGGCAGAGCGTACCCAATTAGGCAACAAGCAGCAAGTGATTAAAAAAATGGGTCTTTTAGTAAATAAAGCCCTGGTACAACCCAAAGCACGTAAAGCCACCAAACCTTCAAAAGAATCGAAAGAAAAAAGGCTGGAGAATAAAAAAATTGCTGCACAATTAAAATTGAACAGGAAAAAAATTACACTGTGATGAAACGTATCCAAATATTTTTTTACGGCATTGCCATGTTTGCATTTACTGCCTGCCAAAAAGAGTTTACCAACAATCAACCAACCGGCACTATAAAATTTACATTTGCAAACACAGTAAAAGGCATACCCGTACAATTAAATACAGGCATTTATACAAATAACTTTGGGGAGCAATATAATATTTCGAAGTTTAAATATTATGTAAGCCATCCGGGATTAAGCAACACTTCTTCAACTGCAACCAATAAAGATTATTATCTAATAGATGAAAACATTGCTTCATCTAAAAGTATAAGTTTTGATGTGCCGGTTGGCAGCTACACTTCCATTAATTTTTTGTTAGGTGTGGATAGTGCAAGGAATGTGAGCGGTGCACAAACAGGTGCATTAGATCCCTTGAATGATATGTTTTGGACCTGGAACAGTGGGTACATTATGGCCAAGATGGAAGGTACATCACCTCAATCAACCATTGTAAATAATAAAGTGGAGTATCATATTGGCGGCTTTTCCGGAGCTAACAGTGTTTTAAAAAATATTAACATAGTGGTTCCGGTTTCATCTTTAAATATGATTGATATTAGGGAAGGAAAAATAAGCGAAGTTTTTATTGAAGCCGATTTTGATAAATGGTGGCAGGGCAGTTACGATTTAAAAATTGCAGACGTGCCATCTGTAACTATGCCGGGGGCATTGGCAAAAAGCATTTCGGATAATTATGCAAACATGTTTAGCATAACTGATGTACAAAATTATTAAGGTTTGAAAACAAGGGTGATTATATTATTTTTCAGTGTGGTTGTGTTATCGGCGTTATTAATTAGCGCCTGTAAAAAGAACGATGTGGCGGCAGAAAATTTTGGGCCTTACAATCCCACTTATCTTAGTTTTAATATTCCCAATGGGTGGCCTGTGCCTGCTACTAATATTTTTGCCGATAATCCTTTAACCGAACAGGGATTTCAATTAGGTAAAAAATTATTTTATGATGGCAGGTTGAGTAAAGATGGAAATTTTCCCTGCGCCAGTTGCCACCAGCAGTTTGCAGCCTTTGCCACTTACGACCATGATTTTAGCCACGGCTTTGATAATGCATTTACCACAAGGAATGCACCGGCGCTTTTTAACCTGGCGTGGATGGACAAACTGCATTGGGATGGTGGCATCAATCATATTGAAGTGCAACCATTAGCCCCTATTACTGCGCCTAACGAAATGGCCGAAACCATCGAGAATGTATTAAACAAACTGAATGCCGATACTGCATATCCTGCTATGTTTTATGCTGCATTTGGTAGTGGAGGCATTACCAGCCAGCGCATGCTTAAAGCGCTTGCACAGTTTATGGGTACCATCGTTTCCAACAATTCAAAATACGATAAGGTTAAAAGGGGAGAAGCAAGTTTTACATACTCTGAACAAAACGGCTACACAGTTTTTAAAGCAAAATGCGAAACCTGCCATAAAGAACCATTATTTACCGACAATAGTTTTAGAAACAACGGCCTTGCCGTAAACCCATACCTGAACGATTATGGACGTATGCGTATTACTAACGATAAAAACGATTCGTTGAAATTTAAAGTACCCAGCCTGCGTAATGTGATGCTAACATTTCCATACATGCACGATGGAAGGATTTATTCCATTGGCCAGGTGATAGATCATTACCGCAGCGGCATCATCACTACGCAACCCACATTAGACCCCTTGCTTATAAACAGGATTGCCATTTCAAATGCAGAAAAAAACGACCTGATTTATTTTTTAAATACGCTTACCGATCAGCAAATGACCAGCGACCCCAGGTTTTCGGCCAACTGAGTTTATTGTTTTGTTTTACCCTTCAGTGCTTCCAGCGCCGATTTTTGATTTTCAATTTCCTTCATCTGTTTTTCCTGGTCTTTCTTGTTGTTTTCAATATCTTTTTCAATATCCTTTTTTTTCTTTTCCAGGCTTTTGCCATCATCTACCAGGCTATTGTATTTTTTTGTTGCTTTGTCCACTACATCAATTTGTGCGGCAACCTGCTGATCAAGGTCGTAAGCGGCAATCATATCAGTAATCCCATTCAAATATATTTTTGCATTATCCATCAGGGATGCATTGTCATTTGCAGTTGCAAAAACATCGTTGCCGGTTGAAATTAGCAGTGTAAGTGTTGAGTTATCTTTATTTCTCTTGCTTTTGCGTTCGGCAGAAAAATACAAATCGTATTCGCCGCCACCCAATTGTACCAGGCGAACGGCTTTGTAAACCGTAAAGCCTTTAGAGCTTTTGCCTTTATATCCCATTTGTTGCATTTTGTTATCAATGGCATTCATAATTGTTTTTTCGGGATAAGGTATTTCATTTACAATGGCCTCATGTTCGGTTTTTTGGAAATTTACTTTTTCGATGGTTGATTGTGCGCTTGCAGTTAAGTACATACAACAAACCAAAAGAAAGGCAACTAATTTTTTCATACTTTTTTTATTTTATTGATAAGTTATGAGATGTTTATAGTTTTAAAAATCCTGGTTAGTAAATGTAAAATATTATGTTTTAAAATTTACAACATGCAATAGTATCAGGTTGATAAAGTGTTGATATTGCCATGCATCTTCATTAAAAATTCATACAGGTTACTCATCGTTTTAATGTCATCTACAATAAGTATTCCGTTTTTACCTACCTGTTTTAATTTTGCTTTATTAGTACCTTTTTGTAAAAACAAGAGTATGCCATTGAATGTTTCGCTTTGAAAGTAGGGCGAATCGGGGTTGTTTACAAAAAAGCATTTTAAAGTATTGTTTTTCAATAACATTTTTTCAAAACCCAGTTCCACGGCTAATTTGCGGCAGCGCACGGTTGTAAACAGGTCTTCTACCTGCCCCGGTACAGGGCCAAACCTGTCGGTAAGTTCTTTATGAAAAGCAGTAAGGTCTTCTTCATTTTCACAATTATCCAACCGGCTGTACAGTGATAAACGTTCCGTGATGCTTTCAACATAATCATCGGGTATTAGTATTTCAAGGTCGGTATCAATACTGCAGTCAGAAACAAAATCATCCTGTTGCTGTATTTCAGCCTTAAACAATTCTTTAAACTGGCTTCGTTTTAATTCTCGTATGGCTTCATCAAGTATTTTTTGATACATCTCAAAACCAATCTCTGCAATAAAACCGCTTTGCTCGCCACCAAGCAAATTACCGGCGCCACGTATGTCAAGGTCTCTCATGGCAATTTGAAAACCACTGCCCAACTCGCTGTATTGTTCCAATGTGTTTAACCGCTTGCGGCTATCAGCAGGTAAAGTACTCATAGGCGGAGCAAAAAGATAACAGAACGCTTTTTTGTTGCTGCGGCCAACCCTTCCTCTCAGTTGGTGCAAATCACTTAAACCAAACTGGTGAGCATTATTTACTATGATGGTGTTTACATTGGGGATATCAACACCGCTTTCAACAATATTTGTACACACAAGCACATCGTATTTTTTATCCATAAAGTCCAGGATGGTATCTTCCAAATCATCGCCATCCATTTGCCCGTGGGCATAAGCAATGCTTAGGTCGGGGCATAGGCCCTGTATCAGCAGTTTCATTTCTGCCAAACCTTTTACACGGTTATGTATAAAAAAAACCTGGCCACCTCTTTCTGTTTCGTAATAAATGATATCCCGGATGGCATCTTCGTTAAAAACCATTACTTCGGTTTGTATGGGTTGCCGGTTAGGCGGCGGCGTGTTGATGATGCTGAGGTCTCTTGCCCCCATCAAACTAAACTGTAAAGTTCTTGGGATAGGTGTGGCTGTTAGTGTTAATGAATCAACCGTAGTTCGTAACTGTTTTAATTTTTCTTTTGCCGCTACCCCAAATTTCTGTTCTTCATCAATTATCATCAGCCCAAGGTCTTTAAACTTTACCTGTTTGTTTAATAAAGCATGTGTGCCAATGATGATGTCTATTTTTCCCTGGGCCACTTTTTCAAGGGTTTCTCTTTTTTCTTTGGCCGATTTAAAGCGGTTTATAAAATCAACCGTAACGGGAAAATCTTTCAGCCTTTCGCCAAAGGTTTTGTAATGCTGGTAAGCAAGAATGGTTGTAGGCACCAATACGGCAGCCTGTTTGCCATCGCATACGCTTTTAAATGCGGCACGTATGGCCACTTCTGTTTTTCCAAAGCCCACATCGCCACACACCAGCCTGTCCATCGGCGATGGTTTTTCCATATCCCTTTTTACATCGGCTGTTGCCTTACTTTGGTCAGGCGTATCTTCATAAATAAAACTTGCTTCCAGTTCGGTTTGTAAATAATTATCGGGGGCATGGGCAAAACCTTCCTGGCTTTTTCGTTGTGCATAAAGTTTAATCAGGTCGCTGGCTATATCTTTTACCTGCTTTTTTGTTTTGTCTTTTAATTTGTTCCATACATCGCTGCCCAGTTTGTTCATCTTAGGTATGCTGCCTTCTTTGCCGCTGTACTTACTTATTTTATGCAGCGATGAAATGTTTACATACAGCAGGTCGCCATCTTTGTATTGTATGCGTACAGCTTCCTGCAGCCTGCCATTGGCTTCAATTTTTTGTAAACCGCTGTACACACCTACGCCATGATCTATATGAGTTACATAATCGCCGGGTTGTAATTCTCTAAGCGTTTTTAATGTAAGTGCTTTGTTTTTGCTGAATGCCTGTTTAACCTTGTATTTATGGTATCGCTGAAAAACCTGGTGATCGGTATAGCAAACCGCTTTTAAATCATCATCAATAAAACCTTCGTGTATGGATGTGGGTATGGGAATTACATTAAGTGCAGCAACTGTTGCCGGGCCTTTGGCTGTTTCGTTTAAAATGCTATAAAGCCTTTCTAACTGTTTGGGGTTTTCGGCAAATAAATAAATGCTGTAATGCTTTTCCTGGTATTCCTGCAGGTTTTTTATCAGCAGTTCAAATTTGCGGTTAAATGCCGGTTGTTCTTTGGTTGCAAATAATATTATTTCCTGTGTGGTACTTGATGGGAAAGATGCTTTGTCTCCAAATTCAACAATATGCCGTTCCGAAAATTGTTTTTCAAGTATATCAGCAGAAACAAAATCATTTACGCTAAACTCTTTTGCTAACTGCCCGGTTTCCGATTCGGCAGTTTCTTTATTTTCTATTGTTGAAAAATGAGAAACTGCAAATATCTCTTCCTCAATTTTCTCTTTAATAAAATTCCAGTCCTGGCACCATACGACAGTATTCTCCGGCAAAAACTCCATAATAGAAACTTTTTCCCCGTCTTCAAATTGAGTCTCCACGTTTGGAATGATGCTTACCTGTAATAATTTTCTTTCGCTTAATTGCGTTTCGGGGTCAAAAATTCTAATACTGTCCACTTCGTTGCCAAACAATTCAAGCCGGTAAGGTTTTTCATTGCCGTACGAATAGATGTCGATGATGCCACCCCTTACTGCAAACTGCCCGGGCTCATACACAAAATCGGTACGGGCAAAACCATAGCTCACAAACATTTCATACATGCTTACGGGGTCGATGGTATCACCCTGTTTTATAAAGATGATATTATCTGAAAGTGTTTTTGGCAGTACCACTTTTTCAAACAATGCTTCGGGGTATGTGATTATGGTACCAACCCTTTGTCCCATCGGGTTCGAAAAACGGGTAAGGCACTCGGTTCTTAACATTACATGGCTTGCATTAAGCAGCCGGTAATTTTTTTTATTTTTAAAAGATGAAGGGAAATAAAAAAGGTTGAGGGCGCCGGTTATATTTTCGAGTGTATTATGAAAATAAGCAGCTTCTTCAGCATCTCTTAAAACAATAAGATGATTTAATTGCGAAGCGGTATTATGATTAAAAACCGACGAAACAATGAATGGGGCTGCACTTCCACGAAGGCCTTTAAGTTGTAAATGTTGGGGCTGGGATGCAGTAACCCTGTCCACTATTTTAAAACAGCGGCTGTCATTTGCATACCCGTTCAGCAACATATCCAGGTTCATCAGGGCGGCAAAGATAAGTTTATTAAAAAATAGGCGGTTAAAATGTTTAAAACTGCAATACCAACTGCAATAAAATCGTTATCCTGAAGTACTGTAAAAATTAATATGTATATTTTTGTTGTAGATATTTTCTGAAATTGTTCAGCTATAAATTATCAAATGAAATTATTTTATACCTGTATTTTTTCTTTATTGTTTTTACTTAGTAAAGTAAACCTTGTTGCACAGGATATTCCTGTACGTTTTACTGCAGGCGATTTTATTACCGGTAATAATATTGTTAACAGGCAGTTTAAGACTGAAAGCTTGCAAGATGCTTTGTATAAAGATGCATACTATGTTTTATTACAGTTTTCAAAATTGCCATCTGCATCTCAAAAGCAGGCATTAAATAATGCAGGTGTTCAACTTGGATGCTGGTTCCCCGGTAATGCATACTTTGCTGCTGTAAAAAAGAGTTTTGATTTTTCATCAGCTTTAAATTATTCAATTGTTTCTATTAATCAAATTCCATCTGTTTATAAAATAGATGCAAAGGCTTTGGCTTTTAAACAAGAAGGATATGAACAAAAAGTTTTTGCAGTAAATTATTTTTCTTCGCTTGATAAAAATTTGCTGAAAGAAGAATTACAAAAAGCAGGTGCAGTAATTGTACCCTCAAAATTTGAAGTACCCGGCATAATATTTATACAACCGGTAGATTGTAATATAATAGCAGCTTTACCATTTGTGTATGCAATAAGCCTGCAATCGCTTACCGATAAACCATTAAACTATAAAAGTATTGGCCGGCATGGTATTAGTAGTTTGCTCTCTCCGCTTGCCAATAATTTAAGTGGTAAAGGAATTGTAACGGGCATTGGCGATAATTCGGAATTAGCTACAGCGCATGTTGATTTTACAGGCAGGGTTATAAGCAGGGTTCCCTTCCCCATAAGTTTTCATGGCATTCATGTAACGGGTACGGTTGCAGGCGCCGGCATATTAGATCCCAAAAACAGGGGCATGGCGCCAAGGGCAACAATTGTAGGGCAATACCTTAGTGATATTATTACCAACACACCTGTTTATTTTACCGATTACAATATGATTGGCACCAACAATTCATATACGGCTGCAGATGATAGCTGTGCCGGTGTGGGTGTGTACGATATTTTAAGTAATTACACCGATAACCAAATGCGACAGTATGAAAAAGTGTTGCATGTAGTATCGGCTGGCAACGATGGGTTAAATACTTGTTCGCCTTACCCTGCTTTTTTTGGAACGTTGAAGTCGGGTTACCAGGCTGCAAAAAATGTTTTAACAGTTGGCGCCATCACCGATTCGGTAGATGTTATTGCCGATTTCAGCAGCCGTGGCCCGGTAAACGATGGAAGAATAAAACCAGAAATTGTTGCAACGGGTGTAAATGTTTTTTCAACCAGGCAAAATAATACTTATGGTTATAATAGCGGTACCAGTATGTCGGGGCCCATTGTAGCCGGTGCTGTTACATTATTAAATGAAGCATACCGAAAAGCCAATGCCGGGCAGCTTCCGCAGGCATCACTTATAAAAGCTGTGCTATGCAATAGCGCCGAAGACCTTGGCAACCCAGGCCCCGATTATACATATGGCTTTGGAAGTTTAAATACAAGGCGTGCCGTTGATGCTATTGATAACAACCGTTACATCATAAGCAATGTTACACCATTGGCCAATAACATAATTGTGCCTGCAGGTGTGCGGCGCTTAAAAGTGATGTTGTATTGGGCCGATACCGCCGCTGCGCCCAATGCTGCATCAACATTAATAAACGATCTTGACCTTACCGTTACGGCACCCGGCCCGGTTACGCATCAACCACTATTGTTAGATGCAACACCAGCCAATGTAAACAACAATGCAGCAGAAGCTGCCGATCATGTAAATAATATTGAACAGGTTGTTATTGATAACCCTGTTGCAGGAATTTATACAATCAATGTAAATGCTTTTTCGCTTCCTTATGCACCGCAACAATACGTAGTTACCTGGCAAATGGATATGAATGGCGTTACTGTTGAATACCCTTATGGCGGCGAAACATTGGTACCCGGCGAAACAGAAGTGATTAGGTGGAATGCTTATGGCGATGAAAGCAATACTTTTACCTTAGAATATTTTGATGGCACAAGCTGGAACCTGGTTGATAACAATATTGCAGCCAATGCAACATCATACCAATGGGTGGTGCCATCAACAGTTAGCAACAATTACCGCATCAGGGTAAGCCGTAATGCTTCGGCCTATAGCGATGAATGCGATTTTGATTTCAGAGTGATTGGCCAACCCGTTGTAACTGCCACGGTACCCTGCGAAGGTTATGTGCAGCTAACATGGCCTGCCATTACAGGTGCCACATCATACAATGTTTGGAAACTGCAGGCCGATACCATGGCCATCATCGGCAATACTACATCGCTCAGTTATCTTGTACCGGGCTTAAACAGTACAACCACTTATTGGTTTGGCATAAGTGCAAAAAACGGAACGATAGATGGAAGGCGTTCGGTTTCAAAATCTGTATTGCCTGCAACAGGTGTTTGTACATTAACCGATTTTGATAATAACCTTAAAGCTGTTTCAATAGATTCGCCTGTTACAAAAAGGCAGTTCACTTCATCTGTATTAACATCAACAGAAAAAATAAGATTAACCATAAAAAACCTTGATGATGCAGCCACAACGGGCAGTTACAACTTATATTATCAAGTCAACAGCAATCCCGTTGTGATGGAAACGAATGCCACAACAATAAATTCATTGGCAACATATCAATATGTATTTACAACCACTGCCGATTTTTCGGCGCCGGGTATTTATAATATTAAAGCCTGGGTAAAACGTACCGGCGATACACAATTGCTTGATGATACTGTACAGGTAACAATCAAGAACCTGGCAAATCCGGTTCTTACACTTCCTGTTACTGATGGCTTTGAATCAACCATTGATAAAACTTATACTTCAAATACAATTGGGCTTGATGGTGATGACAGGCTCGATTTTAAAACAAACTCTGTAAGAGGCCGAGCACGTAGTTTTGTAAACACAGGCTTTGCATTAAATGGTACACGAGCCATCACACTCGACCAGTTTCCGTACAATGCAGCTTTAACAACCGATAGCTTACTGATGACGTATAACTTGTCGGGCTATACAGGCGGCCAGCAATTACGATTAGATTTTTATTACAAAAACCACGGGCAGGAAAATAATCCCAACAATAAAGTTTGGATAAGAGGCGATGATACTAAACCCTGGATTTTTGCTTACGACCTTATTGCCAACCAGGCCGGGCTTGGCCAATGGAAACATGCTGTTATTAACATCAATGATGTGCTTGATACGGTTATACCGGCACAACCCATCAGCAGCAGTTTCCAGGTTAAATTTGGCCAGCAGGCTAACACATCTGCCAATGTACCATATCCATATATTGACCAGGATGATGGTTATACATTTGATGATGTAACTATAAAAGAAGCAAGCAACGATATCGGCATATTAAAAATCGTTTCGCCTTCTGCTGCAGGTTGCGGAAACTATGGCACACAGGCTGTATCGCTCAACATAAAAAATTATTCTGCTACTACTTTTATCAATGTGCCTGTTTATTATTCATTAAACGGTGGTGCACCGGTTATGGAAATAATACCTTCTCTATTGCCGGGCATAACACTGCATACGTTTGCTGCACCGGTAAATCTTACGGTTAATACCGATTACCGTTTTGATTTTTGGGTACACGAAACTTCTGATTTGTATAATGATAACGACAGCATATTAAATTATTCATTTCATACAAGCCCTGTTGTAAATAGTTTCCCCTACCTGGAAGGGTTTGAAAGTAACGATGGAAACTGGTATGCAAAAGGATCTAACAGTAGCTGGCAATGGGGCACACCGGCAAAAACTGTAATTACTAAAGCGGCTAACGGTACAAAGGCCTGGGTAACTTCATTAACGGAGCATTATAATAATAACGAGTTGTCTTATTTATATTCTCCCTGCTTTGATTTAAGCGGAATGACACAGCCTGTTTTATCATTCAGTCATATTTTTCAATTAGAAGATGCAACGCCGGCTGATTATAACTGGATTGAATATTCAGATAACGGCGGGCTTACCTGGAACAGGATGGGGTTAAACGGTGTTGGCACTAACTGGTTCAACGATCCCACCGGAAAAAAACAATGGCGTACATCCCTTAGCACCTGGCATGTGGCAAGCACCGATATACCAACTAAGGCAAGTAATGTTCGCTTTCGTTTTGTAATGGCAAGCGATCTTGGTTTTAATATGGAAGGTGTTGGCATAGATGACATACATATTTTTGATAAAGCGCTTATCTATACAGGCACACAGGTTACGGGGTTATCGCAAACTGTAAGTGGTTCATCATGGGTTCATTTTACATCGGGTGGTAAAAGGGTAGCATCCATCAATGCAAATGGCGCCAACATGGGTAATACAACTGTTGATGTATATCCTTATGCCGGTGCGGTGCGTAATAGAAACGGGCAGTATTACTTAAACAGGAACATTGTTGTAAGGCCAACAATACAACCCGGCTCCGATGTATCAGTACGTTTTTATTTTACCGATGCAGAAGCAAAAAGTTTATTAGCTGCTACCGGTTGCGGCACCTGTACCAAGCCCATCAGTCCTTACGACTTAGGCGTTACCAAATACAGCGGTAGCGTTACAGATGAAAACGGTACACTGGATGATGATATAAGCGGTACTTTTTCATACATATTACTGGCAAATACAGAGATTATCCCTTATGATAACGGTTACTATGCTGAATATAACGTTAATAGTTTTAGTGAGTTTTGGTTAAATGATGGTGGCATAGGTGGCGTACATCCTTTGCCCATAAGCCTGTTAAATTTCGATGCGATAAAACAAACCGATAAAGTTTTATTGCAATGGCTAACAGAAAATGAAATAATTGCTGATAAATATGAAGTACAAAAAAGCCTTGATGGAAACAATTTTAACAGCATTGGCAATGTAACAGCCAATAACAGCAATCAAAAAAACAACTACAGCTTTACAGATTTGCAACCCTTTAAAGGATTAAATTTTTACAGGTTAAAAATGATTGATAAAGATGGTGCATTTTCTTATTCGCCCATACGCAAAATAAATTTCAGCAGTTTTGCTGATGATGTTGTGCTGTATCCTAACCCCGTTTTAAATGCAAGGGTAACACTTGTATCATCAGCCAATATGAGCAGCGCCATCTTATTTGATGCAGCCGGAAAAACAATACGAACATTTGTATTGCAGGGTACAAACAATGTGCTTGATGTAAGCGGTATTGCTAAAGGAGTTTACCAGTTAAAGGTTTTTGGTGGCAATACCATTCATAACAGCAAACTTGTAATACAGTAACCATTGTAAATTATAAAAATCTTTTTCGGCCTTTGAAACTTTGGTGAAGTTTCTTTGTAACTTTCCGCAAACTTGAATAATGGCTTTATTACCCTGGCGTACCGGAAAAGTTACCCGCATTACAGATGAAACATTCAACACAAAAAGGTATTGGATTGAAGTTCCGGAGTTAACATCATTCGATTTTATTCCCGGGCAGTTTGTTACCCTCGATTTACCCATACATGAAAAAGCCAACAAACGCTGGCGCAGTTATTCCATCGCCTCCTGGCCCGATGGAACAAATGTTTTTGAACTGGTAATTGTTTTAGATAAGGTTGGAGCAGGCACTCATTATATTTTTAATGAAGTTAAGGTTGGGTCGCAACTGGTTTTTCGTGGGGCACAGGGTGTGTTTACTTTAAAAGAACCGTTAGATAAAGATCTTTTCCTCATCTGCACCGGTACCGGCATTGCACCGTTCCGAAGTATGGTACATCATATAAAAAACAACAACATCGCTCATAAAAACATCACGCTTGTTTTTGGTTGCCGTACAAAAGATACACTATTGTACCATGCCGAAATGATGCAACTTGCTAAGGATCTTCCGGGGTTTGCCTATATCCCAACACTTTCGAGAGAAACATGGGAGGGCGCAACAGGTTATGTGCATCCCATTTATGAAAGTTTATGCAGCAACAAACAACCGGCAAATTTTTTTATTTGTGGTTGGCGTGGTATGATTGACGAGGCTAAGCAAAGGATATTGGATATGGGCTACGATAAAAAAGATATTCATGTAGAGATTTATGGATAATTGGCAACAATGATTCTGCTGTTCATAAATTTTAATTGTTGATTTCTTAGTTGCGGTTCCGTGTTGTAATTTTCGTTAACTTGAAACTTTAATAACGGTTGCATTTTTAAATTCAATATTGTTATGGGTGCATCTTCCATGGTTGTTTTAATTATTGCAGGGCTTGCATTTTCAGTAATTGCAATTTTAATATCGGGGCTTGTTACCAAAGGAACAAAAAACAAACAAAAAGCCGAGCCTTACGAATGTGGTATTCCTACAACCGGTAAAACTTGGGTGCAGTTAAATGTTGGCTATTACCTGTTTGCCCTTATCTTTTTAATTTTTGATGTAGAACTGATTTTTATTTATCCCTGGGCTGTTGTAGCCAAATCAGTAGGATGGGTGGCATTAATTGAAATTATCATTTTCTTTTTCATTTTGTTTATGGGATTTTTATATGCACATAAAAAAGGTGCATTAAAATGGAAGTGACGGGCAGTAGTAATACTGAAAATAAAAAGTTGAAATTATAATGACCGAACAACAAAATAAAACAATTGACTTTCCGGGAAAGATAGAAGAAATTCCCGGCGGAGGAATTGTGCTGAGCAAGTTGGACGATATCATTAACTGGGCACGGTCCAACTCATTATGGCCGCTTACTTTTGCCACCAGTTGTTGCGGTATTGAAATGATGGCAACCGCATCTGCCAAATACGATTTTTCACGCTTTGGTTTTGAAGTAGCCCGTGCATCGCCCCGGCAGGCCGATGTAATCATCATTGCCGGTACCATTGTAAATAAGATGGGGCCTGTGTTAAAAAGGTTGTACGATCAAATGGCCGACCCAAAATATGTGATTGCAATGGGCGCCTGCGCTATTAGCGGCGGCCCGTTTTTTTATAACACTTATTCGGTGGTTAAAGGCGCCGATCATATTATACCTGTAGATGTATATGTGGCCGGTTGTCCGCCAAGGCCCGAAGCCTTATTACATGCATTGATAAGTTTACAGCAAAAAATAAAAGCCGGTAAAACAAGAGAACAAATTAGGGCCGGCAAAGAATCAACATGAGTAACGAAGCATTGAAGGAAAAAATAACACAACTGCTTACAACTGCCACTTTTGATGAAACAGGCGAGTGGCTTAATATTTCCATCGAAGCAAATAACTGGCCGGCTTTTGCAAATCAACTAAGGCATGATGAAAGCCTTTTGTTCGATTATCTTTTTTGCCTTACCTGTATCGATAACAAGGCAAACCTCAGCATGGTTTACCATCTTACCTCAACAATATACAGGCACAATATTGTTGTACGTGCAAATGTAGATTCAATAAAACCCGAAATAGAAACCGTTTCTCATATTTGGAAGACAGCAGAATTTCACGAAAGGGAAGTGTACGAAATGTTTGGCGTAAATTTTTTAAACCATCCCGACCTGCGGTTATTGATTTTACCCGATGGTTGGGAAGGAAAAAATCCATTGAGAAAAGATTTTGAAGATCCCATTAATATGATCAAGCTCTGATATGTTTGAAGAAATAGGCACCACCACCGAAGGCGATCTCATCATCAATGTAGGGCCACAGCATCCTGCAACACATGGCGTATTGCACCTGGTTATTACTTTAAATGGAGAAACTATCAAAAAACTGGAACCGCACCTGGGTTATATACACCGCTCCATCGAAAAAATGTGCGAAAGCCTAACCTACCGGCAATTTATTTATGTAACCAGCCGTATGGATTATTTATCGGCACATATCAATAACCAGGCTTGTGCACTTGTGGTAGAAAAAGGTTTGCAGATAGAAGTGCCTGATAGGGCAAAAGTGATACGGGTGCTGATGGCCGAACTGACAAGGATTGCATCGCACGAATTATGGTGGGGCGCTATGGCAATGGATATTGGCGCATTTACTCCTTTTTTTCATGCTTTCAGAGAAAGAGAAACCATTAATGATATTATGGAAGAAACCTGCGGCGCAAGATTAACCATGAACTATATGGTGCCTGGCGGCGTAATGCAGGAACTGCATCCAAATTTTCAAAAAAAAGTAAAGGAGTTTATAAAATTGTTCCGGTTAAAAGTACACGAATATGAAGAACTGCTTACCGGGAATATTATTTTTCAAAACCGCATGAAAGATATTGGTGTGTTATCAAAGGAAGATGCAATATCGTATGGCTGCACAGGCCCGGTGGGCAGGGGGAGCGGCGTATCCTGCGATATCAGGAAATTATATCCTTATGATGCTTATGATAAAGTACAGTTTGATGAAGTGATTGAAACCGCCGGCGATTCACTTGCAAGATATATGGTGCGTATAAAAGAATTGCATCAATCCATTTCAATTATTGAACAGTTGATTGATAATATTCCCGAAGGCGATTACCAGGCAAAAACAAAAGCCGTTTTAAAATTACCAAAAGGAGAATTTTATCAAAGAGTAGAAACAGCAAGGGGAGAATTTGGTGTGTACATTGTAAGCGAAGGCGGAACTACACCACACCGCATTAAATTTCGCTCGCCGGGTTTTTCAAACCTATCGGCTTTAAACCATATGGCAAAAGGAAGCAAGCTGGGAGATTTGGTAGCCATGATGGGAACATTGGATTTGGTGATACCGGATATTGATCGTTGAATTATGAATTTTGAATTAAGAATTATGAATGTTGAATGTTGGATGATGAATGTTGAATTTTGAATGTTGAGTTATGAATGCTGAATGTTGGATGATGAATGGTAAACAGTAAATGGTAAATAGTAAACAGTAAATGGTAAACAGTAAATAGTAAACAGTAAATAGTAAACGATGATTTTTGAATTCATAATTCTTAATTCAAAATTCATAATTAATAAAGTTTTTTTATGTGGAGCTTTTCTAACATAGCTGATAGTATTCAAAACTGGCTGAACCAAACTTTCAGTGCAACATGGTCGTTGGTTATGCAGATGCTGATTGCTGGAATAGCAGTCATCAGCCTGTTTGCCATATTGGGATTGGTATTGGTGTTGATGGAGAGGAAAGTGTCGGCATGGATGCAGATACGGCTTGGGCCAAACCGTGTGGGGCCAAAAGGAATTTTACAAACACTTGCCGATACATTGAAATTGCTGGTAAAAGAAGGATTAACTCCCGCAGGCGCCGATAAAATACTTTTTAACCTGGCGCCTGTACTTGCTTTGGTTATTGGTATGTTGCTAATGGCGCCAATAGCATTTGCAAAAGATTTTCAATTATGGAATTTAAATATTGGTGTGCTGTATATATCTGCAGTATCATCTGTTATGGTTATAAGTATTTTAATGGCAGGCTGGGCAAGCAATAATAAATATTCGCTGATGGGCGCCATGCGTAGTGGCGCACAAATTGTGAGTTACGAACTGTCGGCAGGCTTATCCATCTTAACCATTGTTGTATTATGCGGCAGTTTAAATATACCCGACATCATTTATTCGCAGGCCGATGGCTGGTGGATTTTTAAAGGACATATACCGGCCATTATATCCTTTGTAATTTTCATCATTGCTGTTACTGCCGAAACTAACAGGGCGCCCTTTGATTTGGCAGAAGCAGAATCGGAATTAACCGCCGGTTTCCATACCGAATATTCGGGCATGAAATTCGCCCTGTTCTTTTTAGCCGAGTATGTAAATGTATTTATCGTTTGTGCCATTGGCGCAACTTTGTTTTTAGGCGGATGGATGCCTTTCCATATCGGGCAATGGGAAAGTTTTAATCGTGTGATGGATTATATACCGAGCAGTATCTGGTTTTTTGGAAAAACTTTTTTCCTTATTTTTTTAATTATGTGGTTCAGGTGGACATTTCCCCGGCTGAGGATTGATCAGTTATTAAATTTAGAATGGAAATATTTATTACCCATAAGCATGATAAATTTATTATTGGTTACTGTTATTGCTATATTGGGATGGCATTTTTAAAACAGGTAAATGTTTATAGTTAATTACATAAAAAATATTTTTAAAGGAGTAAAATCTTTACTGGTTGGCATGCGCCGTACTGGTTATTATTTTACACACCACAAAGAAATCATCACGCAACAGTATCCCGATAACAAAGAAACATTAAACCTGCCCGAAAGATTTAAAGGCGAGGTAGTACTTATACATGATGAGAATAACGAACATGCCTGCACCGGCTGTACAGCCTGCGAACTGGCTTGCCCCAATGCAACAATAAAAATTGTAACCAAATTTGACATTACGGCCGAAGGCAAAAAGAAAAAAGCGCTTGATAAGTTTGTGTACCACCTTGAGCTGTGTACCATGTGCAACTTATGTATCATTGCCTGCCCAACCGATGCCATCAAGATGGATCAAACATTTGAACACAGTGTTTTCGACAGGAAAGAATTAACCAAAATTTTAAATAAACCCGGCTCCAAAATAAGGGACGGAGTAGAATAAACATGACAGGAGCAACCATCATATTTTATTTACTGGCTGCACTTACATTAGTGAGTGGGTTGCTTGCCGTAACAACACGTATGATTTTCAGGGCTGCCATCTATTTATTGTTTTGCCTTATTGGCATTGCCGGTATTTATTTTTGGCTGCAGTACCAATTTATTGCTGCCGTACAAATTGTGGTGTATGTTGGCGGCATCGTGGTGCTTATCATCTTCTCCATCTTTCTTACACAACAGGCAGGTGAAAAATTACCCAAACAAAATTTAGGCAGGCAGTTGTATTCTATGCTGGCTGTTTTTTGCGGATTGGCGCTTGCGCTTGTTCAATTGGCACAATACGAATTTGTAATTACCGATGGAAAGCCCGTTGAGCCTACCGTTGCCAATATTGGTAAACAAATGCTTGGGGTTGATAATGGCGGTTATGCATTGCCTTTTGAAATTGTAAGCATCCTGTTGCTGGCTGCCCTGGTAGGTTGTATCGTCATCGCTTTAAAATCAAAAACCGAAACAGCATGATACAGCCCGGATTATATCATATACTTTTCATCAGCGCTGCGCTTTTCTTTATCGGCGTGTATGGTTTTTTTACACGGCGCAACCTGGTTACTATGTTAATGAGTGTAGAACTCATCTTAAACAGTGTGAACCTGAATTTTATCGCCTTCAACAAATACCTGTGGTTCGATAAAATGGATGGCCTGTTCTTCAGCATTTTCATTATTGCAATTGCCGCCGCCGAAGCAGCCGTTGCCATCGCAATCATCATCAACTTATACAGGAGCCATAAATCAATTGATGTAGAACAAGCCGAAGAATTAAGATACTGATGCCAAACACAACTTTAATACTGCTTATCATCTTGCTGCCACTGGCAGGCTTTGTAATGCTTGGCATTTATGGACGAAAATTTTTCCGCAACACTTCGGGTGTAATTGCAACGTCGCTCTTATTATTATCAACAGCGCTTGCCTTTTATACAGCCTATGGTTATTTTTTTAAGTACGGAAAAACCGGAGGTGTTTATCAAAAACTGGTTCCACTTAAATATACCTGGCTGCAGTTTAGCCCGGGCCTTTCAATTGATATGGGTATCATCATCGATCCTATTTCGGTGATGATGCTGGTGGTAGTAACTTTTGTTTCGCTGATGGTGCATGTATTCAGCCTTGGTTATATGAAAGGCGATGAAAGGTTTCCTACATACTATGCTTTTTTGGGATTGTTCACTTTCTCTATGTTGGGTTTGGTTGTTTCATCCAACATTTTCCAGATTTACTTTTTTTGGGAACTGGTAGGTGTTTCATCATTCCTGCTCATAGGTTATCATTATGATAAACCATCGGCTGTTGCTGCTTGTAAAAAAGCATTTATCGTAACAAGGTTTGCCGATGTTGGCTTTTTAATTGGCATACTCGTTCTTTCTTACAGTTCGGGTACATTAGATTTTAATACTCTCATTGCAACATTAACATCACCCCAAACCAATGAATATAAAAATGCAATAGCAGCATCTTTTCTCGGCATATCGGCATTAACCTGGGGATTGGTTTTAGTCTTCATTGGCGCAGCAGGAAAAAGCGCCATGTTTCCATTACATATTTGGTTGCCCGATGCCATGGAAGGCCCTACGCCGGTTTCGGCATTGATACATGCAGCAACCATGGTGGTGGCTGGTGTATTCCTGGTGGCAAGGTTGTTTCCCGTGTTTGCAATAGTTGTACCATCTGCATTAAATCTAGTAGCTTATGTTGGTGCATTCTCAGCGTTATTCGCTGCTGTTATTGCATGCACACAAACCGATATCAAACGGGTGTTGGCTTATTCTACCATGAGCCAGATTGGCTATATGATGTTTGCGCTTGGCGTATCAAAATATGGTGGCGAAAATGGTTTGGGTTATACCGCATCAATGTTTCACCTGTTTACACATGCCATGTTTAAGGCTTTATTGTTCTTAGGTGCAGGCGCTGTTATTCATTTTGTGCATAGCAACGAAATGAAAGACATGGGCGGCTTAAGAAAATTAATGCCCATCACACATCTTACTTTTTTAATTGGCTGTTTGGCCATTGCCGGTGTACCGCCGTTTGCAGGATTCTTTAGTAAGGAAGAAATATTACTGGCAGCTTATCAGCACAACCAAAGCATCTATTGGATAGCATTAATCATATCGGCGCTAACAGCTTTTTATATGTTCCGTTTATATTTCCAAATTTTTTGGAACAAAGAACATCATCCACATGGCGAGCATCATGGCGAAGGCGGATTAAGTATGATGATGCCATTGGTGCTTTTAGCCATTGGCGCTGCTGTTGCAGGGTTTATACCATTTGGGCATTTTGTAAGTTCGGATGGAACAAGGCTGGACACCGGTTTTCATCTTCAATTTTCCATTGCACCGGTTGCATTATGCCTGGCTGGTATTTTTATTGCCATGCGTTTGTATAAAAAACAAAATGCCATGCCGCAAAAATTGGCTGCATCGTTAAAAGGTTTTTACAAAGCAGCTTATCATAAATTTTATATAGATGAGGTTTATCACTTTATCACTAAAAAAATTATTTTCAATTTAATAGGCAGGCCTGCGGCATGGTTTGATAAATATATTGTAGATGGATTGGTGAATGCAACAGGTAATGGTACCGAGGATTTTTCAGCAACTATTAAAAAGTTTCAGTCGGGCAAAGTGCAATCCTATGCTATTTATTTTTTGGCAGGAGCGATAGGGTTGGCTTTGTTATTTATTTATATATGGAAATGATGAATGCGGAAAGATGAATGATAAAAATGGTTGTTCATCATTCAAAACTCATCATTCAAAATTATAAGAATGAATTTATCGTTATTGATATTAATACCATTACTAACTGCAATATTGTTATTGCTGCTGCGTAATGCCGCTCAGGTAAAATGGGTGGCATTGGCGGGTTCGGCATTGCAGCTAATACTGGCTTTTGTATTGTTGTATACTTTCCATCAACAAAGGATTGAAGGCAATACAGCACAAATGTTATTTGAAACAACTTATAATTGGTTCCCTTCCTGGGGTATTAGTTTTCATTTGGGAGTTGATGGTATTTCTGTTGCAATGATTTTATTAACGGCATTTGTTGTTATTGCCGGTGTGCTGGTTTCGTGGAATGTAACCAAGATGACGAAAGAGTTTTTCTTCATGCTCATTTTATTAAGCCTGGGCGCTTATGGTTTTTTTATTTCGCTTGATTTGTTCATCCTTTTTTTCTTTTTAGAGATTGCCGTAATACCCAAATATCTTTTGATAGGGATTTGGGGAAGCGGAAAAAAAGAATACAGCGCCAACAAACTTGCGCTGATGCTGATGGGAGGATCGGCATTGGTGTTGGTTGGATTGCTGGGTACATATTTTTCAGGAGGCGTACACAGTTTTGATTTATTGAAATTAGCACAACTGCAAATTCCTGTACAAACTCAAATGATTTGCTTCCCTTTATTGTTTGTTGGTTTTGGTGTGTTCACTGCATTGTTTCCCTTTCATACTTGGGTACCCGATGGGCATTCATCGGCGCCAACAGCAGGGTCTATGTTCCTGGCAGGTATTTCTATGAAGTTAGGCGGTTATGGTTGTTTACGTATTGCTACCTTTCTTATGCCGCAGGCTGCAAAAGAATATGCAACCATCATCATCGTGTTATCGGTTATTGCAATTTTATATGGCGCCTTCGCCACCATGATGCAGAAAGATTTGAAATACATCAACGCATATTCTTCTATAAGTCATTGCGGTTTTGTTTTATTGGGTATTGGCATGCTTACCAAAACAGCCATAACCGGCGCTGTGTTGCAAATGGTATCACATGGTTTAATGACAGCGCTTTTCTTTGCCATTATAGGAATGATATACGAACGCACCCACACCCGGCAGGTACGAGAAATGAGTGGGCTATTAAAAAAGATGCCGTTTGTAATTACACTTTTATTTATTGTGGGATTATGTTCGCTTGGCTTGCCAGGCCTTAGTGGTTTTGTTGCAGAGATGACGGTGTTCGTGGGCTCCTGGCAACATCCCGATACATTTAGCAGAACAGCAACTGTATTGGCATGCCTCTCAATTGTGGTAACAGCCGTTTATATTTTACGTGCAGTAACAAAAATAGCAATGGGCCCTTTAACTGAAAGTTTTGATCAGTTGAAAGATGCTGCCTGGAATGAAAAACTGGCCGCCATCATTTTACTGGCGGCGATACTGGCTGTGGGCCTTGCGCCTAACTGGTTAATCAACCTGGTTAGCCCCGGCGCCGAAATAATTATGCAAAAAATGCAGTAACTAAAATATTTGAATGAACGATTTTTTAACATTGATGAAACCCGAACTGGCATTAACCGGTATCATTTTCCTGTTGCTGTTTATTAAAATTGGCAAAGGGATGGGAAATGAACGTTTGTTATTATTGATACAGGTTTTATTATTGCTGAATTTCTTAACCGGTTTCTTTTTTAATAAACCGGGTTCTTTATTTGATGGTATGTACCTTACTTCGGGATTAATTGTGCTACAAAAAAATATTTTAAACCTGGCCGTTTATCTCATCTCGTTGTTGTTTGCCAATTGGTTTAAAAAATCGCAGCACATGCCCGAATTTTTTATACTGATGTTAGCGGCATTGCTGGGCATGTTCTTTTTAATATCAAGTGGTAATTTGTTGATGTTCTTCTTATCGCTTGAACTGGCAACCATTCCCGTGGCAGCCATGGCCAACTTCGACCTTGATAAAAAACGATCCTCGGAAGGTGCTATGAAAATGATTCTTTCTTCAGCCTTCTCATCAGGTATCATGTTATTTGGCATCTCATTAATTTATGGCGCTACAGGCACTATCAGTTTTACTGAAATTCCTTTGCAGCTTCATGGAAGCACACTGGAAGTTTTAGCGTTTATATTTTTCTTTTCAGCATTTGCCTTTAAATTATCCATCGTACCTTTTCATTTATGGACGGCCGATGTGTACGAAGGTTCGCCCATGGCTGCCACTTCTTTTTTGTCGGTGGTATCAAAAGGTACAGTTGCATTTATTTTCCTATCGGTATTATACAAAGTGTTTTTGCCCTTGCAAATGCTTTGGTACAATTTACTGGTAATTGTTTCCATTGCTACTATGGTAATTGGCAACCTGTTTGCTTTGCGGCAGCAAAATATAAAACGCTTTCTTGCATTTTCATCCATTGCACAGGTTGGTTTTATATTGGTGGGCATCAGCGGCAGTTCTATACAAGGCACATCATCGGTTGTGTTTTTTATTTTAGTGTATGTGTTTTCAAACCTGGCGGCATTTGCTGTGGCCGATGCTATAGCTTCAAAAACAGATGCAGAAGAAATTGACGATTACAGGGGAATGTATAAAACCAATCCTTTCTTAAGCTGGGTGCTGGCGCTGGCATTGTTTTCGCTGGCAGGCATACCGCCAACAGCAGGTTTTTTTGGAAAACTTTTCCTGCTTACGGCAGGCGCATCAAAAGGAAGTTACCTGTTCATCATCATCGCCGCACTTAATATGATTATATCGTTGTATTATTATTTACGGGTGATACGTGCAGTATTTATGGAGAAGAATGAAAATCCAATAGAAAAAATTACCATCGAACCATCAACTAAACTGGCACTTGTTTTTTGCAGCGCCGGTATTGTATTGATTGGTTTGTTAAGTTGGATTTACGATTATATAGAAAGTTTGGCATAGAAGATTATTGGTGAATGCAGGAAACATTTCACTGGATTATAAAAACAAATTTGTACAGATGGCCATTAATAAAAATCATGAGTTTGACGAACTGGATGGTGTTAAATGCGGCATTGTAGAAAAAAATGTATTGCCACAAAGAGTTGATTTTTTAAAAAAATTACTGGAGTATAACGGGTTTACAGTAGTAGTTGTTCCATCACCGCCACCAAAAGCTGCACCTGCACCCAAACCTGTTGAAGGCGAAGAAAATAATACAGCAGCAGCGCCAACAGCGCCAACACCCGAAACATTTACAGTTGGCGTTACTGATTATACCTTTAATACCATCAATGCAATTTTTGGCCGCTTGCTTAAAACACCCGATGGGCATGTGGTTACGCTTGCTTACTGGCTGCAGCGTGAAAGTATCAGCCACGATGAGATACCTTATTACGAAGGCTTATAATTGCATCATCAGCTTAGGCCGATGATTTTACCATCCACCACATCAATATTTTTTGCCTGTGGGTTTTTGGGTAATCCCGGCATACGCATCATCTCGCCACATACTGCAACAATAAAACCGGCGCCCTTGTTAATTACGATATCTTCCACATCAATACTAAAGCCGCCATCAAGGCCACTTGTAGCAAGATTATCGGTAAACGAGTATTGTGTTTTTGCCATACAAACCGGCAAGTGGCCCAACCCAAGATTTTCAATCTTTGCAATGATGTCTTTTGCTTTTTTATAAAGTACTACGCCGGTGCCTCCATATATTTTTTGTACAATCTTGTTCAACTTGGTTTCAATATCATCTTCCAGGTTGTATGTAAATTGTAATGGTGCAGATGGGTTTTCGCAAATATCAACAACTGCCTGTGCCATTTCTACAGCGCCATCGCCACCAAGCGAGAAAGCATCATTAATGGCAAATGCTGCATCATTTTGGCCACACCATTCTCTCATAAATTCTAATTCCTTTGCATCATCAAAACCAAAACGGTTAATCACCACCAATACTTTTTGTCCGAACGTTTTTAAGATAGAAATATGTTTTTGAAGATTTCTTAAACCTTCTTTCAGTTTTACCATATCGGGTAATTTCATCTCTGCCTCGGTAGAACCGCCATTAAGTTTTAATGCCTGCAGCGTAGCTACCAACACACTCATAGTCGGTTGCAAACCTGCTTTGCGGCATTTGATGTTGAAGAATTTTTCTGCGCCCAGGTCACTTGCAAAACCGGCTTCGGTTACCACGTAATCGCCAAACTGCATAGCAGTTTTTGTGGCCATCAGCGAATTGCAGCCATGGGCAATATTTGCAAAAGGCCCGCCATGAATAAGTGCAGGCGTATGCTCAAGCGTTTGCACCAGGTTGGGCAGTATGGCATCTTTTAATAAAGCAGTTATTGCACCGGTAACACCCAGGTCTTTTGTTGTAAACGGATCGCCTGCAAAAGTGAAACCGAGCAGCATGTTATCAATCCTGTTGCGCAGGTCTTCTAAATTTTCTGATAAACATAATACCGCCATCAATTCGCTTGCCGATGTAATTACAAAACCTGTTTCGGTGGTAATACCGTTATTAGGGCCATGCAATGCCGTTACAATATTTCTCAGCGAACGGTCATTTACATCCAGGCAGCGTTTCATTAAAACAGTCTTTACACCATCGGGCTTTCCACGGTTGAAAAAACGGAAATTATCAATGAGCGATGACAATGTATTGTTAGCTGCAGTGATGGCATGAAAATCGCCGGTAAAATGCAGGTTGATATCTTCCATAGGCACCACTTGCGAAAAGCCACCACCGGCAGCGCCGCCTTTCATGCCAAAACATGGGCCCAGCGAGGGTTCCCGTAAAGCCAGTACAACTTTCTTGTTAAGTTTATGAAGGCCATCAGCCAGCCCAACAGATGTGGTTGTTTTACCTACGCCGGCTTTATTGGGTGTAATGGCAGTTACCAGTATAAGTTTTGACTTAGCAATTTTTTGGTTATCAAATTCAGTGATTTTTATTTTGGCTTTATAATGGCCGTAAGGAACAAGCATATCATTTGGTATTCCCATTTCTGTAGCAACGCTTGTAATGGGCAACATGATATTTTCATTGGCAATTTCGTAATCAGATTTCATGCAATCGTTTTTTTTAGAACTTAAATGTAAGTAAAATTGATGTGGTAAATAATACAGCCGCATGTAATTTTTATAGTAACCTGTTTACAGGCAAATGAAGATATAGCTGATAGCTTTTAAGAAAAATATCAACACATGTTTGCAAAAAAAGGTTGCAGCCAATTTAGCCACAACCTTTTTTAAAAATTATGAAGGGATAAGTTTAACTGATATTTTTCTGCACCAGGTTCTTCACTTCATCCAATGTAACCCTTTCCTGTTGCATGCTGTCGCGATAGCGTATAGTAACTGTATTGTCTTCCTTTGTTTGATGATCGATGGTTACACAAAAGGGTGTACCTATTGCATCCATCCTGCGGTATCGTTTACCAATGGCATCTTTCTCTTCATAAAAACAATGAAAAGCAGTTTTGCATTGGTTCATCAGCTCTTTTGCAATTTCGGGCAGGCCATCTTTTTTTACCAGCGGAAGAATGGCCAGTTTGGTAGGTGCAATTTTTGCTGGTATGCGTAAAACCACACGACTGTCTTCGCTGCCATCTTCTTTTGTCCATTTTTCTTCTGCATACGCAAGGCTCAGTATAGTTAAAAAAAGCCTGTCTAATCCAACAGATGTTTCTACCACGTACGGTGTATAATTGCCATAAGGTTTTCCGTCTTCTTTAAGGTCGTTATCAAAATACTGTATTTTCTTTTTGCTGTATTCCTGGTGTTGTTTTAAATCAAAGTCGGTGCGGCTGTGAATACCTTCCAGTTCTTTCCATCCAAAAGGAAATTCAAATTCAATATCAAGCGCTGCATCTGCATAGTGCGCCAGTTTTACATGATTATGGTAACGCAGTTTACCTGCTGGTATGCCGATGCTTTCGTGCCATTTTTTTCTTTCTTCTTTCCAGTAATTGTACCAATCCATTTGCGTGCCGGGCCTAACAAAAAACTGCATCTCCATCTGTTCAAATTCACGCATACGAAAAATAAATTGGCGGGCTACAATTTCGTTACGGAAAGCTTTACCGGTTTGTGCAATGCCAAACGGAATCTTCATCCTGCCGGTTTTTTGTACATTCAAAAAATTTACAAAAATACCTTGTGCGGTTTCGGGGCGCAGGTAAACAATATTTTCATCGGGGTTTTCAGCAGCCACAGCGCCAAACTCTGTTTTAAACATCAGGTTAAACAGGCGCACATCTGTCCAGTTGCATGTTTTACTAACCGAACAAGTTATCTTATTGTCTTCAATCAATTTTTTTAAACCGGCATAATCATCTTTTGCCAGCAATGCATCCATGGCGGCTAAAATTTCATCGGCTTCTTTGGCTTCTTTTTCACCTTTTGCTTTTAACTCATCGGCAAAGCCTTCAATCAAATGGTCAACACGGTATCTTTTTTTGCTGTCTTTGTTATCAATCATGGGGTCGCTGAAATTATCAACGTGGCCGCTTGCTTTCCAGGTGGTAGGGTGCATAAAAATGGCGGCATCTATACCCACTATATTTTCGTGCAGTTGGGTCATGCTTTTCCACCATTCATCACGTATATTCTTTTTTAACTGTGCCCCGTTTTGGCCATAGTCGTACACGGCAGCAAGGCCATCATATATCTCAGATGATTGAAAAATATAACCATATTCCTTACAATGGGAAACCAGTTCTGCGAAATTGTTTGCTTCATTTGCCATAGGGCGCAAATTTAGGCATTATTGGCAATTATTGTAAAGCATCTGTATGCATAAAATTTGATGAAAAGATTGCCTGTACTTTAATTATTTTATTCAAGTTTCTTATTTTGGCGGTGCCTTTCTTTGTCCCTTGCATTCTTTTTTTCAAAATTTTTTTCAAGTGCATCAGTTAAATCAACACCGGTTTGGTTGGCAAGGCAAAGCAGCACCCAAAATACATCAGCCATTTCATCGGCTATCTCTTTTCCTTCGTCAGTTTTTTTAAAAGACTGGTCGCCATATGTACGCACCATTAACCTGCTTAATTCGCCCACTTCTTCCATCAATATGCCCAGGTTGGTAAGTGCACTAAAATATTTTACACCCACTGTTTTTATCCATTCGTCCACATCGGCCTGTGCTTGTTTAATTGTCATTTCTTTCATATAGCAATGTGTAAATAAAAAATTAAATAATTATAAGTACAGTATTTTTTTCTGTTATTGAAAAATTGAAAATCTACTCTTTGTTTTTAGTATCAATCACTATCGTTATAGGCCCGTCATTCAATAACTGCACTTTCATATCGGCGCCAAACATACCGGTATAAATATACTTACCCAAATCAATTTGTAATTGTGCAATCATTATTTCATACAACGGTATGGCTACATGAGGCTTGCTTGCTTTTATATATGATGGACGGTTTCCTTTTTTGGTAGAAGCAAGTAAAGTAAACTGGCTTACCAATAAAATATCGCCATTTATTTCTTTTACCGATTTGTTGGGAACATTGTTTTCATCATCAAAAATCCTAAGGTTTACAATCTTGTTGCTTAACCATTCAATGTCTTCATCAGTATCTGCATCTTCCATACCAATCAAAACAAGTAAGCCATTAGCAATCTTTGCAAACACACTGCCCTCAATGGTTACAGATGCATGAGTTACTCTTTGAATTACTGCTTTCATTATTTTTTTGTTGTTAATATCAAATGGTAAACCTATAATTTATAAAATAACTTTATAAAAATACATTTTAAAAACTTTATGGTTTGTATTGTTTATAAATAAACTTTTACCGATTCAAAATTACAGTAGAAGGAATCTTTTTGCGTATAAAAATTTTCTTCTTACTCTTATATTTATTCAATAATTGTAAACTACGCATAAACGCTTTTACATAAAATTACTTTGAAATAAACTGCATAATAATACTTGTAATTTGATAAAAATCCTTTTCAAAAAACCGGCAGGTTTATAATCATAATACATGTGCGTAAAAAATAAATTTAGTATCACATTTTTAAAACCAAACTCTAAAATTCAGTAAAATCAACCTATTGAATATTTAGTGAAATTTCCAAGAATTTAAACAAACATTTTATTAATTATTTGGGGAAAAGTTAGCAAATGCAATACCCGTTTGGCTCTCCAAAATTATCCACCGTTTTTTTCCACACCTGTTAATATTTAAGGGTTTGTTTCTTCATGCAATACAAATACTTTCGTTTGCCTAACAATTACTTAACCCAACTAACTAAGCTGTTATATTTATTATGTCAAAGAAACCACAATCAGAAAAGGGGCTCCGGTTTTCCCGGCAATTTACTAAGGATGGCGTTAGTCCGTTTGATATGTTCGAATATGATTATCGTACTTCAATAATTAAAAATCCTACTGGCGAAGTTGTTTTCCAGATGGATAATGTAGAGGTTCCAAAACAATGGAGCCAGATTGCTACCGATATCCTGGCACAAAAATATTTCAGGAAAGCAGGTGTACCCAAAGAAGATGGTACCACCGGGCGTGAAACAACCGTAAAACAAGTGGCTCATCGTTTGGCACATTGCTGGCGAGTGTGGGGCGAACGGTATGATTATTTTGCAACTACTAATGATGCACAAATATTTTACGATGAGTTAATTTACTCTATCTTAAACCAGGCATGCGTGCCTAACAGTCCGCAATGGTTTAATACCGGCCTGCACGAAGTATATGGTATTACCGGTAAACCACAAGGGCATTATTATGTGGATGCAAAAGACGGACAGTTAAAAAAATCGCAGAATGCTTATGAGCGCCCTCAGCCGCATGCTTGTTTCATATTAAGTGTTAACGACGACCTGGTAAACGAAGGTGGCATTATGGATCTTTGGGTAAGGGAAGCAAGGATTTTTAAATATGGCAGCGGCGTAGGCACCAACTTTAGCAGCATACGTGGCGAAGGCGAAAAATTAAGTGGTGGCGGTACATCAAGCGGGCTGATGAGTTTTTTAAAAATAGGCGACCGTGCAGCAGGCGCCATCAAAAGTGGCGGCACTACAAGAAGAGCAGCCAAGATGGTTTGCCTTGATCTTGATCATCCCGAAATTGAAAAATTTATTAATTGGAAAGTAGAGGAAGAGGATAAAGTGGCTGCATTGATTGCAGCAGGATATCCCAGCGATTATGAAGGCGAAGCTTACCGTACAGTGAGCGGGCAAAACAGCAACAACTCTATACGCATACCCAATGAGTTTTTTAAAATATTAGATGAAGATGGCGAGTGGGAACTAAAAGGAAGAAGCGATGGAAGGGTGATGAAAAAAGTGCAGGCGAAAAAATTATGGGAAGACATTACTTATGCCGCATGGCGCTGTGCCGACCCCGGAACACAATACGATACCACCATCAACGAATGGCATACCTGCCCGCAGGGGGGCCCCATCAGGGCATCAAACCCCTGCAGCGAATACATGTTTTTAGATAATACAGCCTGCAACCTTGCAAGCGTAAACCTGCGCAGGTTTTTTGATGAGCAAAACAATACATTTAATGTAGCCGGCTTTGAACATACCTGCCGCCTTTGGACAGTTGTGTTAGAGATATCTGTATTGATGGCACAGTTTCCATCAAAAGAAGTGGCACAGCTTTCTTATGATTACCGTACATTAGGTTTAGGCTTTGCCAATCTTGGCTCTATGCTGATGGTGAGCGGAATCCCTTACGATAGTGAAGAAGCAAGAGGGATGGCAGGCGCTATTACAGCTATCATGACGGGTGTTGCTTATAAAACATCTGCAGAACTTGCCAGCATACTTGGTGCATTTGATAAATACGAAGAAAATAAAGAACACATGTTAAGGGTGATGCGTAACCACCGTGCAGCAGCTTATGATGCAGCCGATGCTTACGAAGGCATCGAAATAAAACCACAGGGTATCAATGCAAAATATTGTCCCGATTATTTATTAAAGGCAGCAACAAAAGCATGGGACGATGCCGTGCAGATGGGCGAAAAATATGGCTACCGCAATGCACAAACAACCGTTATAGCACCCACAGGTACCATTGGCCTGGTGATGGATTGCGATACCACCGGTGTAGAGCCTGATTTTGCACTTGTTAAATTTAAAAAATTAAGCGGCGGCGGATATTTTAAAATCATCAACCAAAGTGTGCCGCAGGCATTACGTAATTTAAAATACAACGAAAGCGAAATAGAGGAAATTGTTGCTTATGCAAAAGGACATGCATCGCTTGATAAAGCGCCATACATTAATACCAAAACGCTTTTAGAAAAAGGTTTTATACAGGAAGATATTGATAAGCTGAACAAAGCCCTGGGTGCAGCTTTTGAAATAAGTTTTGTTTTCAACACAAGTACCCTTGGCCAAACCTGCTTAGAGCGTTTAGGTTTTAAGCCGGAGCAATACAACGATTTTTCGTGGAGCCTGCTGGAAGCGCTTGGGTTTACCGATGAAGAGATAGAAGCTGCCAATATTTATGCATGCGGCACTATGACGGTGGAAGGCGCCCCTTACTTAAAGGAAGAACACCTTCCGGTGTTTGATTGCGCCAACAAATGCGGACAGCTTGGCCAACGCTACATACATGCACACGGGCATATACGCATGATGGGTGCTGCACAGCCTTTCTTAAGCGGCGCTATCTCTAAAACCATTAACCTACCCAACGAAGCCACAAAAGAAGATATTGCCGACTCGTACAGGTTAAGCTGGGAGCTTGGCTTAAAAGCCTGCGCCTTGTATCGTGATGGTTCTAAATTATCACAGCCATTAAGCAATAAAAGCGATAAGAAAAAGAAACTAAGCGATGCAGTAAGCGAAGAAACAGCAGCATCGCTGGCAGCCGATATTTCAACCATGGTGGATATGGGCAAACTAACCATTGATGAACTGCTTGATGAAATGAACAAGCGTGTACAAAACAGCGCCGATACAACATTAAAGCGGCAGTTGGCCATGATTGTAGAAAGAAGATCGCTGCCAGCCAAACGCAGGGGCTTTAACCAAAAAGCAAAAATAAACGGCCAAACACTTTTTTTACGCACCGGCGAATACAGTGATGGTACCCTGGGAGAAATATTTATTGATATGGCAAAAGAAGGCGCCACCATGCGTAGTATGCTTAACTGTTTTGCCATTGCTATTTCTATAGGCTTGCAATATGGCGTGCCTTTAGAAGAGTATGTAGAAAAATTTGTGTTCACCCGTTTTGAACCAAGTGGTATGGTTGAACATCCCAATATTAAATCAACCACTTCCATTGTCGATTTCATGTTCCGCTCACTGGCGTACGAATATTTAGGCCGCAACGATTTGGTTCATGTACTGGATAAACCCGAAGTGCAAAACCTGGGCAACGAAGAGTGGGATGAAAGCACACCTACCATTGGCGAGCGCAAGCCCGAGCTAAGCGAAGTAAGGGTAATTGGCGGCGCTAAAGCGCCGGCCGAAACAGCGCCTGCAAAAGCGCATCACCGCACAGCGCATAAAAAAAATGATGGCATGGATGCAGTGAACGCAGCCGCCAAAAGCATGCAAAGCGATGCACCGGCCTGCAACACCTGTGGCCATATAACAGTACGCAGCGGTACTTGCTACAAGTGTTTAAACTGCGGCAATAGCATGGGGTGCAGCTAAGCCACCCAACAAAAATGATGTTTCATTAAGCACGAACATACAAAGGCGCCACTCGGTTGAGTGGCGTTTTTATTTGCGTTGCCAAAAAATATGGCTTTTCAAACCAATAATAAAAATGATGTTACCGGCATCGGTTCATTGGGCATCATCGTTGTGTCACTCACTTGTACGGCATACCTGTATGCAACCTGTAAAGATTTTATGATACAAACCTGAAAAATAAAAACCCTTTTATTTCTTTTTCACAAAATCCCTCAAATAACTGCAACTGTTATAAGCCTCTTTATAAAATGGGGTGGCGCCATAATCTTTTACAAAAGTTGCAAAATATTTATTCTCTTTAAAAAGTGGCCAATAATTTTTATATGCTTCATCATATTGGTCCCAGTTGGTTTGGTATTCATCATACTGCGGCTGATGAACTTGTTTTTGTGCACATTTGGCCATCATAAATAAACAGCGTGCTTTAAAATTCTTGTCGGTAGAGGCTTGCATGGCTTTTTCAAAATAAGCCTGTGCTTTAAAGGCGCCATAATATTCTTTTTCAAAACCGGTAGCATCTTTTGGTATGTGGTAGCCATCGCTGCCACTGCGGTAATATTGTACCAACTCCCAGGTATGGCCGTAATAAGTGGTATTGTACAAGCCCAACGCCATTTTGTAATAACTTTTTGCGGCAGTGGCAGGTTGCGTAGCAGCTTTTTCAAGTTGCAGCATCTCCTGTGCAAAAGCAAGTTTGCTGCTGCTGAATTTTTTTTCTGACGGTAATTGTTCTTCCCTGTCGTACAGTAAATCGGCAAAAGGGTTTTTATTGATTTGCGTTTTTTCTGTTGAGCGTTTAAACCAATCGATAGCTTTGGCATAATCATATTCCCTTAAATAAGAAGTGCCGGCAAAATCTATCACCTCTTTTTTGGTAACTGAATTATGATTAAATAGATAATACTCAAATTTTGACGGGTTCCTGTTATCAAGCAAAGCATATAATTTTTCAACGTCGGCGCTCATCATTTTGTTCCTTAAAAAATTAACGCCTTCTTTGATATAATAATTTTCTTCGTTTGTTTTCATTATAAAATCGGCAGCACCAATACTTAAAGCTTCTTTAGCCAGGTTGCCTTGCTGGTGGTAACCCTTGGCAACAACTATGCTCATTAAGTTACGGTAAATATTACGCCATTGCTGTATCTGCCAGTATTCCATTGTAACAGGTTTTTCGCTTTTCACTTTTTCTTCAAGCCATTGCAATGATGGTAACAATGCTTCCTCAAATGCAGCATCCATCTTATCTGCCTGGCTAATGGTGATTAAAAGTTTAGTAAGGTAAAGCTGGTCTTTTACTTTTGGGGTAAGGTTCATTTTTTCGGCTGCAGCGGCATATTGATTGGCAGTGGTATAATCTTTAATCATGTAAGATGCATAGCAGGCGGCTGTTTCAAACAAGCCGGTATTTTTTACCTGTTTGTTTTGTGCAGCATCATGTAAAAAAACTGCCAGTTGCTGCACTTCTTTTTCTGCATCGTTAAAAATACTGTCGGTAGAACTATCTGTCCATATATAGTATAATGAATTGCCGCCACTTATTTTTTGTAAAGCAGGCGTAAAATATTTTTCTTCTAATTTATTTATTTCTCTTACCACCAAAACTTCCAGTTCGGGACTAGCCGGGTTAAGCTTGTATATTTCTTGCAGGTTGGCAAGGTCGTTATTGGTGCTGCCTAATGCAAACAAAGCAAGCATGGCTGCTTTTTCATTATTATCATTGCAAAGGTTAAGGTACTGTTGCCTGTTGGCTTTCCAGTCAACCGCCCAGTTAAAACCCAGGTAATTTGAAATTCTTTTAACATCGCTTGCACTAAAAGCTTTGCTAAACAGGTAAGCAGCTTCGGGTTGTTTTCCCGTACGGAACAAAGCACCAGCTTTTAACGACAGGCATAAAGGTTGCAAAAGGTTACTGGTTTTTATATTTGATTCATAATTATCATACCAGTCAATCACATCTTTATATCTGCCGCTATAATGTGCCAACCTTAAAACCTGGTAAGCATATTTTGCTTTAAAAAAATCTTTTTTGGCTGCGGCATATAATTGCTCGCCGTTTTTTATAAGTTTTGCCATTTTAAGACTGTCTCTTTTCAAATCTTCCCAATCACCATCGCCGCCAACAACGTATGGCTCTACCCGTTTGGCATATAAAATATATCCCAACGCTTCTAAGTCATTGCTTTTAGTAAAGTATGCCGTCATACTGTTTTGCTTTACAGAGTCGGGTATCTTTAATGGCTGTTGTTTTTCAAGATGGTAATACAGGTTATTCAAATCTTTTAATGCATATTTTGTAACCAGCATTTTTGCATCGTTGGTTTTTACCGAAGCACCGCAATAAGCTGCCCATTCTTTTGCAAACATATCGGTGGCAGATACAGGTTCATTAGCATCGTACAAAAAACTATAGCCTGTATAATAAAAAGGTTTGTACCCGTTTACTTCGGGAAGGTTTTGATGAAAGAAAGAAGTGTAATAATCGTAAGGGTCTGCCTCGGCGCCGCAACCGATGATATTTGCAGGAAATGCAACAATGGCCGAACTAATGCAAGCTGTTATAAATACTTTCCAGTTCATGATATGTGTATTTTCTTAAAATTACAGAATCCAAATGGTAGAGCGATACCCTTAGCCCGGTATTTTTCAACTGCCCGTTTATTGCGGCTTCGGTTAACAGTATTTCTTTGTAGCTGCTTTGCTCGTCACGTATAATATCGCCTTTAAGCAGGTTATAGCCTTGCAGCAAGGTATCTTTTAAAAGAAGGTACCTGTTTTCATTTTTTTTGCAGAAAGAATTATTGAATGCGCTTGCCGGTAAGTTTTGAATAAGGCCTGTATAAACATTTTTTCGGTAAAGCACTTTCCAATCAAATAATGGCAGGGCAATATCCAACGGTAAAGGGTAATTGGTAAGGCTGCCAATGTATTTTTTCAGTTCGGCGGTTTCTAAAATAGAATTTTTTGTAGCAGGGTCTTTTAAGTTGCCCATGTTATAACACATTAGTAAGCCTCTGCTTACAGGCGGTATACCAGTTTTTGCAACATATTTCAACTGGTGCAATCTTATTGTGGCAGATAACTTGGCATTGGGCATTAGTGCATGTATATCATTTAGCAATGCAAAATATTTTTCCCTGGTAGCAGCTGTCCAGTCGCAGTCTAATTGAAATTCGGGAATATCTTTTATTGTATTGCTTTTGATGATTTCATTAAGCAACTGCTGAATATTTTTTGCAAGTACATGTATTTGTGTTGAATCAATTTTTTGAATACAGGCATTTGTGATGAAAACAGTGGGTATTATTTTGTAATGGCGGTAAGCTGTATCGGTAAACCGGATTTTGGCAACTGGCACGGCAATTTTTCGTTCTGCATCCCAATCCACATCAAAAAATTTTATGTACAAAGTTTTTACCTGTAACGAATCAAGCATTTGCTTTTCGTAATCAGAAAGTGTAAAAACAGATTTCCAAAAATAAAATGAGCGTTCAATTTGCCGGTTGGCTGTATTGTTATTGCAGCAAACAAGGGTTAACAGCAGTATAGCAAAGGCCAACAGCTTTATTAAAGCATTACAGGTAAATGTTTTTCCTGCACGGTTTTGTATTAACATGGTTTCAAAAATAACTTAATTATGTTTTGCCGTTATCTTTGCCGCATGACATCCGAATTTTTTACTTACGATAAGAAAAAAGTGATACAGGCATTGCGTTATCATTTCATCTCCCGCCGGGAAATAAAAGTGATGATGATACTGGTGAATGTTTTTGCCATTTTATCGGCCGGGTTGTTCTATTTTAAAAAAGTATCACCGCTGGCATTTCTCATAAGTTCGGTTTTATGGATTACACTGATGGTGCTTTTTTGGTACCTGTTACCATATATGGTGTATAAAAAAGCCGAAACTTTTAAAGACAGGTTTAAAGCCATCCTGGGCAATGAATTTTTCAGGATTGAGAATGAACGGGGTGGCCGTAGCTGGCCATGGACAGATTTTGTAAACTGGATAGAGAGCCCTTATTTTTATCATCTTTATTTTAACAGCCGCTCATTTTTTATTGTACCTAAAGATGCTTTTGATGGCGATGATGTACATGAAGCAAGAAAAATTTTAAATGCCAAGATTGTAAAAAGATAAGAAACGCTCAATATACTTTATGCAGAAAAGGCAATTTGCATGACAGGGTTTTCAAAAAAATACTTTATAAAACTGTAGGTGGGTTGCTTACAATTTTTTCTCCATCACATAATGCGGTATGGTAACCTCGGTAAATTTATCGCCCACAATTTTATAGCCTAATTTTTCGTAAAAACCGGTAGCGGTTTCACGGGCGTGCATGATAATTTTATTATAGCCTTTGTCTTTGGTAAGGTTTTCGGCAAAATGAAGCATACTGGCACCAATGCCTTTTCCCTGCAGGTTGTTTTGAACGGCCATCTGCCGTAATCGTAAACTATCGCTGGTAGCTTTTGTAAGCATGCAGCAGGCAAGCAAATCATCTTCATCAAAAGCGCCTATTAAAATGTCATCTTTTTCCCTTGCAAGTTCTTCGGGAGTAAAAGAAAGCCCTAATGGCTGGCGTAGGATATCGTTCCTTAACTTCACCATTTGCAGGTATTCTTTTGAACCGTGGTCTATTTGCTTTAAGGCCATAACAGGTTTGTTTTGATAAAGGGGTTAAGTATGGGGTAAGATGAAATAACAATATACAAATTTTTTGGATTTACCTGTAAAATGAAAAAAACAAGTTATAAAACCTTAAATTAATCCTGTATATTAGTAATACATTTTGAGGAGATGGATTAGCTGTTTTATAAGATAATATGCCGGCAATTATCAATCATCATCTATTTCTTTGTAATTACCTCAAAATGTATATTTTTGCAACCAATACAAACTAAAATTTAACACCATGTCAGACATTGCAACAAGAGTAAAGAAAATTATTGTTGATAAATTAGGAGTAGATGAGGCCGAAGTTACCCCTGAGGCATCTTTTACCAATGATTTAGGTGCCGACAGCCTGGACACCGTAGAACTTATTATGGAATTTGAAAAAGAATTCAATATTTCTATTCCGGATGAGCAGGCAGAAACCATTACTACCGTAGGCCAGGCAAATGCTTATTTAGAAGAGCATGCCAAGTAATTAAATTTTAACTATCACAGGCAAATTTTATGGCATTACCACGAGTTGTAGTTACCGGATTGGGAGCGCTAACTCCGTTGGGCAAAACTGTTGAAACGTATTGGCAGGGTTTGGCTGATGGTGTTAGTGGCTGCGATTTTATAAAACAGTTCGACTGCAGCAAGTTTAAAACCAGGTTTGCCTGTGAAGTTAAAGATTTTGAACCTACCAATTACCTCGACCGTAAGGAAGCCCGTAAAATAGACCGATTTACCCAGTTTGCCCTTATAGCCAGCGACGAAGCCATTAAAGATGCCGGCATTAACCGTGATAATATTGATGTGGACAGGGTAGGCGTAATATTTGCCAGCGGCATTGGCGGTATCACTACTTTTTATGAAGAAGTGAGCAACTTTGCCTTAGGTGACGGAACGCCACGTTACAATCCTTTCTTTATTCCCAAGATGATATTAGATATAGCCGCCGGGCAAATATCTATGCGGCATGGTTTCAGGGGGCCTAACTATGCTGTAGTAAGCGCCTGTGCCAGCAGTACCAATGCCATTATTGATGCATTTGATACTATACGGTTAGGTAAGGCTGATATTATTGTAACCGGGGGTAGCGAAGCGGTTATCAGTTCGCCGGGTGTGGGTGGTTTTAATGCCATGAAGGCCTTAAGCGAAAGAAATGATGACCCATCAACAGCCAGCAGGCCTTTTGATAAAGACCGGGATGGATTTGTAATGGGCGAAGGATCAGGTGTATTGGTACTTGAAAACCTTGAGCATGCACTTGCCCGTGGCGCTAAAATTTATTGCGAAGTGGCCGGTGGCGGCGCTACTGCCGATGCCCACCATATTACAGCGCCTCACCCCGAGGGGATGGGTGCAAAAAATGTAATGAACGCAGCTTTAAAAGATGCCGGTATGAAACCCGAAGACATTGATTACATTAATGTACATGGCACTTCAACACCGCTGGGCGATATTGCAGAAACAAAAGCCATACTGAATGTTTTTGGCAACCATGCCTATAACCTCAACATCAGTTCTACTAAAAGTATGACGGGCCATTGCCTGGGCGCAGCCGGTGTGCTGGAAGCCCTTGCCTGTATCATGGCAGTGGTGAAAGATATTGTTCCTCCCACCATCAATCATTTTACCGACGACCCTGAACTTGACCCCAAACTTAATTTTACTTTTAACAAAGCACAGCACCGTACTGTTAATGCCGCCCTCAGCAACACTTTTGGTTTTGGCGGGCATAATGCTTCTGTAATTGTAAAAAAATACGTGCCGTAATTTTTACTACAGCACTGCTCATCATTTTTTATTACCATTTATTACCTGCAGATAAAAGCCACTATCAAAACTGCATTACCGTACATCATATAATGCAGCTCCGTACATGTTTCTCATAAAAGAATAAACTAATTTTCCATTTTTTAAAACATAACTTCCCTTCATCCGTCTTCATCAATATAGAAAGATGAAGCAATGGAAATAGCATTAGAAATGGCTGCAGAGCGAAATAAAAATATAAGCAATACCATAAAAGCGATTAGCAGCAGGCTGTTTGGTTTTATTAAGCAACGGGTTGCAAGTACAGAGGATGCCGAAGATATTTTTCAGGAAGTGCTGTACCAGTTTGCAGGCAATACCCAACCTATTGAGCAAGCTTCGGGATGGTTGTATACGGTTGCCCGCAATAAGATTACCGATAATTACCGCAAACATAAATTACCGCTTGCCGATGATATTTTCGGGAATATATATAATGCTGATGAAAATTATAACTGGCAAGAGATATTAATGCCATCAGAAAGTACACCCGAAACAGAATACCTGCGTAATATTTTTTGGGAAGAACTGCAAGCGGCGCTTGATGAGCTACCGGCAGAGCAACGGGATGTGTTTATAAAAAATGAAATTGAAGGTATTCCTTTTAAAGATATAGCCATACAAACCGGCGAAGCGGTGGCAACACTTATCAGCCGTAAAAGATATGCCGTGCTGCATTTAAGGGAGCGCCTGCAAACATTAAAAGATGAAATATTAAATTATTAAAATAAAAAAATCAATTACAATGAAAAAATTTTGGATCAGGAAAGGAATCATGTTTTTCTTTTTGTTTATTGGCGCCATGCTTGTATTTGGCCTGCTGGTAATGGGTTTATGGAACGCCATCTTACCTGCGGTACTGGGTGTAAAAGCCATTACATTTTTACAGGCGCTGGGTATTTTATTACTAAGTAAGATTTTGTTTGGTGGCTTCAGGGGCGGTTTTGGCAGGGGCAGGCACCACAAGGAAAGATGGATAGCCATGCAGCAAAAGATGGCGAGTATGAGTCCTGAAGAAAGGGAAAAATTTAAAGCCGAATGGAAAAACAGGTGCGGAGCAAGGTGGGGAAATGCCAGGCCTGAAAATACCGATGCAAGTATGGCTGCTGAATGAAAAAATAAAAAAAATAAATTGATTTTTTAAAAACGATACTTTATGGAAATTCATGTTTTTAAAACCAATCTTGCCAGCGCCAGGCATATCAGCAAAGTGAAGCCGGCTTTAAACAGGCACCCGTTTATAAAAGACTGGAATGTGGACCTGCTGGATTGTGATAAAGTGCTGAGAGTGGTTTCGGATAACATCCCTTCAAAAGAAATTGAACAGATAATTGTAAACTCGGGATATGATTGCGTAGAGATGAAATGAACATAAGATTGCTTTCCCTGTTACATCAAATGAGTAATTCTGAAGCATTCTTAAAAGAAAAGTTCCGATTGTTGGCGGAACTTTTCTTTTTTATAAAAACAGGTTAGTGTATTATTTTCATAAAATGTTTTTTACAGATAAATTATTTATTCAACCTGCTTTGTAATTCAGGTATTACATTATCAAAACTTCTTAGCAGTCGGTCCCATGCCCTAAAACTTTCATCATGGCTGGATGAAGTGCCGGAAGGTGCAATTTCTGAAATGAGTTTCACCTTGTATTGTAAAGGTTCGGTATTAACTGTTTTTATGATAAGCCTTGTACGTATAGTTGCCGCTTTAAAATTTTTAACCATCCAGGCAGTACACATATAACCGGTTGTTTTATCCGAAATCTGTATCACATCAAAATTATTAGTGATGATACGGGCAATCAATTTCCATGAATCATCTTCTGTATGATATGTTTTTAAATCTATATCCCTGTTGGCTATATCAGTTATCATCGAGCTTTCAAAGGCATCGTCTTTTTCAAGCTTTATATAATCGGTAGTTGGCAGTTCGTGCCTGCCGTCATTAATGTAATTACGTTCTTCAGTAATATAGCCAACCTTTTCAACCCTCACATTTACGGTAGCCCAGGGCTCTACTTTAATTTTGGTGGTAGTGCTGCTTATCTGTTTGCCATCAACAAAAATTTTTGCATCGGTTTCGGTATTAATGATTATTTTTTTTGTTCTTGGCCTAAAGCTATCTTTTGCATATAAATAACCGGCAAGGCTTCCCATAAAGCAAAGTAAAAACAGTAACTTTTTCATTTTTTTTGGTTTAATGGTTTATTAAATAAAAGCAAATGATAATTGCTACTGCAAAACTGAAAAAAGAAAACAGGCTAGGCAAGGGTGAAATAACCGGTTATAAATGTTGAAATAACGGTAAACTAACGATGACCCCCTGGGGGTAAGGTGTAAATAATTATTATGGTATAAGTAAAGAAATAAGGTTAAAAATGAAAAATGCAAGATAGTTCACACAAAAACAATAGATATTTAATATAAAAAAACTCTTACAACCAGCATATTTATTATGTTGGCGTTATCTTTTGAAATTGCCTCTTTATAATTGGCAATAACAGGTTAAACTTGACCCGAAATAAATTCTAAATTTATTTTTTAGCAGAAATATGTTGTATTTTTTCATCCAACACCACAATCTTTTCATTCACTATTTTAGCATCATTTACAACACCAAGTGTTTCAATCTTGCCGTCTTTATAACTTAAAGTCTCTTTATACCATAAAGTTACCCACTGGTTTTTTTTATCTTTTGAAATTACAGATTCCCAGTCCTGCATTTCAACTTTTACACTGGTATAGTTTGCCCTACCTTTAGAAAAGAAATTTGCCAAACTATCATGTGGCAACACAGCATGAAAATTATCAAATCTTAAATCGCAGCTATCACCAAAATAAGTTACACATTCTGCAATGTTATTGGTTTCCCATGCTTTAAGACCTTTCATAACATTAACTGCATTTTGCTGGTCGCCCGGTTGCCAGTCTTCATAAGGAGTTTCAAGCGTATAAGGGTATTCATACTTTACGTTTGCTGTGCTGTCGGTGGCAGGTGTAACAGGTTTGTCTGCAGCATCATTACAACTAATTGCAACAAATGCAATCAGAGAAAAAAACAATAACCTTTTCATTTTTTTAAGTTTTAAGATGAAGGAAAAAAGAGAAAAGTAATGTTGTTTTTTTTAAGATGCAAGCATATTTGATAAATACTACCGCTCCCGGGTATTACATATTCCTCCTGTATTGACCGCCCACAGCGTATAATGCATTGGTTATTTGCCCCAACGAACAATATTTCACGGTCTCCATCAACTCTGCAAAAATATTTTCATTGTTTACTGCCGCTTGCTGCAATCGTTTAAGCATTTCGGCAGCTTTTGTGGAGTGGCGCTTATGAAAAGCCTGTAATGTTTTTATCTGGAATTCTTTTTCTTCGGTGGTAGAGCGAATGACTTCGGTTGGTAAAATAGTTGGGCTTCCTTTTTTATTTAGAAAAGTATTTACACCTACAATAGGATATTCACCGGTATGTTTTAAAGTTTCGTAATACAGGCTTTCTTCCTGTATTTTATTGCGTTGATACATCCGTTCCATAGCGCCCAGTACACCACCGCGTTCTGTAATACGGTCAAATTCTGCCATCACGGCTTCTTCTACCAAATCCGTTAATTCTTCAATCAGGAAAGACCCCTGATTCGGGTTTTCATTTTTTGCTGTACCCAGCTCGCGGTTAATGATGAGCTGTATGGCCATGGCTCTTCTTACGCTCTCTTCAGTTGGGGTGGTGATGGCTTCATCATATGCATTGGTGTGCAGTGAATTGCAGTTATCGTACAATGCATACAAGGCCTGAAGTGTGGTACGTATATCATTGAAATCAATTTCCTGTGCATGCAAACTTCTTCCACTGGTTTGAATATGATACTTTAATTTTTGGCTACGGCTGTTGCCTTTGTATTTGTATTTCATGGCCTTAGCCCAGATGCGACGGGCCACGCGGCCAATGACACTATACTCCGGATCCATCCCATTGCTGAAGAAGAAACTCAGGTTGGGGGCAAACTCATCAATCTTCATTCCACGGCTCAGATAGTACTCTACATACGTGAAACCATTGGCCAATGTAAAGGCCAGCTGTGTAATCGGATTGGCACCGGCTTCTGCAATGTGGTATCCGCTGATGCTTACGCTGTAAAAATTCTGCACTTCATGCTGAATAAAATACTGCTGTACATCACCCATCAGTTTGAGCGCAAATTCTGTTGAAAAAATACAGGTGTTCTGAGCCTGATCTTCTTTCAGGATATCTGCCTGTACTGTACCACGAACGGTTTGCAATGCACGGGCTTTAATGCTTTCATACACATCGGCAGGCAGCACATCCTTGCCGCTTAAGCCCAGTAAACGCAGGCCTAAACCATCATTTCCATTGGGTAAAGCTCCTTGCAACTCCCCTTTTTGAGGTTCCACGGGTTTGCCATCGGTACCCATATACTTAGGCAATTTTTTTGTATCAAACTTCGATTCGATTACACGGTTTACTTCATCGCGCAAATGATTTTCAAGGATGTATAACTCACATTGCTGATCGATAGCGGCGTTCATGAAGAATGCCAGTAAAATAGGAGCCGGTCCATTGATGGTCATACTTACTGAAGTCTTCGGATCACACAAATTAAATCCGCTATATAATTTTTTGGCATCGTCTACTGTAGCAATACTCACCCCGCTGTTACCTACTTTACCATAAATGTCGGGGCGATAGGCCGGATCTTCACCATACAAAGTTACACTGTCGAATGCCGTACTGAGGCGCTTCGCGGGCTGGCCAACACTCACATAATGAAATCGTTTATTCGTTCTTTCCGGACCACCTTCCCCGGCAAACATACGTGTAGGATCTTCGCCTTCCCGCTTTAACGGAAACACGCCTGCCGTGTATGGAAACTCTCCGGGTACATTTTCCTGCAGTTGCCATTCCAGCAAATCTCCCCAGTCAGCATATTTGGGTAACAACACTTTGGGTAACCGTGTACCGGATAAACTGGTGTAGGTTAATGGTTGACGAATAACCTTGTCGCGCACCTGAAATTCGTAAAAATCCTGGTCATAACGTTGAACCGTAGACGACCATTGATCCATTAGCTTTTTGCAGGATGGATCCAACTTGCTTTCCAGCTCTTCCACTTTCTTATGGATAGCACCTTTATCATCCTGCATCAGTTGCATGGTGCCTTTCAGGCAATATAAAGAGCTGGCAATGTTTTTTTGCTCGTTCACCCACTGGTCGTATTGACGAATCGTTTCAGAAATCTCCGACAAATAGCGTACGCGAGAAGGGGGAATGATTACCGACTTGCTGCTGGTGTCTTTGGAGTGCACCATATGTTCAGCAACCGGAAACGCTACACCGGTTTTTTCAGTAATTATTTCCATTAGCCTGGAAAACAATTCATTGACACCGGTATCATTGAACTGAGCGGCGATGGTTCCAATCACAGGAAGGTCTTCATCTTTTGCCTCCCACAGGCCGTGGTTTCTTTTATATTGTTTGCGTACATCATGTAATGCATCAAGCGCATTGGCTTTATCAAACTTATTCAGGCAAATCAAGTCGGCATAATCCAACATGTTGATTTTCTCCAACTGTGAAGGTGCTCCATACTCCGGAGTCATGACATACATACTTACATCACAATAATCTAGAATAGACGCATCACTCTGTCCCACTCCTGCACTTTCCAGAATAATCAAATCGAACCCGGCATTTTTGCAGATGTTCAATGCATCTTTTACATGCCGGCTCAGTGAAAGTTCACTTTCTCTGGTGGCTAGGCTGCGCATATATGCCCGTGGTGAGGAAATGGCATTCATTCGAATGCGGTCGCCCAATAAAGCGCCACCAGTTTTTTTCTTGCTCGGATCTACTGAAATAACCGCAATGGTTTTATCGGGATATGCGTTCAGGTAACGTCGTACAAGCTCATCCGTTACACTGCTCTTTCCTGCGCCACCGGTACCTGTAATTCCCAGCACAGGGTGTGTTGGTAATTCAGATCCATCCGCTGTATATGTTCCGTTTTCAGCTTTTGTAATCAGGCGTGCTATTTTGCGGATATCCACCTTTTCACCCAGCGTTAAAGGCTTTTCATAATTGCCATGATCGTTTAAGTTAAAACGACACTGATCAATGACATCCTGAATCATACCTTCCAGGCCCATTGTTCGACCGTCATCCGGGCTATAAATTCTGGTGATGCCATACGCATGAAGCTCCTCAATTTCAGAAGGCAGGATGGTGCCTCCGCCGCCGCCAAAAATTTTGATATGCCCGCAACCATTCTCTTCCAGCAAATCTTTCATGTATTTAAAAAACTCCACATGACCTCCCTGATAACTGGTAATGGCAATGCCCTGTACATCTTCTTCAATAGCACATTCCACAATTTCAGCCACGCTTCTGTTGTGGCCCAGGTGAATAATTTCAGCACCCTTGCTTTGCATAATCCGGCGCATAATGTTGATGGCTGCATCGTGTCCGTCAAACAATGAAGCTGCTGTAACCAATCGTATTTTTTCAGTTGAAACCGTCATCTGTTCGTATTTAATTAAAAGCTGTTTTAAATTAACTGACTCAAAATTAGTTCATTTTAAAAGTGAGCGCTGCAAATTCCTGAATGGATAAAGTTTCCGGTCTTCTTGAAAAAATTTCATCCTGCAATACCTCAGGAGCAAACAATCCTTTTACTGAATTGCGCATGGTTTTACGGCGTTGGTTAAACGCTGTTTTAACCAGCAATCTATAATGTTTATCAGACCGAAAGTTCAATACCTGGGTTGTTCGGGTTAATCGTATGACACCGCTTTCCACTTTGGGTGGCGGTTGAAAACAACTTGCCGGCACATTGAACAAATATTCAATATGATAATACGGTTGAAGCAACGCGCTCAGTACACCAAAAGCTTTTGAACCGGGCACGGCGGCTGCCCGTTGAGCCACTTCTTTTTGAAACATCCCAATCACCACAGGTACCTGATCTTTCCAGTCGAGAATTTTGAAAAGGATTTGCGTAGAGATGTTGTAGGGAAAGTTTCCAATGATGGTGAACGGATTTTCAAATGGAATATCCATATCCAGAAAACTCTGATGTATCAGTTGGGGTTTCAATCCTGGGAATTGTTTGGAGAGATAAGCCACCTTTTCATCATCAATTTCCACCGCTTTAAATTCCACCTCGGGCAACTGCAACAAATGCGCCGTGAGCGCGCCTCCACCCGGACCCACCTCCAGCAGGTATTTGAAAGGATGTTCTTTTAAAGCATGAAGGATAGACTGTATAACATCCTGATCCACCAGAAAATGCTGACCCAATGATTTTTTGAGTGTGTACATTCACACAAAGCTAACCAAGTTGAAGCAACCTGCCTTAAATACAAAAGAAGGGTTATGGGCCTTAAGTTGTAATTTTACGCCACTGATAAACATTTCACCATGGAAAAAAAGCCGCTCATCGGATTTACCTGCGGAGACATTAATGGAATTGGAACGGAGTTGATCATTAAAACACTCGGCGATCCCCGAATCCTGGATTTATGTACACCGGTCGTTTTTACCAATAATAAGCTCATTAACTTTTACCGGAAAAGTTTGCCGGATGTGCATTTTTCATTTCAGGCGGTGAAAGACGCTTCACGCATCAACCCCAAACAAATTAACTTGTACAGTTGCTGGGATGAGGAAGTGGTTATTACTCCCGGTGTTATCAGCGATGCCGGTGGTAAATACGCTATTCTCAGTTTAACAACGGCTGCCGAAGCTTTAAAATCGGGTGATTTGGATGCTTTGGTAACGGCCCCTATCCATAAAAAGAATACACACAGCAATGATTTTCCGTACAGCGGCCACACCCCCTATCTGAAAAAACTGTTCGGTTCATCTGAGGTGGTGATGATGATGATTGCCGAAAACATGCGTGTGGCACTGGTTACAGAGCATGTACCGGTAACTGAGCTGGCACAGCATATTTCACGGGAGAAAATTCTTTCCAAACTCCAGATGATGAACCAATCACTCAAAAAGGATTTTGGAATTCAGAAACCCCGTATTGCCGTTCTGGGTTTGAACCCACATGCAGGAGATGAAGGACTGGTGGGAAAAGAAGAAGAGCAGATTATTAAACCAGCCGTAAAGGATGCCAAACAAAAGGATATTTTCTGTTTCGGACCATACAGTGCCGATGCATTCTTTGCGCGTGGACAGCACGAAAAATTTGATGCGGTACTGGCCATGTATCATGATCAAGGGCTTATTCCCTTCAAATCTCTTGCAAAAGGGCATGGAGTGAATTACACAGCCGGCATTGCAGGCATCAGAACTTCTCCGGATCATGGTGTTGCCTTTGATATTGCCGGAAAGGGTATAGCAGATGAGACTGCTTTCAGGGCATCACTCTATGCCTGTCTTGATATCTTGCAACAGCGTCGCGATTTTAACGAACGAAATGCCCATCCGTTGAAAAAAGCGAGCTCCTCTTTCGTGGCCAATGCCGTAGATGAAAAACTATCTGACGAATCCTGATCACATCCCATTAAATGGCTTCCCCGATATATGAACGGATGGCCTGGGCATATTTTCTGAATGCCTGAACACCCTTAAAGGTGATTTTGCAGTTGGTGAGCGGATAACTCTCTCCAAACCGCTTCTGAATGTCGATATATCCCGCAGCCTTCAGCTTTTGTAACTGAACACTCAGGTTTCCGGCAGATACATTTAGCTTGTTTTTAATATGTATAAACTCTGCTTCCCGCTCCCGCATGAGTAGGCTCATGATGGCCAGCCGATGCCTAGCATGCAACAAGGGGTCAAGGGGGGCATTCAGCATATATCAGTTGTTATTCTGGGTCTAGATTTCCACGAATGAGGGGTTGATTTTCACTCCGCTTTACAAATATACTTTATATGTTTTATTTAGTTTAAAAAATAAACTACTTCCTGAATAATTATTTTTAGACTTACCAGAATCAATGCAGAATAAATTAAACAAATTATTTATCTAATTGATATAGTATGATTTATGATATATATAAATTTAATATTTGTTGAATTTTGGGTGTGTTTTGGTTATCCACATACCAAAAATTAATTTTTTTTTGTGGCTCCAATTAT
>JAHBTN010000022.1 GCA_019638575.1 Ferruginibacter sp. | reverse complement strand
AAAATGGGTTGCAAATATAGGCAAATTACAACCCGGGGTTAAAAAAAATCAATTGTATTTTAAAAATAAAGTATAGTTTTGCAACCTACAATTTACGAATATGAAGTACATCAATTGCTAAAGAGTTTAAATTAACACTTTAGCTTCTCTCTTTTTAAAAGTGCATTTTTTGCACAGCTGGTTACATTTTTCAAATCTTTAATTACTTCATATTATCATGCTAAAATCAATCCGGATTTTTAAAGTAAAATCCTTTTTTCTATTATTCGCTCAGGCTGTAAGGGGCGATATCAAAGACTTTACAAAAGGAAACATAGATAAGGCCATTTTTTTGCTGGCCGTACCTATGATATTGGAGATGCTGCTTGAGTCATTATTTGCAGTGGTAGATATTTATTTTGTTAACAAAATAGGGATAGATGCATCATCAACTGTTGTTTTAACTGAAGCATCATTAACGATATTATATTCAGTTGCATGGGGCATTTCAATTGGTGTAACAGCTTTGGTAGCCAGGAGGGCTGGCGAAAAAGATTTTAAAGCTGCTTCTGATATTGCTATGCAATCAATTTTTATTGGTGTATTTTTTTCAATCATAATTAGCATTATAGGTATTTTATTCTCAAAAAATATTTTGATGCTGATGGGCGCTACAGCAAAAATTGCTAATGAGAATTATTTGTACACACAAATTATGCTTACCAGTAATTTGGTTATAGTGCTGTTGTTTATAAATAATGCAGTTTTTAGGGGAGCAGGTAATGCATCCATTGCAATGAGAGCCTTGTTGATTGCAAATGCCATCAATATAATTTTAGACCCCTTGCTGATTTTGGGTATTGGGCCATTTCCTGCTATGGGAGTTGCGGGAGCAGCAGTAGCCACAACTGTAGGCAGGTCTGTAGCCGTTTGTTACCAGTTTTACCATTTATTTAATGGAAAGGCATTAGTTACGCTTTGCAGGAAGAACCTGGTGATTAAATATCAACTTATAAAAAACATATTAGCTACTTCGGCAGGTGGAATGTTTCAATTTATAATTGGTAGCTGTAGCTGGGTATTTTTGGCAATGATAATTGCAGAGTCGGGAACAGAAGCGGTTTCGGGTTATGGAACAGCTATCAGGATTTGTGTGTTTACAATACTGCCAGCCTGGGGGCTTGCAAACGCTGCTGCTACTTTAGTTGGCCAAAACCTTGGAGCCGGGCAGCCCGAAAGGGCCGAAAAATCGGTATGGCGTGCTGCATTTCTCACATTTTGTTTTTTCGCAATAGTATCAATTACTTTTTTTGTTTTTGGGGAACAGTTGATGAGGTTTTTTATACAGGATGAACCTGCAGTACAAGCTGGTACACTTTGCTTGCATGTTTTGGCCATAGGCTATGTGTTTTTTGCTTATGGAATGATAATTACACAGGCTTTTAATGGGGCTGGAGATACTTCTACACCTACTTATATTAACCTGGTGGTTTTTTGGGCCATACAGATACCATTGGCTTATTTACTTGCAAAATATTTTTTAATGGGGCCATTGGGAGTTTATATAGCTATTGGATTAGCAGAAACCATTTTGGCATTTATAAGTATTTACATATTTAAAAAAGGTAAATGGAAACTAATAAAAGTTTGATTTTTAGTTATTTTTGCTAAAGCAATAAAAATAGTTACAAATTTTGCCTTTCCATTAATTTAACATTATATTTGCACATAACTCAGATAAAAAATTTTAATTAAATTAAAGTTTATGAAACAAAAACTAACGTTTATCCTGGCATTATCTCTTTTTGCCACAGCTGCTTTTGCTCAAAAAAATAAGAGAAGCAGCGATAAAAAAGGGCCATTGATTGGCTTACATTTTAATTTAGCAGATTTTAATGCACCTACCGGTATTAAAGATCCTGCAACCGGAAAAGTGTACAGTAAATTAAAAGATATGGATAAAGGGTTTTCTTTATCTTTTTGGAAAGGTTTAGGTTCAAGACTCGACCTGTCTATTAAAGCAAATGCAATGTTTAGAGATTACAGGGCTATTTCTTATGGAAGAACTGGCAGAACTGAAGTAGGTTTAGAATTAGAACCTGCTTTAAACTTGCGCTTATTCCCTGAAGCAGCTTTGTTTAATCCATTTTTAACTGCCGGTATTGGCGGTGGAATTTATACCGGTAATATGGGTGCTTACGTACCAGCCGGTTTGGGCCTTCAGGTTAACTTCAACAATTACACTTATTTATTTTTACAAGGACAATACAAATGGGCACTTACTAAAAAAGTTTTAGGCGATAACCTGTTCTATTCTTTTGGTGTTGCTCAAAATGTAGGAAGAGAAAAAGTAAAAGTTGTTGCACCTCCACCACCACCTCCTCCTCCAGCTGATAGAGATGGTGATGGCATTATTGATTCAGAAGATAAATGTCCTGATGTTAAAGGCCTTGCTTCATTACAAGGTTGCCCAGACAGGGATGGAGATGGTATAACTGATGCCGATGATAAATGTCCTGATGTAGCTGGTTTAGCTCGTTACCAGGGTTGCCCAATACCAGATACTGATAAAGATGGTATTAATGATGAAGAAGATAAATGTCCAACAGTGCCAGGCTTAGCCCGTTACAATGGTTGCCCAATACCAGATACTGATGGTGATGGCGTAAATGACGAAGAAGATAAATGTATTAACGAAAAAGGCCCGGCTTCAAACTTTGGTTGCCCGGTTATTAGCGAAGAAATCATTAAGCGTGTTAATTTAGCTGCTAAAAATGTATTCTTCTCTACAGGTAGTTCTAAATTATTAGCAAAATCATTCCCTAAATTAAATGATGTTGTTACTATTTTAAACGAAAACCCTTCTTACAAAGTACAAATAGATGGCCATACAGATAGCCAGGGCGCTGATGATAAGAACCAAACCTTATCTGAGGCAAGGGCTGCTTCTGTTAAAACTTATTTAGTAAGTAAAGGTATTGATGAAAGCCGTTTATCTTCTACCGGATATGGCGAAACAAAACCTGTTGCTGATAACAAAACAGCTGCTGGCCGTGCTAAAAACAGGAGAGTAGAGATGACTTTGAGGAACTATTAATATTCAAGTTAGTTTCATAAATACAATCCCCGGTAATTTTTTATCGGGGATTATTTTTTAAATGAAGTCAGCTATCCGTTAATTTTTTCTTCTAATGCCATCAGTTTTTCAAATACAATTTCATATTCGGCATTTGCTTTTTCAAGATCAGCTGTTGTAGTATTATAGGCTGATTCAGTTTCCCTGAATTTTTCTTTGTTTTCATAATTGGATGGCAGGGTTAGTTCATTCTCCAGTTGCAATTTTGTTTTATTTAACTGGGCAATCCTTTCTTCAATTTTTTGAAAAAGATTTTTCTGTTTTTGAATTTCTTTTTTTAATTCTTTATCAATTGAACCTTTTTGTTCACGCTTGTAGGTATTTGGTATATTTTCTTTGTCCTTTTGTATAACGGGCTCAATAATTTTCTCTGTAATTTTTTCAGGTGCTTGATGGCCTGGTATTCTTCTTTCTTTCCACTCTTCCCACTCTTTATAGCTGCCTTTAAATTCCCTGATCTTATAATCTTCTATTTCCCATATCTTGTTGGCAATCCTGCTTATAAAATAACGGTCGTGGCTTACAAGTACTATGGTGCCTTCGTATTTGTTTAATGCTTCAACCAGTAAATCAACCGAATGAATGTCTAAATGGTTGGTTGGTTCATCTAATAAAAGAAAATTTGCTTTGCTAACAATTGTTTTAGCCAAAGCCACTCTTGCTTTTTCGCCTCCGCTTAAAACTTTTATTTTCTTATCAACATCATCGCCGCTGAATAAAAAACAACCAAGCAGGCTTCTAAGTTCCAGGTCGGTTTTACCACTTCGGCTGGTTTTCATTTCTTCCAAAACAGTATTATTCAAATCCAGCGCTTCTAATTGGTGTTGTGCATAAAACGATTCTTCAACATTATGCCCCCATATTCGGTTGCCGGTAAATGATTCAGTTCCTGCAATAATTCTTAATAAGGTTGATTTCCCTTTTCCATTAGCGCCAATCAATGCAACTTTATCAGCACGGTCTATCTCTGCTCCAGTATCTTCAATAATCCTGATATCGCCAAAACTTTTGGATACATGTTTAAGTGTACACAATACCCTGCCCGGTTGCTTATCTACCGAAAAATTAATACGCATGTTGGGCCTTTCTATTTCCACATCTTCAATCCTTTCCAGCTTATCAAGTCGCTTTACAATACTTTGTGCAGCTGCTGCTTTACTGGCCTTGGCTTTAAACCTTTCAACAAACCTTTCCTGTTGCCTTATATAATCCTGCTGGTTTTCGTATGCTTTTTTCTGTATGTCGATACGAAGGGCTTTTTCAGTTTCGTAGTACGAATAATTACCTGTGTAAAAATGTAACTGTTGCTGGTAAAGTTCAACAATCTTTGTTACCATCCTGTCTAAAAAATACCGGTCATGGCTTACAATCACTACAGCACCGGGATAATGCACCAAATATTTTTCAAGCCATTCAATACTCGGCAGGTCAAGGTGGTTGGTAGGTTCATCTAGTAACAAAACATCGGGACGCATTAAAATCATTTTGGCAAGTAACACCCTCATCCTCCAACCACCACTAAAAAGTTTGTATGGCTTTTGCAAATCTGCATTGGCAAATCCTAATCCTTGAAGTATCTCTTCCGATTTATGGTGAATATCATATCCTCCAATTATTTCCATTTCATGCAAGCGGTCGGCATAATCATGTGCTAAGGATTCATCCCCTGTTTTCTCCAGTTCTTTACCAATTTCTTCTATCTCTTTTTCGAGTTGTTTTACTCTCTCAAAAGCGCCCATGGCAACTTCAAGTATCGAATCATCTGTATCAAAGCTTAGCAAATCCTGGTGCAGGAAACCTATTGTAGTTTCCCTTCCTTTTTCAACCGTGCCTTTGTTAGGTAAATATTGGCCGGTAAGTATTTTTAACAAGGTTGATTTTCCTGTTCCGTTATAACCTATTAAACCAATACGTTCATTGGGTTGAATATGCCAGGTTGCATCCTCTACAATGGTTCGTGCACCAAACTCAAAAGTTATATTTTGTAATCCTAATAGCATGGGTAAAAAAATCAGTGTACAAATTTGCGGCAAAAGTAACGAATATCGAACCTTTAACTATAATATCTGTTACAATATCAAAAATTATTGCCTTAACAGGCCTAATTTATTTTTTGAGTAATTAGATTTGTAAAAAATTGAAAGCATGAAAAGAATATTGTTGACAGTATTGTTTCTTATACTGGCAGTTGCCGGTTACTATTGGTATAAATTTAGCCAGGAAAAAGGTGGAGATAATGAACCAAAACAAGCACCGATTACATTAAAAAAACATTCCGATACTTTTAATGCTGCTGTAGAAGTTGCCATGAAATCTTATTTTGACCTTTCATCGGCGTTTGTTGATGCAGATACAGCAAAAGCAAAAATGAGTACACAAAAATTTATACAGTTAATGGATAGTATCCCCATGGAAGAACTGAAAAAAGACACAACAGGTATTTATGATGTTGCAATGAACGACTTTTCGAATATAAAGGCAAACGCTGCATCGTTGTTAACACAAACCGATATTACAGAAATGCGTAAGGATTTTAGCATGGTGTCAGAAAACCTGTATCCCTTTTTTAAAATTGTGAATTACGAAGGCGAAAAAATGTATTGGCAAAATTGCCCAATGGCATTTGGTGATGATAAAAGCGCTAACTGGATAAGCCCCACTAAAGAAATCTTTAACCCTTACCTGGGTAAAAACCATCCTGAATATAAAGGAACCATGTTGCATTGCGGTATGGTTAAAGATACCATTAAAGCAAAATAACATGCTTTAAAACATAGCAAATAAGCAAAGGCTCTATGAAAAAGTCTTACTGTATTTTATTTTTTATGATAGCTTCATTATCTGCGGCTTCACAAAAAAAATATACTATAAGCGGCTATGTTAAAGATTCATTGAATGGCGAAACCCTTATTGGAGCCACCATTTCTGTACAAGGGCTTACCAAAGGGATAAGCAGCAATTCCTATGGATTTTATTCTATTACACTTGACGAAGGTAGTTACACCTTGATATGTTCTTTTATTGGATACCGGCAAAAGGCTCATCAAATAAACCTCACCGGTGATATTAAGTTGAATTTTGAGGTATTACCTAAAATAAAATTGTCACAGGAAGTAGTGGTTTCTGCAAAAAAGCGTGATGCCAATGTTAAGAATGCTCAAATGGGAAAAGTAACATTGCCCATCGAACAAATAAAATCAATACCTGCTTTTTTAGGAGAAGTTGACTTACTTAAAACGGTACAGTTGCTGCCAGGCGTACGTAATGCAGGTGAAGGCAGCGCCGGAATATATGTTAGGGGTGGAGGCCCCGATCAAAACCTGATTTTGTTAGATGATGCACCTGTATATAATACAGGCCACCTTTTTGGTTTCTTTTCCATCTTTAATGCTGATGCGATAAAAAATGTAACACTTATTAAAGGAGGAATGCCGGCGCAATATGGGGGGCGCCTCTCAAGTGTGCTTGATGTATCTATGAAAGAAGGTAATAATCAAAAATTACAGGTAGATGCAGGATTAGGCTTAATTGCATCACGGCTCTCAATACAAGGCCCCATCAAAAAAAACAAATCATCATTTATCCTATCGGGGAGGCGTACTTATGTTGATGCAATCATAAAACCATTCATTGGTAAGTCAAACCAGTTTCATGGAAGCGGTTATTATTTTTATGATTTGAATGCTAAAGCCAATTATATTTTTTCTGATAAAGACAGGGTTTACCTGAGTGGTTATTTTGGCCGTGATGTGTTTGATTTTACAAATGGCAAACAAAGTTTAAAGATTAATATTCCCTGGGGCAACTCTACCGCCACCTTACGCTGGAACCATGTATTTAACAATAAACTTTTTGGCAATACTACTGCTGTTTATAACGACTATAATTTTTCATTTAATGCCGTTCAAAATGATTTTGAATTGAAACTGGCATCTGGTATAAGAGATATAAGCCTTAAACAGGATTTTGATTTGTATCCATATACCGGTCATAAAATAAAATTTGGTGGAATTTATACGCATCACAAATTTACCCCTTCGGTTATCAGTGGCAGGCAGGATTCAACCGTTTTTAAACCCAACAATGCACAAATAAAATTTGGTAATGAAGCTGCCTTGTATATACAGGACGACTGGGAGATAAATGATAAGCTAAACGTTAATGCAGGATTAAGGTATAGCTGGTTTCAGCAAACAGGGCCTTATAAAATTTATGAAACCGATGCAGATGGCAACAGGTTAGATAGTACTGTATATACAAAAGGCAAAGCAGTTAAAACTTATGGTGGTCTTGAACCAAGGCTTACTGTTCGTTACGCAATAAACGACGAAACATCAGTTAAGGCTTCGGTTACCAGGAACCTTCAGTACATTCATCTTGTAAGCAATGCCGGCACTACATTACCTACCGATATTTGGGTGCCCAGCACCTATAAAGTAAAGCCGCAGGTAAGCTGGCAATATGCAGCAGGCTTATTTAAAAACTTTAATGATAATATGTATGAAACATCGGTAGAGCTATATTATAAAAAGATGCAAAACCAAATTGAATACAAAGAAGGTTATACACCAACAGGGTTAGATGACACTGAAAATTCTTTTGTGTTTGGTAATGGCTGGAGTTATGGCGCCGAACTATTTATAAATAAAACAAAAGGCCGGTTAACGGGATGGATAGGGTATACCCTTAGCTGGACATGGCGCAAGTTTCCTCAATTAAATTTTGGTAACAAGTACCCTGCAAAATATGACAGACGAAATGATATGAGCATTGTTGCTGTTTACGAACTGAATAAGAAGTGGCGCTTATCAGGCACTTTTGTTTTTGGTACAGGTAATGCTGCTACACTGCCCGAAAGGTTTTATTTTGTTGGAGGCATACTAACCCAGGAGTATAGCAGGGTTAATGAATACCGTTTACCACCTTATCATCGTATTGATTTTGCAGCAATACTTACACCTAAAAAGAATGCAAAGCGTAAATGGAAAAGTGAATGGGTGTTTAGTGTGTATAATGTTTATAACCGAAAAAACCCCTATTTCATTTATTTCGATCAGTCGGGTAGCCCCTTTAACGGAACCCTGCAGGTGCAGGCTAAACAGGTTTCATTATTTCCGGTAATACCGGCTATTACATGGAATGTAAAATTCTGAAACTGTATTTCATTTTACTTTATAACCGGGTTTAAGAAAAGAGCATTACTAAGAATACTCATCATAAAATATCGAGTAGATAAAATTGTGTAAATAAAAGAAAGCATCTGCCAGTGGACAGATGTTTTAACAATGAATGATTATTATATTATCGGGTTAGTGTAAAATATGTTTCTACTTTTAATCCCGGAAAAGCTGGGTCATTGGTAGAAGTGTTCATTATAGTAAACAGTACATTGGTCATAGTTAACATTTTCCAACGATAAGTAACACCAGGTGTAACGGCAATCAATGAATCGGTTCCCGAAAATTGGTAAGTTCCGGTATTTGAAGTAGCACTATTGTATTTAAATTCAAACCCCGAGCCTGCATCAAAAACTATATAATTTTTTGGTTTAGGAATATTGGGTATGATGGTATCTTTTAAAAAAGTAGTTCCCGAGTATAATCTAAGCTGAACCCTATTGATGCCCCATTGACCAACAATCTGCTGTTCTTTAGGTAAATCTGTACTGTGGTCTTTTTTTGCACAGGAGTTAAGTGTAATGGCAGTTATTAAAATACAGGCAAAAAGCAAAAAGCCCCGGTAAATAGGTTTCATGATAAATTCCGATATTGGTTAAGCCTATAACGTAGCAAGTATCATTTTATTGTTTGCTATCGGGCTTATATTTGAAGCGGATGACACCGCTTTTTTGTAAATCGGACGAAATGCGTACTTCGTAACGGTTATCACCATCGTGTACAACCATTAATGCTGTGTTTGGAGGAATGCTGCCCAGGTTTTCGGCATACATGATCAGTTCATTTTCATCCCTGGTGTCATCTATATTTAATCTCAGACTGATGGCTTTATCACTCAGGCGTTTGTGCGATAAAATGAGTTTACTATTAAAGAAGAGCGAAATACTATCGCCATCAATTTCACCATTATCGTATAAATCAACGGTAAAAGTTTTATTATTTATTACAATGGTTTTAATTACATCACTATTACGTTTTTCATAATTGGATAACACTTGTTTTTTAATTGCCGGTTCGGTTTTATCTGGTTTTATTTCTTCCGGTGTTTTTACATCTTCGGCTTTTAATTTATCGGGGTTTTGTTTAATTACCGGTGCTTTTGTACTTGCTACGGGTTCTGTTTTTTTAACCGGTGGTTTTGTACTGGCAACCGGCCCGGCTTTTTTTACAGTAGGTTTTGTTTTTGCTATAGGTACAGTTGGTTTTTTAGGTGTTACTTTGGCAACAGGTGTTTTGGGTGTAGGTTTTTTGCCAGAATAAGCAAACGTGTTTTTAAGCAACCTTCTCGATAATATAGTTGTTCCAAATCCACAATCGCCTTGCTGATTTGGCGCAGGCACCCAGGTGCCATCCAGCGTTTCATCATCACCTTGTTTAAAATAAGTTAGTTTGTGTATTTGAAAACAATTGCGGATGTTTACCGGTACATTGGTTTTTGTTCTTTCTATTTCCGTTACTTCAATATATTTACTGGCTTTGTTTAATTTACCTGTTAGTTTGCAAATGGTGTAATAACGTTTGCCGCCATCGCTGAAATAGGTGTATGAGTAGCCGGATACTTTTGTTCCTTTGCATTCAATCTCCAACACATATTCGCACCTGTCTCCGCCCCATCCTGTAAAAGAAGTACTTTTATCAACAAATTCGCCTTTCCATTGACCGGTAAAATTTTGTGCAAAAACTATGTTGCTGAAGAGGGTTAAGAATATGAATGGTAAAATTTTATTCATCCTTACAAAGATATTTTAGATAAATTTTTCAATAGCTAATAACTCGTTAAATTTGCAGCCTGTAAATTGGTTGCCAATTACAAAATAATTTACAAAATACAGGTGGCCATCCATAAAAATAAATAGCCAAAGTAAGCTAACAATGGCATGTAATAAAAGATATGATAAAGATAACATTACCTGATGGTGCAGTAAAAGAATTTGAAAGCGGGGTAACCGCTTTTGATGTAGCTAAATCCATCAGCGAAGGATTAGCAAAAAAAGTTTTAGCTGCAGATATAAACGGCGAAGTATGGGATGCAACCAGGCCTATTAATAATGATGCATCGCTTAAGCTATTAACCTGGGATGATGCAGGTGGTAAATCTACATTTTGGCACTCATCGGCCCACTTAATGGCCGAGGCAGTAGAAGCTGCATTCCCAGGAGTAAAATTTTGGGTAGGTCCTGCTATTGAAAAAGGTTTTTATTATGATATGGACCTTGGAGACAGAAAGATATCAGAAGAAGATTTGATTGTGCTGGAAAAAAAGATGCAGGAACTGGCAAAGCAGAATAATAAATATATCCGTAAAGATGTACCTAAAGCTGAGGCATTAAAATATTTTACTGAAAAAGGCGATGAATATAAACTTGACCTTATTAGTAATTTAAACGATGGTGAAATAACTTTTTATACACAGGGTGGCTTTACCGATTTATGTCGTGGGCCACATATCCCATCTACCGGTGCCATAAAAGCCATAAAGCTTACAAGCATAGCCGGGGCTTACTGGAAAGGCGATGAAAAAAATAAACAGCTTACCCGTATTTATGGTGTAACCTTTCCTAATCAAAAAGAGCTTGATGAATATGTATTGATGATGGAAGAGGCAAAGAAAAGAGATCATCGTAAATTAGGAAAAGAGTTAGGCATTTATACCATGGATGATAATGTAGGGCCGGGATTAATTTTATGGATGCCAAACGGTACTGTTATAATTGAAGAACTGGAAAAACTTGCCAAGGAAACAGAAAAAGAAGCCGGGTACAAACGTGTAGTTACACCGCATATTGCCAAAGAGAGTATGTACCTCACAAGCGGGCATTTGCCATACTATGCCGATAGCATGTTTCCGCCGATGGAAATGGACGGGGAGAAATATTATTTACGGGCAATGAATTGTCCGCACCACCATAAAATTTTTGATGCGGAGCAACGGAGTTATAAAGACCTGCCACTAAGGATTGCAGAATACGGTACCTGTTACCGTTACGAGCAAAGCGGCGAATTATTTGGTTTGATGAGGGTGCGCTGCCTGCACATGAACGATGCTCATATTTATTGCAGCAAAGAAGATTTTGCCCAGGAGTTTAAAGCAGTTAATGCCATGTATCTTAAGTATTTTAAGATTTTTGGCATTGAGAAATATGTAATGCGCCTGAGTTTGCACGACCCCGAAAAACTGGGACAGAAATATGTAAACGAGCCGGAGCTTTGGTTAGAGACAGAAGAATTGGTGAGAAATGTACTTATTGAAACAGGCGTACCATTTATTGAAGTAAAAGGCGAAGGTGCTTTTTACGGGCCTAAGATTGATGTACAGATTTGGAGCGCTATTGGCCGTGAATTTACCCTTGCCACCAACCAGGTTGATTTTGCACAATCACGCAGTTTTAAATTGTCGTTTACAAATCAAAATAACCAACCTGAAATACCATTAATTATTCACCGGGCACCGTTGGGAACGCATGAAAGGTTTATCGGCTTTTTGTTGGAGCATTATGCAGGCAAATTTCCTGCATGGCTGGCTCCGCTACAGGTAAAGGTTTTACCCATCAGCGATAAGTTTATGGATTATGCAAACACGGTTTTGCAAAAACTTATAAAGGCTGATATACGTGCCGAAATTGACGACCGCAGCGAAAAAATAGGCAAAAAAATTAGAGATACCGAAGTAGCCAAAGTGCCTTACATGCTGGTGATAGGCGAAAAGGAGATGAATGATGGTAAAGTGTCGGTAAGAAGACAGGGTAAAGGTGATACAGGTGTAAAACCGGTAGAGGAATTCATCCATGAAATTTCAAAAGAAATAAACGACAGGTTGGCGGATTAAGAAAAACCTTGCTTAATATTTTTTATACCAAAAGAATAAATATATTGCAGTCGGCATATCTTAAATAAAAATTATACTTTTGATATGCAAAACAACATTGTAAACTAAAAATAATAAATGGCATTTCCACCCAGGCCCAAGGGAGCCTTTAATCCCCGATTTAAAAAAGAGCAACAACAGGAACACCGAACCAATCACATGATAAGAGTACCCGAGGTACGGTTGGTAGGCGATAATGTAGAACCAGGTGTTTACTCAAAAGACGAAGCTCAGAAAATTGCCCAATCCCAGGATCTTGATTTAGTTGAAATTTCGCCCGGTGCTAACCCACCGGTGTGTAAGATTATTGACTATAACAAGTTCTTGTACGAAGAAAAGAAAAAGAAAAAGGAAATGAAAGCGAAATCTAAAACCAGCGAGGTTAAAGAAATTCGCTTTACACCCAATACCGACGACCACGATTTTGAATTTAAAGTGAAACATGCCGAAAAATTCCTGTCGGATGGCGATAAGGTAAAAGCCCATGTACAATTTAAAGGCAGGGCAATCATGTTTAAAGAAAGGGGAGAATTGCTGTTATTAAAATTTGCCGACCGCTTAAAAGAAGTGGGTGCATTAGAAAGCTTACCAAAGATGGAAGGTAAACGTATGCAGGTGATGTTTGCCCCAAAAGCAAAACTTTCAAAAAGAAAACAGTTGGCCGCCAATAAGATTAATTAAGCAATCATTACATCATATTTAAGAGGGGAGTTTTCACTTCCCTTTTTTATTTTTACAACCTAAATGGATATAAGCTTAAATAAATACATTAGCGAAACAGGTTTTTGCAGCCGCCGTGAGGCCGACAAGTATATTGAAAAGCTACGGGTTACTATCAATGGAGTAGAAGCGATGAAGGGAAACAGGGTGGCAGAAGGAGATATTGTATTAATTGATGGGGAGCCTATAAATAAAAAAAAGAAAGTTGCAGTTTACATTGCCCTCAATAAGCCCAAGGGTATTACCTGCACCACCGATTTAAAAGATAAAACCAATATTATTGATTTTGTAAAATACAAATCAAGGATTTTTCCTATTGGCCGCTTGGATAAACGCAGCGAAGGTTTGATATTTTTAACCAACGATGGCGATATTGTAAATAAAATATTGCGTGCCGGCAATCAGCATGAAAAAGAGTACATAGTAATGGTAGATAAACCAATTACTGTGGATTTTATACAAAAAATGCGTAATGGTGTACGCATATTGGGTACGGTTACCCAAAAATGTTTTGTAAAACAGGAAGGCACTAATCGTTTTAAAATAATACTTACACAAGGATTAAACAGGCAGATAAGGCGCATGTGCGAAGCATTGGGCTACCGTGTAGAAAGTTTACAACGCACCCGTATTATGAATATAACTTTATCTAGCCTGCCGCCAGGCAAATGGCGGTATTTTACCCCTGCCGAGGTAAGTGCCATCAATGAAATGCTGAAAAATTCCAGTAAAACTGCAGATGCAGGTGAGGGCATGGATGAATAGCGGTTTGCGGTACAAGAGTGCGAAGCAACGGTGCCACAACAGGGTATAAAGGCCGGGTACAAAAAAGTTATCTAAAATCTACCAATTTCTGCCAGTTTCCCCTTATCTTTGCCGCCCGAAAAAGAAAATCACTTTTTCAGACATTTCCCACAAGGCCCAACAAGTGTTCTGCCATTGCAGAACCGCCAGCAGGGAGTAACTAAAAACAGTTATGTAATGCCAAAGGTTAAAACCAACAGCAGCGCAAAGAAGCGCTTTAAAGTTACCGGCACCGGTAAAATCACATTCCAAAAAGCTTTTAAACGTCACATCTTAACAAAAAAATCAACCAAGCGCAAGCGTGCTATGCGTAAGGATGGGGTTGTTGCAGATACAAACCTGCATTTTGTAAGGCGTTTATTGGGCCTCAAATAAACGGGGTTCTTAAACTTTTAACTAATACTATTAACTTTTTAACTTATTAAGATATGCCACGTTCAGTAAATGCAGTAGCCAGCAAGGCCCGCCGCAAAAGAATATTAAAAGCTGCCAAAGGTTATTATGGCAAGCGTAAAAATGTATATACCGTTGCTAAAAACGTAATGGAAAAAGGTTTAACGTACAGCTACGTTGGCCGTAAATTAAAAAAGCGTGAATACCGCACATTGTGGATTGCACGTATCAATGCAGCCGTAAGGGCCGAAGGAATGACTTACAGCCAGTTCATCAACAAGCTTAATACAAAAGGCATTGAGCTTAACCGTAAAGTTTTGGCCGACCTTGCGATGAACGAACCGGAAACTTTCAAGAAACTGATTGACTCGGTTAAATAAAACCGGGCGCTTTCATCCATATTGCCGGAACTGATTGATTCAGTTCCGGCTTTTTTTATGTTATAAATATGTACATTCGGTTATTTTTGTAAAATATTATCGGCCATTTAAAATCTTCTTACCAGTTAATGAACAATACTTACGCCAGCCTTGTAGAACAAACATTTAATTTTCCGCAGGAAGGGTTTAACCTTAAAGATGAATACCTGCAATACAATGATGTTAATTTAAAAGCGCTTATTGATAAACATGGCACGCCATTAAAAGTTACTTACCTGCCTAAGATTGGCATGCAAATTAATAAGGCGAAAAAAATGTTTGCCAATGCTTTTAAGAAACATAAGTATGAAGGGGAATACCATTATTGCTACTGTACAAAAAGTTCGCACTTTAGTTTTATTGTAGAAGAGGCTTTAAAACATAACTGCCATCTTGAAACTTCTTATGCTTACGATATTGATATCATCAATTCGCTGTATAAAAAAAGAAAAATTAACAAGGATATTCATATCGTTTGTAACGGTTTTAAACAAAAGAATTATACCAGCCGTATATCCAAACTCATTAACGATGGGTTTAAGAATGTGATTCCGGTATTAGACAATATGGAAGAACTGAACATGTACAAACGCAGCATACGCATTAATGAACCTTTTAAACTGGGCATTCGAATTGCGGCTGAGGAAGAGCCTACTTTTCCTTTTTATACCAGCAGGCTGGGACTAAAGGCAAAAGACATACTGGAGTTTTATGTAGATGAGATAGAAGGCAATGAAGATAAGTTTCAGCTAAAAATGCTGCACATATTTTTAAACAAAGGCATCAAGGATGATATTTATTACTGGAGCGAATTACAAAAAAGTATTGCATTGTATTGCCAGCTAAAAAAGATTTGCCCCGAGTTGGATTCAATAAATATTGGAGGAGGCTTTCCAATAAAACATTCCCTGGGCTTTAATTACGATTACCAGTTTATGATTAATGAAATTGTAAGGAATATAAAAACAGGATGTAAGAAAGCTAAAGTGCAGATGCCAAATATTTATACTGAGTTTGGAAGTTTTACAGTGGGAGAAAGTATGGCACATATTTACAGTGTGATTGGAAAAAAAGTGCAGAACGACCGGGAAACCTGGTATATGATAGACTCTTCTTTTATTACCACGCTGCCCGATACCTGGGGCATTGGTGAAAAGTTCCTGATGCTGCCCATTAATAAATGGGAGAATGAATACCAGCGGGTGGTATTAGGCGGCATAACCTGCGACGGGCATGATTATTACGACAGCGAAGAGCATATCAATGAAGTGTTTTTACCAAAAATAAAAACAAACAAAGAAGAAAGGTTGGAGACCAATAAAGAACCATTGTATGTTGGTTTTTTTCATACCGGTGCTTACCAGGACCAGATTAGCGGTTATGGTGGTATTAAGCATTGCCTGATTCCTTCGCCCAAGCATGTGATTATTGAGAAAGATAAAAACGGTAAACTGGTAGAATGGGTGTATGCAAAACAACAAACCAGCCAAAGCATGCTGAAGATATTGGGATATAAATAATCAAACATGAAAAAAGCAATTTGTATCATACTGTTAGTGGGTTTTACTGTAACGATAAAAGCACAAACTTCTATCGATTCTGTAAAAGCTGTTATAAATAATCTTTTTACAGCAATGAAAACAAGTGATGCAGTATTGCTAAAAACAGTGTTTACCGATAGCGCCATTTTACAAACAATAAATACCAGGAGCGGAAAAGCTGTGGTGGAAACGGATGAGGTGAGTGCATTTATTGAAAGTATTAGTAAACTACCTGCAGGCGATGCTGATGAACAGGTAAGTTTTGATGTAGTAAAAGTGGATGCAGACCTTGCCATTGCATGGACTCCCTATAAATTTTATTATAAAGGAAAATTCAGCCATTGCGGTGTAAACTCATTTCAGCTTGTAAGGATAAACAAAGAGTGGAAAATACAGTACATCATTGATACCCGGCGCCGTAGCAATTGTGAGTAATTGCACCGCAGCAGTAAACATACTGCCAATAATTTTTCAGTATTATACTTTAAAAAAGAAAAGCCTGCCTAAGAATAGGAAAGCTTTCTTTTTCGTCTTTGACGAAACCAAACCAACTGTATGTATTTATGAAAAAAAACTATGCTTTATTGAATGGCTATTTCTTTTGCAATGTTTTTTACTTCTTCTTTTTTTGGAAGTTCAAGTTTTAAAATTCCATTTTCATATTTAGCCGAAATGTTTGCGGCATCAATCTTTTCATCCAAAGTAAAACTGCGTTTAAAAGATTTGTAGCTGAATTCTTTTCTTACCATCTTTTCATTTTCAGAAGAAGTCTCTACCTTTTTTTCGCTGCTGATGTTTAGAATATTACCATCAAGCTTTACATTAAAATCGGCTTTATCCATACCGGGTACAGCCATTTCAATCTTATACGCTTCATCGCTTTCGATGATATTTGCCGGTGGAAAATGTAATACATCTTCCCTTATTGATTTGCCAAAACTGATAGGCAGTTCATTAAATAATTCATTCATCAAACCATCAAATGATTTGTTGATGGGGTTGTTAACTTTTACGTAAGTCATAGCTTTATTTTTTAAAGTTTTTAATATTTTAGTTTCACATTGTTGGCTTCAAATTATGTTCCAGCACAAATAATGCGACAAAAATTCAACATAAGATATAGTTTAAAGTCATAATGTCTGTTTTGCTATTTCGTAAATGTCATTATTTCTCATTTTGGATATTTCGATATTGGGAATACTAATAATTGCTACAAAGTTTTTTAAAAGAAGTATGTAATTTTGTGTCTCAAAAAATATAAGATATGTATCCGGAAGAGATTGTAATACCAATGAAGGAAGAACTAACCGAAAATGGCTTTACTGAATTATTAACTGCCGAAGCGGTTGAAAGCAAGTTGGCAGAAAAAGGCACAACATTAGTGATGATTAACTCTGTATGTGGCTGCAGTGCAGGTACTGCAAGGCCGGGTGTGCTGTTAGCCGTTGCCAATGCTGCAAAAAAACCCGATCACAAGACAACGAGTTTTGCAGGTTTTGATATTGAAGCCGTAAAAAAATTGAGGGAACACCTTATGCCTTACCCGCCATCATCACCCTCTATTGCTTTATTTAAAGATGGTAAACTGGTACATTTTATAGAGCGCCACAATATTGAAGGCCGCAGTGCACAAATGATTGCCGATAACCTTAATGGCGCTTTTGAACAATATTGCAATTGATACAATTAGTAAGTACTATAGCAACCTCCTGAATTATGCAGGAGGTTTTTTTATAAATTCATAGCTAATAATAAACCTGCAGGCTCATATAAGCATTCTTGTATTATGCTAAGTAGTATATTGCAGTCTTAATTTTAAAACCTTAGGTAAAAGATGTATCCCAATTTATATTATGTATTTAAAGACTGGTTTGGTGTACAGTGGAATGGCTTAAGTTTTTTAAATACATTTGGGCTGATGGTGGCCATGGGATTTGTTGCAGCAGCCATCGTGTTAAGTAAAGAACTGCAGCGAAAAGAAAAACAGGGACTTTTATCACCACGGGAAGAAATGATAACTGTTGGTAAACCTGCTTCTGTTAGTGAACTTATTATAAATGCTATAGCCGGATTTGTTTTTGGGTATAAATTAATTGGTTTATTTTTTAATAAGCCTGTTGATATAAATCCGCAGGAATATATTTTTTCTTCGCAAGGGAATTTGTTAGGAGGTTTGCTGCTTGGTGGTTTATTAGCCTGGTTTAAATGGTACGAAAAAAACAAACAAAAACTTAAAGAACCCGAAAGACGTAATGTACGCATTTGGCCACACGACAGGGTGGGAGACATCATTATTCTTGGATTAATATTTGGCATCATTGGCGCTAAGCTGTTTGATAACTTTGAAAACTGGGATGACTTTATTAAAGACCCCATTGGCAGGCTATTTTCTGTAAGCGGATTAACTTTTTACGGTGGTTTGATTGTGGCAGCAATTGCCATTTGCTGGTATGCAGCAAAAAAAGGTATTAAAATTATTCATTTGGTAGATGCAGCCGGATTGGCTTTACTGCTTGCCTATGCAGTGGGCCGTATTGGTTGCCAGGTAAGCGGCGATGGTGATTGGGGTATATTTAATAGTGCATATATAACCAATGCCGATGGTAAAGTAGCATTGGCCGGTCCCGGCGAATACCAGCAAAACCTTGAAAAAAATAAAGCCTATTTCCTTTCGGGCCAAGTGTATAATAAAGATTCAGTTTTAGAACAGGTAACCGACCGTATTTATGAAAGCCTTGATAGGGTTCCGCATAAATCTGTAAAAGCGCCATCATTTATACCAGTTTGGATGGTAGCCTATAATTATCCAAACAATGTAAACAAAGATGGTGTGCTTATGCCCGGTTGCGATGATGAGCATTGCAGGGTGCTTCCGCAACCTGTTTTTCCTACTCCTTTATACGAAACCATTGCCTGTACTTTATTATTTATTTTGTTATGGAGTATGAGGCGTAAAATAAAAGTACCGGGTGTTATGTTTGGCTTATACTTAATTGTAACCGGTTTAGAACGTTTTACAGTAGAACTATTCAGGGTAAATAACAAATATTCAATCTTTGGCTTTCATCCTACCCAGGCCGAAATAATATCAGTAGCTTTAATATTAGCTGGTTTTATATTGATATTTATTGTAAAACGAAAAGCAAAAACTTCTAATTAGTAGTACAATTTTAAGCTATTCATTCAAATTTCTGTAACCTTACTTTGTTCTTTACGTATACTGTTTAATTGCCGGTTATCCTTAAATTTTGCCGTCTAATACAAAACAATGTACTATGTAACGCATAGTACCTACCTTTACGAAGTAGTTATTAAAGTATATAACTGCTTTATTTGAAAAACAAACGGTCATATCCCGACAGCCATTGGGAAGGCCACAAAAAACAAAGTATAGCCATGAAAAAATTTTTCAGCCTTTTGGCTGCTATGAGCATTGCCGTATGCAGTCTTGCCCAATCCGCTTTAAACGGTAAAATTAACGGGAGCATTAAAGATGGGGGTAACCAAAAAATTATTGATGCAGCCTCAGTTTCTCTTCTTCAATCAAAAGACTCAAGCCTGGTAAAAACAGCCCTTACCGACAAAGCAGGTAATTTTTCTTTTGATAATGTGGATGAAGGTAACTACCTGGTAATGGCAACTTCGGTTGGCCATAGCAGCACTTATAGTAACATTGTTAGCATTTCCCAGGCTAATTCAGTGGCAAGTGTTGGTGTTTTACAATTGGTTCCTGCCGATAAATCGTTAAAAGAAGTGGTGGTTACTTCTAAAAAGCCTTTAATTGAGAGAAAGTTAGACAGGACCATAGTAAATGTGGATGCATCTATTACAAGTACGGGCAGCACGGCGCTTGAAGTGTTGGAGAAAGCACCCGGTGTAAGTGTAGATAAAGATGGTAACATAAGCCTTAAAGGTAAAGCCGGTGTAATTGTTTACATTGATGGCAGGCCAAGTTATTTAAGCGGCCCCGATTTGGCCAATATGCTACGTAACATGACATCGAGCCAATTGGAACAACTTGAAATAATGACCAACCCACCGGCAAAATATGAAGCTGCAGGTAATGCCGGCATCATCAATATTAAAACCAAAAAGAATAAAATGTTTGGTTATAACGGTAGCCTCACCACAGGATATAAACAAGGCCGTTATGCCATGTTTAACGAAGCTGTAAGCTTTAACTACCGCAACAAGAAATTTAATTTTTTCAGCAACGTTAATTTCAATACCAACCACCGTACGCAGCAGTTATATATTTTAAGAAATTTCAGGGATGTGCAAACAAAAAATATAAAATCAGTTTTTGACCAGCAAACTGATATGGAAAATAAAAGGCAGAATTATAATGCCAAAATTGGGGTAGATTATTCTGTATCTAAAAACTCTACTTTAGGAGTGGTGATAAACGGTTTTTATAACCCGGGTAAATGGAAAAGCAATACCAATACTTTCATTTACGACCCTAACTATAACCTTGCCGAACAAACAAAAGCTTTTACTTCTAACGATGAAAAGTGGAAAAACTTTAGCGGTAATATAAATTTTAGAACAAAGCTTGATTCGGCAGGACAGGAACTTACTACCGATCTCGATTATATTCAATATAAAGCCACCAGCTTTCAACCATTAGTAAGTACTTATTATGATAACAACGGAAATCAAAAACAGCCTTCTGATGTATTGAATGGAAATTTGCCAACCAATATTAAAATATACAGCGGCAAAATTGATTACAGCCTTCCATTAAAAAAAGACGCAAAATTTGAAGCTGGAATTAAAACTAGTTTTGTTACCAACGATAATAATGCACAATATGATAGTGTAAAAAATAACTTGTCTGTTCTTGACAGCGGACGCAGCAATCATTTTATTTATAATGAAAATATCAATGCGGCTTATGTTAACTACAGCAGGCCACTTGGTAAAAAATGGAGCGCCCAGGTTGGTTTAAGGGTTGAGAATACAAATTCTGATGGTATTTCTAAAGGTTATACTTATAACACTGTATTAAACAAATTTGAATACACCGAAACAAAATTCAAAAGGTCGTACACTCAATTGTTCCCTACGGCATACCTACAATTTAATGCCAATGAAAAAAACCAGTTTGTGCTAAATTATGGCCGCCGTATTGAAAGGCCCGATTACGAGGATATGAACCCGTTTGTGCATTTTCTTGACAGGTACACATTTGAACAGGGTAATCCTAATTTAAGTCCGCAGTTTGCACATAATATAGAGTTAAGCCATACTTATAAAGGTTTTTTAACCACTACGCTTAATTACACTAATACTAATAATATTATTCAGCAGGTGTTTGAGCAAAATGAACTCACAAACGAAACTTTCATTAAAAAAGCCAATATTGCTAAAAGTCAACAGGTAGGCTTAGCTGTTAGTTTAAATAAATCAATTACAAAATGGTGGACAACCAGTATTTATGCCAATGTGTATAATAACTACTTTACAGGTACAGTAAATAATGAAAACATTTCAATAGGTGTCACCAGTTTCTTAACACAACTTCAGCAGCAATTTAAGTTTGGTAAAGGATGGGCAGCAGAGGTAAGTGGCTTTTACCGTACAAAGGGTATGGAGGGTGTTATATACATTCAACCCATTGTGCAAGTTAATGCAGGTATCAGCAAGCAGGTACTTAAAAACAAAGGAAGCATTCGTTTAAATGTAAGAGATGTTTTTGCCACAAGTGTATTTAAGGGATATAGTAAATACAGTAACATAGATATAAGTTTCAGGAATGTTAACGATAACCGTGCAGTAAGCCTTACTTTTTCTTATCGCTTTAACAAAGGAAAATTAAATGCAGGCAGCAGGCGTACTAGTGGCGCCAGTGATGAGCAAAACAGGGTAAAGGGGGCAAATTAATTCATGCTTGTTTAAATAAAATTAATGCCCATTGCCGGGTGCCTGGTATACAAAATCATTTGGCACCCGGTTTTTTCATTCGGCATAAATTGGTAAATTTGAAAAAACAAGCAACCATGCCTTCATTTGATTTAGTAAGTAAAGTTGATTTACAAACTTTAGACAATGCCATCAATACTGTTATAAAAGAAATAACCAACCGGTTTGATTTTAAAGGGTCACACGTACTGATTGAACTCAATAAAAAAGAATTTAAAGTTAACCTGGAAGCAGATAGTGATATGAAGATAAACCAGATTACAGATGTGATGATTAGCAGAAGTATGAAACAGGGATTGGCAGCAGAAATATACGACCTTAGTAAAGAACCTTACCCAAGCGGCAAAATTGTAAAAAAAGAAGTGCCGGTACGTAATGGCATAAAACAAGAGGATGCAAAAAAGATAGTGAAACTGATTAAAGACAGTGGTTTAAAAGTGCAGGCTTCCATCATGGATGATATCATACGGGTAACGGGCAAAAAAATTGACGATTTACAGCAGGTGATACAGGCAACAAAGGGATGGAACCTGGGTATTGCATTACAGTTTATTAACATGAAAAGCTAAGGATAATAACAATTACCTTAATATCTGCTATTATTGAATAAAAAAACCTTAATTTTGCTGCTTTAAATAATAATACGGCAAAATCCGTATTTAAAACATTGATAATTAATATGAAACAAGGAATTCACCCTGCCAATTACAGGTTAGTTGTATTTAAAGATATGAGTAATGGAACTCAGTTTTTAAGCCGCTCTACTGCCGAATCAAAAGAAACAGTAGTTTATGATGATGGAAATGAGTACCCGGTTGTAAAACTGGAGATTTCAAACACTTCTCATCCATTTTATACCGGTAAAAATGTATTGGTAGATACAGCAGGCCGTATTGATAAGTTTAATAAGCGCTATTCAAAAAAGGCTAAATAATTTAATAGAGAATATTATCTTTATTTAAAGTTTGTTTTTCATGGCTATACTTTAAGTCCCTCCGGTTCTCCGGGGGGATTTTTTTGCCTTTTATATTTAGTAATATAAAATCCTAATTACATGCTAGCATAATGATGTGAAATACGGTGTAAACTGCTATTTTTACTGCATGCAAAAAATCATCTTCACCGAAGAATATTGTAAGCCCGAAAACCTGCATCCTTTTACCTATACCAGGCATATACAGGATATACGGATTGGTATTTTAACCATTCGTGAAAAATGGGAACAATATCTTAAAATTTCATCGGCCGATAAATGGGAAGATAATTACCTGGATGGAATACAATCGGTGAAGATTGAAAAAGGGATTACCGATATGGATTACCTGATGGTACATGCAAATGTACTGCCTACAAAAGCCATCATCAGCAAGATAAAAAAATTAAAGAATGGAGAGTTTCTTACATCGGGCAACGAAGGTGGTATGGCATTTAAGTTTTCGAATAAAGAAATACAAGGTCTGCATAAAATAAAAATAAACAATCCGGTGGTATTTAAAGGAGAGATGAAAGCCATTCATTATCCCTGGCAGATTTTTCAGTTAAATGATTGGGCATTACGGCAGGATTTTGAATTATTAACCACGGGTAGAAAAAGCAGGGCTATATCGGCCACCAATAAATTAATAAACCCTTCCCAGGTTTTTATTGAAGCCGGTGTACAAATGAAACATTGTTTTATAAATGCCGATGAAGGCCCGGTGTATATTGGAAAAAATGCATTGATTATGGAAGGCTGCATGTTACGGGGCCCAGTGGCCATATGCGATGGAGCCGTTGTAAAAATGGGTACCAGGATTTATGGCGCCACTACCATTGGTCCCCAGTGTACCGTTGGTGGCGAAATAAAAAATTCTGTTTTGTTTGGCTATAGCAATAAGGCACACGACGGGTACTTAGGCGATAGCGTGCTGGGCGAATGGTGTAACCTGGGTGCAGGTACCAGCAATAGCAACATAAAAAATACCGCCGGCGAAGTAAAATATTGTGCCGATGCCGATAAAAAAGAAATGAGTGCAGGAAATAAAGGCGGTTTATTAATGGGCGATTATTCAAAAGCAGCCATCAACACTTCCTTTAATACAGGTACCGTGGCCGGCGTATGTTGCAATATATTTGCAACAGGCCTTACGCCAAAACTTATTCCTTGTTTTTCGTGGGGTGCCGATGGAATTACAAAGTATAAACTTAAAAAAGCATTGGTTGATATTGATAACTGGAAAAAACTAAAAGGCCAGTCAATAACAGAAAGAGAAAAACAAATTTTGACGGATATTTACAATTTATATTAATAAAATAAAGATTGATCTTATCGAAATTTTAATTTTCAAAACAAATAAACATGCGTAAACAAATTGCAGCAGCAAACTGGAAAATGAATTTAACCCTGCAACAGGCTAATGCTTTAATGGATGAACTGTTGGCTACACCTCACCAGCTTAAAGATAGCCAGGAGGCTGTTTTTGGAGTGCCATTTCCATATCTGATTAATATAAAAAATAAGCTGGCTGGTAAAAAAAATGTGTTTGTGGCTGCTCAAAATTGTTATGATAAAAAAGCCGGTGCATTTACCGGGGAAGTAAGCGCCGAAATGCTTAAAAGTATTGATGTGGATTATGTGATACTTGGGCATAGTGAGCGCAGGGAATATTTTAATGAAAGCCATGCCATGCTTGCCGAAAAAGTGAACCTGTGTTTGACCAATGGTTTAAAACCCATTTTTTGTTGTGGCGAGCCTTTGGCAATTCGTGATGCTGCAACACAGAATGCATTTGTAGAAAACCAGTTAAAAGAAAGCCTTTTTCATTTATCAGCTCAGCAGCTAACAGGTTTTGTTATAGCATACGAACCCATTTGGGCTATTGGTACCGGTAAAACCGCCAGCAATGAACAGGCACAGCAAATGCATGCACATATACGTTCTGTAATGGCAAAGCAATATGGTACTGCTGTGGCTGAAAGTATTTCTATTTTATATGGTGGCAGTGTAAAAGCAAATAATGCAAAAGAAATTTTTGCCCAGCCTGATGTAGATGGCGGCCTGGTTGGAGGCGCCAGTTTAGTAGCTGCAGATTTTGCTGTAATTATAAACAGCCTGAAATAATCGTTGAGGGTTTAAAACTAAGCAGTTTCATTTTAAACAATTGTATGTTCATTAAAAAACTGTATCAATATAATAAATCGCTTTGTGTTTTTTTTGTATCAGGCACTTTATTTTTCCTGTTTATAAATTTTAAATGGGGTGTTGTGGCAACACCTATGTTGCAGTTTGGCATGTACAGCAGCGTTTTTCATGTGAAGGATACGCAAGTAGTTTACCAGGCAGAGGTAAATGAAAATATCATCCGTAATGCAGATGTTTCACTCACCAACAGGGATGTATTACAGGTTTTTTCTGATTACTACGAGAAACAGGCAAGCGTTAATGAGGCGGCTTATGCTACCATTAAAAAATATATCGGTTACACAGGATTGGCTGGATTTATGAAAAAAAGCAATTACCAAAACGATATTAACGATAGCATGTTTGTGCACTGGTACAAAACAAAGGTTGAAACAATAACAGGCAGCCAGGTACATTCTTTAAAATTGACCAAACAAAATTTTGTTTGGAATGGCAATAAGTTAGAACCTGTTGGTACAGCATCTAAACTGGTTGAAATTGGAACTCAATAAATTTCATAGAAAAAAAGCGGCATACTTTTATATTGCTTGCTTCTTGCTCAGCTATGCCTGGTTGTTTTTTAACGGCTTGTTGCTGCATCAGATTAAGCCTCTGTTTTTTCTTAACAGGCTTGATGTTACACTCAATCTTCTTTTTTTAACAGGTATTCAAAAATCAGTCATTCACAGTCATTCCCTCCGGTTTTTGCTTGATATAATATACCTGTTATTTCCATTGCTGTTGCTTTACAGTATTAACAGGAAAATGCAGCCTTATGTTGCTTTATTAAACAGTGTTTTCAACCTGGTATATACCTTGCTGCTTTCAACATTTTCTGCATTAAGTATAGAAGGGTTTATGGGCTGGATATTGTTGCCCTTGCTTTTTATTTTTATATCCGAAAAAGGTTTTTATTATTTGCTGCATAGTATGCGTTATATTTTTTTAATGATATTTTTTTCAACCGGTTTGTGGAAACTGAGGGCAGGCGGGGTTTTTAATTTGGAAGAGATGAGTGGCATACTTGTAAAACAACATGCAGCTTATATTTCGCAACAGCCAAACGATTGGTTTGCAAATTTGATTCATTACCTTATTGTTCATTATAAAATATCGTACCTGCTGTACCTTGCAACAGTGTTGGTGGAGTTATCGTTTGTAGTTGGTTTTTTTACAAAAAAATTTGATAAGCTGTTGATGCTTTTGTTCCTGCTGTTTGTTTTGTTTGATTTTATTTTAATGCGGATTAATTATTTTTCGTGGGTGGCTTTTTTACTTTGTTTATGGTTTGCAAAATATGATGAACCTGCAGGTGCAAATGATAAGCTAATTGGTGCTATAAAGAAAAATGGGTAACAATTTCTTCGTAAACAAGTTTAGGCTCAATAGATGTTAAGCAAGCAAAATCGGGGCATAATAATGGGTTGCTAACCCTACTGCTGTTTACGCATTTCCAGCCATGGCAAGGCCTGCAGCCAATATTGGCAGTTATTTCCTTGTGGTTGGCCGGGTCAATCATTCCATAGCCATATAGTTTTTCATTTGAGGCTCCAAAAATTGCCAGGGTCTTTTTTTTCAAGGCAACGGCAATATGCAGAAAACCGCTGTCGAGGCCAATGTAGCCATTGCTTTTAGCAATCAGGTTACAAGCGTCTTCCACACTTGTTTTTCCTATCAGTATTTTTAAATTATTGCAATGTAAATTTTCAAAACCTGCAACATAACCTGTTTCGGTATTATCCCCAATAATTACAAATTCATATTGCTGGTAATGTAGGCATAATTTATTTACTACTTCATGCCAATAATTAATAGGCCAGTTTTTAAAAGGCGTAAGATTATTGCCAGCCGAAATTTGCAATACAAAAAATCTTTTATTGCCTGTTAATGAAAACTTATTTACGATTTCCTCATTTAGTTTAGGCGATGGAAAATAAAAATCACGAATGTTTTTAATTGAGGCATTATACTTACTGAAAAGTAAATACAAATTTTGCTCTGCATCCGAAAAGTTATTATCGCATGATTTTACCCTTTTGTGCAGCTTGCCTGTATTTTTCTTCCTGGTAGATTTTGTAACCACTTTTCCGCAAAGTCTGGCCAAAAGCTTCACCCATCTGCCTTCTTCAAGATGATTAATATAAACATTGGTAAAGTATTTGAACCTTGTGATGGCATACAGCAACATCGAGAATTTAGTTTTCAGATATACTTTTTTACCTGCAATGCTATCATCAAACAGGCAATCATTATTGTACCGTGAAATAAAAATGCAGGTAATGGTAAATTGTTTTTGTTTTAATGCATTCATGAGCGGTACATGCAACACCGTATCTCCAATACCCGACGTGAAGAATATAGCTATCTTTCTTTTTTTTACTGGTAGTAGTTTCATTAATTTTATTGCTTCCAATCAAATAAAATGGATAAAATTTTTGCCGCCATCCGGAAAAACTATTTTGATAATACGGTTGAATTATCAAAGCTAAGTAAAACATTTTTCCTGTGGGCAATAGGGCTGGTATTGGTTTATGTTACCAATATTTTTCTTGTTAGGATAATCGGCCTCAGCCTGTTTGGCAAATTCAGTGTATTTATAAGCTGGGTTACATTGTGCAGTACTATTGTGGCCTTTGGTTGGGATGGATACCTTATTCAAAAAATCCCCCTTCTTGCTAAAACAAAGGATGATAAAATTAGCAGCAGCCGTATCCTTGCCATTGCTGTTATAAGTTTCATTGTTTTGTTTGCATTATTCTGTATTGTAATGCTGCTGTTGAGTAATTATAATACTTTGCTGTTTTCATTTATACAGCCCGGGCAACTAAAATATTTCCTGGTACTGGTATTTTTGTTTGCAGCCATCGGTTTGCTAAAAGCATTTTTAAAGATTTTTCATATAGTAGTTCAGGTACAGTGGGTAGAAGATTTTATGAAACCTATTTTGCTGTTTGCAATAATCTTATTTTTTTATGTTGAAAGCATGAAGATTTCCCTCTCAACATTATACCTTATCAACATCATCGCATTTGCCATCCTGTTTGCAGTATTATTTTTATTTGCTTTTAAAACTTATAAAAGCAATTTTGCACTCACAAGTGTTGAGGAAAAATCAGAAAACGAAAAATGGTTTACAAAGTGTTTTTACTTCATGTGCATATACCTTGGGTATAGCATTTTTACAAGGATGGAACTTTTGTTCCTGGGTCATTTTAATAAAAATGATGAAGCAGCTAAATTCCAGATATTGCTTCGTATTTCTGAATTGGTGATTATCCCCGATTTTTTATTTAATTATTTTTTGCCGCAAAAGTTCTCTTATTTGTTTGCAGAAAAAAAATATGATGATGCAAGGAAGTTGTTTAGTAATGCATCCAAAACAATTATCCTTTTGCAGTTGATATGTTTTGCAGGTATAATGGCTATTGGTTATTTTTACCTGCAAAGCTTTGGTATTGCTTCACCTGGCTTATACATCCTTTTGGTAGCCATGAGTATTTCGCCTGTTTTTTATTCTTTGTTTGGTTCGGCAAACCTTGTATTAAAAACTTCGGGGCTTGAGCGATATTCGTTTTACGCATTGTTTATAGTGCTGGTAGCCGAATTGATTGCCAATTACCTGTTTATTCAGTCTTATGGACTTATTGCTGCGGTTATAATTTCAATTGCAAGTGTTCTTCTATACACATTGTTACTTTCTTTGTTCTTGTACAACAAACTTAAATTTTACAATGCTGTAACTAAATACCTGTTCTTTGTAAAAAAAGCCGGGTAGCTATTTTATAAAACAAAAGTTAAGTTGATAAAATTTCAACTGATAGCTTCGGCAATAAGCCATTGCATAAATCCATTTCGTTCGTTAAGGATAAAATCTTTTTGCTGGTAACTAAGGTTATCAAGTTCTGCAAATTTGTAATTCATTACCCTTTCATAATCGGATAGCGCATTTATCAAACTAAGCTTATGGGTGGCAGAAAAAATACTTTGCAATTTTGATAATACTTCAGGGTTAACCATGTAATGCAATTCAATAATCAGGTCGGCATGTTTGGTTGCAGCAAGCATCTTTGCTGTAAAAATTTCATTTTCACATCCCTCACAATCAATAATGAATAGGTTTTTAGATGTTGTATCAATTTTGGGCAATTTGCTACTATCAAAACATCCCATCACAGTTATGTTGTTGGCAACATTATTTATACGGGCAAGTGTTTTACAGCTTTCCTGTGCTTTTTTGTTGCAATCAAATGCAAATACTTTACTGTTAGGGTAAAGTAGTGCAATACCTACTGCATAATAACCTTCATCGCAGCCAATATTTATAAAGTTGGTATATTCTTTTTTAAGTAAATTTTGTAGAGATTGAGAAATCTCTGATTCGTAAGAGCCTAAAAGTTTAGCATAAATACTGCTTCCTGTGGCATGCACTCCGGCATATTTCATTCCTTTAAATAAGCCGTGTAAAACAGTTTTCTCTTTAAATATTTTATTGCATAGCGATATATTTTCTGCTTCAATATCCCTGTTTTTATAATTTATTCTCGATGCTTCAAGGCGGCGGCTAAAATATAAAAATGGTGTAACGACAAACCAGCTTACATCATTTACCATTAATGATTGAATAAATCTTTTTACTTTAATATTCATGTTATTTAAATAATTAAAAAATTTCAATCAGGTATTAAGAATCAAAAATTAAAGCCATCAAATTGTTTTTTAAAACCAAGATCTCTCCAGGTAAAAGACAATTAAATTAAGTTATGATATTTAAAGTTATTGATAATTACGTAAGATATTATTTGCTCATGTTATTAATCAGTTGTTCTTGATATGCAGATAAGGAATTTATTGTACTGTTAAAAAAAACTTTAGTAAGCGAAAATCAATCTTAAATATTACTTTCGCAAAAAAATACAAGCCATGAGCGAAATAAATCTTACACAAGGCGAGATACACACAAATAAAGGTGTAATGAAATTTGAGTTGTACGATGACGATGCCCCAATAGCTGTTGAAAATTTTAAAAAATTAATAAGCCAGGGGTTTTACAACGGCCTAAGTTTTCACAGGGTAATTCCCGATTTTGTAATACAGGGTGGTTGCCCTAATGGAAACGGAACAGGGGGGCCGGGTTATACAATTAAATGTGAACTGAACGGGAAAAAACAATTTCACGACAGGGGGGTAATGTCGATGGCACACCGGGGATTAAATACCGGAGGATCCCAGTTTTTTATTTGCCATGGCAGGGATAATACAAAACACCTGGATGGCGTACATACCTGTTTTGGAAAAATAACAGATGGGCTGGATGTAATTGATGATATAAGAGCCGGGGATGTGATGGAAAAAATAATCCTGTATTAATAAAAATAAAAAAAACTTATCGTGTATCTTATCACGATAAGTTTTTGAAAATATCCTGCAAAAAAAAGTTACCAGGCCAGTAACACAATAATTGCCATCAGGGCATAATAACCGGCAACTATGCCAATTGCAGTAAATACATCTTTAATACCAGTAGTGTAAATTCCTTTCATAACGCTTAATTTTTGTTGAATAAATAATAAATTCCAGGGCTCTGTTTCAGGGGGTACAGTTCTTAAAATTCAACTGCGTTCTGTATGGGGAGTAACTAATCTTAATACAAAATAAGAATTAATTGCATGTATTACAAGTTTTTCCCTATTTTTTTTATAAGATCAGGAAAAGAAATTGAATCTTTTTATTTGAAAAATTGTAATAGAGCCAAAGGTTTATCACATTTTTTACACAATGTAACAGGGCTGGTATAGCAGAATATTATAATTATGTATTTTTAATAAAACTTTGATGATAATGAATATAAAGCCCTTATTAAAATTTTTTCTACCAGCATTCTTATTCTCTACATTACAAATCTCGGCACAAAATAATGTTACCCCAAAGTTTCAAAAATCATCTGTTTATTCGGGTATAGAAGTAGGGTCAAAAGGTGTAAAAATGAGTGTATTGGAAATAGATGAAAGCGCTAAGGAAAACGGCGTTTATCATGTAATAAAAGATACCTCAATCAATACAGATTTTATTTCGTTTACTCAGCCAACCTACCTGGCTACACTTGCAGCTTTAAATAAATTGTACGAGATATCAACAAAAGATTACAAGATTCCTCCCAGTAATATTTTTACGGCAGTAAGCAGTGGTGTTAATATACAAGCCGAAAAAGAAAATAAGAAAAACTGGATTGATCAGCTTATTGGTGCATTTAGATTTAATTACAACGAACCGGAAAGAAAAGTAACTGTTATTGATGTAGTAGAAGAAGCAAGGCTATCGCACCTGGGTATTGTACCCGATTCAAGAAGGTATAATACTTTTTTGATTGACATTGGAAGTGGTAATACCAAGGGTGGATATTTTCCGTATAACAATACTAAAGACTTTAAGCTTTTTCAATTAACCTGGGGCACCAAAAGTACCGCCAATGCCGCTGAAAAATATGCAAATGGCGATAACAGTCTGGGTAATTATGATAAAAATGTAAACAGGGTACTTGCCGGAGCCGAACAATCAGAAATTATATATGCAGTTAATGCCAGTGGCTCTTATCCATTAAGCGATAATGTTGTTTTTAGCGGCGGTATTGCCTGGGCACTTGCTACATTGATGTATCCTGAATTGATTGATAACCCCGTAGTGCCTGTAACTTATGATGAAGTACTGAAATTCAACGATAAAATTTTAAACAGCCACCCAACTTTGTCAGATTATTATATTGTAAAAACCCTTACTGATAATACCCTGGATAAAGAGGCTATTGGTAAAGCCGTAAAAACAGTAAATAAGGTTTTCGACCAGCGTGCATTACTGGCAGGCACCGGATTAATGTTAAAAATTATGCGCCAGTTTACCAGCACACAAGAGCGTAAAAATTTCTATTTTGTAAAAAATGGCGCAGTAGGCTGGATTACAGCTTATGTAAATCAGAATAAATAACAACTTGCTTAACTACACAAACTAGAAGTGTACAAAACAGGAAAAGATGAAAGACAGCAGGTCATTATTATTATTACTGGTTTCTCTCTTGTTAGTATTGGTATCCTTTGGCCTGTTATGGACGTGGGGATACAAAGTATATAGTAAGGATAGTGAAACAAAATCACAAAAACAGGTACCGGCGCCCGATTCTGCTGCCATAGCCAACCATATCAGGGATTCACTTCAAAAAGTATATACTGCCACACTGCATGAACTAGATTCGCAGCTTGACTCTACTTTAACTAATACTGATTCTTTAAAAAATCAACTGGAAATAAAACTAGCAGAGTTTTACAGGCTAAGGGATGAAATTGCAACACTATTAAAGAACAGGAATGCTGTTGCCGATTTTAAAACTGCTAAACAAAAAATAGTTGAGTTACAAAACAAAGTGCAGGTTATAAAGGATAAGAACCAGGAAGTGGATAATGAAAATAAAAAACTGAATGATGTATTGGGCAAGTTAAAAAATAATCCTTCGGGTAATAATACAGGTACTAACCCGGGTAAAAATACCGGTAGTAATAAAAAGCCGGAAGTTGTTGAAAAAGCTGATAAGACTGAGCCATCTTACAATGTATTTACAGCATCAGATATCAAATTCAGGGCTATTACTGTTAATAATGATACAGAATCAGAAACATCCAGGGCCGAAAATACAAATCGGTTCTCTTGCTCGTTTACAGTTAAAAACTTTAATAGCCAGCTTTCAAATGCCGAAATATTTATTGTGATATTGCAACCCGACGGACGTGTTTTTAAAACATCAGGTTGGGATTCGGGTACATTCAATACAGAAGATGGAAGGAAAGTTTATTCGTATAAATTTAGTTTTAATTATAGTAAGGGAGAAGCTAAACGTTTAGTATGTTCTTTAAATACCGGAAACCTGCAAAGTGGCAACTATTCTTTAGAAATATTTTATAATGGTTCACCCATTGCAAAAACTGTAAAAACACTTTTATAGCGTAAGAAATTACAAATTTTTTCGTGTAGAAGAAATCCTACCTAAGTTCATAAATAACTCTACAAATTATATTGTTTAATTTAAGCAAATTTGCAAAAATTAAATGGTGCCATTGATGTTTATACATGAGGTGGTACTATTATAAGTAGCCCCCGTTTAAAAATCCATATCGATGAAATGCCGAATTACTCAAGCATGAGTGAAACTATGAAAGACCTTCAATCCTGAAGGTTTTTTTATGCCTTCACCTATCTGAATCTTACTATTTTAGCTGCATGAAAGCAGCAACAGTTAATGAACTAAAAGCAGAATTGAATAATACCTCACATGAGCAGTTGGTTATTTTGTGTACACGATTGGCCAGGTTTAAAAAAGAGAATAAAGAACTGCTCACTTACCTTTTATTTGAATCATTTGATGAACAGGCATATGTTGAAGAAGTGAAAAAAGATATGCTGGAGCAATTTGCAATGATTAATAACAGCAGCCTTTATTTTGTGAAGAAAAGTTTACGTAAAATTTTACGCCATTTAAATAAATATATTCGTTATACAGGCTCGGCAGAAACAGAAGTAAAATTGCTGTTATTTTTCTGCAGTACTTTAAAAAAATCTGGTATTGCATTTGAATTAAACCCGATTATAAAAAATATGTACCGGGCTCAGTTAAAGAAAATTGAAAAAACACTTTCTGCTTTGCATGAAGACCTTCAATATGAATATGCAAAAGAACTTAATTGGTTAAGCTGATGTAAAAAGCATAGTATGTAACTCCTTATCAGGCAAAAAAATCGTACATTGAAAATAAAAAATGCCAAAATCTAAAACAAGAAAAAATCACCACGATTATCGTCCACCAGCTAATGCCGAAAAATCAAAAAAAAATAAAAGCGCTGTAAACATTGCCATCGTTTTCTTTGCACTGATATGCATGGGTATTGCTTATTTTGCTGCAGGCTCAAGCCAGTTTTGGTTTTTATGGTTGCTTGGCGGCGCCGTGATAGGCTCCATTGCCGGTTATTACTTTGGCAGGCAGTTCGACAAGTCTTTTGCAAAAAGATAGGCCTGGTAAACTTTATATCTCATTAAAAAACAACCCTTATTTTCAAGTCTTTACAAGCTGTGCAAATGATTTTGCATAACAGCTTGCATTTTGATGAACTAAGTATTATTTTGGTATGTGTTCTTTAACCTTTCACCAAAACCTAAACTTATGGACATTAAAAAATTGTTGGCTGGAGGCATCGCCGGCGGCGTTGCTTTTTTTCTTTTAGGATGGCTTGTATATGGTATGTTACTTGCCAATTTTATGGCAACCCATCCGGGTACTGCAGGCGACATATCAAGACCCAATGGCGAATTACTTTACCTTTACCTCGTTATAGGTAACCTTGCACAAGGATTATTGCTTGCTTATATTTTCCTTAAAGGAAATGTAACTACAATGGCAGGTGGACTTGTAACAGGGGCAGTTGTTGGTTTACTGATGTCGGTTAGCTTCGATTGTATTGCGTATGCAACTTCAACCATCGCAAGTAAAACTATGATAGCAGGTGATGTTGCTGCAGCTACTGTTATAACTGCCATTGCAGGCGCTGTTGTAGCAATGGTTATTGGTATGGGTAATAAAACCTCCTGATTTTTTTTGTATGATTAAATTTTTACAGGGCCCAGTGATGGGCTCTTTTTTTGTCTTTGCATTTTAAATGTAATGATGAACGCAAATATTTTTAAATTGGCTGATATTGAAATTATAATAACAATTGGTATTACATTCGTACAAAATTTAGCCATTCATTTATGGTAACAAACAGGAACGCTGCCGTAGGATTTATTTTTATTACTCTTTTGATTGATGTTATAGGTTTTGGTATCATCATACCTGTTATGCCAACCTTAATTTCCCAACTGAAGGGGGTTGATATAAGCACCGCATCTAAATATGGGAGCCTGCTTATGTTTGCTTATGCATTGGTGCAATTTGTTTGTGCCCCCATTATTGGTAACCTCAGCGATAAATATGGCCGCAGGCCGGTGTTGCTTTTTTCTTTATTTTGTTTTGGAGTTGATTACCTCTTCCTGGCCCTGGCGCCCACTTATGGCTGGCTGTTTGTTGGCAGAATCATTGCCGGCATTAGCGGTGCCAGCATGACAACAGGGGCAGCTTATATTGCAGATATAAGTACGCCTGAAAACAGGGCAAAAAATTTTGGTATGATTGGCGCTGCTTTCGGGCTTGGGTTTATTATTGGCCCTATGATTGGTGGTTTGCTTGGCGGCCTTGGCCCACGCATTCCTTTTTTTGCCGCTGCTATACTTGCATCTGTAAATTGGATTTATGGATATTTTGTTTTGCCCGAATCGCTTAATAAAGAAAACAGAAGGGCTTTTGAATGGAAGCGTGCAAATCCCGTTGGCGCATTGCTTCATTTAAGAAAGTATCCTTCCATTACAGGTTTGGCATTTGCAATTTTTTTGGTTTACGTGGCCGCACATGCTATTATGAGCAACTGGAGTTATTTTACCATGTACCGTTTTAATTGGGATGAAAAGATGGTGGGCATTTCGTTGGCGGTGGTGGGTGTACTGGTTGCAGGTGTACAAGGTGGATTAACAAGGATTATCAACCCAAAGCTGGGAAATGAAAAAACATTGTACATAGGCCTGATGTTATATGCAGTTGGTATGTTATTGTTTGGCATTGCCAACCAAAGCTGGATGATGTTTGCATTTTTAATACCTTATTGCCTGGGCGGTATTGCACAACCGGCATTACAATCTGTTATGGCAGGCCATGTGCCGGCCAATGTGCAGGGCGAGTTGCAGGGAACCATTACCAGCCTGATGAGCCTTGCAGCCATTATTGGCCCGTTACTGATGAATAATTTGTTTTTTTATTTTACACATAGCGATGCGCCTGTTCATTTGCCCGGGGCGCCTTTCCTGCTGGCTGCTGTTTTGATGGCGGTTAGCGCTTTTATCGCATACAGAACATTGCATCCTAATAAAAAATTTAGCGCCGCATGATAAAAAGCATTCATGATTTTAAAAATGTTTTTTTTATTGGTATTGCCGGTGTAGGCATGAGCGCTATTGCACAATACCTGGCTGGCGTTGATAAAAAAGTAAGTGGTAGCGACCGTTATTTTAAGAATGGCGATTACAATGAAACCAGGGAAAAATTAGAAGCAGAAGGGATACACTGTTTTTTACAAAATGGTGATGGTATCACAAATGAAACGGATCTTGTTGTAGTTTCTACAGCCATTGAAGATACCGTGTTTGAAGTGCAGAAAGCAAAGCAATTGAATATCCCAATCATAAGGCGCTCTCAATTGTTGGCGCTTATTGCAAAAAGTAAAAAAACAATTGCCGTGGGTGGCACATCGGGTAAAAGCACCACAAGCGCCATGTTGTATCAAATACTTGTGCAGGCAGGCTTACAGCCAAGCATCATCAGTGGCGCAGGGCTAACCGGGATTATTAAAGAAGGGAAAATTGGCAACGCAAAAGTGGGCGCAGGAGAGTGGCTTGTAATTGAAGCCGATGAAAGCGACGGCAGCATAGTACAATATGAACCCGAAATAGGGTTGTTGCTGAATATTGATAAAGATCACCAGGAGATTGATGAACTGATGAACATTTTTGGTATTTTCAGGAACAACAGCAGGCAGTTTATCGTTAACCAGTCAAATAATTTGGCAAAACAATTATCGCAGGATATTAAAAACGATTTTTCATCTGACGAAAGTTCAGGCGCATCATATATTGCAACAGGTTTTGTACAGCAAGGTTTCAATATCAGGTTTACTATCAACAAAGTTCCGTTTTCGTTAAACTGCATTGGTAAACACAATATGGAGAATGCACTTGCGGCTGTTGCCGTTGCCGGTAAGCTGGGTGTTGATATGCAAACCTGTGCTGCAGCTTTAAAAAGCTATGAAGGTATTTATCGACGCAACCAGGTGTTAGGTTGTAAAAACGGTGTTTGGGTAATTGATGATTATGCCCACAATCCTGTAAAATGTGCTGCTGCAATTGCAGCCTGTCAGCCGGTTGCCGGTAAAGTGATTGCCTGGTTTCAGCCACATGGTTATGGCCCCACAAGGTTTTTACGTAATGATTTTGTAAAAGAGATTGCAGCTGTTTTAAGGCCACAGGATGAAATATGGATGAGTGAGATTTTTTATGCAGGTGGCACTGCTGTAAAAGATATCAGCGCAGCTGATTTAATAAATGATATTAAAGCCCTGGGCAAAAATGCATACTTTGTTGAAAACCGAAATAATTTTATTGAAAGTATAAGGCTACATCTTACAGAAAACATGGTGTTGCTTTTAATGGGAGCCAGGGATCCATCGCTGGAATCATTTGCTAAGGAGGTTTTTGAACGATTGTAACAACAACACTACTACAAATTTATTTAAAATAAAACTGAAGTTGTTGTTGATATTTTAAAGAAGGTACACTAATAGTAAATTTGTTTTATGTGCCTTCTGTAATTTTGGGTACATAAAAAATAATGGTACGTTATTCTTCTATTATAAATACGCAAAGCTTTTCATTATAAATTTTACATCATGAAAATTATTTTCAATTTACTCTTCTTCATGTTAACCTTTACTGCATCGGCACAAATAAATCGTGGAGGTTTAACAGAAAGAGATACAAAAGGATTGCCCGGTAAATGGACGGGCACGATGGTGTTTACTGCAGATAAAGAGCAGGTTACTTATAAATCTGTATTGAATATTACCGATATGAAAGATTCTATGATGTTTAACTTTATACATGTAGGCCCTGATGCTACTATGGATACTGTTAGTTATGCCATGCGTATTTATGATGATGGTAATAAGTTGGAGTTTGATAGTAGTATATATGATATTATGGCGGTACGTCGAAAAGGTATAAGGCTTGTTATTATAGCAGAAAGAGAGGGGGTTGATAAATACAGGTCGGCTGATTTTCAAATTACATTAACTATTGGCCCCGGGTATTTAAATATTGTAAAAGGTATCAGGTATGATGATATGACCGAATATTTTATACGATATAGATCTGTTTTTACAAAATCACTTTAAAGTATTATTCGTTTACAATTAAAAGTGAACTGGTTTTTAAATTGGTTACTAAACATTAATTGAGTTAAACTGTATAAAATAATGGCTGTATTACTCATAACTAATATTAAACAATTAATTGGCACTTGTGAAAACCCCTCTTTGTTGCAGGGAAAAAATCTTTCTAAACTTCCTTTAATTGATGATGCATTTATTTTAGTTGAAGATGGAATTATTGTTGATTATGGCGCCATGTACGAACTGGAATTAAAAGTACCGCATTTGCCTAAAAATATTATTGATGCCAATGCTGCTTTTGTTTTGCCTACATGGTGCGATAGCCATACCCATATTGTGTTTGCACAAACCCGGGAGGAAGAATTTATTTATAAACTTAAGGGCATGAGCTATGCAGAGATAGCTGCAAAAGGAGGAGGCATTTTAAATTCGGCCAATAAATTAAATGATGCAACCGAAGATGAACTTTTTAATAGTGCTTATAAAAGAATAACTGACGTAAGTAAACTTGGCACCGGCGCCATCGAAATAAAATCAGGATATGGATTAACAGTAGAAGGTGAATTAAAAATGCTGCGGGTGATAAAGCGGCTGAAAGAAAAATGCAGTATTCCCATTAAAGCCACTTTCCTGGGTGCACACACTTATCCCTTGGCATTTAAAGAAAACCACCAGGGATATATTGAGCAACTCATCAATGAAATGCTGCCGGTGATTGCTAAAGAAAAACTGGCCGATTATATCGATTGCTTTTGCGAAACAGGATTTTTTTCTGTTCAGGAAATGGAAACAATTGTGCAGGCAGGCATTGCAGTTGGGTTAAAACCCAAATTACATGTAAACCAGTTAAACAGTATTGGTGGCATACCATTAGCCATTAAATTAAATGCCTTATCTGTTGATCATTTAGAAACAATGACCGATGAAGATATTGTTTCATTAAGCCACTCTGGTACAATTGGAACACTTTTGCCAACAGCCGCCTTCTTTCTTCGTATGCCATTTCAACCAGCACGGCAGTTAATAGATGCCGGTTGTGCCATTGCACTTGCGTCTGATTATAATCCGGGGTCATCGCCCAGTGGTAATATGAATTTTGTTGTTGCCCTCAGTTGCATACAAATGAAAATGTTGCCGCAGGAAGCCATCAATGCAGCAACCATTAACGGGGCTTATGCAATGGAAATGGAAAATATGCTTGGCAGTATTACTATTGGTAAAAAAGCAAACCTCATTTTTACAAAACCTGTTCCATCATTGGCATACCTGCCATATTCATTTGGTGAAAACCTGGTTGATAAGGTAATGATAAATGGTAGTTTTATTTAGTTTTATAAATTGATTTTTTAAAACTGTTATATTTTACCCCGGGATAAACACTTTAAATCTTTCAAAACAATATTTCATCAATGCCTCCCTGTCGTCGGGATGTGCGATATCAATCAGTAATTTTGCCCGTTGCCTTAAGTTTTTACCAAACAAATAAGCCACTCCATATTCTGTAACAACATAGTGAACATGCCCACGGGTTGTAACCACACCTGCGCCTTCTTTTAAATGCGGAACTATCCTTGGAATTCCTTTGGCAGTACGGCTGTTTAACGCAATAATTGGCTTGCCGCCTACGCTAAGTGCCGACCCACGCATAAAATCCATTTGGCCACCAATACCGCTGTATTGTTTATCACCAATACTATCGGCACAAACCTGCCCGGTAATATCCACTTCTATAGCACTGTTTATTGCAACTGCTTTGGGGTTTTGCCTAATTACATGCGGATTGTTTACATAGGCAATATCCAGGAAATTAAACGACGAATTATCATTTACATAATCGTATAATTTTTTGCTTCCAATAGCAAATGATGTAACCGTTTTGTTAGGATGCCTTGCTTTAAATTTATTGTTGATTACATCTTTCTCTACCAGGTCAATGATACCATCGCTTAGCATTTCGGTATGCACGCCAAGGTTTTTATGATTTGATAAAAAGGATAAAACAGCATCCGGTATTGTGCCTATACCCATTTGCAGGGTGCTGCCGTCTTCTATCATTTCTGCAATATGCTTACCAATCATCAATTCGGTATTGCCAACTTTAGCGCTGTAACTTTCTTCCAGTAATGCAGATTCATGAAAAACCATTTTTGTAAAATGATCAGTGTGTATCATTCCATCGCCATGAGTACGGGGCATTGCAGGATTAACCAGGGCAATAGTTTGTTTTGCATTATCTACTGCTGCACGGGCAATATCTACCGATAAACCCAACGAACAATAACCATGTGCATCAGGCGGCGATACTTGTACTATTGCAGTATCAAGCGCTAATAATTTTGATTTAAACAGGTAAGGTATGTCACTTAAAAATACCGGCACAAAGTCGGCCCTTCCTTCGGCCACTGCTGCTCTTATTGGCGCCGATACAAATAAAGAATTCATGTGAAAACAATTATTATAGGCCGGTTTTACAATTTCCAAATCGCCTTTTAGTGTTATGGAAACCAATTCAACCTGCTGCAATCGGTTGCATTCTTTTACCAGTTCGTTAAGCAGGTATGTTGGTGTACATACGCTGCCATGTATAAAAACACGGGTATTACTTTCAATTATGGATAAAGCTTCTTTAGCAGTTACATATTGATATGGATGTATCATCGTTTCTTATTTAATTAATGCAAAATTCGGGGTTATCAATAAAATAGATACAAATTTTCATCATACTGTTGTATGATTTTAATCGAAATTGTAAGCAGTAATTTTTTAATAAAGAATCAATCTTCATGCTTAAAGCAATTCTGCGGTATTTTGTATTTACCTTTGTGTTCTTTATATCTCAATTTCTTTAATTTTAAATAAAAACATCCCATGCAGCTCATAGAATGTGTTCCCAATTTTTCCGAAGGAAATGATTTAAACATCATAAAGCAAATAACAAACGAAATTGAAAAAGTGGATGGCGTACGTTTACTGAACGTTGACCCCGGTAAAGCCACCAACCGCACAGTTGTAACCATGGTGGGCGAACCTGGAAATGTTATTGAAGCTGCATTCAGGGCCATAAAAAAAGCCGGTGAACTGATTGATATGAGCAAACACAAAGGCGAACACCCACGCATGGGCGCTACAGATGTTTGTCCGCTGATACCCATTGCCAACATCAGTATGCAAGAAACTGCCGGGTATGCACAGCAACTTGCCAAGAGGGTAGGCGAAGAACTTGCTATACCTGTTTATTTATACGAAGCAGCACAACCCGATAAAAGCCGCAGCAACTTAAGTGTAATACGTGCCGGTGAATACGAAGGCTTCTTTAAAAAAATAAAAGAGCCACAGTGGAAGCCCGATTTTGGCCCAGCAGAATTTGATGCAAAACGTGGAGCAACTGTAATTGGTGCCAGAGATTTTTTAGTAGCGTATAATGTAAATCTAAATACCACAAGTACCCGCCGTGCCAATGCCATTGCATTTGATGTTAGGGAGGCCGGCCGCAATGTGGAGATAGACGGAAAAAAAGTTAACCAACCCGGCACACTTAAATGTGTAAAAGCTATTGGTTGGTTTATTGAGGAATATGGTGTTGCACAAATTTCGATGAACCTAACCAATATCAATACAACTCCCGTGCATGTGGCTTTTGATGAAGTGTGCCGCTCGGCTACCTCAAGAGGTATACGGGTTACCGGTAGCGAACTGGTAGGGCTTATCCCATTAAAAGCTATGACCGATGCCGGGAAATATTTTTTGCGTAAACAAAAACGCAGTACCGGCGTAAGTGAAAAAGAACTTATTAAAATAGCCATCAAAAGCATGGGGCTTGATGAACTGGGGCCTTTCAATCCGCAGGAACGCATTATAGAATACATGCTTGCCAACCCTGCCGACAGCCGTTTAATAAATATGAACCTTACCGATTTTGCCAACGAAACAGCCAGCGAAAGCCCTGCGCCGGGTGGAGGTTCCATAAGTGCGTATGTAGCTACACTGGGCATAAGCCTGGGCACAATGGTTGCTAATTTAAGCAGCCACAAAAAAGGTTGGGATGAGCGTTGGGAAGAATTTAGCAATTATGCCGAACAGGGAGAAGCATATAAAGCCGAACTGTTGCGGCTTGTTGATGCAGATACAGCCGCCTTTCAAAAAATAATGCAGGCATTTGCATTGCCAAAAGCAACTGCAGAAGATAAAGCCATCCGTACGCAAGCCATACAATCGGCCACACGCTATGCAATTGAAATACCATTTGCTGTAATGGAAACCGCCTATAAAAGTATGCAGGTGATAAAAGCAATGGTTATACAAGGCAATCCCAATTCAATAACAGATGCAGGTGTTGGTGCACTCTGTGCCCGCTCGGCGGTTATTGGCGCATTCATGAATGTGCGTATCAACAGCGCCGGTTATAATGATAAAAACTTTACGGCCGATCTTATTGCAAGAGGCACCACTATTCAAAACAACGCCATTGCGCTTGAAGCCGAAATAATAAAATATATCGACGAAAAAATTGCTGCTCAGTAATAAAATTATTGATTAAAAAATTTCTCCGTTATAAAACATGTACATGGTTTATAACGGATTTTTTTTATTGGCCTGGCATCAGGTGCTTTACTCAGCTTGATTGGCGTCGCACTCTTGTACGGCAAATCATTATTCGGCCAATGTAATTTATTGTTATTACAAGGTTAAGTACATTCAATAATAATTATGTAAAAAAACATTCATTGCCATTACAAGTATTACACCCGTATTTCTGTTAATAAAATATTAAAAGCCCTAAAGCTTAAAACCCTTGCAAAATATTTGCGTTTATAGAGTTTAAAAAACTCTATTATGAAAATTACATTATTAGCACTTTTTACAGTGTTATCGCTTGGCAGTTTTGCCCAGAAAAACCAGAAAAAAAATAAGCATTGGCAAAAGATGGCAATGCTTTCAACTTTAAATGCCGGTGTTAGCTTCCAAAAATTTGATGGCCTCAATAACCGTTTAGCTACTTTTCCGCAATACAAACAACTGCGTGATTATATGGGTACGCTTACCTTAGGCTCCATGATGGTGAAGAATAATTTTATAAGCGGCTTATCGCTTACAGGCGGTAGCAGTTTTAGCGGCGACAAGGATAAAAAAAGCAGTGCATTACAATTTATAGCCGGGCAGTTTAATATTGGGTACGATTTTATCCCGGGCGATAAACTGATGCTGTTTCCCCTTGTTGGTGTTGGCTTTGAAGGATACCAGGCAAAGTTTTATAAAGATAATTCGGGGGTGGATTTTGACGATGTACTTAATTTTCCCGGTGTACAAAACAGTGTGCGCCCTGTTAAATTCACCAACAAGTTTGCAACATATAATCTTGGTTTTGGTTTTACCGTAAAGCCGGATAAATGCAATGGTTCTATTGGTATCCAGGCTGCATATACCGGAAGCTTTAAAGATAAATCCTGGAAAAGCAGCGATTACCAGGAACTGGCTAATGCGCCGGTTGATAAGTTGAGTCGTTTCCAGGTAAGCCTGCTGTTTACCGGTATGCAAAATCACAGGAGATAAAAATTACAAACTTTCAATTTTATTAAGGCCTGCATGTAAGCAGGCTTTTTTGCATCATTTATTTGGGCACTTAGTAATACCAATAATGAACAAAATATTTTTACCGGTTACTAAATTGCATTTTTTAAAGTAAACCCCGATTAAAAATGAAAAACAGAATAAAATTAAAAGTAAATGGTAGTAGATAAAAATGATTATTCTGATGTTTGATAAAACGGGTTTATTTATTTATCTTTTCTGTAAAATTTATCACACTTTAAACTAACTATTATGGCACTCTGGATCATTCTTGGCGTTGTAGCCTTACTTATTTTATGGTTTATAGGTATGTACAACGGAATGGTAAAAGCAAAGATAAAAATTGATAATGCCTGGAGCGATATCAGTGTTTTTCTTAAAAAACGTTTCGATTTAATACCTAACCTGGTTAACACGGTGAAGGGTTATGCCGCACACGAAAGCCAAACACTTGAAAAAGTAGTTCAGGCACGAAATGCAGCTGTGGCAGTGCCTACAGGCGATGTAGCAGGATTGGCTGCGGCCAACCAGCAACTAACCGGCGCATTAAGAGGTTTACTGGCAATAGCAGAAAGCTATCCCGACCTAAAAGCAAATGCTCAGTTCCTGGAACTGCAAACCGCTTTGCAAAATATAGAAGGTGACCTTGGTAATGCACGCAGATATTATAATGCAACTGTAAGAGAGTATAATACTTCTATCCAGCAGTTCCCGGGTGTATTGGTAGCCAATATAACTGGCTTTAAACCCCGTGAGTTTTTTGAACTGGAAGATAAAACTGAAGCTCAAAATATAGAAGTAAAGTTTTAATGCCTGCAGATGAAAAATTTTTTCCTGTTTCTTATTCTTTCAGTTTGTATATCAAATAGTGTAACAGCACAAGGTTATACTATTAAACTGTACCAGGTAAATGTGCAGGTTAATAAAGATGCATCACTGGATATTACCGAAACACTTGATGTTAATTTTACCGAAAGCCATCATGGAATTTTCAGGATGATACCCTATAAGTATAAGCTTGCAGCCTTACCCCAGGGAAGCGAAAAAGCCAACAGGCAATTAGAATCAAATGGATATGCACATATATTAATTGAAGATATACAGGTAAAAGACTGGGATTTTTCTGTAAGTAATGCCGGAAGTTATAAAGAGATAAAAATTGGCAGTAAAAATAAATATGTTTATGGCCAACAACAATATGTAATAAATTACAAATTGCTTAATGCCATTAATTTTTTTAATGAAAAATCAGAGCTATACCTTAACATAATTGGAGACAAATGGGATACTGATATTGACTCGGTGGTTTTTTCTGTTTCATTGTATGATGCTTTGCCTGCTGCCCCGGCTTATTTTACTGCAACAGGGTATACCGGTTCAAAAGAAAACAATACCACCACTTACTGGACAGATAATAAGATACTGCAAGGCAGCACAACAAAAATTTTACATGCTAACCAGGGGTTAACTGTAGGCATTGTTTTTCCTAAAGATTTTTTAATAAAACAAAACTATATGCTGCGTGGCATATATTGGTTACTGTTACCCTTGGTAGTATTAGTTGTAATGTTCTTGGTTTGGTATAAATGGGGAAAAGATGCTAAACTTACTATCACAACAGAATTTTACCCTCCCGAAAATGTTAGCCCAAGTATAGCCGGTTATGTTATAAATGATAAACTTGATAAACGAGACCTTACTGCTTTAATACCTTATTGGGGTGCAGGTGGTTATTTGCAGGTGAAAGAAACACAAACAAATGCTTTGATGGGGCTTATAAAAAATAAAGAATACGAGTTTATTAAATTAAAGGATATTCCCGGATCGGCCATGTCATTTGAAAAGACATTATTTAATGGAATTTTTAAAAGCAGTAATAATGTTGCTTTAAGCAGTCTTAAAAATGTGTTGTATAAAACCATGGATACTGCCAAAAAGGAACTGGAAAAAGAAGTAAACAAAGCTGCCTTTTATGTTAAAAAATCTAGAGGAATGGGTTGCCTGTTCCCAATTTTAGGAGTTGTGTTACTCATTTACGGGATAATTCATTTATTAATTACCTGGGGATATCCTTTTTGGTTTCCATTGTCGCTTATTATAAGTGGTATCATCATAATTGGTTTTGGAGTTTTTATGGCAAAAAAAACACCCAAAGGAAATGAACTGTACAAAAAGCTTGCAGGGTTTAAAGAGTTTATACAATCTGTAGAAAAAGAAAGATTATCTCTTTTTTTAAAAGAAGACCAGCATTATTTTGATAAGGTTCTGCCATTTGCAATTGTATTTAATGTAGCTGACGCTTGGAAGGATAAATTAAAAGGGCTTGAAGTACCGCCTCCTTCCTGGTACATTGGTAGTTACAATGGTTTTACAACATCAATGTTTTTAAATAGCCTCGACCATTCAATGAATGAAATGTCCAGGAGCTTTTATAGTGCACCAAGTAGCAGTGGCAGTAGTGGTGGAAGCTGGAGTAGCGGCGGTGGTGGTTTTTCGGGAGGTGGCTTTGGCGGCGGCGGTGGCGGTGCCTGGTAATTTGTTTTTAGAGTTTGATGTTTATTGATGGAAACCCTGTATCTCAATTTTATTGATAGATGATTCCGGCTTAATTTATTTTGTTAAAGCAGGTTTATCTTTGTAATAAAGCATTGAATTATGGAATTAGGCATTGGGATGTTTGGCGATTTGCATATCAACAGTAAAGGCCAGGTGCAACCGGCGGCACAACGGTTACAGCAACTGATTGAAGAAATAAAACTGATGGATGAAGTGGGGCTTGATTTTTATGGCATTGGCGAACATCATCGTCCCGACTATGCAGTTTCAACTCCCGAAATTGTTTTAGCAGCTGCAGCTACGGTTACCAAAAATATAAAACTAGGTAGTGCAGTTTCTGTACTAAGTTCTGCCGATCCCGTTAAGCTCTATCAAAGTTTTGCCACTTTAGATTTAATAAGCAATGGCAGGGCCGAGTTGATGGCAGGCCGTGGAAGTTTTATAGAATCGTTCCCGCTTTTTGGTTGCGATCTTAAAGATTATGATGAATTGTTTGAAGAAAAATTAGATCTTCTTTTAAAAATAAATAACAACGAGCATATTACCTGGAAAGGAAAGTTCAGGCCTGCATTAAATGACCAACTAGTGTTGCCCCGTGCAGTAAACAATCACCTGAATATTTGGGTAGCTGTGGGAGGCACTCCTCAGTCTGTTTTAAGAGCAGGAAAAGCAGGGCTGCCGGTAATGTTTGCAATTATTGGGGGTAATCCTGTACAGTTTAAACCGCTGTTTAATTATTATAAAGAGGTGTATGAAGAATATGGACATGATAAAAATAATTTCCAGGTTGGTGTACACATTCATGCTTTTTTTGGCGATGATAGTAAGCAAATTGCCGGCGAATATTACCCCATTTACGCAACACAGATGAATAGGATTGGGCGCAGCCGTGGATGGCCTGCATATCAGCAACATCAATACGAAACAGGCAGGGGCAGTAGCGGCCATCTTATTATTGGCGATGCCAATGAAGCAATTGATAAAATTCTGCATTTGCATCAGTTATTTAATCTTACCCGCTTTTCTGCACACATGGATGTGGGCGGGCCATCGCATAAGCTGATGATGAAATCAATAGAAATATTTGGAAACAAAATTGCACCCGAAGTGCGAAAAGCATTAAATAAATAACTTTAAAACTAAAAATGTATAAAATGAAAACGATTAAAATAATCACCTTCTTTGTAATGGCTTTTGCTGTACAAACAAATGCACAAACGTATAAGATTGATACCAGTAAGATTACCTACGAGAATAAACTGAGGCCTTGTTATACTGTAAAATATGATGCAACACCGGTAACGGTAAAAAAAGCCTGGGATAAGTTTTTCAATAAATATTATAATGTGAAAATAAAAGGTATTGGTTTTTTAACTAACAAGGATATCATAACAGGCACCGATATAACCATTGCAGACATATCTGATAAACGTATGAATATTTATGCCAGGATTACAGATGTAGCCGGAGGGTCGGAGCTAAGCTATTTTATGAGTTTTGGATATGATTTTTTTATAGGCCCTGAAGAATATCCTAAAGAATTTGCCGGGATGAAAAAAATATTGAATGATTTTAGTGTAGAGTTTTTAAATGAATATTATGCCGATGAAGTAAGTAGTATAACCAGCAAGATAAAAAGCCTGGAAAAAGATATAAAGAAGAACAATAAATCAGTAAACAAAAACAACCGCAAGGCAAAGAAAAGTTCAGCAGAAGTGGCAAATGGATTATCGGCTAAAAATACATCTAAACAGATGGAAAATGAAGAAGACAGAAGAAAAATTTCTCAATTAAACAGTCGAATTGAAGAAATTAAAATTAAACAACAGGGTATTACAAGAAACTAGTGCCACTGCTTACAAGCATCTCATCATTTGCGTTTTCGAGATTAGATATTTAATAGCTGTAAGCCTGCAAAAAAGACAAAATCTATACTTTAATAAGTAATTTTGCATGTACAAATTAGTACGTAAACGCAGGAGGGTACAATGGAAAAGGCCAAAAGGATTGTTATAGTTGGGGGCGGCTTTGCAGGGTTAAATGTAGCCCGTAAACTGCACAAAAAGGGATTTGAAGTTTACTTAGTTGATAAAAATAATTACCACCAGTTTCAGCCACTTTTTTACCAGGTAGCCACCGCAGGGCTTGAGCCGGCCAATATTGTTTTCCCTTTGCGAAAGGCATTTCATAATTTCAAAGATTTTCATATTCGCATGGCTGAGTTGGTTGAAATAAAACCAACAGAAAATAAAATTCTCACTACCGAAAACGAGTTAACTTATGATTACCTGGTGATTGCAACAGGTGTAACTACAAATTTTTTCGGGAATAAACAGGTTGAAGAAAATGCTATTCCTATGAAGTCGGTGAGCGAAGCATTGTATATGCGTAACCGGATTTTACAAAATCTTGAAGATGCTTATTATGCAGATAAGGAAGAGCGGGAACGCCTGCGGAACGTTGTGATAGTAGGCGGCGGGCCTACGGGTGTGGAAGTGAGCGGCGCCATTGCCGATATGAGAAAATATGTATTAAGTAAAGATTATCCCGAGCTGGATTTTTCATTGATGAAAATATTTTTAATTGAAGGGTCGCCGGTATTACTTGCGGCAATGAGTAAACGATCTCAAAAAAAATCACAGGCATTTTTAGAAAAGATGGGGGTGAATGTACTTACTGATACAGTGGTAAAAGAATACGATGGTAAAACCGCATTGCTGAGCAATGACAAAACCATACCTACCAATACTTTAATTTGGGGAGCCGGTGTTGCTGCTAAAAAAATAAACGGCTTACCCGATGATGTGCTGCAAAGAGGTAACCGTATTATTGTAAACAGGTATAACCAGGTGCAGGGTTTTCAAAACATTTTTGCATTAGGCGATATTGCGTATATGACTGAAGAAAAATACCCCAACGGACATCCGCAGGTGGCAAGTGTGGCTATAGCACAGGGAAAATTACTTGCCGAAAATTTTGTACGATTAGTGCAAAATAAGCCACTTGTTCCATTCAAATACAAAGACAAAGGCAGTATGGCAACTATTGGCCGTAAAAAAGCAGTGGTAGATTTGCCTTATTGGAAATTCCAGGGTGCATTTGCATGGCATACCTGGAACCTGGTACACCTCTTCTCAATACTGGGAGTTAAAAATAAACTCAGCATATTTTTTAACTGGGCCTGGAATTATTTTTCTCCTAACCCCAACTTAAGAGTATTGATAAAACCGTTTATTAAAAAACGATAAACATTTTTACTGTTCCATCTTCTCACTGTTGTTGACGTCAACCATTTTTTAAATAGATAGATAAACACAGCTTGCCTTTTGTGCAAGGCGCTATCAGCTAAATGATAAAAGCTACAATTATAATTTGTAACTTAAGCTGGTGAAACATAATATCGTTTTCTTCATATCCATCATTTACATTGCACTGTTAGTAGTAACAGCAGTACGTATCATTCTTGAAAATAAAAATCCTCTTAAAACACACTCTTACCTGCTTGTTATTATTCTTTTGCCCGGCGTTGGTTTGCTTATCTATTATTTTTTTGGAGTAAACCTTCGTAAAGAAAAAATATTTGTTGAAAAAGAAAAGATTGACCTGGCGTTTATTCAGGATTACCTAAATCAATACCAAAGCGATTTGCAACTGCACCGTAATCAAATTGAAGAGCGTTTACATGGTAAAGCAAGGTTGCCGTATTTATTCTTCAATAATTCAAACTCGGTGTTTACCCATAACAATCAAATTGATTTTTTACATAATGGCGAGAATAAATTTCCTGTTTTATTAGATGCACTTGCAAAAGCTAAACAGCATATCCATATTGAATATTATATTTTTTATGGAATGGATAATATTGGCCAAAAAATTATAGATATTATTTGCAGCAAAGCAAAAGAAGGGATAGAAGTAAGGTTACTGGTAGATAGTTTTGGAAGCAAACTACCTGGCCGATTGGTTAATTTGTTAGTGGATGCAGGTGTTGAAGTGGCATTTTTTCGCCCGCTATGGAGCCCCAAATACCTAACCAAATCAAATTACAGGGACCACAGAAAGATTGTTGTGGTAGATGGAAAGACAGGTTTTGTGGGTGGTATTAACGTGGCCGATTATTATATCAACACTGCACAAACAAAAAAATACTGGGCCGATTTGCATTGCCGTATTGAAGGCGATGCCGTGTATGCCTTGCAATTACTTTTCTTTTTAAACTGGCGCTTTGCAACCGAAAAAGAATTTGCTCCACTGCAAAATTACCTGTCGCCGCACGAGATTAGGCAAGGTATCAGCATCAGCATTATGGGCTGCAATGCAAGCGGTCGCTCGCCTGCCATTATGGATGCATATTTTAGTATGATAACTACCGCTGTAAAAGAAGTATTAATTACAACACCCTATTTTATTCCCAACGAAGCGATATTAAAAGCAATATTGGTAACAGCAAAAAGCGGTGTGCAGGTTAAGCTGTTGATGCCAAAAGTTTCGGATGGACACATGGTGCAGATGGCATGCCTCAGTTATGTAGAGCAATTGTTGGAAAATAATGTACAAGTATTTCTTTATAAGAAAGGAATGATACATTCAAAATACATGGTGGTAGATGAAGAGTTATGTACGCTGGGTACTACAAACCTTGATGAAAGAAGTTTTAATATCAACTCTGAAGTAAATGCATTTGTTTTTGACAGGGAAAAATCTATAGAACTGAAAAAACATTTTGAAAACGATTTGCTGTATAGCGAAGCATTGGATATTGAAACCTGGAACAAACGAAGTGCATTTTTAAAACTGCAGGAATCTGTATTTAGGATGGTGGCGCCATTGCTGTAACATAACTTGATGAAACCCTTCATTGAAAATTATAATACAAGTATCCATAACAATTTCTTGATAACTTTTTAAAAAAGCCATTGCCTTGCCAATTGAATCCTGTAAATTTAACAGGCATAAAAAATAATGGCTTATGGGTACGCTTCAAATAAAAAAGCAACCAAAAAAATATGATGTAGTTATTGTTGGCTCGGGTGCAGGTGGAGGTATGGCTGCCTATACATTGTCGAAAGCAGGCTTAAATGTTTGCATACTGGAAGCAGGCTACATGTACGATCCTCAAAAAAATGTAACGCAACTTAAAAATCCCTGGGAAAGCCCACGCCGTGGGGCTTCTACAAAGTTTAGGCCCTTTGGCGATTTTGATGCCTGTTATTATGGGTGGGAGATTGACGGGGAGCCGTACACAAAAGAATCCGGTACCGATTGGATGTGGTGGCGGGCACGTATGCTTGGTGGCAGAACTAATCATTGGGGCCGCATTTCGTTACGATTTGGCCCAAAAGATTTTAAACGTAAAAGTATTGATGGACTAGGCGAAGACTGGCCTATAGGTTATGAAGATATAAAACCTTATTACGACAAGGTTGACCAACTGATTGGTGTATTTGGTACAAACGAGGGATTGGAAAATGACCCCGACGGGTATTTTTTACCACCTCCAAAACCCCGACTGCATGAGTTGTTTATTAAAAGAGCTGCTGAACAGGCAAGTGTAAAAGTTATTCCATCACGGCTTTCTATCTTAACAAAAAAAATTGAAAGCACTACCGACAGGGGAGCCTGTTTTTTTTGTGCACAATGCAACCGAAACTGTAGTGTGGCAAAAGCCGATTTTTCATCGCCTAACGTATTAGTGTACCCGGCAATTAAAACCGGCAATGTAGATGTAATTGCCAATGCCATGGCAAGAGAAGTGTTAACTGATAGTGAAGGCCTTGCTACCGGTGTTTCGTACATCAATAAAGAAGATATGATGGAATACCAGGTTAGCGGCCGTGTAGTTATTATTGCAGCTGGCGCCTGCGAATCATCAAGGCTTATGCTTAATTCAAAATCAAAAAAGCATGAGAACGGCCTGGCCAATTCAAGCAATGTGGTAGGCAAATACCTGCATGATTCTACTGGTGCCGCATTAGGCGGATACATACCCGAACTGTTTGGCCGCAAGCGATACAACGAAGACGGGGTGGGAGGTATGCATGTGTACTCGCCCTGGTGGTTGGATAATAGAAAACTTGATTTTCCCCGTGGCTATCATATTGAATACTGGGGCGGCATGGGGCAGCCTGCATATGGTTTTATGGGCGGCATACAATCTATGAACGGTAAATATGCCGTACACGGAAAACAAAAAGAAGCCGGCGGTTATGGAAAATCTTTAAAAGAAGATTACCGTTTTTTTTATGGAGCAGGTGTAGGCATGGCAGGCCGTGGCGAAGCCATACCACGGGAAGATAATTATTGTGCCATTGATAATAATGTGGTGGATAAATATGGCATACCTGTTTTAAAATTCAATGTTAAGTGGAGCGATTACGAGATTAAACAGGCTAAGCACATGAAAGAAACATTTAAAGAAATTATGCATAATATGGGGGCTGTAATTACATGGGGGGGTGATGATGATGAGAAAAATGACTGGGGAATTTCAAAGCCGGGAGAGATTATTCATGAAGGCGGTACAGCCCGTATGGGTAACAACCCCAAAACATCGGCTTTAAATAAATGGAACCAGGCGCATGATTGTAAAAATCTTTTTGTGGTGGATGGTGCTGCTTTTACATCGCAGGCAGATAAAAATATTACCTGGACAATTTTAGCATTAAGCATGAGAGCCAGTGAATATATAATTGACCAGTTGAAAAAAAATAATTTATAATCCTTTTAAGAAAAATTATTTAAAATGGACAGAAGGAAATCATTAAAACTATTGGCTACCGGGGCAGTAGCAGTACCATCTTTACTTACGGGTTGTAAAACCGAAGATAAAAAAGATGTACCCGAAACTCCTAAGTTTGAATTAGACCGTAACCCTGCTGAGGTTGAAAATGAAAAAAGGTTATTGGCCATGGATAAATTTTTTACTGCCGATGAAATGGCAACCATTGCTATACTTTCAGACATTATTATACCGGCAGATGAAGTGAGCGGCAGCGCCACCGATGCAAAAGTGCCAGAGTTTATTGAGTTTATTGTTAAAGATATGCCCGAGCACCAGGTACCCATGCGTGGCGGCCTGCGTTGGTTAGATATGCAATGCCTTAACCGGTACAACAAACCATTTAAAGATTGCAGCAGCAGCCAGCAAATTGAAATGGTGGATGTAATAGCCTATCCCAAAAAAGCAAAACCCGGTATGCAACAAGGTGTGGCTTTCTTTAATAAGATGAGAGATTTGGTAGCAAGTGGTTTTTATACATCTGAAATTGGAGTAAAAGATATTGGTTATGCCGGCAACAAACCCAACCAATGGAATGGAGTACCGGATGATGTACTTAAGCAATACAATATGGCTTACACCGAAAAACAATTAAAAGAATGTGTAAATTTTGATTCAAAATAAAAGAATAACATGAGTAAAAAATCATCAAGAAGAAAATTTATCCGTAATTCATCCCTTGCAGCTGCAGGTTTTTTTATTGTACCCCGCCATGTACTTGGCCGGGGATATATTGCACCCAGCGATAAATTACGCATAGCCGGCATTGGTGTTGGTGGTAAAGGAGAAAGCGACCTGTCGGCTTTTTCCAAAAGCCCTAACGTAAGTATAGTTGCACTTTGCGATGTTGACGACAGGCAGGCGGTAGAAAGCAGGAAAAGGTTTCCCAATGCTGCTTATTATAAAGATTTCAGGGTGATGCTTGAAAAAGAAAAAAATAATATTGATGCAGTATCTGTATCTACACCCGATAATGTACATGCTGTTGCCACGCTTGCAGCCATGCAGTTGGGTAAACATGTATATACGCAAAAACCATTAACACATGATATTTACGAAGCCCGTATGCTAACCGAAGCGGCTAAAAGATATAAAGTGGTTACACAAATGGGTAACCAGGGCGGATCGGGTGAGGGTGTAAGAAAAGCAAAAGAAATTGTTGATGCAGGACTTATTGGTGATGTACAGTCGGCACAGGCATGGACTAACAGGCCCGTGTGGCCGCAGGGCATACCTACACCAACAGGTAATTATGAAATTCCAAAAGAATTAGACTGGGATTTATGGTTGGGACCAGCTCAAAAAATTGATTACAACCCTGCATACGTTCCTTTTAACTGGCGGGGTTGGTGGGCTTTTGGAACCGGTGCCCTTGGCGATATGGCTTGTCATATTATGGATCCTATTTACCGGATATTGCCAATACTGTATCCCGATTCGGTAGAATGCAGTATGGCTGTTAACTGGCGTGTAATGTGGAATGACGAACAAAATGTTGATGCATGCCCGCCGGCATCAATCATTCATTTAAATTATCCCCGTACCGATGGAAAGGGTGATATAAAAGTTTCGTGGCACGATGGAGGTTTATTACCACAGCGCCCCGATGAACTTTTGCCCGAAGAAAAATTTGGTAACTGGGATGGTGGAGTTTTGTTTATTGGAACAAAAGGTAAGTTGCTGATGGATTGCTATGGCGCTAACCCAAGGCTGTTACCTACAAAACTTATGAATGAAGTTGCAATGCCGGCCGAAACCATTGCCCGGGTAAAAGAAGGCCATTATTTACAATGGGTAAATGCTTGTATTGCCGGTTATGGTAAAGGTGTTACCAGCTCTCCGTTTGAATATGCAGGCCCTTTTACCGAAAGTATATTAATAAGCAACCTTGCATTAAGAAGCTTTATTATTAAGAATCCAAAATTAAAAGGATGGGATGATAAATGGCTGGGCCGTAAAAAACTGCTGTGGGATTCTAAAAATATGAGGATAACTAATTTTGATGAAGCCAATCAATTTGTAAAAAGAGATTATCGTGATGGATGGGGATAAAATTAGCAATAATAAAATTTATTGATTGTAAAATTTTGTGTGGCACCTGGTTTAATCCAGCACTTCGTAAATAATGGTTGGGGTTGCTTTATTTTTTAAAACAACTTCACCAACCTTTTTACAATTGAAAGATTCCTTAACTTTTTCATAAGCAGCTTCGCTGATGATTATTTTTCCCTGTCCAGCTGCTGATTGCAGGCGCTGTGCAGTATTCACTGTATCTCCAATCACCGTATAGTCAAGGCGTTTTAAAGTAACCGAACCAATGTTTCCCGAAATCATTTCGCCGGGATTGATGCCAATGGATACTTGTGGAGTAAAATTAACATGTTCGGAAAGTGAAGGCAATTTTTCAATTTGTTTACGAACCGCCAGGCAGGCATCAAGCGCCCTGTCTAAATGATAATCGCCTCTAAAAACGGCCATGATGGCATCGCCAATAAATTTATCAATATAACCTTTTTGTGCAATAATCTCTTTCACCATCACATCAAAATAGTTGTTGAGCAGCTTTACTACGTTATCGGCCGATTCGCTTTCGCTGATGGAAGTAAAACTGCAAATATCAATAAACACCACTGTAGCTTCAACCGTTTCATTAATCATAAGCGATGATTCAAACTCATGCCCGCCCATAAAATTTAACACGGTTTCATCCACATACATTTTAAGTATGTTGTTTTCTTTAATAGCAGCCATGGTCTCTTTCATCTGCTGTACATGCCTGATGGTTTTTTCCATGGTTAGTTCCAGGTCATCAAAATTAACCGGTTTGGTAACAAAGTCAAAAGCGCCACGGTTCATGGCAGTGCGTATATTATCCATATCGCCATAGGCAGATACTATCACGGCTTTTAACAGGCTGTTTTGTTCGCTTAATTTAGTAAGCAGGGTAAGCCCATCCATTTCAGGCATATTAATATCGCTGATAACCATATCCACATCGTTATTCTCTTCAAGCTTTTTTAAAGCCTGCACACCGTTTACAGCAAATATGAATTCATATTGCTTATCACGTATTTTTTGCCTAAACTTTTGCTTAATCAGCACTTCCAGGTCTGTTTCATCATCTACTACTAATATTTTCGACATCAGTTAGTGATTTTTAATTTTTCTTTTAATGCAATAAAGTCAACCGGTTTGGTTAAAAAATCATCAGCTCCAAGTTCTTTGGCTGTTTTATAATTTTCAGCATCGCCATATGCTGTTATCATCATCACTACCGGCGGGGGTTCATGATATTTTTGTTTTATCTGCTTAAGTAATTCAAGTCCACTCATACCGGGCATATTTATGTCTGATAATATCAGTACGGCTTCATGTTTATGAATAGCCAGGTAGGAGAGTGCTTCTTCGCCTGAATAAGCAAAAACAAAATCTATTTCGCCACTTTTTATTTCTTTGCGAAACCTTTGCTCAAACAGAGTTTTAACATCGTGTTCGTCGTCAACTACTAAAATTTTCATTTGTTGAATGTAAGATTTATATGTTTAAGATAATAATAAATTGCGAACCTTCTCCACCCTTTGATTCAACTTTTAATTGCCCGCCATGCCCCTTGGTTATTATATCATAACTCATACTAAGCCCCAGCCCGGTTCCCTGCCCGGTAGGCTTAGTGGTAAAAAAGGGCTGAAATATTTTGTTTTTAATTTCATTTGGAATACCGTTGCCATTGTCGGTTACAGTTATTTCTACTTTTGCTCCATTAATTTTTCCGGGTATGGGTATACGTTTTGTACTTATTGAAACGGTGGGTTCATAAGAGCCCTTTGTATTTTTTTTCTTTTCATCTACTGCATAAAATGCATTGGTTAATAAATTCAATACAACCCTGCCAATATCCTGCGGTATAATATTGATATTGCCAATAGAATTATCAAAATCTGTTTTCATGGTTGCATTAAAGCTTTTGTCTTTGGCTCTTAATCCATGATAAGCCAGCCGCAGGTATTCATCACAAAGGGCATTGATATTAGTGGGTTCTTTTACACCGCTACTGCTTCTTGAATGTTGCAACATACCTTTTACAATAGCATCGGCTCGTTTGCCATGGTAGATAATCTTTTTTTCATTATCATCAATATCCATTGCCAGTGTAATTGCTTCATTAATATTGCCTGCATCTAATGCGGCTTTCATTTCGGAAATCAACTCGGTATTTATTTCACTAAAATTATTTACAAAGTTCAGTGGGTTTTGTATTTCATGCGCTATACCGGCAGTGAGTTCACCAAGCGAAGCCATTTTTTCGGATTGAATAAGTTGTGCTTGTGTTGCTTTTAATTCTGATAAAGTTTGCTCCAGCGCCTCTTTTTGAGCGGTAAGTTCGGCTGTACGTTCACTCACTTGTATTTCTAGTCCGGCTTTTAATTCCTGGGTTATCTTGTTTACCCTTTCTGCTTCTTCTGTTTTTAGCCGCTCTTTTTCAATGGCTTTCATTTGCTTATTTGATATAATCAACATGGCAATCATCCATATAAAAGCAAAAATTCCTGCTACATCAAAATAATTTTCCCATGTTTTATAAAAGCTTTTATCAATTGCCGTAATTATATCTATAATGAAATAAATTAAAGTAACAGGCAGGAAGGCATTTAATGCCGACCTGGCATTTTTTAATTTTGGAGAATTATACCCTTTATAAATAAGTGCCAGTAAAAAGATATGGCCCAACCATGAAACAATGGTTCTGCTTTCTCTTATCATCATAAAAAGTAAGAACAATAAAATTGCAAAAGCAGTGCTGCCCCAATAAATGTTTTTCCAATTACGGGGAATATCTTCTTTTTTAAAGCATTTACGGTAAAACCGTAAAATTAAAATTGCCAGAACGGGTTGTAATATCATTGTATTAATAAACTATAAATTGAATTATACAGGCAAGTTAATAACAAACTCAGTAAATTCCCCTTCTTTAGTTTCTACTTTCAGTTGCCCTCCATGACCCTTGGTAATAATATCATAACTCAAACTTAACCCCAGTCCTGTTCCCTGCCCGGTGGGTTTGGTGGTAAAAAATGGCTGAAAGATTTTGTCTTTGATTGTGGCAGGAATACCGTTGCCATTGTCTTTTACAGAAATTAAAACAGTTCCATTTTCTTTTTTGGTTGAAACAATGACAGTGGGCTCATAATTCTCATTTGCAGTTTTCTTTTTATCGCTCACAGCATAAAACGCATTGTTGATCAAATTCAAAATCACTCTTCCGATTTCCTGGGGAACGATATTTACTTTACTGATAGATTCATCAAAGCTGGTTTCAAACTTTGCATTGAAACTTTTGTCTTTTGCTCTTAAACCATGATAAGCTAATCTTAAATATTCATCACACAATGCATTAATATCTGTAAGTTCTTTCTGACCTGATGATGTTCTGGAATGCTGTAACATTCCTTTTACAATATCCGCCGCTCTTTGTCCGTGCTGGTTTATTTTTTTTAGGTTTTGCCCAATATCGCTCAACAAGTTTTTTATTTCGTGATCATCAATTCTTAATTCATCATTCCTAATTCTTAATTCCTCTATGAGTTCATTATTTACTTCAGAAAAGTTATTTACAAAATTCAACGGGTTCTGTATCTCATGGGCAATACCTGCGGTGAGTTCACCCAATGAAGCCATTTTTTCTGACTGGATGAGTTGTGCCTGGGTGGATTTAAGTTCAAGCAAAGTATTTTCAATGGTTTGTTTTTGCTGCTGTAAAACAACATTGGCTTTTTGTTTTTGCCTGTTGTTTCTATAGAATATAAAGGCAAGAGCTGATAACAAAACTAAACCGACAACTAAAGCGATTGTTCTTATTTTATTGGCGCCTGCTTCAGCTTCCTGCCCAGCTTTTTCAAGTTTTAATTGTTCTTCAAAATAAATGTTCTGAAACTGTGTCAGCTTTTCAATTCCATTTGCATTTAAACTATCACTTATTCTTTTTGAAAGGTTGAGATAAGCATACGCACTGTCTGAATTTCCAAATATATTCCATGTATCAGCTACAAGATTAGCTGAACGGCTTATTTCATTGGCTGAATTTTGTATCACTGATTGCTTAAAAGCCAAGGTTGCATAATATCTCAGAGAATCTGCCTGATGCAAGCTTTTGTATAATGTAGCAAGCTCCATAAGGCCCAAAACTTCAGTTGATTTATTTTTTTGTTCCCTGCTTTCCCTCAAAGATTGCCAATAATAGTTCCTGGAAGAATCCGTCATTTTTCTTTTTTGAAAAACATCCGCTATATGAACTAATATTAGCCCGTTATATAATTTCCAGCCGGTGAGGCTTGCATATTGCAGCGCCTTGTTATTATAAATAAGTGCGGAATCAAGTTTATTATCTATTCCATAAACATACCCGATATTCATGGTGCCTTGCACCAATGCCATTGCCTGTTTGCTGCCAAGCGTTTCAAAAATGCGGATCTCTTCTTTATATTGCTCTATTGCTTTTTTTAAATTTCCGCCATACAGATAAATATTACCAAGCTGATGTATGGTATATCCCACCTGGCTAAGCCTGTATTTATGAGGATCGGTAAATTCATAATCTTTAGGTATATAAACATCTTTTTCATTATTCCTGTCGTTCACTAAGTCCAATGCTTCATTGGCTAACTTGAAACTGAGAGGGAGATTGCCCTCTTTCATAGCAACGAAAGATTGGTACTCCGTTAAAAAATGCGCTACCCAAAGCGGTTGATTGATTTTCTTTGCAATATCTATTCCCTGGTCTGCAAAAAACAAACAACTGTCCCGGTTACTTTCCCCGTAATAAGAGGCAAGGTTGAATAGAACAACCATTTTCGCCGTATCACCTGGTGCATTTTTTAGCGCTGATCTAAGACTGTCTAAATTGGTGAATTGACGTTGTGCTTTTACAAAACATGGCATCAATAAAAGCAGTGATAATTTAAATAAAAATTTCATCCTGGTTATTAAAGAGTCACAGTACTGGGACATTTTATAAAGTAACTGCGATATTGGAGTTGAGTGGCGCAGGTATGCTGTATATCTGTACCAACTTTTTAAAAATGTATTTTTTATCATAAGTAAACTTATCCTTATTTAAATATTTTTTTTGCCATCTTAATTTTTGTTCCGGTTATTTTGTTCAACCAAAAATTTAATTAACTGCAAACCTTTCTAAAACACATCTTTGTTTTCTATCGCTCATTTTTACATCCATTGCTAATTGATACTTCAAAGCCATTCAACATTTATGAACAGGGCAAAAGAATTGTAAACTCCGTTCCTTCGCCCTCTTTACTCTCCACCTTTATCTCCCCACCATGCGCTTTTATGATATCATAACTCAAACTCAGTCCCAGCCCCGTTCCCTGCCCGGTAGCGCTCCAGGCGGAAGATTCAAGTATGATATCTTTTCCATTTTGGCTGAGTTCAAATAGTTTCCGGTAAACCTCAAAAAACAATGCCGGGTAAGCATCTATAGAAACATATATCTCAAACAGCAGATCCACTTTTTTATTCTCGTCATTGGTTTGCGATATCAGGTGAATAATGGAATCTATATGACTTCTTTCTCTTTGAAACATGTCAACCTGGCAAATGGCCGGCTGAAAAACAGCGATCAAACAAAGGAGCAGTAGTAATTTTTTCATGTCAAATAGTGGTTTTTAAATGAGTGGTAAAGACAGTGCCACCTCCTTCCTTCGTTTCCATTTCAATTCATCTCCATTCTCCTTCACAATAATAGCTCAAATGTTAGCCCTTTCCCAAACCTGTTGAATTTGAAGGAAAATAAATTAGCAACTACTTATCCATCAAAAACTCATCTGCATTTTCGGGATGCACAATATGCATTACCGCTTTGGGATAGGCATTGCTGAAAGCTCTGCTAATGGTGCCTTTTGATTTCGCATTCCATTTACATTCAAAGGCTGTAATTTTTCCATTGGCATCTTCTAAATAATCCACTTCCTGCTGGGCTAACGTTCTCCAAAAAAAACGGGAGGCATTTTTTTGATGATTGTTTAAAAATTTCATTCGTTCACTGATAAACCAGTTTTCCCAAAGCTGACCGATGTCGTTGCGAAGGTTTACCGGGTTGAAATGATTGATTACAGCATTGCGCAAACCATTGTCATAAAAATAAATTTTGTAACTCTTCTTTAATTCATTGCGCAGGTTACGGCTGAATGCAGGAAGACGGTAAACAATAAATGCTTTTTCCAGCAGGTTGATATACTTATCTACCGTTTCGGAATTTAATCCGCACAACTGCCCCAATTCATTATTGCTTATCAATTGTGTCATTTGAAATGCCAGTGCTTGCACCAATTTTTCTAATTTATCAGGCTTCTGTATGCGTTCCCAGGTAAGTATGTCTTTGTACAGGTAACTGTTGGCTAACTGTTTTAATAAAGCCTGTTCGTCTCCCGGCGAAGTAACCACTTCGGGGTAATAGCCATACAACAGGCGATGCTGTAATAATCTTTTTTCTTCTATCAGGCTTGTATGTCTTACCATTTCTTCAAACGATAAAGGATACAAATGATATTCCCATTTACGTCCGGTAAGCGGTTCATTAATTTTATTGGCCAGTTCAAAAGCGGATGAACCTGTTGCAATCACCTTTATATTTTTGATATTGTCTGTAATCAGTTTGATGCACAGCCCGATATTTTCTATTCGCTGTGCTTCATCTATTATCACCGTTTTGTTTTTACCGATTAGCGATTTCAGTTTTGTTGATGTGGGATGTTCAAGCAAGCTTCTTACATCGGTTTCATCACCATTCCACCAGGCTACAGGTTGGTGAAATTTTTTTTGAACCAATTCTAATAAAGTGCTTTTACCTGCTTGTCTCGGCCCCAATAGTATGATTGCTTTGTTGTCTTTCAGTTTTTTTTCGATAATATGTTCAATTCCTCTTTCTATCATTATTTCTGTTTTATCCGTAAATTTAATATATAAATTACGGATTTGATAGATAAATTAATAGTTTCCCCCAGGAAGTCATTTAGTGGGTAATTGAATGATAAACTCCGTTCCCTCGCCCTCTTTACTCTCCATCTTTATCTCCCCACCATGAGCCTTCACAATATCATAGCTCAAACTTAAACCTAATCCTGTTCCTGAACCTGTTGGTTTGGTGGTAAAGAAGGGCTGAAAAATTTTGTCTTTGATTGATGCAGGAATACCGTTGCCATTATCCTTTACTGATATTAAAACAGTTCCATTTTCTTTTTTCGTTGAAACAATGACAGTGGGTTCATAATTATCATTTGTAGTTTTCTTTTTATCGCTCACAGCATAAAACGCATTGTTTATTAAATTGAGAATTACCCTTCCTATTTCCTGGGGAACGATATTTACTTTACCGATTGAATCATCAAAACTGGTTTCAAACTTAGCATTG
>JAHBTN010000021.1 GCA_019638575.1 Ferruginibacter sp. | reverse complement strand
ATTATTGAATGATGAATGTTGAATGTTGAACATTGAGCATTGAATATTGATTATTGACTTTTGATTTTTTATTTTTTTACTCCATTTCGTGTGCCACAAACCGGGGCAATTACTCATTACTCAATGATTTTTCAAAAGTATCCATCTCAATAGCATCGGCAATTGTAAATTCACCAATTCGTGTACGGCAAAGGCTGCTAAGGTAGGCGCCACAGCCAAGTGCTTTACCAAAATCGTTTGCCAGGCTGCGGATATAGGTGCCCGTGTTGCAAACAACTTTAAAATGTACCAGAGGCAATTCTATTTTACTAATTTCAAATAAACTGATGTGAATGCTGCGGTGTTTTAATTCCACTTCCTCTCCCCTGCGGGCTAATTCGTACAGGGCCACTCCATCTTTTTTTATTGCAGAAAAAACAGGTGGCAGTTGTAGTATATCACCTGTAAATTGTTTGCAAGCAGTATGCAACAACTCTTCTGTAACAAACGAAAAATCTTTTTGCTGTTCGGGTAAACTTTCCAGGTCGTAAGTAGGTGTAACGGCACCAAGGGTAAAACTGCCGGTATATTCTTTTTCCTGCGCCATGTATTCGTTTATCTTTTTGGTAAACTTACCTGTACAAATAATAAGCAGGCCTGTAGCCAAAGGATCGAGCGTGCCTGCATGGCCAATTTTTTTTATCTGGATAAGGCTACGCAGTTTTCGTACTACATCAAACGATGTCCAGTGCAGTGGTTTATTGATAAGCAACAGTTTGCCATCGGCATAAAGCTGTTGCACAGCCGGGTTTACCGGCTTACGTTGTGTGCGTTCTTTTTTTACCGGGGTGGCGCCTGCATTAACCAGTTGGTTGGTATAGCGCTGCCTGTATGTTGTTTTGCGTGGCAAATGTTTTTAGCAAATATACTTTAGGTATTTTTTATGCAGTTATAAACTTTACCAACTTTCATCAAATAGCCTGCCTTGCTTTTAGTTCCAGGTATTTATTTACGGCATTAATGGTAAGTTTTTCGGGAGGTGTAAGTATAGATAGTATACCATGCTTTTTTAATTCTTTTACAATCAGCCTTTTTTCGAACTCAAATTTTTCGGCAATGGTTTTTATATACACATCTTCAATATCCTTTGCTTCGGTTTTGGTTAGCTTGTGTAATTCTGTATTTTCAAAAAACACCACCATCAGCAAATGGTGCCTTGCAATAGAGCGCAGGTATCCCAACTGCCGGTTAAGACCGCTTAACGATTCGAAGTTGGTATATAAAACTATAAGGCTTCGTTGTTTTATGCGGCTACGTATCTGCATATACAACATTTCAAAATCGCTTTCTAAAAAAGCGGTTTGTTGATTGTACAATAGTTGCAGAATATTTTCACGCTGTATGGGTTTACGGTCGGCAGCAAGCAGCGAGCCCATTTTGTTTGCAAAAGTTATCAATCCAATTTTATCTTGTTTTTGCAGGCATACATTGGCCAGCACCAGGGTGCTGTTGATGGCATAATCAAGCAGCGTTAGTCCGCCAAAAGGCATTTTCATCAATCGCCCTTTATCAATAACACAATACACCTGCTGGCTTCTTTCGTCGGTATAATTATTCACCATCAGCGATCCTTTCCTTGCTGTAGCTTTCCAGTTTACACTGCGTACATCATCGCCCTGTACATATTCTTTTATCTGTTCAAACTCCATGCTGTGGCCAATTTTACGCATCCGTTTATTCCCCTGTTCGGTTTGTATGGTTGTTTGTGATAGCAACTGGTATTTACGCATTTGCTGGTACGATGGGTAAACAGATACTTTTTGTGCCACTTCCATATTATGCCTGCGCAATAATAACCCAAGCAACGAACTAACATAAAGAATGATACGGCCAAATTCATATTCGCCACGCTCAACCGGCCTCAGTTTGTATGCAAGCTGTTTTTGTGAATTGGCAGTTAAACGGAAATGTTGTTTCCAGTTACGGTTTTGAAATTGTACCGGCAGTTCATCAATGATATCCATATCAACGGTAAAAGGCATATTGTTTTTTACCTGTAATACAATTGTATTTTCATCGCCGTTACTCAGCCTGTCGGCTATAATACGTTTTGCTGCCGGCGATTTTCCTATTATAAAAAGAAATGCATAATCGCTGATGCACAATACTGCAAACACAAGCAGCAGTATTTGTATGGCAGCAAACAATACCGGTACAAAAAACGAAACAACAAATAAAACAATGCACAGCGCCATACACAGGTAAAACCTGTTGGTAAGATATAATGCACCGATATATTTTTTTATCAGGTTCATTTGTTTTTTGGCATTTTGTTACATCCGGAAGTTTGTTTTTTATTTATTGCCCGTTAATATTTTTTTACCGTGGCACTTCAATCTCTTTCAATATCGCTTCTATAAGTTCATCGGCAGTAAGACCTTCCATTTCCTTTTCGGGTGTAAGGATAATGCGATGGCGTAACACATGAGGCGCCATTTCAATAATATCTTCGGGGGTTACAAAATCACGGCCTTTAATGGCTGCATTTGCCTTTGCCGAGCGCAGTATGGCCAGCGATGCCCTTGGCGAAGCACCCAGGTACAAGGCTGCATTGTTACGGGTTTCGTTCACTATCCTTGCAATAAATTCAACCAGTTTTTGCTCAATAATGATTTGCTGTACCTGGCTGCGGTATAATTTAATTTCATTGGCCGATATTATTTTTTTAACGCCATCAAGCATTTGCAACTGCGTTTTTCCCTGCTGGTTAGTTAGTATGGCTATTTCTTCATCCAGTGTTGGGTAATTCACTTCAATCTTAAATAAAAACCTGTCAAGCTGTGCCTCGGGCAGCCGGTAAGTACCTTCCTGCTCAATTGGGTTTTGTGTGGCCAGCACCACAAAGGGAAATCCCATCAGGTGTGTAGCACCATCAATGGTAACCTGCCTCTCTTCCATCACTTCAAAAAGAGCGGCCTGTGTTTTTGCGGGGGCACGGTTTATTTCATCAATTAAAACAATATTACTAAACACCGGGCCGGGCTTGAATTTAAAATCGCCTTCACGGGGATTAAATACCGATGTGCCTGTAACATCGCTTGGCATCAGGTCGGGGGTAAACTGCAGGCGTGAAAAATCAGCATCAATAATTTTAGCCACCAGTTTTGCAGTTAATGTTTTGGCTACACCCGGTACACCTTCAATCAATACATGCCCATCACATAAAAGGCCAATCAAAAGCAGGTTAACCATTTGCTGCTGCCCGGTAATTACCTGCGCTACTTCATTTTTAATTGCATTTACCGAGTTATGTAATGCACCCAGGTCAATACGTTGTTCAAATAAATTATCTTCCATCTTTTTTCTTTTTAAGCCCTGTGTTATTTACAGGGTTTGCATGGTTATGAATTATCCTTTGTTTTTATAAAAATCCTGTATTTGCTGCTGTAATGAAAGTAACTGGTAATCGTTTACCTCATCACTGCTTTGCGTAGCCGCTATACTGCGGTAAAGAGTATCTACCACAGCTTTTTCTACCCCACTTTTACGGCTTAATACAGTTACAAATTCTTCATTGATATGGTTAGTATTTAAAAAATAAGTATTGCGAATGTACTCATTAAAATATGTAATCATTTTATCGGCAATATTCCTGTTGTCTTTTTTTTGAAGGTACAGGCGGCCGATGGTTTCGGTAAATGTAAGCGTAGTGTTTTCGTTTGGTTTTAATTGAGGAATTATTCGCTGTACCCTTTTGCCTCCAAATAATATATACAATATCATTAGTAACAATGCCAGCCAAAAAGCAAATACCAGCGGCGGATGTTTCATTATCTCGCTAAAAGTAGAAAAACCTTCTTCGTTTTTACCTTTTTTTCTGCCTGATAATTTGCTGTAATAATCATCCCAATACACATGTTCGGGTTCTTTGTTTGTGTAAGCCAACAACTGTTGCAGGTATTGATGGTTATTTTGTGTAAGCAAAAAATAATTACTCAGGGCCCTGGGTTCGCACTGTAAAAACAACCTGCCCCTGCCATGAAAATAAACAATTGAATTTGGTTTCCCGTCATCATTAAGGCCAAGCACTTTGGTTGTGCTGCTGTCAATATTTATAAAATGGTTTTGAATAGGATAATAAAAGTAGCCATAATAAGTTTGCGGATTGCTGTACAGGCTTGCCCTGGTATCTTTCATCTTTAACAGCATGTTCTCAATATAAAAATCTGCATACATCTCGTCGCAGCCTACTCTTTTAAGTAAATTTTCATCAATCCTGCCTGCAGCAATTACCAGGTTGTTTCCTTTTTTAATATATTCCATCATGGCATTTACTTCCTCTTCTGTTACATAAAGATTTGATGCTACACAAAAATAAATTGAGTTGGTATCGTAGATGCCCTGCCAGGAACTTACAAATGGCTGTTTTTTATCCCTGATGATATTATCGGTAAACATTGCCTCCAGTTGGCGGTAAGCAATATTTGCACCAAAAGGCCTGCTGTCGTTTTTAGAATAGGTTTCTCTTAATGACGGGATTTTATTTTCATTTGCACACGAGGCTAAAAGCAACAGTGCAAAAATGTAAAGCAGGTATGTTAACCTTTTATTCAAAACAACAAACTAAATTTTTTTATTAAAGTTGATAAAACCTGATTCAATTTTACTGTAAGAATCATTTTCGATATTAAACTCACCATACCATACATACTCGTAATTTAATGTGAGCGCTGCAAAATCATTTTGATAAGCACGGGATTTTATTTCGCTTACATACTGGTAATTGGTTTTATCGGGCGACATCTCTATTAAATTTTTGCCCGCCAGCAAATGTAAAGTACGCAGGTATTGCAGCCTTACAGCCTGCCTGTAATCTTTATGCAACAATGCATTTTTTACCAGTTCATCAAAATTTGTTTCGGCATTAATGATTTGCTCCGGTTCGTTTGTTTTTGTATCATCAATAGTTTTTGTTTTTGCTTTAAACAAACCTTCTGTTAAAAACAATTTGTAAATAATAAACAGTACAAAAGCAATAGCCAGCATCCACAACAAAACTTTTAATACCGGCGAGTTTAAAAGTTTGGCAAAAAACCCAGGTTTAAATTCTTTTTCTGCAGGTTGTATTTTTACTTTTTTATTTTTTTCCCTCAACAGGCTGTCTAACCTGTTCATGTAGCTATACTGCTTTAGTTTTTTCCAGCTAACAATAGAATCGGGCGAAAGCTGCAGTTTGTTTTTATACAAAACTGTATTGGTTATCATTGTATCATTTTGTTCATCATTATCAACGGTTGCAGTATCATCGTTTTGATATGGTTCTTCATCCTGTAGCAGCGAAGTATCCTGGTAGATATATTCTTTTTGAGCCGAAGCGGCTATAAAAGAAAATAAAAGCATCAATGATATGTAAAAAGATTTACGCATTGTTATTTTTCAACCTGTTAATAATACCATCGGGTTGAATATAATATCCTTTTTTATGCAAACGAATGGGGAGAATAACAAAATACCAGATAATAAACAACAGCGAACTAACAAGTATGGATATACTAGCCCAGACAGGCAAGCCGGCGCTGTTATTTTTGCTGAACGACTGGCTCATTAAATGCGTTACATAACTTTCAAAGAAAGCTGCCACAATAAATACAGGCACCAGGCTAATAAGAATTTTAGCTGCATCTTTAGCATTGCGTTTAAATGAAACCGACCGGCTGTAAGTGCCGGGAAACAAGATGCCGGCTGCCAGTACAAAACCTGCTGTGGCTGATATAACAATGGCCGAAATTTCGAGTGTGCCATGTATCCAAATTACAAGCACCGATTGTATGCCCAACCCTTTTGCAAAAAACATGTATTGAAATGCGCCCAGCATGATTCCGTTTCCCCACATTATCATTAGGGTAAACAAGCCAAGCGTAAACCCTCCCACAAAAGCTTTAAATGCCACACTTATATTATTAAAGCCTATCCATATAAACATCGAAAAAGGGTTACCATCTTTATACACACCAAAAGGATCGCCTTTGGCAATATTCTCTTCGGTCATGTTTACATAACCATCGCCTAAAACTCCCCTTATAAAATCTTCATTATGCATAGATGAAAAAACACCTATCGCCGTAAATAAAATGAATGTACATGTTGTAAATAAAAAGATGCGGTGGTATTTTTTAAAAAGCAATGGAAGCTCAAACTTCCAGAACTGGAAAATGCGGCTGTACTTTTCTTTTTTATTTTTATAGATGCCCTGGTAAATGCCTGCTGCAATTCCATTTACCCAACGTGTTGCCTTGCTTTTTGGATAAAAAGTTTTGGCATAACTTAAGTCATCAATAAGGTTAATGAAACGTTCGGCGGTTTCATCAGGGTTATCGGTAGGTTCATGCTGGTATTTGTTCCATTTATCAGCATTTTTTTTTATGAACAGCGCTTCCCTCATTTTACAATATTAAGGATTTATATAACCGGCATTTAAAGTAAACATTAAAAAGTATTTACCGGCCCGCAATGGTGAATTGCTATTAATATAAAAAGTTAAAAATTTAAACACCTAATTAAAAACTAACAACTGTAAATTCCCTATTTTTTCATTAATAAAAAAATTGTGTTACTATAAAAGCCAAACTGTAATTTGCACTTGTCATGCCCATCATTCAAATTGAAACAGCGTTTAATATCGACCTGGAATTTGAGATAGCCGAGTTCCATAAACGGTTGCTGGCATATCTTATTGATTTTGCCCTGCTGATTATATACCTGTTTATTATGAAATACCTGTTGTATAACGAGATGCTGCTTGACTGGGAAGAAAGCGCCGGGCTTGATATTTTAATTGTATCGCTGCCTATGCTGTTATACTCATTACTAGCCGAGTTGTGGATGAACGGGCAAACGATTGGTAAAAAAATTATGGCCATCAGGGTTATAAGCCTTGAAGGTGGCGAACCCACATTTGGCCAGTTTTTACTACGCTGGGTAAGCAAGTTTTTTGAATGGCCTTTCCTGTTTGGTTATATAGCATTTTCAAGCGCCAGTGTACTGGGTTATATATTTGTAACCGGCCTTTTTGGAATTGCAGTTGTTATCATTATTTCGGTAACACCTAAAAGCCAGCGCCTGGGCGACCTGGCAGCAGGTACAGTAGTGGTAAACAGTAAATCATCATTAACGCTGGCCGATACGGTTTTTATGCAAATTAACCAGGCCGATTATAAAGTAATGTTTCCGCAAGTGATGCGTCTTAGCGACCGAGATATTAATACCATTAAAGCTGTGTTAACACAGGCTACAAAAAATAATAATTACGATATGTGCAAGCGGGTGGCAACTAAAATAAAAGAAGTGCTCAATATTGAAACAAACATGCATGTAGACCAGTTTTTAGAAAAATTACTGGAAGATTATAATTACCTGGCTACAAAAGAGTAACTTTTAAATAGCGTTTAACTGAATAAAAAAATAACGCCGTAAGTACATTTACTTACGGCGTTAGCTTACCGGCCAACAAGCAGGTAATTATTTCAGGCTTTTTAAAAAGTCTTTATTAATTTTTACATAATCATCGTTCTTGGCTTCGGTAGCCAGTTCCAGCGATTTTTTTGAGCTTGATATTGCCCCTTCTTTATCGCCCATGGCTTTTTGAATTTTTGCTTTGTATATCCACATCCAGTATGCTTTATCATTTCCTTCGATGGCTTTAGTTACATTATCCAAAGCCAGGGGCAGGTTATTATCATACTCATTATAAAACTGTGCAGCCTGCCAGTAAGGCTTTTTATCTGTTTGCATGGCAGCATTTATTGATGCCCTTACCTTGTCTTTAAAATTTGCCATAATGGGAATATTAACAGCTGTTTTTTCCCATTTAATTTCTAATACACAGGCTGTAGGTGTTACATCAGCAAACTCCATGGTAAAAGATTCAATATAATTTTTGCTTTTTGCCGGTGCTATTTTAAACCGGGCAACGTCTTCCGATTCTTTGTACCCATCGGTACCCCAGTTATTTAATCCTTTGTTTAAAATAATTTCCCATGCATCTACATTAGGAATTGTATAAATCACATAAGATCCGGTATCAATTTTTTTACCATTAATTTCAACCGGTTCGCTAAAAGTAATGCTGGTGGCTGCATTAGCACCGGTACGCCATAGTTTGTTGTAAGGTACCAGGTCGCCATAAATTTTACGACCCTTTGCCGCAGGGCGTGAATATGTTAAAGTGATGGTACCTATGCCAAAATCTTGCTTAACAGTTTGTGTGGGCGATGGCGCAGGCATTTTTACCTGGGCAGCGCCGGCTAAAGCAAAACCAGTTATTGCCAAAGCCGATAGTAATATTTTTTTCATAACAATAAATTTTTTTAAACAACTGTAAATATACAACTATATGGCATAGCAGGAAAGGTGAATATTTTGAAATGGATTACCAATAATAAAAATGAAGGGAATGATTTGGTTAAAACTTAACCTTTATACTGGCCGAATTTTTTTTGCCTTTTTTTACTTTCCATTGAGGGCCTTCCAGTAAAAGTCTTTTTGCAGCTTCGTCGTATTGTGCCCCCATCGATTTATTTACTACTATATTTGAAATAGTGCCATTCTTTTTTACATCAAATCTAAGCTCCACCTCGCCGTGTATATCCCTTTGTAACATTTCGTCGGGTATCTCCAGGTTATTGGCTACATAAGTATTGTATTTCTCCCATCCGTCTGCCGGCTCTACATTTACCACGCTATCTGCTATAAGTACAGGCTTGCGTATGTTTTGAGATGATGATGATTTTTTATTAGCAACAACAGAATAATTTTTTTCTTTATCATCATCTTCCTGCAAAACAATTTTTGTTTGGGGCTGGTTTTGATAAAGCGTAATTGTTTTAGGCAGGTATCCAACCGATTTTAAATCTACTTTTAAAACACTATCGGTAGAAACCAGTCTTATCATTCCTTTTGCATCGGCATAAGTGCCAAAATTATCTTTCTTAACAGAAATATTTGTAAAAGGCAATGGCGTATTATCGCCGCTTACAACCTGGGCAGTAAAATAATTGTTTAAGGTTGATTCTTTCCTGGCCGAAGACGTGGTTTCAATTTTACCCCGGTTTGCTTCATTATCTATTGCCGCCTTAGAAACCTGTTTTTTTGAAACAGTTGCCATTTCATCTGTTTGATTTTGCCTTACGGCAGCAGCGTTTGACAAAGGAGCACTTTCTTTGGTTTTTTCTGCAGCAATTATAGCATTACCGCCAGGTTCATTGTTTGCAACACCTGCTATTTTTTTATCGTTGTTATCCTTTTTAACAGCCGTTGGTTTAGTTGTAGATGATTGCTGTTGTGCTACCTCGTCTATTTTTCCGGCAGTATCGGGAAATACAGATGCAGTATTGGCAGAAGGAGTTTGTATTTGTAATCCACTATCGGGAGTAATTGTTTTTACCCATGCAATTGGTGTTTCTTTTGTACCTATTGTATTGTTCTTTTGGTTAAACAGGTAGGTTACCCAGGCACCGGCGCCCAATACCAGTATTGCTGCTATTGCTTTCCACCAGTTGCTTTTAGATTTATGCAGGGGAATTACTTTTGCGCCCTGGCTTTTTTGGGCCAACTGCTGCTGCAGCGATGCCAGTTCATTATCAAAGTTTTTATCCTTAAACATTTCATAGCCTTCCATGGCATCGGCTAAAAATGGGTCATCCAGCGCAGCTTTTTCCATGGCATGCATTTGCGATGGCGAAAGTTTGCCTGCCAGGTATTTTTCAATATCCCTTGCGGTATAATTATTTTTATTGTGGCTGCTCATGGCCTTATTAATCTGTTTTATTTTGTTTGCCTTCCATACAAATTTTAAGATTACGCTTACCGTTTTGTATATAACTTCTTACTTTATTCCAATCAAAACCGGTTATTTCGGCAATTTCATTATAGCATTTACTTTCCAGGTAAAACAATTTAACCGATTGCTTTTGTTCTTCGGGTAATGTTTCAATACAAAGTTCCATTTTTTTAAAATTCTCTTCTTTTTCCAAAGCTTCGCCATTCAGATGCGTATTTTGTTCAGAATACATAAAAACGGGGTTAAATTCGGTTGTTTTCATGTTTCGTGGGCTTCGCAATTGCATCAGGCAGTAATTACGGGCCAATACATGCAGCCATCCTTTAAAATTATCCACCTCGTGTACCTTTAACTTGGTATTTAATTCATCAAAAATATCCATAACGGCATCTTTGCTTCGTTCGGGGTCTTTAAAATATTTTAGGCACACACCAAATACCAAATCCATATAACGCTGGTATAAAGTACTTAAAAAATTAATATCGCCACTGGTTTTAAAAGCAGTTACCAGTTCCTTGTCGGCAGATGTGTCTTTTGATATGTTTTTTAAAAATGCCAAGCCTTTGTTTTATAGAGGTATCGATTGGTTTTTATTTATAAAATATGTTTCTAAATTAATTCATTATTCATAAATATACCATCGTAAAACTTTTACCGGTACGGTTTGGTTATTCAAAATATACTTTTACTGTTTGATAAAAAAGCCGGCTGTTCATGTACTTGCTTTGCTGTAATTGTTTTTGCGAAAAAGCCTCTAAGCCCAGTAAGCCGGCAGCATTGCCTTTATTAATGGCAATCTCGAGGTAACCGGCCGAGTTAAAGAGGGCAAGTTTTTCGCCTTCATGTACATCGGCATAGGTTTCGCTGATACGGTCTATCACTTCATCCCGTTTAAATGCAATGGTAAAGCGGCGCCCCTTGCGGTGTTCTTCAAACTCATCTTTATGAATATTTACAATCACATTTTCAAAACTATCTACATAAATGATTTGCCCTTCTATATAATTTGCGCCAAGCAATGGCCGCAATGGATTTTTTACCCTTATAGAAACGGATGCATCGCCCAGTTCTTCAATTTTTTTTCCATTGCAGATAGCATTAAAAGCATCGGCAAAAACGGCTGTACAGTAAATAGTATTTTTTTGCTGGTTGTTTTGAAACTGTAAAGATGTAACCTGCTGTGGCACTTCTTCCAGTATCATGGTAAGTAAACCGTTATCGGCACAGGCAATATAATGCCCATTGTGCAGCGCCAGCAAAAGATGGTCTGGCTTTTCATCAAATAAATTAACAAGAATAAGATGGAATGTGCCCGCCGGAAAATTTTTAATAGCATTACGGCAAACATAAGCAGCCTGTGGATAGTTAAAAGGCAAAAGATTATGTGTAATATCTACCAGGTTAAAATTATTATTGCACTGCAACAATTGCCCTTTAATGGCGCCAATTAAAAAATCCTGGCTGCCAATATCTGAAGTAATCGTTATTAAGGGCATTTTTTAAAGCTGTTTATTTTATACTTGCTGTTGTAACTGTTGTAAAAAGCCGGTGTTTTATTTTACCAACTCTCCATTTTTAAAATAATATTTCTTTACAAGTTTATCGGCCAGTGATGGAAAAAACCGGTTCATAAAAACGGTGGTTTTACCTGTAGCGGTTAATACCAGTGTGCGCCTTCGTTTTTGGATGGCTTTTAAAATTAAAGCAGCGCATTTTTCAGAGCTCATCAACTTAGTTTCATCCAACGGGCTTTCTCCCTGCGATTTTCCCTGTTTATCCAATGCAACATTTCGTATGTTAGAGGATGTAAACCCGGGGCTAACCCACATTACATTTACACCTTCATCCATCAGCTCAATACGCAATGCTTCTAAAAAACCATTGATGGCAAATTTGCTGGCAGAATAGCCGCTGCGGCCCGGAAGGCCCCTGAACCCGGCAATGGAAGAAATACCTACAATAGTTCCTTTGCTTTTAATGATAGCATCAAGTGCCAGCCTGGTGCAATATAGTGTACCATTAAAATTAATATCCATCACTTTGCGTATCACTTCTATATCAAGATCTTTTAACAATGCTTTCATTGAAATACCGGCATTATTAATAAGTATGTCGATACCGCCAAAAAACTGTATGGTGCTGTCAATAAAATTCCTGCAGTCATTATAATTGCTTACATCGGCTACCATGGTATGCAGGTGTTTGCCCGGGTGTAGCATTTGCAGGTCGTACAATTTATCCTGGTTACGGCCGCAGGTAGCCACTTTAGCGCCTTGCAGTATTAATGCATCTACAAGCGCTTTACCAATACCATCGCTGCCACCGGTAATTACCACCACCTTATCTTTAAAATAATAACTGCTCATAATTACAAAAATAGAGGATTAAACTGCCCAACACAATTTTACCCCAAAAAAGAGAGTATGTAACTGAAAAAGAAAAGGGAACCCGTTTTAAGAATTCCCTTTGTGAACTGGCTGGGACTCGAACCCAGGGCCCATACATTAAAAGTGTATTGCTCTACCAACTGAGCTACCAATTCATCCCTTTTAATTTTTGGATTGCAAAGATAAGGGTATTGAATTAAAAAATTAACCCTAATATTATTTTTTATTACTGCCTTAAAAAGATGTTGATAATTGATTTACAAAGCCATTAAACTGCAACCACGAATATCACTATTATCCATACGGCCCAGCACCTCAAAACTTCCATTATTGTGTAACCTGCCTATATCATCTGTAGCAATAAAACAGCAACTGTAAATATTGGCCAGGTCTATAATATTTATGAGGCCTGTTAGTGGCTTTTTTACTGCCGTAGCTGCAGCCCTAACATGAAAAGGATCGTCTTCATCCCTGATTAAAACTTTCATCCATCCCGGGCAATGAAAAATACCATCGCCTTTTGAATAGGCCTGCGATAATAATTCTGTCATCCCGTATTCGGAATGTACCAGGCTTATCCCTAATTGTTTTTGCAGGTAACCATGCACTTCTTCTCTTGTCATTTCGGCCCGCCTGCCCTTCATTCCTCCTGTTTCCATGATTATGGTATTACGCAACTGCATGGGGTATTTTTCTGCAAAATCCAATAATGCATAAGTAACGCCAATGAGTATTGTGGGAATTTTTAACAACTCGTTATGCAGTAAAGTGCGGTAAAGTTTTTCAAGATTGTGCAAATAAAACCCACTCAAAGGGTTTTTAGTTTTCTTTATAAGTTCATCTGCCATTACAACCAGCGAAGCATTGTTACGCTCCAGGTACGAAGGCAATAAACCAAGTATACATTTGTTTTTAGCTTTACCATAAAATTGCTCAAAGGCCTTGCTAAAACTTTCAGTATAAATTGAAAGCTGCTTTACAAAATGCCTGCTGTTAACCGATTGTGTAGTACCGCTGCTTTCAAAAACGGCTTCGGCTGTAAATTCGGTTGTTTTTATTTCAAATTTTTTAAATAAAGAGATAGGTAAAAAAGGTATTTTTTGTGCCAGGGTAATTTGAGATGGATTTATTTTAAGCGACTGGCAATATTGATGATACACTTTATTATTATGGTACTGAAAGTTAAACAATTCAACTGCCAGTGCATTAAAATTTTCGGCAGAGGCAGCGAATACCCTGTTATTAAAGTCTGTATTTTTAACGGGTTGTTTCACCTGCTTTCTTTACATTTGAACTTATAAACTACAAAGATGCGTTTCACTTTAGTATTTGCAATAATTGTTTTGCTTTTTGCAGCTTGTAAAAAAGATAAATTTACAACGGCTCCGCAAATTACTTTTAAATCGTATAATCCCAACCAGGGCAGCAATTACAGCAACAATACTAATGAACCGGTAATGACTTTAGAAATTACTGATGCCGAAGGCGACCTGGGCTTTATTGCAGGCTCAGATACAGCCAAGATATATATTAAAAACCTGCTAACCAGTAAGGAAGATTCATTGATATTTCCCGACTTAAGGGCTGCAAACAAATCGAACTTTAAAGCTGAAATTGATTTAGGCCTTCTTTCTGTTTTGGGTGGCCGTAACTTGCCCGTAAACCAGCGGCCCTATGTTGATACACTTTATTTTGAAGTGTATGTTACCGACTTTGCAAAAAACAAAAGCAATGTTTTGGTAACTGACCAACCTTTTTACTATTTTTCACTTCCATAAATGAAGTGGCTCCAATTCATCTTATCGCATTCTATCTTTATTGCCGTATGTGCAGCAGCGCTTGCATTTCAAACAGTGCAGTTGCTTAACCTGCAGCATAATATCCCTTTGTATGGTTTTATTTTTTGTGCCACGCTGTGCAGTTATAATTTTTACTGGATGCTGAGCAAATTTTCGCTGATGACAGATTACAGCCTGTTGCAGGTTTATAAAAAAGAACAGACAGGGTTGTTGCTGATGCTTTTTGCAGGCACCGGTATGTTATTATTTTTTTACCAGTCGGGGTTAGCATTGCGTTTTATTATCACTGCTGTTGCATTAACCATATTATATTCGGTACCGCTGCTGCCCATCAGGTTTTTGCATTTTACCCGAAAAGCCGGTGTGTTTAAAACATTTTTGCTGGCCTTTACCTGGGCTTATGTAACTGTGATAATACCGTTGCAAAAAAGTATTTTCCATTTATCAGGCGCCGATTTTTTTGTGTTCACACGCAGGTTTCTTTTTATGCTGATGCTTTGTATCATTTTTGATAACCGTGATAAAGCGATGGATAAAATACGAGGCCTGCACAGCCTGGCTACAGACCTTAAGCCGGCGATGCTGAACCTGCTCATTTATTTCATATTTGCCGTATTGTTCATCAGCAATTTTTTTTATAAGCAATTTGGTATTCATGCCTGGCACTCAGTTGGCTTACAGGTTTCTACCTTAGCCCTGTTGGTAGTTTATTTTTTCTCTCAAAAAAAACAAGGTTACCTGTTTTATTATTTTATTGTAGATGGGATGATGTTATTTTCGGCGATAGCAACATTCGTAGCCGGTATTTAAGTAATTTTGCGTCATCAAAAACTTAATCATGGCTAAAGCAAAAAAAACAAAAAGCATCTTAACCGAACAATCGTACAGTTTTTTAAAGAATTATATCAATAACCCTTCACCCACAGGTTTTGAAAGCAGCGGGCAAAAAATTTGGCTCGATTATATAAAACCTAATGTGGACAGTTTTTTTACCGACCCCTACGGTACAGCAGTAGCTGTTATTAATCCCGATGCAAAGTTTAAAGTAGTGATAGAAGCCCATGCAGATGAAATAAGCTGGTTTGTGAATTATATTTCGCCCGAGGGGCTGATATACCTTAAACGAAACGGCGGAGTTGACCACCAGATAGCGCCATCCATGCGGGTGAATATTCATGGTAAAAAGGGTATTGTAAAAGCAGTGTTTGGCTGGCCTGCCATTCATACAAGATTAAGTAACGGTGATAAGGAAACGCAACCAAAGGTAGAAAACCTGTTTTTGGATTGTGGCGCCAGGAACAAGAAAGAAGTGGAAGCCCTGGGTATTCATATAGGTGCTGTTGCCACTTATGAAGAAGGTTTTGAAGAGATTGCCTACGGTCATTTAATTGGCCGTGCATTTGATAACCGCATTGGTGGATTTATGATTGCCGAAGTAGCCCGTTTATTAAAAGCCAACAAGAAAAAAATACCTTATGGATTATATATTGTAAATGCTGTGCAGGAAGAAATAGGATTACGTGGCGCCGAAATGATTGCCCGCCGCATTAAACCCGATGCGGCCATCATAACCGATGTAACGCACGATACCACCACACCCATGATAAGCAAGATGAAAGAAGGTGAATGCAGTTGTGGCAGCGGACCATCGCTTACTTACGGCCCGGCAGTGCATAATAAACTGCTCGACTTTATAAAAACCACAGCAGAAAAAAACAAGATACCTGTACAATACCATACCGTAAGCAGGAGTACCGGTACCGATACCGATGCATTTGCTTATAGCAACGATGGCTGCCCATCGGCATTAATATCAATTCCTTTACGGTATATGCACACAACGGTTGAAATGTTGCATAAAGATGATATTGAAAATACTATCAGGCTGATGTACGAAACCATATTAAGGCTTACACCAAAAACTAATTTGAGCTACTTTGAATAAACAGTATATACCAATGGACAACCGGTTTACCAAATATTCAAAACTATATGTCATCATATTTTTATTATTCCTGTCGGTGCCGGTGATACTGGCTTTATTGGTCGCATTCTTTTGGGGATTATCAAAAATTGTTTCATCCAATGTGGCTGATATTGTTTTTGGATTAGGTTTGATTACCATTGCGCCGGCACTTTTTTCAACGGTATATTTTATTTTTTTTAAACGAACTGCAAAACACCCGGTTGCTGCTGTACGATATGTTTCAAAAATAATTTTTGTGGCTGGTATTATCATCAGTATTGTTGTGTTGATTGCCGATATGATTTCTTTTTTTACAAAATATGCAACAGACATATCGGCTTACCGTTGTTACAGCCTTCCTTTTTTGGCCGGCAATATTGCCACTCTTTTTTTAATTGCCATTATACAGGCTTTTACAACTAAAAAAGAGGTAGACTGGATGGACCGGCAAAGGTTATAAACATAAATTTAAAACAACAATTCCCTCCCGGGAACAGGAGGGAATTCATTAACCCTTAAAACAATCAACTTAAAACCTGTTGATAGCTTATTATTAGTTACGTTAAAAAAGGCTGTTTGGTTGTTTACCCAATATTATTTTTAAACCAACGCAAGATCTAGCACCTGTTGCATGGTTTTTACAAAATGAAATTTAATGCCTTTAATATATTGGGGATTTATTTCATCCACATCTTTTTCGTTTTGCCAGCACATGATAATTTCTTTTAAGCCTGCCCTGCGTGCAGCTAAAACTTTTTCTTTAATTCCGCCAACCGGCAATACCTGCCCTCTTAAAGTTATTTCACCCGTCATAGCCAGGTAAGGTTTTATTTTACGGCCGGTAAAAGCGCTTGCCAATGCCGACAGCATGGTTATACCGGCACTTGGCCCGTCTTTTGGTACGGCGCCTTCCGGCACATGAATATGTATATCTTTCTTATTGAATACAGCGGGGTCGATATTTAATTTTTTACAGTTTGCCTCCAGGTAGGTAAATGCCGTGCTGGCACTTTCTTTCATCACATTACCCAGGTTACCGGTAAGTTTTAAATCGCCTTTGCCGTCACTTAATTGTGTTTCAATAAATAAAATATCGCCGCCAACATAGGTCCATGCCAGGCCTACTGCCACACCGGGCATATTGGCAATTTTATACAAGTCGTTACTGTATCGTGGCTTACCAAGTATTTTAACAATATCATTTATAGTAATTGAAGCTTTTAGTTTTCCTTTTATAACATACTCTTTAGCCTGGTACCGCATCACATTTGCAAGTTGCCTGTCAAGTTCACGAACACCACTCTCCCTGGTATAATCCTGTATTATTTTTTCAATCACCGAATCGCTTATCTTAAAATTCATTTCTTTAAGGCCATGCATTTCTTTTTGCTTGGGCAGCAAATGCCTTTTGGCTATTTCTATTTTTTCTTCCACAGCATAACCGCTAAGGTCAATTATCTCAAGCCTGTCTCTTAACGCAGCAGGAATATTGCTTAAACTATTTGCCGTGGCAATAAATAATACTTTACTCAGGTCGTATTCAAGTTCAAGATAATTATCGTAAAAAGTATTGTTTTGCTCAGGGTCTAACACTTCCAGCAAGGCAGATGAAGGGTCGCCCCTATGATCGCTGCCCACTTTATCAATTTCATCCAATATCATCACCGGGTTGCCCGATTTTACTTTTCGTATAGATTGTAAAATACGGCCCGGCATAGCGCCAATATATGTTTTACGATGCCCCCTAATTTCACTTTCATCGTGCAAACCACCCAGGCTTACTCTTACATATTTACGCTGAATAGCTGCTGCAATACTTTTTCCCAAACTTGTTTTACCTATGCCCGGAGGGCCAAGAAAACAAAGTATCGGCGATTTCATATCGCCCTTTAATTTTAATACGGCCAGGTATTCCAATATGCGTTCTTTAATTTTTTGCATACCATAATGATCCTGGTCTAAAACTTTTTTTGCCTTTTTTAAATCGTACGAATCTTCTGTATATTCCTCCCAGGGCAGGTCAAGCATCAGGTCTAAATGATTATACACAACCGAGTAATCGGGTGTAGATGGATGCATCCGTTCTAATTTTTCAACACCCTTGGTAAACATTTCCTTTGCAGCAGCAGGCCATTTTTTTTCTTCCGCTTTTTTAAGCATATCTTTTACTTCAGCCACATTATCGCCACCCAGTTCATCTTTAATGGCTTTCATTTGCTGTTGCAAAAAATACTCCCGCTGCTGTTTATCAAGTTCGGCACGGGTTTTATTGGTTACTTTATTTTTTAGCTCGGTGTATTGCAGTTCGGTCTGCATCAGGTTCATCAGTAACTCGGCCCTTGCTTTAATATTGCTTATCTCAAGCAGCCGTTGTTTGTCTTTAATATCGCTGTTAAGATTGCTGCTTACAAAATGTATGAGAAACGAAGGGTTTTCAATATTTTTTAAAATAATGGCTGCTTCGCTGGGTAGCCCGGGCGATAGGCTGATAATTTGTCCTGCAAGGTCTTTGATACTTCCTATCATAGCATCAAAATCAGGATCATCTTTTAACGATACTTCTGTTAATACCTCAATCTTGGCTTTAAAGTAAGGGTCATCAGAAGTTATCTCTTGTATTTTACAGCGTTTTTTTCCCTGTATTATGATGGTTGTTCCACCATCGGGCATTTTTATCAATTTGGCAATTTTTGCCACAGTTCCAATATCTTCCAGGTCGCTCACTGAAGGTTCTTCTACATTACTGTCTTTTTGCGCCACCACTCCTATCAATTTGTCAGCCTTATATGCGTCTGTTACAGCCTTTATGCTTTTATCACGGCCTACAGTAATAGGTAAAACCACCCCCGGAAATAATACGGTATTTCTTAACGCCAGTAAGGGTATTTCGGCCGGAATAGCCTGCTCATCAGCGCTTCCGTCTTCATCTTCATTTAAGGGTATAATTGGCATAAATTCCATTTCGTCTTCTCCGCCCTGCAAATAAAACTTCTTATCCATAATTTTCTACATATTTAGTCAATTTGTCAAAAAACATACAACAGTTAGTTGTTTTTATGCGAATGTATACTTAGTCAATATTAATGCCGAAGTATTGTAGCCATTTAATTTATTAACTAATACATACCTAATTTTGCTGCAATGTTTATAAAATGTAACGATAAAGAGCTGGAAATTTTAAAAATAATTGCACACTCAGCAAAGGAATTGGGTATGTCATGTTATTTGATTGGAGGTTTTGTAAGAGATAAAATACTTGGCAGGCCAACAAAAGACATGGATATTGTATGTATGGGAGATGGCATTGCATTGGCCGGCCGAGTTGCAGAAAAATTTAATCCAATACCCGAAGTAAATTTTTTTAAAAATTTTGGTACTGCCCAGCTAAAAACGGGTGGACTTGAAATTGAATTTGTAGGCGCCCGAAAAGAAAGCTATAAGCATAACAGCCGTAAGCCCGAAGTAGAACCCGGCACCATTGAAGATGATCAAAACCGCCGTGATTTTACCATCAATGCAATGGCTATCAGTTTAAATAAAGATGACTATGGCGAATTGATAGACCCTTTCAACGGCATACAAGACCTTGCCAATAAGAATATACAAACGCCGCTGGCACCTGCACAAACTTTCAGTGATGATCCCTTGCGTATGATGAGGGCCATCCGTTTTGCATCGCAACTGCATTTTACAATCAACGCCGAAACTTTTACAGCCATAAAAGAAAATGCAGGCCGAATAAAGATTGTAAGCGGCGAACGCATTGCCGATGAACTGAACAAGATATTAATGTGCCCCAAACCTTCCGTCGGTTTTGATTTGTTATATAAAAGTGGCCTATTAAAAATTATTTTTCCGCAGATGGCCGATTTGGCCGGCGCCGAATATATTGAGGGGCATGGCCACAAGGATAATTTTTATCACACCATACAAGTGGTGGATAATATTGCAGCACATACAAACGACATTTGGTTGCGATGGGCAGCCGTATTGCACGATATAGCAAAACCGGTTACAAAAAAATTTGAAGAAGGCCATGGCTGGACATTTCACGGGCATGAAGTGGTGGGGGGCCGAATGGTACCAAAAATATTTGCCCAATTAAAATTACCGCAAAACGAAAAAATGAAATTTGTGAGGAAGATGGTTGAACTTCACCTGCGGCCCATTAGCCTTACCAAAGAAAATATAACCGACAGCGCTATACGAAGGTTATTGTTTGATGCCGGCGAAGATATTGATGCCCTGATGACTTTGTGTGCTGCCGATATCACTTCAAAAAACAAATTAAAAGTAAAACGGTACCTCGAAAATTTTGAAATGGTAAAAAAACGCTGTGCCGAGGTAGAAGCTAAAGACCATTTACGTAACTGGCAACCTCCCATTACAGGCGAGATAATAATGGAAACATTTAAACTGCCACCAAGCCGTACCGTTGGCGATTTAAAAAATGTAATCAGGGAAGCCATACTGGATGGTATTATACCTAACGATTACAGGGCAGCCTATGCATATATGATGGCTAAAGCAAAGGAGATGGGAATAACAAAGTAAAATATGCTGCCATACTTTTTGGATTAATAAAACCGGTGTACAAAAAATGTTAAAGCAATGGCCACTTCAGCATTATACTTTCGATAAATAATTATAAAATCTTACTTTTACCGCATGGCTATATTACGATTTAGAATTTACTGGGAAGATGATGACAGCGTTTACAGGGACGTTGCCATCCGTCATACACAAAACTTTTTTGATTTGCACAGTTGTATTTTAAAATCATTCGAATTTGATTCGAAACACAAAGCAACATTTTACCGCAGTAACGATAACTGGTTGCGTGGCCGTGAAATTTCAATAGAAAAATATGACAAAGAGTATAAGGTAGACCCTTTAATTATGGCCAACACAACAATAGGTTCCGAAATAAATAATCCAAACCAGAAATTTATTTTCGAATACGATTTTAACAAGTTTTGGCATTTTATGGTGGAACTGATACAAATTGATAAGGAAGAAGATTCAACGCTTATTTATCCCTGTTGCATACGTACCGAAGGAATAGCGCCTTCGCAATATGGCACCAAGGGCCTTGTTGACAGCCGCCTTGCAGAGATGGAAGAAAAATACGATTTAAAACCTGATGCCTTAACTGACGGCTTTGGCACCGAAGGTGATGAAATGGAAGAAGATGGTGAAGAAGAATCGGCAAAAGATGAAGCTAATGATGGTTATTAAAAACCACTTTGGCTTTAATTGATAGTATTATTTTTTAAAAGAGCTCTTTACAAGCTCAACAGATTATGCCTCTCAAAAAAATGCATACCCATGCAGGCAATAAAACCTGTATTTTAATTGTAGGGCCAACAGCAGTTGGCAAAACATCGCTGGCCATACAAACAGCCCTTCATTTCAAAACAAAAATAATTTCGGCCGATAGCAGGCAGTGTTTTAAAGAACTAAATATTGGTGTAGCCAAACCTACTGCTGATGAATTAAAACAGGTTGAACATTTTTTCATCAGCTCACATTCTATACAGCAAGAAATGAATGCACGAATATTTGAACAATATGCACTGCAAAAAGTAAATGAAATTTTTAAAGAAGCTGATGTAGCCGTAATGGTGGGTGGTACCGGCTTGTATATAAAAGCTTTTGATTTTGGCATCAGCGAAATACCCGAAATTGACACTGCAATAAGAGAAAAAATTATTGCCGATTATGAATGGGAAGGGCTTGACTGGCTGCAGAAAGAAGTAGAAAAAAACGATCCTGTTTATTTTGGCAGCGGCGAAATAAAAAACCCACAAAGACTGATGAGGGCGCTTGAAGTAAAGCTATCTACCGGCAGGTCTATCACCGAGTTTCAAACAAACAAAAGGAAGCCCCGTAATTTCAATATCATCAAAATTGGCTTGGAACTACCCAAAGAACAGCTGCATAAACAAATCAACAACCGTGTAAATGCCATGATGGATGCAGGTTTGCTGGATGAAGTGAAAAGCCTGCAAGCATTTAAAAAATTAAATGCACTGCAAACCGTAGGTTACCGTGAGTTATTTGGCCATCTTATAGGCGACCTTTCGCTTGATGATGCCATTGAAATCATCAAAATAAATACCCGCCAATATGCCAAACGGCAAATGACATGGTTTAAGAAAGATGAAGAAGTAGTTTGGTGTGCACCTGTGTTTGAAAAAGTATTGGAGCAAATAAACAATAAACTGCAGCCTTAAAATTTATTGTGCATCAAAAAAAATAAGGCTTCAATTTTTATGCTATTCCCTGCATAATTTAATTACAAGGCCATTGAGTTTCTTATCTATCAACAGGTGGCAGGATAATCGCTTTGAAGTACCGGTTACATGATGTTTTGCCAGGGTGGCTGCTTCATTACCATGTGGTGCAGGCAACTCTATATTTTTATTAAGCACTTCTGCCAAACAGGTACAACACCTGCCTTGCCCGCCACATTCACCAAAATCATCGGGACAAAGATTATCCTGTATCAGCACCATTACATTACGGTACTCTCTTTCATAGGTATGTAATTCATACCTGTCTTCATCAATTAAAACCGTAATACTTATATCTTTTTGTTGCAACGTAAATTAATTGGCAAATTTTTTCTCCAGTGCAATGGCATTGGGGAACAAAATATTGTTTTCGAGGTGGATGTGCAGGTGCAGGTCATCTTCAAACTCTTTTAACAATGCAAATGTGATGCGGTATGTGTTGCAGGCGCCCTGCGGTGGCGTATAACGATTGCTCAGTTTTTCAATCTCCCTGAACCGTTCGCCTTCAACATCATGTTCGTGCATCATTTCATCAATTGGGTTTTGCACCGAGCCTAAACCTGTGGGCCTGTATTTCTCTTTTTCATGTACCATATTGCGTACAAAAGGAAATATTGTTTTTTCTTCTTTTTGCATGTGAGTGGTAAGTTCATCAATGGCAGCGATAAAATGTTTTTCAATTTCATACAGTTCGGGGTGCAGGCTGCCATGCACTTTGCAAATTTTATGCAGGTATGGTTTTATTTCTGCAGCTTTGCTTTTGATATAATGATGGTGTTTCTTTTCGATATAATCTGCCAGCAAATCGGCCGGCCACGATTTAAAATCAATCACTGTATCATCTTTTTTATTTATAGTTGCCTGCAACTCTTCAATAATTTTTTCGGGCATGATATTTTTATCAAGGCAAACATTTTGCAAGCTCCTGTTACCATTGCAGCAAAAATCAATTCCATATTTTTTGAATACAGAGGCAGTGCGGTAATCCTGTGCTGTTAGTTGGCCCACAATGCTATCGTTTGTAATGCTCATGATAGGTAATTTTAAAAGGTCTTAAAAAAGAGCTTTCATATCAACGGTGTTGCCGAATTATTTTTGTAGTATTCAATCTTTGATTGAAACATCACAGCCATTCTTTCGCCCTGCCATTTGGCCCTGTCGGTTTTAGCGCCTGCAAATAATCCGTCGGCAGTTTCGTAAAACAATTTCAGCCATCGGTCAAAATGTTCTTTTTCTACAGGCAACTTTGCATGTGGCAAAAACGGGCTGCCATAATAAGTATGCTCTTCCAATAAAACTGTTTGCCAAAAGCGGTACATCTTTTCAAGATGCGCCGGCCACCTGTCTTGTATCCTGTTGTTAAAAATATGTCCAATCAGTTCGTCTTCCCGCACTTTGCTGTAAAAACTATCAACCAGCAATTTAATATCATCAAGGGTTTGAATATCTTTTTTCATATTGTAACGGGTGGGTTAAAGGCTGAAGTTTGATATACTGTAAAAAATAGCCCAGCCTAAAAATGCTATCAGCAATATCCATAGCCAGCTTGGTACGCTTTGTGGTGTTTCGCTACCGGTAATGATAAATTTTTTCTGGTTGCCCTTATCGTATGCATTTATCATAATGGGCAGCACACCGTCAATCACTTCATTATCCTGCAATCCTTCCACAGCAATAGCGGGGCCATTACGTACAAAAAATTTTATCTTTCTTATCCCTTCCCTGCCTGTGGGAGATTTGCTTACAATTTTAAGTGTGTGTTCACCATCGGTGAGTTTACGGGTATCCAGTTCAAACTGAACAGGTGTAGTTAGTTCTGCAACAGGTTGCTGGTCATCATCAACAAATAAAAACACTTTGCTTTTTTCTTCACTCATGTTAGTTAAAATTTAAAATACTGTTTTTAATGTGGTTGCTGTTTTTTTCTCCGGGCTTTACAAGAAACTTTACCGAATAAAATAAAGTAGCCAGGGTAATGATAGATATAACCGTAACAATTATCCAATCCCAATTACTTTGCGGGCCGGCGCCATGCGTAATACCACGGGTGATGGCTGGCTGCTGTTTTTCGCAAACCGGGCAGGCTTGTACCATTTCAATAATGGTTAAAAGCAATAAAGTGGCTGCATATTTCTTTTTCATAAATATTTATTTTCCGGTGAGTTTGATAAAGTCATAAATCTTCTTCACTTCTTCGAGTGTTACAGGTTTTGCATTATTGCCCCAGCTTGTTCTTTCATGGTTGATGATGGCAGTAATATCTTCGGCCGATAAATTATTATCAAGTCCTACTGCATTCATCACGGCATATTCTGCCCTGGCGTCATAGCCTTTCATAATGATGTTTACATACAATTCAAGGTCATCGCCGTTTACTATGGGGCTACCCTTCAATGGCGGGAAAGCGCCTTTTAATCCTTCTCCATTAGGCTGGTGGCAGCTTTGGCAATTGGCGGCATATAGTACATTACCATCGGGCAAACCGCCTTTTGCATTTGCAGCCGCAGCCGCTTTAACTTCTTTCTTATATAAAAATCCCGGTGTTTCTTTACCATCGGGCAGTTTGGTTTGTTTTAAACTTTGCAGGTAAGCCACCAATTGCAATGCTTCTTTACTGGCAACAATTTTACCGGTTATGCCTTTGCGGAATTTATCAGGTACAATCACTTCTGTTTCGCCTTTTGAAACCGAATCTTTTACAATAAACAGCCAGGGATATGCAGGCATGATGGATTGCTCTACTACAGCCCGTGGCTGGTAAAGGTGTAATAAGTTCCAGGCAACGCTTGGCTGGCGGCTGCCGATATTGGTAAGGTCGGGGCCGGTGCGTTCGGAGCCCATGAGTGTTGCCGTATTGCGCCAAATATCAAGGCGTTTATTATCGGCATAATCTGCAGCAATGCTTGGCCTGCTGCCCCACATCCTGTCCATATCTACATTGCGTACCTGTTGAGTATGACAGGCTACACAACCGTTGGCAATAAAAATATTTTTTCCGGCAGCAGCATCTGCGCTAAGCGGAACCGCATTGGGCAATGCTGCATTATTTTTTTGGTTGTTGATGGCGGGCATGATGGCTACCACTAATGTTAACCCCACAAAAAGTAAAAATGCAGAGCGGAATAATTTCTTATGATTATCAAAAAAATCCATTGTAACTTATTTTATTTGTTATGCTTCTTTTTCTAAAAGTTCTTTTGCTTTTAATATTTCAGGCGCTGTTTCAGGAATCACAATCTCATCTTTCCTGCTTACCATAATATAAAAGTTATAGGCAAATACAATGTGCGATATCCACATCAGTGTACCACCAATGGCACGCCATAACCAGTAAGGCGCCATCATTTGTACACTATCAATAAATGGTTTGCCATTCATCCACATCATTCCTTTAAGTGTAGCGCCAATCATTAATGGTACCGTATAAAACAAAAGGCCTATCAGCGCCAGCCAAAAATGTGCACCCACTGTAATCTGCGGCGGTTCTTTACCCGTAAGCCTTGGCACTATCGTGTAAATAAATGCCCACAGCATAAAGCTGATGATACCATACATGGTAAGATGCGAATGTGCTACGGTGAAATCGGTAAAGTGCCATACCAGGTTTGTAAACCTGAATGCTTCGGCCGTACCTTGCAGCGATCCGGTAAAATAAAAGATGATGCCAATAAGATAAAACGGAAGTGTATAGCTGCTAGATAGTTTGTGCCAGGCACCCTTAAACGTCATTAAAAAATTGGTGGTACCTGCCACAACCGGAATTACCATACCCACGCTGCCCACAATAGCTACTGTTTGCAGCCACCATGGTATTGCACTAAAAATAAAATGGTGTGAGCCTATTAAAGTATAAAAAAGAATCTGAGTCCAAAATGCAAGGATACCCAGGCTGTACGAATAGATTGGTTTGTTAAGCTGCTGTGGTAAAAAATAATACATAAGGCCCAGGCTAAAAAGCATGAACCACATACCCACGCCCTGGTGCATATAATAACCTTGTACAATGGTTTCGCCAAGGCCGTTTTGCCAGGTAGGCCAATAGGCCACAAAGGCAATTACCAGCACATACATCATAGCCGAAACAATATACCAGTTAGAAACATAAATTTCTTTTGTAGCCCTGTTGGCAATTGTTTTATAAAAATTAATAAGCGACAATAATACACCAATACCAAACAATGCCATCACCGGCCATATATATTCCCTGTACTCGCCGCCGCCATTGTTGATACCTGCCATTAAGAAAATACTGCCCAATATAACAGATGCATTTATCAATATAAGCGAACGGTAACCTTGTTTAATACTTGCTACCGGTACATTGCTAACCCGTGGCACCACGTAATATCCAAGCCCCATCATACCCAGCGATGCCCAGCCCCAAAACACTGCATTGGTATGCACCGGGCGCAATCTTCCAAAACTTAACCAGCTAAGATGCTCCACATCGGGCGCAGCAAATTTTATTCCCAGGTATTCGCCAACGGTGGTACCAAACAACAACCAAAAAACCGCACATGCCAAATACCATAATACCAGTTTGGTTAAATCGGGTTCAATAAATGGCCTGGGCTGACTTTTCTTTTTAATAGAAATAAAGTTGAGGTCTTCGGAGTTTGTAATCTTATCAATCAATCCACGGCTGTCTTTTACTGTTGCATTGCCCGATAATTCATTATTGGTTAATGAAAACTCCAGTTCTTTTTTGCGTAGTTCAAGTTTTTCAATTTCAGCAGGAGTTAAACTCTTTAGCTTTTCGTTAAACTTTTTTAATTCTTTTCTTTTCTGGTACCTGTTGATGACCGAAAATGATTTTGCAATAAAAATCAGCGATGCAACAATGATAGGTATGGCAATAAGAAAGATGGTTATCAAAATACCCGATTCGGAAAAAATGTTCTTTGTATCCATGAATTCTTTTTTATGTATTAAAATTTTTATCCTTTACTTAAATATTTTTTACCTTTTTAAAAATGTTAAACCCGATTTTACACCCGAAGCAAGCGAATGCATAGTAGTAGTTTCTAACATTGTTTTTAAATTATTCCTGATAACCATAAACTGGTTGTGTACCGGGCAAGGTTTTTTGGGATTGCAACTCTTCATTCCCAGCCCGCAATCATTATATACCGTATCGCCATCAATTGTTGATACAACATGGCTTAAACAAACGCTGTGCAGTTTATCTTCATCAATAAAAAAGCCGCCTGTTGGGCCTTTTTCAGACTTAATAATCTTACTGCGGCATAACTTCTGTAAAATTTTTGCTGTAAATGCTTCTGGTGAATCTACTGCTTTGGCAATTTCTTTGAGCCCTACTTTCCTGCCCAATTGCGATTGTTTGGTGATATAAATAACCGACCGAATCCCGTATTTGCAGGCCTTAGAAAACATGCAGTTTGTAGTTGAGTTTCTGTGTAGGCTGCAAAGATAATAAAATTTTAGTAGCGGACAATAATGTCTTTTACTATGTTAATAAGATTTGCATTTAATTGAAACATTCATTAAAGAAGAAGAAAAATAAAAGGGAAAGAAAAGATGTGATTACAATTCATCAAGCCGGTTCCAATCTTTATGCGAAAGATATTTGCTGAAAATACGCTGACTGCTTGAATTGGCCAGGGCGGCCAGGTGTTTGTGGTGGTGAAGGTCGGTGCCAACTAGTGATACCATATCATTTTTAAACAAGTGAATGGCGGCTTTTTTTACAGCATCGCCATAATAACCAGTTAACGATAAAAGATTTACCTGTAAAATAAAACCAAGGTCTTTAAGGCGGTTATAAAAATTAAAATTACGGTGAAAATAAAAATACCGTTCGGGGTGGGCCAGTACAGGTTTGTAGCCTTCTGTAAGCATGTTAAATGCTAAATCTTCTATATTATCGGGTTGTACGGTAAAGGGAAATTCGGTTAACAAAATATTTTTGTGTAAACACAATAAAGGTTTTTTCTGCCGCAGCAATTGCATAAAATAATCATCCAGCATATATTCGGCAGCGGCTGTAATTTTCATATCTATGCCGGCCTGTAAGCAACCTTCAATTGTTTCTTCAAGCGCTGCGCCAATACTATTGGCATCATTCCTGTATAAATCGCCAATGATATGCGGTGTGGCCACACATTTTCTTATGCCAAGTGCATACAACCCACTGATAAGTTGCAGGGATGTTTCCAGGTTGGGCGAGCCATCATCAATACCGGGCAAAATATGAGAATGTATATCGGTATCAAATTGAAACTGGCCTGCAGGAAATGAAGTGTTTTTTTTATTAAAAAAACTAAACATCAGGAAGCTTTAACTGTTTCCCTTGTAAGGATGATTTGCGGAATTTCGGGTTCGTGCTGTAATTGCTGCGGTTTCAGCATCTTCATGGCGCCAACTTTTTTGTACTGTAATATTTTCCTGAAAGGTTTCATTACCGATACAATAAAAGCAAAAGGGATATTATTTTTTTTCATGGCTAAATAATCCCTGCGGTTGGCTCTTAAGCGCCTGAAAATATTTCCATTGCTCATACCACCCGAGCGCATTTTTACAACCAGGCGTGGCAAATAATAAGCGCTTGCCCTGTGGTGAAAAAGATAGCGTGCCATAAACTCGTAATCGGCAGCAGTATAATAATGATTTTCGTAATAGCCATAAGAATTAAGCAGGTTACGCTTAAAATAAAATGTAGGATGTGCAGGCATCCATCCAAAATTATAGCGACTGCGTTTATAAGGTAAGCCTTTCCATACCCTTACAATGTTCAACATATCTTCGGGCTTTACATACACCAGGTCGCCATAAATAGTATCTGTTTTATATTGCTTAAATGCATTTACAATATCACTGATAACTTTATTATCGGCAAGCAGGTCATCGCTGTTTAAGGTTCCAATAATATCGCCGGTGGCTACACGCATTCCTTTATTGATGGCATCATACATGCCCCTGTCGGGTTCCGATTTCCAGTAGGCAATATGATCTTTGTATTTTTCGATAATGGCCAGTGTACCATCGGTAGAACCGCCATCAATGATTATATGTTCAATATCATGATGCTCTTGCTTCATAACAGAGAGTATTGCCTCTTCTAAAAAATTAGCAGAATTATATGTGGCTGTTATGATTGATACTTTCATAAGTTATAAGGTACTTTTCTATTTTAAATTAGCGCTGTAGTTATTTTATTATTCAATTATACTAACAGTTTATTTATTTTATATACACAAGCAGCCGGTTTTTGTGATCTTAAATGGATTTTATTAAGGTGAGCATAAAAAGATGCTGCTAAGATATACTTTTTTTATTAACTGCCCGAACGTTGTATTACAATATTCTCTAACACTAACATATCCATATTTGTTCTTTCAAAACACTCTAAAGCCTCTATTGGGCTGTTAACAATTGGCTCGTTTTCATTAAATGATGTGTTAAGCAGTATTGGAATGCCGGTTTTTCTTCTAAAACAATCAATTAACGCATAATATCTTGCTGATATTTCCTTATCAACTGTTTGCAGCCTGCCTGTTCCATCTACATGTGTTACAGCCGGAATTAATGCCTGTTTTTCTTTTTTTATGGGGAAAACTTTTTCCATGAAAGGCACATCATCAACCAATTCAAAAAATTCGGGTACATATTCTTTTAATATTGACGGGGCGAAGGGCCTGAAACTTTCACGCCTTTTCACTTTAAGGTTCAGTATTTCTTTTGCATCGACACGGCGGGGGTCGGCAATGATGGAGCGGCCACCCAATGCCCGTGGGCCAAATTCGGCACGGCCGGTAAACCAGCCCACTACCCCACCATTAATTAAACAAGCGGTTACATGATTGTATAAATCTTCATCGGCCATTTCGGTAAAGGTTACTTCTTTACCTTTTAGCAGTTTTTTTATTTCGTCATTACTAAAACGGCTGCCTGTATAAGCATTCATAATTGCCGGCTGCCGGGGATATTGCAAAACCTGCTGCTGTGTGTATAATGCCGCACCCATTGAAATACCGGCATCGTGGCCAGCAGAAGGAATGTACATTTTTTTAAACGATGTGTTGCTTAAAATTTTTCCGTTGGCTACACTGTTTTGTGCCACACCACCTGCAATACAAATATTGGTTAAGCCTGTTTGTTGTTGAAGATGATTGAGGATATGAAAAATTATTTTTTCGGTAAAGCGCTGTACCGATGCAGCCAGGTCTTTGTGGTATTGCGTAAGCAGTTCATCTTTTTTACGTGCTGCACCAAAAACTTCAATCATTTTTTTTGAGTAAAGATTTGCCACAACGGGAGTATGGTTATCATCGTAACTGATGATACCCGAAGTACCTGTTCTGAAATATTGTAAGTTCAGTTTAAACAATCCATCATTGGTAAGCGTAACCACATCTTCAAGTAAATGCAGGTATTTTGGTTGCCCGTAAGGCGCCATGCCCATCACTTTGTATTCATCGCCATAATACGGAAAACCCAGCAATTGTGTGAAAGCGGTATAAAATATGCCGATGGAATGTGGAAAGTTGACAGATTGTAGAATTTTAATTTCATTATCCTTGCCAATGCCCGTCATGGTGGTACTAAAATCGCCGGAGCCATCAATAGAAAGGCAGGCAGCTTCTTCAAAAGGTGATGCAAAAAATGCAGATGCAATATGGCTGCGGTGGTGTTCTATATTATGTATTTTACCGGTAAAGTTTTTTGCAGGCATTCCGGAAAGCCTTGCCAGTTCATCCTGTATGCTTGCCGCTTTGCGGCTGTTTTTAAACCTGTCGGTTATAACCGCTATACTACCGCCGGGATTTTTTAACAGGTATAAAATTTTTTTAAAAAATTTTGCACGGGGATCCCGGCCAATAGCCCAGTGATCTACATCATTAAACCCGATGCCTGCTTCCTGCAAACAAAACTGAATAGCTAAATCGGGGAAACCGGCCCAGTGTTTTTTTCGCCTGAACCGTTCTTCTTCAATTGCAGCCAGCATTTTACCATCTACAAAAATGGCTGCAGATGCATCTGCATGGTATGCATTAATTCCAACTATAATCATTTCTTTATTAATTCAAATATTTTGCAACAGGTAAAAATTTGAATGTGAACAGCATTTTAGCTTCATCATTTTTTATTAAAACTCCTGTCGTATAAAAACATTAATATAAAAACAGCGCCGTAAGCTAGTATGTTAAAAAATGTATGGTTATCTAAACCAAGCGGCATTTTTGTATGATTGTTATTTGCCAGCAGCACCAGCATAATACGCAACACATTTACCAGCCAAATACTTATCAAGCCAATCAACAGCCAGGTAATTTTTTTTACAAACTTTCCTTTATTTGCAAGTACAAAAGCCAGCCAAAAGCACATCACGCCTACACCAAGGCATGCATACACCAGCTTTACCCAACTGCCATTAACCATTTGCAGGTGGTAAGCATCTGTGATGACCGTGTTGTAACCTAAAAGCCCCAAGAAAAATGAGGCGCCTTTTAACAAACTTTGCCGCAGCGCCGAAGGATAATCAAGGTAATGGTGCACAAAAGGAGAATAATGGTTGCCCGGCGCCGACAAGCCTTCTACCGCTATGGTTCCAAAATATGCAATACAAAAAATTGCAAAGAACTTAAGCAGGTAAATAAATAACGGATGTTTTAAAAATTTGATGGCGCTTAAATTAAATGGTAAACATTAACCGGTATTGCTCTTTTAACATATTGGTATCAATTGCCCGGCTTGCATATTTAGCAGCGCCATTGCTCCATTGCTGCAAAGCATCATGCTGCATTTGTACAAACAGGTTGATTGCATTGGATAAAGTTAGTTCATCAACCTGTGTATTGATACCTGCCATTGATGGCTCAAGATTATTCCACGGTGTACCATTGCTTGTTATCACCGGCCGGCCGGCGCTTAATGCTTCAATAATGGAATGCCCAAAGTTTTCGCTCTTACTTGGCAGGATAAAAACATGGCTTTGCGATAATGCCTGTTCAATACCCGATGTGGCAATAGCGCCATGCCATTGCACTTTTACATTTGCAGGCAACGTGTTAATAACAGCGAGGCATTGTTGCCAATATATTTCATCTTTAACAGCGCCGTAAATGTTGTATTCAATGATACTGCCCGGCTGTTGCCGCCCAACAATTTCCAATGCATGCAGCACGGGTAAATAATTTTTCATAGGGCTAATTAAACCAATTGAAACTAATTTTAAATCTCCCGGTTTTTTGTTGGGAACATTGGTATTTGTAAACAGGTTTGGAAAATTACCTGCCACAAAAATTTTTGCTGCAGGGCCCAGTTCTTTTTGTGTAAATATTTTTTCCTGTTCATCGGTAACATGAAAAGTATTTTTATGTTGCCAGCCTGTAATTTTTAACAGTTGCAGGAAAAATCTTTTTTTAATTGTTTTTTGCGATAAGGCGCCGGGATGCAACATACCCCTTACCGAAATAATTTTATTTACGCCTTTTACAAATAATATTGGCTTAATGTTATACTGCCAGTTGTACAAGCCATTGATAAAAATATGTTGCGGTTGATGCTGGCTGATTTCTTTTTTTAATACCGGCAGTATGTTATCGGTACTACTGTACCATACTTTACAGTTATCGCTAAACCAAACCCATTCATTGGCAGGCACTGCAATATTTTTTGCATCCACATCTTTGTTGCTGCAAAAAACATAAAACATTTTACCGTTGCCCGATAAGTGCTTTATCATGCCTTCAACAGAGCGGATGGGGCCTCCGGCCTTAAAAGCCGGGCTAAACCAGGGTATCAGGACAAAGATTTTTTCCACATGGATGCAGGCCAAAGCCTGAATTCTTTTTGCCAAACAATTAAAACAATATAAATGAGAAAACAGGATTTAACCAGGTGCCCCAATATGGTTTGTAATTCGCAATCGGGCCTGATGGGATAATAAAACACCAGCGTGGTGAATAATATTAATACCGGGAAGTTTTTACTTTTTTTATGAAACACATTCAATACTTCGCTATAAATAAATCCCAGGATGAACATAAAAATAGCGCCGCCAAATGTTCCAAAGTTAACATAGGCATCGCCCAGCGAACTTAAGCCCATTGAAGTATTTCGTTTTATACGGATACCACTATACTTCATAAAGATGGTTCTGTCGCCGGCTTTTAATTTATTGGGAGCAATAATACGTGGCAGGAAGGCCGCTTCTAATAACTGCATTAACTCGGCGCCATTTGCATAAGGCACTTTATCGGGCACGGTAAACATAATATTGGTGATAATGAAACCCTGGTTAATACGCACATTGCTGGCTGCCATACTTTTTAAATTAAATACGCCGCCAGACCCCTGCGTTTCCTCAAATACATTAGTGAATGTTTCTACATTACCGCTATCGCCTTTACCAATAGCCATACGATAAGAGCCTTTTAGTTGTTGTATAATAATTACTAAAATTATGAATGAAAATAAGGCTACTATTTTAAAAAAAACACTTGGTTTTAATTTGATACATATTACAGCGCCAAGCATGATCAGCCAGGTTAGTAAGTCGTGAAACATACCGGCACCAAGAGATGAAAGTATAATGGAGCCATAAATGATAATCAAAGGACCTATCTTAAGCCTTGTACCGCCAAGTATTAACAGGAAAGCACCTATGAATTTTGCACTTCCTATCAAATAAAAAACAAAGCCTAATTCCGATCCAAAAAAACCGCCCACAAGGCTTGCGCCAAAGCCGATACCAATTAACCAATAAGCCAGTTTGGAATTCTGTGCAGTAAATTCACTAATCTTTTTTACATCGGGCACTTCGCCATCAAGTTTTTTTGCATTTATATGAAGGCCAAGGATAAATAAAATAACGGCCGGTAATGCATAGCTGAAATACACAGCTTCAGGCACTTTCATTTGATACATGAAATACTGGTATTTATCCAGTCCATTATACGCTAATACCGGCCCAATAAACATTTGGAGGCACATGAACGAGCCCAGCAAATAGCGGATGGGTATTACCGAGTTCATTGAAAAAAACAACAGAAAAAACTGGTGCAGGGCAATAAGTAATGCAAAATAAGAGTACCAGCTTAATGAAGGGAATAAAAGCAAAATCATGATAGCGCAGATTGTATAAGCACCCCAATTGATATTTACTTTAAACAGTGTGTACATATTAAAATTTACTTAACCGCTGCTTCGATTGCTGCAGCCACTTTTTCAAAATTCCATTCATTAATGATACTAAGCGATTGCTTCCCCATTTCATCCAGTTTATTTTTATCAGATGCCATCAACAAAATCTTATTTTCCAAATCTACTTTATTACCCGATTGAAAGGTATAACCATTTTTTTCATTCATTACTAAATCCTCCGCACAACCACATTTATCACTTACCAAAATTGACTTTCCGCAGGCCATTGCCTCGTTAACTGATAAACCCCAGGTTTCGCCGGGCCCCTGCGATGGCAACACAAATACATCGCAGGTATTATATAAAGACGGCATTGCCTGTTGGTTTACAAAATCAATAAAAAAAATCTGCTTTTGCAATGTTTGTGGTAACGATTGCCATTTTTGTTTTAACTGATTTTCAAGAATACCATTGCCAACAATCAATAAAAAAGTGTTGGGCACTTCCAGTTCAATAAATGCATCCAATAACAAGGCCGGATTTTTTTTTGTTTCTAATTTACCGGCAAATAAAAAAACAATTGCAGTTTCGGGAATCGCTAACTTATTACGCCAACCTGATACAGGGTTTTGAATGAACCTGCTGATTTCAATTGCATGTGGGGCAAATAGCAGTTGATTTTCTTTTAACCCGAATTTTAAATAGTAATGTTTATTAGCAGTTCCGGTATATACTGCCGTATCCACTTTTTTATAAACCCATTTTAAAAAAAACTTTCTTGCTATTTTTTTTATTGAGAATTTTTTTGTTTCATCTAATAAGGTAGAATCACCCCGGAAAAATATCCTTTTCTTTCCTTTAAAATATCGCATTAACTTTAAATGACTTTTAAAACTCCAGCCATAAATAAGCAATGCATCGGCCTGCCATGTTTCAATTTGTCCGATGAGTGTTGGGTTATCAATGCCTTTAAAATGATGAGAGCCTTTATTGGCAGCCTTGTTTTCTACAAATGCATAATCATAGCCTTCCAGTAAAGGAATATCCCATTCAATATTTTTTTGAAAACCCGGATCGTATTTTTTTTTCAATACGGTATCACCCCAGGTATAAAAAACTTTGATGGCTATATTTTTTCGCTCTGCCAGCAATTGAAATAAAGGAGCATTGTATTGAATGGGATGGGTGGTAATGATGGCGAGGCGTTTCATCTAAAACTCTTCTGAAAAAACTTTTATCTTTTTAGCATTCATGAGCCTGTTTGTTACAAAATTAATATCCCTGATATAAATTGTATTAAGGTTATCATGTTTTTGAACCGGTACCAGGTTTCGTTTAAACGGATCATAGGTATAAGGTATAAATTTATTATCCCTTAATTGAGCATCCAGTAAGTCTTCATCAAAACCATACCTTTTGCCGGAGCCGTTCAATTCAATTATTATTGCTTTCAACTTTTCTTGTTTCAGTGTTTGTAACATTCCGGCCAACACTTCAGTTTCAAAACCTTCTACATCTATCTTAACTAAATTGGGAACTCCATTTTGTAAAACCATTTCATCAACACTTTCTACCGGCACTTCAATTGTTGAACCCGTATTTGCTTTCGACAAATCATAAACAACATGATTAACAGTGTCTAAATTTTTTGTGAAATGAAGAACAGATTTATTTTTTCCTAGCCCAATGTTTAGTGCTGTGGCTATATTTTTTAACTTGTTTAGCTCAATATTCTTTACAAGCGAATTAAAAGTTGCCGATACAGGTTCAAATGCAATTGTTCTTGATCCTACATGCCCTGCAGCTAATATCGTATAGGAGCCTATATTAGCACCAATATCAAAAAACAAATCGTTACCCCTTAAAAAATGAAGCAAGAAACCCATATCTGTAAATTCATGAAGCCCGGTATATATATTCCCTGTGGCTCCTGTCATTCCTTTTGAAACCGATAATTTAGTAGTACCAATGAACGGCACTATTTTTTCACGGCGATAAAAAAACTGTTGAAGCTGCCATGAAATAAAACGAGTATATGCTTTTATCCTATGCTTCCCCGATAGTGGATGGGTATCAATAAAGCGTTTTATCTGAAACAACTTACTAATCATTATGCATTAAAAACTGAGAATTTTAAAGCCTTAGTTTAAGTTTCTTTATCTACCACCGCATCCAGCAATGCCGCCAGCTTGCCGGTTACGGCTTTTGCAGAATAGGGATGGAATGCTTCCTTGTTGACCTGGCTACTGTTGAAATTAGCCGACCAGTTAAGGTATGCATTTAATGCAGCCCGAAAATTATTTTCAATGTATTTTAAATCTGCTTCACCATTAAAATGGAGTACATGGGCAGCATTGGAATTTTTTAAAACTTCCACTGCCGTACTTTGCGCATGCAGTAAGGCCAGTATGGGCTTGCCACTAAGGATGCCCTGGTACGATTTGCTGGGTGTATAATGCGGCTCGGTGCTGCCCATTATAAAGATACCATCTGCCTCTTGCAGATGCACCAGCACATCCAGGTAAGGAATGCGCCGGGGATATTCGTACACTATGGTTTGCCATAAGCCATAGCGCCCGGCCAATGCTTTGATATTATACCCTTCGGGGTCATCCGGCGTTTTGCCGGTGCCAATAAAATGAAACTGAATTTTTGATTTGTCTATTTCAATACCTGCAAGGCTACGAAACACTGCTTCTAAAACGGTATAGGCTTTGGGCAACATGGCCCCGGCATATACCAGTTTAAAAACTCCGCTTTCTTTTGTAAACAGGTAAGGCTTTAACTGCAATGTTTTTAATACTAGATGATCAGCTTCCTCACCACCATAGGGCATGGCGCCAAAAACCGCTTGTTGTTTTAGATGCGGATTTCTTTCCAGCACTGCTGTATAATACCCTTCGGCCACACCGGTAATGAGCGATGCTTCTTTAATGGCGATGGGTTCCAACAAACCCGCCAACTTCTTGCTCCACCAATGCCGGGAAAACAATTTGTTGCTGCCGGGAAAATCATGCACCCAGGGATCAATATAATCAATGCCATATTTAATTCCTGTTTTGCGATGCAGCATACGCCCCAGAAGAGCACAATAAAATGAAGGAATGGGTATGTATAAAAAATCGAAACCCTCTGTCTTTATCAGTTGTTTTGCCCTTTTATACAATTGCCATAATGCTCTTAACCCAATATCGCCAATAAGCCGGGGTTTTGTGATGGCAAATGCATTTACTTTTTCTATCCTCAAATTGGGGGGCAATAATTTTACCAGGTTCCAATCCGGTGCTTCTTCATAATAGTTTTCATGCACGGTAAGGATTACCGGCTCCCAGCCAAATGCAGGCAGGTGTTGTGCAAAAAGCCTTGGCCTGTGCACACCGGCCAGGTTGGATGGTGGAAAATGCGGATAGAGGATTAAGATTTTTTTCAAAACGGATGATTCAACTTGTTTCGAGCCTCACGAAACAAGGCATAACGAAATATTATTCTTCAAGTTTTGTGAGACACGAACCGGGCATGTTTTTTTGCCACGTTTCGTGGCACACGAAGCGTAATGTTAATTTTATTTCTTCCTGTTTCGTGAGCCACGAAACAAGGCATTGTGATTTCTTCCTGTTTTGTGGGCTACGAAACAGTGGATAGTTTTTTTCAATTGCTGTGCCCTTTCCACAATTCAAGCAGGCTTTGTGATTCGATTTCCCAATTGTGCAAGCGGGCTTTTTCAAATCTTTGTTTTGCCAATGCCCTTATGCTTTCTTTTTGTTGCAGCAGGGTTTCCATTGCCTGTTTCAGTTCAGGAGTTTGCAGGCCGCTAACCAAACCATGTTCTGGAAATAAATTTAAAAACCTGCTTTGTGCCGGGGTATTGCTCGCCAAAATAAAAGTACCAGACTGAAAATAGGCCAGCATTTTATTCGACAGCGCCAGTTCATTGTTTAAATCCTTGCCAGGTTCAATAGCCAACCCTACATCAAACTGACTCAACCGCCTGTGCAATTGTACCTGTGGTAAAGGGTGATGTACATGTATATTTTCAGCATCATTGAGCCATTGGTTTTTAAAGTGGGCATTACAATGGCCAAACAAGTGCAATGCTATTGAAGGATTATTTTTTATAACCGGAATCAATTGCTCTAAGCCCCGCCCAAAAGAAATGTTTTGTGAAAACCAAACCAGGGATAACCCGGCTGAGTTATTCGCTACAGATAATTCAAACTCAGTGGATGGAAAATAATTCAATACCACCCGTTTATTTTTTAAGGCTACACCTAAGTCTTTTTCTGAGTGTTCTAAAATATCGGGTGAGGCCGCCGTTATAAATGTAGCTTTGGGAAGTATTGCCCGGTTCAATTGTTTAAAAAAATTATTTATCCTTTCCTGTTTACTTTCGCCGGGATGGTAATCTTCCAAATCAATGCCCAGGGGAATGTTATGCTTTGTAGCAAATTGTAAAGCCGGGTAAAAACTACCGGCGTTATGTGCCAGCAGCAGTTGATAATTGCCGGACATTTTTTTTAAAGCCTGCATTAAAAGCCAGCTTCTTTTATTGCATCGTACCGAAAGCCAAAATTTACTTTGCGGTAGAAAAATTAAAACCCATTTCGATAAAATGAAAAGCAAACTGCTCATCAGCCAGGGCCACAAGGGTTTTCGATTACCCGGAATACCGGTATAGTTTATTTTTGAGCCAAATTTATTTTTCAATTCCTCATTCAATTGCCTGCTCCAGTTGTTGAACTCAAAACAAATAACACTTACCGCAAAATTATTTTGCAGGGCCAGTTCCATTTCTTTTACCAGCCGGGGATTGGTGGCCAGGTTATGGGTTGTAATAAAAAGAATTTGCTTTGCCAACTATCTACAATAATATTTTAATAACCGGGCCGCTTTCCATCCCAAAATATTTTTTATGGCCTCAATCATGCGGCCACCCAACAAAGGCAGTTCGGCTTTCCTGTTCATTGTTTTAAATCTTCTATAGGCAATTGCTGATAATTTTTTGCATTGCGGATAATGGTTAATGGCATAGTCGAGGTACTGCTTGGCAAATGCTTTTCGCAATAAATCATCCTCTACCCTGTTTTTTAAATACCCGTATTTGAGGTCAATGGTCAGCAATACATTTTGAAGATATTTATTTCCCGGATGGGCACTCAATTTATTGGCTCGTTTATCACGGCGGTAATAGTTGAATATGCCGGGCACATGCACAATGCCTTCGCTGGCCAGGATAATGCGGCTAAAAAATTCACCATCATCATCGGGGCATCGGTAAGCCCGCCAGCCACCGGCTTTTTCAATGAGTGGCCGGGGAATGAGCCAGCAATTGGTTTGTATAAAATTGCTTTCGCCCTTTGCACCTAAGAGGTCAATTAAAAAATGGGCCGGATTATTGGAGCTGTAAATAAAATGCCCCTGCTCTTCTACCTTGATGGGTTTATCCAACTCCTCATCCTGTACAAAACTAATGTAGTTGCATACGGCCAGGCATCCGGGGCGCTGCTGTAGTGCTGCCACCTGCTTTTCAATTTTATCCGGCGATAAAAAATCATCCACATCCATAAACTGGATATAATCGCCGGTAGCTGCGGCAAGGCCGGTATTGCGGGCAATGGCTGCACCGGCATTGGGTTGCTGTAAAACCTTTAGTTTTTCAGCAACCAGCGATTGTGCTATGGCATAGCTATTATCCGTTGATGAATCATCCACAATAATGATTTCAATATTGGGATAGGTTTGCTGCAGCAGGGACTGTACCGATTTTTGCAAAAAGGCTGCCGAATTGTACACCGGCATTATGATGGAAACTTTTTGAGACATCACAAAGGGAAAACATCTTTTTGAATAAACAGGGCATTGGCCAAATGATTACCTGCCTTCCAGTCGTGGCTGTCTATTTGATATAAGGCATAAAAAAAACAATCTCTTTTTTCCAGGAAATTGCTCAGCGCCTCAAAACTGGTATTGCGTCCATTGGTTGTATTAAAACCCACTTCGCAATAAATAAAACTGATGTGTTTTTGGGCCAGCATTTGTTCGGCACCCTGTAATACATTTAGCTCATAACCCTCGGTATCTATTTTTAGCAGGTCTATCTTGTTTATCTTGTTTTTTTTGCAATAATTGTCCAATGTATCTATAACAATAATTTCTTCCTTGGCATCGGCATCATTGTTCATTGCCTTTTCGTTCAGTGAATTGAGTACCGAGTAATCGGAAAATAATTTTATTTTCTTTTCGCCCGGAGCTTCGCCCATTGCCAATTGCTCCACCCGGCAATGCCGGTAATTGCTCACCTGCTGTTTTAATTTTTCAAAAGTGTCTGCCACCGGCTCAAATGAATAAATGTGTGCAAGGGGCTGGTGGTGCTTTATCCATTTAACGGTTTGGCCCTCATTGGCGCCAATGTCAAATACCGTGTGCAGGTTGCCGTATTGCAAGCGTTTGGTAATATCATAAAACAGGTCGGTGCCAATGGGCAGCGTTTTTAATTTGTGCACCCAGTAACCGGTGGCCTGGCGGATGATCTTTTTTACAATATTCATGTGTTGCTATGGCTTTTTTTTAAAGTACAAAACACCCTGCACAAAATCGCCGATACCAAAGTTGGCATGGGTACAAGCTTCTCTTGTTTTTTTGATGTTACGGGTACGCCGCAGGAAATTAAAAAGATGAACAGCAAAACGCCGTTTGTTTTTTTTGTGCAGCCATTCCAGTTGGTTAGCAGTAAATGGAAGCGGCAGTTCGTTTATTGCATCTCTCATATACCGGTAATTATTGTACATATAATTAAAACGGTTATTGATTTCCTGCCCATCGTGCCGCCTGTAAAAATTCAGTTCAAAAGGGATAAGCGTTACCGGCGAATGGCAGGCTGCTTTTAAATTAAAGTACATATCATTGGCCGGGCCATATTTTGTAGGATAGCCGCCAATGGCATTGATAAAGCTGCGCCGGATAAAGGTACCACCCGGCCCCATGTATAAAAACTGTTGCTCAAAAAAATGTTTATGCAAAGCTTTGCTACCGGCCAGCGTAAACGTATCATTAGAGTGTGGCCAGTACATGGCAAAATTAAACTGAGGATCTCCATCCACAATGGATAATATTTTATGGATACTATCTGCGAACAATTTATCATCCGAATCGCAAAAATGGATATACTCACCGGTGGCATAAGAAACCGCTTTATTGCGATTGGGATAGTCGCCTAAATTTTTTTCATTTACATACAGCCGTATTCGTTCATCTTTGGCGGCATAGCTTTGGGCAATGGCTACGGTATTGTCGCTGCTGCCATCGTCCACAATTATCAACTCCCAGTTGGTGTAAGTAGATGCCAGCACAGATTCAATGGCTTCTGCAATGAACTGTTGCCGGTTATAGGCCGTCATTAATATGGAAACAAGCGGTTGGTTCATTTTATTTTGCTCGCCTCGTTTCGTGGCTCATCGCCTCGTTTTGTGACTCACGAAACGAGAGAATGCTTTATGCTGTTTCGTGAGTCACGAAACAGGGCGATGGAGTAGCTCCTACGTCTCGTTGCCCTACGTAACGAAAGATGATTTTCATTGCCTCATTTCGTGGCTCACGAAATGAGAAAATGTTCTATACTGTTTCGTGAGTCACGAAACAGGGTGAAGTTCGATGTTTTATTCTCCATCAAACTCCACATATAAATTACTCAGCATTTTAAACTCATCAATTCCATTTTCATAAAATCTGGCTGATGAGTAATAATAATCCAGATCATCATTCGACAATTTCCACTTCCTGCTCACCGGATTAAAATGGATATATTCTAATTTTTGCCTGGCAACTTCCCTACTATATACTTCAATACTTAACGGGTCTTTTTGCCATATTTCATGTCGTTTATTTGTTGCAACCACTTCGTACTCTCCTGACAAACCCTGTTGCTTTAACCTCTTTAATAACTCATGGGCTGTGTATTTCAAAAAACTTCCCTGAGGTGTTTCTTTACCGTTTTTTTTAAGTAGTTGCCATATCAGGTGGATATGATTTGGCATGATAACAAAGGCATATAGTTTTATCAATTCTCTATCCACCAGTTCTTTTAAGTAATCCGTTATAAGCTTTTTATTTATATCATCCTGTAGCAATGTTTTCCATTGAAGAATAGTGGTTGTAAAAAAATAAATTTTCCCGGTTTCGCTATATGATTTTCGTAATGATTGCAATTGTTAGTTCAATTTTCGCCTCGTTTCGTGAGTCACGAAACAGAGCAAGAGTTCAATTTTCGCCTCGTTTCGTGGCTCACGAAATGAAAAAATATTTTATGCTGTTTCGTGAGCCACGAAACAGGGCGAATGGTTCATTTTATTTCCTTACAAACAATACATTGCCCATATCCCACCCTTTGGGTAAAGCTTCTATCACTACTTTAAAGCCCTGCTGCTCCAAAAATTTCCTATATGTTGCATATTGTGGCACTCCCTTATAGGTTTCCCGGGTACTTACTTCGGTGTGAATGACTTTGACAGTTTTTAAAATATGACTACTTGCTTTAAGCATATTTAATTCAAAGCCCTGCATATCCAGCCAAAGTAAATCTACATTTGATATATTTTGTTCTTTCGCCCAATCATCCAGTGTGATTGTTTTTACTTTAATGATAGTGTTGAATTTTGTTGCAGGATGATCTTTTAAGTGCTCTAATGGAGGCAACAGTGAACTGGAACCATCAGACTCTCCTTCACTTATATGAAAATCACTCCAACCATTGGTATTACTCAGCGCTAATTTATAGGTATGAATATTCTGGAAACGGACGGTATGAGCCTTCAGTTTTTCAAAAAGCGCATCAACCGGTTCAAATGAATGGATGCTTGCAGTTTTAAACAGGCGTATCAATTCTACTGTATCAGAACCATCATGAGCGCCACAGTCTATAATTACAGGGTTTGCTGGCAGGTACTTTTTTAAAATAACCTTCGATATTTTTTCATTTACCGTTTTAGGCAGGGCAAATTTTTCGAACAGTATTTTTCTTGTATGATAATTTGCTGACCTAAAAATTCTCTTTATCATTTTTGGGGAAGTATTTGTATGATATCGTTGCTTACCTGAATTGTAAAAGATTTTCCGGTTTCATTTACCTGGTTCTTGATAGCATTGATGGATGGGTAATCATTGGTGCCGTTAAAAAGTCGGGCATCATCTATTAAAATGACAGGAAACGCACAAGCGGCTAAAATTATTTCCAACTCTTTAACTATCGGTGTATTGCTATCGCCTTTGGCAGTTCTTATAAATTCATCCTTTACAAAAAACTCTGATGAATAATGGCCATCAAGCCAAAACAATATCGGCTCTTTTATATGATTTACCAATGTTGGTAAAATTTTGCTGCTATCACCCTGTATTATTTGAACCTGCTTATCGTTTTCAAACCGCTTTTTTGCTTTGTTGGCCAAATCTTCACTTAGCTCAATAGATATTATTGAGTGAAACTTGTTTTTAAAATATTCAACTGTATCGCCCAGGAAGGTTCCGGTTTCAATAAAAATTTTTGACTGGTAAAGGACTCTATATGATTCTATCACTTCTCTTTTTTCGGTAATAGAAGGCACCACTTCTTTTTTTGCAAAAAAGTTTTGTAGCCTGAATTTTATTTTTTCGAAAATTGTACTCATAGTATTAATTTATCTAAATCCTTTATTAATTCCCAAGCGGTGATAGAATGAATCTCTTAGCCTGTATAAAAAAATGGATGTCTTGTGCTTAAAATTTTTATATGAATTTAGTGCAACCGGCTTTTTGGTTTTACTGTCTGCAACTACAAAATCAAAAAATGCTGCCAGGCTTTCCTGTGTAAATTCCCGGGGCAATTGGTTATTATTCAACCAGGGTTGTGCGGCCATGGCCAGGTATTTTTCCTCATTACTATCCAGTTCAATTATTTTTTCAATGGCAGCATCAAAGGATTGGCTGTTTTCAATATTTATAAAGCTATCCGTATTAAAATCTTTCCTCACTGCTGTATTGCCCCAATATATGGGGATGCTGTTTACCAGCATGGGCTCAATCAGCTTTTCAGTAGTGTATCCCGGCGAAGCAGAATTTTCGAAAGAAATCACAAACTTATAATCGCTGATGAATTTCATTTTATCTGCAACCGGCCCACCAATATTGTTTAAAAACCGGCCCCCGGAATCTACCTGCTTGTATTTACTCAACTGATGGAAGAATTCAATACGCTCTTTGGCCTTACCGTTTGACACCACCATACAGCAAAACTTTTTTTTGCCGGTAAAATGCTTCAGCTCTTTGGGTGCTGTTAATCTTATCGGGTTCCATGAAGCCCAAATTGGCCAGCGTTTGTGCCGTGGATTGTTTTCGTAAAAATCCGAATCCAATACATAATCACAAATATCCCAGTTGGCCCTTACATTTTCCCAACCCAGGAAAACCCGGTGGCACTTGTACTTAAGGTAATCTCTTTTGCCGTTGTAGGGATGCGTAAAAAAGTAGAAATCCGGGTTATCGGATATTTCTACGTTATACTTTAAAGAAAGTACTCGAGTAAAATAATTATCCTCATTATTAAAATCGGGCCAAAAGTAGCCGAAGTTTATTTTAACTGTTTGCAAGAAATTCTTTTTAAAGCTAAAAATGTTTCGCCTCGTTTCGTGGCCCACGAAACGAAAAATGTTTTATGCTGTTTAGTGAGTCACGAAACAGGGCGAATTGAGTCACGAATCAGGGCAAGAGAAATCCTTTTTAAAAACTAAAAATGTTTAAGCCCTACTAATTGTGCAAATACCCGGAACTGTTTTTTTTCCAACAAGGTTTTCTTAAACCCCTGCAATCCTATTTTCTTTTGCGGGTAATAAAAAATTTCCGCATCAAGTGCGGCAATATTTGCACCCAATAGTTTTACTGCATCGGTTCTTTTGAGTTTTTGGGTTTTAATATTTTTAATCATTTCCGGTATCAGGCTATTATAAAATCCTCTTGCCATCGCTTTTCTAAACATTTCCCATTCGTTTTCTAAATCATTCTTTGTGGCAAATTGCCGGTAGGCTTTAAACTGCAGGTTGTATTGCTCCACCCTTTTATCTGCACCCAGTGCCATTGCCGAGTTTTGGTGGATTTGATAATGATAGAGCGGCTTGTTTACACAAACTATGCTATCTATATAATGCAGGTAATAGAGGTTAAACAATAAGTCTTCGCCAATACAAATATGTTCATCAAAGCGAATAGCATGTTGCCGGATGATTTGCGCCCGGTACAGCTTGTTCCAGTTGGCAAAGTCGAATGTAAAATTCATCATCTGCCCTACTGCTTTTTCGGGATGGTCTTTAAAGCGAATGATTTCATCGTTTAGTTTTAACCTGGTGGATGAATGCTGCGTTGTTTTTTGCTGAATTACATTGCAAACCGCCATGCCGGCATTTGAACCGGTGGCTGCATCATAAAGTACTTGCAGCATTTGAGGTTCCATCCAGTCATCCGCATCTGCAAAAGCTATCCATTGGCCTTTTGCTGTGGCCAGCCCTTTATTGCGGGCAGCGCTCACTCCACAATTGCTGCTGTTTATTACAACTACCCGAGGGTCTTGCTGCTCAAATTCCTTTAAAATTTTTAAACTGTCATCAATAGAGCCATCGTTTACCAGTATGACTTCAATTTCCGATAAGCTTTGCGCCAGTACAGATTGGATGCAACGCCTGCAAAAAGCCCCTGCATTGTACACAGGTATGATGATGGAAATTTTAGTGGTACTCATTTCTGCAACTTCGCCTCGGTTTGTGACACACGAAGCGATTTTTTGTTTCCTACTGTTTCTTGAGCCACGAAACTGGGCAAGGGCATTACTGCAACTTGAACAAACGATTCAGCCATCTTAATGGCTTTAATAAGTTATGTCCTATTTTAAATTCCTTTGTTCGGTACACTTCATTTCGGCCGGTTGCTACCAGTAAATTATTATTATAAAAAACCCTGTTTATTTCAATGGCACGTATTTCGGTTCCCGGCTCTTCGGCGAAAGAAGCAGTGGGGCCTAATGAAAAATAGTTGCTGTTTAAAGTATTATTATCTAACCCCAGCAATGCATTATTGATATAGGGATATAAATTAAACCCGTATTTCTTTAGTGGAGCATTACATTTTTTGGATGATAGTAAAAATGCATTGTTGATCTCAACCAATGGTTTGCTGCCATACAGGTCAATACAAATATCAAGTTTAGCGTTGGTTATCCGGTTAAAAACTTTGGCTGATAATTCAAAATAAGCATCAAATACCGCTATAGCTGTTTCAAGGGTTGAAAACCTGAACGGCATTGTATTTATCAAAAGCGGTGTTTGCCAAACCATCATTTCCATTGGATGATGCTGGCCAATATCACCATAATTAGTGGTTAAGCTTTTTCTTGGATAAACAAAATAGAGATTATGCTCAATAAGGTATTGGTAAAATAATTTTTTCCATGAGCTGGCAGAAGGCCATGACTGAACCGCAGCAGGTAACAACTTATTCGTAGGTTTTGTATCTACCTGCAGGTATTGTGAAAATTTTTGCCACTGCGCTTTTGTCCATAGTTGGCCCCAAGAGCAAGGCACCTGCATAAAATAATTATCATAGCCATCTGCAATGGGCTCAAATGGGCAAAAGGCAATTTCATTAAACGGGTAATTATACAATCCTATACCGGCAATCGTTTCATCTTCTTTATAAAACCGGTATGCCTGATGTGCATAATGATAAAATGCCGGCGAAACAAAGAGATCATCTTCCAGCACAATTACCCCATCATGCTGCAAAGCCATATCGCCACATTGCAGGATATGTTTTTTTAGTCCCAGGTTTTGAGTATGGGCAATTATATTTTTATGTCCATGCTTCCATTCAAACTGCCTGGCAATGGCCTCACATTTATCATCACCCGAATAATCAATACTGATGATAAGCGGAATATTTGCAAAGCCGCTGTAGTCGGCAGCATGCAACGACGAAAGCAGGCGGCTAAGCGCCTGTGGCCGGTTGTAAGCAACTACTATTATGGCAATATCAGCCTGCATGTTTCTTTTTTGAGGATATCAAATAACTCAGCATCAGTTTTATAAAGCCCGGGCTACCGGTATGGATAAAATTTTTACCGATGAGTTTGAGCGCCTGCATCGTTTTGCCCTCATCGGCCAGGTGCCGGATATAAGTGCCCAGGCTGCCATAAATTTTTTTTGCGGAGAGGTGCGGTTTAAAATTTTTTAAAATAATGGCATCCCAATTTTTCCAAAAAGAATGGTCAAACTTATTGGCGCTAAAGCCACCCGAATGATAATGGCTAATAGATATGGGTACATATTTTTTTTGAATATGGTTGTTGCAAAAAAAGCGAATATTCAATTCGTGGTCGGCAGCAATTTTGTATTGGGTATTGTAGCCACCATATTTTTCAAAAAGAATTTTTCTGTAAAAAATACGCTGGTGATTGATATTGACTTTTATAAATTGCTCATAGCTCCACTCCCCTTTTTCGGGCCTGCCTTCGGGCATCCAGATACAATCGCCATATACCATATCCCAATCCTCCAGTAAGTAAGGCTGCAACTGCTGCAATACATCGGTACCGGCCAGCCTGTCGTCGGCACCCATAAAGTAAAGCCATTGCCCTCCGGCCAATGCAATGCCTTTATTCATGGCATCGTAAATGCCGCTATCGCTGCCGGAAAAAAATTTAATGCGGTTGTCTTGTTTTTGAATTTCGGCTATATATGCTATGCTGCCATCGGTAGAGTTATTGTCCATTATCAACAGCTCATAATCAGTAATGCGCTGCATTCGGATGCTGTTTATAGCAGTTGGCAAATGCGGTAAACTATTGTAAGTGGGTATGATGATGGAAACCAGCATTATTTTTAAAAAAATCGCTCCTCGGATTGTGGTACAGGAAACGAAAAATTATTTGTACTGTTTCGTGAGCCACTTTGTACTGTTTCGTGAGCCACGAAACATGGCATTGGAATAATTACTGAAACGATTGGGTTCATTCCTCAATGCTTTCAATGATAAATTGAGGTCGGTCTCTCACCTGGTCCAATGTGCGCCATAAATATTCACCAATAATACCTAGCATGAGCATTTGAATACCGGATAAAACTAAAATTAGTATCATAATTGGTGCCCAACCTTTAAAGGGTACATTGCCAATATAATAAGACAATACAATAAAAATAGCATAGATGAGCCCGGCCAGGAATAATATAATGCCGAGCCCGGTCATAAACCTCAGCGGAAAGTATGAATAGGCCAGTACACCATCAATGAGGTATTTTATTTTTTTTCCAAAAGTCCATCTCGATTTTCCTATTTCTCTTTTCAAACGCTGATAGGGAATAAATTTGATTTTGTAGCCGGTCCACAAAACCTGACCCTGCCAAAAGGGGTTAGCCTCATGATTATTGATAAATGCATCAATTACTTTCCTACTCAACAATGCAAAATCAAAGCCCCCCAACGGCATGTTTTTAAACGTAAGCTTTTGCATGGTTTTGTAAAAGAACAGTGAAGTTTTTTTTCTAAACCAACTTTCTTCTCTATCCTGTCGGGTGCAAATGACTACTTCGTATTTTTCTTCAAAATAATAATTCAGCATGTCATTAATCAATGCCGGAGGGTCTTGCAGGTCGGCAGAGATATTGATAATACATCTGCCCCGGGCATGCATGTAGCCGGCTTTCATGGCTGCTACCTGGCCAAAGTTTCGGGTAAATTTTATCAACCTCACCAGAGAGGGATATTCCGATCTAAGCTGTTGAAGTTCGGCATAGGAGCCATCGGCCGAACCATCATCCACAAAAATAAATTCGTAAGTATTGGAATATGCATTAGCATCCAACACGGCTTTCACCTTGTTGAAAGTAGCAGTAATACTTCCTTCGTTGTAATAAACTGGTACTATCACCGTGCAGTCCATCATCAGCGGTTATTATTTTTTTCACAAACATAAATGTTTCCAAAGTTGACTTTACCCTTATTAAAAGGTATTTGTGAAATGGTATAGCTGCTGTCTAATCGTTTCAAAACACTGTCTTTAATCTTCCAAACTGCATTTGTTTCTACAAGGTACATTTTCTTGTGCTGGCCCGGTACCAGGCTCTGTAAGGCAAGGGCTTTTTCATTGTTTTTGAGATAAAAGTCAATGTTCACCATTTTTTTTACAAAAGCACCATTTACATAAATAGGGGTACTGACAAAATCCGGTTGTTGGTTGAGCCATTGTCCCATTTCACGCCAGGGTTGTTTGTCTAGTTTTGATTTATCAAAAAACGACTCGGAAATACCAGGCCATGCAAAAGCTAGCATACATGCAATGCCGGTAAGATATTTCCACATGGATTTATGCTTAAACCAATTCAATACGTAAAGAACGCCAAGCGCAACCATGCAATACAATGCAGGCGCCATTACCATGGCATACCGATCAACCAATAAGGGCATTTTAATGATGGAGTAAATTACCGGTACAAGGGTTACCATAAAACACAGAAAAGGAAATAAGGTAAAAAGCAGGTTGCGCTGTTTGAAAATGTGCCACAGGAAAACTGCAATAAAAGATATAGCCAACAGGTTAATAACAAAAGGATAGCCAAGATTAAATGTAAGATATGCTCCGATATCAATGGTCTTCAACCAATATTGCTTTACCGCCATCCCTTCTGTAAGCCCCCATAATACCCAGGGGGCATACAGTAAACCGGCCAGTAGGTATGATGCCAGTTTGGTGAAAAAGATGGAATGATCCTTGCTTTTATACCAAAGAGCGATGTCGAAAATAAACTGAGCAAAAATGAATATGATCCCAAAATGGTGAAAGTAACAGAGTGCAGCATCTACTCCTGCTTTTACTAAATAGATGGCTTTGTTTACGGGTTTATGCGTTATAATGTGCCAGTATAATAACAAGGACAGGGCCGAAAATAAATAAATGAAAACATAAAAACGGGCTTCTAAAGAATACCAGATTTGTACCGGATTAAAGGTAACCATCAGGGCAAGTATTATACCGAGTTGTGGATTTTTTATCTTTTTGCCCAATATGCCACTTACCCAAATGCAGGCAGTACCTGCCAATACCGTTAATAAGCGGATATAAAACTCATTGTAGGCAAAAATCTTTACCCAGATCCATAAAATAAAAGCATATAATGGTGGCTGGTATTCTCTTTGAATATAGAGCACTTCATACCAACTATTGCCGGGATGTGCCAGCAGGGCACTATACAACTCATCGGCCCAGAGGGAGGCATAATTAATATTCAGCATCCTGATTCCGAGCCCGCATAGAGTTATCAGCGACAGCCAAAAGTAAAAGTGCTTAGCCGTTTTTTTCACTTTGAAAATTTTCTGTTGAAAAGCTTTGTTGCCACATTTCTTTAAACTGATCTTTCAAAAATGCGAAAGAATGAATTATACAAAAATATCTTAGCAGCAGCGAGTAAATGGAAAAATGAAAAAGGGGATAGTTTACCAATTTAATTTTGGTGCTGATTAAAGTTCTTGTGGATTCAAGGTGTCGGTTTTTGAGTAATTGGTCTTCTTTATTGTAGCTGTATAGCTCCTTAAAAACCTTGTAGGTTATCTGTTCTTTTTGAAGCTGGCTTTTTGCACTCCATACACCACCCTCATGGATATTATAAACACCACTCACAAAATTATGACAATACCCGGGTGCTACTTTCAATATATGATAAAATAAATGTGTGTCTCTATAGTATTGATAGCGGCATATTATGTCAATATCAATTAAAGAGCGCCTTGCCACAACGGTAAGGGTTTTAGTGATCCAGGTTTCAAAAAATTTGGCTAATCCAAAACTGAGTCCATCGCAATTAGTATAGAATAAACCTTCCAGTTCATCACCGAATGTTTTGCCAATATTAGTATCTCTTTTTTTGTATCGGGTACAGCTTAAGCCATATTGAGGATTGGCCTCTAAAAAGTCAACCTGCCTCTGCAGTTTACTGTTGCAGGTCCAGTAATCGTCTCCTTCACAAAACGCAATATACCTGGATTGTGCTGCCTTGATAGTACGCTTAAAGTTTTGAATTAAGCCCATATTTTTGGTGATAGGCAATACAAATATTTTATCCGGATGTTTTTGTGCCCAGGCATCACAAATTCGTCCGGTTCCATCTGATGAGCAATCATCCCCAATGATAAGCCTAAAACGGAAATTCGTTTCCTGGGCCAGGATTGATTCTATGGCCTTACTTACAAAAGGTTTGTGATTATAAGTAATCATACAAACCGAAAGCAAAATATCATCAGGCTCTCTATTACTCAAAGGGTATTATTTTTTAAATGCCATGGCAGACTTTCCAATTTTAATACTCCCTCCTTTTTACCTTGCCAGCCCAGAAAACTTTTATTTTCTTCCAGTACAATTTCAAAGGAGAGTACATCTGTAAATTGTGCAATAATATTGCCTTTATTTTGTACAACTAAGAGTTTGCTAACGGTATAGGTACCTGCATTGAGGATGTTTGCCGGAAAAATACATTTGGCAGATATGGTACCATTTGAAAAAGATTCCTCATAATCCCAAAAAGTTGAACCAACATAGACCAAAATACCTCTTTCATCCACCAGATGGTAAGTAATATCCAATTGCATCCTTCCGGTACAACTGAGTTGAAATAAAAAGGAGAAATGAATTGGATCACTATTTTTAAAAAACTGGTATTGTTCCATCATAGGATGCTGTACGGCTGCCGACAATAATTTAACAAGGCTATTGCCGGGAGCATTATCCATATTGTAATGGACACTATATTTTGTGTTTGTATAAACGGCCATATATTTTCCAATAACACTACCGGTATCCCCCATCATTATCAGTTGACCGTCTTTTAGTAATAGTGCATTAATGCACAGATTTTGTACCGCTTCCATATTATGGCTTACAAACAATACGGTTCTCCCCTGCCCTTCACTCACTTCCTTCATTTTACCTAATGCCTTTTTTTGAAATTCGGCATCACCTACAGCCAGTACCTCATCCACAATTAAAATTTCCGGCTCCAGGTGGGCAGCCACAGCAAAAGCCAGGCGCACATACATACCCGATGAATATCTTTTTACCGGTGTATCCACATAGCGCTCCACGCCGGCAAAGTCCACTATTTCATCAAACTTGTTTTTGATTTCTTTTTTGGTCATGCCGAGGATGGCGCCGTTTAAAAAAATATTTTCCCGGCCGGTGAGTTCGGGATGAAAGCCGGTGCCTACTTCTAATAAAGATGCAACCCGGCCCTTTATTTTTATTTGCCCGGCGGTGGGTGTGGTGGTGCGACTAAGTATTTTAAGCAAAGTACTTTTGCCTGCGCCATTACGGCCAATGATGCCGAGCACTTCGCCCTGCATTACTTCAAAATTGATATCCTTCAATGCCCACACATAATCGCTTTCGCCTTTAATGCTACGGTCGTTGGTATCGCCAATTTTTAAATAGGGATCTTCCCGGCGGCGAATAGTGGTATGGTACCAGCGATTGATATCGTGGCTTAAAGTACCCAGACCCACATTACCGAGGCGGTATTGTTTGGAAATGTTTTCTACTTTTATTACGGTATCGCTCATTATTTTATTTTGTTATTGGCTTTGCCGGCACGCCTACTACTGTTGTATTATCGGTAACATCTTTGGTTACTACAGCACCTGCTCCTACAATTACATTGTTGCCCAATTTTACTTTGGGCAAAATGCTGGCATTAGTACCAATGCTGCATAAATTACCAATTGTACAATTACCCGTTATTTGCACAGAGGGTGATACTTCCACAAAATTTCCAAGTGTGCAGTTGTGGCTAATGCTGCAGTTGGGATTTACCAAAGTTCCCAAACCGGTTCTCACCTCGTTGCTGATAAAGGAACCTGCCATTACAATTGAACCGGCCCCAATTTGAGTACCAAAATGGCCAATACTTGCTCCCGGGCTAATGGCTGAAACCGGCTTACCACCTGCAGCTAAAAATTTTTCAAAAAGCATTTTTCGGTTTTGGGGATTGCCAATAGCTACAATAAATTCAGGCTTGTTTGCAAATAAATTGGCCACTTGTTCCATATTTTTTAACACCCGAAATTGTTGATATAACATATCCGGTGCATTGCTATTAACATCATCATAGAAATGTAAGTCTTCGGTTTTATTTTGTTGCCAAAATATTTCCAGCACTTCAATTGCTAATCCACCTGCTCCTACAATTATCATGATGAATATTTTAAAACGATTTGAATGATCTGATTTATTTCATCAGCCTTTAACCCCGGATAAAGCGGCAGACAAAACACCCGCCTACTGATGGCTTCGCTTACCGGGCAGGGCGCTGTCTGTTGCAGGTAGGGTAATTGGTTGAGCGATGGATAAAAATATCTTCGGCCACTGATTTGATGGCTTTTTAATTCGTTTATCGCTTTCAATAATGCGCTTTCAGATGGAAACAATACAGGATAATAGGCATAATTAAACCGGGTATCTTCGGGACAAACCGGCAGTTGAAATTTTGAGCCCAATGCATTGCTATAGGACGCACAAATATGGCGGCGCTCTTCAATAATAGCTTCGATATAAGGAAAAACAGCCAGCCCCATTGCGGCATGCATTTCAGAATTTTTTCCGTTGATGCCCATGGTAAAATATTCATCGTATACATGTCCAAACTGGCGATAAAGCATCAACTGCCGGGCAATGGCATCATCGTTGGCAATGATGCATCCTCCTTCCACAGTATGAAACAGTTTGGTAGCATGGAAGCTACAAGTGCTGATATCGCCATAGCTCAACAGGGATTTGCCCTTGTACTGTACCCCAAAAGCATGGGCGGCATCATAAATTACTTTAAGGTTATGCTTTTTTGCAATAGCATCAATAGCATCCACATCGCAGGGAATGCCATACACATGCGTAGCAAGAATAGCTTGTGTGTGGGGAATAATGGCGGCTTCAATTTTTGTAGCATCAATACAAAGTGTATCGGGGTTGATGTCAACAAAAACGGGTTGGCATCCTTCCCACAAAATGGCATTAGTGGTAGCTACATAACTAAAAGGTGTGGTGATTACTTCACCGGTAATATTCAGCGCCTTTAATGCCATTTGCAATACGATGGTACCATTACCGGTAAATAACAGATTGGGAACTTCCAGGTAAGCTTTTAGTTTTTGTTCCAACTCCTGTACCAGTTCGCCATTATTGGTAATCCATGCTTTATCCCATGCCCGTTTTAGAATAGCAGCATATTCTTCAAAGGGAGGTAAAAATGTTTTGGTAACGTTTATCAATGTTTTATTTTTTTATTTATACGGTATCCATAAAACTCCTTTCCACTTTACTAAATATCAGCATGCCGGCAAATACTACTACCACTATAAATGCGCCGCTGTACAACAAACCGCCGGTATCTACCGTGCCTACACCAAAAAGTGCATAGCGAAAACCTTCTACAATAGGACTTAGTGGGTTATAAGCAATCCATGCGGCATAACTCTTGCCTTGAAGGTAGCTGAGTGGATAGGCTACCGGTGTGGCATACATGAGAAGCTGTACGGTAAAGCCAATGAGTACGGTAAAGTCACGGTACTTGATGGTGAGCGAACTAATAATAATGCCGAGTCCGAGGCCCATACCGGCCATCATGAGTACCAATACGGGTATCATTAACCAACTGATGCCAAAATGAAAATGGCCGGTTTTGATGCCATAATAAATCATTACCGCAAGTAGCAATAAAAACTGGATACCAAATTTTACCATATTGCTCATTACCGTGCTGAGGGGTATTACCAGCCGGGGAAAATATACTTTGCCAAAGATGCCGGCATTGGCCACAAAGGTGGAAGATGTGGCGGTGAGGCAGGCGCTAAAATAATTCCAGATGGCAATGCCGCTCATATAAAATGGTATGGCTTCAATGCCATCGGTAGGGATATTGGCCACTTTACCAAAAATAAAGAGGAACATGAGCGTGGTAAAAATGGGCTGTATAAAATGCCATAGCGGCCCCAGGATGGTTTGCTTGTACTGGGCCACAAAGTCACGCTTTACAAAGAGCCAGAGCAAATCCCTGTAGCGCCATACTTCTTTTAAATTGAGGTTGAGCAGTTTGCTTCTTGGCTCTATCACCAGGTCCCAGGTATCGGTATCTTTTGTTGTTGTATTCAAAAAATAAATTTTGTTTTAGTTAAGTATGCTTTGCAGCTTTTGTTTGTAAGCTTCGTAGCCAAAATGTTTTTCAAGCAAATCACGGTTGGGCATAAATGCTTTTTTATCCTGTAAAATATTACTGATGCCTGCGGCAATCTCGTGGGTGCTATCGGGGTTAACCAGTTGCCCCAGTTGGCCGCTAAGCAATGCATCTACCGAGCCATCTGCATTGCCGGCAATTACGGGCAAGCCATAATACATGGCTTCTATAAACACAATGCCAAAGCCTTCTTTTTGGCTGGGCATTACATATATATCGCTCATGGCAAAATGATTTTCCAGTTCTTCGTCTTTTATAAAACCGGCCAGCACAATATTATCCTGCAGGTTCAACCGGCTGATGAGTTTGTCTAAAAATTCTTTTTCCTGCTTATCGTAACTGCCGGCCACCAGGTATTTAATGTTAGCTGATTTGTTTTTTAATTCGGCTATCGCTTCTATCACTTTGTCGTAACCTTTGTAGCGTTCTTTCGACGACATCCTTGTCAGTGTCATCAATATACAATCGGTATCGCTAAAGCCATATTTCTTTAACAGTGTATCTCTTTTATTTTTTACCGATGGTAAAGGCAAATAGGGATCGAGGCAGTTGTTAAGCACCGAACATTTTTTGCTGTCTATCCTGTGCACGGCTTCTACTCTTTCTTTTGTAAACCTGCTTACTGCAATGATATGGTCGCATGCATTAAGCATCATTCTTGTACGTGCATTTAATTTGTACCACACTTCAATACCATGTGCCAGCAATATAATTTTTGTTTTGGGCGATAATTTTTTAATGAGCCAGCCTATCAGTAACAGGTTGATATGGCTAAGCATCACCACATCGTTTTTTATACCGGCAGCCACCATGGCCCTGATAAATCTTAACTTACGAATACCAAAGCCCCTGAAGTTTTCTGCCGGAAAATAAGGGTTATCAACTGCATCGGCTTGCTTATCGTACATGCTGCATATTTCAAAATATCCATCCTGCTCCACACTTCTTTCGTACAAAGCCTTGCCCATAATACGGCTTACTTTTTCGATACCACCGGTGGCCGAAAAAGTTTTAAGGGTTAAAAAAAGCACTTTACCAGGCAATAGCTTTGTTTTTTAAAATCACTAACGACATAAGGTGGCTCCAATGCATGCTGCCTTGTAGAAAAAGCCGGTAGCTGCGTTTTGTATTTTTATCGGCGGCCATCATCATATCTTTTACATAGGCGCTGTTGGCCAGCCATTCGGTAAAGGGAAATGAAAATCCCATCTTAGGCCGGTTCCAGATCTCCTGTGGCAGTTCTTGCTTAAAAGCATCAATCAATAACTGCTTGTTGAAGCTGCCTGTATATTTTACCGGGTTTGATATTGCCAGGCTTGTCTTTATCACTTCATCATCCAGCAAAGGTACCCTTATCTCTACGCCATGCACCATACTCATTACATCGGCATCCCGTAAAAGCTGGTTTTGCATATACAGGTTCATCTCCATCCAACTGGCCTGGTTTTTTGCATCTATACCATTTAAGGGGCTGCAGGCGGGATGCTCTTTTAAAATATCCCAAACTTCTTTTTCGCTGGCATCAAGCTGCTGTGCAATTTCAACCGGCACAAATTGCCCACGCAAAAAAAGGTAGCGGCCTTTAATACCATTTAACCGTAAGTATTGTAACCGCCTTATTTTTTTATGCTTACGGCTACGGGCAGCCGATAACAATAAAGAGGGCGAAGACTGCAGCAGGTTGGTTAGCGCCATCCTTTTAAAGGAAGGGTAGCCGCCAAAAAGTTCATCGCCGCCAATGCCCGATAACACGGCTTTTAAACCACGGTTAGCAGCATACTTGCTGATGAACCAGGTGTTGATACCATCGCAACTGGGCATATCCATGGCATTTAAAATTGATGGAAACGACTGGTGGAACTCTTCTTCTTTTAACAGGTGCTGGTAATTGTTGCACTGCAGTTTTTTTATGAGTATGTCCTGGTAATTTTTTTCAGAAAACACAGCTTCCCTGAAATAAACAGAAAGCGTTGTTAGCTGCTGCTGTTGGTGGGCCGCTGCCACGGTTGTAATGATGCTTGAATCGATACCGCCGCTTAAAAAAACGCCGATGGGTGCATCGGCAAGCAGGTGGCGCTTTACCGCCTGCCCAATATTTTGCTGCAACAGTTGTTTGGCCTGCTGCCTGTTGCTGATGGCAGAACTATAGCTATAGTGCGTAAATGATTGCAGGCTGTGTGTATGATTGCCAAGATTATATTTTATAAAACAACCCTTGTGCAGGGGCTGTACATTTTGCAGGGTGGTAACGGGCTCGGGTATATGCCCGTAAGCCAGTTGAAAAACGGGCCAGTTTTTATTTATTTTTTTTGATGCTTCGGATACAAAGGCTTTTGTTTCGGAAGCAAATTCCAGCGACTGCCCGTTGATGGAATAATACAATGGTTTGATGCCGGCGGGGTCTCTCACCAAAAAAAGTTCTTCTTTAAGTACATCAAACAAAGCAAAGGCAAACATGCCTTTTAGTTTTGCAAAACTTTGTACATGCCACTGCGAAAAAGCTGCCAGTATAATTTCGGTATCGCAATTGGTGGTAAAGCTATTGCCCAGTTGCTGCAGTTGGGCTTTTAACTGCGGGTAGTTATAAATTTCTCCGTTAAAACTTATCACATACCTGTTGCCGTACATCATGGGCTGATGGCCTGCTGCCGAGAGGTCGATAAGCGACAGGCGGCGGTGGCCAAGCACCAGGTGCTGCTTTTCGTATTCAAATATACCTTCATCATCGGGGCCGCCATGTTTTTGCAGCCGGCACATTTCACCCACCATTTGCTTAATGGCTGCAGTTGGCATAGATGGATTTATTATGCCTGCTATCCTGCACATCTTGTAAATACCAATAACATCATAAATTATTTATCAGCTCCAGGTTTTTCTTTTCAAAAGTTGCGCAAAGCTGTATGCCCATACTTTCGATACGTACCCTTGCCTTATTGCCCATTACTTCCAGCACCATGCCTTTAAAATCCATAAAGGCGCCCTGCTTTACTTTTACCATGGCATTTTGCGGCAATACACCTTCCACCACTTCTACCGATTCAAATTCATTGAGGAACTTACGTATTGTTTCTATCTCTTCATCTTTAATCATGGCAGGCTTGCCAAGCCAATGCACATAATTTACAATGCCATTAATAGTAAGCAGTTCCCATTTCTTATTTTCTGCAACCTGTACAAACACATATCCTTTAAACAAAGGCTCCAGTACGGTTTTCTTCCGGTCGCTCCATTGCCGCAATGTTTTATTAAGCGGGCAATAGTGTGTAATATTTTTTTCATCCAGCAGGGAAGCTACTTTTTTTTCCCAGCGTGGTTTGGTGTACACGGCGTACCATCTTATTTTTTCATCAGCAGCCATTGTGTGTTATTATTTTATTATTTTTTGGGAAGTGGCAAAGCTTCGCTGTCCCTCAGTTACAGTAAACCTGTAACCGAAGGATAAATGCACCCGGCATTTTATTTAAAAGCCGGTTATATAACTAAACAACCTATCCGTTAAAAAATCATTTCTTACCAAACATTTTCCTGATGCGGTTAAACAGGCCCCATCCATTGCGCCAGCTATCATTACTCTCTTCTGTTGTGTAATAACCATAACCGCTGCCGCCATAACCATAGCCATATCCATACCCGTAACCATACCCATAGTTGTTGTACCCATAGCCGTTTCCGTAATTCATAAAATGAAAACCTCTTTGCTTAAGGCCGTTGAAAACGATGGCCATATTTTTAAATTTCTTATCCCTGTTCAGTTCATCTATCATACGAAGAAAGGCCTTGGGTGTAAGTGCATGGCGCACTACGTATATGGTTGTGTTGGCAAACTTACTGATAAGCTGTGCATCGGTAACAGGGCCAATAGGCGCCGAGTCGATGATGATATAATCAAATCTTTCTTCCAGTTCTTTTATCAATACCTCAAACTTAGGGCTGCCGATAAGCTCTGTTGGATTGGGAGGTATAGGCCCGGCGCTTATTACAAACAGGTTGGGGTATTTTGTTTCTTTTGAAATTTCATCTATACCCGCTTTGTTTATCAGGTAACTGCTTATCCCGGGGTCTCTTTTTACATCAAGGTATTTACTGATTTTTGGTTTACGCAAATCCAATTCCATCAGCGCTACCCGCTTGCCGGTAAGCGTAATGCTCAGCGCCAGGTTTAACGATATAAAACTTTTTCCTTCGCCCGAAATGCTGGAGGTTACCAACAGCACTTTATCCTGTTCGTTTAAACCCATATAAGCCAGGTTGGTACGCAATGACCTGAACTGCTCTGCAATTACGGTACGTTTGCCTTCGCTGATGGCAATATTATCTACCTGCCTGACCTGTACCAATTCTGCAATAACGGGTACGCCTGTCTTATTTTCTACTTCGCTTCGGAATAAAATTTTCCTGTTGAAATGTTCTTTAAGCAGCAGGTAAAAAGCAGCAGCCAGCAAGCCAATCATAAGGCCTACCATGTAATAGTTTTTTGCAATGGGCCTTATCAACCCGCCGCCACCGCCTTTTTCAAGTACCCGCAGGTCGGGAGTGGTACCGGCAGATGAAAGCGCTGTTTCTTCTTTCTTTTGCAAAAGAAAAGTATAGATATTATTTTTTATTGCCTGTTGCCTGCTGATATCAAGCAAGGCCCTTTCTTTTTTAGGAATAGAATTTAACAGGGCGTTGTTTTTTGAAATGCGTGCATTTACATTGCCCACTTCGGTCTTTAAATCGTTGCGTATATTATTTAAGTTTTCCCTGATGTCTTTTTTAATACGGGCTACTTCATCGGTGGCCAGTATAACGGCATCACTTTTTTCGCCGTTTACTGCCGAAACTTTATCAAGGTTAAACTCGGCTTCGTATAATTTATTAAGCAGCGATGCCAATGTGGGGTCGGTAAGCAATTGCTGTGCAGGTACGGTACCCGGCTTACGGCCTTTTGTATTTACATATTTTTCAATGTCATTCAGCACTTCTAACTGTAAACCAGTTTCGCTGTTTCGTTTATCCAGTTCATTTACCGAACTCAGGTACATAGAAGCCTGTGCACCCAGGTCGTACACCGATTCCCGTGATTTAAAATCCTGCACATTTTTTTCAACCGAATCTAACTGCCCGGTAACAAGCAGCAGCCTGTCGTCGATAAACTGCATGGTTTTGGTGGCAATCTGGTTTTTATCTTCAATGGCATCGGCATTATAGGCATCAAACAATGCATTCAATATATCTATTCCCTTGGCTGGTACGGGGGTTTGTATTTTTACATCAATTACTGTAGAACTGTAAGAAGTGGCGCTGGCTGATATACTGCCAATGATACCGCCTGCTGCACCGGATACGGTATTAAAAACAACATAATAATTTTTACCGGTTACATATTTATTGTATTCCTCATTGGGCACAACTTTATACATGGTACCTGCCATATTAAATACTGCATTAAAAGGAACATCCCGGTTATTTATATTGATATATTTTTTATCCCAGTTTACCGTAAAATAATATTTGCCACCCCCATTAATACTGTCTTTATTCAAAGCAATAAAACTTACCGGGGCATTATTTTTATACAGCTCTTCTACCCGTACATTGCCTTCGTTATACACCGTATTATAAATATTAAGCCGGCGCACCACTTCCTGCATAATGGAAGATGAACGTAAAACGATGATTTCGTTTTCAACTATTTTTTTCTCGCTGAAAATATTTAATGCATCCAGTACCTTGGTATCGCCACCGCCTTTTTGAGGGTCTTTAAGCAGCACTTTTGCCGAAGCCTGGTAAATTTTTGTCTGCGACCGAAGGTATAACCACGATATAGAAAGTGATATAATTGTAAATATCAAGAACAATGGCCAGAAAGGCAGGTACTTTTGAAGAACTAATATGAAGATATTAGTTTCGGGCCTTTCTTTAAAAAATTGGTCTTCACTCATTGAAATACAGGATGTTATTTAATTATGCGGTCAAGTACAATTACGGCAATGGATAATGCAGTAACGCCAAGTGCCAAATTTTGTTGCAACCTGGCACGTTTTGCCTCTTTTTCTTTATAATCGTTAGGCTGTACATATAATACATCGCCGGGTTTTAGCCAATACCATGCCGATGTAAAGATAGACTGATCCTCCAGGTTGATTCTTTTAAACTGCTTACCTGTTTCTGTATCCCGTATCACTAAAATATTATCCCGCCGGGCATAATCAGAAACTTCACCACTCATGGTTAAGGCTTCCAGTATAGGCAACTGCTCTTCGGGCATATTAATCACTTTGGGACTGCCTACTTCACCCATCACCGTTATTTTATGGTTTTGAAAATAAACCGTAACCACCGGATCTTTTAAATAGGGCGATATATCCTGTTGCAATTTATCTTTTAACAGTGCACGGGTTAAGCCTTCTACTTTAATTACACCCAGTCTGTGTAATTGAATATTGCCATTACTATCTACCCGGTAGCCGGGAATACCTCCCGTACCTGCTACAACAGATGGTGCATTATAAATTGCATCTTCATTTGGATTTAGGCTGCTGAAATTGATGAGCAGTATATCGTTTTTCTGAATTTTTATATCTTCTCCCCTGCCCATTGTATTGATAGTAGTATCCTGCGGAAGATTTTTAAAATAATACGCTGTTTTTGGAACACTGCATGATGCGATGGTAAATACAAGCGCTATAGCGGCCATGATGCCATACAGGTTTTTACTGCCTGGCTGGTATTTTATGTGCAAAAATATTTTCTTCATCTGGATCAGGGGGCTTAATTATTGCTCAAAACATGCTTACGGACAATGTTGTACAAATATAATTTTAATTGATTCAAGTGTTTAAAACCAATTAGTTTTTAATATTTATAGTGGGTAAAATTCGACAAAAAAACTGATATGGCAAACTATATTATAACCGTAAGATGAGAGGGATGTATGGCTATTAGCCAATGTATTGTTTAAAGTAAAGAAGAAAAGTAAAAAAGGTGCAAAGGTCAAAAGTCAAAATTCAATAATCAATATTCAATGCTCAATGTTTAAATTTTAACATTCATCATTCATAATTCAACATTCATAATTCAACCTTTGCTTCTTGATTTTCTTAGCGGCTTTGCGTGCAATAAAGGCTTCACGCAAAGAGGCAAAGCAAGCAAAGGCGCAAAGGCGAAAAAGTCAATATTCAATAATCAATGTTCAATTTTCAACATTCATAATTCAACCTTTGCTTCTTGTTTTCCTTAGCGGCT
>JAHBTN010000020.1 GCA_019638575.1 Ferruginibacter sp. | reverse complement strand
TGCAATCAATTCGGCTGCTGTTTTTCCTGTAATAGCCCAATGCAGTTTGTTCTGAACCGTTTTAAAGAACTTCTGTGTTATTTCAGCATCCTTGCTGTAATCAATGCTGCACTGCTCGTATATGTCGGTTATTTTGAGGTAAAAACGTCTTTCGCTTGCCCGTATCTCCCTGATACGTTCCAAGAGTTCATCAAAGTAATCTTTGCCAAAGCGTTTGCCCTGTTTTAGCCTTTCATCATCCAATACAAAGCCTTTGATAATAAACTCTCTAAGGGTTTTGGTAGCCCAAATACGGAACTGGGTAGCCTGATAGCTATTTACCCTGTAGCCAACAGCTATAATGGCATCGAGATTATAAAAGTCCAAATCCCGGCTTACGTCCCGGCTTCCCTCTTTTTGAACTACTCGAATTTTTCGAGCAGTTGCCGTTTCCTCCAATTCTCCTGTTTTGTATATCTCTTTAAGGTGGTAGGTGATGGTATGACTTTCCACACCAAATAACTCAGCCATCCTTTTTTGGGTAAGCCAAAAGGTTTCGTCATTAAAAATCACTTCTATTTTCACATCACCAGTAGGGGTGTTGTAAAAAATAATGTCGCTGTGTTGGGGGTTGTCTGCCATGTTTAAAATGTAATTTTCGCTTTATCCAATAGGTTTTTCAAATTCCAAATACTGTTGTCAATGGTAGTAATATCAATATCATTTAATTACTCAAAATCAATCTTCCTCTCTATTTAAAGTTGACCTCCAACACCCTTAAACTTCTCTACAAACGACACGAGCTTTTGGAAAACACTCTGCTTCTTAGTCAAATACTGAGGATTTAAAGGGCTCATTTTCGGTAAAAGAGCATTCAATTCTGTTCCATTCTCACTTGCAAATTCACGTTTTAAAGAAGCTGTTATATATCGTTTTGCTTCTTCTTCATTTAAATTTTCTTCTGCGATTAATTCTGAAGCTTCCGTTTTTTGTTTGCTTTGAGCAAACGCAAAGAATGAATCTATAACATTCGCTTTGTCCTGAAGCGTGTCAAGGTCAGTCTCATTGATAAAATCAACTACCAAACTTTCCTTTGCCCTGTTTCCAACGCTTGCACGGATAACCCTGCGTATTTCTTCAATTAGAGTGGCTTTGTCTTTTTTCTTTTTGTTATGTTCAAAAATTAATTCGAGAATATAATCAAGGTTTATCTCTTGTGATTTGAGTAAGTCAACTTCAAACACTACATCATCCCAGTCGATTGTGGATTCTTCTGACTCTTTCCCGCTTTTCTCACGTCTTAACCAGTCTCGTATATCATTATAGGTAGAACGATAATCCTGTATAGTCCGCTCTTTCAGCAATTCAATCTTTTGCATGGAGGCTATTTCCTCATCCGTTACAAAATGTTCCTTTTTAAAATCTTCAATGGCGTCAGCATTATTTATGTCTATTTCTTGAAATGCTTTGAGGTGGTTAAATTCATCGTAATTCTGAAGTATGTTTTCAACTCTCAAATATTCTCCGAATAGTTTTGCAAATTCCTTTTTGTCTTTCTCTTTTACGATTTCGTCAGGGTTAGGGAATTTATCATTTAACTCTTTTACTACTTCAACGTAACCTCTGCGTGCTTCACCTGTTGCAATGTCCGTAAAGCCTTCTAAATATTCTTTGTAACTCTTTTCAAGAACTACATTCTTGGTATTGCTATCTCCGAACAGCGTAATAGCATCAATGGTTGCTTTTTCTAAATCTCTGAACGTAACAATATTTCCAAAAGTCTTTGTTGCATCATAAATTCTATTTGTTCGTGAAAAGGCTTGAATCAAGCCATGATAACGCAGATTCTTATCAACAAACAATGTATTGAGTGTAGGAGCATCAAATCCTGTTAGGAACATTCCAACAACAATAATTAGGTCAACCTCTTTATTTTTTACCCGTTTTGCAAGGTCACGGTAATAATTTTGAAACTCATTGCTGTCAACTCCATAACTGGTTTTGAACATTGCATTGTAATCATTGATAGCTTTAGTCAAGAACTCTTTAGAACTGCTATCCATTGCAGAGGGCTCAAAGCTTTCATCTACTATTTCACCGATTGCACTTTGTTCCTCATTGGCTGCAAAAGAAAAGATTGTCGCTATCCTTAAAGGTTTATCACTATCCTTTTGTAAATTGTTTAATTCCTCATAATAACATTTGGCTGCATCAACACTACTTACAGCAAACATTGCATTAAAACCCTTGTTGCTTCCTTGGTTCCTGTGCGTTTTTATCCTGAAATTCTGTAAAACATATTGTGATATTTCTTTAATACGAGAAGGATGAAGCAAAGCCTTTTTATTTTCTGCTGCACTTAACTTCTTCTCATCTTGTTCTGATTCTATGTTCTTAAACTGTGGTCGAACATCGTTATAATCAACTTTGAATTTCAGTACCTTTTCATCTCTAATGGCATCAGTAATTACATATGAGTGTAATTCACGTCCAAAAACACTTGCTGTAGTTTCAGCACCTAAAGCATTTTGAGGGAATATCGGTGTTCCTGTAAAACCGAATTGATAGAACTTCTTGAATTTCTTTTTCAGATTCTTTTGTGCCTCTCCAAATTGTGAACGATGTGCTTCATCAAAAATGAAAACTACTTGCTTTTGATATATGGCTAAATCGCCCTCACTTTTCATGAGGTTATTTAGTTTCTGTATTGTTGTTACAATAATCTTATTATCCTCCTTTTCAATATTTCTTTTTAAACCCGCTGTGCTATCAGAGCCGTTTACGCTATCAGGAGAGAAACGCTGATATTCTTTCATCGTTTGAAAGTCCAGGTCTTTACGGTCAACTACAAAGAATACTTTATCAATAAAGTCCAATTGAGTTGCTAATCGTGCTGCTTTGAAACTGGTAAGCGTTTTGCCTGAACCTGTGGTGTGCCAAACATAACCACCACCGTCTGTTGTTGACCATTTCTTTGCTTCATAGGAACTTTTTATTTTCCATAACATGCGTTCTGTTGCAGCAATCTGATAAGGTCGCATGACAAGCAGTGTATCACTCGTGTCAAAAACAGAATAGGTAAGCAATACATTTAATAAAGTATGTTTTTGGAAAAATGTTGCCGTAAAGTCTTTTAGGTCTTTGATTAATGTATTATCAGCCTTTGCCCAGTTCATGGTAAAGTCAAAGCTGTTTTTATCTCGTTTTACCGTGTTGGCAAAGTACCGGCTGTCCGTACCATTTGATATGACAAATAGCTGTATGTATTTAAAAAGCGAATTACTGCTATTAAAACTTTCTTTGGAGTAACGATGCACCTGATTAAAAGCTTCTCGTATTGCAACTCCTCGTTTTTTAAGCTCTACTTGCACAAGGGGTAAGCCATTCACTAATATGGTAACATCATAACGATTGGCATGTGTGCCTTTTTGTTCAAATTGTTTGATGACCTGCACTTTATTACGTGCAATATTTTTTTTATCTACTAAGTAGATGTTTTGGATATGCCCATCATCGAAAACAAAATCGTAGATATAGTTGTCGTGTATTTTTCTTGTTTTTTCAACAAGGCTATCACTTGGTTTATCTAAAAATTCTTCTACAAAACGAATCCACTCAGCATCCGAAAACACTACATCGTTAAGCGATTGAAGTTGCACTCTTACATTCGCCAACATCGCTTCAATTGTATTGAGGGTTATCGGATTTTCATAACCTTGATTGATTAGGTCTTGGATAAATTCTTTCTCCAATGCCGCCTCTGTTTGATAAACAGCAGGTGCTTCATTCACCTCATAATACTTAGTGAATTTATCAAGTACAATAAAATTGTTTGATTCCGCTATGGTTTTATACTGTGACATTCTGTTCTGTTTCGCTATTATTTACAATTGATTTGAATCCGTACATCCTTTTTATCTCACCTACTAAAAAGCCCAACACTCTCTTGTCATTTTCTTCAACAATTGAAATTTCATCGCCATTATGCTTAGAATGACTTGAGAGATTTATTATTCGCTTATGATATGCTTCCCGTGATTCCTGGGGCAAAAGGTCTTCCCATTTATTGTATCCGAGAAAGGTGGATGTCTTTTCCAATATGTTACGAAGAAAGTTGAAATGAAACTTTTTAATATCGCTTGGAGGTAGTATAGCCTTCTCTAATTCTGATAAAAGAAATAAGTGATACGAAAAAGGAGAGTCACTTGCCAATTCAACTATGGAAAAAGTGCCATCGTTTAATTTTTCTAACCGCATTTTCTTCGTGCTTTTCACTCTGTTAAATTCATTAAAAAGCACATTATAGAATAACGGGTTATGTGTGGTGATTATGAATTTTAATTCTGAAGTGCTTGACTTTATTAATTCAGCAATATTTACAGCCAATTCAATAAGATGCGTATCATCTAATGAGCTAACGGGGTCATCAATGAAAATGTAATCCAGATTATTATATTGGTCAGTTTCACGAATTTCTTTTTCTGCAATGTTTAATACGCTTACAACCTGCTCCATTAAACTAAAAAAAACACTCCAGATAAAACAACTTTCTTCGCCCTTCGATATTTTTACAAATTCGGTATCATTTTCATTTCCCCGCTCAAACGAAAAGCGAACCTCAGTGAAATCTTCACTGAATTGTGGGGTTAATTTATCATTTGTTAATTGTTGGAAATTCTCAACAATATTTCTGTCTTGACCTTGCTCACGAAGTACCCAATTTGTAAAACTATTTGGTTGTATTTTTAGCTTCCTATCGGAGTCGGCATCCAAATCATTATCCCAGTAGAACAAGTCTTCTGTAAAAGCATTATAGTAAAGTATTTTAATGCCTGATTCCTCTTGCTGCTCTGCATCAACTTCTTTCGGGGATATCAACTCTTTAAATTCACGGGATAGCCGTGTTTTACCAGAGCCATTGAAAGCATAGATTAACTGTACTTTTTTATCAGCATCTTTAAGTGTTTGAGCTATTTCAATTAATGACTGTGCCATTTTATGATTCTATGGTATTCTGAGGAAACGTTAGTAATAAGTCCCGATAATACTCATACTGCTTTTTCCTTAACTCAATCTCTTTTGGCAAGCCTTCACTAATTGAGGTGGTGAGTATGTCGAATTTATCGAGGATGTTAACAATGTGTTGTTGTTCTTCTGGGGATGGAACTGGTATCAAAACCTTTTCTAAACCTCTTGCATTAATAGCAGAAATTTTACCCGAGGAAATGTGCTTTTTAATTTGGTCGTGGAATTGTTTAGTACGTGTAAAGTACGCCACGTATTTAGGATTTAATGGGCTTCTGAACGAAAAACAAGCATCGTGTATTACTACACCTTCATTGCCTAACCAAGCCGTTCCCATTCCAATATCTTCAATGGTTTCACCGGCAGCTACAATTACAACATCACCATTTTCAGCAATTCTTAGATTTTTACGTTCAACCAATTCTTCGTTAAGAAATGACTTACTTTCTTTTGCCCATGTTCCGTAATAGGTGTACATCTCACCATAATGTATGCAAGGCACACCCTCTGAAACAATATCATCTTTTACAAATCTTTTTCCTCTTTGAAATTCACCAATTACCCCTAAAGGCTCTCTCTTAACTTCTCCACCTGTAAATTCAAAAAACTGTTCTCGATAAAAGATATACTGTTTTTTACGAGCTGTAAGCTCCGCTGTAAGCTCCGCTGTAAGCTCCGTAAAGTTGTCAAGAATACTTACTATTTTATTTTGAAGAGACAGAGGTGGTATAGGAATTTTAAATTTCTCAGTATCAGGAATTGAAATCTGTGGCATTTGCATTCTACCAGCAATATTTTGGAAATAAGGTTCCTGAATCTTTAAGAAATAATAGACAAACTTGAGGTTTAAATTTTCATCCTTCGAGTGATAAGACCACATCTCGTTTTTATGAGAAAAAGGCTTATCATAATATTCAAATTCTATGACCCCACGTGATTTTACAATAATTGAAGGTTCCCTGTTTATGTCTTTTAATGGTATATCATTATAATCAACAAAAGCTATTGTTTTACCCCCTGCAAAGATTTTCAAAGGAGCTCCATCTTTATGTAAGACTTTCATTTGACCTGCAGTAATACTTGTCCCTTTAGTGCGAACAAGAGCCTCACCTAAAGGCTTCCACTTCACAACTGAGTCTTTCAAAAATTTATCTAAATAACTCATGCTTCAATTTCTTTTATTATTTTATCTATGTCAGCACGAAGTATTTCTATTCTCGCTACAGTATTTGAAACCTCATTGTTTAATTCAACTATGTCAAATTGCTCCCTATGGTCTTTAGTTTCCACATAGGAGCTTACAGAAAGATTATAATCGTTCTCAGCAATTTTTGTATTGTCAATAGTCTTAGCCACATACTCAATATTTTCTTTGCTATCGAAAATTTCCATAATCCTTTCAATGTGTTTATCAGTAAGCACATTGTTGTTGGTAACCTTTTTAAAAAAATCCTCACCACTTGCATCTATAAACTGTGTTTTGTTTTCTGTTTTATGCTTTGATAGGACAAGAATTGATACTGCTATTGGAGTTCCATAGAATAAGTTTGGAGCAAGTGAGATAATGGTTTCAACAAAATTATTATCCACTAAATACTTCCTGATTTTCTGCTCTGCACCGCCACGATAAAAGATACCAGGGAAACAAACAATAGCTGCCCTGCCTTTACTGGATAGATAGTATAGTGCATGTAATACAAAAGCAAAATCTGCTTTTGATTTAGGAGCCAACACACCGGCAGGTGCAAAGCGGTCATCATTAATCAGCGTTGGGTCATCGTCCCCAATCCATTTTATGGAGTAAGGTGGATTAGAAACGATTGCATCAAATGGTTTTTCATCACCAAAGTGAGGATCGGTAAGGGTATTGCCCAGCGCAATATTGAACTTGTCGTAGTTGATGTTGTGCAAAAACATGTTCATACGAGCAAGGTTGTACGTGGTGTGGTTTACTTCCTGTCCATAAAAACCTTCTTCAATAATATGATTGTCGAAATGCTTTTTGGCTTGCAAAAGCAAAGAGCCAGAACCTGCCGCAGGGTCATATATCTTGTTTACTTTGTCTTGCTTGTGCATTGCCAATTGAGCAATGAGTTTTGATACATGCTGTGGCGTAAAAAACTCACCACCCGATTTTCCTGCGTTGGCGGCATAATTAGAAATCAAAAACTCATAGGCATCGCCAAAAAGGTCAATATGGTTATCTTCAAAATTCCCAAAATTTAGTTCTTCAACACCTTTCAGAACAGATGCTAAACGGCTGTTTTTGGCTTCAACAGTATTACCAAGCCGTGTGCTTGTTGTATCAAAGTCAGCAAACAATCCTTTTATATCCGGTTCGGATGGATAACCATTTGCAGAACTTTCAATAGCGTCAAAAATGGCTTTTAGTTCTGTATTAAGGTTGGGGTTGGTATTGGCAGTCTTGGCGACATTCACAAAAAGTTGACTTGGATAAATGAAGTAGCCTTTTGTTTTAATTGCATCATCTTTAATTTCAGGTGTAATGTCTTTGTCAGGATAGTTTGCATAGTTTACGCTATCGTCACCACCTTCAATGTAATTGGTAAAGTTTTCGCTGATAAAGCGATAAAAGAGTGTACCTAATACAAACTGTTTAAAGTCCCATCCATCCACTGAGCCACGAACATCGTTGGCTATTCTCCATATTTTAGCTTGCAGTTCTTGTCTTTGTGCTATGCTTGTCATTTTTTCTCTTTTAATAATTCTTGTGGCTTCACTCGTAACATCATTTATCAAAAGCTTAATGCTTTTACTTTTTTTTCATAATTTTCTTTGAGACTGATTTTAGTGCTTCGTCTGCCGTTGGTTCATCTTTTACCAGCTGCATTAATTGGTCGGCAAGCCAAAGTGTTTCTAACTCTACCTTATCGGTTTTAAGTATTTCAGCCAATAAGGGGATTTGTTCTTTCTTCAACTGGCGTAGCCCTTTTTCAATTTTACTAAGCTGGGCTGTGTCCATATTAAGCAGTGGAGCTACCTGCCGCAAGTACAAGTTCTGTAATTCCCTTAGCGTTCTTATTCTTTCACCAAATTGGCTTTCCATCGTCTTAATTTTGACTTGACAAATATTGGCAAATATAGGAAAAGAAAAACAACCGTTTGCTAAATTGAATAGCAAAGATTTAAACAGAAGGAAAGGGGAAATGTCAGGTAATAACCTGACTGTAGAATTAAAAAGTAAGGCAATAGCCTGACTTTACAGGCTTTATTGCAAACCTTGCAAAGTCTGCAAAGTGTGCAAACGGTTAGGATTTGCTGTACAGACCCGCCTTTAATTTGGTGAGGGAAACTCCGGTAGCCGTTTTCAGGATTTCATCAACTGAACGGGCTGAAAGTTTGAATTGTGAGCCTAACTCTGTTGCCTGTTTCCGGGTGAACTCTTCCGGCAGGGCATCAAAGAATTTGCGTTTGCTGTCGCCTGATTGGAAACTCATTACTTCATTCTGCTTTGGCAGGTTGTTAAACATGAGTAGGCTGTGTTGCAGGTAAGTTTGTGCAATGGCAAGGGCTGTATTAAAATCTTCATCGGTGCAAAATACGGTGTCGGTAACTTCTCCATTCTCAAACTTGCGGAGTGCTGAAAATATCATGCAAAGCCTGAACATGATTAAGCCTAAACGGTACACAATGCCCGAAGCCTCCTCACTGGTGAAAATGGTGACTTCCGAAAGGATGCCTGAAAAGGTTGTGTTCAATACCTGCCATTGCTCGGGCTGCAATTGCACTACTGTTGGCGACTGTTCCAAAAAACCAATCATGTCTAACACTGATTGAGAAAGTGCATCAAAGTGGTCATTGTAAACAATGGTGTGGCTTTGTGGTGAAGGGTCTTGCCAAACAATTTCATTTTTGAAAGCATAGAATAAGAAGCGGCTGAATAAGCCGTCTTCTGCTGATGCAATCAGCTTGGGGGCTTGTGCCGGAGTGCCTGACAAGGCAACGGCTAAACGTGGTTCGTTGATTTCAATATATTCGTTATTAGTCTTACGGGTTAGGGTAATTTTCTCATGGTGGAAGGCAGCCCGCAGGGCTGGCGAATAATCACCCCAATCCTGTTTTTTTGCACCGCTCATAGTGTCTGCCTCTGTTTCGCAAATGATGCCTTGCCCATCGTTGTTTTGCAAGTGTTCAATCATCCTGGAATGTGAGCTGTCGGCAGGAATGAAAACGATTTTAAAAGGAGGCTCATTTGGTTTTTCGGGTGCAGGTTCTCCTTTCTTCCTGTTGCGTTGAAGTTCCTTGTAATCTACCATTTCTGCATCATGCCTTTTTTGGGCTTCTCTGCTTGCTCCTAATACCTGTTGATGGTATTTGTCAGCCAGTCGTTTTGCGTTCTTTAAAACGCCTTTGCCGCTTGCGGCAGGGGCAATGATGAAAGTGTATAGGTGCGGATGCACTCTTTCCTGAAAATAGATACCTGTTACTTTAGGAAGACAGCCGCTAATGATTGCAATTGCACCTGTAAAGAATACATCTCTTTTCCGCTTGTCGGAAAACGCTATTGAGCCTTCTTTGAGAATATGAGGCAAAGCCTCATAGACTTCATCAGGAATGGTTGGAGTGGTCTTTAAAAAGTCTTCTAATGGGTCTTCATCTTCTGACTGTGTATTGGGCTTTGCAGGTTGCAACTTTGCAGACTTTGCAAACTTTGCAAATTCTCCTGCATGGTGGGTGTAGGCACTTTTTACCGCTTCAAGAATTTCTCTTTCAGGTAGGTCAAAATGTTGTGAACATAAAAGTTCAGTATCGGGTTGCGATATACCAACTCTGTTGCAATTAGAAGCAAGCAGATAAATATAATTGTTCCTGTTTCCATCGGTGTATGATGCTTTTTGATTAGTGAATTGAATTTGTTGATTGAAAAGAAATGCAGCGTTCAGACTTGTATCAGGTAAATCCTGCATAACTGGTGCTGTAGGTTGCTGTTGCTGCTTCACCTCTTGCTTGTTGATAATTTCCGGTACTTGCACTTTGAATTTTTCATTGTAAATATTCTTGTACAGTCCAGGGTGGTAACTCACAAAGCAAAGACGGGTAATATCCTTGCAGCTTGGGTCAGCTTTCAAGCCTGTTGCATCTTCGTAATACTTCTGCACTTGTAAATAAGCGATGTCGTGCTGTTCAATGTCTGTATCAATTTCAACAAACACTTTCAAACCGTTACCGCTTGGGCTGATAAAGCACAAGAAGGTATAAGGGATTTCGGAAATGACTTTGAAAGCTGTATTGAGTTGTTCAGGTGTTAGCTTATCAAAATCTAAATGCACAAAGCCGCTGTACATTTCAAGAAACTGCATTTGCCTTTTCTCTGTAAATACTGCTGATGGAGTGAATGCCAACAGTTGCTTTTTCTTATTAGCAGCTTCTTCCGTTTTACCGTGCTCCAGTAAAGTTCTGATTTCTTCAACCTCTGCTTTGTATTTGCCGGAAGCAATATCATTACCGATAAGCAGCAATGATTTCTTTTCCACCGGCACGGTGAAGTTTTTAAATATCGTACATGATGCCATTGTTCTATTCTTTCAGTTAATAAAAAAATTCTACTTGCTGCGTTTGTTGCGGATTACATAGTCAGTTGCCAACTGGTCAATTTCATTGGCTGCTGATTGGCGGTTACGTTGTAACCAGTTATCCAACTCCTCCCGTTTGAAGTAGAGTTTTTTACCCTGCGGACAGAAATGGGGAATGTGCTTTGTACTTGTGAGCTTGTACAAATGCGAAGGGCTTACATCTAAATATTTGCAAGCCTCATTAAAGTTCAGGACTGTTTTTTGTAACAGGTTTTGCTCATCCAGCTTGTTAGCGATTTCGGTGAGCTTGTCTAAGATTAATTCTTCGTGTGCCATCTTTTTTAAATTTTTAAATTGATGACACAAACCTCCTAAATGCTTGAGGGGCAAAGGTTAAGGGGTTAACCCCTTACTCAGATTACTGAATAATCTTAATGTTTTTTATTGCAGTTGTTTGAAAATCTTGTCAATGTTTGCACTCTCCTTTGGCTCAATTTTATTCTTTGAACTACTTGCCGAAAGGTTGTTTGCTTTTATCAATGTGTCTTTCTTTGAATAGAAGATTTTTGACTTCTCAATGTTTGCCAATGTGAGGCTATTGAAGTAAGGCATAAACTTATCTATGCAATAACGGAAGTGCTTTGTTTCGCAGCCTAATTGAATTTTAACTGCACCCGGCAAAATACTTTTTGCAGTGAAGGCTTTAATAAGTTCATCAGCACTGGTAACATCTTCATTGAGTAGGTCTATCTGATAGCACAATTGATTTACTACTGTGGTCAGCTTTGCAACATCATCTTTGAAACCAAAGCAAACAGTATCTTGATTGCCGTTGTACTCTGTGTTTCCTTCTTCATCTGCATCTGGTTTTCCGATATACTCAATTTGTTGAACTGCGGATATTGGTAATTCTAAATCCAAAAGGTAAAAATCATCCAGTGAAATGGTTTGCTGAAGCTGGGCTTCAAATGCTTTCTGAATACTAAAATAAAGTAGTATCAATGAATGTTTGAGGTAATGCAATGCAAAGTGAATATGATTGCTGCTTTCATCAGGTGTTGTAGTAAAGCCCTGTTCCTGTAATTCTGCTGCTGTTTGTTTCGCTAATACCTTTACATCATTCAGCACTTTGCCAACCTGATATTGTATGTCAACTAAATCGGTAAGGGTTGCTGCTTGCAGCAACACAGCGTTGTAAACACGAAGTGTTTCTGCTGTGATTACGAAGTAATAAAAATTCGTTACCGGGTCTTTGTAGCTCGGCAAATCCGTTTTGTATTGCAATGGCTGCAAAGGGGCTTTAGTATTGGAAGCAACAGGCAGAAGTTTTTGAAGGGTGGGAAAGTCAGTAAGTAATGCTGTGATTTGTTTATGCAAATCTGCATTGGTTACTGGTGAAGCTGCCTTTGCAGCTTTCACCAATTCAACAAACCGCCTTGTGTTTGTGGTTTCAAGTTTCCACGGCTTTAAAACACCGTGCATTATGCTGTCTAATATTTTTACTTCCATTTCTATAAATCAATTTTGATGCGGTTTGCAGCTTCTTTCTTTTTATGGTCAATCACCTTTGCATAAATCTCTGTTGTCTTTAAATGCTTATGTCCTAACATTTTTGATACTGTGTAAATATCACTACCTAAAGTTAGTTGTAATGTTGCGTAGGTGTGCCTTGCACAGTGAAAGGTGATTGTTTTACTTATACCTGCTCTCATTGCCCATTGCTGCAACCGCAGGTTGTGCCAGGCTGAATATTTCAATCCTATAAAAACTCTTTCTTTTGGTTCGCCTCTTTCACCTAACAAACCGAAAGCCTGTTCAGAAATTGGCAATGTTTCAGAGCCTTTGGTTTTCTTTTGGGTGTAGCGGATGTAATGCCCGATTTCATCAGAGTATTGCAACTCCATCCATGTGAGTTTTTGAATATCACTCCAACGTAAACCAGTTAAGGCACTGAACAAGAAAGCTGTTTTCATTTGTGGAATATCACACTCAGCTTTAGCCATTGCCTGTAATTCTTCTTGTGTCAAAAATTCTCTTTCCGGTTCACCTGCTTTTATTCCTTCAATGGTATCGCATGGGTTACGTTGTATGATTTCATCTTTCAAAGCCTGCTTTAATGCTGCCCTTACTTTATTGAAATAAGAGCTTTGCGAATTTTGGGATAGAGGCTGATTGGCAGGGGTACGGGCTTGCTTCATCAGGTATTCTTTGAAACCTTCTAACCATCCTTTATCCACTTGGGTAAATGTTACATCATGCTTGCAATACTTCTTCATGTGTTTTAACACACTATCCCAATTGCCATAGTTGCCCTGACTGTCTTTCCTTTCTTCCATGAGGTATTCAAAGTAGCGAAGGAAACTGCCTTTCATCTTGCCCTGGTCTTGGAAACCATAAATACCATTCTGCAACTCCAAATGCCTTTTGCTGCGGATGGCTTCTGCAAGTGCTAAGTTCTTACGGTTTTCTTCCTTCTGTTCCTTTGTCAGTTTACCTTTCTCCGGGTCGGGATAAAGTGTAAGCTGCAAGTGTTCATAGTTGCGTTTGCCTTGATGGTAGTAGTCAAGGTATAAAGTGATTTTATCACCTTTGAGCCGTTGGCGAAGTGTTACTTTCATTCTTTCAGTTATTTAAAAAGATTATTGATTTCTGTTCTTGGAATGATAGTACGACTGCCCAACTTGGAAGCCTTCAAACTCCCTGCATCAATCAGCCTGTAAATGGTCCATCTGCTGGCTCCGATTAACTGGCAAGTTTCCTGTACACTCAGGAACTCCTTTTGGGTTACAATGGGGTTGAATGGCTTTTGCTCATTCTCTTTTTGAATGACAGCTTCAACCTTTGCATTTCTTTCCCTCTGTTTGTAGGCTGCACTTGCACAGCGATGGGAACAACATTTCGTTGTTGTCTTCTGTGCAATGAATTTTTTGCCGCAGTGCTGACAGGTTTTTTCTACTTTAATCGTACTACTCATTTTGTTGCTCTTTGTGGCTAACTGTTGCAGGGTGTAGCTGTGTGTAGCATTATTTCACCACTTACTGAATTTTTGTTGCCGGGAAACATGGGCAACAAATCAGGGCAACAATTAGGCAACAAATATAAGTAAAAAAGTAGAGATTGGCAACAAATAAAAGAAGGAAAAAACCGTTTAAACCTATGTAAAACAAGCATTTAGTAAACAAAGGAAAGATAATTACTTTCCGATACAAAACTTCGAAAAAATATAATCCAACACATGTTCGTTGGTAATATCGCCGGTTATCTCTGAAATATATTGCAGGCAACGGCGGATATCAAGTGCCAATAAATCGCCGGGGATATTATTATCAAGCCCTGCTCTTATATCCTTTATTGATTTATGTACTTCCTGCAATGCCTCGTAATGACGGGTATTTGTAATGATAGTATTTTCTGTATTAATGTTGCCCTGTACTACTTTATTTACCAACTGCTTTTTTAATTCATCAATATGCAAATGCTCTTTGGCCGAAATGTACAGTATGTTATAGTTTGATAAATTAGCTTTTGTTTTTCCTTTACCTAAAAGGTCGGTTTTGTTGCCAACTAAAATAAAATTCTTATTAGATTTTTCAATTAGTTTTTGTGCTGTTTCTATATCATCATTTGTTTCGGTATTTACATCAAAAAGATAAATCACTTCATCTGACTGAGAAATTTTTTCTCTTGTTTTTTCAATACCTATCAACTCTATTACGTCTGTACTGTTTTCCCTAATACCTGCTGTATCAATCAACCTGAAAAGAATACCATCAATATTAATAGTTTCTTCAACCGTATCTCTTGTAGTACCTGCAATTTCGCTCACAATGGCCCGGTTTTCATTTAGCAGTGCATTCAGTAAAGTGCTTTTGCCAGCATTGGGTTTTCCAATAATGGCAACACTTACACCATTTTTTATAACATTTCCTAATGAAAAAGATTGCAGCAGGTTAGTTGTTACTTTATCTGCTTCATCTATCAGTTTATAAAATTTTTTACGGTTGGCAAACTCCACATCTTCCTGGCTAAAATCAAGTTCCAGTTCAATTAATGCCGAAAAGCTAAGCAGTTTTTCTCTTAATGTTTTTAATATTTCACTAAAGCCACCACGCATGTTGTGCAAGGCAGTTTTTTGCGATGCAGATGTATTGGAAGCGATGATATCGGCAACTGCTTCTGCCTGTGTAAGGTCGAGCTTGCCATTTAAAAATGCCCGTTTTGTAAATTCCCCGGCTTTTGCAAGCCTTGCCCCTTTTGAGATACAGGCTTGTATAATTTGCTGTTGTATAAATGGGCTGCCGTGGCTACTAATCTCTACCACATCTTCGCCGGTATAACTAGCAGGAGATTTAAAAATAGAAACAACTACTTCATCTATATCTTTCCCATCTTGTTTTATATAACCAACATGCAGCGTATGCGATTTTTGATCCAGCAGGTTTTTTGATGGAAAAAGCTCGTTAACAATATCAATAGCCGTATTGCCGCTGAGCCTCACAACAGCTATGGCGCCAATGCCCGTAGCGGTTGCAAGAGCAACTATTGTATCATCCCATGCTGCAATATGATTAGCCATTTAACAAAGATACCATGCATCAAATGCATACCGAAAATTAAACTGTACTAATTTATTTTATTAAACAGGATAAATGTAAAATGTTAGCAAATCCTTTTGTTCGAAATATCAAGTTTATACTGCATTCAAAAAAAAATCCCCCGGCCGTACCGGGGGATTTAAAATTTCAGAAATTATTATTATTCTTCCACAACAAATGTAATTGGCTGGCGGCGATATGCGTTTACATTTCGTCCGTTTTGTAATGCAGGAGTCCAGTTTTTGGTTTTTTTAATTACCCTAACCGCTTCTTCACACATTCCAAAACCGGGATCGTTTTCGCACTTAACATCGCTTAAGCTACCATCTTTACTTACTATGAATTTTACAACTACCGTATACTTTCCGCCACTTGCTCCATAGTCAACCGGTGTACTTGCATTCAGGTTTTTACGAAGATAGTTACGCCATGCATCTTCGCCTCCGGGAAACTCAGCTTCTTTTTCTACTTTGGTGAAAATTTTATTTTCATCATCTTCCTTTTTCACTTCCACAACCTGGGTTCCTTTTTCCTCTACCGGTGCTTGTACTATCTGTACTTTATTTTCACTTTCTACAGTTTTAGTACTAATTACCTGGTCTTCCTTAATCTCCTGAATTTTTTCTTCGGGTTTAACCTCTTCATCTTTTACAATTTTTGGAGGTGTAAACTTAACCTGGTTAATTTCAGGTGGTGGTGGTGGCTCAGGTGGTGGTGGTGGTGGTGGCGGCGGTGGTGGCGGTGGTTCTTCAGCCTTAATTTTCGCCATTTCGGTATCCACTACCTTAAATTCTTTTTTAGTGTTTTTGTCTACAATGTTAGCAACCAATGTGCCTGCTATAATCAACAGCAAAGCTAAACCAGTTATGATTAAAGCCTTCGTTAATGTTTTTTTGTAAGACTTACGTAGTTGGTAAGCTCCATATTCTTTATTCTTACCATCAAATATGATATCAAGAATATCGGAGCTTAAAATTTTATTTACTTCCATAATAGTCTGTTTATAATAAGATTCAAATCTTTAATAATTCCATAAACGTTTTACTTAATTCCGTTTGCCTGTTCAGTTTGCTGAATAAGCATTCGTTCAACCGGCTGCATGGGTACTTCGGCATAGTGCCCTGCAGGCACTGTGCAAATAGCCATTTCATCCAATATATCAATTGAATTTTTAAAGGTTGATGAATCATCTGATTTGATAATATACATAAGGTCATCAATATTAGTATTGTTTTTCTTATCCAATATCAATTGCCTAATGCCTTTAAAAGTGGTCGACTTAAAATCCTGGCTGATGGTTTCGGGCACTAATTGTCCGTAATAATAATAAACCTGGTTAGCCTTACCCAATAAAATGGTCATGGCGCCAGAATTTTTAACCTTCATTTGTTTTTCCTTGTCATCTTTGGGTTCGTTCATGTTCATAGCAGTTGACTGCGACATGGTGGTAGTAAACACAAAGAATGTAATCAATAGAAAACCAAGATCAACCATGGGAGTAAGATCAACACGTGTTGAAAGTTTTTTTCCTTTTTTTACGCCGGGGCCTTTCTTATGTCCGCCACCCGACGAGGTATCCATTTCTGCCATAATACTATTTTTTAATTTTCAATATTATTTACTGGTGGTTATCCCTGTCTTATATAATTCTGATCCAACAGGCACCTGCTCACCCTCAGTTACAATTCTGAATTTGTAAATATCATTAGCTTTAAAAGCCTCCTTGATATTTCTGAATACAGGATACAACGTTTCTCCATCACCTTTTACCAGCAACATTTTCTCCAGTTCCCGCTGGTCGCCGCCTGCATATGCATTGGTTACGCTCCGCATCCACATAGCCAACTCATTATTTGTGCTATCGGTAGGAATTCCGTCTTGCTGCGATGCAGGTAGCTCCTGGGCAAGATCCAAAGCACCTTTAAGCTTATTGATTGGCAATCCTATAAACTGCATATGTTTAAGCTTATTTAACTCGGTTGGTGTTAACTGAAGGTTACGTGCAGTGTTGAAATCTTCAATTATCTTATCTTTTTTTGTGTCGTCGCCAAACATTAAGAATACCTTTCCTTCTTTGGTCATGGTAATCAAAATGGATTTATCCGGTGCGGCCGTAGCCGATACCGATGTAGGCGTTTTTACTGCAAGTACTTCCGGCGGCTTCTGTTTTGTTGCCAATATAAAAAATGTCAACAGCAGGAAAGCCACATCGCACATGGCCGTCATATCAACGGTTGTGCTCTTGCGTGGTATTTTTACTTTTGGCATAATTATCTGTTTTTAAATTTTACTGCTTATGCAGTACTATAAAAGATACAAATCCTTTCACTTTCCATACATTATTTGTACAGGCTGGCAAAAGTTTGTGTTAAAGTAAAACCAGATTCATCAATACCATATGTGATACCATCAATTTTAGTTGTAAAAATGTTATAGAACATGATGGCGAATGCTGAAGTACCGATACCTAATGCCGTATTGTAAAGCGCCTCGGAAATACCTATTGACAACTGTGCTGCTGAGTTGGCTCCACCACTATCGGCACCCAGGCCGGCAAAGGCACGTATCATACCAACCACCGTTCCTAACAGCCCGATAAGGGTTGCCAGCGAAGCAATAGTTGAAAGGAAAACCAGGTTTTTTTCAAGCATTGGCAGTTCCAAAGAGGTAGCTTCTTCTACTTCTTTTTGTATGGCCATCACTTTTTGGTCGGTGGTAAGTTCAGTATTTGAAATCATTTCTTTATATCGGTGCAAACCTGCTTTCATTACATTACCTACTGATCCTTTTTGTTTGTCGCATTCTGCTAATGCAGCATCAACATTTTTATTGGCTAACTGGTATTGAACCTTGCGGATAAAATCAGCATTGTTACCGGTGCCATTTGCTTTTGAAATGGTCATGAACCTTTCAATTACAAAAGTAATCATGGTTAAAAAGGTACCAATTAAAACAGGTACAATAATACCTCCCAGGTACATTTTACTTAATGCAGATTTTGGGTCGTGCCTGTCGGGCCAAAATCCACCGTTTTCTCCACCGCTTCCAAAGTTTGATCCATTACCCAGGCCAAAGCGCCAGATGCAGTATCCTGCTATTAAACATAAAATAGGCGCAATCAACGAAATGATGTTGCTCGATTTTTTTGCCTGTACTGATGTTGTTGGTTTTACAGTTGATGTAGTCTCTGCCATAAAATTCTGATTTTTAGTTTTGGAAAAATTAATTTTTGTTAATTGATAAATATAGGATAGTTAATATACACACGGTTGTTAAATGTACAAGATAAATTAATTATAAAATAAGATACTGGCAAATAAATCACTGGTACCATAATATTAAGGGCTACAACTTACGAAATTTTTGTTTTAAAAAATATTTTTTTACGATGCCGAAATGTATAAATTACACAATATTGTTAATAAATACCTTAAAAAGGTTGGGAATATTACTAAATGCATTGGCAAAATCTTGTAATCTCAATCCCCTATTCGTACCTGAGCGCCACAATCGGATCTAATTTTGAAGCCTTATAAGCCGGGTAAAGGCCGGCTGCAAGACCAACTATTGTACATACAATGATACCGGCAATTACCCATCCCCAGGGAACCACAAAACCTGTCTTTAAAAGTAATGCAACACCATTGCCAAGTACAATTCCTAACACTATACCAACCACGGCACCAAGCAGGCTTATTAAAACTGATTCATACAAAAACTGCGACCTGATATCGTCTTTTGTGCCACCTAAAGCTTTTATCAACCCAATTTCCTTTGTACGTTCATTAACGGCTACCAGCATAATATTCATTAACCCAATAGCTGCGCCAATTAATGTAATAAAAGCTATGCCAATGGTGCCTTTTTCTAAAAAGCCCAGGTTGGTGAGTAATGCTTCGGCAATACTGTCGCTTTTATCAATATAAAAGTTTTCTTCTTCCTTTACATCCAGTTTCCTAATGGGCCTAAAGGTGCCTTTAGCTTCGCCAATAGCAATATCCATCATTTTTATATCAGGCACCATTACTCCTACATTAAATGATGCATTATCTGATGAGTACAAGCGCCTGATGTTGTTATAAGAGGTAACAATTATTTTACTGGTATTAAAAAATGCACTGGAGCCTTTGTCTTCCAAAACGGCAATCACCCGGTAAGGTATATGATCTACATTCACTACTTTATCAATAGCTTTTTCCTGATTATCAGGAAATAGTTTTTGAGCTACGCCGCTGCCAAGCATGCAGATGCTTCTGCCCGATTCTACTTCTTTTTCTGTAAAATTTCTGCCATAAGCAATATTAAAACCATTTAGTTCAAGATAATTTTCATCGCCACCCAGTATGGCTACATCGGGATTTGTTTTTCGGGCATCGGTATTGCAAACAATATTACGTGGCCCCATTAATGCCAGGCTCACCTTTGCCGGAAAATCGTATCGCTGTTTAAATTCTTTTGCCTCTTCGTAAGTGATTACTTTACCCAGGTTTGATTTTTTTACCCGTTGTGCTGATGATTTGGATGTTTTGGTACTTTCCCTACGTCGGCCGCCACCGCCAATTCTAATATTCCTGTCTTTGTAACGTAAACTAAATGAATTAGCTCCCATAGTTGAAAAACTAGTGGTAAGACTATTACTTGCTGCTTTTATTGATGTGATGATAAGAATCAATGCAAATATTCCCAGGGCCATAATAGCCACAGTTATTGCAGTACGCAATTTATTGCCCGAAATATTTCGCCACGATAGAGACAGTGTGTCTTTAAAAGTCATGAGTATATAAAATAATTCTGCCTAAAGTTAAGCACTCAAAATAATTAACAGGCAAAACTTTTATAAACGGTACAGGTATTAAAAATACAGCCAGTTGGTAAGCATTGTTGGAAACAAGCCTAACCCTATAATAAGGATAGAAGTGATGATGAGCAGTATCTTAAATGCCGGGGTAATATCTTCGGCTAAAACCACATCATCTGAAACATCTTTAAAAAACATAGATTGTATGATACGGAAATAATAATAAGCGCTGATAGCTGCACATATCACAGCAAAAATTACCAGCCAAATTTGATGACCTGTTAGCACTGCTGCATTAAGCATATAAAACTTACTCATAAAACCGGCAGTTAAAGGGATACCGGTTAAGGATAAAAGAAATACGGTGGCTGTTACCGCCAAAACCGGTTGCTGTTTTCCAAGCCCATTAAATCCATCAACCGTATAGTCTTTCATTTTTACAAGGATGGCAAACATGCCGATGCTTGCCAAACTGTAAGCTGCTGCATACAGTACCAAACCTTCTTTTGCAAGATTATTTAAAGCAAATAATGAGAACAGCATGAAACCTGCCTGTGCAATACTTGAATATGCCAGCATACGTTTTACGCTTTGCTGAAATACTGCAGTAAGGTTACCAAATAATAAAGTAGCGGTAATTAATATAACCACCAGGTTTTGCCATTGGCTATGCATTGTGCCAAAAGCATTTTCAAAAAGCCTAACAAATGCAAAGAATGCTGCAACTTTTATAACCGTTGCCATAAAAGATGTTATCACTGTAGGAGCACCGTCGTACACATCGGGTGTCCAAAAATGAAATGGTGCAGCCGATACTTTAAACGACATAGATACCAGCAGCAATACCAAACCCGTAGCTATCATGGCGGGCATGGGCCCGTTGCCGCTGATGATATTATCAATATAAAAAGATCCGGACTGACTACCGCCATACAAAAATGCAATACCTAATAGCATAATGCCGGTAGAAAAGGCGCCCATCAGGAAATATTTTAGTGCAGCTTCATTGCTTTTCAGGTTTCGTTTATCACTACCAGTTAAAATATACAATGGTATGGATACAATCTCTATCCCGATAAATAATAGCAATAATGAATTGAATGTAGATATGATTGCAATGCCGCTCAAAATAAAAAACAATAAGGCAAAATATTCCGATACATGTTCTCCTATCTTTTCAAAATCTCTGCCGTTGAGTAAAAGAAAAAGCAGTGTACAGCCCAGTGCTACAGAAATGAACGTAAGGTTAAAGCTGTTAAAGTGAAGCATATTCCTTACATCAATATTAAAGAACGATTCGCCCCTGTTCATTTCAATGCAGTTGAAAATAAGGATAACCAACAACCCGAAGATTGCAAGGTTCCTGGGCAAACTTTTATTTTTAATAAATGCTCCTCCCAACATCATCACTACGCCCCAGATTGCTGTTAATATTATAGTGTTCATAACCCCTTTTCCCCTGAGGGAATTATATTGTTTTAATTATTTAATTCTTACTAATAATGCCGATATGGTTTCTTTTGTTAGTTCAAAAACCGGTTGCGGATAAACGCCAAACAGGAAAATAAATACCACCAATACTGCCAATACCAGTTTTTGATTAAATGAAATATCAAGCATTTTCTCCGTAATGGTATTAGCCTCGCCATAAAAAACCTTTTGCACCATATTTAAAGTATAAACTGCTGCCAGTATTATACATACCAATGCCACAGCCGCAAAAACCATATTGAATTTGAATAAACCGGCAAACATCATAAACTCGCCCACAAATGCATTGGTTAATGGCAATGCAATATTTGCCAATGCAATTATTACCAGGAAGATGGTAAGCACAGGCGCTTTGTGAGCAACACCGCCCAGTTCAGAAATTTTACGGGTACCGGCATTTTTTTCAAGCAGGTCAACCACTATCCACATGCCAATGATATTGATACCATGATTAAACATCTGAACCATCACGCCCTGTAAACTTGTTTCGCTTTTTGTAAATATGGCTGCACACATCAATCCAATATGTGCAATAGAAGAATAAGCAACAAAACGTTTCAGGTCGTCTTGCTTAATGGCAATAAGGCTTGCATACAGCATTCCTATCACCGATAGGCCGATAACTATATTATCAAATTTGTTAACTGCTTCGGGAAAAATTGGCAGTATCCAACGTATAACAGCAAATACACCCATTTTTACCATGATGCCACTAAGCACCATTGTTGCAGATGCAGGCGCCTGTTCATAAGTATCGGGCTGCCAGGTATGAAATGGAAACACCGGCATTTTTATAGCAAATGCTATAAAGAACAACCAAAATACAAGGTTTTGCTCTTTGGCTGAAAGCAATGCTGCATAAAATGCATTCATAGAAAAAGAATGGCTTGCATAATCGGTGCCTGCAGTGTGCATATAAACATACAAGATACCAATGAGCATAAGCAATGAGCCTGCAAACGTATATACAAAAAATTTGAAAGTGGCCTGTATCCTTCTTTTGCCACCCCACCGGCTGCATAAAAAATAAATTGGGATAACTGCCAGCTCCCAAAAAATATAAAACACCAATACATCCATTGCTGCAAAAACACCCATCATACCAGATTGTGTAAGCAACATCAGCCCATAAAAAACATTACTGTATTTGTAGTTGGTTTTGTTGGTTGCAATAAATATAACTGGGAACAAAAGAGCGGTTAATGCGGTAAGCAAATGCCCCATTCCATCAAGCCCAATTGAAAAATTGCTGCCAATATATTGCAGCCAGTAATAACTTACGTTGTTGTAATAAAAATATTTTGAAGCATCGGCATAAATAAGGCTTGTTACCGATATTGCCAGTGTGATGAAAGATGAAATGATGGCCCATGCCTTTACTTTCTTTTGGTTGCGTATCATAAATGCCACCAGGCCCGCTACCAGCGGAAACCATATCAACAACTCGGGAAATGTTATCCAAATATTTTTTGGGTCCATATTATATTCTTATACCTGATTTTATTTTCAAACCATTTTCATGCATCATCATGTATGCTATTATTATAAATATAATTGCATAATAAAAAACAGCAGTATGCCCAATACCATCATTAGTATATAAGCGCCTACCTGCCCCGATTGTAATAGCCTTATCTGACGGCTACCATAATTGATTGCCTTGCCAACACCATTAACAAACCCATCAATACCTTTTTTCTCCATCACATTATTTAAATACCTGGCAACCGACAGCACCGGTTTCACAATAACAGCATCATACAATTCATCAACATACCATTTATTCTCCAGCACTTTTCCAAGCCCGGTTTCTTCTTTACCGGTTTTTTGATATTTGCTAAACCTGTTCCATGCATACAACAAAGCAATCAGTGCAAGCACTACCGAAGTGCCTATCAGGATATATTCGGTGGAATGGGTTAACACATGCTCATGTGTGATAGCCTTGCTTTGTTCAAACACCGGTGATAAAAAATCATTAAGCAAGTGGCCATCATGCATAAATACTTCCGGTATGCCTACCCATCCGCCAATGACTGATAAAATAGCCAATATGATTAATGGAATTGTAATGGCTTTGGGGCTTTCGTGTAAATGACTTTCTTGTTTCTCTGTTCCCCTGAATTTTCCAAGAAAAGTCATGGCATATAAACGGAACATATAAAAAGCCGTCATTACAGCGCCAGCAACGCCAACGCCCCACAATAACGGGCTTTTGGCAAAGGCGCCGGCCAGTATTTCATCTTTTGAAAAGAAACCCGAAAACGGTGGCATACCAGCAATGGCAAAACATGCCAACAGGAAAGTGATATGTGTTACTGGCATGTATTTTTTCAATCCACCCATATTACGAATATCTTGTTCGCTGTCCATTGCATGAATAACACTGCCTGCACCAAGAAATAACAATGCTTTAAAAAATGCATGCGTCATTACATGAAATACAGCACCGGTGAATGCGCCCACACCCAATCCTAAAAACATATATCCCAACTGGCTTACGGTAGAGTAAGCCAATACTTTTTTTATATCATTTTGTTTTAAGGCAATGGTTGCTGCTAATATAGCTGTTGCCAAGCCAATGATGGCAACTACATTTTGACTAACCGGAGCCAGGGTATATAAAATGTTGCTGCGTGCAATCATATAAATACCGGCGGTTACCATGGTGGCAGCATGTATTAATGCACTAACAGGTGTGGGGCCTGCCATTGCATCGGGCAACCATGTGTACAATGGTATTTGTGCACTTTTACCCATGGCGCCAACAAATAAAAGTAAGGTGATGCCGGTTACATCGAATGTGGTAAGTGGATTTGTTTTTGCTACTGCTACGGCATCAAATACCTGGTGATAATCAACCGAACCTACTTTTACTATTAACCAAAACACAGCAAGTAAAAAACCAAAATCGCCAATGCGGTTCATTACAAATGCTTTTTTTCCTGCATTATTGAAATCGGTATTTTTAAACCAAAAACCAATGAGCAGGTACGAACAAAGCCCCACGCCTTCCCACCCCATGAACATGATTACATAGTTGGCACCCATTACCAACAACAGCATCGAGAATACAAAAAGATTGAGGTAAGCAAAATACTTTGCAAAATCTTTTGGTTCTTCGCCATGCATGTAAGCAGTTGAATACACATGTATCAGGAATCCTACACCGGTTATAATTAAAAGAAATATTGAAGTGAGTTGATCTACCTGGAAATCGAAACCTATCTTAAGCGAATTGATATCAATAAAATTAAAATAATGGGCTACATGCGTATTACCGCCTTTTACAGAAAAGAAAACCAAAATACTTATACAGAAAGCGCCCAATACAGTACCACTACCAATGATGCCTGCCATGGTTTTAGAAACCTGTTTCCTTGCCAACCCGTTGATGAGGAAACCCAGCAACGGCAGCACAGGTATCAGCCAAATAAATTTTAAAATATTACTCATAAGCCAAAATCAAAATTCAAAAGTGAAAATTTAAAAAGTCAAAAAAAAAGCCAGCGCTTAAATTTTTGTTTTTAATTTTTAATGTTTTAAACGGTTAAGGAAATTCACATCTACAGACCTTGTATTACGGTACAGCATTACAATAATGGCCAACCCAACACTTACTTCTGCTGCCGCCACTACCATAATAAAGAATACAAATATCTGTGCATTGCTAACTATGGATGGATCGGCTATGGCCGCAGGTGATGAAGCATGCATTTTTGAAAAAGCCACCAGCAATAAATTCACTGCATTCAGCATCAGCTCTATGCACATAAAAATAATGATGGAGTTGCGGCGCACCAATACCCCCACTACCCCGGTACAAAAAAGCGCCACCGCCAAACCGATATACCATTTAATTTCCATAATAATATCTATTCAAAAGTTACAAGTGAAAACCTAACAGGTCTATTCACTTTTTATTTCTGACTTTTTTTAATTCTTTTTTCCAATCATCACTGCCCCAATCATAGCACTTAAAAATAATATACTGCTTATTTCAAAAGGAATTACATAATCTTTAAACAATACCATTCCCAGGTTTTTAATTAAGCCACTGTTGCCGGTGCCAATCATAACATTGCCTGCAGCCTGCGGAGTTTCAGAAATGGCCGATATGATAACCAGGAACAGGCATCCTCCAGATATTAAACCTGCAAATTGCAGCATACGGTGTTTTTGTGGTTCCGAACCTGCATTTAGGTTCATCAGCATCACTACAAATAAGAACAATACCATAATGGCGCCTGCATACACAATAATGTTTACAATGGCTAAAAACTGTGCATTCAATAAAATGTAATGGCCCGACATGGCAAAGAAAACCACTATCAGCGACAGGATGCTGTGCACCGGGCTTTTGCTGGCAACAACCATTATTGCAGCAAAAATGGCAAGTACCGATAAACCCCAAAATAATATTTGTGTAATGCCCATAAACTTAGTTAGCCTTTTCTCTTTTAACCTTATTGCCTAAAGCTTTTTTATATTCTTCAGGTTGTTTTAAAGGGTGAGGTATTAATAAATCTTCTTTTTTATAAATGAACTGCTTGCGCTGATAATCTGATGGCGCAAATGTTTCGCTTAAATAGATTGCATCTTTTGGGCAGGCTTCTTCGCACAAGCCGCAAAAGATACAACGCAGCATATTTATCTCGTATCGTGCTGCATATTTTTCTTCACGGTATAAATCTTCTTCGCCGGGTTGTCTTTCAGCTGCTTCCATAGTGATGGCTTCGGCCGGGCAGGCAACGGCACACAAACCGCATGCCGTGCAGTTTTCACGGCCTTCTTCATCCCTGTTTAAAATATGCAAACCACGAAACACAGGACTGAATGGTCTTGTTTTTTCGGGATAGTTGATAGTGGGTTTCTTTTTAAAGATATGGCTGAAGGTTATCATCATACCTTTAAAAATAGCCACCAGGTAAATCCGCTCCATGAAATTCATCTTTCGGCGGTCAACCGGTTTTGCCCTGTTTGTTAATGCGTTCATCTTTTATTTTTCAAAGGAGCCCTTTTGTTTCAGTATCAATTAAGAAAGGCTCCTGTTATTTGAATTTTAAAATTTAAAAATGCCAGCCATTGTGTTTTAATAATACCAATGCACCTGTAAGCAACATATTGAATAATGCCAATGGTATCAAAACCTTCCAGCCAAGATTCATCAACTGATCGTACCTGAACCTTGGTATCGTCCACCTTACCCACATAAACAGAAATATAAAGCCAACCACTTTTGCCATCAACATCAGCACACCAAATAATGCCATCCAGTTTTGGTCATAATTTGCTTCGTTTAAGAATGGTATATCATATCCGCCAAAAAATAAAGTAGCCATCACTACACTGCTGATAAACATGTTTACATATTCAGCAAAAAGATAGAAGCCCAATTTCATAGATGAATATTCAACATGGTAACCGCCTACCAGTTCATTCTCTGCTTCTGCCAGGTCGAACGGTGTACGGTTACATTCTGCAAAGGCACAAATTAAAAATATTAAAAAGCCAAGTGGCTGATAAGCGATGTTCCATAAACCTTGTTGTTGTGCCACCACCATTTCTTTCAAACTAAGCGTACCTGTTACCATCAGCAATGCAATCAGCGAAATGCCCATGGCCAGTTCGTAACTTATAATTTGTGATGCTGCCCTTAAGGCACCCATCAGCGAATATTTATTATTACTAGCCCATCCACCAATCATGATGCCGTACACTCCCATGCTAACTACGGCAAATACATACAAAATGCCCATGTTTACATCGGCAATCTGCAACGAAATATCCCTGTCAAAAAAATGAACTTTATCGCCCCAGGGAATTACTGCCCCGGTCATGATGGCTGTTAACATTGCCAACGAAGGGCCTAATATGAATAATGCTTTTGATGAAAAATTAGGAATGATTTCTTCTTTAAAAAATAATTTCAAACCATCGGCTAGCGGTTGTAATATTCCAAACGGACCGGCCCTGTTTGGCCCACGGCGGTCTTGCAAAACGGCCGCCACTTTTCTTTCGGCAAAAGTTGTGTACATGGCAATCACTAATGATGCCATCACTACAATGACAATCAAAACCAATTTCTCAATAACCAATGCCATATCAATTGCTAAAAGCATAATACTGTTTATTTATTTTTTTTCTTCATTTAATAAAGACGGTTGACCCGGCTTATCAAGTTTATGTTCGGTTGGCTTTGCAAAATCTTCTATATGTGCCGGCCTGTCTAATTCACTCAAATAAATTTCGGGATTATTTACACCGCTAACGCTGTGAATGTCCATCAGCAATTTTGGATCCCGGCCATCAAGCACTTCTTTAATGGTATCTTTAGGCATTTCCAATTTTGCATATTTATTAGCGCCAATTACAGAATGACGGCTGATAGTGGTTAAGCCTTCTACCACCCAGTCGCTTGTTTTCTTTTTTTCGAAGCGGCAGGTGTTGCAAATCCATCCGGGTTTACCATCAAAACTTTGCACTTCACCCCAGGGATCTGTACGGGTAGTAACACGATAAACTTCATCGCCACGTAACCACAAAGTGGCTTTACCACAGCATTTGGGGTTTTCGCAATCACGATGTGCATCTACGGGTTTGGTAAACCATACACGGTTTTTAAACCTGAAAGTTTTATCGGTTAAAGCACCTACGGGGCAAACATCAATCATGTTGCCACTAAAATCATTGTCAATTGCTTTTGAAATGTAGGTAGATATTTCTGCATGGTCGCCACGGTCTAAAATGCCATGTACTCTTTTATCAGTTATCTGGTCGGCCACATAAGTGCAGCGGTAACAAAGTATGCACCTTGTCATGTGAAGCTGTATCAATGGACCAATATCTTCTTTTTCAAATGTTCTTCTTTTAAATTCGTAACGAGTGCCTTCTGTACCATGTTCGTAACTCAAATCCTGTAAATGGCATTCGCCTGCCTGGTCGCAGATGGGGCAATCGAGCGGATGGTTGATTAATAAAAATTCAACCACGCCGTTTCTTGCATCCAATACTTTATCGCTGGTGATATTTTTTACTACCATGCCATCCATAACGGTTGTACGGCAACTGGCCACCAGTTTAGGCATAGGCCTTGGGTCGGCTGTAGAGCCTGCTGCCACTTCCACCAGGCAGGTACGGCATTTGCCGCCACTGCCTTCCAACTTACTATAGTAACACATGGCCGGCGGGGTTACATCTCCTCCTATCTGCCTTGCCGCATTTAATATAGTAGTGCCCGGCGCAACATCAATGGTGATGTTGTCGATGGTTACTTTAAAAGTTTTTATTTCTTCAGACATATCAAAAAGTCAAAATTAAAAAGTCAAAAATTAAAACATTCGACTATTTAGTATTTAAAATAATTGAAGCAATGATCTTTGAAATCTCATCTGCCATATTTAATTCAAAAGTTAAAAGTCAAATCCTAAAAGTTTGTGAACTGAATTAATATTATTTATTCTCAAACTTCACCTTTTTTATTTTCCAGTTTTACTGCTTGTTTGTTTTAATTTAATTACTGATGCTGCCAAAATTTTTGATAATTCATCCGCTTCTTTTAATATCTTATCCAGTATTTCATCTTTCAACTCAAATCCATCTCTTAATAAACAAATCCAATACTTCGACTCATTACATGACTCTAATGCAATTTCGTAATACCTTTTAAACTCTATCCTTGTAGAGCTGTTTTTTGCTTCAATAACATTAGCACCAACTTACGAAGCTGAACACATTAACTGCTTCACCATAACCAAACTTAAACTATCTCATTTACCAGATTTCAAAAATCTTATAACTGAAAGTGAAAATTGATAACAACGATATTTAATATCTGTATTCACTTTTTTGTTTTGAATTTTCACTTTTGCCTTACGCTATCTCCGGCACATGTATCGCATCTGCATAGTGAGCCAAACCAAAATTTCTTTTTAAACATTCATCGGGATTTTGCACATGCCATTCAAACTCATCCCTGAAATGCCTGATGGCTGCTGCTACCGGCCAGGCTGCTGCATCACCCAGAGGGCATATGGTATTGCCTTCAATCCTTCGCTGTATATCCCACAACAAATCTATATCAGATTTTTTTCCTTTGCCATTTTCAATGTTCAGCAAAATTTTTTCCATCCACCCGGTGCCTTCCCTGCAAGGACTACATTGTCCGCAACTTTCATGGCGATAAAAACGGGCCAACGTATAAGTATGCCTCACTACGCACTGGTCTTCATCCAACACAATAAAACCACCAGAGCCCATCATGCTGCCTGTTGCAAAGCCACCATCATTAAGGCTTTCGTAATTCATCATTCTTTTTTCGCCCTTGGCTGTAGTTAATAATAAATTGGCTGGCAGTATTGGTACCGATGATCCGCCGGGGATACATGCTTTTAATTTTTTTCCATTGGGTATGCCACCGCAATATTCATCGCTGTAAATAAATTCTTCTACCGAAATGGTCATATCAATTTCAAAAACACCGGGCTTGTTTATGTTACCACATGCACTAATCAGTTTTGTTCCGGTACTTTTACCTACACCAATCTTTGCATATTCTTCACCGCCATCGTTTATTATAGGTACAACGGCAGCAATGGTCTCAACATTATTAACCACTGTAGGCCTTTCCCAAACACCTTTAACCGCCGGAAACGGAGGTTTAATTCTTGGATTACCACGCTTTCCCTCCAGCGACTCCAGCAAAGCAGTTTCTTCGCCACAGATATAAGCACCTGCGCCACGGTGTACATATATTTCACAATCGAAACCGCTGCCTAAAATATTTTTTCCAAGAAATCCATTCTGTTTTGCTTCGGCAATCGCTTCTTCCAAAATATCAACAATCCATGCATACTCGCCACGTATATATATGTACGAAACATTTGAACCCAATGCATAAGACGAAACCACCATCCCTTCTATAAGAATGTGCGGAATAAATTCCATCAGGTACCTGTCTTTAAAAGTACCGGGCTCACTTTCATCGGCATTCACCACCAGGTGGCGGGGAATACCTTCGGGCTTTGCCAAAAAACTCCATTTAAGCCCTGTAGGGAAACCAGCTCCGCCACGGCCTCTTAATCCGCTTTTCTTCACTTCTTCCGTAATATCGGATGGCGCCATCTTCAAAGCTTTCTCCACGCTGCGGTAACCACCTTCACGGCGGTATACTTCGTAACTACGAATGCCTTCAACATGTGCTTTTTCTAATAATAATTTTCTCATTATTTAAGTCAAAAGTTAAAATCAAATGTCAAAAAAAAGAAAGCTTTCAATTTTGTTTCTTATTTGAGTTTTTAATTTTTTACAGCCTGCCTTGCAAACAATATCCAGCGCTTTCCTTTTTTCATCCACACTTCCAGCACCTTTAGTTTAAAATTACTGGTGGTTCCTTTATACACAGCAGTTATATCCGATACAAACCGCACATTAGCAAGGTTACCATTTAAAGTAATGGTTATACTGTCTTCACTAATGCTTTTATAATCTATCAATCCTTTTTCAAAATCCTTTATAAGATCTGTTTTGGATTGCACCCATCCGTTGCTATGGCCGTAACTTAATGCTTTATCAGTTTGCTGATTAATAGAAACCAAATTTTTATCAATCAAGGCCTGGTGAAATGCCTTTACCGTGTTCACCAATTTTTCTTCTTTTGATTGGGCAAACAGGTTGGCTGCAATCAACAGTAACAATATTGTAAAGAACTGCTTCAATTTTAATTTGCATTTGCCCTGCAAGCTGCAATGATGGCATCTACTTTTTCTTTGGTTAAATGCTCTTTATAAATTTTACCCATTTGCATCATTGGTGCATAGCCGCAGGCGCCCAGGCATTCAACTGTTTTTAAGGTAAACATACCATCGTCTGTTGTTTCGCCCACAGCAATGTTCAGTTTCTCTTTTATGTAAGCTATGATATCATCGCTGCCGTTAAGCATGCAAGGGCCTGTTTGGCATACTTCAAACATGTACTTGCCTACCGGTTTTAAATTATACATGCTGTAAAAACTTGCCACTTCATATACTTCAATTGGCTCAATTTTTAACAGTGAAGCAACATAATCCATCACCGGTACATCCAGCCAACCATCAAATTCCTGTTGTGCTAAATGCAATACAGGCAGTAAGGCGCTTTTTTGTTTCCCTTCGGGATAACGATTTATTATCGCCTGCACTTCTGCTAATTTTTCGTCTGTAAAACTTACCATTTACTATTTACGATTTAAAAAAATCAAAAAAGTCAAAAATCAAAAATCAAAATTTACTATTTACTATTTACCATTTACTATTTACCATTTACTATTCACCATTTAACATTCAAAATTCATCATTCAACATTCATAATTCTCAATTCAACATTCACAATTAACCATTCAAAATTATTTAAGCGTCCATCTCTCCTGCTATCAAATTCAAACTACTCATGGTAATAATTGCATCGCTAAGCATACCGCCTTTCACCAACTCTTCAAAAGCCTGGTAATAAATAAAACATGGCCTGCGAAAATGCAAACGGTATGGTGTTCTTCCCCCGTCACTAATCAGGTAAAATCCAAGTTCGCCATTGGCGCCTTCTACCGGGCTGTACACTTCTCCTACAGGCATGTCTATCTCTCCCATCACTATTTTAAAATGATAGATAAGCGCTTCCATCTTGGTGTACACATCTTTTTTCTTGGGCAAATAATAATCAGGCGCATCGGCATGAAACACTTCTGCATCGGCGCCTTTAAATTCTTTTACTTTTTGAAATGCCTGTTCAATAATGCTAAGGCTCTGCCACATTTCTTCGTTACGTACCAGGAAGCGGTCGTAACAATCGCCTGTTGAACCAACCGGAACTATAAAATCAAAATCCTGGTAACTGCTGTAGGGTGTATGTACACGAACATCATAATCTACACCGGCGGCACGTAAGTTAGGCCCTGTAAAACCATAGTTCAATGCACGCTCTGCACTTATTGGCCCGCAACCGATAGTACGTTCCATAAATATCCTGTTTCTTGTAAAAAGGTTTTCAAACTCTTTTAATGCACGAGGATATTCTTTTAAGAATTTTTCGAGTTTTTGGAATGCCGCAGGAGAGAAATTCCTTTCAAAACCGCCAATACGACCAATAGTAGTAGTAAGGCGGGAGCCACATATTTCTTCATATATTTCATAAATAAGTTCACGGTATTGCATCAGGTATAAAAAACCAGTATAAGCGCCACTATCAACACCCACAATTGAATTACAGATAAGATGGTCGGATATACGGGCAAGTTCCATGATGATGACCCTTAAATAATCTACCCGTTTTGGAATTTGGATACCCAACAACCTTTCGCAGGCAATATGCCAACCCATATTGTTAATGGGTGATGAGCAATAATTTAATCGGTCGGTGAGAGGTGTTATCTGGTACAAAGGCCTTCGCTCAGCAATTTTTTCAAAAGCCCGGTGTATATAACCTACAGTTGAAACAGATTTGAGTACACGTTCACCATCCATTTCGAGTATGTTTTGAAACACACCATGTGTAGCCGGGTGCGTAGGCCCAAGGTTAAGCGTTGTGGTCTGCTTTTCAATACTTCCTTCCGGTAAAATAATATGATCACTCATCCCTATCTGCTATTAATGCTTTTTTTATTTTTATTGTATTCATATAATTTAACTGCATAAACAATAAACAGCACTCCAAATACAATCCCGCCAATTAAATCCATCCCTTTCTTATCAGTATAAAAACTTGCAAATCTTGCCACAGTCATCGCAAATAATAAAAAAATAAAGATGACTAAAAAATGCAGCTTGTATTTTGATTCTTTTGCCATGTTTTGTTTTTATTATCTGCCAAACATTTCATCATCTTTATCAATCCGCTTTTGGTCTTCCAACGGAAACTCTTTCCGCATCGGGAAATAATCCATCTCCTCTACATTCAATACCCTTATTAGGTTTGGATGGCCGATAAAATTCACTCCAAAAAAATCATACGTCTCTCTCTCCATCCAGTTGGCTGATTTATATAAAGCTGTTGCGCTAAAAACATCGGGTTTTTCAATATCGGTAAACACCTTAAACCTTAACCGCACATTATCTACCATGTTATGCAAATGGTAAACTACTGCAAGTTCTGCGCCCTTGTTGCCAGGATAATGTACAGCCTGCAGGTCGGTTAAAAACCTAAACTTTAATTCTTCATCATCGTATAAAAATTGAAGAACTTTAAGATTCAGTTCTTTGGATGCTGTAAAAGTTAGCATGCCATAAGGTTCCTGCCATGCGGTAAGCTCCTCTCCGAATTTTTCTGTTAGTTTAAGTTTTATTATTTCGTTTGTTAACTTCATAAGTTAAAAGTTAAAAGTCAAAAACAAAAAGTGAATCGGCTTTGGGTTTTTACTTTTTATTGTATTCCATATCCAGCCATCAATTCTTTGTACTGATCGCTGTGTCTTCTTCTTAATCCTTCTGCATTCACCAATTCCTGTATCCGCATAAACCCATCCAATATGGCTTCGGGCCGTGGTGGGCAACCGGGTACATACACATCAACAGGTATTACCTGGTCGATGCCCTGTAATACAGAGTAAGTATCGAATATACCACCCGATGAAGCACAGGCGCCAACTGCCATTACCCAACGGGGTTCTGCCATTTGTAAATAAACCTGCCTTAAAACCGGCCCCATTTTTTTTGCAATGGTTCCCATAACCATGATAAGGTCGCACTGGCGTGGAGAAAAACTCATCCGCTCTGCTCCAAACCTGGCCAAATCATAATGGCTGGCAACGGTTGCCATAAATTCGATACCACAACAACTTGTTGCATACGGTAGGGGCCAAATTGAATTTTTGCGGGCAAGGCTTACCACTTTTTCAAGATTAGTTGCCATAAAACCTTCTCCCATATATCCTTCGGGAATACCTTCGAATTTTACATGCGTATTAAATTGTACCGGACGGCTCATAATTTAATTTGAATGTTGAATTTTGAATGAAGAATAAATAAAAACTGTTGAGTTCAGATATTGATTACATTCAAAATTCATTATTAAAAAATTTTTCATTTTTATTACTCCTCCCACTTTAATGCCCCTTTTTTAAAAATATAAATTAGGCCTGTAATAAATAATGAAACAAAAACTATCACTGCTATAAACCCCGGCCAGCCCAGTTCCCTGAAGTTAACCGCATAGGGGTAAAAGAAAATCACTTCCACATCAAATAACACAAACAAGATGGCTACCAGGAAGTATTTTATGGCTACGGGTTGCCTTGCATTGCCTTTTATTTCAATACCGCTTTCAAAATTTTGCAACTTATCATTTGTAGTTCTTTTAGGCCCCAGTAAGTTTGAGCCTGCAATAATTACAGCAACCAGCCCTATTGCAAAAATCAATTGAAGACCTATTGGCAAATAGTTTGAGGCGCTATTTACCTCTGTTGCTTGTAAAAGAAAAAAATGCATAAATAAAATAACTGTTTGCTATTAATGCAAAAATACGGTAGCAAAAGCAATATTCAATACCAATATAAAAACAAAACCTGTTATCGGATTGATAACAGGTTTTTGGCAATGTATTTAATTTATATCTGTTTATTTTTTCTTAGGCGATGAAGGAGCCTGCGGTTTTTTTGCAGCCTGCTTGGGCGGGGCGTTAGGGTTAGTTTTTAAGATAAATTCTTTGTTAGATATCATAGATTCATCTGTAGGGTCTAAAGCCAAAGCCTTATTTACATACAGCAAGGCAGAGTCTTTATCTTTCTTTACATTAAAATAATAACCAATAAAGAATTTGTAAGCAACTTTAAGCCTTGTGATGGTGGTTGGTTTGGTAGTATCTTTTTCGCCTATTTCAATAGTTTTATTAAAATAAGGAATTGCCAAACCTAATGCACCTGTAGAATCAATCACAGAATAACCATTACCCAGCATATAATAGCCCAGGATATCATCGGGATATTTTTCGGTATATAAAGTGAAGTAACGGTTAGATGAATCGTATTTATCTGACAGGTAAAAATTATACCCTGCGTTAAATAAATCAACATTGCTGTAATTTGGTTTTACACTAATTACCCTTCCGTAAAGATTAGCTGCTTCGGCATAATTTTTCTTTTTTAAATATTCACCAGCCAGCCATTTTAAATAACCAGCCTTGTTTGAATTAACAGAGTCTAATGAAACTGCTTTATCAATATATTCAGCCACTTTAGCTTCATTACCGGGGAAACCCCACAAAACACTTGCATAGGTTGCATAATCACGGGGGCCAATTTTGTTTGGTTTTTGTACCTGGAAATATTTTTCAAATGAATTTTTTGCATTCATTGTATCGCCCAGTTTAACTGCTGCGTATGCTTTTAAGCCATATAAGTTAGGATATGGTGTAGCGCTTGCACTAATGCAGTTCTCGCTTGATGTTAATGCTTCGGCAAAAAGCCCTTGTGCAAACTTCATTTGGGCATTAAGGAAGCAGGCATTGGTTTCATCGCTGCCTTTAGCACCCAGGTATTTATCAAGGTAAGCGGCAGATTTAACCACATCTGTTTCATAAAAATATTGATACAGTGTCCAGTAAACTTTTGTATAATTAGGATCCATTGCAATGGCATCATTATAATACTTCATGTAAAGCTGCTCCTGGGCTATACCTTGTGACTGGTAAATTCTTCCTAAGCGGTATGCAGCCCTTGCATAGTTAGGATCCATCTTCATTGCTTCCTGGTAAGCTGCCTGTGCATTACCACCATCGCCCATTTTACGATAGGCATCTCCCAAATCTGTCATCACTTTTGCATCTTTAAACTTTTTTGTTTCAGTAGCCATTTTTAGTTTTTCCACTGCATAAGAAGCATCTCCAAATTTTGAATCAAAATCGCCATTGGCAAAGCCTACTGCATCTAATACTTCTACATTATTTTTTCCGCCAAGACTCAATGCTGTTTCAAAATGATTTCGGGCTTCTGCTGTTTTACCTTCCAACAATTCAATATGCCCCATTCCGGCATTTAACAAAGCACTGTTAGGGTTTGCTGCCAAAGCTTTCTGGTAAACAGCTTTTGCACCATCAATATCTTTGTCTTCGTCGGGAGCAATTAATGTTTGGCCAAGCCAATAAGCTGCTGCATCATTATTCGGGTTGGCTGTTAATAATTGCTGAAAAACATTCTTTGCACTGATGAACTTATCATAGTATAAAAACTTTTTTCCGTCTTCAATAGTTTGTGCTTTACTGAAATTTACAGCCATTATGCTGCATACAAGAATAAGTGTAAATTTTAGGTGTTTCATCTTAGTTTACTGTTTTTAATCTGTACAATAATAATTAATTTTATAAAAAGCCTGCCGTTAAATCTCTGTAAATATTCCACTTTTAATCATTCATCTTTACTTTTCTTATGCCAAAATCCATCCGGGTTCCCAGGTATGCCCTTTTAAAAATGAGCTGCCCTCTCTCCTGTTCTAAAAAATTTACAAATCCTCTGCCAAGCCCACTGTAATTTTCTTTAAGTATGTAATACAAACCACGTACCAAAGGGTATCGCCTTGTTAAGATGCTCTCCTGCATTGGTTTTACATAAGGTTGCCCATCACATACAGCACATTGCACATAGGCAATTTTTACTTTCTTTAACATATTAACCTGTGCACTGTCTTCGGGGTTCCCAATCCAGCTTATACCAACAAAGCCAATTGCATTTTCGGTTTTGGCAACATAGTCTATCACTTCCTGGCTGTTGCTTACCGCCTGCACTACACTTGTATCAAATTTTTTTCCTTTTAAAATGCTATCAATAGCAAATCTTACCGTGCTTGTTGCATTCATACCATCAAAAACAATTCTCTGGTTCCTGTTAATTTGCCCGGTCATTTGTTTTTGCAACCTGTCCAGCGTAAATAATGTATCGTTGCTTTTACTGTTAACAATAATAGTGATGGCATCATTAGCAATATTATCCCATGCAGGGTTATATTTTAATGTATCTAAAAAATAATCGTCTTCATCATTTGTTAACCCACGGGTCACAATAATCATTCGGTTGAGTGTATCGGTAAACAAATCCTTAAAACAATCGGCTTCAGTTTTATACTGTGCAATGATATGAGCTTCAGGAAAAGTTTTTTCAAAAACATTAATCTGTTCTTCCATCACCGGCTTAAATGATTCATCAACACTAATATGTATGGTACCGCTTTTTACCGTATCAATTTTTTCTTTCGACTGGTTTTTGCAAGCCGGTAAAAAATGAAGGGTCAATAAGAAACAAATAACAGCTATAACTGTTAGCCTGTTGTTTTCTTTTTTCATCTGTCTCTTAAATATTTTTTCTTATATCCCCTGTATATCCTGAAAATGCCGTATATGACACACACTATACCAAATACTTTAAAGACTCCCGAGTCGTAACGCTCGGCAAGGTCGAGGCTGAATTTTTTTATAAAGATGATAAACACACCCATTGCTGTCCATAATAAACCCATGCCATAATCCATTATACTCCTCATCCTTATATAGCCTTTTTCCCTGTCGCTCATCTGTTCTTTCTCAAATTCTTCTAGAGCCATTTTTTATTTTTTACTATTAATATTTATTAATACCGGACGGTGAAAATACTAAAATAATCGCTGACTTTTAATTCTCCGATACAAACTTTACGGGAATAGTGTAATACACAGATACCTCTTTTCCTTTGGATTTGCCGGGGTTCCAGTCGGGCATTTTTTTCAAAACTCTTATCACTTCATTATTAAATACATCACCTCCATCCTGTATGGTAACAAAACTTTGTAATTTACCATTGTAGCCTACTACAAACTTTATCCTCACATTAACTGTTTCACCGCTTTGCAATTCATCGGGTGTTTGCAGGTTTTTTTGTAAGAATCTTGTTAAGGCATTTAATCCACCCGGGTAACCTGGTAATACATCCACTTCATCTTGGTTAAAAGGTTTGTTCACATCCAACTTTGGCGCTTCAATATTTCCACCACCTGGCGCCTCATCAATTTTTACAGGTACTACCACATTTTGTTTGCCGGGAGTTTGTACGGTTGTATTGCTTATTAATTCATCGGGCTTTAACTCTTTTATTGAATCGGTTTTTTCGGTATTTGGCACAATGAGTGTATTGCTTACATACATTCTTTGTTTTACCAGCGGGTTCTTTTTCGGCGAAATTTTTTCCTTTTTTACAGTTTCCTTTTTTATTTCGGGTTGTTTTACAGTAAGATCAACTTTTGTAATTTTTGTTTCGGGAATTATATACACAGAAGTTTGCATTGTTTTTTTAACAGGCATTAAAGTAAGTACCGAAAAAGTTATTGAAACAAGCAGCATAAACCCGATTGCAATTTTAATACGCTCGGGGTAATATTTACGCAGGCAATAAGCGCCATACTCTTTATTACGGTGTTCGAAAACAATATCAAGGATATCGCTTTTCATAATCAATTTGCTGTTCATAATGGTTGGTTTTGAAGTTGAACAAAAAAATCAAAACCGGCGCCGTGTTTGGTAGTAAGATGTGATAGTTTATTAATTCCATAAAAAGATTACAGGCCATTTGTGTTTACCCGGTTCTAAAATTTTAAGTGCAGCTTTTGTAATATCATCGCTAATAGCTATCTGCTTATCTTTGCCGCATGAAAATTTTAATGGTATGCCTGGGCAATATATGCCGCAGCCCACTGGCAGAAGGCATTTTGCAGGATATGGCTATAAAAGCAGGTTTAAACTGGCTGGTAGATAGTGCAGGAACCAATGGATACCATACCGGTGAACCGCCTCATCATTTAAGTATAAAAGTGGCAGCAAAAAATGGTATCGACATCAGCAAACAAATAAGCAGGAAATTTACCTCTGCAGATTTTGATATGTTTGATATCATATATGCTATGGCCGAAGATGTTTTGGATGACATGAAAAGGATTGCCGGAAATAATTTTGATTCAGCAAAAGTTAGGTTATTTTTAGATGAATCATTTCCCGGGCAACAAAGAGATGTGCCCGACCCATGGTATGGACCCGAAAAAGGTTATCATGAAGTTTATGAAATCATCAACAATAATTGCAGTAATATTATAAAGAAACACAAAACTAATCATTTATTGTACAGTGTATGAGAAACAAACCATCCATACCACAAGGCACCAGGGATTTTTCGGCAGCCATTGTAAGAAAACGCAATTACATTTTTTCTGTTATTAAAAATGTTTTTGAAACTTACAGTTTTGAACCATTGGAAACACCTGCCATGGAAAACCTAGAAACACTGATGGGTAAATATGGCGAAGAAGGAGATAAACTTATTTTTAAGATACTTAACAACGGCATCAGCAACGAAAAGAATATCGAAAAATCGAAAGCCGGTTTTGAAAAGTTATTGCAGGGAAAAAACAGCAGCGATATTACTGAACGTGCTTTAAAATACGACCTTACCATTCCCTTTGCCCGATACGTAGCCATGAACCACACAAAACTTATATTTCCGTTTCGCCGCTACCAGGTGCAACCTGTTTGGCGTGCCGACAGGCCTCAAAAAGGGCGCTACCGTGAGTTTACGCAATGCGATGCCGATGTGGTAGGCAGCCAATCGTTGCTGAATGAAGTGGAACTGGCAAATATTTATCATGATGTATTTACAAGGTTAGGTATTAAAGGTTATGAATTAAGGATAAACAGCCGTAAAATTTTAGCAGCACTTGCTACTTTATGTGGCGGTACCGATAAATTGACCAACATAAGCATTGCCATTGATAAATTGGATAAGATTGGAATTGAAAAAGTAAAAGAAGAGTTACAACAGCGTGGCCTTACCGATGAGCAAATAAATACAGTTGAAAGTTATTTGAATATTAGTGGCAATAACGATGAAAAACTTGTACAGGTAAAAGCCATTATTGGAGATATAGAGACAGGCAAACAGGGCATTGCTGAAATAGAATATGTTTTAGGTAAAACAAAAAATACAAACCTAAGTATTGATTTTACTTTGGCAAGAGGATTGAATTATTATACCGGGATTATTTTTGAAGTAGCTGCACCCAAAGAAATAAAAATGGGAAGTATTGGGGGTGGTGGCCGGTACGATGATCTAACAGGGCTTTTTGGTGTACCCAATATAACCGGTGTGGGTATAAGTTTTGGAGTTGACAGGATATATGATGTACTGGAAGAAATGAACTTATTTCCTGGTACAGTGCATAGCGGTACCCGTGCGCTGTTTTTTAATATGGGAGAAAAAGAAAGTGAATTTGCATTTAACATCATGCAGCAACTTCGTAATAAAGGTATTGCCTGCGAAATGTACCATGAAGCAGCTAAAATTAATAAGCAGTTTTCTTATGCTGAGAAAAAAAATATTCCTACTGTAATTATTATTGGCAGCAAGGAAATGGAAGAAGGATATTGCACGGTAAAGAACCTTGCATTGGGTAAACAGGAAATGATAGAGAATGATAAACTGGAAAAATACCTGGAATAAAATTACAAACCTTCATAAATAATTGCAGCTCCCTGCCCTACTCCTACACACATAGTTGCAAGCCCGTATTTTGCTTTACGTCTTTTCATTTCGTATAATAATGTAGTAGATATTCTTATGCCACTGCAACCTAAAGGATGCCCTAATGCGATAGCGCCGCCATTTACATTTACTTTTTCAAGGTCTAAGCCAAGGTCGTGTATGCAGGCAATAGATTGTGAGGCAAAAGCTTCGTTAAGTTCAATAAGATCCAGGTCGCTTACCTGCAGGCCTGCTCTTTGTAAAGCCTTGTTGGTAGCAGGTACAGGACCAATACCCATAATAGATGGATCTACACCGGCAACAGCCATACTTTTGATGGCAGCCATGGGTTTTAAGCCATATTTATTTATAGCTGCATCGCTGGCCAATAACATGGCGGCGGCTCCATCGTTAATACCGCTGCTGTTGCCTGCAGTAACTGTTCCGTCTTTTTGAAAAGCAGGTTTTAGCTGCCCCAGTTTTTCCAGGCCCGACAAACGTGGGTGTTCATCTTTGTCAAAATCAAAAACTTCTTTCCCAATTTGAACCTGTACAGGAGTTATTTCATCATGCCATTTATTATCGGCTAAAGCTTTTGCATATTTTTTTTGACTTTCAAATGCAAACTCATCCTGTGCATGCCTGCTAATGTTCCATCGTTTGGCAACATTTTCTGCTGTTTCGCCCATGCCATAAGGAAAATACATTTCGGCAAGTCTTTTGTTTACAAAACGCCATCCCAGGGTGGAATCAAAAAGTTGTTGATCCCTGCCAAAAGCTGTGCTGCTTTTTGATAAAACAAATGGCGCTCTGCTCATGCTCTCCACACCGCATGCTATTATCAATTCCCCATCGCCGCAGGCAATAGCACGGGCACCATCCATAATTGCCTGTAGGCCGCTTGCACAAAGCCTGTTTACAGTATTACCAGCTACAGTTGAAGGTAATCCTGCCAGCAAAGCAGCCATACGGGCTACATTGCGGTTATCTTCGCCACTTTGGTTGGCAGCGCCGGCTATCACATCTTCAATTGCATTTACATCAATTGATGCATTACGCTTCAGCAGCACTTTTATTACATGTGCTAACAGGTCATCGGGCCTTACGCCACTCAGCGAACCACCATATTTTCCTATAGGTGTGCGGATGGTATCAACAACATATACAGTTTGCATAGATTTTTTTTGCTTTACAAAGAAAGGCAATAGTATTAAATCTGCGAAAAAGATATATAAATAAAATGAAGTAATTAGTTATTTTAAAAAAGAGTAAATGCTCATTTTTATTTTACAGGATGAAGTAGAATTCAATCAAAATTTAGAGAAGTATTGTTGAATTGAAATAAACCGATGCGATTGAGTACTATAAATTACACAATGAAGCAATAAAAAACGGGGATTGTTGTTTTGCAATCCCCGTTTAAATCTTATTAATTTAATCAATTCATCTTATTGATTTTTTGAACAACTGTTCCAGATTCGTTCATCAGTTTCAAATAATATATTCCGGCTGCAAGGTTTTTCACATTAATTGTTTCTACCTGGTTGCAGTTGGTAACAGTGCGTTGTAAAACAACCTGTCCTGCCTGGTTAACCATATCAATCCTTAATGATTTACCCTGCCATGCATCAGCAAGTTGAATATAAACAGTTGAACTTACAGGATTAGGGAAAATTGTTACCGTTCCTTTTGCATCAAACCTCACTAATAACACATTACTGTATTCATAGCTGCCATCGATATTTGTTACTTTCACCCTATAATAATTAATGCCTGTATTTGGTTGTGCATCTATTGTTGTATAAGTTGATCTACCATCAGCGGTGGCGGTATAAATGGCTGAAAACTGTTGCCCGTTAGCAGAACGCTCAAGTGTATAGCTTTGTACATTTATTTCGGCAGTAACTTTCCAGCTTAGGCGTGATGTATTGCCTTGTTTTATTGCTGAAAAATCGAGCCTTACAGGTAATGTTATAAAATTAATTAAACCTGCATCATAGCTTAGATTTACTGTAGTAGCTGTTACAACTATACCTGTAATGGTTGAACCTATAACATCGCTGTCAAAATTATCATCACCTACATTAGGAGTAGTAAAAGTTGTACCTGTGGGAAGGTTGGTAAAACTCAAAGTATAATTACCCGGAGCCACATTCGGGAATAAATATCCTCCATTACCATCAGTAACTGTAACCGCCACCACGTTACCGGTTGATTCATCAATTAATGAAACCAATACACCCGGTGCACCCGGTTCATTCGGCTGCTGAATACCATCACCATTGGAATCAACCCATACATAGTTTCCAATTACTGCTTTGGGTTTAAATAATCCGGCATCTACTGTCAAATCAGCTTCACCTGCTGATAATACAATTCCTGTTGTGCGGCCAACAGAGCTATTTCCGCTTGTAGGTATAGCATCGCTGTTGGTGTCGTTGCCATTATCACCGGGGGTATTTCTTTGTGTAAAGCTTAAGCCGCCCGGTATGGTACTAAACTCAACCTCATAAGTACCGGCTTCCAGGTTACTGAACAGATAATTTCCGTTTTGATCCGTAATCATACTGGCTACAGGCAATGCATCATCTGCATTTCCTGCAATACCATCTAAACCAAATCCCGGACGATACAAGGTAACAGTTACACCGGCTACACCGGGCTCACCGCTATCTTGTACACCATCACCATCATTATCCATCCATACTTTATTTCCTAATGCAGCCCTGCTGCTGCTAATTCCAAAATCAAGATTAGGATTATGTGTATTTGCTACTACTGTAACCGCAGGCGTGATATAGTTAATCAGATCACCGTCGCTGCGGTTATCATCACCGCCTCCGGTGCCTGCTTTTGTTGAGGCATTAAAGCCTGCAGGAAGATTAGAAAACTTAACAGCGAATGAAACTCCGGCAGCTAAATCGGCAAAAGCATAATTGCCATTAACATCTGTTGTAGTTACAATTGGAGTAGAAGTTACCACACCATTTCTGTCAACCGGCTGACCGGCTGCATTTACCAATGTAACCATTACACCGGCCACTCCCTGTTCGGTTCCATTTTGGATACCGTCATTAGCGGTTCCGCCACCGGCACCGTTATCAAACCATACTTTATTTCCGATTGAGCCTTTTGCGGTATTTACCAAACCTAAATCTACTGTAAGGTTCTCTGCTCCGGCAGGCAAATTATATATACCGGAAGTAGATACACTGGCGCCTGTAGCATTGATTACAGCGCTTCCATCACTGTCCACAGTATCATCAGAACCTGAATCCTGTGTTACCGTGCTGCTACCGGTTGGAAGATTGGTAAATCTTACCTGGTAAGCACCACCATTTAAGCCGGTGAAAATATATTCTCCCAATGCATTGGTAACGGTTGATTTATTTCCTGTTTCACCTGCATCTGCAAAATCACCATCACCATTAATGTCATAATCCAGGTAAACTGTTACGCCTGGCACACCGGGTTCACCGGCATCCTGCACATTATTGGCAGTTACCACATCCCACCATACTTTGTTTCCTAAACTGCCTAAACCACTTGGCACTCCGGCTATCAGACCGGCATCTAACCCGGTAAGATTTGTTGCGGCTGGCAAGCTAAACTGAGCGGTTTTTCCGGTTCCGGGATTAGCATCACTGTTTACCGTTCCATTGCCGGTAGTAGTACCGGTTGAACTGGTAAAGCTATAACCGGCAGGCAGGTTACTAAATCCTACGCTATAGTCACCGGCAGGCAAATTAGCGAACAGGTATTTACCATTTGCATCGGTTGTAGTTGTCGCAATGGCAGTTCCGCTACTGTTATAAAGGGTAACAGTTACTCCGCCTACTCCGGTTTCATTAGCATCTTGTGTGCCATCACCATCCGCATCAAACCATACATAGTCTCCAATACTGGAAGTACCTGCAGGGCTTGTTTGAACTAATCCTGCATCTACCGTAAGATTGCGTTGGCCCTGGCTTAAGAAATAAATATTAGTAAGGCCTGTGCCTGTATTTGGATCGCTATCTACAAAATCACTTGAGCCTACATTTTGAGAAACAAGATTATATCCTGAAGGTGCTACAAATCCAACCTGATATACGGTTCCTGTTCCGGCAGTAGCAGGCAAATTATTAAAGATGTAATTTCCAAATGCATCGGTAACCGTTGTGGCGTACTGCAATTTCGTGTTATAATAAAATTGACAATTTAATAATAGCCACATAATTTCAAAAATTAACTTTTAAAACTAAATAATCTGTATTGCATTTAGCCCTGCATACTATTTATTGTTATAAATGGTTTAAAAAACTTTTTAGAATAGTTTTTTATTTCTTTTTGTTCATTTTTTCATAGCAGCAAATTTCTAACATACTCTTATTCTACACATCACCTGGTAATGCAGGAGGTGGTGGTGGGGCAGGTGGCAATGGTGGCAAAGGTGGCAAAGGAGGAGGTGGCGGTGGAAGTGGCTCCTTAGGTGTAGGTGGCGGTGGTGGCAATTCGCCATATTTATCCTTGAATATTTTTATCTGCGAATCATCATTAAGGTCATACTCTTCCTTAGTGCCATCTTTAAATCTTACTGTTGCCTTGTTAGTTTTTATGCTAATGCCAATGCCAGTAACATTGGCCGGCCTTTTTTTTGCCGGCGGAATGGTATCATAAGAAACAACTGTATCATACTTTAACTGAGCGGTTTCGCTTTTCTTCAATTGTTTTCTAAAGGACAGCAATATGATGCCCAATATGGGCAATACAAAAAGGAATTTCACCAAATGCAGGTTGGTGGATTTAAGTTTGTTCATCATGGCTATACGTTTTTTTAGTGAATAAAAATTAAACTGGTTTGCTATACTGTATGTATTATTGCCCATCACTTTCAGTAACAGGTATTGGTATTCTTTTCTTTCGATGCCGTGCTGCAGCACTTTTTCGTCTGCAATAAACTCAAGGTTTTGCCTGATGGCTTTTTTAAGCATCCATGCAAATGGGTTGTACCAGTTTAATAAACACAACAGCTCTCCCACAATAATATCTAAACTGTGCACCTGCCTCACATGCACAAATTCGTGGCGAATAATTTCTGTCAGTTCATTTTCAGTATGCAGGTTACTGTTTACAAAAATTGACTGACCAAAAGAAAACGGGATGATGTTTTCATCAACATGATAAACTTTTGCTTTACCGCCCCAAATAACTGTTGCATTCTTCAACATCTTTTTGAATGAGAAAAACTGCAATACCAACCTTACCAGCATGATGGCCATACCTGTTAATAACAGGATGATGATTAAGTTCCAGGTTGTAAATGTAGTTGCTGCCGGTACATTGCTGAAAACCGGCACCCATTGTACAACAGAATTTGCAGAGAGATTTTGCTGTTGCAGTACCGGCGATATATCCACCAACGGAATAACAAACGCAAGCATTGAACTACCTAACAGGTACCATCGGTTAAAATTATAAAATGTAAGCCGGTGAAGTGCTAAGCGGTAAAATAAAAACAGCACGGCAAGACATACTGACAATTTTAAAATATATAAGGCAATTACTGGCATCAGGAAATTTTTACTTTTTGTTTTTTTCAATCATGCTGATAATTTCTTTCAGTTCATTAGCCGATAATTTTTTCTGCTCCACAAAAAAATTCACCAGTTCTTTATAAGAGTTGTCAAAATATTCCTTCACCACGTTACCCATGAACCGCTTCTTGTATTCCGCTTCGCTTATTAAAGGTTTGTACAGGTATGTATTGCCAAGCAGCCTGCTGCTGAGGTAATTTTTCTTTTCAAGATTTTTAATGATAGATGCCACGGTGGTGTATGGGATGGCTTCATCCAGTTTTTCCATAAAGGTTTTTATATTGCCTTCTCCGGTGCGCCAAACGGCTTGCATGGTTTCTTCTTCTACATGTGTAAGTTTTTCCATTTCTACGAAATTTTCGTAAATCTACGAATGTTTCGTAATAAACCAAATTTATTTCTGAAAAATAAAAGTTAAAACATTTGTAAACCCGTAATCACACTACCATCAGGGTTTTGATATTTCAACAAGCACATCGGCATTACTGCCATTGCTGGTACACAGGTACACCCTGCCGGCAGGCGAGATACAGATATCCCTTATGCGGCCATAAACATTTTTATACAGGGTTTGTACATTTACAACTGAGCGGCCATCGGCGCTTAAGGTAAGCACCCTTAGTGTGGCGTCTTTTAAAGTGCACATCAGCAAACTATTTTGCCAGGCAGGTATACGGTTATTGTTATAATAATCCATTCCGCTTACGGCAATGGTGCTGCTGCCACTGCTCCAAATTGGTTCTTTTACATTATTGCTGGTGCAAAAACTTAATTCTCCTGCTGCATCGCAAGGGCCGTTTACATTTGGCCATCCATAATTGCGGCCTTTTTCAATAATGTTCACTTCGTCTTCAATATTAGGGCCATGCTCACTTGCATACATGATACCGTTTGCCACAACAAGCCCTTGTTGGTTGCGATGGCCAAAACTCCAAACCGGCGAGCCTGCAAATGGGTTATCGGCAGGTATTGTACCATCAAGATGTAAACGCAATACTTTTCCTGAAAGCGATGAAGTGTTTTGTGCATTGGATTGGTTGGATGCATCGCCTGTTGTGAAAAAAAACATAGGCATGGCATCATTACTTATCCAAATTCTTGAACCGTTGTGTATGCTTGAAGCCGGAATATCCTGCAACAGGGTTTTAACAGGTTGAATACTGTTATTCTCAAATTTCATCTGCACTAACTTTTCACGATAGCTACTACCATTGTTATAATTATACACTACATAAAATAACCCGTTGGTTAAAAAGTCCGGGTGCTGTACCATTCCTAACAAACCGCCTTCGCCATTACTCACCACTTCGGCAATAGAAGCGGTAAAAACAATATCTCCTGTTTTAGGATTTATCTTATTAATCTTTCCTCCCCTTTCTGTCATCCATATAAAATTATCTTTGCCCCATAAAATCTCCCAGGGATAGTTAAACCCGTTTTTTACTATACGAATTGAATCAGATGGCCAGTCGTCGGGGGGAATTGTTTGTACATCAGAGCTACACCGGTTAAACGAACATGAAATCACAAACAGTACTACAAGTATTAAATAATTTTTTTTCATAACAGGCATTTCTTTTTATGCCGCAATTTTCCAGCCAAAAATCCCTACTTTCCTGTTTTTGTATGGTAGTTTTAAATTTTATTTTTTAAATGGTTGATTTTAAGAACCAATTTTAGGTTGTAAAATTGAAATAGGAAAAGTTTTTTAGAATATTTCTTTTAATACATCCACCGGCAGTACCTTTGCAGCATGTCAGCAGTAAAAAACATTCGTAGCCTTAGCCTTGCAGAGTTGAAGGAGTATTTTGAATTGATAGGTGATAAAAAATTTCGTGCCATACAAACTTATGAATGGCTTTGGAAAAAAAATGCCCGCAGTTTTGATGACATGAGCAACTTATCGCTTGACCTGCGTAAAAAACTGGCTGAAGATTTTGAATTCAATACCATGACCATCGATACCACACAACACAGCAGTGATGGTACTTTAAAATCGAGATTTAAAACTTATGACGGACATTTGATGGAAGGTGTGATTATTCCAACTGAAAAAAGAAATACGGCCTGTGTATCATCGCAGATTGGTTGCAGCCTTGCCTGTAAATTTTGCGCCACCGGCTTAATGGACCGCAAACGCAACCTGCACTTTGATGAAATTTACGACCAGGTAGCTATTTTAAATGAGCAGAGCCTTAAAATGTATGGTGCCGGCCTTACCAATATTGTTTATATGGGCATGGGCGAGCCTCTCTTAAATTATACCAATGTTTTAAAATCAATAGAAAGAATTACCGCCAGCGACAGTATGGCAATGAGCCCAAAAAGAATTACCGTTTCCACAGCAGGCGTTGCAAAAATGATACGGCAATTGGGAGATGATAAAGTAAGGTTTAACCTGGCCCTGTCATTACATGCTGCCAATGATGAAAAGCGAAATACTATCATGGCTATTAATGAAAGCAACAATATTGCTGCGTTGGTTGATGCACTCAACTATTTTTATGAGCAAACAAAAAATGATATCACACTGGAGTATGTGCTTTTGCAAGGCGTGAATGACAGCATTGAAGATGCTGATGAGTTAATAAAAATATATCGTAAAATACCTACTCACCTGATAAATGTAATTGAGTTTAATCCTGTTTTGGGCATCCCATATTCGAAATCAGATGAAGATACTACCCGGTTGTTTACAGATCATCTTGCAAAGAATAGGGTTAATGTAAGGTTACGTCGCAGCCGTGGTAAAGATATTGATGCCGCCTGCGGGCAACTTGCCAATAAAACCAAATAAATAAACAAGACTTGAATTTATTTAAGTTATAAAATAAAAAACCTCTTAACCAATCAGCAAAAATCTACATGCAAATTTTAAACTTTGCTTTTTCATTTATTTGTTCAGCAGATTATTTACTTTTTAATACAAATTATTAGAGGCTGTTTTTAAAATTTCAAAAAAACATTTAACTGTTTTAGCATGTAGCCCCATTATTAGCCTATCTTTGCCACTCACTACTGTTGTAATAACAGCAAAACACTTCCATCATGAGCCAGTCGCCGTTTCAAAAATTTCAAAACAAAAAGAAAAACAGTGTAATTAAAGAAGAGTTTCGCCAGGAAAAGAAAAAATACCGCAAAGAGCGCAATGCTTTTTTTGAACAGAAAAAGAAAGAAGAGTATGAAGCCAGGCAGGCTAAAAAAACAGGTATGGCTGATAAAGCGGCCAGTTCTATCAAAAACAGGAATGTTACAAAAGATTCTAAATTTTTACAAAAAGACAAGAAAAGGGCTGTACAACAAAAACCAACTTCACCCATAATTACAAACAAGAATGTGGCAATAGGTAAAATGCCTTTGAATAAATTCATAGCACATTGCGGTATATGTTCAAGAAGAGAGGCGGTTGAACTGATAAATGCCGGTAAAGTGAAAGTGAATGGAAAAATTATAACTGAACCGGGCTATAAAGTTGAAGAAAAAGATGAAGTTGTTTTAAATGGTAAAAAATTGTTTGTCACTAAAAACCTGGTGTATATCTTACTAAATAAACCTAAAGATTATATCACCACTACCGATGATCCGCAGGGAAGAAAAACGGTTTTGCAACTGATAAAAAATGCAACTACGGAAAGGGTATATCCTATTGGTCGGTTAGACAGGAATACATCTGGTGTTTTACTTTTAACCAATGATGGCGACCTTACCCAAAAACTATCGCACCCCAGCTACGAAATAAAAAAGATTTACGAAGTAAGATTAGACAAGCCGCTTACCAAAAATGACTTCGATAAAATTTTAAAAGGGCTTACGCTTGAAGACGGTGAAATATTCATCGACAGCCTGGCTTATGCCGATAGCAAAGACAAATCCATTATAGGCATAGAACTACACAGCGGCCGCAACCGCATTGTACGCCGCATATTTGAACATTTGGGTTACGATGTAAAAGGCCTTGACCGTGTGATGTATGCCAACCTTACCAAAAAAAATGTAGAACGAAGCAAGTGGCGTTACCTGAGCGAAAAAGAAATTCGCCTGCTGAAATATATGAATGCTTCAAAAAAGAAATAAGCCTTGAAAAAACTTTTATTGGATATTGTTTATGAATGCAATGAATTTGTAGCCATTAATAAACCGGCCGGGTTATTATCAATACCCGACAGGGAACAAACGCAGGTATCTTTAAAAGATATGCTAATAGAAAAATATGGAAGCATATTTACTGTGCATCGACTTGATAAGGATACAAGCGGCCTCATCATCTTTGCAAAAACAGAAGCGGCTCATAAATACTTGTCAAACCTGTTTGAAGGAAGGCAAATTGAAAAATACTACCAGGGGCTTGTGCTTGGTATTCCTTCTGTAAAAAAAGGTATTATTGATGCACCAATTGCCGAACATAGTTTACAAAAAGGAGTTTATATTGTACAAAAGCGTGGTAAGCCTTCTGTTACAGGTTATGAAGTGATACAGGAACATAAATATTTTTCACTGTTGCAATTTCAATTGCATACCGGCCGCACTCACCAAATTAGAGTGCATTGTAAAAACATGGGGCACCCGCTTGCCTGTGATGAAATATATGGCGATGGCAAGCCGGTACTTCTTTCATCCATCAAAAAAAAATTTAAGCTTAGCAAAAAAGAGGATGAAGAGCGGCCAATGCTTAACAGGCTTGCCTTACATTCGTTTCAATTAAAGTTTACAGACATAAACGGAAAAGTAATTGACCTGCAAGCAGAATTACCAAAAGATATAAGGGCATTACTGCAACAATTACAAAAAAATGTTTAAAGAGCAGTTTTGTAAACTGCCTTTTAAAAAATATCAATCTACATTTGGCTGTGCTGTATAGCGCAGATAGGGTTTTATCACTTCAACACCTTTAGGGAATTTTTTAATAGCATCTTCTGTGCTTATTGATGGCACAATGATTACTTTATCACCTTTCTGCCAGTTTGCAGGAGTTGCCACACTGTAATTGGCTGTAAGCTGCAACGAATCCACCACTCTTAAAACTTCAAAAAAATTCCTTCCGGTAGATGCAGGATAAGTAATAATTAATTTTACACTCTTATCGGGGCCAATTATTACCAACGACCGTACAGTAGCAGTAGCCGATGCATTTGGATGTATAAAATCATACAGCTCAGATACCTTTCTGTCGTCATCGGCTATGATTGGAAAATCAACATTACATTGTTGGGTTTCATTTATATCATGTATCCAGCCAATATGTTTATCAATAGGATCAACACTTAAAGCCAGCACTTTTACATTGCGTTTTTCAAATTCATCTTTTAATGCTGCAGTACGGCCCAGTTCGGTAGTACAAACCGGCGTATAGTCTGCAGGATGAGAAAATAAAATTCCCCATGAATTGCCAAGGAATTCATAAAAATCAATTTCGCCCAATGATGTTGTGGCTTTAAAATTTGGAGCTATGTCTCCAAGTCGTAAACTCATAAAATGTATTTAGAAATTAAATACCCGAAAATAAGTTAATTACCGCTTTGAAGAAGAAGCTCTGTTGATTATTTTTTTTCCGAAACGATTTTTAACATTATCTATAGCTTTATATAAACCTGTTTTTCGTTCCAAATCATTAAAGAGGTTTGTTTGAATTGCCTCATTAGTTAGTTCGCTAAGGCGCACACCAAGCAACCGTACCGGTTCTCCTTTAATATATAGTTTATCAAACAGTTCTTTTACAACGGGTATCATTTCATCATCGGCACAGGTGTATGAGATTGTGGTTTGCCTGGATACGGTTTCAAAATTTGAATAACGGATTTTAACTGCAATACAGCCGGCTACTTTACCGTCTTCTCTTAATTCAAATGCAATCTTTTCGGTTAACCTTACCAGTTCGCTGTGTAAAAAATCCCTGTCGGTTTTGTTTTCATCAAATGTGTATTCCGATGAAATTGATTTTGCTTCGTGGTAAGAAGATACTTCGCCATGATGAATGCCCTGGCTTTTAAACCAAAGGTCTGTACCCCATTTGCCAAGCCTTTCTTCCAGCTCTTCCTGTGTTTTTTCGCTGATGTCTTTGATGGTTACAATACCCATTGCTTTCAGCACTTCGTAAGTATGATCGCCTACACCGGGTATCTTGCTCACTTTCATGGGCGCTAAAAATTCTTTTTCTTTACCGGGTGGAATATGTAAATAACCGCATGGTTTGGCTTCATCAGTTGCAATTTTGGCCATCATTTTGTTAGATGCAAGCCCGAACGAGATGGGCAGTTTTGTTTCATCCATAATTTGTTGCCGCAAATCAATTGTCCATTGAAGTGGGTTAAAAAATTTTTGCATGCCGGTAAGGTCAATGTAAAATTCATCGATTGAAGCTTTCTCAAAAAGCGGCGCTTTATCGGCAATTATTTGTGTTACCCAACGGCTGTAGCGACTGTACTCGTGGCGGCTCCAACCCAATAGAATAGCATGCGGACAAAGCTGCAATGCTTTACGAGACGGCATTCCGCTGCGGATGCCAAATGCACGGGCCTCGTAACTTGCCGATGTAACTACACCCCTGTCTCGCCCACCTACAAACGAAGGTTTACCAATATACTCCGGATGATTGAGCAACTCTACCGATACAAAAAAAGTATCAAGGTCTAAATGTGCTATGATGCGTTGAGAAGACATGCGAAAGGCAGAAATTTTGAATGTTGAATGTTGAATGGTAAATGGTAAATTTTAACTTTTGACTTTTAACTTTCATTTATAGATTTCCAATAACCCTTCAGGAAGCACAACATAAACGCTCCTGTTTTTTGCATCAATTTTTTCAAGGCTTTCTTCATGCACCGGAATCAAAGCTTCTTTACCATTTATAAGTATGCTGCACAAAACCTGGTGTGGCTGTTCAATTACTTCCTGTATTTGGCCAAGGATTTGACCATTGCTGATGATATTAAAACCAAGCAAGGATATGGGTGATGATTTAGCGGCCAATTTTTTAAAGTCTTCTTCGGCCATCCAAACCTCTTTGGGTGTTAGTTTACGTGCAGCTTCTACAATATCTATTCCTTCAAGCTTGATGATGGTTTCTTTTTCGTTTCTTGTTTTTGCTGATTGGATGAAGTATGGGATGAAGCTGTCTTTTTTTTCTTCTAAAAAAATTGCTTCTACACCTTTAAGTGTTGTTTTTTTACCCAGGCTATGCTGCAGCACCAACTCGCCTTTTAGTCCGGTGCTTGCCGCAAGTTTACCTATTTTAAAATATTGATTCATGCACTTGCAAGTTAGTTTATTTTAAAGTAGATGTGATTTTGAGTTACGATGAATAAAGATATGCGGTACAAGAGTGCGACGCCAATGCAGCTGCACTAAGCGTTGCTGCCGGATACATAAAAAAAAGTCCTGATAAAAAACCAGGACTTTAAAGACTTAACGTAACAGAGGTATATTATTCTTCTGTTTTTGTTTCTTCGGATGCAGGCGCTTCTTCAGCAGGAACTTCTGCAGCAGGTGCAGCCTCCACTTTAGCATCTACCTTTTTAACAACGGGTTGGTTGCGTTTGTCGGTACGTGCTTTTTTATGAGCACTTTGCCTGCGTGCAACATTAGAATCGTGCTCGGCCATCCATGCGGTGAATTTTTCCATGGCACCTGCCTCGTCGAACAAGCCTAAGCTTACTCCACGCAGCAAATGTTTTAGGTACAATACACCTTTAAAAGAAAGGATGCGGCGTACAGTATCGGTGGGTTGAGCACCTTTTTGCAGCCAGTCCAATGCTTTTTGACGATCGACCTGTATGGTGGCAGGAACCGTTAAAGGATTGTACGTACCTAGTTTTTGGATGAATTTTCCGTCACGTGGCGATCTGCCGTCTGCAACTACGATGAAATAAAAGGGTCTCTTTTTTGAGCCATGCCTTTGCAGTCTCATTTTTACAGCCATAAATAGAAATTTTTGGTTGTTATTAAATAGGGTTTCTTCCTTAAAAAAGGTATACAAAGATAGGCACGAAGTTGAGAAATGCCAAATATAAAAATGCCAGGAACAAGTACTACGTTGTTTTACGATTTACTTTAGCATTTGGCTTATTTTAAAAAGTCGTTTTTATAAAAATCACCTTTTCCCCATCATGCCCGGCATCATGCCTTTGGGCATCTTGTTCATCATTTTCATCATCCCTTTCATTTGCTCAAACTGTTTAATAAAAGCATTTAGTTCGGCAATGTCTTTACCGGCGCCTTTGGCAATTCTTGCTTTACGGTTGGGGTTTATAATATCGGGGTTGCGCCTTTCTTCGGGAGTCATGGAGTTTATCATGGCTTCAATGCCTTTAAAAGAATCGTCGTTTATATCTACATCTTTAATCTGTTTGCCTACGCCGGGTATCATGCCCATCAGGTCTTTTATATTACCCATCTTTTTTATTTGCTGCAATTGGGTTTTAAAATCTTCAAAATCAAATTGGTTTTTGCGTATCTTTTTTTCCAGGCGGGCAGCTTCTTTTTCATCAAACTGTTCCTGCGCTTTTTCTACCAGGCTTACAATATCGCCCATGCCCAAGATACGCTGCGCCATCCTGTCGGGATAAAATACATCAAGGGTATCCATTTTTTCGCCACTGCTTGCAAATTTTATGGGTTTGTTTACCGTGTATTTTATTGATAAGGCCGCACCTCCCCTTGTATCACCATCTAACTTGGTTAACACCACACCGCTAAAATCCAATCGCTCATTAAATGCAGCGGCAGTGTTTACCGCATCCTGTCCTGTCATACTATCCACCACAAATAATATTTCCTGCGGATTGATTGCCTTTTTAATATTGGCAACTTCGGTCATCATCACTTCATCAACAGCCAAACGGCCGGCGGTATCAATGATGATTACATTCTTATTTTTTGACTTTGCTTCTTTAATTGCATTTTGTACAATTGAAACTGCATCTTTGTTTTCTCTTTCGCTAAACACTGCCACATCTATCTGTGCACCCAGCACTTCTAATTGATCAATGGCCGCAGGGCGATAAATATCAGCAGCCACCAATAAAGGCGATTTACCTTTTTTTGTTTTAAGATAATTTGCAAGTTTGCCACTAAAAGTTGTTTTACCGCTACCCTGCAACCCTGCAATAAGTATAATGGCAGGCGCACCGCTTATGTTGAATTCGCTGGCTTGGCCACCCATCAATTCAGTGAGTTCGTCCTGCACTATCTTAACCATTTGCTGGCCGGGATTAACGGATAGTAATACTTTTTCGCCAAGCGCTTTTTCTTTCACCTTATCGGTAAATTCTTTGGCTATCTTATAATTCACATCGGCATCTACCAATGCACGGCGAATATCTTTAACCGTATTGGCAATATTAAGGTCGTTGATACGTGCCTGCCCTTTAATATTTTTAAACGCCGATTCTAATTTTTCTGATAGAGAATTAAACATAATACTTGATTATTTTTATCGCAGATAATTCTTATTAAAAATGATTTCGCAGATCAGATGACTTCATCGTCTTGTATTGACAAATCGCTTGTACTGCAAACTTGTGTTACCAAAATTTAATAAAAGTCCTACTTCAATATTAAATACTTTTAAATAGTTAAGAATTTGATTGTGGCAAATTGGTTCAACCTCTGTTATAGCTTTCAATTCAACAATTACTAACTTTTCAATTATCAGATCCAATCTTCTTGAACCTACTTTAATTCCTTCATAAAAAATATCTTTCTCTACTTCCTTTTCACAAAAAATCCCGGCTTTCTTCAATTCAATTACAAGACTGCGCTGGTAAATTATTTCAGGAAAACCCATGCCAATTTTTCTATGAACTTTCATCGCACATCCGATTATCTTACCAGTTAATTCTGAATGTTTATAGTCTTCCATTATAAAACATTTTTGCGAAGCAAAAAATCTGCGTAATCAGCCCTAATCATTTCAATCTGCGATTCGTTTTATATTGAGAATGCAGTATCTATTATTTGTGTCTGCTCCTTTGCATGAATTTTACCATACCCTGTTGCTGTAGCCGAACTTGCCTGCCGGCTGATGATATAAAAGTTGATATTTTTAAGATTCATCCTTAAGAAAGTGGCTGCTCCCATGTTTAGTGGTTCTTCCTGCACCCAATACCAGATGGCCTTGCTGTATTTTTTATACAGTTCATCCAATTGTTTTTGAGGCAGAGGATAAAGTTGCTCAAGCCTGATGATGGCAACGTCTTTCTTGTTTTCTTTTTGCTGCCGTTCGTGCAGGTCAAAATAAACCTTGCCACTGCAAAACAATACTTTTTTAATTGCAGCCGCATCGCTTATGGTAGCATCGTCTATCAGTTCCTTAAAACCTCCGCTTGTAAATTCTTCTTTACTGCTGTAACTGCCGGCATGCCTGAGGTTGGCTTTGGGCGAAAAATTAACCAGCGGTTTACGAAAAGGCCATGCCAACTGCCGGCGCAGCAGGTGGAAAAAGTTTGCTGCTGTGGTAACATCTGTTACCACTATATTTAACTCGGCACACATTTGTAAAAAACGCTCCATCCTTGCGCTGCTATGTTCAGGGCCCTGGCCTTCGTAACCGTGTGGTAATAGCATCACCACTCCGTTCATACGCTGCCACTTTGTTTCTGCTGTTGTTATAAACTGGTCAATGATAGTTTGTGCACCATTGGCAAAATCGCCAAACTGTGCTTCCCATATCACCAATGCATTGGGATTTGCCATGGCATAACCATATTCAAAACCCAAAACCGCATATTCGCTCAATAATGAATTAAAAATGCGGAATGGCGATTGGGTTTCGGTAAAATGATCAAGCCTGTTATATTCTGCATTGGTATTCTCGTCGTATAAAGCCGCATGGCGATGACTGAAAGTGCCACGTTTTACATCCTGCCCACTCATGCGAACATCTTTTCCATCAACCAGTAAACTTCCATAAGCCATTAATTCGGCTGTAGCCCAGTCAACTTTATTTTCATCGCTTAGCAATTTCACTTTATCAGCAATCAGTTTCTCTACCTTACGCAAAGGCTTAAAATCAGCAGGCCATTTCATAAGGCCGTTAAACAATAAATTAAATTCATCATTACTGATTGCTGTTACCGGCGATGCATCAAAATCATCGGCGGTAGCCCTGCGTAAACTTTTCCAAACAAGTTCGGGTGGCTGGTAAGTATATGGTAAAGGATGTTGTTTCACCTCATCTAACCGCTCCTGCAAATCACCTAAAAATTTCTGTTCCATTTCTTTTGCAAGCGCCTGTGCTTCGGGTTCACCATTCTCAATTAAAAACCGGGTATATACTTCACGTGGATTAGGGTGCTTATCAATGGCAGCATATAACTGTGGTTGTGTAAATTTAGGTTCGTCGCCTTCGTTATGCCCATGTTTGCGGTAGCAAACCATATCAATAAAAATATCTGTATTAAACTCCTGCCTGTACAATGTTGCTATTTGGCAGGCTTTAACTACCGCTTCGGCATCATCGCCATTAATATGTAAAACCGGTGCATGCACCAATGCTGCTATTGATGTACAATAATCTGCCGAACGGGCATCATCAAAATCGGTAGTAAAACCAATTTGGTTATTGATTACAAAATGAATTGTGCCGCCGGTGTAATAACCTTTAAGGCCACACATCTGCAACACTTCGTACACAATACCCTGCCCGGCAATAGAAGCATCGCCATGAATCAGAATAGGAAGAATTTTATCATAATCGCTGTTATACAATACATCGGCCTTGCTTCGTGCAAAACCAATCACCAGCGGATCTACAGCTTCCAGGTGAGAAGGATTGGGGCTCAATTTCAGGTGTACTTTTTTTCCATCGGCTGTTTCCACATCGCTACCAAAACCCAGGTGGTATTTTACATCGCCACTGCCCATGGTGGTATCGGGTACACTATTGCCTTCAAATTCACTGAATATCTGCTCATAGGTTTTACCCATAATATTGGCCAACACATTCAGCCTGCCCCGGTGTGCCATGCCAATCACCACTTCTTCCACTTCATTATTGGCAGCTGTGTTAATAATAGCATCCAGTGCTGCAATAGCTGTTTCGCCACCTTCCAGCGAAAACCTTTTTTGCCCTATATATTTTGTATGTAAAAATTTTTCAAACATCACGCCCTCATTCAGTTTCTGCAGTATTCTTTTTTTCTGCTGCAGCGGAACAGGTTTCAGCAAAGTATTTTCTATTTCATTAAAAAGCCATTCCTGTTTTTTACGGTCGGTTATATAAGCTACCTGTACACCTACATGCCCCGTATAACAGGTATTTAAAAATGCAAGAATGTCCTTTAAAGTTGCATTGGGTAAACCAATAAATTGCCCTGCAGCAAAAGAAGTAGATAAATCGGCTTCGTTCAATCCAAAATCAGCAAGGCTAAGGTTTGCCTGCCTGTCTTTACGTTCACGTATGGGATTTGTTTTGGCAATCAAATGCCCTTTGCGCCTGTATGAAAATATCAGTTTATACACGGCAAATTCCTTATCAAGCTGCGAAGAAGAAACGGCTTTGGTTGTTTTAGCAGCGCCATTTGAAGCAGCGGCTGCATTTGATACCGCAAAATCGAACCCTTCAAAAAATTTACGCATGTCCACATCCACGCTGTTGGGGTCTTTTACAAAATCGTTGTAAAGCCCTTCAATGTATCCGGGATGAGAATTGGTGATGTACTGGAAATCCTTCATAAAAAACTGAAATTATTTTTTTGTTCCGTGCCGCAGTACTGCTATCAGGCATTAGTGGCGTCGCACTCTTGTACTTCAGCAAAAAACGCAGCTCAAATGGACTGCAAATATCGGTTAAATATGCGTTATTAGTTGCCTTATTTAAAAGCATTTTTTGCGCAAAATGTGGCAACAATACCACTGAGGATAACATATCCTGTAAAGTAATAAAACCCCGGTTGCAGAGTAGCAGTTGTGCTTTCCATAGCATTGGCACCTAAAAAGGCAACAAAAATACTAATGGCAAAAACATCGGCCATTGCCCATTTACTGATGGCGCTTACAAAATGCTGCCATTTAGGATGGGGATTTTTAGCCAATATCACATAAAATAAAATAACTGATTTAATTAATGGCACAATTATACCAAACACGAAAATTAGGATAAAAGGCCAGTAATTGGCATCCTTCCATAGCCTTTCCATCATACCAATAATGCTTCGTTTTTCGCTGAATAAAGTAAAATCAATAATATTTAAATAGTGTACCGAAATCTGTATATGTAAAATATCCAACACCCAGCCAAAACCCAGCAAAACAAGCGAACCAATATGTAAAACCAGTAATAAATACCTGTTCATAAGCTCAATTTTCAACTAAATAAAGCAGAAAATACAACTTTTAAAAATTATCCATTTTTAATTACTCATTTATGATTGAAACCCCTATCTTTGCAGCCCAAAAAATAGATTTTACATGGCAAATCATGCAGCAACCCAAAAAGATGTAAGGCAAAGTACCAAGCGTAACGAACGCAACCGTTATTATGGCAAAACAACCCGTAATGCCATCCGTGATTTAAAAGCTAGTGATAAAGCAACTGCTGCTGATGCATTACCAAAAGTGGCTTCTATGATTGACAAACTAGCTAAACGTGGCACCATACATAAGAACAAAGCCGCTAACTTAAAAAGCAAACTTGCTAAAAGAATTAACGCCCAGGCAAAATAATATTGTAAGTACCATATTTTTTTTGAACCCGTCATTTCTGTATTGACGGGTTTTTTAATTATTTTTATTTTGATTACTGCTCTATCATGAAACGGATTTTATTTTTGGCGTTACTGTTTATTGCATTTATTAACGATACTTACAGCCAGTGTACTACTCCTAACCTTCCAAACAGCAGCAGCCTTGTACTAAACAATACCGATACGCAATTAGCAGTTTATTTTGATACTACTGCCAATTCTCCGGCTACCAATATCTATTACCTCGGCATCTTATCAAACACAAATACTTTAAGTAATACACCGGTTAATGGCAATATTTATAATGTTGGTGATAATATTGGTGGCGGCTTAGTGATTTTTTACGGTAAAAATTATATCTATAAAAAAACAGGGCTAACTGCCGGCTCAACCTATTACCTGTTTTTATATACTGCACAAACAGCCTGTACCGGCGAGCCTTATTACAGCAGTAGTTCGTTAGATGCATCTGTAACCATGTTTAATGGTGGGCCCGGCATTCCTGCAAACTATTACGATGCGGCAACAGGCTTAACCTGCACCAATTTAAAAACTGCCCTTTATAATATCATAAAACCAACCATTACCAATCCTGCCCCATCTTACACAGGGCTTTGGGGAGCATATTTTATTACTGATGACAGGTTAAATGACGGCGCCAATAAAACAATAGTATGGGATATGTATTCAGATAACCCTTCAGGAAGTGAATGTGAATCTAATTTTGGTTCGCCCTACCAGGATAAGGGAACCGGCGGTACTGTTGAATGCGAGCGGTATAACCGGGAACATTCTTTTCCCCGGGCATGGTTTGGCGGTAATGTTGATCCTATGTACAGTGATATGTTTATCGTTTACCCAACCGATAAAAAAGTGAACACTATGCGTGGGAATTTTCCGTTTGGTGAAGTATCATCGCCAAGTTATACATCAAATAACGGATCAAAGCTTGGCCCCAACACATATTTAACTGAATATACCGGTAATGCTTTTGAACCAATTGATGAATATAAAGGAGATTTTGCCCGTTCTACTTTTTATGTGGCAACCGCTTACGAAAACGCTATTGCCGCATGGCAATCAAATTCAAATGCAGGTAGTGTTTTAAATGGTACATCGTACCAATGTTTTGATAACTGGTACCTGAAGCTGTTGTATAAATGGCATTTGCAAGACCCTGTTAGCACAAAAGAAATTGACAGGAACAATGATGTATATATGTTACAAGGCAACCGCAATCCATTTATTGACCACCCGGAATTTGTAGCCCAGGTATGGCAATGTACCGGCGTATTGCCTGTAACAATTTTATCTTTTAATGCTCAAAAAAATGGAGAAACGGTTTCATTAATTTGGAATGCCAGTTATGAAACCAATTTTAAAAAATACGAAATTGAAAGAAGTGGCGATGGAACCGGTTTTTATAAAATTGGGGAAGTTGCAGGCACTAATGTAACCGATTACTTATTTACAGATAATAACCTGCCAATTATAAATACGGTTTATTACCGCCTCAAACTGGTTGATGTGGATGGTCATTTTGAATACAGTAAAACCATTGCAATACGCATTGCAAATAATTTTTCAAATGCTATGGTTTATCCTAATCCAACAAAAGAACATTTGTTTGTAAAATTATTGCAGCCATTAAAAGAAAACAGCAGTTTGTTAATAACCGACATGAGCGGCCGTATAGTATATAGGCAGCAGGTTGCAAATGGTCAAAGAAATATAAATCTTGATATAGCCTCACTTACTACAGGCCGGTATTTTATAAAGATTATAAACAGCAGCCAACTGATAAACGAATCGTTCATCATCTTTAAATGATTTTAATCCTTAAATAAATTTAGCAGGGTACCTAAAATAATTTTTATGAGTGGCAATACAATAAAATAAAATTATTGTAGCTTCAAAAAAATTAACCTTCATGAGAAAAACTATTTTACTGCTCGCAATTTTTTTTACTTATTATAATGCCGGCGCACAGCAATGCCGCTTCGAAAAAACAGATGGATTAGAAACAGCTACATATTTTGAAGCTATAGACTGGTATAAAAATTTAGATAAAATATCATCAAAAGTTTTGGTAAAAGAAATGGGTATGACGGATGCCGGTTATCCTTTACACCTTGTAATGGTAAGCAATGATGGTAAGTTTGATCCTCTTCAATGGCATAAACAAAACAAAGCTGTAATCCTTATAAACAATGGTATTCATCCCGGCGAGCCGGATGGTATAGATGCCAGTATGATGCTGGTAAGAGACATTGTAAAAAATAAAACAAAACTACCCGGTAATGTTGCCCTTGCATTTATACCTGTATATAATATTGGGGGTTGCTTAAACCGAAATTCTTATTCGAGAGCCAACCAAAACGGGCCTAAGGAATATGGCTTTAGAGGAAATGCTCAAAACCTGGATTTAAACCGTGACTTTACAAAAAGCGACAGTAAGAATGCAAAAGCATTTGCACAGATTTATCACTTTGTTGACCCTGATATTTTAATAGACAACCATGTAAGCGACGGCGCCGATTACCAGCACACAATGACCATTCTAACAACTCAATACAATAAACTTGGTGGAGAATTAGGTGGTTGGTTAAAAAGTAAATTTGAGCCTCAACTTTATAAAAGTATGGCAGATAAAGGATGGGATATGGTGCCTTATGTAAGTTTTGAAACTGCAGGCCCCGAAAAAGGAATGGTGATGTTTTATGATTCGCCCAGGTATTCGTCTGGTTATACAACTTTGTTTCAAACGATTGGCTTTATGCCCGAAACACATATGCTGAAACCCTATAAACAAAGAGTATTATCTACTTATTCTTTTTCTGAAACCATGATTGAAAAAGCATCTTTAAATGCAAAAGAATTAATTGCCGAACGTAAAAAAGCAAGGTTACTGGTAAGTAACGAAAAATCTTTTCCTTTAAAATGGAATGTTGATACTACAACATATTCATACGTAACTTTTAAAGGATACGAACAAGCTTATAAGCCAAGTGATGCTACAGGTCTTAACAGGATGTATTACGACCGTACAAAACCATTTACCAAACAGGTTAAGTTTTTTGATACATTTAAACCGGCCGATATTATTGAAGCTCCAAATGCATATATCATTCCACAAGGTTGGTGGGCAGTGATTGATTTATTAAAGTTGAACGGTGTACAAATGCAACGTTTTACCAAAGACACAATTATTGATGTACAGGCTTACCATATTGATGATTATAAATCTTACCCAAAACCTTATGAAAAACACCATAAGAATATGGCTGTGAAAACATCTGTTATGAATCAGCAAATACGGTTTTTAAAAGGCGACTATATTATATGGCTTAACCAGCCTGCCAACAGGTACCTGGTAGAGATGCTTGAACCAACCGGTGATGACAGCTTCTTTTCCTGGAACTTTTTTGATGCGGTGCTGCAACAAAAAGAGGGTTACAGCGATTACAGATGGGATGACCTTGCTGCTGAAGTTTTAAAAAATAACCCCGGCTTAAAAGCCAAACTGGATGAAAAGAAAAAAACAGACGAAAAATTTGCAGCTAATGCATCGGCACAGTTAAACTTTATTTATATCAATTCGCCTTATTACGAGCCTTCGCATAACAGGTACCCGGTTTACAGGTTAAATTATAAATAATAACCTAACTTATTGATAATAAAAAAGTAATATTCAACAAAGGTCAAACTAAATTGCTCCATTTCAATGAAAGGGTTATATTTCAACGATGATGCCATTTGGTAACAATGCCGGTATCAAAATCGTCACAAATTATCCATAATTCATTGCCAAATTCTACATTAAAACCATTACCTTTGCTGCCCGTTCAAAAAAAAACGGGTAAACAACATTTTTTAAACAAAACAAATCAGGGAAATGAACAACTACGAATTGATGGTGATTTTTACCCCTGTGCTTTCTGAGGAAGAATTTAAAGCCGCCCAGAAAAAATTCATGGACCTTGTTACTGAAGTAAAAGGTACCGTGGTGCACACTAACCCATGGGGACTGAAATCACTGGCGTACCCTATCCAAAAAAAGACTACTGGTCTTTACTGGGTAATGGAATACACTGCGCCATCCGACTTCAATGAGAAGCTGAAAATCCAGCTTCTGCGTGACGAATCCGTTATGCGTCACATGTTCACTGCACTCGATAAATACGCCGTCGAGTACAATGCTAAAAAGAGAAGTGGTGTACCTACAGGAACTGAAAAAGTGGAGGGTTAATTATGGCAAAGACTAATGAAATCAAGTACCTCACCGCTATCAAGCAGGAAAAACGTCCTAAGAAATTCTGTCGTTTTAAAAAATACGGTATCAAGTATATCGATTATAAAGACGGTGAATTTCTTAAAAAGTTCCTGAACGAGCAGGGAAAAATGCTTCCACGCCGCATTACTGGTAACTCTTTGAAATACCAGCGTAAAGTATCGGAGGCCATTAAGAAAGCCCGCCAGATGGCAATATTGCCGTATGTAACGGATCTTTTAAAATAAGGAGGAAGCCATGCAAGTAATATTAATACAAGATGTAGATAATCTGGGCGGGGTTAATGAGCTGGTAACTGTTAAAAACGGTTATGGCCGCAACTTCCTTATTCCCCAGAAATTAGCGGTGGAAGCTAATCCTTCTAACCTCAAACAAATGGGTGAAAAACAAAAGCAACAGCAAAAGAAGGAAGCTAAGTTATTGGCTGAAATCAAGAGCGTGGTTGCTGCGTTAAGCGAAGGCCCGCTGAAAATCGGCGCAAAAACCGGTACAAGTGGTAAAATATTCGGCAGTGTTACCTCTCTCCAGATAGCCCGTGCTATCAGGGACCAAAGAGGGTATGAAATCGACCGGAGGCGTATCAGCATCACTGATGAAGTGAAAGAGCTGGGAACATACAAAGCTTCCATCGATTTTGGTAACGGCAATACTACCCAGGTAGAATTTGAAGTAATAGGCGAATAAGCCGTTTTTGAATGAAATAAAATACAAAGCCTGTGGCAACTTCCACAGGCTTTTTTGCGTCTTTAGCTCCCCAAAAAATAAAATTCCGCTTTTGACGGTCTTTTTATATCTTCGTAGCGTCCTAATGATCTTTACAGTCCTGCATTGTTCTCTGAGCGCTTTTTTGTAAATGTTTCTCTGGTTCATTGTCGCTGGGTCTTTAGGTTTTATTTATTTAAAAATTTTTAAAAATGAACATTTACGTTGGAAATCTCAGTTGGACAATGACTGAGCAAGACTTGCAGGATCTTTTTACTCCATTTGGAGAAGTCACTTCTGCTAAAATTGTCACTGACAAATTCAATAACAACCGTTCCAAAGGTTTCGGTTTTGTTGAAATGGCAAACGATGGTGAAGGTCAGGCCGCAATAGATGCCCTGAACGGAACTGAAGTTTCAGGCCGTGGTATAGTTGTAAACGAGTCACAGCCCAAACAAGGCGGAGGCGCTGGTGGGTTTA
>JAHBTN010000002.1 GCA_019638575.1 Ferruginibacter sp. | reverse complement strand
TACTAGTGCAGGTTTTCTTTCACCAGTTCAATGGCCTGGTAAGCTTTATAAAGGTTTATGCAGGCGCTGATAATATTTAATGTAACAGTTTCCTTATCATTTTCTGCGTCTAATTTTACAGCCTGCTCTAAAAATTTTGATGATTGAATGCCATAATTAATTTTTCCGCCATTATAAATAGGAAGTGAAACATTGGCAATACCGTAAATGGCCTGGTTGATAGAAGGGCCGCCACCATTTCCCGGGCCAGATTTTAAATTGATGTTTGCCTTTACCGGTAAATACAGGTAAGAACCGCTGATACTTGCATCTGGCAATTTTTTTTCTTCTGCTTCTTTAACCTTTGCGGTGGCCTCCAGTATTTTGGCTTCATTGGATTTTAACTTGTGGCTGTTTTTTAAACTAAGGTCAACCGCTTCCTGTAAGGTAAGGGTGCGGCTTTCCTGTGCATGCAACACTTGAAAGCAAAACAGTGTTGCAATAAATAAAATACTTTTATACTTCATGGGTAAGTATAGCTTTAAAAATAAATTTGAAATGTGCATTTAGTTTCTTCTTCATCATTTTTTGAAACTGGTCTTCAGGCATATCCTGCAGGTTGTTTATCTCCCTGTAAAAATGCTGAGTGGTTACGGCATGCGATATGCTACCAATTAAGGTGGACATTAAAATGGGGATGTCGATATTTTTTGTAAAGTAGCCGGCTTTTTGCCCCTCCTGTATAATTTCTTTTATCAATTGCTGGTTACGTTTTTTAAAACCTTGTATTAATCCTGCTATGGCAGAACGCCTGCTTGCCACTTGCTCACGGCTCATTATTTTATGAAAACTGGTTTGATTGTAAAATTTATCAATGTAATACTCAATCATCATGTTCACTTTTTCTAAGGGGTTCAGCACTTTATTGGCAAGCATGCTCACCAGTTTTTGCGTAGTGCCTTCGGCCCGGTAGCTGAACAAGGCTTCCAGTAATTTTTCTTTTGATCCAAAATAGTAGGAAATCATGGCAACATTAATGCCTGCTTCTTCAGCAATATTTCTTACCGATGTTCCATCGTAACCCCTGTCGGCAAAGAGTTTTTCGGCAGTTTCTATAATTGTAACCTGTTTACTGTTTAATTCCATTATTAAAATAATGAAATGCAAAGTTAAACAACTGTTTAATATTAATCAAACATTTGTTTAGTTTTTTTGCTGGCCGGGCTGTTGTATTTTATATTAGATTTGAAAAAAATGTACACATGCAGTTTAAAAATAAAACAGTTATCATCACAGGCGCTTCAAGAGGAATTGGTAAAGCCATTGGTTTACGGTTGGCAAAAGAAGGCGCTAATATTGTAATAGCATCAAAAAGTGTGGAAGAAAATCCCAAACTGGGTGGCACTATTTTTTCCGCAGCAGCAGAAATGGAAGCCGCAGGCGGCGGGGCACTTGCGGTACAATGTGATATACGGTTTGAAGAACAGGTGCAAAATGTAGTTGATAAAACAGTTGAAAAATTTGGCGGTATCGATATCCTGGTAAACAATGCATCGGCCATAAACCTAACACCTACCGAACAAACCGAATCAAAGCGGTATGACCTGATGTACGATATTAATGTACGTGGCACATTTATGATGAGCAGGGCCTGCATCCCTTTTCTTAAAAAAGCTACCAATGCACATATTTTAAACCTTTCTCCTCCCATCAATATGGATTTAAAATGGTTTCAAAATCATCTTGCCTACACCATCAGCAAATATGATATGAGCATGATTGCACTTGGCTTATCGGCTGAACTAAAAAAATATAATATTGCTGCAAATGCTTTATGGCCCCGTACTACCATTGCTACGGCTGCCGTAAATAATTTATTGGGTGGCGAAATGCTAATGAAAATGAGCCGCACGGCAGACATTATAGCCGATGCCGCATTTTATATTTTATCAAAACCATCAACTACCTGCACCGGTAATACATTTATTGATGAAGATGTATTAGCTGCCGAAGGCATTACTGATCTTGAAAAATATTCGGTAGTGCCGGGCGCACAATTGTACAACGATTTATTTGTTTAGCCTTTCCTGTTAATAAAACCATAAAGCTTTTTTTGTTTGATGAACGGTAACTTATTTGGTAGTAAGTACGTTTAAATTCGTATCTGCATCATTAAGCCATGAATGATGCGTAACAAACCAACAAAGTATAGCCATGAAAATTTTTAAGCTAAAAGCTTTATGCTTATGCATATTGCTTGCTACAACTGCCTATAGCCAAACGGCTAAAAAAAAGATTGCCGCTAAAAGAATACAATCATCCATTAAAATTGATGGGGTTTTAAATGAAGCAGACTGGAAAAAAGCGCCGGTGGCAGATAAATTTATTGCACTAAGGCCTGTTCCTTTTATACAGGAAAGCCCTGATAATGCCACTGAAATATATTTTTTATATGATGATGCCGGAATTTATATAGGTGGTTACTTACATGAAAAAAATAAAGACAGCATTGCTGCTGAGTTAGTAGGCCGTGATGGTTTTGGTAATAATGATTTTTTAGGAGTGATTTTTGATACCTACCAGGATAAACTTAACGGCTTTGAATATTTTGTTACACCATTGGGCGAACAGTTTGATGCTAAACAGGCGCCAAACTTAAATGGCAACAGCGAAGACTTTAGCTGGAACGCTGTATGGGAGAGTAAGTCGAAGATTAATGATGATGGCTGGAGTTTTGAAATGTACATCCCATACTCAGCTATCAGGTTCGGTAAAAAAAATGTGCAGGACTGGGGGTTAAATATTGTTCGCAGAAGACAAAAAAGCGGGCAGCAGTTATTTTGGCAATCAATAGACCCTAATGTAAACGGTTTTTTAACGCAGGAAGGTACGCTAACAGGATTACAAAATTTAAAACCTCCAATGCGTTTGCAGTTCTCTCCTTATTTTTCTACTTATTTAAACCACGATGGAACGGCTGCACCGGGCATTAACAAAAACACTACCACATTTAACGGTGGTATGGATGTGAAATATGGTATAAACCAGGCCTTTACATTAGATATGACATTGATACCCGATTTTGGACAGGTGCAATCCGATAACCGTGTACTAAATCTTACACCCTTTGAACAAAAGTTTAATGAAAACCGTGCATTCTTTACCGAAGGCACAGAGTTGTTTAATAAAGGAAATTTATTTTACAGCCGGCGCATAGGCGTAGAGCCAAGGTTTAAAAAAAGATATTCGCCGGGACCAAACGAAACCATACAAAAAGATCCGGCACAAGCCAAAATACTTAATGCAACAAAAATAAGCGGCCGTACACAAAAAGGTTTGGGTATTGGTGTGCTTAATGCAGTTACACAAAGTCAATATACCATTTTTGAAGATGATGTAACTAAACAAACACGAAAGGTAGAAAACATGCCGCTAACCAATTACAACATTTTGGTGCTTGACCAAACATTGAAATACAACAGCAGTATATCATTGGTTAATACAAATGTTTGGCGCAGCGGTAATGATTATGATGCAAACGTAACCTCGGCTTTGTTTGACCTTAATGATAAAAAGAACAAATGGAATGTAGGTGGAAATGTAAGCATTAGTAACCTGGTTGGTAAAAACGGCAAAAATACAACCGGGTATGCACACAGCATTTACTTTGCCAAATCAAGCGGCCGGTTTACATTTAATATTTGGCAGGATCTTTATAATGATAAATATGATAAAAGTGATTTTGGATATTTTACCAATAACAACAGCATGGACCAGGGTGTATGGGCAGGTTATAACTGGACAAAACCAATTGGCTGGTTTAATCAAATGAGAATAAATACAAATTTCTTTTACAGCAGGCTGGTTACGCCTATTGATATTTTACGGCGTAAAGAAATGATGTATCAAAATGCCGGTATCAATTTTAATTTTAACGCACAAACAAAAAAGCTTTGGTGGGTGGGTGCTAATATAAATGCCGGGCCTAACCGTAATGATTTTTATGAACCAAGATATTATGGAAGGGTTTTTAAAGATAAGGGCCGCTTTAATGTAAATCTTTGGTGGGAGAGTAATGCAGCCAAGAAATTTTCATGGAGCGGAAGTATATATGCCGGAACCGGCGGTGTATTTAAAAGAAAAAACTTTGAATATACTTTCACCGGAAAAATTCGTTTTAGCAGTAAATTCTCCATTGATAATTCTATTGATGTTTTCAGCAGCAAAAACCAATCAGGCTGGGCTGCTAACATTGGTGCCGGTAGAGACACAATCATTTTTTCAAGAAGAAATGTAAACAGTGTAGAAAACATCATCAACTTTAAATACAGCTTTACTAACCGTATGGGAATTACTTTAAGAGCCAGGCACTACTGGAGTAAGGTAAGACCTGTGCAGTTTTATGAACTGGATAAATATGGCGACTTGCAAACACCTGCAACGCCATTTACACAAAACGTAAATCAAAATTATAATTACTTAAGTGTAGATATGGTTTTTAACTGGCAGTTTGCACAGGGAAGCTTTTTTAGTGTTGTTTGGAAAGATGTTGGCGAAAACTTTAGCCGTGAGTTTGAAAAAAATTATACAAACAACCTGGGTAAAACAATTGACGGCAACCAGTTTAACAGCCTGTCGGTAAGGGTTATTTACTTTTTAGATTACCTTACTTTTAAAAATAAACTTAAAAAGAAAAGTGCATAAAAATTGATTGGCATTTATGCATCATTGCCAAGTTTAATGCTTGCTGTTATTGCCAATCATTATGGCAGCCATTGCCAACCCGGCATCTTTAAGTAATTGGTATAAATTACCATCTTTCATTACCTGTGGTACATGCATGGTAAGAATAAAAATAAAAAACATGGCTGCCAGTAAATAGCAGGCAAGTGTTTTAAATTTATTGATGATGATAGCAATGGCAGCCAAACCAAAACATACTCCCACTAAATAAACCCAAATGGTTTCGCTGCCCGGAAAATATCCGGGAACGCCTTTAATATCGGCACCATACTTTAAATGAAAAGCGCCAAAATAACCAATGATAAGTGCGTAAATAATTTCGGCTACTCTGGTTGGAATGAATTTTTTCATGTTTTGCTGTTTGTTTTAAGGAAGAAAAAATAAGCATTAAAATTTACTTGTGCAAGCTATTTGAAGTTATTTATCCGCCTTTTCGCCCACAAACCAATGCTCTTTGTTTTTAAAAAGCACATTAAAAGTAGTGAGGCTGCCATAGCATCTTGTAATATATTGCTGCAGGTTTACTTTTTCTTCATCGGTAAGTTTTTTGTGGCTGTTAATGTTTTGTTCCAGCACTCGAAGCCTGTCACGAAGCATTACTATCTTGTGAAAAAAATCATCAATCGGGATGTCTTTTGGCTTTAAAGTTTTATCGGCTGCCTGCAAACTCATAGTGCCGCCAATCCATTTATCTCCAAGCGGAACAACTTCTGTAACATCGCTCCATTGCCTTAATATTTTCAGTAAAGATTTTTCTACTCCTGATACAGTTTCAACTTCAGCAGTAATATTTTCAGCAATAATTTCATCAAGGTTTGTATCGGTTTTATCAATTTCTTTTATACCATGATGGATAAATGAAATTAGGTAAGTGGCATATTTTACTGCTACAATTACACCCGGTCCAAACTGTGTGTGTTGTAATCGGGTTCCAATACCAAGTGTTAATTGATTTTCTTCCATAAAATAAGGTTTGTTTTTTTTTGATAAGTTTATTAATCCTGGGATTACAATTTGTATAAATAGTTTGATGAAATGATTAAGCAGTGTTAGCAATTTCATCATAGTTATAACCGGCCCTAAGTAACGATCGTTTTGCCGATTCAAGCGCATAAGCGGCAGTGTTATGAGGGTGCACAGGAGCCTCGGTTACTTTACTTAATTGTTCCAACAACTCGTTTACCTGGTTTTTGGTTAATGCTTCGCAGGCATCATACATGCCACCGGGCTCTTCTTCGGCCAGGTCGTGTTTTTCTAAAACATGCCGGATAACTTTTACTAATCCTGCACTTGGCGGCGGTACCATCAGCGAAGTTAAGGCGCCATGCTCGGCCCTTAACCGGGCGGCAATTGGTAGCGGTATATTGTTATTTGCTTTTTGTGCAGCAGGAAATAGAATCTTTTCTTCCATCTTAATATGTGTAAGCAAGCCAATCCTGAACTGCAGGTAAGATTCCATTTCAAATTCGCCTGCTTTTTCTGTTGCTTTATTCAATAAAGCTTCTATCCGGTGATGATCGTTTGTAAAAAAATTATAAAGAGGTTTGTTCATTTGGTTGATTTGATATGTATCAAAAAAAATTTTACGCAGCTTTTATGTAAATATAAATAAGTTGATGGAGAGGTTTACAAAATTGAATTTTTTGCAGAGATGAATTGTTGCAGTAAATTACCAATTGGCTAATTCATTTTTAAAATAGTAAAATCATGTTCCATAAAAAAAATCTTTTGTTCTTTTTATTTGTTTCGGTTGTATATAGTAGTACTGTTCAGGCGCAGGATACCACACAAAAAATAATTGCAGACCGCAGCAATGCCCCTGAACAAATGCAAAAACCATATTTGATTTTAATTTCTGCCGATGGGTTCAGGTATGATTTGGCGGAAAAATACAATGCAACATTTTTAAAAACAATAAGTGCAGGCGGAGTAAAAGCCACTTCTATGAAACCTTGTTACCCATCTCTTACTTTTCCCAATCATTATTCTATCATTACCGGCTTATACCCCAGCCATCATGGTATTGTAGATAATTCGTTTTACGACAAAATGAGAAACCAGTTTTACAGGGTTGGAAATAAAAAAGCAGTGGAAGACCCGTCCTGGTACGGAGGAACCCCGTTGTGGGTGCTGGCCGAAAGACAAAAATTATTAAGCGCCAGTTTTTATTGGGTAGGCTCCGAAAGCCATATTGATGGCGTAGACCCTACTTATTATTATAATTACAACGAAGCAATTCCTATTGACAGGCGCATTGAAATTTTAAAAAACTGGCTGCAATTACCCGAAGAAAAAAGGCCCCATTTCATCACATTTTATTTTCCCGAAGTGGATCATGAAGAACACCGGTACGGAACCAATTCTCCGCAAACAGAAGCGGCGGTACATTTTATTGATCAGTCGGTAAAAAAGATGTATGAAATGTGTAACGGCCTTAACCTGCCTGTAAATTTTGTTTTTGTATCCGATCATGGCATGACCAATTTGGATACTTTAAATACAATACCATTACCTGCAGCAGTAGATACTTCAAAATTTTGGATAACATCGGGCAGCGCTACAGCTCATTTATATGCAAAAGATAAAAAAGACATTAAACCAACATACAAAAAATTAAAAGCAAGTGCTAAAGATTATGATGTGTACCTGGCTAATAAAACACCAAAGAAATGGCATTACCGCACAAAAAACGATAAGTTCAAACGTATTGGTGATATATTGATGGTGCCACACCTGCCCAAAGGGTTTAGTTTTTGGGGAAGAAAAATTGCTTATGGCGCTCATGGCTTTGATAACTCATTACCCGAAATGCAGGCAACTTTTTATGCATGGGGCCCGGCGTTTAAAGAACATTATGAGATTGGTAATTTTGCCAATATAAATATTTACCCCATGATAGCACACATTTTGGGATTAAAGATTGAAGATAAAATTGACGGAGATTTTAATGTACTTAAAGAAATATTAAAATAGAAAGATTAATTAGTTTTCTTTTTTGGCAGGATTGCGTTGGTTCTGTTTATTTTCCCAAAGAAATTTAAAAGCATAAGAAGAATTAAGGATATACCTGTTAAAACTTACCTCATCAGCAGTGCTTGCAAATTCATAAGTTGGTAAATAACGCACCATAAAGCTGTCCAGTTCTTCGCCTTTTAACTGCGTTATGCGGCCAACAAATTTTTTATTAAAGCGCCAGGCAACATATTTATCCTGTTCTTGTTTTTCAAGCCGGTTTCTAAATGCCTGCATACGCTTGTTTCTTTTAAACCTGAAAAGGTTAATGATTTCATCAAGGTCGGCGCCTACGGCACCATCGGGTGATACACTTGTACGTATGGTTGGTTTACGGTAATTATAAAAATCTGCATACAGTTCACGGTTTTCTACCGAGTCTTGCTGGTACGATTTGGTAACCACCACCACTTCTTTTAAAGTGCTGTACTTGCTTTTTACTTTTATGTGCAACGAAATATCAAAATGCTGCAGGTTGGGTATTTGCGCTACAGCAAATTTTTGGGTGGGTTTATCCTTGTATATAAAAACCAGTGAATCATTTTCAGCAACAGCAATTTTATAATTGCCAAGCGTATCGGAGGTGGCGAATTTTCCTGAAGAGCTTTGCACCAGTACATTTTCTACATAATTTTTTTTTGACTCATCGTAAACCGTACCTGATACTGTTACCTGGGCTACCAATTTGCCGGCTGTGTAAAAGGAAAATGAAAACAAAAAGAATATCTTAAAAAATATATGCAAATACTAAAGATTAACAGCGGTAAAAATAATGTTTATGCAAATAAGCAATCAGCTATTTAACTATCATTTTGCTTTTGTAACAGGCTGTTAATAACAACGGGATAATGAGCATGCTCAAGTACATGTATTTTTTTAGCAAGTGTTTCGGCATTGTCAGAGTCGGTTACTGTACATTTAGCCTGGAAGATAATTTCACCATGATCATACAATTCATCAACATAATGAATGGTTATTCCGCTTTCTTTTTCATTTGCAGCAATTACTTTTTCATGAACTTTACTGCCATACATACCTGCTCCCCCATATTTAGGTAATAATGCCGGGTGAATATTAATAATCTTTTTAGGGTATTCATTTATTAATGCAGGCGGTATTTTCCATAAAAATCCGGCTAATACAATAAAATCAATTTTAAATTTTTTTAACTCTAATAAATAATTATCTCCGTTATCAAATCGTTTTTTTTCAATCATCAATACAGGGATACCATGGTTGGATGCTATTTTTAAAACCCCTGCACCGGGTTTATTACAAACAATTAGCGCTACTTCCCAATTAGTTGTTTGTTTTGCAATATCCGTATCATTGTTTTTGTTGAGGTAAGATTTTGATGCAGCTATAATTTTTTCGGCATTGCTACCGGCGCCACTGGCAAAAACTGCCAGCTTTATTGTTGGTGGATGATTATTTTTTTTATGGCTTGTCATTTTTTTGCCAATCCTGTATATATACTTTTTAAAAAAAGCAAATTGGCCCAATGGGATACTGATAAGCAAAACACATAAAGGCCAAAGCAAGGTTATTAATATAATATATAATAGTACCCATATAACCCCTTTCTCTAATCCCGTTAATAAAAGAATTTTACGGCCTGTATATCCGCAAAGGCTGCCACCCAATGCAAAAGTGGCTATAATTAATACCAACCTGGTAGTATTTACATTCCAACGGGCTTTAAGTTTTTCAAACATGCGGCAAAAGTGGACTAAAAATTTGTGATTTAATCCTCTAAAACGATAATTTTTTTAGGCTTAAAATTGTTTACAAATACATGACAATTGAAATATAAAAAACGGTGCAATCCGCTGAAACCCATGCTGGATAAGGAAAAAAAAAATTCTGAAATGTTGATATATTGTCAGTATCCTACCTTATTTTTGCAAGTGAACAGGACATTTTTCCACATTAGCCCCGAAATAACTGTATGAGTCGCTATCGAAAAATCTTTAACAGAATATTTGCAAGTATATTTTTAGTTGTTTTACTGTCTGTTAATCAGCAGTCGTTTGCTGCAGATGGTGAAGCGCTTTTTAAAGCCAATTGTGCGGCCTGCCATAAAGTAGATAAAGATTTTACCGGCCCTGCATTAAAGGGGTGGAAAGACAGGGTGCCCGGCGGCGACTGGATTTATCGCTGGATAGCCAATTCGGCCGAAGTGATAGCAAGCGGTGATGCTTATGCTGTGAAGCTTTTCAATGATCACAACAAAACGCAGATGACTGCTTTCCACAATCAACTTAAAAAAGAAGATGTAGATGCTATATTAAAGTATGTTGATGATTGGGCTCCACCGGTAGCTGCCCCTTCTGCTCTGGGTGGCGAAACAGGCACTTCTAACGACTCGTTGATATTTGGTATTTTAACCATGGTGCTGGCCCTTATTGCATTTGTATTGTTGCAGGTTAACAGCAACCTTCGTAAACTCTCCGATGAAAAAGAAGGCGTAATTCGCCCCGAACCTGTACCTGTTTATAAAAACAAGACATATATAATGGTAGCCATACTGGTATTATTTACCGTGGGTGGATTTTATACCATCAATGCTGCCATTGGCCTCGGCCGCCAACAGGATTACCAGCCGCAACAACCTATATTCTACTCTCATAAAGTGCATGCAGGAACCAACCAAATCAGTTGCCTGTATTGCCATGGCGGTGCACAGGATAGTAAACAGGCAAGCATACCATCGGTTAATGTTTGTATGAACTGCCATAAAGCAATTGATAAATACGAAGGCCCCGACGAATTAGTAAGAGAAAACGGAGTTAAAGTAGATGGTACTGCCGAAATACAAAAACTATATGCTTACGCAGGTTGGAACAGCAGTACAAAATCTTACAATCCCGATAATGACAATGATGGCATGCCCGACGGATCAAAACCAATTGAATGGATAAAGATCCACAACCTGCCCGACCACGTTTACTTTAACCACAGTCAGCATGTTAAAGTAGGTAAGCAACAATGCCAAACCTGCCATGGCAATATCCAGGAAATGCCCGAAGTACACCAGTTTGCACCATTAAGCATGGGTTGGTGTATCAATTGCCACAGGCAAACAAAAGTTGATTTTTACGACAAAGACAATGGAACTGGAAATAAATTCTACAGTATTTACGAGAAATTCCATAACGACCTAAAGAACCATAAAATGGATAGCGTAACAGTAGAAAGCATTGGTGGAACCGAGTGTCAGAAATGTCATTATTAAAATTAGCACACTAGCACATTAGTTAGCACATTATCATATTATGAAGAAAAAATACTGGCAAAGTTTTGGAGAACTGAATTACACAGAAAGTTTTCAGGAATCAACCAAAAATGAATTTAAAGAAGAACTGCCATTGGCCGACCTTGATGATAAAGGTATATTAGAGGCAACAACTCCACGCAGGGATTTTCTTAAATATCTTGGTTTTAGTACAGCAGCGGCAGCCATTGCAGCCAGTTGCGAAGTTCCTGTTCATAAAGCAATACCTTATTTAAATAAACCCGATAATGAAATACCGGGTGTAGCCAATTATTACGCATCTACTTATGTTAATGGAGGCGATACCATACCTGTAGTAGTTAAGCAAAGAGATGGAAGGCCCATTAAGATAGAAGGAAACGAATTATCAACTATTACCAACGGTGGTACTAATGCCCAGGCACAGGCTTCTGTTTTAGATTTATATGATAATACCCGTTTACGCTATCCCATGCAAAAAGACGGTAAGTCGTTTAAAGAAGTTACCAGCTTTGATGCTTTTGATAAAATGGTGGGAGCCGATATTACAGGTAAATCAATAGCGCTGTTAACAGGCACCATCAATTCTCCTACAACATTACAACTGATAAACGAATTTATTTCAAAGCACCCGGGCAGCCGCCATGTACAATATGATGCGGTTAGCTACAGTGGTATGTTACAGGCTAACGAAGCCTGTTATGGAAAAAGAGCTATCCCTTCTTACCATTTTGATAATGCAAAAGTGATTGTTAGCCTTAGTGCCGATTTTTTGGGCACCTGGCTTAGCCCTGTTGAATTTGCTTACCAATATTCAAAAGGCCGTAAAGTTACAGGCGAAAAAGTGGAACTGAACAGGCATATACAGTTTGAAAGCATGATAAGCCTTACAGGCAGTAATGCCGATGACAGGTATACTCATAAGCCATCACAAATAGGTGCAGTGGCATTAGCTTTAGCAGCTAAATTAGGTGTGGCAGTAACTGCACCTTCAATTGCCGATGCAAGACTTGCAAAAGGTATTGATGACACCGTAGCTGCATTAAATGCAAACAAAGGCGCTGCATTGGTGGTTTGCGGAAGCAACGATGTAAATGTTCAGATCATTGTAAATGCCATCAACGAAGCCATTGGTGCCAATGGCAAAACCATCAACTGGGGTATGACATCAAACTATAAGAACGGTATTGATGCAGATATGGTAAAACTGATTGATGATATGAACAGCGGCACAATAAATGCTGTGTTGGTTTATGGCGTTAACCCTGCTTATTCATACAGCGACAGCAAGAAATTTAAAGACGCATTTGCAAAAGTTACTTCGGTATCTTTTAATGCTGCCATGGACGAAACCACCGAGTTATGCAAATACATCCTTCCAGCTCACCATTGGTTAGAGAGTTGGGGCGATGCTGAACCCAAAACCGGGTATTATAGCCTGATACAACCAACTATCAATCCTTTATTTAAAACAAGGGCATTTCAAACTTCATTAATTAAATGGAGTGCAGCAGCTGGTAGTATGGTAAATGATTATGAAACTTATTTTAAAACATACTGGAATGCAAAGCTTGGCAGTGTAGATGTTTATGAAAAAGCTTTACAGGATGGTGTTATAGAACCGGCATCTATGCCTGTTGCAGGCGGTACATATAATGGAGCAAAAACTGCAGAGGCTGCCGCTGCATTAGCTTCGGTAAAAGGAGCCGAAACAGAAATATATTTTTACGAAAAAGTTTCTATAGGAAACGGTAGCCAGGCCAATAACCCATGGCTGCAGGAATTGCCCGACCCTCTTACAAAGGTAACCTGGGATAATTATGCTATGATAAGCCCGGCTATGGCTAAAGCGCTGGTAGGTATTGATGTGATGACTATGGAAGGCGGCCAGCAAAGTAATTATGAAGTGCATCCCGAAAAACCGGTTATTAAAGTAACGGCTGCAAATGGTAAGTCGGTTGAATTGCCTGTGATAGTATTGCCGGGCATGAATAAGAACACAATTGCATTGGCCGTTGGTTATGGAAGAGAAAGCGCTAACAAAGAAGATACAGCAACTAATATTGGCAAATCTGCAAATGGAGCCGGTAAAAATGTGTATCCTTTAATTGGTTTCAGTGGTACTAATGTAAACTTTTCTGTTGCCACCGCCGAAAAAACCGGCGCTACTTACCCGCTTGCACAAACACAGATACATGGCTTTACTGAAGGCCGTGCCATCCTTCACGAAACAAACCTTAAATCGTATAATGCAAACCCCGAAGCGCTTTTGGAAGAAGTAGCCAAAGAGCGTGAAAGCATTACTGCAGGAGGTAGCAAAGATTTTATAAATGATGCCACCATTTACCCCAATTTTGAAAAACCGGGTATTAAATGGGGTATGAGTATTGATTTGAACACCTGTACAGGTTGCAGTGCCTGTGTAATTGCATGTACCGCCGAAAATAATGTGAGTGTAGTAGGTAAGCAGCAGGTGCAGCGTTTTCATGATATGCAGTGGTTGCGTATCGACCGTTATTTTACCGGCGATATGGAAAACCCCGATGTGGTTTTTCAACCTATGCTTTGCCAGCACTGCGACAATGCTCCTTGCGAAAATGTATGCCCGGTGGCTGCCACCAACCACAGCAGCGAAGGTTTAAACCAGATGGTATATAACCGTTGTATTGGTACAAGGTATTGTGCCAATAACTGTCCTTTTAAAGTGCGCCGTTTTAACTGGTTAGATTTTACAGGCGCTGATAGTTTCCCTGATAACCAAAAACCTATTTTAGGTGGTTATATGGATGAATCTGTAATGCAGATGAACGACGATCTTACCAGGATGGTGTTGAATCCTGATGTTACAGTGCGTTCAAGAGGGGTAATGGAAAAATGCTCATTCTGCGTACAGCGTTTGCAGGATTCGAAATTAGAAGCTAAAAAACAACAAAACCCTAAACTGGTGCGTAATGTAAAAACAGCCTGTATGCAGGCTTGTCCTACACACGCTATCAGCTTTGGTAATGTAAATGATAAGGAAAGTGATGTATATAAGATTCGTAATGTGGATCAAAAACACAGGTCATTTTATGTACTGGAGCATTTGCACGTTTTGCCAAATGTGAATTACCTGGCCAAAGTGCGTAATACCGACAGGCATATTGGTGGAGAAGAAGCAGAAGCATAGAAACTGGCGAGAAAGTAAAAATTCAAAAACCAAAAAGTAGAAATTCAGAACCAAAAAAGTAAAATTCAAAAACCAAAAAGTAAAATTCAAAACTAAACAACAGTTGTTTTTAGTTTATTGACTTTTAACTTTTGACTTTAACCATAGATATGTCATTACTGAAATACGAATCGCAACAAAGGGAACCGTTAATTGATGGTAATAAAGATTATCACCAGGTTACAGAAGATATTATACGCCCCATTGAAATGAAGCCGAGCACGCTTTGGTATATAGGGTTTTTTATCAGTGTTTCCTTGCTATTATTTGGCGTGTACAGTGTTTACCGTGAGGTTACTTATGGTATTGGCCAGTGGAACCTTAATAAAACCATCGGCTGGGGTTGGGATATCACCAACTTCGTATGGTGGGTAGGTATTGGTCATGCCGGAACGCTTATCTCTGCCATCTTATTACTGTTTCGTCAGGGATGGAGAACAGGGGTTAACCGTGCTGCTGAGGCGATGACAATATTTGCGGTTATGTGTGCCGGTCAGTTTCCTATTTGGCACATGGGCCGTGTATGGATGGCTTTCTTTGTATTACCTTATCCCAACACACGTGGCCCGCTATGGGTTAACTTTAATTCACCACTATTGTGGGATGTGTTTGCGGTAGGAACTTATTTTACTGTATCATTATTATTCTGGTACTCTGGCCTTATACCCGATTTGGCAACAGTTAGAGACCGTGCAAAAACCAAGTTCCGTAAATTCTTTTATGGTGTTACAGCATTTGGTTGGACGGGTAGTACCAAACACTGGCAACGCCACGAATCATTATCGCTTGTACTGGCAGGCCTGGCAACACCGCTGGTACTTTCGGTACACACCATCGTATCGTTCGACTTTGCCACATCTGTAGTTCCGGGCTGGCATACAACTATCTTCCCTCCTTACTTTGTGGCCGGTGCCATCTTCAGTGGATTTGCCATGGTGCAAACACTGATGATTGTAGTGCGTAAAGTTTTAAACCTGCAGGATTATATCACCATGGGGCATATTGATGCCATGAACAAAGTGATAGTGCTTACAGGAAGTATTGTGGGTTGTGCTTACTTAACAGAATTATTTATTGCCTGGTATGGCCAAAACCCTTACGAGTGGTATGCCTTTAAAGAAAACCGTGCAAACTTATTCACTCCTTACGGTTGGAGCTATTGGCTGATGATGTTCTGTAACGTGGTATCGCCGCAGTTATTCTGGAGCCGTAAATTAAGAAGGAACATTACCGTTACATTCTTCATGAGTATTATTGTAAACATAGGTATGTGGTTTGAGCGTTTTGTGATTATCGTATCATCTGTTTACAGGGACTTCCTGCCATCAGCATGGAGTACTTATTATAGCCCGTCCATTTGGGAGGTAGGGTTTTATCTTGGCACATTCGGGCTGTTCTTCACCTGCTTCTTCATTTTTGCAAAATATTTCCCGGTTATTGCTGTGGCCGAAATTAAAGCTGTATTAAAAACCAGTGGAGAAAACTATAAAGCAAAAATGACTGAAATGGAAAAAGCAGATTCGGAGAAATTTTATATTGAAGAAGTGGCGCATGCACACTAAAAGTTTAATAGGTTTAAGAAGTTTAAAAGTTTAAATATATGGCTGGAGGAATTAAAAAATTTGTTGTAGGGTCGTTTGATGATGAAAAGGTATTGTTTCCTGCGGTGAAGAATGTTCGCAAAGCAGGTTACAAAATACACGATGTATATACACCTTTCCCGGTGCATGGTTTAGATCATGCAATGGGCATTCGTGAAACAAGCTTGCACACAGCAGGATTTATTTTTGGTATCACCGGCACTACTACTGCCCTTACAGGTATTGGCTGGATTTTTACAAGGGACTGGCCACTGAATTTTGGTGGTAAACCACATTTTGATTTACCAGCTTGGATACCCATTACTTTTGAGCTTACCGTATTATTTTCGGCAGTAGGTATGGTACTTACATTTTGTTACCTGTGCAACCTGGCTCCATTTATAAAAAAACATCATTTTCATCCTCGGGCAACTGACGATCTTTTTGTTATGGCTATTGAATGTACCGATAAAACAAATGATGCAGAGGTACAGGCATTTTTACAAAATGCAGGTGCACAGGAAGTAAATGTACAGGAAGTAGAAACCGGCTGGTGGATTGGAACCTACGACCGTACACAGAAATTATATAAAGAAGAAAAAGGGTATTAAGCAAAAGCGGAAACTAAAAGATATTAAAGAGACTTTTAAGAAAACGAAATGAAAAAAATCGCAATCATAGCAACACTCATTTTATCTGCGGCAGTTGTTTTTACCAGTTGCAGGGATAAACGTGAACCGGGCAGGGCCTATATGCCTGATATGGCTTATAGCCGTGCTTACGAAACTTATGCCCAAAGGGATTCGTCTGTTTTTACTACCGATCCAAAGGAAGCAGGGCATAAAATTTTTTATAACAACCTGCCCCCTGCCGGTACATTAAAAAGAGGCGACCTGTTCCCTTACACAGTACCAAACGACAGCAACGGGTTAATAAATTTAAGCAGCCAGGTTAAAAACCCATTAGATCCAATGAACGGTAAAGAACTTGAAGAAGCCGGCCGTTTATTCAATATCAACTGTGCCGTATGCCACGGCGAAAAAGCAGAAGCCAATGGTCCTCTTGCACCCAAAATTGGTGGTGTTAAAAGCATTATTGCTGCATCGCCTGGTTTTAGCGATGGCCGTCTTTTTTATGTGATGACTTACGGGCAAAACAATATGGGAAGCTATGCTTCGCAATTAACAAAAGAACAGCGGTGGAGGATAGTACAATATATCAGGACACTTGAACCAAAAACAGCAGCAACCGAAACAACAGCCAAAGCAGACAGCGCTGCGGCAAAAAAATAATAAAAAAAATTGTGAAGCAGGTTTGGTGAAAGGTGAATAATTAAAACAGAATAATTAAAACAAATTTGGCTTCGTTTTTTTCGGAAATAAAAAAAACAATTAGCCGCAAATAACTCAAAATAAAGAATAGATGGATCATCAATTTCAATTACCCGGCAGTTATAAAAAGTGGACCTATGGCCTTATAGGTGTCGGTGTATTAGCATTGTTGTACGGCCTTATCATGTATCACCCTTTTGCACATGCAGGGCATGGTGAAAATGTAAACAGCACTCGTTTTTGGGCAGTATTGTTACAAAACAGTGTGTACTTTTTACTTACAGTTAATGCAGTTATGTTCTTTATTTGTGTAACCACTATGGCCATGGGTGGTTGGGTAGTAGCTTTCAGGAGAGTGTCCGAAGCCATATCAACTGCAGTACCCCTGCTGGGTATTATAACATTTATTATACTATTAAGCCTTGTATTTGGACATCGCACAGATATTTATCATTGGTTAGATAAAGACGCAGTTGCTGCCGACAAAATATTAAATGGTAAAAAAGGTTTCTTAAGTCCCACCTTCTTTATCGTTTGGTCATTCATTACTATTTTTCTTTGGTGGTTTTTAGGAAAGAAAATGCGTAGCATGAGTCTTGAAAGCGACAAACACGGTACCATGGATTATGAAACCGGTAAAAAGTGGATATGGAACAATACTATTTGGGCTTCGTTATTTACAGTAGTGTTTACACTTACAGTAGCTTCTACTATTCCCTGGTTATGGTTAATGAGTATTGACCCACACTGGTACAGCACCATGTACAGTTGGTATACATTTGCAAGCACTTTTGTATCGGGTATTGCTTTAATAACCATTTTCGTTATTTATTTAAAAAACCGTGGAGAATTAGAATTTGTTAACAAAGAACATTTACACGACCTGGGTAAGTTTATGTTTGCATTCTCAATTTTCTGGACATATTTATGGTTTGCACAGTACATGCTTATCTGGTACAGTAACCAGCCGGAAGAAACAAAATATTTTATTGAAAGAATTGGTACCGCTTCAAAAACAGGGCCTTTTAAAGGAATCTTCTTCCTTAATCTGATCATAAACTTTGTGGCACCTATTTTAATATTAATGACTAAAGGAAGTAAAAGGAATTGGACATTGATGACATTTATGTCGATCTTAATAATTTTTGGACACTGGTTAGATTTTTACCAAATGGTAATGCCGGGAACATTACATGAACATGCAGAAATGATGCCTTTTGAATTTGGTGTTCCTTGTTTGTTTATTGGATTAATAATGTGGAGTACAGGAAATTATTTAAGTAAACATTCAATGCTGGCAAAAAATAACCCTTTCATGAAAGAAAGTATGATTCACCATACGTAAGCAACATTACCCAATTACTTTTAGTTTTTTTGAAAGGAAACGGTAAGGATATAAAAAGTAAAAAATATTTGAAATAAAAAAGACACCCAATGCCGATGTTTGTTATTCTAATTATTTAATAAAGAATAACCAACTAAAAGCAAAGGGTCCTAAATTAAGTATATGAAAGAGTTTTTAATGATAGCTTTAGGCGCATTAATTTTTGTAGTTGTTTTTCAAATTGCAAAAGCAAGCGAATACGTTAGCATTTTAAAAGGCGAAGAAAAAACCCGTAAGCAAAACAATAGGATAAATGCCTTTTTCCTGCTTGGGTTTTTAGTGTTTGGTTTAATAGGTGTTTGGTATTGTAATGAATTGCTGTATCCTAAAACTTTGTTTCCGCAAGGTTCCGCATCGGTGGAAGGAGAAGAGATTGACTCTATGATGATGATTACCATCATACTCACCGGTATCATATTTATTATCACCCAAGTCTTGTTATTTTGGTTTTCGTTTAAATACCAGGAAAATGACAACCGCAAAGCATATTATTTTGCACACAGTACCAAGTTAGAACTTATATGGACAACCATTCCGGCAATTGTACTCGCTATATTAATTGTATTTGGGTTAAAAGCCTGGTTTAAAATTACCGGTGATGCTCCTAAAGATGCAATTGTGGTTGAAGTAACCGGCCACCAGTTTGCATGGGAGTTTAGGTACCCCGGCCCGGATAAGGTTTTGGGTAAAACAAACTATAAATTATACACAGCAAAAAATAACCTGGGTGTAGATTTTAACGACCCGGCAAGCCATGATGATATACATGTAAACACTACTATGCATTTGCCGGTGGGTGTACCTGTAAAAATGGTAATACATTCGCAGGATGTAATACACGATGTGGGCTTACCGCATTTCAGGCTTAAGATGGATGCGGTACCTGGTATTCCCACTACGCAATGGTTTACACCTAAAATTACCACCGAAGAAATGAGGAAGAAAACAGGCAACCCCGAGTTTACTTACGAGATTTCGTGCGACCAGTTATGTGGCGCCAATCACTTTGCTATGAGAGGGGTTATCATTGTGGAAACAATGGAAGAGTATAAAAAATGGCTGGCAGAGCAAACATCGGAATATTCAAATTTATTTCCCGAGAAAACAGCGCCAGCAATCAATACAACCGACAGTACAGCAAAACAAACAGCCCAGGTACTGGAAACAAAAAAATAATAAATCCGTTTTGGCATTTGATTGTTTTTTTGCCAAAATGAAAAATCAAAGAATATGAGTAGCGTAGCAACAGTTCAGCATGCAGGTGTTCATGAGGTTCATCACGAACATCACCATCACGAAACGTTTATATCCAAATACGTTTTTAGCCAGGATCATAAAATGATTTCCAAACAGTTTTTGGTTACGGGAATCATTTGGGCCATCATTGGTGGTTTGTTTTCTGTAATTTTCCGTTTACAGTTAGGCTTCCCCGATACAACTTTCCCCTGGTTGGAAGACCTGCTTGGCCACTGGGCAGCAGGCGGTAAATTAAAACCCGATTTTTATTATGCATTGGTTACCATGCATGGTACTATCCTTGTATTCTTTGTATTAACAGCCGGCTTAAGCGGCACTTTTGCAAACTATTTAATTCCTTTACAAATTGGAGCAAGAGACATGGCTTCGCCCATGTTAAACATGCTTAGCTATTGGTTTTTCTTCCTGGCTTCCATCATTATGTTTGCTTCATTATTTGTACAAACCGGTCCTGCAAGCGGAGGTTGGACGATTTATCCGCCTTTGAGTGCGCTGGGTGATGCATCAACCGGCTCTGTAGTTGGTATGGACTATTGGTTGGTAAGTATGGCCATGTTTATTGTATCGTCGTTACTGGGAGGCCTTAACTATATCACCACCATTTTAAGTATGCGTACAAAAGGTATGAGCATGACTCGCCTGCCGCTAACCGTATGGGCATTATTATTTACTGCTATACTGGGTGTGTTATCTTTCCCGGTATTGTTCTCTGGCGTTATATTATTATTGTTTGATAGGAACCTGGGTACCAGTTTTTACTTAAGTGATATTGTAATTGCCGGTAAAATATTACCCAACGAAGGTGGTAGCGCCATCCTGTTCCAGCATTTATTCTGGTTCCTGGGCCACCCCGAAGTTTATATCATAGCGCTACCGGCAATGGGTATCAGTTCAGAAATTATTAGTGTTAACAGCCGCAAACCTATTTTTGGTTATATGGCCATGGTGGGTTCATTATTTGCAATTTGTACACTGGCCTTTTTGGTTTGGGCGCACCACATGTTTGTAACCGGTATGAACCCCTTCCTTGGATCGGTATTCGTACTGCTTACCTTATTGATTGCGGTACCATCGGCCATTAAAGTGTTTAACTGGTTAACTACATTATGGCGGGGCAATATTCGGTTTACGCCGGGCATGCTGTTTTCAATTGGTTTTGTAAGTTTATTTATAAGCGGAGGATTAACTGGTATCTTCCTTGGTAACTCTGCACTGGATTTGCATTTGCATGATACTTATTTTGTAATTGCACACTTTCATATTGTAATGGGTGTGGCTTCCATATTCGGAATGCTTGCAGGTATTTATCACTGGTTCCCTAAAATGTTTGGCCGCTATATGAATAACACGTTGGCATATATCCATTTTTGGGTAACCATTGTTGGTGCATATCTTATTTTTTGGCCTATGCACTACGAAGGTTTAGCTGGTATGCCACGCCGTTATTATGACTATTCCGGCTGGAACTCGTTTAAAATGTTTGCAGGCCTCAATGAGTTTATAAGCTTTGTTGTAATCATTGTATTTGCTGTACAATTATTATTTGTTTTCAATTTCTTTTACAGCATGTATAAAGGCAGAAAAGTTACCAATCAAAATCCATGGCAATCAAATACATTAGAGTGGACAGCGCCAATACATCCGGGGCATGGTAACTGGCCAGGCGAAATACCGGAAGTTTACCGTGGCGCTTATGAATATTCAAAAGATGGTAAAGAATATATACCTCAAAATGTGCCTGTAGGTGATGAAGAAACGAAGGGGCATTAAAATTGAATGTTAAAGGTGTAGATGAATAAGAGGAGAAATAAAATTTAGATTTTTGAACAGTTCAGGACAAGAGGACAAACACATAACCGGCTCAACATCGTTTTCGCTGGCATCTAAAGTGAAAGATTATTTTCAATTAATCAAATTCACTTTAAGTTTTATGGTTGTGTTCAGTACGGTGGTAAGTTTTTTAATAGCGCCCAATGAACAGTATTTTGTGCGTGAAAAAATAATATCAGTTCTTTTACTTTTTGTTGCAGGTATGTGCATAACCGGATCGGCTAACGCCATTAACCAGATGCTGGAAAAAACATCAGATGCTTTAATGAAACGTACTGCAAAAAGGCCGGTGGCCAGCGGAAGAATGAGTGTGAACGAAGCCGGTACGTTTGCTTTTATTGCTGGCGCAGCAGGCGTTTTGATGATGTGGTACTTTTTTAACACAGCAAGTGCATTGGTAAGTTTATTAAGCCTTTTTTTATATGGCTTTATTTACACACCACTTAAAAAAGTAAACTCCATTTCTGTATTGGTTGGCGCTGTACCGGGTGCCTTGCCTTGTTTAATTGGCTGGGTGGCTGCTTATGGTGATGCATCAATTAGTTGGACAGGTGCATGGGTTTTATTTGCCATCCAGTTTTTGTGGCAATTCCCCCATTTTTGGGCAATTGCCTGGCTGGCACATAAGGATTATACTAATGCAGGGTTTAAATTATTACCTGCCGATAAAGGGCCAACAAGATTTACAGCAGTGCAAAGTATTATTTACAGCACACTGATGGTACCCGTTGGTTTTTTACCTTATGTTACAGGTATAGCCGGTATTGCAAGCATGGTTGTATTGCTTGTTTGTAATTTGTGGATGGTATATGTTAGTGTAATGCTTTTTATACGAATGGATGCAAAGGCGGCAAGAATGGTAATGTTTAGTTCATATTTTTACCTGATGGTAGTTTTACTGGCTTTATTTGCCAACAGGATATAAAACATAAGTAAAGCCTAATGTAGTGATGATGTACAAGAGTGCGACGCCAATGAAGATGAATAGCATTGGATAAGCCGGGAAAATAAATTTAAAATTGTTTTTGAAAAAAAGTGTTATGAGTGCAGTGGCAATGGAACAAAGAAAAAAAATACATCCGCATAAATTTACACTGTGGGTGGGTATTGGCAGTTTACTGATGATGTTTGCAGGGTTAACAAGCGCTTATATTGTTAAGCGTAACCTGGCTAACTGGCAAACATACGACCTGCCCTGGTTTTTTTGGATTAGTACAGTTGCTATTTTATTAAGTAGTGTAACCATTTACATGGCCGAAAAAAAATTTAAGCAGCGTGATATGAAAAAATACAGGGGCCTGCTTTTGGTAACTGTAATTTTAGGAGTTCTTTTTATAACTTTCCAGGTGTTGGGTTTTCTGCAGCTTTGGGAAAAGCAGGTAACACTTACGGCAAACGTATCGTACTCATTTATGTATGTAATTGTTAGTTTGCATGCGGCGCATGTGTTGGGAGGATTGATTGCATTAATTGTTTTGTATGCAAAAGCATTTGGCACCAAAATAAGGGTATATAACAGTGTGCCGGTAGAACTGGTAAGTACATACTGGCATTTTGTAGATGTACTTTGGATTTACTTATTGATATTTTTGATATTGATAAGATAATTGAATACAAACAAAAAAGTAAGAGTTATTAATTATAGAATATTTTTTAAATTAAAATCTGCCTCATTGCAGATGCCTCTTCAATAAGAGGGTTTTATTGAGGCTTATATTTATCATTATGTCAACAACAGCGATACCAACAAATACCAAATGGTGGAATGGCGGAAGAAGCCCTTTCAATGTAAGCTATGGTAAAGTGATGATGTGGTACTTTTTAATGAGTGATGCTTTTACATTTGGGGCATTTCTTATCAGCTATGGTACCATCCGTTTCAGTGTAAATCATTGGGCCGATCCTAACCATGTATTTAGTGCTTTTCCGTTTGCAGGTCATGCAAACCTGCCATTGGCTTTTGTAAGCTTAATGACGTTTATCCTTATTTTTAGTTCGGTTACTATGGTGTTGGCGGTTCATGAAGGCCATAAGATGAACAGAAAAGGTGTTGAAAAATACATGATACTTACAATTTTGGGTGGACTTGCTTTCTTAAGCTGCCAGGCCTGGGAATGGACACACCTTATTACCGGCGACCATGCAGTGTTGGTTAACGGACAAATTGAACATTGGGGAACAACTGTAAGTAAAAACCCATGGGGACCACCGGTGATATTTGAGGGCAAAGAAGTGGCAACACCCGGCCCGATTGCGTTTGGCGGATATTTCTTTGGTATAACGGGCTTTCATGGTTTTCACGTGTTTAGTGGTGTAATAATTAATATCATCATGCTTATAAAAACAAGGCTGGGGCATTTTGATCAGCGTGGACATTATGAAATGATTGAAAAAGCAGGTTTATACTGGCACTTTGTAGATTTGGTTTGGGTGTTTGTATTCCTTTGTTTCTACCTGATTTAATAAAAAAAATATTTAAATAAACATATTATGAGTAATGCAGTTTCTTCTCCCGAAATAACTTTCCCACAAGAGCATACAGGTGGCACTAAAAGAATTTGGAAAGTATTTTGGATATTATCAGTTATCACTATTATTGAATTGGCAATAGGGCTTACCATTTATAATATACACAAAGAACCTAATCCTAATGCTACATTGGTATTAGCATTTAAAGGAATGGTTTGCATATTAACCTTGGCTAAAGCATATTATATCGTATCGGTATTTATGCACCTGGGCGACGAAATAAGGAATATGATAATGACTGTTGTGGTGCCCTTGTGTTTATTCATCTGGTTTTTGTTGGCTTTTCTTTGGGATGGAGATTCTACCAAACATTTACGCAATACCGATGGGCATAGCCGCCCTGCACAGGTTGAGCAGGTGCACCAACCGGCTGCAGTAGATAAGGATGCAAAAAAATAAACGTAACAGTTTACTTAAAATATTAACCATCGCATAACTGCGGTGGTTTTTTGTTTTATGGAATTAATGGGCATCAATGCCGTAAATTTGCAATCACAAATATTACAGGGATAAACCCTGGTAGCGTATGAACAAAAAAGCGTTTTTAGCATTGATGCTTGCTTTGGCAATGCCCATTGCCGGATACTATATTGTTAAGTATTACAGCAAGGAAGCAGTACACATGCCTGGCAGGTATTTTACACCCGATAGTGTTGTGGTATCTGATGTTAACGGTAAAAAGGTTACCGATACCATTTGGCATAAGGTAAAAAATATTGAATTTACCAATCAACTTGGTAACAAGGTTTCGCTTGATGACCTGAAAGGAAGAATATTGGTGATTGATTTCTTTTTTACCCGTTGCCCAAGTATTTGCCCGGGCCTTGCACGCAGCATGAAAAGGCTACAGGATTCGTTTAAGAAAAACGACAGCATTGTACAGTTCATATCTATAAGTGTAGATCCTGAACACGACTCGGTACCGCAACTGCGAAAATTTGCTGACCGATACAATGCCAACCACGATACCTGGTGGTTTGTAACCGGTAATAAAAAAGAGATATACGATTTTGCTTTAAACGAATTGAAAGCGGGCCTTGCCGATACGGAAGTGGACTCATCGTTTATACACACCGAAAACTTTTTTTTGTTAGACAGCAGCCGGGTTGTGAGGGGATGGTTTAACGGTTTTGACAGTGTGAAACAAGCACAACTTGTTAGGGATATTCCATTGCTGATGCTGGAAAAAGATAAAAAGAAGCCATCTGTTTTTCGTGAATTCATACCCATATTACCTATCATTTTCTTTTGCATTGGGGCAGTGTTTGTTGGGGTTTTAATTTTTAACCGTATGAAGAAAAAAGAAGAAAGTAAATCCTAAATCATGCTACCACCTTCTATAAAGAAAAATGATAAAAATGCTAAGCTTTTAATTTTTACTGTTTCGTTTGTAGTATTTGCTGCAGTTGTTGCTTTGGGTAAAATTAAACTAAACGTTAATCCGGGCTTTGATGTGCACATATTTGCAAAAGTGAATGCCATTATAAATTCTATTGTGGCAGTTTTGTTGCTGGCAGGATTGTTTGCAGTAAAACAAAAAAAATATCAACTACATAAAAAAATAATGTTGTCGGCAATATTGTTGTCTGTATTGTTTTTAATCTCATACATAGCACATCACTTACTGGCAGGCGATACAAAGTTTGGCGACATAAATCATGATGGTATATTAAGTATAGATGAAAAAGTACTGGCAGGCAAAATACGGTTGGTTTATTATTTTGTTCTTTTAACACATATCCCGTTGGCGGCAATCATATTGCCTTTTATATTGTTTACTGCCTACCGGGCATTAACCGGCGAATTTGATAAACATAAAAAATTAGTGAGGATTACCTGGCCGGTATGGTTGTATGTTGCTATATCGGGTGTAATAGTGTATTTGCTGATAAGCCCTTATTACAACTGATTGTAGTTTGCCATTTTTTCTTTAATATGCAAATATGAATAAAGGGAAAGGTTTACATGCTCTCAACATCATGCATAAGGCTTTGCTGATGGGGCAAATTATTTTTGCTGCCGTTTGCGTTTACCTTGTTTATAGTGGCATGGTAAAATCTTTTTCCATCAATTTAGATAAGCCGTTACAGGTAGCCGCTTTGTTGCTGGCAGCTGCAGGTGTATTTGGAGGCAACGCTTTTTTAAAAAAGAAATTATTACAAATAAGAGATTTGCAGGCAAATGCAAAACAAAGATTTGAAGCTTACCGTGCCGCCTGTTTGCTGCATTGGGCTTTCATAGAAGCGCCTGCTATCTTCTCCATTATTTGTTTTTTCCTCACGGGCAATTATGCATTTATAGCGTTGGCCTTTCTGTTAATAATGATATTTGCCATACAGGCGCCTGCTAAAAACAAGGTAGCGCAACAATTACAGGTTGATGAGGCAGAATTAGAAGAATTATAAAACAGCTTCCACTGCAATTTTTATTTTACTTAAATAGGTTATCAATACCCGGATGGTATCGCCTGTTTTTAATTGTGGCGGTAACTTACCTGCTTTAGGCGAAAGTTTTGCTTTTATCTTATCTCCAAATAAATGTAGATAAATGCCGTGTGGCGAAATTTTATAAACGGTTGCATACACCGGCTCCTTTTTTTTATAAGCCCTTTCTGCCGAATAATATTCGGGGATGAACTTTGTTGTGAACAACGATGCGGTAATCTTGTTCTTATTATCGGTATGCAGTAATTCAAAAGTTACTGCTTCATTCAGTTCGGCTTCGGATGGTTTTAATTGCCAGGGAGAAAGCTGCACCGGGAAAAAAAGATAGCTGTCAATCTCTTTCACAAAATAGGTATCATCTACAACCTTTAGGTAACCAATAAAATTATTTTCTTTATTTGCTTTGTTGATAAGTGCATCCAACGCATTGTTATACAAAAAACGGATATTGCCTGCCTGCATCCTGTCTCCTCTTGCCGAAAGGCCAACAGTAAAGCTTACAACATCCCCAATATGAAAAGCATGTTTTTTGTTGATATTATTTTTGGCCATGCTTCCGTTCACCACTTTTTTTCGGCCATTTACAATGTATTCAATCATGATGTAATGCTTATCATGATTAATGAAAGAGACTGTGCCGGTGTGTACATCCTTGCCCATGTTGCTGAAACTTTGTTTAAATGGCTTATAATGCCAACTCTTTAGAAGGGTCCCAAAATCTTTTTACAAAATCTACTACTTTATCGTCTTTTACTTTTACACCATCTTTCATCAGCAACTCTTCCATTGCGGTTGATGTACCAAAATGATGTTTACCGGTAAGCATTCCATTCCTGTTTACTACCCTTTGTGCCGGAACTTTTGGTTTTGCAGCATGTGCTCCATTCATTGCCCAGCCTACCATTCGGGCACTTAGTTTGGTTCCCAGGTATGCGGCAATAGCGCCGTACGATGTAACCTTACCCTTAGGAATTTGTCTCACCACATCATATACATCTGTAAAAAAACTATACTCTTTAGTGGTGTTTTTAGCTGTTTCTTTTGCGGCAGTAACCGGCTTACGGCGTACTGCTTTGTTTTTGGTTGATTGCTTTGCCATTTGTTCTTAAAGATAGCAATTCGTTTCGTTTTGGTTCGGGAACATTTTTATAATCATATGGGCAATGTTTGCATCCGTTGCCACAGCAATGCCCCCTGTCAAGATGATATTTGGCAGTAAGTACAATAAAGCCCTGTTCATTGTAATAAAAATCTTCGCCTTCAATCCAATTGTTCTTCATGCTTTAAAATTTCCTGTAGTGTTGCATCCATATTTTTAATTTCGGCAGGCAGTGTAAATTTCAGGTAATGTATTTTTTTGCTTTGGGCAATATCCAGGCTTTCATAATGAGTTTTAATTTTTAATTCATCTCTTATAAAAGGTTCAGCATATACATCATCCAGGTCTTCAATAATGTTCAGCTCATAAAGTTGTATAACCCGTTTGGTAAATAAGTAAAGGTTGGGCGAATCTGTTTTTAGATGAATGTACCCACCGGGTTTTAGAATTTGATGATACAATCGTAAAAAACGTGGATGCGTTAATCTCTTTTTTGCTTTTGATGTACGCAACTGTGGGTCGGGGAATGTAATCCATATTTCATCAACTTCGCCGGGCGCAAAATACTCGGCAAGCTTTTCAATTTGGGTGCGTAAAAAACCGGCATTGCTGTAATTTTCTGTAAGGCATTTTTTGGCGCCAATATACATACGGTTGCCTTTTACATCTACGCCTATAAAATTTTGTGCCGGAAATAGCTGTGCCATGCCAACTGTATATTCGCCCCTGCCACATGCAAGTTCTAAAACCAGGGAATTTGTATTTTTAAAAAATTCATGCCACCTGCCTTTCATTCCTTTTGGGTATTCCAGCACATTAGCAAAGGTTTTTAGGTCGGCAAAACGTTGTAATTTTTTTTGAGCCATGATGGACAAAGATAAATGTTTGGTTATGTAAACCCTGCACGGTTAAATATGAAATTGTATTAAAAAAGATGCTATTTTACTAACAGCAGGCAAAAGAAAAGAATTAAATTTGCGCCATTAAAAAATCAAAAACATTTTTATGAAGACAGTCATAGTTCCTGTAGATTTTTCTGAAACCTCTGTACATGCTGCCAAATATGCCGCCAAGTTATTGGCCGGCCATTATGGTGCAACTATGTATTTATACCATAGCTATAGCAAGCCCGTGGAAACAGCAAATGCAAAAGGGGCATTAGAAAGTTTAAAAACAGAATTGCTGAAAGAAACTGTTTTAAATATAGAAACGCTGGCATTTGAAGAAAATGATTTTGTAGACGGACTTGAAAAAACTGCCCGCCACCGAAATGCCGATCTTGTAATTATGGGTATCACCGGTAAATCGGCAATTGCACAGGTGCTTTTTGGTAGCAATACCCTTAAAATGGCACAACGAAAAGTTTGCCCGGTTTTGATTGTTCCTGAAAAAGCCCCCTTTAAACCTGTTAAGAATGTAATGCTCACATCCGATTTTAAAAACACACTGGAATCAACTCCATCAGGCTTAATAACAAATTTCCTGGATATGGTAAATGCAAATTTACATATTGTAAATGTTGACAGTGAACATTATATTTCTCTTACCGAAGATTATGAAAAAGAGAAACAAAACCTTAAAGAACTGTTTAAGGATTACAGGCCCGAATTTTATTTTATGCGCCTGTATGATGTGGATGAAGCTATTAATTTATTTGCAGAAAGCAGGAATATTGATTTGATAATAGCAATACAAAAAAACAACTCATTCATTACCAAAATGCTAACCAGCAGCCGAACCAAGGCATTGGCTTATCAAAGCAAACTGCCCATCATGATTATGCATGAGTAATGGTTTTTAAAATTATTAATTTACTTCTCCGGTAAAGTAAAAAGTAAGGGAGAAGTACAACAGCAGAGATGCAATAATGACACCAAAGAGCCTGTTTAACCTGATTCTGAAAGTATTTGGACTTTTTTTTCTACGGGAAATTGTCTATTTAATTCCCCAACTAGTTTCAATAATTCTTTCATACACAGAAACGAATGACTTGGCATGGAAACAATTTAATATTGAGGAAAATATATCTATTATCATCACTGTTTTTGCTATCTTATTTTATGCTTTTATCATTTACCAGTTGCTTTTCAATACAAATAAAATCATAGATATTCTTAAACTTGACCAGGAATATTACCAAAAAGAGTTTTCATTTAATCTGTCAAATTCACAAATCTTAACAATTTCATTGATAGTGATAGGGGCTATTATTTTACTAAACGAAATCCCTAATTTTTTGACACATATTTTTTCTTTAGTTATTGAAAAAAAGTACACCCATAACATAACGTCTTTTAATTTTTCTTATTTAGTAAGTTCGGGCATAAAGATTATAATAGCATTACTTATTATTGGTGAACGTAAAAGGATTATTGAGTTTATACAAAAAAAGCAAGCAAAGAAGTAAATAAGAAATTATAAAATATCCTGTTAGCAATCGAAAATAATATTATTTTGGATTTATATAATTAATAATTTGGCAAGCCATTTTCAAAACAAGTTACTTTATAAGTTGTCATCCAGCTGATGTATCAACTTGTATTCTGCCAGGTTAAAATAAGCAACCACATCTGCCAGCAAACTTTCTCTTACTGTTACCAGTAAATTACCGGGGTTATTTTTATAAAACTCTGCAGCTTTTATGATGGATGGGTATAATCCTTTGCCGTCAATTTCCAGTTTGCCAGCTTCGTCAATAACCAGCCAGTAAGGGTTTTGTGCTAATGCATCTATTATTACCTGGTTGGCTTTATCAAAAGCAGCAGTGTAAAAACGGAATCTTCCAATAATAGTTAAAGGTTCAGCAGTATAAATGTTGTTGGTACATTCAATATCAAAAATATTTTTTGTATGCAGGTCAAGCATCTTTCTGCTGCCATTTATATCGGGCATCAACACACCATAAATATTCTTTTGCTTGCTGCACCATTGTAGCAACTCGGTAGTTTTGCCGCTGTTAACAGGCCTCGAAAAGATATAGATACTCATTTTTCAGCTACTGGTTCGGTATAAGTAAGTGTTGCAGTTATCAGTGTTGATACAAATGCCCCCCATCTTGCAAATCCTTTGCTTGCTTTACTGTACTGCCATGCATAAGTTGTAAGTTTCCTAAGCGCCGGTATAAAGGATAGTATCTGTAACACTTCGGTACTGTACCTGTTTTGTTTTTTTTGCAGGTACGATTTTATGACTTTTGTAAACAAAGGGCCAATTAGTAAATACCAAATTATAATTGCCGAAATTGTCCAGCTTATTGTTTTTATCACTTCCAGCCATCCTTGTTTTTTATCAGTAGCAAAAAAGAAAAGTATTACCGATAAACTTAGCATAATAAAAATCAGCACCCATAACTTTTTATATTTATTTTTTACATCGGGTTGTTTTAGATTGGGTCTAATAAGGTTTATATTACCTGCTGTTGCGTTTGTTTTTTTATCTGCATAAAAATCTTTAATGGCTTTAAATGTTATCCATGCAATAAGTAATCCTCCCAAAATATAAATACATAAATAAACAACAACAACCCAAAAGCTGCCATGTAGTGCAGTAAAACCAATTTGTTTAACAAGTAATGCAACCATACTATCAGTAGCTTTCCATATCGATTGGCCAAAAAACAAAGTAAGTATTAGAATTTTTTGCAGGGCCGATTCCAACATGGCAATAATGCTTAGCAAGAGAATACTTATAAAATTTATTTTCATCAGCCTAAATAATAAATAACCCATCATTGCCTGGAATGCAACAGCAATATAAGCTGTAAACGGTGTGTGCGGACTAACCATCGCCTTAACGATTAAAACAATTATAGCGCTTTTTAAAACCTGTTTATAATTATGATTAGATATTTCAGCAATCATACTAATCATAATTACAGCCATGCCACCTACCAGCAATCCAGTAAACGGAACTTGCAGTGCATGCATTACGCCGCCAAGGCCACTTTCGGTAAAAGCCCATAAAGCCGTAAGCCTTTGCATAGCTATGCTTCGTTCATCAGCCGTTAAATTTTTATAATCATTTTTCATTTAACAGAAGTAAAAACAGGTTTATACAAATATATGAAACTGCCATTGCTGTTTTTGTATGATATGTTATTCTGTGAATTAACGGGCTGTTTTCACTTTCATTGAACCATTTTTGTTATTTTTATTGTTGCGATAAATGCAATTGCAATATGGATAAACATAATGATGAGTTTATGAAAGAAGCCATCAGGCTTTCGATTAATAACGTGGTGGAAGGAAAGGGCGGCCCTTTTGGCGCAGTAGTTGTTAAAGACGGAAAAATAATTGCACGTGGTGTAAACCAGGTTACTTCTAATAACGATCCCACCGCTCATGCCGAAGTAGTAGCCATCCGCAATGCCTGTGCAACATTAAATACTTTTCAGTTAGATGGCTGTGAAATATATACCAGTTGCGAACCATGCCCCATGTGCCTCGGCGCCATTTATTGGGCAAGGCCTGCAAAGCTTTATTATGCCAACACAAAAGAAGATGCTGCCTTTATAAATTTTGATGATAAATTCATTTATGAAGAAATTGCGCTGCCTGTTGAGAAAAGAAAATTATTTACAAAACAGATATTGAGAAGCGAAGCTTTGGAAGCATTTAAAAAATGGGAACAAAGCGCCATTAAAAAAGATTATTGATGATAAGTTTCATCTTAAACAATCAATTGATAAAAACCACGCAGGCCGGCGGCAGCACTGTGCTTGATTTTATACGTTATCAGAAAAGATTTACAGGAACAAAGATTGGATGCAGGGAAGGCGATTGCGGCGCCTGCACCATACTGGTTGGCGATTTTGAAAATAATGAACTGGTTTATCGCTCTATGACAAGTTGCCTGATGCCACTTGGTAATGCAAATAGTAAACATATTGTTTCGGTTGAAGGGATTAACATGAATGGTCTGTCGCCGGTACAACAGGCAATGGTTGATGAAAATGGAACGCAATGCGGATTTTGCACCATTGGTTTTGTAATGTCGCTAACTGGTTTTGTATTAAATAGTCAAACAAAAAATTACAACGAAGCTATCGCTGCCATTGATGGCAACATTTGCCGTTGCACAGGTTATAAATCTATTGAAAGGGCAGCATCAATACTTTCTGAAAAAATAAAAGATAAGCCACATAACCAAACTATTGAATGGCTGGTGGAAAAGAATTTTGTACCGGCATATTTTATAAACGTTAAAGAAAGGCTGGTACAGTTAAGGCAACAACTTACTGCTGAAGCCTGCGAATTAAAGGCCATAACACAAAAATTAGTGCTTGGCGGTGGCACCGACCTTGTTGTTCAAAAAGCTTTGAAAGTAAAAAAATCATCACTTACACATGTTTTTGATGACGAAAAACTTAAAGGCATCAAATTTGAAAACGGCCAATGCCATATTGGTGCTGCAGTTACGGTAACTATGTTTGCCGAGTCGGCATTGATAAAAAGTTTTTTCCCGGGCTTAAGCAAACATACCAAACTAATTTCATCAACACCTATCCGCAATATGGCTACCATGGCGGGTAATCTTGTAAATGCATCGCCTATTGGCGATATGGCAATATTTTTTTTAGCGCTTAACAGCGATATTGTTTTAAGCAAAGCCGGTAAAACAAGAACCATAAAACTGAAAGATTTTTATAAAGGATACAAACAACTTGATAAAGACGAAGACGAAATCATAGAAAAAATAATTTTTACAGCACCGCAAAACAGCCATTTTAATTTTGAAAAGGTTAGCAAACGTACACACTTAGATATTGCCAGTGTGAACACAGCCTGCCAATTTCAATTAAATGATAAAGGGCATATTGATTGCATACACCTGTCGGCCGGGGGCGTAGCGCCTTTTCCAAAATATTTAAATGAAACCTGTGCTTTCTTAACGGGTAAAAAAATTACAGCAGCAATTTTAAAAGATGCCATCGAAATATTAAACAGTGAAGTTGCCCCCATCAGCGATGCAAGGGGAACGGCAGATTATAAAAGATTATTGTTAAGGCAATTGTTCCTGGCACATTTTACAAAACAGGAAGAAGCAGTGAAAGAAGTGTTGAGTGTGTGAAAGAAAATATTTGACAAAGATTTTAAATAGAAAAGATAAAATTGATAACCGACGACAATAAGAAGATTACAAAAAATACTGCACAAGACGCTGCTGTGTGGCAGGTTGGTAATATTGATGCAGCCAATCATGTTACCGGCAAATCTGTTTATGTGGATGATATACCTGTGATGGAAGGCATGTTGTTTGTAAAAATTTTCGATTCGCCCATTGCTCATGGCAAAATAAAAAATATTGATTTTGCTGCTGCCTCTAAAATGGATGGCATCATAAAAATATTTTCGTACAAAGATATACCCGGCCAAAACCAAATTGGCGGCATCATTCCCGATGAACCTTTCCTGGCCGATACTGAAGTGCATTTTAGGGGACAACCGGTGTTATTGATTGTTGCAGAAAATGAAGATGCTGCCGAAGAAGCGCTTAAAGAAATAAAAATAGAGATTGAACAGTTGCCCATCATCACCAATCCACGTGAGGCATTTGCAGCCGGCCATTTATTAAGCCCTTCCAGGAAATTTGAAATGGGAGATATACAAACAGCATTTAAAAACTGCAAACATATTTTTGAGGGACGTGCCGAAACAGGTGGACAGGAACAGTTGTATTTAGAGACACAAGGTGCTTATGCATACCCAACAGAACATGATAGTGTAAAAATATTTTCATCAACACAGGGACCTACGCAGGTACAACGCACTACAGCAAAAGTTTTAGGTGTTGGCATGAACAAGGTGGAGGTGGATGTACCCCGCCTTGGTGGTGGATTTGGCGGTAAAGAAGACCAGGCATCTTTTTGGGGAACGGCAGCGGCAATGGTGTCTTGGATACTTAAGAAGCCGGCAAAATGTATACCGCACCGCATGGAAGATATGCGTATGACCGGTAAGCGTAACCCTTATAGCAGCGATTATAAAATTGGACTTGATGATGATTTGAATATTATTGCTTACGAGGCTACATATTACCAAAACGGTGGCGCCGCTGCAGATTTATCGCCAGCAATTATAGAACGAACATTGTTTCATGCCACAAACAGCTATCGTATTCCTAATGTAAAAGTTACAGCACATAGCTGCAAAACAAACCTGCCTCCCAATACAGCTTTCAGGGGATTTGGCGGGCCGCAGGGAATGTTTGTTTTAGAATCGGCCATTGACCAAGCAGCAAAAATTTTACAGGTTGATGCGGAACTTATCCAAAGAAAAAATTTGATGGATGATGGTTACGAATTTCCTTATGGGCAAATAGTAAAAGATTGCCAGGCAAAGCAATGCTGGGATGAAGTGAAGGAATTATACGATGTACCTTCTGTAAAAAAGGAGATTATAGATTTCAACAAACAAAATAAATTGTATAAAAAAGGCATGTCGTTAATGCCTGTGTGTTTTGGTATTTCATTTACCAATACCATGATGAACCAGGCAAGAGCTTTGGTACATGTTTATACAGATGGCTCTGTAGGAGTAAGCACCGGCGCAGTAGAAATGGGGCAGGGTGTTAACTCAAAAATGTTGCAGGTAGCTGCATCAAGTTTTGGTATTAAACCCGAAAGGGTTAAACTTGAAACAACCAACACCACTAGGGTTGCCAATACTTCACCTTCGGCAGCAAGCTCCACCACCGATTTAAATGGCAAAGCATTACAGGATGCATGTAACCAAATAAAGAAAAGGCTTTTTGATTTTATAAAAACAGAATTGACAGATGAAGAAGAGTGTGATATTGAAATTAAGAATGAAGTGGTGTATATTAATGACGAAGCTTCTGTTTTTAACTGGACAAATTTGGTGCAGCAAGCGTTTTTGAAACGAATTAACCTTAGCGCCAAAGGGCATTATGCCACTCCCATCATCAATTTTGATAAATCAATTGAAAAAGGACACCCGTTTGCTTATCATGTTTATGGTACCGCACTTACAACTGTAACGGTTGATTGCCTGCGTGGCACTTATGAAATAGATGATGTAAAAGTGGTGCATGATTTTGGAAGCAGTATGAACCGGGCTGTTGACCTTGGGCAATGCGAAGGAGGCATTGTACAAGGTATAGGTTGGATGACGATGGAAGAAGTTATTTATAATGATGAAGGAAGATTGTTGTCGAATGCCTTGTCAACATATAAAATTCCTGATGTTTATTCTGTTCCAAAAAACATTGATGTAAAATTTTTATATACGGATGGGCATGCAATGGCAATTTTAAAATCGAAAGCTGTGGGTGAGCCGCCTTTGATGTATGGCATTGGCGCTTTTTTTGCCATCCGTAATGCTGTACTGGCTTTTAATCCTTCTTCTGCTATTTCTTACTCGGCACCAATTACTCCCGAAAAAGTTTTAATGGGCCTGTACAATCCTGCCAAAGAAAAAAATCACTGATAGAAATTGAACAAATAGAAAGTGAACTAAACTTGAGTAACACAAAAAAAATATTTAGCAACAGGTGCTGGCTTGATGGTAAACTTCAGCCTGCAACGATAGTAATTGATGGTAATAAAATTGTTTCCATTCATACTAAACTGCTTTATGGCGCAGAAGATGTTGCTGATAATATATTGATTCCCGGCATCATTGATGCACATGTGCATGTAAATGAACCGGGGCGTACCGATTGGGAAGGTTTTGATACGGCCACCAAAGCCGCTGCTGCAGGCGGTATCACAACAATTGTAGATATGCCACTGAATGCAATTCCGGTAACAACAACGGTAAATGCATTGAATGAAAAAATTTTTGCGGCAAAAGATAAACTGCATGTTAATGTTGGCTTTTACGGTGGACTGATACCGGGCAATAAAAAAGATATTGAAGGTTTATTGCAGGCGGGAGTGTTGGGAATAAAATGTTTTCTCACACACTCTGGCATTGATGAATTTCCCAATGTGGTTGAAAAAGAAATTGATGAAGCTATGCCGGTGATTGCAAAATATGGTTTGCCATTGCTGGCACATTGCGAATTAACCAATACAAAGGAAAATAGTCGGCTTGCAGATTTTCCCAAAAGCTACAGGCATTACCTGGCAAGCAGGCCTAAACAGTGGGAAAACGATGCTATTGATTTGATGATAAAACTTTGCCGCAAAAATAATTGCCGCACACATATTGTACATGTTTCATCTGCTGAAGCGCTGAAAAATATTGAAAAAGCAAAAGCTGAAGGGTTACCATTAACAGCCGAAACCTGTGCTCATTATATTTATTTTAATGCAGAAGATATCCCAGATGCAAACTGTTTGTATAAATGTGCGCCACCAATTCGTGAAAAAGAAAATAATGAATTATTAAAAACTGCATTAAACACTGGCGTACTCGATTTTATTACAACCGATCATTCGCCGGCGCCACCTGCAATCAAAGAACTATCATCGGGCAACCTGGCTAAAGCATGGGGCGGCATTGCCGGTTTACAGTTTTTATTACCGGCATCATTTACAGCATTAAAAGAAACCATGCCAATTGAAAAATTCATTCCTTTGCTTACTGAACACCCGGCAACATTTTTAAAGATTGCAAATAAGAAGGGGAAACTGGCAGTTGGCTATGATGCAGATATTGTAGTATGGAACCCCGATGAAAAATTTGTAGTACAACCAAAAGATATTTTACACCGGTATGATTGCAGTCCATACAACGGACAGCACTTATGGGGCGCTGTACAGCAAACCATAGTTAACGGTGTAACTGTTTATCAAAATAAAAAATTGGGTAGTGCTGAAATAAAATATGGACAGTTAATTTTACAAAACAATATTCAATCATAAGTTTTATCATCTTGTATAGTTAGGATGATGAAAAAAATTAAAACACAGGCAATGGCTTTTGAAAAAGTAAAAGAAATTATTAAAGATTCGCCCGCCTTTACAAAACTTACCGACCTGGCAGCAGAAAAACTTGGCGGCAAAGTGTTATTTGCTACAGATGATTTTTTTGCAGAAAAAGAAAATCTTATAAAACCTACACGGGGTATTTTTATTGCAGATAAATATACCGACCGTGGTAAATGGATGGATGGATGGGAGAGTCGCCGCAAACGCATAGCCGGCCACGATTGGGCCGTTATTCAACTGGCAACACCCGGCAAAATAACAGGGTTTGATATTGACACTAATTTTTTCCTGGGCAACCATCCGCCTCATGCATCTATTGAGGCTGTTAATATTACAGACGCATCATCATTAAAAAATTTGCCAACAAATGAAACTGGTTGGGAAAATATTGGCTGGAAAGAAATTTTGCAAAAATCAAATTTGGATGCAGGCTCACAAAATTTTTTCCAAATAAACAGCAATGAAATATTCACACATATAAGGTTGCATATTTATCCTGATGGTGGCGTAGCAAGGTGCAGGGTTTATGGAGAAGTTTTTAAAAATTGGAATATAGTAGCTGCCGGTGAAGAGGTTGACCTGGCAGCAGCCATCAACGGCGGTAAAGCAATTGCCTGTAATGATATGTTCTTTAGTTCGATGAATAATCTTATTATGCCAAACCGTGGTATAAACATGGGCGATGGATGGGAAACAAAACGCAATCGTACTCCGGGCAACAGGGATTGGGTGATATTAAAACTGGCAACAGCAGGAATCGTTAACCGTATTGTTGTTGACACTGCACATTTTAAAGGAAATTATCCTGATAGTTGCACGATTGAAGCATGTTACAGTAAAAGTGACGATGATGTAGTGAATGATAAAGTTGAGTGGAGTTTACTGTTACCACAAGAAAAATTAAGTGCAGATAAAGAACATGAATTTATAAGAAATATAAATTGCCCAAATAGCGTAACGCATGTAAGATTGAATATTTTTCCTGATGGAGGAGTAAGCCGGCTACGTTTATTTGGTACTATCAAAAACTAATTATGCTGGGAATTATTTTATTGTGGGTATTGGGTTTTGTATTGGTGATGCTTACCATCATGACCTTTTATCTTCGTAGTGTAGCCAAACAGTACGAAGCAGATGATGAAGCCGGCCTTGATGTAGAGAAAAAAAAACAGGGCATTACAGATGCTCAAAACTTTGTTTATACTGCTTTGGTACTGGTTTCTGTGGGCATGGTTGCTGCCTTATATATATATGTAAAAGGTACGCCCTGGGAAGCCCACCTCATGGAGTGGCTGAATATTGTAATTCGCCTCATGCACATAACATTTGGTATTGCCTGGATAGGCGCTTCATTTTATTTTGTTTTTCTTGAGAATGCTTTAAATCGTACCAAAGATGTACGTGATGAACTGGCCGGAAATTTATGGGCTGTACATGGCGGCGGATTTTATTACCTGGAAAAATATAAAGTTGCGCCCAAGACTATCCCAAAACATTTGCATTGGTTTAAGTATGAAGCTTACTTCACCTGGCTTTCAGGTTTCTGCTTACTTTTTGTGGTGTATTATTTTAATGCATCGGCTTTATTGATAGATAAAAATGTTTTGGATATTTCAGCGCTTACAGGCATTGGCATTGGCGTTGGCTCTTTTATTGTTGCATGGATTATTTACGACCTGTTGTGCAAATCGCCGTTAATAAAAAAACCGATTTGGTTTACATTGGTTGGATTTTTTATTGCTGTTGGTTTTGCTTATTTCTATAGCCATGTATTCAGCGGCCGTGCTGCTTATATACATTTTGGCGCTATGCTTGGAAGCATCATGGTGGCCAATGTTTTCTTTGTTATCATACCTGCACAAAAAGCAATGGTGAATGCGGCACGTAAAGGCCTTCCATTAAATCCGCAATTGGGAAAAAATGCACTGAACCGTTCTTTGCACAACAATTATTTTACGCTGCCGGTTTTGTTTGTGATGATAAGTAATCATTTTCCAAGCACATTCGGCTACGAACAACCCTGGCTCATCCTTACCATCATTACTTTAGGAACAGCGGGTGTAAAGCATTATCTTAACCTGAAAGAAAAAGGGCAACTTTCTGTATGGGTATTGCCGGTTTCGGTTGTTATCTTACTGGCAGGGGCATTCATATCGGCGCCGCCAAAAAACCCGGGAGCCTGTAATACAAAAATTGAATTCAGTGAAGTGAATGCCATAGTGCAGGAAAAATGTGTCAGTTGTCATTCTTCAAAACCAACAGACGATGTTTACAAAGCGCCACCTAATGGAGTGGTGTATGATACACCTGCAGATATTGTGGCAAAAAAAGATTTAATTATGCAGCGTGTTGTAATAACTAAAACAATGCCGCTTAACAACAAGACAAATATTACGCAAAAAGAAAGGGATATCATCCGTTGCTGGATTGAGCAGGGAGCATCTGTTAAATAAAAAAATTAATTATGACCATTCGTGCATTTAACAAATTAAGCAAAGCAGCAAAGGCAAAACTATTAATGAGTTGCTGTGGTTCATCAAACTGGGTTGCACTAATGATGAAGCAAACTGCATTTAAAAGCGAAACCATGCTGAATGATTGTGCCATTGATGTTTGGTATAATCAATGCAGCAGTACAGATTGGTTAGAAGCTTTCATGCATCATCCTAAAATTGGAGATGTAAAAAGCCTAACAAAAAAATTTGCCGGTAAAGAGCAATCTTCTGTGGCTACTGCACCTGTAAAAACTATCAGGGCGCTGGCTGCTGCTAATAAGGATTATGAAATAAAGAATGGTTTTATTTTTATTGTTTGTGCTACCGGGAAATCAGCAACAGAAATGCTGCAGTTGCTCGAAAGCAGGCTAAGCAATACCATTGGCGAAGAGTTGCATATTGCCATGGGCGAGCAAATGAAAATTACCATACTGCGTTTGCAGAAACTATTTACGGAAGCCAACTGGAGTTTTTTAAAACCAAGCCAACTTACAACGCATGTGCTTGATACTTCGATTGGCAAACCCGGAAAAAACATGAGTATAAGTTTACAAATGCCTGTGAACGGCAACTGGCAAACTATTGCACAAGGAATTACCAATGCCGATGGAAGGATAGGTGATTTGTTGCCTCCTCAAAGGCATTTATCTGCCGGTGATTATAAATTGATATTCGACACAAAAAATTATTTTGCTTCTCAAAAGATTAAAAGTTTTTACCCCGAAGTGGAAATACAGTTTTCGATTACTGACTCATCGCATTACCATGTTCCTTTGCTGATAAATCCTTTTGGTTATTCAACGTACAGGGGTAGTTGATGCATGAAGCAAAACAACCTGCAATAAAAAGCCGATATAAAAACAATAAGAAATGAGTACATCCATCCCAACAAACAAAAAAGAAGAGTTATTCAACAATTTAAAAAAAGCCAATAAAGCCTTCCAGGCAATTTACCCAGGCGACAGGAGCGAACGGCAGCCGGTACATACTTTATACGGCGGCGCTAATTTATTTAAATATGATGCTGCTTCACATCTTGGAAAAAGGGCTTTGGAAATATTTGAAACCTATGCACCCGATGATAAGGTTTTTGGTAAAGTTTTTGGCCTTGATGTACAATCGGGTTTTAGTAATAAAGTGTACAATAAAGTGATTGCAAAATTAAAAACGGAAGCCATTGAAGATTTTAGGATTGATTTTGAAGATGGTTACGGCAACCGCAGCAATGAAGAAGAAGATGAAACTGCCCGTACGGCAGCGATTGAAGTTGCAAAAGGTATGAGAGAAAAAACATTGCCACCGTTTATAGGCATACGCATAAAACCTTTTACCGAAGAGATGAAAGAAAGAGGATTGCGTACACTTGATATTTTTATAACTACACTTGTAAAAGAAACAAATGGCAAGCTGCCCGATAATTTTATTGTGATGTTGCCAAAGGTTACTATTGCCGAACAACCGGCAACACTTGCTGCCTTTTTTGATATTCTTGAAAAAGAATTAAACCTTGAAAATAATATTTTGAAAATGGAAATGATGGTGGAAACTACACAAGCCATCATGTCGATAGACGGAACTAACCCTTTGTATAAATTTATTAAAGCAAGCAATGGCAGGTGTATTGCCATGCATTTTGGTACTTATGATTATACGGCAAGTTGCAGCATTACAGCCAAATACCAGGAAATGGATCACCCGGTTTGCGATTTTGCACATCACATGACAAAAGTTGCATTAGCACATACCGGGATTTGGCTGAGCGATGGCGCTACCAATACTATGCCCATTGGTCCACATCGGGGCGATGATTTAACAAAAGAACAATTGCAGGAAAATATGGATACAGTGCATCGTGCATGGAAGAAAGGGTACGACCATATTCGCCATTCGTTGTGGAATGGTTTTTACCAGGGATGGGATTTAAACCCAGCGCAGTTTCCCATGCGTTATGCTGCAGTGTATGCTTTCTTTTTGGAAAGTTATGATGATGCAGTGGAGCGATTAAAAACTTTTGTTGAAAAAGCAGCCCGTGCAACTTTAATTGGCGATGTGTTTGATGATGCCGCAACGGGGCAGGGCTTATTGAATTATTTCTTGCGTGCATTAAACAGCGGCGCTATTACCGAAGATGAAGTGCTGGCAACAGGGTTAACACTTGAAGAAATTCGTGGACGTTCGTTCAAAAAAATTCTCGAAAACAGGAAACGTTGATGGATGTTTGGAAATTCATACAAAAAAAATTAGCAGCAGGTAAGCCTGTAATGCTGATGTATGTTTTACAAAGCGAAGGAAGCTCCCCGGGCCGCAAAGGTTTTAAAATGGCTGTTGCAAGCGATGATGAATTTTGTGGCACCATCGGTGGCGGTATCATGGAGTTTAAACTGGCAGAAAAAGCGAAAGTGATGCTACGGCAAAACGAAATAAAAGTATTGCTGCAACATCAATATCACGATAAGGAAAAAATAAAAGACCAGTCGGGTATGATATGCTCTGGTAGCCAGTTGAATGTTTTTATTCCTTTATCAATAACCCAAAAAAATATTATTGAACAAATAATTTCGTTTGGCAAAAAATTTATTCAGCTTTCTCCGTTGGGTTTACAATTAAGCAATGAGTCAACTCCCGGCTTTCAGTTTGTTTCAGAAACAGAATGGCTGTATACCGAAGCTGTCAATACACAACCTATAATACATATCATTGGCGGCGGACATGTAGGTTTGGCCTTATCAGAGTTGATGAAGTACCTTGGTTTTTATATAAAACTATACGATGACAGGAAGGATTTGAATACAATTACCGCTAATTCATTTGCAGATGAAATTAAACAAGTGCAATATGAAAACATGGGTAATTTATTTGAGCAATGCAATAACGACTATGTTGTAATTATGACGGTGGGTTACCGTACTGATAAAATTGTTTTAAAACAACTGGTTCAACATTCATTTTTTTATTTAGGCTTATTAGGCAGCGATAATAAGATAAATATGTTACTGGAAGAAATGAGATTAGAGGGATATTCGTTACAACAGTTAAAAAATATCCATACACCAATTGGAATAAATATTTTTAGTAAAACTCCAAAAGAAATTGCAGTAAGCATTGCTGCAGAAATAATAAATGTAAAGAACAGGGATTTACCATCGGGGAGAAAATAAAAAAGACAATTGCTTTAAAAAAATTAAAGCATTATATTGTATATCCTAAACTTCCACACATGAAAAAACTGCTTTTTACTCTCAGCATTTTTTTTGCATTTATAATATATGCCTTCGCACAGGAAATACCAGACCCTATTATAATGCAAAAAATTAAAGACGAAGGAACTAATAATTCACAGGTAGCCATGATAGCCCATAACCTCACCGATGTTTGCGGCCCAAGGCTTACTAACTCACCTGGTTACAACAGGGCGTTGGATTGGGCAACATATATCTGCAATAAATGGGGATTGGTAAATGCAGGCCGTGAAGCCTGGGGCGAATTTGGAAAAGGATGGAGCAATGAAGAAGCCACATTGGAAATGAAAGTACCATATTATAAAAGTATCATTGCCTATTGTGTACCCTGGTGCAAAAGCACCGGTAAAGCTATTCGGGCTGAACTGGTAATGCTTGATCAACTCGATTCGGCATCAATTGAAAAAGCCAGTGCAAGTATAAAAGGAAAGATTGTGATGTTAAAACCATCAAACACAAAACTTCCGGATGCATTTAAGGCTTTTGCCAGCCGCTATGGCGATACTAGTCTTGATAATATACCCGAAAAATATATGTTCACCAGGCAACAATTGGAATATTATCTTCCATTAATTAAAAAAAATTATTACTGCAAACTGTATCTTGAAAAAATGGGTGCAGTAGGCCTTATCAGCAGCAGCAACAAATCAATTGATGGTACTGTGTTTGTTGATGGCGGCTCAGGTTATGCAAAAGGATATGAAGCCACATTACCCGAAATGAAAACTAGTATGGAAGATTATTTAAACCTATTGCGGCTGTTGCAGGATAATAAAAAAGTGGAGTTGGATATGGATGTGCAAACAACATTTTATGATAAGGACCTTACCGGTTATAACTTTGTTGCCGAAATTCCCGGTACCGACCCATCGCTTAGAAGCCAGGTGGTGATGCTTGGCGGGCATTTGGATAGCTGGGCCGGTGGTACAGGCGCTACAGATAATGCTGCAGGTTGTATCGTTACGCTTGAAGCCATGCGTATTTTAAAAGCATTGGGTGTGCAGCCCAGGCGTACAATACGAATTGCATTATGGGGAGGAGAAGAACAAGGCCTGTATGGCAGTTTTGGTTATGTAAAAAAACATTTTGGTAATCCGGCAGATATGAAACTGAAAGAAGAGCAATCAAAAATATCGGCTTATTATAATTTAGATAATGGCTCAGGTAAAATACGTGGCATTTACACACAGGGTAACGAAGCGGTAAGGGATATTTTTAAAGCTTGGCTGGCGCCATTTGCAGATATGGGCGCCAATGGCGGTGTTACACTCAGTAATACGGGCAGTACCGATCATATCAGTTTTGATGCAGTTGGTATTCCGGGTTTTCAGTTTATACAAGACCCACTGGAGTATGAAACAAGAACGCACCATAGCAATATGGATACCTACGATCATTTATCGTTAGAAGATTTAAAACAAGCTGCCATAGTGATGGCTGCTTTTGTGTACAATACAGCCATGCGAAATGAAATGATGCCACGCAAACCATTACCTAAACCGGAGAAATTTGTTTTTGATATTGATTTTCCGTTGTAATAAAAAATGGTTTGAATTGAATTTGGGATGAAAAAAATAAACCTTCGCATTTAAATGAAGACGTTTAAAATGTAAAAGAGAAAAATATTGTATTTGCCAGTTTACAGATTTGTTGTTGGTCAGGCGACCAACAACGGCGAGTTATCAAAATAAAAAGCCCTCGTTTTTAACGAAGGCTTTTTAAATGCTGTAGGGGAAGGGATCGAACCTTCACGAGGCAGTTAGCAGAAGCACAAAGTTCAGTGGTCGACCCTGGTCGTCTCTACGAACGTAGAAACGGCTCTATGCTAAGTTTATCCTGTTATCCTCACCCCCGAGACAAGAGGGCATGTCTGCCAAAAATTTCATCACCCCACAATTTTTATCCAATCTTTATTGGAATTGATATCACAAAACTAAGGTAAAATGGCAATATGTTTAACATCTTTTATTAAATATTTGGAAATTATAGAAATATTTCAAATATTTGTTAATCAAATTGAAATAATTTCAAAAACATATTCTATAATGGGCGCTAAATTAAATCTTGACAAACTGGATCTTCAAATCATTCACGAAATGATGGAGACTTCTGAAATTTCTTATGCTGAATTGGGCAAAAAACTTTTTGTTAGCGGAGGAACCATTCATGTTCGTATAAAAAAGTTACAGGAATTTGGTATCGTTAAGGGCAATAAAATGGATGTGGATATTAAGCAACTGGGTTACGAAGTAACCGCTTTTGTAGGCATCTATCTCGAAAAAAGTTCGCTATACGATACTGTTGCAAAAGAGCTTATGAAAATTCCTGAAATAGTTCGCCTGAATTATATTACCGGTAACTACAGCATGTTTATTGAAATTATTTGTAAAGATATAAGTCAGCTAAGATTTGTTTTACACGATGAGTTGCAAAAAATTAAAGGTATTGATCGTACCGAAACTTTTATTTCATTAGAAGAAGGTTTTAACAGGAATGTACAGGTAGCACCGGCAGAATAATTAATATGAACATTTGAATATAGACGAGTGTATAATTACTGGTTTAAAAATTATCTCACTTTTAAACAAACAAACTAATTAACTGTTTCTAACATCTACCGCATCTCTTAAACCATTACCAAGTAAATTAAATGCAAGCACTAAAAGCATAATGGCAAAACCGGGTATTAATGCCAGCATTGGATTGTGCGTAATGATGAAATTATAATTCTCCTTTATCATCAATCCCCAACTTGGTTGTGGAGGTTGTACCCCAATTCCTAAAAAGCTTAAGCCGGCTTCTATAATAATTGCTGTTGCAAAATTAGAAGCGGCTATTACCATCACCGGTCCCAGTATGTTGGGTAAAATATGCCTTAGTATAATCCTGCAGTTTTTTAAGCCCAATGCTTTAGCAGCCTGTATGTATTCCATTTCTTTAATGGCCATCACCTGTCCACGAATTAAACGGGCCACACTCACCCACATGGTTAACCCAACAGCAATAAAAATTTGCCAAAACCCTTTTCCCATGGCCATGGTAATTGCAAACACCAACAACAATGTGGGAATACTCCAGGTTACATTTATCAACCACATAATAACTTCATCTATCCATCCACGGTAGTAACCGGCAATAGCGCCCAATACAATACCAAGTGTTAAAGAAATAAGTACTGCTATTAAACCTACGGCTAAACTTACCCTTGTACCAATGATGAGCCGGCTTAAAATATCCCTGCCAAACTTATCGGTACCCAGCCAGTATTTTTTTGTAATGATATTTTTTTGGATGGATGCTGGGTTATTGTTGGTTAGTTGGTTAATAGAATAATATTGAACAACAGCCGTGTCTTCGTCAATAAATTTATTAACCAGCAGGCTATCGCCCGATATGTTGAAACCTTTTATTGGTATAAGTTGAAAATTATTTTTTTTACCGTTGAGTATTTCATCAAACAGGTTGCTTTCGGTTTTGTTTCCTGTGGTTATTTTTAAGAATTGTTGCGTATAGCCCGGCTTCTTTGCCTGTATCTCTACTGTTTGTAAATCGGCATTGGGCGAATTGTCTGGCGCAATAACATATCCAAAAACTGATATGATAGTTGCTGTTATTATTACTATCAAACCAAAAAAAGCGCCTTTGTTTTTTATTAGCCGCTTCCATGTATGTGATGTAAATGAATAGGATGATTGCATGTAATGTAAATTACTGAAACCCTTTAAGAATGTTGTAATGATGTATCGGTATGCAGTATATCATTGGTCCACTCCCTTATTTCGGTACAAAGTAAATCATATTCATCCCACGACTTTCCAAAAGTTGGTATCATGGTTTTTAATTTTAACTGCCATTCGTCTGTTTGATAATTTTCGGGAAAACATTTTTGTAAAAGTTTTAGCATTATGGCTACAGCTGTTGACGCCCCCGGCGATGCTCCCAGCAATGCAGCCAGCGAGCCATCAGCAGCACAAACAAGTTCGGTTCCAAATTCAAGCTTACCTCCTTCTTCTTCATCTTTTTTAATTACCTGCACACGCTGCCCGGCAATTACCAATTCCCAGTCTTCCATTTTGGCTAGCGGGTAATAGGCTTTCAAAGCAGTTAACCGGTCTTCATCCGATTGGGTAACCTGCTGAATTAAATATTTTGTCAATGGTAAATTATGCCAGCCTGCAGCTAACATGGGAACCATATTATGCCACTCAATACTTTTTGGTAAGTCAAAATAAGATCCGTTTTTTAAAAATTTTGTACTAAAACCGGCAAAGGGGCCAAACAATAATTCTTTTTTGCCATCTATAATCCTTGTATCCAAATGCGGAACACTCATGGGAGGGGCGCCTATTGAAGCTTTGCCATAAACTTTTGCAGCATGTTGTTGAATAATATTTTCATTGCGGCACCTGAGCCACTGCCCGCTAATGGGAAAACCAGCATAACCTTCGCCTTCTGCAATATCCGAGTTTTCTAATAGGGGCAAAGCGCCACCACCTGCGCCTACGAAAACAAAATCTGAACAAGCTTTTATTGTATCGTTGGTTAATAAATTTTCTACCTCCACTTCCCAGTTACCATCGTCTTTCTTTTTTAAATCCCTCACTTCGTGGTTTAAATAAAGTGTTACATCGGGTAAGGTTTGCAGGTGTGCAAATATGGCATCGGTTAAAGCGCCAAAATTTACATCGGTGCCTATATTCATTTTAGTGGCGGCTACTTTTTCGTTTTCATTCCTGCCTTCCATTATCAATGGCATCCAGGCTTTTAATTCTTCTACATCTTCTGTAAAAGCCATGCCATCAAATAATTTATTTTTTACGAGAGCATCATATCTTTTCTTTAAGAATGCAGTGTTTTCTTCTCCCCATACAAAACTGATATGCGGTACATGATTTATAAAACTTTGCGGATTACCTATATATTTCTGTTGTACCAGGTAGGCCCAAAACTGTTTCGACATTTCGAACTGCGAAGCTATTTTAATAGCTTTCGAAATATCAACCGAGCCATCTTCTTTTTCAACTGTATAATTCAATTCGCAAAATGCCGAATGGCCGGTGCCTGCATTGTTCCATGCATCGCTGCTTTCTTCAGCCGCTTTGTGCATGCGTTCAAAAATAATGATGGACGATTGCGGCATCAGTTCTTTTAAAAAAATACCCAGGGTGGCGCTCATGATACCGGCGCCAATTAAAATTATATCCGATTTACCGGGTTCGTTCAAATTCATAATGCTGAAGTTATTTTATGTTTCGGCCTTTCCAGTTATATTTTCCAAATTTACCCAACCAGCCTGCAATAACAGTATATAAAATATGAAACGGCTGCATTATTGGAAACAACCAAAGTAATCTCTGTTTACCAAAAAATATTGCTACGGGGTAAAGAAAAACCAGTTCCACAAAGGTTTTTAAGAGCAACAGCCATAACCATAGTTGCCACATGGATAAACCAAAGTTTGCAATTGTAAAATGTACATTGGCAAATGCCGCTACTACCGGCATTGCAACTAATAAAAAATTTACCAGGTACACAAGCAGCAACACAGCAAATATTCTTTTATCATCGTACTTGTCGGCCTTGCTTGCCCAACGTATGCGCTGGTTAAAAAATTCTTTAAGTGTATGCACAGGTTCTGTTTCTACAATAACATCACGGTTTTTTAAAAACATTACTTTGCCCGGATACTGTTTATAAATTTTATGCATCAGCAGCATGTCGTCGCCACTGGCAATTGTATCAATACCTTTAAATCCACCCACTTCGGTAAATGCTTTTTTTTTATAGGCAAGGTTTGCGCCATTGCACATGCTGTGAATGTTTTTATGTACCGATGCGGCGGTGATACCCTGCAACATAGCAAAATCAAGCGCCTGGAACATCTCAATAAAAGTAAAACTGCAGTTGATACTAACAGGCGCAGCTATAAACTGTGGCTGGTATTGATTGTAAAATGCAGCTATAGTCTCTAACCATTTTGCCGGTACTATGCAATCGGCATCTGTTGTTACAATTAGCCCGGCGGTTGATTGTGCAATGGCAACTTCTATCGCTTTCTTTTTGTACGAATTTATTTCATCGCTTACAAAATCTTTTAACGCAATGAGCTTAAGGTTATGTAATGGATGATTTTTAACAATGGCAACTGTATTATCTGTTGAATGATCATCAACAACCAATACTTCAAATAAATCTTTATTATAGGTTTGATGATTTATTGAATCGAGGCAGGCAGCAATATTTTTTTCTTCATTTCGGGCAGGGATGATTACCGATATTTTTAATTTGGAGTCTTGATTTGTTGCTTTAAACACAGGAACACTAAGCCAACTCATCCAATAATAAAGTATAAGAAGGATATACAATCCCAAAATAATTAAAACAATAAATAATAGCGCCTGTTGCATAATAGTTTGCCGCACTGCTGCATAAACAATTAGTTTACATGCAGTCATCGAAGCCTTAAAATTCAATCACGGTGCAACAAAAATAAATTTTTACAAATCAAAATAAAGATTACCTTTGTTTAGTTGCATAAACAACTATATGTCAAACAACCAATTTAAGAAAGGCGAGCTATACAGTTTTATAACCGGCAAAGCAAGTACCGCAATTGGAAGGCGGCTGCAAAAAAATTTTAAACAGAATAATATTGAGATTACCATTGAGCAATGGAGTGTGTTGTATCATTTATGGAAAGAAGACGGGATGAGTCAGCAGGAACTTTGCGATGCCACTTTTAGGGATAAGCCAAGCATTACAAGGCTTGTAGATAACCTGGAGCGGATTAAACTGGTGAAAAGAAATGCATCAAAAGAAGACAGGCGAAAAAACCTGATTGTGTTAACACCCGAAGGCAGGGAGTTGGAGGCAAAGAGCATGGAGATTGCCAATAACACATTAAACGAATCGCTGCAGGGCGTAACCAACGGGCAAATTGAAATTGCCAAGGAAGTATTGCAGATGGTGTATGAAAACCTGAAATAAAAAACGATTAGTCAATATAAAATTTCAAAAGTTTAAAATTATATAATCATGAGTACATCAACCGCTACTACCACATCGCTTAAAGGTGGCGAATGGTTAATTAAAGAAAGCAATGCATTTGAAACCTATACACCCGAAGATTTTAATGAAGAGCAGCAGATGGTGAAGGATATGTGCTTGCAGTTTTTGCATACAGAAGTGATACCAATTGTAGACCGTATTGATAAGATGGAACCGGGGCTAATGCCTTCGCTGATGGTAAAGGCGGGCGAACAGGGTTTGCTGGGAGCTTCTATTCCTGAAAATTTGGGTGGACTTGGAAAAGATTTTATAACATCTACACTGGTAAACGAAGGCCTGGGTGGAGGCTTTTCTTTTAGCGTAGCTATTGCAGCTCATACCGGCATTGGTACCTTACCTATTTTATATTTTGGTACCGAAGCACAAAAACAAAAATACATTCCTAAACTGGCAAGCGGCGAATGGAAAGGCGCCTATGGCTTAACAGAGCCCAATAGCGGCAGCGATGCATTGGGTGCAAAAACAACTGCAGTGCTTAACGCCGATGGAAAACATTATATCCTTAACGGGCAAAAATGCTGGATAACAAACGGTGGCTTTGCCGATGTTTATACTGTGTTTGCAAAAATTGACGGCGATAAATTTTCTGCGTTTATTGTTGAGCGTGGTATGGAAGGTTTTACACAGGGGTCCGAAGAGCATAAGATGGGAATAAAAGGCTCATCAACAGTGCAACTGTATTTCCAGGATTGTAAAGTGCCGGTTGAAAATTTACTGGGCGAAGCCGGTAAAGGGCATGTGATAGCATTTAATATTTTAAATATAGGCAGGCTTAAACTTGCTGCTGCTGCAGTTGGCGCATCAAAATGGGCGCTTAGCAATTCGGTAGAATATGCTAACACACGTGAACAGTTTAAAGTGCCTATTGCAAGTTTTGGAGCTATTAAATACAAGCTTGCCGAAATGGCCATCCGCATTTTTGTTAGCGAAAGCGCTTTATACCGCACTGCAAAATGGATTGATGACAAAGAAACCGAACTGGCAAACGAAGGAAAAACATTTGCCGAAGCATTGTTGGGCGCTGCTGAAGAATATGCAGTAGAGTGCGCCGTTTTAAAAGTGCATGGCAGCGAAGTGCTGGATTATGCTGTAGATGAAGGCGTACAAATACACGGAGGAAACGGCTTTAGCGATGAGTACAGCATTAGCCGTGGTTATCGCGATAGCAGGATTAACCGCATTTATGAAGGCACCAATGAAATTAACCGCTTGCTTACCGTAGATATGATTTTAAAACGTGCCATGAAGGGTAAACTTGACCTGATGGGGCCTGCCATGGCTGTAAGCAAAGAGTTGATGAGCATACCTGATTTTGGAAATGATGATGAATCGGCTTTTGCTAAAGAACGCAAAGCCATTGTAAATATGAAGAAATGTATTTTGATGGTAGCCGGTGCTGCTGTTCAAAAATTGATGATGAAAATACAGGATGAGCAGGAAATATTAATGAATATTGCCGACATGGCTATTGAAACTTTTACTGCCGAAAGCGCTTTACTGCGTGTGATGAAGATGGTGGATAAGCAGGGTGAAGCTGCAACGCAAAACCAGGTGGATATGATGCGTTGTTATTTAAATGATGCAGTTGATAAAGTGAACAAAACAGGTAAAGATGCCATTAATGCATTTGCAAGCGGAGATGAACAACGCATGATGTTGCTGGGTTTAAAACGCTTTACAAAAATTGAACCTTTCAATACTAAGGATGCCCGCCGCCGGATAGCCGATACATTGATTGCTGAAAATAAATATCCATGGTAATTAAATCTCCTGAAAAATTTAACCCGTCTTAATACGACGGGTTTTTGTTTGCTACAAATGAAATAATCAATTTGTGGTATTTTATTTTTGCGGCCCATTTGTTATATTTATAAAAACAGGCTAAAGCATTTAATACAGATAAAAAATATTAACAATGGCAAAGAAAATTAAGACCAAAGTAAAAAAAACAGCGCCTAATAAGGTAACAACAAAAAAAAGTTCAAGTGCTAAAAAGCAGGCTAAAAAAACTATTTCAAAAAAAGCTGCAGTAAGAAAGCCGGTTGCTAAAAAAAGTACGGCAAAAAAGAAGGTTGTTAAAAAAACAAATTCACAAAAAACGGTCGCAAAAAAAACAACCTCAAAGAAAGTTGCTGTAAAAAAAGTAGCAGCAAAGAAAACTGTTTCAAAAAAAGCGGCTGCAGTAAAAGCCCCTATAAAAAAATCAGCAACAAAAAAGCCGGCTGTTAAACAGAAACCTGCTGCTGCGGTACCTAAGCCTGTATTGCCAGCATTGCCTGCAGCTTTACCGGCACCTGAACAGCATGCACTGCTTCCCGAACCTGCCATCATTCCTATTGAAGTGCTGATTGAAAAAGTAATTAAAGAAGATCCTATACATATTTTTGATAAGCATGTATATCAAAAAGCAACAGCAAAAGGCGACCCTCATAAAAAATTGTATTTTAACAATAAATCAAAAAAAGCAAAGATGCCATCCAATAAAAAACCTTTATGGCGTAAGTGAGGATGCTATTAACTTATGGTTGAAAACCTGCTTTAAACAAAGCATTTTTTTTCATTTTAAAAATTTTATTCTCCACTTGCTTTTTGCCACATACGTTGGTAAAGGATAAATGAAAAAATATCGGCAATAGTTTTAAGTACTAAAAAAACAACAGAGGGCTCAACACCTAAAAATGCCGGCACCATTATAATAAGGTGCATAGGAATAATACGCAGGTAGGGTAAAAAAAACAGGCTGCCTATATTGAATTTCATTTCCTGCTCGGCAGTTTTGCGCCTTATAAAGCCAGCCAGCGATTCGGCTAAAAATGCGGCAACGCCTATCAGCAAAAAACTTTTATCTACTTTTAAAATACTGAATTTTATAAGTAAGAAAATACCGTAAACAAAATGAAATAAGCCGTAATGCAGCAAAAAGAACCAGGGCAGGCAGCCTACATTTTTTTCGGTGATTGGTTGCCCGTTTAGTTTAGCAGTACCGGGGTCATAATTTTTAATGGTGAGCAGGTCAATAAAATTAAAAAAACCGATGATCACGCTTTGAATCCAATATATCCATACAACGGTTACAAAACCATTATCGTGGCTTTTAAAATACCAAATACAATACAGGTTACTAGCAAGTAACATTAAAAAATAAGGATTTGAGAAATATTTTTTAATCATAAGCCGCTACCATTTATAATGCGGTTATAAATATATGGATTCGTTTTTTATTTTGATGATACCTGCAGTACAATAGTTGAATTGCATGGTAGGGTTTATTTATGATACCAACATTTTCTTTTTAACTTGGGGAATGAAATACTTTTTAAGCTTACTATTGGTTTTGCTGGTAAATGTATTGCCGGCACAAACAACCGAAAAGCCATTTATAAAATTAGTGGAGCCCCGTAAAGTGCAAACAGAAACGAAAACAGCTCGTAATTATATTGTTGGCAGCACTTGTAAAAACTGCAACCTTACTGTCAATGGGCAACCGGTAAAAGTATATCCCACGGGTGCATTTGCTTATGAACTTAATTTAAAACCGGGCAATAATGAATTTAATCTTATAGCTTTTTCAGCTCCTGGTAAATCTGCCAATAAGAAACTGTTGTTCAATTATACCTTGCCTGCAGCACCCGATACAATTAAAACTCTCGAAATTGCCAGTATAGAAATGTTGCCTCATGGAAATTTATTTGTAATGCCCGGCGACATGATAAAATTTAAAGTAAAAGCATTAACAGGATGTACTATTATTGCAAACGGAAATATTCCATTGTACGAAATGCAAGAAAATAAAATGCCGGGTATTTACCAGGGAGAGTATGAAGTGAAAGAAAACGATAGTTTCCTGGTTAGTAAAATTCCGTTCAGCATCACCGATAATACAGGAAAAACTGTAACCAGGAATAGCAATAATTGGATTAGCATGTTTGGGCCGCTTGCACCTAATATTGCTGTAACTAAAGGCAGGCTGTCGCATCTTTTATTTGGCCTGGGTACCGATAGGTTAGGCGGCGCTAAAATAGGCTATGTTGATTCGGCTGTGCAGTTGAATATTATTGGCAAAGTAGATAAGCTGTATAAAGTTAAACTAAGTAAAACCCGTACTGCATATATTGATGATGATGCAGTTGACTTTTTACCAAAAGGAACTTTTACTCCCGAATCGTTAACCAACAGGTGGACGGTTTATGGCGATAGCGCTTATGATTATGTGCAACTGGGCTTATCTGTAAAATTGCCTTACCAGGGTTTTCAGCTTATAAACCCATCCAGGATTGTTGTGGATGTTTTTGGTGCCACCAATAATACCAACTGGATTACGCAATTGGAAAATGTAAAAGAGATAAAGAATGTTTTTTATGAACAGGTGGAAGACGGCATCTTCAGGATTACCATCGAACTTAAACATACACAACACTGGGGATACAGCATTTACTATAATGGCAATATACTTACCATAAGGGTTAAGCATCAACCCAAAGATTTATCGCTTAGTAAATTAACCATTGCTGTTGATGCAGGCCATGGCGGTAGTAACAGCGGCGCCGGCGGGCCAACAGGCTCTTCAGAAAAAATGATTACGCTGGCCATATCATTAAAATTGCAAAAAGCATTAGAAGCACAGGGCGCCAAAGTGATAATGACAAGAACCACCGAAAGATTTTTTGATAATAAGGAACGTATCTTGTTTTACCGCGATAGTATACCCGACCTGTTGGTAAGTATTCATTTAAACTCATCATCAGATCCAATAACGGTAACAGGTACAAGTACTTTTTACCGCTATATTGGGTTTAGAAATTTAAGCCATGCAATTTATAAACGTATGCTTGAGCTGGGTTTGAAAGATATGGGCAACAATGGCAGCTTTAATTTTATGCTTAACAGCCCCACCGAATATCCCAATGCACTGGTAGAAACGCTTTTTTTAAGTAACCCCGAAGATGAAATGAAAATACTGGATGAAGGGTTTCAGCAGCAAGTGGCAGATAAAATTGTGCAGGGGATAAAAGATTTTTTAAATGATTGTAAAAATGATGAGCAATAATTTTAAAGACAGCAAGTAATAAATAGTTTTACTGCGTGTGCAATTTTCTTTATTAAAAACAATTGGGTATTTACCAATCAACAGCATTGGTAATCCTGTTTTTTACCTGTGGATACAGGCCACGGTATAATTCATTCAGCACATCTTCTCTGCTTGGTTCGTTAAAACGGCTGTTGTTTATCAAAGTCCAGTCGCTGCTGCTTAATGCCCGGCGGTCGCCTGTGTAAGTGGCATGTTCTTCCTGCCAGTTATAATCTTGCCGATAGGTATTGTATGCAATGTTTTTACGAGTATCAATTTCGGTAATACTCACTTCCATATCGGCACGTGCTGTAAAATACAACCTGCTTATATGAAGTGTTGCATATACGGTTTGATATACAGGTTTGCCCAATGTATCCCTGCCAATTTCAACACTTGCACTGGAATTGCGGTTGTATGTATTGGTTTGTGGCCGTGGAATGTACATGTTTCTGAGCGTAAGGTTCACTTCCCAGTCGGGTTGCACATTATCACGCCGGGCTTCCCAATCGCTGTAAAAACGAGCCGGGTACCGGCTGCTGTTATTACCGCCAAGGTCTCTTATTAAACTTTGCTGAAAATATTGGTTGCTGTAGTTATAACCATAATTGCCCCAGCCGGTATTAAAGAAATAAGAATTATCATGCACCGGGTTGATAACCACATTTACTATTGCATTGTTGAATGCTTCATCCATTTTTAGTTTGGCATCTTCATAATTAGGAACATACTTTTCGGTTTTTTTAAAATAGCTGTATGCTTTTTTTGCATTTGTCCTTCCCGAAAGGCTTAACATGTACAATCCTTCATTGTAATAATCTGCAGCGGCTTGTTTTTTTAAGTCATAAATATTTTGCTGGTAATTAACCGGGGTTACTACAGCCGAAGCAGCATCATTTTCTATAATGGCCTGGTATATTTCCTGTAAAACAGTATAACCATCAATCATTTTATCCCAACGGCTTAACTCATTTGAAGAACCATAACTGTTTATTTTACGCAGGTTACGTTGCTGTGCCAGGTTATACAAAACGGGTAATGCATGTAATGCACTAGTATCGTTGCTGTGTTTCTTTAATGTTTTAATGGCATCAAAAATGGTTTTATCATCACCGCTTTTTGAAAGATAATCTTTACTGGTTTTGCAACTTGTAAAAACCAGCAGGCTAAATAAGGTGTAAAAAATATATTTCATGTTATAGTCCTCCTTCTGCAAATATCATACGCAATACTAATACCACTGTTACTATTAGGGATTGATGTTTTGATAAGATTAACAGGTTTAAAATAATGTCTGGTATGTTAAAATTTGCTATTAAATATATTTAATCCCCGCCATTCATCCCCCTATTTTAACCGTTCATCAAATCCGTAATTCTTTAAAAAATTTTTTATAATCAACAAAACCCAATACAGGCAAGGGTTTTAACAAAATTTTGCTATTATCCAGCACCAGCTACTATAAAAAATATGGTATTATGTGTTGCATAGTACTAAAAAATTATTATCTTTGAGTTGTGAAAGGGAAAAACCGGTTAATTCTCAATCACAAAAGTTCTTAAAGTATAGCCGATTTTAATTGGGGCTTTAAACCTTAAAAATGAAAGGAGCAAAGCCAAAAAAGTATAGCCATGATTAATTTATTTTTCGAAAAGATCTTCACTTCAGCTTCTCCTTATGGCGAAGAAAAAAGTGGGGTTAAAAATTGAAGCCATGAACATTGATAACACAGCCAGCCAGATGCGAAAGGGAGTTCTTGAGTTTTGCATCCTCTCTATAATAAAAGAGGGAGAAGCCTACCCTTCGGATATCATTGAAAAAATGAAGGCGGCTAACCTGAACATCCTGGAGGGAACTTTGTATCCCTTGCTGACAAGGCTTAAAAATGCAGAACTATTATCGTACAGGTGGGAAGAAAGCACCAGCGGCCCGCCACGTAAATATTTTTCTCTTACTGATAAAGGAGGAAAATTTTACAAAGAACTTGAAACTACCTGGTTTGAACTTGCAAATGCAGTAAGGGCATTAACCAGGAACGGACAGTCACCTATTATTAACAACGATCCTCCGCAACCGCAAGAGGATAACAACTTCAACAACCCCCAATAAGAAAAGTATAGCCATGATTTTTTTGTTGGATCATATCAACTAAAGAAACAAAAAACTAAAGCCATGAAACAAGTAATAAATATAAACTTCCAGGGACGTGTGGTTCCTATTGAAGTATCAGCATTTGATTTGCTGAAAAGTTATACCGAAAGCCTTGGCCGGCACTTTGCCAACGAAGAAGGCAAAGATGAAATCATCAATGATATTGAAAGCCGCATTGGTGAACTGTTCCAGGAAAGGCTAAGCAAGGGCGCCACCTGCATTACAGATGATGATGTAAATGCTATTATTAAAAGCATGGGCCGCCCCGAAGATTTTGAACCTGTGGATGATGCACAACCATCAGCATCCGCATCAACAGGATCTGCAGAAAGCAACGAGCAGTCTTCATCATCTTCAACCGCAGCACCTGCAGGTAAAAGACGTTTATACAGGGATGAGAATGATAAAGTGTTAGGCGGTGTATGTAGTGGTCTTGCCAATTACTTTAATGTAGATGTGGTGGTTACCAGGATAATTTTTGTGATACTGCTGTTTTCGGGTATTGGTTTCTTAACCTATATCATTATGTGGGTGGCCGTGCCAAGCAGCGCCTCTACACAAATAGGCAGCACCCGTAAAAAACTTTTTCGTGATCCTGATGAAAAAAAGATAGCAGGTGTATGTAGCGGTATTGGCCATTATTTTGGTATCAATCCATGGATACCAAGGGTATTGTTCCTGTTACCTTTCATATCATTCGTATCACGCTGGGGCCATTGGGGAGGTTTTTGGAATTTTGGTGATTTCATGCGTTTTACCTTCAGCCCAACATCACTCATTATTTATATCATATTATGGATTGTGATACCCGAGGCATTAAGCACATCGGAAAAACTTGAAATGAAAGGCGAGAAAGTGGATATGAATTCCATAAAAGCATCGGTGATGGAAGAGATGAAAACCGTAGGTAAGAAAGCAGAAAAATTTGGTAAAGAAGCATCTTCTGTTATTAATCAAAAAGCTGGTGAAGTGGCCAGTGATGTAAAGAATTTTAGTAAACGCAACCGCAGCGGGCTGGGAAATGTAATTGCCATGATTGCAAAAATATTTGCTTACTTCATCATAGGCTGCGTGGGCTTTGCCTTAGTGATGGGCTTATTTGCCCTGGCTGTTTTTTCTATCGGTATATTTCCATTAAAAGATTTTGTGATTGGCAATAACGATTATCAAAACCTTTTTGCATGGGGCACTTTACTGTTCTTTATTGCAGTGCCAATTGTTGGTATCATCACCTGGATCATACGCAAGATAGCCGGCTCTAAAAGCAGGGGCAATATGCTGGGCTTTTCATTTGGGGCACTATGGGTGATAGGTTGGGTTTGTGTGATGTTTTTAATTTCATCAATAAGCCGTGATTTTAAATACAACAGTAAGAATATGACCGAGCAGGAAATTGTACTTAGCAATCCTACTGTTAACAAATTAGAATTGACATCTTATAAACCATTAGACAAATACCGCAACAACCGCTTTTTTAGAATTGAACCTTTTGCCGGCATTGACGACGACACAGCATATGTGAATAATGTGGAAGTGCGAATCCTTAAATCTGATAACGACAGTTTTAGGGTTACAACCATAAAAATGGCTACAGGCCGCAGCAGGAGCATTGCAGAAAATAATGCAGCCGCCATTCAATATAGCGGTGTACAAAAAGACAGTGTTTTGATTTTAGATAAAGGTATTTCCATCAATAAAACAGATAAATTCCGTAACCAGCATGTGCTGTTAACTGTGTATGTTCCGGTAGGGAAAAAAATACTGGTTGATAAAAGTATTGGATGGTACAGTAATGTGCATATTGGCAACGATTGGAACGATGACTGGTATTATGATAATGATAATGAAAACGAATGGAACTCAGGAGTTGAATATACTATGAAAGCTGATGGAAAATTATATTCTGCCAATGGCGAGCCTGCAAAAAGAAACGGCCGCTCTACAATTATCATCAACAGCAACGGGGTAGAAGTGATAACTAATGATGGCGATAACAGCAACAGCAGCAATACCGACAACTATCGGTACAATGCCAACGATAACCCTGTAAACAAACTGGATTCGTTAAAGAGTAAACTGGAAAAGGAAAAAGAATATTTAAAAGATTCGCTGAAGAAGGCTAAAGATAAAATTGAACAGCAGTTGAACAAGATTGGAGGCGAAGAAGAACCATTGCCGTTAAGCAGCACACGCCTGCCGGTATTTGGCCCGGTGATGAGTATTTACTAAAATGTTTTTTTATCGGGAAAAAAATAAAGCAAGTGCGCCAGCAAATAAAAGACCTGTTGGCAGAAAATGAATAAAAATAGTTTCAATAGTTGAGTTGAAGTTGAAACCAACACAGCTCCCCGCTTTTTCGGGGGGCTCTTTTTTTAATAACTAATTAATTATTGCAGTTCCGGATCTTTCTTAAGTTGTTTATCAAAAACAAAAGTGCCGCATGGTATAATAGCAGCAGCAAAGGCTTTGGCAAACCAACCCATATTTTTTTTGCAGGCGCCCATTACTTCAAATGCAAAATAGATAAAGGTTAAGAATAAAGCGCCATGCACCCATCCTACTATCTTTACTGCTTCAGGCATTTTAAAAATATATTTAAGTGGCATAGCTATTAATAACAACACCAAAAAAGAAATACCTTCTGCAATGCCAATCATCCTGAAACGATGGATTAATTTTTTTGTACTTTCTGCTAACATAAAACAACAATGTCTTTTTATTTTTAATTCAATTTGATAACCTTTACCGTCATGCTTTATTAAAACCGGTTAGGTTGCATTTTTATACAGGCTAATAATTTACTACCTGCTCTACTATTGTTTCGGGTATTTCCCTCCATTCGTATTGCTGGTTGCGTAGCTGCGGCTCAAAACCGGCTTCTTTAATTGCTTGTTGTATGCTGTTGCTTGTAAAGCGGTGTGGTGCACCAGCAGCGCTAACAACATTTTCTTCAATCATAATACTGCCAAAATCGTTGGCGCCTGCATGTAAGCAAATTTGTGCCACCTGCTTGCCCACCGTTAACCAGCTTGCCTGTATGTTTTTAATATTGGGTAGCATGATACGGCAAATAGCAATCATGCGTATATATTCTTCTGCTGTGGTTAAATTATGCACGCCCCTTATTTTTGCCAGCAAAGTGTCCACATCCTGAAAGGTCCAGGGAATAAATGCCAGGAAACCCTTTGCATGTGCCGGTTTGCGATTTTGAACTTCTCTTATTTTTATTAAATGTTCAAATCGTTCCTGTAAAGTTTCCACATGTCCAAACATCATGGTGGCCGATGTGGTAATATTTAATTTATGTGCTTCGTGCATGATATCGAGCCATTCCTGTGCACCACATTTTCCCTTGCTAATCAGGCGCCGTACCCTGTCGGTTAAAATCTCAGCACCAGCACCAGGCAGGCTGTCGAGGCCGGCTTCTTTTAAAGCTACCAGTACTTCCCGGTGTGTACTTTTCTCCAGTTTAGTAATATGTGCCACTTCCGGTGGCCCCAATGCATGTAATTTTATATTGGGGTATAAATATTTTAATTCTTTAAAAAGGTTCACATAAAAACTAAGCCCCAGTTGGGGATGATGGCCACCCTGCAGCAGCAATTGGTCTCCGCCGTATTTAATGGTCTCTTCAATTTTTGTTTTATAAGTTTCTATATCAGTTATATAAGCATCGGCATGGCCCGGTATGCGGTAAAAATTACAGAACTTACAATTAGCTATACATACATTGGTGGTGTTAACATTGCGGTCTATTTGCCAGGTAACTTTTCCGTGTGATACCTGTTTTTTTCTTAACTCATCAGCTACGTACATCAATTCGGTTAATGCAGCGTTTTTGTACAAAAACATGCCTTCTTCTGCTGTTAAAAAATCAAAACTGAGCGCTTTCTTAAATAAATCATTTAATTCCATACTCCTGCCTTTTGTGTAATAAACAACAAAAGTACATCCATAAGGTTGTAAATTGAATTTTAGCATGGCATGAAAAATATTATTTGCGGCATATTATTTTTATTTGCAATTATTTCCATAAAGGCACAAGAGATATTGCCGCAGAGAGAGGCTCGTTTTATTACCCGTTTTCCGTTTAAGCAATTTAGTGGCGGTGTAATGGTATTACAGGCTAAAATTGGTAATATTCCCGATACGCTGAATTTTATATTAGATACCGGCAGTGGAGGCATATCTCTCGATTCAGCTACTTGTACAGAGTTCAATATTCCAACAAAACCAACAGATACAACAATTACCGGTATAGGCGGTATAAAAAAAGTTTCTTTTGTTTTCGACCACGATCTTTTACTTCCTGGCCTTTCCGTACGGCATTTAAATTTTCATGTAAATAATTATGAAGTACTCACCAGTGTATATGGCGAAAAAGTAGATGGCATTATCGGGTACAGCTTTTTCAGGCGCTTTATTGTAAAGATTGATTTTGACAGCAGCATGATTGAAATTTTTGCTCCGGGAAAAATGCCCTATCCCGACGGTGGAACAATATTGCATCCTGCTTTTACCAACTTGCCCATTCAATGGTTAGAGGTAAAAGACAGGAAAAGACTTGGCTACAACTTTTATTTTGATACCGGCGCCGGGCTTTGTTTGCTGTTAAGCGAACAGTTTGCTAAAGACAGTGCAATATTATTAAGTAAACGAAAACCTGTTTTAACACAGGCCGAAGGCATGGCCGGCAGGCTGCAGATGCGGCTTACGCTTATTAAAGAAGTAAAGATTGGCCCATACAGGTTTAAACAAGTACCTGTGTATTTATACAAAGACGATTTTAATGTAACATCATATCCTTTTACAGGTGGCCTGTTGGGAAACGACCTGTTGCGACGGTTTAATATGATTATAAATTATCCTAACAGGGAAATACACCTGTTGCCCAATAAACATTTTAATGATGATTTTGATTACGCCTATACCGGATTGGGCTTGTACTATGTTGACGGAAAAATTGTGGTGGAAGATGTAATTCCCAACTCTCCTGCCGATAAAGCGCATTTTAAAGTGAATGATGAAATTATATCGGTAAACAAGAATTTCTCAAATAACTTACAGGCTTATAAGCAGATATTGCAAAGGCCTTATGAAACCATACATATTGTAATTAGGCGAAACGGCGAATTAAAAGACCTTACTATAAATACTTTAAGCATTAGATAATCTTGCTGCTTGTTTTATTCTCATCCGTACATTTGCACATGATTAATTTTGAAAGATTTGAAACAACCAATGGATTAAGGGTATTGGTTCACCAGGATAAAAGTACGCCTATGGCGGTTGTTAATGTGTTGTATGATGTGGGCGCCAGGGACGAAGACCCATCTAAAACTGGTTTTGCTCATTTGTTTGAGCATCTTATGTTTGGCGGAAGTATTAACATACCGGTTTACGACGATCCCTTACAACTGGCCGGTGGAGAAAACAATGCATTTACTACAAACGACTTAACCAATTATTACTGCCAGTTACCGGCCGAAAATTTAGAGACAGCATTTTGGTTAGAAAGCGACCGTATGCTATCACTTGCGTTTGGCCAAAAAAGTTTAGATGTGCAACGCAAAGTTGTTTGCGAAGAATTTAAGGAACACTATATCAATAAACCTTATGGCGATGTGTGGCATAAACTAAGAGCGCTTGCTTATAAAGTGCATCCCTACCGCTGGATGACAATTGGTGCAGAACTTAGCCATATTGAAAACGCTACACTTAACGATGTGAAAGCTTTTTTTAAAAAACATTACAACCCTTCAAATGCAATTTTGGTGGTGGCCGGTAATGTAACTTTGGAAGAAGTAAAAAAATATACAGAAAAATGGTTTGTACCAATACCTGCCGGCGAAAAATATATACGAAACCTACCCATTGAACCTAAACAAACAGAACCAAGGTCATTAACCGTAAAGGCAAATGTTCCGTTAGATGCATTGTACAAATGCTGGCATATTTATCCAAGAAATGATAAGCGATATTATATTGCCGATTTAATAACCGAAGTATTAAGCGGTGGCAGTTCTTCAAGGTTGTTTCAATCGCTGGTAAAAGAAAAACAATTGTTCAGTAATATTGATTGTTTTCATTTAGGCAGTACCGATGCTGGTTTATTAACTATATCCGGTAAACTGGTTAAAGGTGTATCTATGCATGAAGCCGAAACGGCTATTAATGAAGAGATAAATAAACTGCAGCAGGAAGGCATTAGCCAGCGAGAGCTTGAAAAAGTGAAAAATAAAACCGAAAGCATGATGGCTTTTGAAGATACCAGCATCACCAACCGTGCTGCCAGCCTGGCCATGTACGAATTAATGGGCGATGCTGATTTAATCAACAAAGAATTAGAACGGTACCAGGCTGTTACAGCCAATGATTTAAAAGAAGAAAGTAAAATAATTTTTGACGACAGGAATTCTAATACTCTATATTATTATTCTGATAACTAAATATTGAATGAACAGGAAAGAAGCGCCAATAATAAAAGATGCCATAGAGTTTAATTTGCAGCTAAAACCTTACCGGCAATTTATTTTAAATAACGGAGTGCCGGTATATTCCGTTGATGCCGGAACGCAGGAAGTGGTGCAGGTAGAGCTGGTTTTTTATGCCGGCAATTGGTTTGAAAAACAAAATGCTATTGCTTTTGTTACCAATAAATTATTAAAAAACGGCACAAGCCATAAAACAGCATTTCAAATAAACGAAGAGTTTGAATATTATGGCGCTTTTTGCAGCCGTGCCTGTTATAACGAAACTGCGGTTGTTTCACTTTCTGCTTTAAGCAAATATTTACCAGCTTTGTTGCCTGTTATTAGAGAAATGATAACCGATTCGGTTTTTGCAGATGATGAGCTGAACATCTTTAAGCAGAATTTTAACCAACAACTGCGTGTGAATTTGCAAAAATGCGATTTTGTGGCCAATCGCCTTTGCGATGCATACCTGTATGGTAAAAACCATCCTTACGGAACATATACCGAGAGCAGTGATATAGATGCTATTGAAAGCAGTATGCTAAAAAATTTTTTTAAGGATTATTATATTAACGGACAGGTTGCAATTTTTGTTTGCGGTAAATTGCCCGGTAATATCGAGCAATTGCTAAATAATGCTTTTGGCGATTTACCCCTGCGTGCATTTGATAATAAACTAACTGTTTTAAAAGAAACACCTGCAACCGAAAAAAAATACCGCATACAAAACGATGCCGAAGCGGTACAGGGCGCAATACGTATTGCCCGGCCTTTTCCCAACAGGCATCACCCCGATTTTATAAAAGTGATAGTACTGAACGCCTTATTTGGCGGGTTTTTCGGTAGCAGACTTATGAGTAATATTCGTGAAGATAAAGGTTATACTTATGGTATACATAGCTATGTTCAAAACCATATCCAAAATTCGGCGTGGATGATAAGTACCGAAGCCGGTAAAGATGTTTGTGAAGCCACAATTGAAGAAGTTTATAAAGAAATGAAAATATTAAGAGAAGAGCTTGTTGCAGAAGATGAGTTGCTGCTGGTACGAAATTATTTAATTGGAACTATACTTGGCGACCTGGATGGCCCTTTGCAAATTATGGGCCGATGGAAAAACCTGTTGCTAAATAACCTTACTGAAGATTATTTTTATAAAACCATTGATACAATAAAAACCATTTCGGCAGAAGAGCTTAGGGAATTGGCAAAAAAATATTTAAATCCCACTGAGTTTTACGAATTAGTTGTAATTTAAAAACTATAATTAATTATACATGCAAAAGTGGTTTTTTAAAATACTGGTTTGCTCGGTAAATGTATTTATACTGGCATATATACTGCCGGGTATCAGTATTGTTGATTTTTTTACAGCCATTTTAGTTGCAATTGTTTTATCGCTGCTGGATGCCATTGTAAAACCACTGCTCATTTTATTTACATTGCCTGCCACTATATTAACCCTGGGATTATTTCTTTTTGTTATTAATGCCAATATCATTTTGCTGGATGCCTATTTTGTACACGGCTTTAGTGTACAAAGTTTTTGGCATGCTTTGGTATTTGGCGCTTTGTTATCGTTCTTTAATTCGCTGGTTCATAAAAGAGCCTTCCCCGATAATAAGAGCAATTAGTTAAATTTCATATTATACTTCCTGGCCTGTAGCTTGATTATTTTTTCAACTTCAGATTCTAAGGTAGCTTCTTTATTTAGTGTTGCATTCTTTTTCCTTTCGGCACTTATATAGTCTTCTCTTTTTTTACTGATACTTTCAATTTGATTTTGAAGCTGAGTCCTTTGCTCTTTTTTAGCCAGTACAAATTTTTTAAGTTCATCTGCATTCTTTTTCTGTAAACTGTCGGGCAATGTTTTCCTGTCTAATTTTTCAATAAATTTTTCATCACCTGCACAGGCATCTACCAGGTCCCAGCTATCGTTGCGGTATAAATTTGCATTGCTTTTAACGGTGGCCCTTTTTATTGCGGCAGATTTATTGGCAGAATAGTTCATCCTGTCAACACTTTCCTGCATTTGTTTTTGTTGATAACCCATTACACCATAAGAAATGTATGTGCCATTGAGTTTATCATTTAAAGCAATAATGGTGCTGTCATAAGGTGTTGGTATATCTTCAATTTTTTCATTTTGGTTTATTACCGAAAAACTGCCGTTGCCACATTCGCTGCTAAGGTTCCAATGTTCTCTAATGCCCTGCATCCTATCGCCACAATAAATAGTATTTACAATTACACCCTTACTTTTAGCTTCGTCGCAGGCTTTAGTGTATAACAGGTTACCCTGTAAAAAATCTTCATTGCCGGCTATAAATATTACTTTATAATTTTCAGGGGCTGCATCCCACTGCAATTCATTTAGCGAAGTATAAATTACCTGCCCGCAGTATTCATAACCACCATTGGTGGTTAAGCTAAAAAGTTTTTTTGATAATAAGTCAAGATCAGTAGTAAAAGCAGATAATTGTTTTACATAGCCATCTTCCGGTCTATTGGTGCTTCTTCCATATTCATATAAGGCAATTTCAATTTGCGGTGTCATATTATCACATTGGGCTTTACCCATTACATTTACCATATTCCATAACTGGGCTTTTGCCTGCTCAATAAGCCCATCCATGCTGCCACTTACATCCAGTAAAATGGCGGCTTGTATTTTTGGCTTTTTTTCTTTCTTTATAATTGGCTTATTGGTTTTTGTAAAAGAGAAAAGGGATACGGTTGCGATAAATAGAAATGTAAAGGCAAATGATTTGAATATAATTTTCATATACGAATGTTTTTTTTGCAAGATGCAGGAAGGTGCGATTTTTCATAATTGCATCACCAATAACAAACCCCTTTATAAATTTCTTAACAACTATGGGTTTACAATATTATTTTGCATTTTAGGTAAGCTTGCCCAACATCTGCTAACTTTACAAATATTTTTACCAGAAAGGATTTTATGCAATTTCATAGAAAAGATTTAAGCAACCAGGAGCTTATCTCCATTTATAAGAAACTTTTATTGCCCCGCATGATTGAAGAAAAGATGCTTGTATTGCTGCGGCAGGGTAAAATAAGTAAATGGTTTAGCGGTATTGGGCAGGAAGCTATTTCAGTTGGGGCCACATTGGCCATGCAGCCCAATGAATGGATAATGCCATTGCACCGTAACCTGGGTGTATTTACAAGCCGCAACATGCCATTAAGTAAATTGTTTAAACAATGGCAGGGATATAAAGACGGGTACAGCAACGGAAGGGAAAGGAGTTTTCATTTTGGAACAAAAGAACATCATATCTGCGGTATGATATCGCACCTGGGGCCGCAATTGGCCGTTGCAGATGGGGCTGCACTTGCTTATAAACTGCAAAAATCGGGTAAAGTATCATTGGCATTTACAGGCGATGGAGGTACCAGCGAAGGCGATTTTCATGAAGCATTAAATACTGCGGCCGTTTGGAACCTGCCGGTAATTTTTATTATTGAAAACAATGGCTATGGTTTAAGTACTCCCGTTAGCGAACAGTATCGTTGTAAAAACCTTGTTGATAAAGCAATAGGGTACGGTATAGAAGGCGTACAGATAGAAGGGAATAATGTTTTAACTGTGTATGATACTATTAAAGGGGTTAGAGATTACTGTAATAAAAACCAGCGGCCATATTTAATAGAATGCATGACTTTTCGCATGCGGGGGCACGAAGAAGCAAGCGGTACCAAATATGTTCCTAAAGAGTTGTTTGAAACCTGGGAAAAACAAGACCCTGTGAAAAATTATGAGCAATGGCTTACCGATGAAAAAATACTGGCTGCAGAAAAAATAGAAAGCATAAAAACCGAAACAAAATCATACATAGAAACTGAATTAATGATTGGTTCGCAACAACAAACATTTATAGTTGATACTGTACAGGAATTAAAAGATGTGTTTGCACCTGCACCCAATCCAATTAATGCCAATATAAATTTGCATGCAGGCCCCGAAAAAAGATTTATTGATGGTATCAAAGATGCCCTTCATCAATCTATGCAAAAACACGGCAACCTTATTTTAATGGGACAGGATATTGCAGAATACGGCGGTGCATTTAAAATAACCGAAGGCTTTGTGCAGGAGTTTGGAAAAGAAAGAGTACGCAATACACCGCTTTGCGAAAGTGCTATTGTAGGCACAGCAACTGGTTTAAGTTTAGAAGGATACAAAGCCATGGTGGAAATGCAGTTTGCCGATTTTGTTACTTCTGGTTTTAACCAGGTTGTGAACAACCTTGCAAAAATTTATTATCGCTGGGGCCAGCATGCCGATGTGGTGATACGTATGCCAACAGGCGGCGGAGTAGGCGCAGGGCCGTTTCATAGCCAAAGCAACGAAGCATGGTTTACGCATACACCCGGTTTAAAAGTTGTTTACCCAAGTACTCCGGCAGATGCAAAAGGTTTACTGATTGCCGCCATCAACGATCCTAACCCGGTGATGTTTTTTGAGCATAAGGCATTGTACCGTTCTGTTAGCGGACCTGTGCCAGATGAATATTACGAAATTGAAATTGGTAAAGCCAGGCTGGTGCAAAGTGGAGATGATATCAGCATCATCACTTATGGTTCGGGAGTGCATTGGGCGATGGACTATGCCGGCAACCATCCGGAAATTTCGATTCATATCTTAGACCTGCGAACATTACAGCCACTGGATTACGATGCAATAACAAATGCAGTTACTGCAACCGGTAAAATTTTACTCTTGCACGAAGACTGCTTAACAGGCGGTATTGGCGCTGATATTGCTGCCTGGATTGCCGAACATTGTTTTGATAAATTAGATGCACCGGTAATGCGCTGTGCAAGCCTTGATACACCTGTTCCCTTTAATCTTTCACTGGAAAAAAACTTTATGGCTTACTCAAGGCTTGATGAAACTGTAAAAAGGCTGGTAAATTATTAACACTAATATCGCCATATTAATCATGCAAGTATTCTAACAGGGGCCTGTTTTATTTTTTTATGAAAGTACACATAAGAGACTGCAAGGATTACCAGGAATATCAGTGGGAAGAAAGACTGGAAATTTACCCCGTCGATAGCAAAATGGCTGATGGATGCAAAAATAAAATCGAATGCAAAACCAACATAAGCCCATTCCTTAATCCTGGCGGGCACTTGCGGAATTACCAATAGCAAACCACCAAAAATTTTAAAGAGCACCAATGCGTTTCCAAAATATTCGGGGTAACCCAAATGCCTGATGCCTTCTTTGGCAAGTTCGGTTTGCGATGTAAATGCCGGCATCACTGCTTCCATTAAGAAGATGATGATTGTGGTAACCCAGTAAATGATGTTTATCTTTTTCATGTTTTTAATTTTTAAAAGTTAGTTTATTAAATCAGTTTCCTGTTTGCAAGTCAAACGATTGCTTCCAAAATGAAATTTCATCTTGCTCGTCAGCCTTTGCTAATTTTTTAATGATAAGGTAAAGCGCTTATGCGTCGGGGATTACAGGCTCTACCAGTTTCTTTAATTTTTCCAAAGATTCCTGCCATCCTAAATAACACATCTCTGCAGGTATTGCTGCAGGTATTCCCTCCTGTGTAATTTTTATATCGGTGCCGCACATAACTTTTGTAAGTGTTACGGTAGTAATCATTTCGCCGGGTAGGTTGGGGTCGTCAAACTTGTCGGTGTATTTTAAAAATTCATTTGGTTTTATCTCCAGGTATTGGCCGCCAAACGAATGGGCATTGCCTGTAGAAAAATTGGTGAACGACATGTGGTAGCTGCCTCCAACTTTTGTATCAATATTATGTACTGTGCAAGTAAATCCATAAGGTGGCAGCCAGCTTGCAAGTGCGTCCGCTTCGGTAAAAGCCCTGAAAACTTTTTCGGGTGTAGCGGTAAAAACCCTGTGCAGTGTTACATTATTGTTTTTCATTTTTTTTATTTTTTATGGTGTAAAATATTTTTATTGCCTGTTATAATTCAATAGCCAGTTGTTGCCATACTTATCCGTAACATCGCCAAACAGCGCACCCCAAAATGTATCTTCCAAAGGGTGATTTGCTTTGCCGCCTGCTGCAAGTTTTTTAAACACAACTTTAATCTCTTCTTCACTGCTGCAGTTAAGGCAAAGAGAAACTGCATTGCCTTTTATCAGCCCTTCTTCCCTTACACAATCGGTTGCCATTATAACCATATTGCCCTTGGTAAGGCTTGCGTGTAAAATGTATTCTCTCATTTGAGCAGGCATTTTTTCCGACAAAGGCGATTCACCAATTGTTTGAAATTTTAATTGCCCGCCCAGGCATGTTGCATAAAATGTCATGGCCTCCCGGCAGTTGCCGTTAAAGGTGAGGTAAGAACTAAGCTGTGTTGTATGATTTAAAGTGGCTTTCATTTTTTTTGTTGAATATCCTGTTTGCATTTGCAGTACAAAGATGTAACGCATCTATTAAAATGGCTATGGGCATAAATGACAAAGAAAGGGTGCTTTGCGTCAAAAACTAACATTACCTTTAATACATGAAAAATGTAGCCATACTGGTGCCAGAAAATTCGGTAATGCAGGCTATTGCAGATCCCCAATATTGCTTTAGTGCAGTAAACGGTTTTTTAACCATGATGGGGCATAAACCGTTGTTTAATGTACAATTGGTGGGCTTAACCAAAGAAGTGTCGCTTAATGCAGGAATGTACAAGGTGCATACCGATAAACTTTTAAAAGATGTAAAGAAAACCGACCTGGTTTTTATACCTGCATTGTTTGGCAATATGCAGCAGGCGGTTGCATCAAATAAAAAAGCCATTCCATGGATTGTAGAGCAGTATGATAAAGGAGCCGAAGTGGCATCGCTTTGCCTGGGCGCTTTCCTGCTTGCATCAACGGGTTTGCTGCACCAAAAAAAATGTTCAACGCATTGGGGTTTTTTAAACGAGTTCAGGGAAATGTACCCCGATGTGGATGTGCAGGATGGCAGTATTGTTACGGAAGAGAACAGGATTTATTCAAGTGGTGGTGCAAACTCATACTGGAATCTTTTATTGCATCTTGTAGAAAAATATACCAACCGTGAAATGGCGATACTTATTTCAAAATATTTTGCCATTGATATTGAACGCAACAGCCAGGGCGCTTTTGCCATGTTTAAAGGCCAAAAGAACCACAGCGATAAAGAAGTATTAGAAGCACAGGAATTTATTGAAAACAATATACACGAACGGATGACTATTGATGAACTGGCACAAAAGTTTGCAATGGGGCGAAGAACATTTGAACGCAGGTTTAAGCAGGCTACTAATAACTCGGTGCTTGAGTATATTCAGCGGGTAAAAATAGAAGCTGCTAAAAGAAGTTTTGAGAACAGCCGCAAAAATATTAATGAAGTGATGTTTGATGTGGGATATACTGATACAAAAGCATTCAGAACTACTTTTAAAAAAATAACCGGGCTAACACCTGTTGAATACCGCAATAAATATAATAAGATGGCGAGGGAAAAATAAAGCTCATTAATAAATACTCCTTTATATACTTTCAATATTATTTCAAATGAATAAAATGGATGTTTTACTATCATTATGTAGTATTAAATAAAAAAGTTTGTATCGCTTTGTTATGCTTTTATTTGTGATGGTTATTCATTATTTTTAAGGCTTCACAAATATTATCATACTATGAATCTTCAATTAAAAAATGTAGGCTTTTTTGCAGTTGCAGCATGTGTAGCTTCAATATTTATTTTGTCCTGTAATAATTCTGCAAACGAAAATAAATCTTTGAACGATACAACATTTGTAAAAGTACCTGTATACGACAGCGCTTTTAATGTAGAAGCAGAATCATTTGCCGACTTACAAATTCTTCGATACCAGGTTCCGGGATTTGCTGAACTTCCATTACAACAAAAACAGTTAGCTTATTATTTATACGAGGCTGCACTTTGTGGCCGTGATATTATTTACGATCAAAAAAGTAAATATGGAATTATGCTTCGTAAAACATTAGAAGCTGTATATAGTACTTTTAAAGGCGATAAAAAAACCGAAGACTGGAAAAAACTGGAAGAATATTGTGGCCGGGTTTGGTTTAGTAATGGCAATTACCATCATTACAGTAATGAAAAATTTATACCTGCATGTAATTACGGCTATTTTAGAGAAGCAGTACTTAATAGCGATACCAGTTTAATACCAAAAGACCCAACCGAAACAGTTGAAGCTTTTTTAATTCGTATAAAACCAATTGTATATGATTTGAATTTTAAACCTAAACTGGTTAACCTTAAACCTAATATCGACAATGTAGCCGCATCTGCAGTAAATTTTTATGAAGGAGTTACTCAAAAAGAAGTAGAAGACTTTTATTCTAGGTTTGATACAAAGGGGAATGCCCCGGCCTGGGGATTAAACAGTAAATTAATAAAAGAGAATGGGCAGGTGTATGAAAAAGTATGGAAAATAGGAGGCATGTATTCAGCAGCCATTTCAAAAATTGTTGGATGGTTAGAAAAAGCAGCAACAGTTGCAGAAAATGATCAACAGAAAAAAACAATAAACCTGTTGATACAATATTATAAAACAGGAGATTTAAAAACTTTTGATGACTTTAATATTGCCTGGGTGTTAAATACTGCCAGCCGTATTGATGTTGTGAATGGTTTTACCGAAGTTTATCTTGACCCTATTGGTAAAAAAGGAAGTTTTGAAAGTGTAGTGTCAATGAAAGACGAACTTGCCACTATGCGTATAAAAGCAATCGCCAACCAGGCACAGTGGTTTGAAGATAATTCTCCGTTAATGCCCGAACATAAAAAGAAAAATGTAAAAGGTATTACGGCCAAAGCAATAACTGTTATTGCCGAAAGCGGAGATGCAGCGCCCAGTACACCTATTGGAATAAACCTGCCCAACTCTGAATGGATAAGAAAAGAAGTTGGTTCAAAATCTGTTTCATTAAGCAATATCATTTACTCGTACAATGTAGCTACAGCAAAAGGCGGGCTTTTAGATGAATTTGGGCTAAACGATACCGTAAAAAATCGCTTAAAACAATATGGTGCACTTGCCAGCGACCTGCACGTAGATATGCACGAATGTATTGGTCATGCCAGTGGTCAATTAAACCCGGGTGTAGAAACAACGGATAAAACGTTAAAGAACTATGCAAGCTGCCTGGAAGAAGCCCGTGCAGATTTGGTGGGCCTGTATTATATAATGGATCAAAAATTAATTGATATTGGTGTAATGCCATCGCTTGAAGTTGGTAAAGCAGAATATGACAGTTATATCATGAACGGCCTTATGACACAACTTACACGCCTTAAGCCCGGCGAGCAATTAGAAGAAGCACATATGCGTAACAGGCAATTAAATGCCATGTGGGCTTATGAAATGGGTAAAGCAGATAATGTAATTGAGTTTGTAAAAAAAGATGGCAAAACATATACCCGTATTAATGATTACAACAAATTGCGAACATTATTTGGCCAATTGTTAAAAGAAATTCAACGTATTAAATCGGAAGGCGATTACAATGCAGGAAAAAACCTGGTGGAAACTTATGGTGTAAAAGTAAATGCTGCCTTACATAACGAAGTACTGAAACGATATGCGGCTTTAAACACTAAACCATACCGTGGTTTTATACAACCAAAACTAGTGCCTGTTATGAACGGCGATAAAATTATTGATGTAAAAATTGAGTATCCGCAAAGCTTTTACCAGCAGATGATTGAATATGGTAAGAACTATTCTTATTTGCCAATTAAAAACTAAGCCTTTTCAATTTAAAAAGTGGATGCAATTTGCATCCACTTTTTTTATACAATTGTATTATTTATGCAATTATGAAAAAATGCCCGCAATAATTTTACAATAAAATTTATTTAAGCATTTCTTTTGGTACATCTTTTTGCAACAGGTATTTGTAAATGAATTTTGTTTTCATATTCATATAATGCAACCATTTGTTGCCGCCCCAGCCGTGGCGCCCACCACTATAAGGCATAAACTCAAAATCTTTTTTAAGGTCCTGCAGCTTGCTTATTAATTGAATACTGTTTTGCATGTGTACATTATCATCAATCATGCCATGTACAATTTGCAGCATGCCTTTGTATTTTGAAGCATAAGTGATAGGCGAACTTGTTTTATAACCTTCGGCATTGTTGGCAGGCGTACCCATGTATCTTTCGGTATAATGTGAGTCGTACAGGTTCCAGTCGGTTACACTGCCGCCAGCCATACCATACGTAAACACATCGGCACCGTAAGTAAGTGCATAGCAGGTCATGTATCCACCATAACTAAAACCGGTGATGCATATTCTTGCAGCATCAGCATTGCCATTTGCAACTAACCATTTTACCATGGTGCTGTAGTCTTTCATTTCCCAATAGCCCAGGTTGTGATACATATAGTTCACACCTTCTTTTCCAAACTGCCCGCTTGCCCGGTGATCCATACTCACTTGTATTAATCCTTCTTTGGCATACCATTGCTGGTTGCCGCTTAAACTCCAGGTATCCATAACAGTGCCTGCATTGGGTCCGCCATAAATAGAAATAAGCACCGGGTATTTTTTATTCTTATCCATATTGATGGGCCAGGTAACTTTCATAGGCAGGTCGTAAATGCCATCATCGCTTTTTACACGTATGATTTCTGTTTTAGCCAGGTTATAATTATCAAATTCATTTCCCTTGCTGTTACCCAAATCCCTGATGAAATTTCTTTTTGTACTCATTAATGTCATTCTTGTAGGTGTAAGTGCATTTGAATAAGTGCTGATGAAATAAGATCCGCCGGGTGACAGGTTAATCCTATTATCGTAATCGCCGGTAGTAAGACGCTCCATATTTTTACCATTGATGTTTACCCGGTAAAAATCATTGCGTGCCGTATTTTCAATTCCTCTTGCAGTAAAATAAACAATGCCTTTTTGTTCATCAATAAAAGTGATATCGGTAACAGTAAACCTGCCTGATGTTATTGCATTAATCAATTTTCCTTTCATATCGTAAAAGTAAAGTTGGTTCCATCCGGTGGCATCACTCTGTAAAATAAATCCGGTACCATTCTTTAAAAAACTAATGCGGCCTCCCTGGTCATCAAGGTCAATCCAGGTTTTTTGTTTTTCGTTGTAAAATTCTGTTTTGCCGCCGGTAAATACATTCACATCATATATGATAAGGTTATCCTGCAGGCGGTTCATCCATTGTACCAGTAAAGAACTGCCGTCGGGTTTCCAATAAGGCATTCCAAAATACTGATCGTCTTTTTCATTAAATGCAGCCCATACAACTTTGCTGCCTTCGGGTTCCACAATTCCAATTTTTACTTCGGGATTTGGATCGCCAACTTTTGGATAATGCTGTGTTTCTACCACGCCATGCAGGCCCGGCGCATCGGTAATGGTAAATACTGGCACTTTAGTATCATCCGACCTGAAGAAGGCAAGGTGCTTGCTATCGGGGCTCCACCAAAATGCACGGTAACGTGTACGGCGCCCTAATATCTCCTCCATATATACCCAACTTGCATAACCGTTTAGTATAGTTTCGCTACCATCTTTTGTAACACGGTTTTCTTTTTTTGTTTGCAGGTTAATAATGTACAGGTCGTTGTTTTTTGTAAAGGCCACATACTTATTATCGGGACTTAAAGTTGGGTTTACCTCTTTGGCTTCATCGTTGGTTAAAGCGGTTTCGGTGCCGTTTTGTTTTAGATAGATATCGTTACCTTTTGTAACAATGGCAGGCTCATCTTTATCTTCACCTGCATCTGCCGGTGCTGCAATAACCTGGCTTGTTTTACCGGTTTTGCAATCAACCAGGCTGTCGTTGCCATTTATTTTTATGATAAAGTGGCTGTCATCAACCCATTTTTTAAAAACTGGAAGCGATTGTGTTATCCCCTTAAAATCATTTTTGAAAAACTGTTCATCGGTAAGCTCTTTTTTTTGGGCAAATGCCGCCTGGCTTATGATAACTGTTGCAATAATAGCAAAAGCATATCTCATTAGTCGTATCATTGTTTATTGTTTTTATTTAGCCGGTAAGATAACTTTTTTAAAAAAGAATATTAACCGGAAATTGATGAATGGATTATTTATTTAATGCACTATCATCGTCCAAAGCAAATATACCCCTTCCATAAGTGGCTATCACCACCTGGTTAACTTGTTTATTTAATGTTGGATGAATGAACATATCCTGTACAGAAACAGATGCAGGCAGGTTATTGTTAAGCGGCACCCATTTTTTTCCTGCGTCATGGCTTATATAAACACCCATGTCGGTGCCGCAATACAAAGTGTTTTTACCTGTTAATCCTTCTCTAATCACATTCACCGGCGATGGAGGTAAATTGCCGCTGATGTTTTTCCATGTTTTGCCCATATCGGCCGACATAAAAATGTAGGGTGTGATATTGTCTTCCCTTCGGTCGTTTAGTGTAACATAAATAGTAGATGGTTGGAATTTTGATGCAACCAATCTTGAAACATGTGCATTAACCGGTAAGCCTTTTGTAATTTCTGTCCAATGGCCCCCATCATCTTGGGTAATCCAAACCCTGCCGTCATCAGTGCCTACATACAACAATCCTTTTTTAAAAACAGATTCGTCGATGGCAGTAATGGCCTGGTGATTGATAGCATAAGGCGTTTTGCCCATTTTTTGTTTGTTATTGTAACTAAGGTCGGGGCTTATGCGTTTCCATATGTATCCACTGTCGGTTGATTTAAACAGGTATTGCATACCATGATAAACTGTAAAACTGTTATGCGGCGATATCATAGTATAAGCCAGCCATTCTCCCCTGTGTGTTTCTTCATCTTTAGCAGTTGGTGGTGCAATACTTCTTACCTGTAATGAATCTGGTTTGTCTAAATCTGCCTTTATCAACCTGCCGTAAAAAGAAGAAGTATAGATGGTATTGGCATCGCCGGGGTCAATGGCGTGTATTACACCTTCACCACCGGGCCCATATTGCCAGGGTTTAACATTGGTATCTTTTATACCAAAAGTATTTTCAATGCTTCCCATCAGCGATCCTTCATCCTGTACCGAACCTATGATGTTATAGGGAACCCTTGTATCGTAGGTTACATTATAAAACTGCGTGGTTGGAATTTCTTTATAAAAATTTTTCCATTTTTTTCCTCCATCATAAGATACTGCAACACCGCCGTCATCGCCATTAATGATATAGTTTGAATCTGCAGGGTCAATCCATAATCCATGGTTATCGCCATGTATGTAATCGCTTGTTGTATCTGACGGCTCAAATGTTTTCCAAGTTTTTCCTGCGTTGTTAGATTTTGCCATTGGCACACCTAAGATATATACACAGTTTTCATCCTGTGGGTTAACCCTTATTTGCCCCATTACCCATCCATAAGTGCCGCAAAACCTTTCCATAAAATTGTTGTTTTCCGACATTTTTTTCCAACTCTCTCCCTTATCATCGCTTCTATACACTTCCACACCTTTAACTACAATCTCCCTTAGCCTTCCATAACTGTCAAGCTCACCTTTTTTGGGCTCTCTTTTTTTCTCATGGTTATCAACAAAAGCATACAGCACATTGGGGTTGCTTTCTGAAACAGCAAGTCCAATCCTACCGGTGTTTTTGGTGCCGGGCAAACCATTGGTTAAAGGTTTCCATGTTTTACCAGCATCGGTTGTTTTATAAATATAATCGCCGTCTTCAGGTACAGGATCGCTCCAGCGCTTGCGTATGCGGTTCCACATAGATGCATACATGATAGATGGGTTTGATGGGTCCATTCTTAAATCGATGCATCCTGTTTTATCATCATCACCTAAAATCTTTTTCCATGTTTTGCCCCCATCTGTTGTTTGATAAACGCCCCGGTCGTTATTATAGCTCCATTCGTTTCCACCTGCTGCTACATAAACAATGGATGGGTTGGTAGGATGCACTACAACTCTTGCAATGGTACTTGTATTTTCCAACCCAATGTGCTGCCAGGTTTTTCCGGCATCAACCGATTTAAACATGCCTATCCCCGGCAATGATGCCCTGAATATATTTGCTTCGCCGGTGCCTGCATAAATAATATTAGGGTTTGAAGGCGCCAATGCAATATTGCCAATTGAAAGTGTACCTTGTTTATCAAAAATTGACTGCCAGGTTTTTCCGGCATCCTCTGTCTTCCATATTCCACCGGTGGCAAAGGCGGCAAAGATGATATTTTTATTTCCTGATATTCCCCAAACATCGGTACAGCGGCCGCTAACAATGGCTGGCCCCACATTGCGCCAATTTACAGTTTTATAAGGCGATGCACTTAATAAAGCCTGCTGTTGTTTAAAGGCGGTAACCCTTGCTGTACCTGTTGAAGGCCGTTGGTTACTTACAAAATTTTGTGCAGTTGCATTTTCAACTGCAAACAAAATTATCATTGCAATTAAAAATGATGGTAGTGTTTTTTGCATGTTGATTTATTTTCTGATAATGGATAAAATTTTTACAGGGGGATTAAAATATTGCCCTTGTTCGGGATGAAGCTGCTGTATTTTTTTTACTATATCCATACCATTTATAACTTTTCCAAATGCTGCAAAGCCCTGCCCGTCGGGGTTTCGTTTGCCACCATAATCAAGCGATGGCTGGTTGTTGATGCAAATAAAAAAACTGGAAGTAGCTGATGCCGGCTTGCCCCTCGCCATAGATATAGTTCCATCTACATGTAACAGTCCTGTTTGTTTGGTAGTTTCTAAAACAATAGGTTCAAACTCTTTTGCAGAATCTACATCGCCGCCCTGTATTACTTCAATCTTAATTGAATCTTTTGGCTGGTTTTGCAATGTTACTGCTCTAAAGAAACTGCTGCCATTGTACAGGTGTGCATCAACATACTTTAAAAAATTTGTTACGGTTATGGGGGCTTTTGATGGGAATAATTCAATGGTAATGTTACCTAACTCCGTATTTATTAAACATGTGACATTATTTTGTGCCCGAAGTGTACCAATACAAAATAAAAAAAGCAGTATGAAAACAAACCTTTTCATACTGCTAATATAACATTAAGTTCAATCATTCAGGTTTGTTCTCGGGCCGCATCATAGGAAAAAATAAAACATCCTGAATAGAATGTTGATTGGTGAAAAGCATGGCAAGCCTGTCGATACCAAAACCGATACCGCTTGTTGGCGGCATGCCATATTCAAGTGCACGTAAAAAATCATAATCTATAAACATGGCCTCATCGTCGCCCCTTTCCATCAGCCTGGTTTGTTCTTCAAAACGTTCACGCTGTTCTATAGGATCGTTCAGCTCGCTATAAGCATTGGCAATTTCTTTACCATTGCAGATTAGTTCAAAGCGTTCTACAAGGCCGGGTTTGCTGCGGTGTTTTTTTGTAAGCGGACTCATCTCTACCGGGTAATCGGTAATAAAAGTGGGTTGTATATAATTGGCTTCACACTTTTCGCCAAAAATTTCATCTATCAGTTTTCCTTTTCCCCATTTTTCATCAGCATGTATATGCAATTGTTTGCAAACTTCCCTAATACCAGCTTCATCCATTTCGCTAATATCAAATCCTGTATGTTCTTTAATGGCATCGTACATGGTTATGCGTTTGTATGGCGCTTTAAAGTCAATTTCTTTATCGCCCACCATCAGTTTTGAATTACCATTTGTTGCAATAGCTGCCCTCTCCAGCATTTGCTCTGTAGTATCCATCATCCATTCGTAATCTTTATAAGCTACATAAAATTCAAGTATGGTAAACTCGGGATTGTGTGTGCGGTCCATCCCTTCGTTACGAAAGTTGCGGCTAAACTCGTACACCCAATCAAAGCCGCCAACAATAAGCCTTTTCAGGTAAAGCTCGTTGGCAATACGCATGTACATAGGCATATCCAATGCGTTGTGATGTGTGGTGAAAGGCCTTGCTGCAGCGCCACCGGGAATGGTTTGTAAAACCGGCGTATCAACTTCAAGCGCTCCACGTTCATTTAAAAATTCACGAATGGCATTCACCATTTTAGTACGCTTGATAAAAGTTTTCTTTACCTCAGGGTTTACAATCAGGTCGGCATAGCGTTGCCTGTACCTAAACTCTGGGTCGGTAACTTCATCAAAAGCCTCTCCGTCTTTTTCTTTTACAATAGGTAACGGGTGTAAAGATTTTGTGAGTATCGAAAACTCTTTTACATGAATAGATGTTTCGCCGGTTTTAGTTGTAAAAACATATCCTTTAATGCCGATGATATCGCCAATATCAATTAATTTCTTCCAAACGGTATGATACAATGATTTATCATCGCCGGGGCAAATATCATCCTGTTTTATGTATATCTGTATCTTACCCACAGCATCCTGTATTACAGCAAAATTGGCCTTGCCCATATCACGAATGCTCATTATGCGGCCGGCAATGCATACATCTGTAAAAGAATCTTTATTACTATCTCCTTTATAATTTTCTTTAATAAAAACCGAAGTTGTATTTACAGGATATAACGGAGCAGGGTAGGCATCAATACCAAGCTTTGTAAGTTCTGCCAGTTTTTCCCTGCGGATAATTTCCTGTTCAGATAAATGTTGTGTACTCATGTGTTCAATTAAATTTTGTTGTTGGTCAGGCGACCAACAATGGCGCCCAGGCATCCAACAATGGCGGCAAAGATACCGCATACTGCTCATTTGTACATGCAAGGTTTTTGGCATCGTAATTGCCGGCATAGTTTCATATATTTAAATCGTTGTAAGCAACCCTATCGGACACACTCTGCTAATTTTGGGTACGACGATAAATAAACAACGGATATGAAACTACTGAAAAATAACTTCCTATTTGACAATAGCCCCCTATGAATATCTTTACGGCAAAAAACAAATACATTAAAACATTTATTATGAAGCACTTCTTCTTTTTTCTTGCAACCCTCGTTTTTTTTAGCTTCTCTGCAAATTGCCAGTTAGACAAAAAACATTGGCTTGTAGGAGGCTCCGGTAACCTATATTTTTACAATGATGATTTTACAACTATTGGACAACCTACTGTTTCTGGAAAACTTACTGAAATAAATCTTTCAGGAAATGTGGGTTATTTCTTAATTGACAAATTTGCAGTGGGGCTTAGACCAGGAATTAAATCTCTTAAAAGCAGGGGGCTTAATACAGCGAGTGCCGGCCACAAAGAGGTTGCACTTTATATAGGTCCCTTTGCACGATACTATTTTCTGAATAGTGAAAGATCATTTAATATTTTACTTGATGGAGCCTATCAAATAGGCATGATTTCCAATTTTGGTGGTAAAGGCCCACTTAAAAATGCAACCATAATGGCAGGCCCTGAAATATTTTTCAATACATCGGTCGGTATGGAAATTATGGTTGGCTATATGCATCAGTCTATGTCAATTACTGAAGAGCCACCTGGGTTTAACCATAAAAAGAGTGGTGTTTATATGTCAATCGGCTTTCAACTTCATTTAACTAAAGAATAAATCAAATCAATATGAAACAGTTATTACTTGGCCTAACATTTATTTTATCATGCATTATAATAAATGCACAAACAATTTCACTTGGTACTGATAACGAATACTGCCCTAATGTTGAGTATGAATTTACTGTAACTCTACCGGGAGCCTATTCATCAATCTCTGCTACTCAGATGTTGATAACTCAGGCACCGTATGCTTTCAACTCATCTTATACAAGTTTTAAGTTTAAAGCAAAATTTAATGATGTGAATATTAAACAATTTGTTAACATTGGATATAATAGCAATAATGACCATTTTAAACCCGAATTCAAACGGGTGAAATCCCTTTTCTTCACAAACAATACGTCTTGCGGTTTAATTCAACCAAAGTTTACAAGTAACAATGCACCTGCTACAATTTTCAACGCCCCTTTATGCCAGATAAACAGTTTTAATATCACCTTCAACAAGGTAAAATGGTATACGGAATTTGAATATCCAGTTTTTTGTTTTGGGTCAATTTCTGATTATGAGTATTTACTACCTGCGGGCTGGAAACTTGGTAATGCTACCTCAAACGGTACAGCTTGGTTACAGGGAACAAATACTGTTACCATTACATCAGATTTATCAACAGCTCATGGTTCAACAATACAAATTAGACCCAAAAATACCTGTGTGACACCTTCGGCGAATGGTCAGATACCCGTGGCAATATTCATCAACCGGCAAAACAGCTTTACAATATCTCCCGGTAATAAAACAATTCCATGCGGCTCTACTACACCCGTTACATTTACCATCAATAATGTATTTAGCGCAACCGGTATTACAGACTACACATGGAATTTAGGAACAACCCCCAATGGCTGGCTTTTGCCGAATGGTAATCCGGCTCCTTCGGTTTATTCTACCGGAAACAATAATACATTAACGCTTACTCCAGCTTGTGGTGCAGTGCCAGGTAATGTTGGCGCAACGGTTACTGTTAACGGAATTAGCTGTACGGCTACACCAAGTAATGTATCTGTTGGGCAAGCGGCTTTGTCAATTTCCGGCAACTCAAATTTTTGTACTACTGCCACTTACACCATTGACAATTTGCCATGCAACAGTACCAATGTAGTTTGGGAACTAATACCCTCTTGGGCTGGAACAATAACTGTAAGTAATAATCAGGCAACTATAACGCCGGTTACTAATGTTAATAATAATGTAACATTAAAAGCCAGTGTAACAAGTTCCTGCTTTACAAATACTGTACAAGTGGAACGGCAAATTGCCTTTGGCGTACCAGCCCACACGATAGATGTGCTGGACGGCGCAATGCCTTTACCGGAAGAAGATATACTTATGAACACAAGCTATTCACTTGGGGCAACAGAAACAGAAGGGCCCTATCTGGATGCTGGTACCGCATCTTATATATGGCAGCTAAATTTTACCGACCCCTACGGTGGTAGTACATGGTATAATCTGGGCACACATGGTTATGGCTATACCCCACCGATTATTTTTGACGAGTACGGGCAATATCAAATCACTGTTGACATAGTAAATAACAGTTGCCAATATCATGGCCGTTATTTTACCCGTCAAATTACTTTTCAAAATCCTTACGGAAGGTTCTCCGTTTCACCAAATCCAACTACCGGTATTATAAGGATACAGCCACCCGTAAATAATACAGTCAAATCAAAAGAGAAGGCAATAGAAATCCGCAAAATTGAATTGATTGATAAGATGGGAATTGTCAAGTATCAGCAAAATTTTGCAAGTGGGTTGACAAGTACCAAAATATCAGTTAACCACCTGCCCAACGACGTTTACACTTTACGAATATTTGATGGACAGAAATGGCATACCCATAAAATTGTAGTTCAACATTAACAACAGTAATTCATAATGAAACAGGTAACAGGTATGTTGCCCTGTTTTTTTATTACAGAGAGAAGGGTATGCTTACAACATGAGTATTGCCAAAATGCAGGCTGACGGAAGCTGTGTTTCAACTGCTGTAATTCTGTTGGGCTGTATATCCAGCTTGACCTTATCTATTTAGCTATGTGCATATCATCATCTTTTTTAACTTTACTCAGCAGCGGTCATCCGGGCGGACGGATTCTATTCCCTGCACTTCGGCAATACCTGTTCGATAAAAGAATAATTACAATGAAACAATTTTTTACAGCAATTATGATATGCAGCCTTTTTTGCGGCTGCGATGTTATTAAACAGTTACCACAGTCAACCGGTGTTACAGAAACAGAAGCAGGCGAAGGGATTAAAGAAGCGCTTAGCCAGGGCCTTGCCGGTGCAGTTTTACGGTTGAATAAAGAAGATGGATTTTTTAAAGATGCTTTTTATAAAATATTAATTCCTGAAGATGCCCGTAAAATAGAAAACACATTGAGGGATATTGGCCTGGGTAGCATGGTTGATAAAGCCATACTTCAAATAAACCGTGGTGCCGAGGATGCTGCAGGATATGCCAAGCCCATTTTTGTAAACGCCATCAAAAGCATGACTATACAGGATGCCATTGGCCTGGTACGAAACGGCGATACCAGCGCTACCCATTTCTTCAGGGAAAAAACAACGGCACAATTAGTAGCAGCCTTTACACCGGTAATAAAATCATCGCTCGATAAAGTGAACGCCACCAAATATTATGGCGATATGGTGAATAAATACAACAGCATCCCGCTGGTTAAAAAAATAAACCCCGACCTTACCGGTTATGTAACCATGAAAGCCACTAATGCTTTGTTTGACCTGGTAGCGCAGGAAGAACGGAATATCAGGAATAATTTTGCTGCACGAACCACCGACTTACTGAAAAAGGTTTTTGGAGGAATGTTATAATGCAAGACTTCTGCTGCTCTATAGATTGATAAATTATTGTAACCATTTTTTAAAACCTTAGTTTAAAAGTAAGCACAGGGTAATTAAAAGTATAAAGACTGTTGTTTTTGAGTTGTTGTAATTGTTGGTTGTTAATTTCAAAACTGGTACTTAACGCTTTTTTCTTGTTACGTTTGGCTGCAATAAATAAAGTGAGGCTACCGGCTAATGCGGCGGTTCCGGTTATATACAGGATGTATTCACCTGTATGGTTCACCGATTGTTTACTTGAGAATAGATTTCCAAGTTCTTTGTCGGCATTGTTGCCGGTTGTTACAATACCTGCAATATCAAGTACAACACCAGTACCCAACAAAATCCAGGCCGCTGTTTTTTGGTTCTTACTTTTTTTTAGGTAATCTTCTTTGGTAACCGGTATGGAGTCTGTCTCAGTTTGTGAAAAAGCTGTTGTAGAAAAACAAATAATGCAAAGCGATAGAATTATTTTATTCATAATAATGGTTTAAATAATGAAAAAAAACATTTTAAAATTCTTCTTTTAACAAGGTATAAAGTTTAAAAATGTTCATTAAACTGTTTGTATAATTCATTATCGCTTCTAAAAACATCCACATTTTTTATCCATTATCTTATAAATGGGTGATGCATTTTTGTTGAGTTCTTTTAGTTTTGTGTATTTTAAAAAAGTGTACCATGCCGTCATGGTTGCACATATAAATCCTTTACGGCCATCAAGAAAACCCAATTTAAAAAAATAGTTTTGTAAAAAAGCAAACAGTGGCGAAAAATATATTTTCACTATTGAAGCTTGTTTGTCCTGCTGGTGATATTTATCTGCCGATAACCATGCGTATTCCATCATCTTGTGGGCATAATCAATGCAATTATTTACAGTATAATGATTTATGTATCCATTCAATGTAACAATCTTTAACCCAGGGTTTAAGAAGAGTTTTTCATGTACAATTTCCTGGTCTGTGTTAACATTTTTACGATTGGCCATTCTTATATGACTATCATTACCCCATTCGCCAAACCTAATTTGGGTTTTACCATAAAAATTCCTGTAACGCATTTTATAAACGATATCATCATTCCTTAAATCAATATTTAAAATCGCATTTTTTAAAGTTTCATTAATCACTTCATCTGTATCAATCATCAGTATCCAGTCGTTTTTTGCAATCATAGCGGCTTTATAACGGTTGCGGCCATATCCTTCCCATTTACTATAGATTACATTAGCGCCATAAGAGGAGGCTATTTTTACGGAATCATCTGTACTGCCCGAATCGTAAAGTATGATTTCATTTCCAATTCCTTGTACGCTTGCCAGCGTTTCTTTTAAATGTGCAGATCCGTTTTTACAAATAATTATTGTTGAAATATCCATACAATAAGATTGTGAATCAGTTGCATTAACTGCCAAGCTTTATTTGAAAACTAATACCAACAACAGATTTACTTATTCCGGGTGGCAGACTGAACCCGGTTTTTTGTGTTTCTAAAATTAATTTTGCTTTATGCTTGTTTATACTTGCCAAAATCATAAAAGGAATACTTACAATACCCGAAACGCCTCCTGCAACAATCAATATACCTGGATAATTTGCATTGGAACTATACAAATCATAATCATTAGTAGCTAGTAATATCCCCAATCCTGAAAGTAATATTCCCCCTCCAAGCGTAGCCCAACCTACCGTGCGCTGATTTTTACTTTTTCGTTTGTAAAAATCATAATCTTTTTGTAGCCCTTTGCCGGTATCGTAACCCAAGTATTTTGAGTTAATATATTCATTTGAATGTAAAAACCCTGTGTTTAAATTTTTAGAAAAATTTGCTGTAGCATATGTAATATTTTCCTGGGCAAATACATTATTGAAACATGCCAGGATAATAAAAGCAAATATTATAATACTTTTCATAATTAATTTATTTAGTGAAAGAAGCTTTTTTACTGTATTAGTTTACAATAAGCATAAATCTATAGCTATTAAGATTAAGTTTAAATACCCAATTGGCAGATGTATGTTTTCACTTGGTATTTAGTTAAAACTAATATTTGTAAAATTCCCCAATAAGTTCACGGTGATAACTTTTACTGAAAAGTTATATGCTGCAATGTCCCTGTTATAAATACAAATGCTCTATCTGCCAAAGACAACTAAAAAAAATAAAAGGAAAAGAGTAGATTTAGTACCTCAACCAGTTTAATGAGAAATACCTGTATTGTAATATTACTGTTAGCAGCCCAATGGCTAAAGGCACAGGAAAAATACAATGCTAATAGCCTGCCTGTTTTTAAACAGGTGAGCCACCCTTTTATGCCAACCATTACATCCAGGTATTTATTTTTTAGTACCGATGGGTTGATGTGGTTTTCTACTGCCAGGGGCCTCACTTCTTTTGATGGGTCGGACCTGGTATATTATTCTGATGTTAACGAATCAAATTCATGTGGACTTAACAGCATTGCAGCTATAGCTGAAGATAAAGAGCAAAACCTTTATATCGCCACGCCCAAATGCCTGGTATATTATAATCGTAATGACAGGATTTTCCATCACCTGCAATACAATTATTCAAACAAACAGCAACTGCAGGATATTGGGGGCGCTGCTGTCTTTATTGATAATGCCGGGCTGGTTTATTTTGGCACAGGTACAAAAGGTTTATTTATTTATAATCCCTTTAATAAAATAATGCAACATTTTAACCTGGATGCTACAAAACCAGATGGATGGCAGGATAAATGGTTAAATACAGTAGTTTCCTTTGCAACCCATGCAAACGATACAAGTAAAATTTGGCTGGGAACGTATCATGGTATTTATCTTTTTGATAAACACACAAAAAAAATTTCACAAAACTTCGAAATCGTTAATATGCTTGTCCAAAAACATATGAACTTAAAACTTATAGATAAGCAATTTGTAACGGTTGAAAAAATGGATGTGGTAAATGATTCAACAATTTGGTTTAATTCCTGGGCGGGAGGTTTTGGGCATTATAACATAAATACAGGAAAAGTAAATTTATACCTCAGGTATGTTTATAAATCTAATAACCGTCATTATGGTTATATAATTCCGGGCTTTGCAAAATGGCAACCCGGAAAATATCTTTTAGGTATTTTTAGTCCGCACCCGGCAATTTATGATGTAAAAACCGGTAAAATTGATTTTATAAAACTAAACCCCGATACTGCTTCTGTTGATGAAGTGCGTTTTGTTACAAACGACCGTCATGGCAATCTTTGGATTTTAAGTAAAGGGCAACTGTATGCCGAATTACCAGTTACTACACAACTATTATCTATCCCGGTAAAAAAACAAATGCATGGCATTTATTTTAACAATGCCACAAAACAATATTATGCCACACCCTATGGTGTGTATGTTTACGATACTAATTTCAACCGGGTAAAAACAATACCTGTACCATTGTTTAATAATTATTTTACGTTTAACGAACCAGCTTTTCTTGCAATAACTAAAGATGGTAGTGGCAGGTTTTGGACAACAGGATTAGAAACTTATATTTTAAATCCCGGGCATGATGCGTTTGATCATATTGGTAAAATATTTCCTTCTCTTGCTTGGATAAAAACAAAAGGAGAATTTAATGATGCTATTGTTTTAAAAAACGGCGATATTTTATTAGGCAATATAAATGGAACGGTGTATCATATTAATCACCAAACATTGTTAACCGATTCCATTAAAATAAATAATTACACTTCTACTGGTAACTATTATTTTAAAGCCATGCCCCTTAATTATGATAGTAACCGAAATGTAGTTTATATACAAAGTGAAAAAACTATTGCCCAGTATTCTTTTGCTACCAAAACGCAGCGGCCAATACCTTACCAGTCATTATTTGGAAATGTAAATATTAATGATGCCATTTTAGATTTTGCTTTAGATTATACCGGCCGGATTTGGATTTGGATACCAGGGTATGGTATCAGGATTATTGACCCCGACAAGCTGAAATGTGTTGACTCGATACAAATTGCAACAAGAGGGTTGATGAATGGCGATTTTACCAGGATGTGTTATGGAGGAAATGGGTTTATGTTTTTTCAGGCATCCAATGGAATTGTAATTTATAATTACACAAAAAACCGCTCTATATTGCTTGATAAAGGGAATGGGTTAATAAGCCCGGTTAGCAGGTTTATGGGTTATTGTAACGGGTATCTTTGGTTAAGCGGTTACTTCAACATTCAAAATTTTAACCTAAATAATTTTGATAAACTTAGTTTAAAAATTACACCGGTATTAAATAGTATTATGGCCGATACGGCCAGGGTTTATGTAAGAGGGGCTGTAAATGAAGAAACAAAAATTTATTTGAATCATAATCAAAATAACCTGAACCTATCTTTTTCGGCTCCGGAATTTTATTTTCCTGAACGTATTGAATATGCTTATAAATTAATACCGGCAGATAAAGAATGGCATTATACTGGTAACATCAACCGTAAAATCATCTACTCTAACCTTTCTCCCGGAAAATATTTTTTTAGGTTAAAGGCACAAATGATTGGTGGTAACTGGGATACACAAGCGCTGGAGTATACCATTATTATTAAACCGGCATGGTGGCAAACTTTATGGTTTAGGTTGTTGTGCTTAGTAGCTGCTTTATTTTTAACTATTTACCTGGTTCGGTTACGTATTCAGAATGTTCGCAATAAAGAGATACAAAAAAGCCAACACGAAAAAGAATTATTAGAGTTGGAAGCACAGGCCCTTCGTTTACAAATGAATCCTCATTTTATTTTCAACTGTATGAATTCAATAAAATCATTGATTCAGCAGCACGAAGAAGATAAGGCTGTGCGTTACCTCACTACTTTTTCAAAATTGATACGCACACTTTTTAGTAATGCCGATAAAAAAGAGATAACCTTGTTTGATGAAATGGAAACCTGCAAACTATATCTACAGTTAGAAGCCATGCGTTTTGATGCCAGGTTTTCATATCAAATTATTGTTGACGAACATTTAGATTTAAAATCCATTCAAATACCTGCATTAATTATACAGCCATTTATAGAAAACGCTATTTGGCATGGTATTGTTCCTAAAAATGAAAAAGGGCATATCCTGTTATCAGTATTAAAAAATAATAAAGCTGTTGAAATTATAATAGATGATGATGGTATTGGCAGGGAAGCGTCAAAACAAAACAAATCGGCCAGTGGGTTGAAACATAATTCAAAAGGAGTGAACCTTACACAATCAAGATTATTACTGGATAATATGTTAAAACAACGGCATGCAACTATTGCAATAATTGATAAGCGAAACTATTATGGATTAGCTGACGGAACAAAAGTTATAATTACTATTAATGAAGAAATATCATGATAAAATCAATCATTATAGATGATGAACAGCATTGTATTAATGCTTTGCAAAGCGACCTGAAAAATAATTGTCCCAATGTGCAGGTGATGGAAACCTGTAGTTCGGCCAAGGCAGGTATCATGGCCATAAAAAAACATAATCCTCAACTTGTTTTTCTTGATGTGGAAATGCCCTGGATGAATGGTTTTGAAATGCTGGAAGTTTTGGGTGAAGTAAATTTCTCTATTATCTTCATTACAGCCCATGATGAATTTGCTGTAAAAGCATTTAGGATAAGTGCTATTGATTATTTATTGAAACCGGTAGATGCAAATGACCTTAAAGTGGCAGTGCAAAAAGCCGAAGTCAAGATAAATGAAGGAGGTGGTAGCCTGCAACATATCAGTAATCTATTACGAAATATTCACCAGCCTACATTCATGCAAAAAATAGCATTACCTAACAGGATTGGTTATGAATTTGCAGATGTATCTTCCATCATCTATTGCGAAGCTGAAGGTGCTTATACAAAAATTTTTATGTTGGGCGATAAAAAGGTGTTGGTATCAAAAACACTGGGCGATATTGAAGAATTGCTACCAACCGAATTGTTTATACGTATTCATCATTCTACAGTGGTAAATGTTTCATTCATCATTCAATTTTCAAGAATAGACGGTGGGTATGTAATTTTAAAAAATGGTCAAAAGCTTTCAGTAAGTAAAGCCAAAAAAGAAGCACTAATGGAACGGATGGGTTTAAAGTAATCAATAATCGGCCAGCAGCACTTGCCAGGCTTCTGCAACTTTTCCTACATCAAGCAGTTCTTTTGCATAGCGATGTAATTCTTTGTCCATATCCTCGGGATTGATAGAAAAATACTGGATGATGTTTTTTAGTTTATCATCATTAAAAGCCGGATCCACAAAAGGCATTTCATGCACATTGGCCAACTGGCCTAAATTATTTCCTGTAAGAATCTTGCTTTGCCTGATACTTTTTGGTAAAGCATCTACTCCAATACCAAGCTGTGTATTGGGTTTTGCCACTTTAAACAAATTGGTTTCATCAATTTTTGCATACCAATCGCCACCAAGGCGGGCCACATGATGCAATTTGGTTTGGTCAATCTTTCCTGTTTCGTCCAATATGCTTTCATCAATATGCATACACAGCACTTCACAAATTATAAGATTGCCAGCGCCACCTTGTGTACCCAGGGGTTTTACTTCAAGCACCTTACACTCTAATTTTACTTTGCTTTCCTTTACCATAGGTGGCTGCACAAGGGTAGCCTTTTGGGTTGTAAAACCTGCCTTAATAAATTCATTTATTCCTTTGGGGAATTCGCAGCTTGCCAGCGAAGTTTGTTGCACCATATCATAGTCAACAATATTGATAACAACTTCCGGCACTTGCAGTACGTTTTCCAAACTGTGTTTGGTAGTATTGTTCCTCACACGCCTTGCTGGAGAAAAAATTACAACCGGAGGATTGGATGAGAATAAATTAAAAAAACTAAACGGGCTTAGGTTGATGTTTCCTTCTTTATCAATGGTAGATGCAAAACATATTGGCCTGGGAGCAATAGCATGCTGCAGGAAATTTTGTGCATCGGCAGGTTTTATATCTTTTAGGTTGATGATCATATTTTAGTTTTTAGCCGCAGAGATGGGGAGGCGCAGGGTTAAAAATTATTTACTACTCTTTTAAATCCGTCCATAAGCTTTGGTACATTAAAATTTACAAGATAACCAAGTTTTTTATCAGATAATTTAAGGTAAGATATGATTTGTGCCATGAAAACAGGGTTCATAATCTCAGCCGATTTTACTTCTATAACAATTTCATTTTCTATAAGCAGGTCCATTTCGTAATATTTACCGGTATCAAAACCTTTATAGAATAATGGTACGGCTATTTTTCCAAAAGCTTTTATGCCTCTAAGTTCAAATTCTTTTAATAAGGCATATACATAAACTGATTCTAATAAGCCAGGTCCTAATTCTTTATGTACTGCTATGCAGGCATCAAGAATTATACCTCCAAGTTCATTATATCTTTCTTTAGTCATCAAGTAAAATATCTTTGCGTCTTAGCGCCTCTGCGGTTAAATCTTTTTTAACGCCAATTCATAATCAGAATCAAGAAACCCGGTGCCAAGTTCATTATATCTATCCTTAATCATATACTTTGCGTCTTAGCGCCTTTGCGGTTAAATCTTTTTTAATACAAATTCATAATCAGATTCAAAAAACCCGAGGTCAAGTTCATTATATCTTTCTTTAGTCATCAAGTAAAATATCTCTGCGTCTCCCCGTCTCTGCGGTTAAAACTTCTTTAACCCTAAAATAGAAAAATCACTTTCATCTTTTACAATGGTATTGCTCAGTTTACCCAACCCGTCAATTTCCATTTCAACCACATCGCCATCCTGTAGCCATTGAGGCACAAAATCGGGGTTGTTTAATGCGCCTGTTCCGTTAAGCTCTAAAAAACAGCCTGTGCCTACAGTGCCGCTGCCAATTACATCGCCGGGCAACAGTTCAACACCATAACTGCAACGCTCAATTATTTCAGCAAAGGTCCAATCCATATCAGCCAGGTTGCCTTCGCTAACCTGTTTACCGTTAACCCAGCATTTCATTCCTAAATTCCATGTTTTACCGGTATGGTTTTCTTTGCATGGCACTTCGTATTGTTGCAGTTCATCCAGGGTAACCAGCATGGGGCCTATCACCGTAGAAAAATCTTTTCCTTTTGCCGGGCCCAGGTTCAGTTTCATTTCTTCCATCTGCAATGTTCTTGCACTTATATCGTTCATAATCATTAGCCCGCCAATATATTCATCGGCTTCGGCAGCTTTAATATTGCGGCCGGGCTTGCATATTACGATAGAAGCCTCCAATTCAAAATCAAGTTTTTGAAAATGATCGGGCATGCAAACAATTTCGCCGGGGCCTTGTATACTGTTATGATTGGTGAAATAAAAAATAGGGTATTGGTCAAATTCAGGTATCATATCTACCTTACGGTTTCGCCTGGCTGCAGCCACATGCTGTCGAAAAGCATAGCCATCCCTGCAACTGGTGGGGTGTGGCACAGGAGCAAAAACTTTTGCATCAGTAATAGGCGTTCCCAGTACATTCCTTACCAATCCATCTTTTATTTTTTGTTCAACTATTTTTGCCATAGGTATAAACTCATCCCAAAAATTTAATAACATGGCCATGGTATTGGGTAAATCATTGTGCAAAGCATCCATGGCATAAATATTGCCATCAACAACTATTCCCAGTCTATCGTGCCCTTCGTGCAAATAAGTAACTAATTTCATTTATTGTTTTTTTCGATTTAAAATATATATGTTGTTTTATTTCATGAACATTAATAAGCCGAATATTTTTTATTCATTAATTGTGCAAATTTAACTATTAAAAACTGAGGAACAGGGCGGCAATTAATGAAGTTTAATTATTTTTGCAGTGAACTATAGCTTTTATGAAATTCGAAAAAATCCATAACAAAGGGCAGGCGCAGATTTTTAAAAACAAATACCTGGAATACCTTACAAAAACACATCCCCTGGTAATTTGGGGCATGTATATTCCTATCCTGGGATTTATAATGTATTATGGCAATGCTCATTTTGGGATGAGCCCGCTAAAAATTTCATTGATTTTTTTAGCCGGTGTGTTTTTCTGGACTTTTTTTGAATATATGATTCACCGGTTTGTATTTCATTTTGTAACCGAAAGCAAGATGGCTACACGTATTGTATATGTTATTCATGGCAACCACCACGAGTATCCCCGTGATAAACAACGGCTGTTTATGCCTCCTGTACCCAGCATCATTATTGCATCGGTAATTTTTAGCGTTTTGTATTTTATTGGCTACCTGTTTGGGGTAAGCCATTATGTTTTTGCTTTTTTTCCGGGCTTTATCATCGGCTACCTTATTTACGGCAGCATGCACTATGCCATTCATGCATGGAACCCGCCTTTTAAATGGATGAAACCTTTATGGCGCAACCACCACCTGCATCATTACAAAAAAACCGAACTGGGTTTTGGCGTAAGCTCAACTTTATGGGATCATGTATTTGGCACCATGTTCGACCTGGACAAAGAAAAAGAAGACAAAGAAAAAGTACAGGAACTAATGTTTAGTAAAAAAGTTTCCAAAAAAGAACTGCAGGAACTCTAAATCAGCTTACCATTTTTCTTCATCATCAAAACTATGCTGGCCTTGGTTATATTGCCGGCGTGTTTTTATTTTCTGTAATTGCCTTTCAATGATGAGGTCTGCAATGACATCCCCTGCATTTTTACCAGTATTTTGCTGCAACAGGGTTTTTAATTTTTGTTCACTTACATCAATGCGGTACAAGTAGGTAACAAGCCTGTTGAAATCATTTTGCAACAATGTATTGATATACTTTGCCAACTGCTGCTGTATTTGCTGCCATGATTCGTTTGCTGCAATACAAACAGGCAACTCTTCATTTAATAACTTTATAAGTTCTGCATTTTGCATTTGAAAATCATTGCTGCATTAAAACCTTTTTTTGTTTTCCATTACACCGGTACCAAATAAGGCATAGTCATATATAACGGGATCGGCTTTGTTTAAGGTACGCAAAAAGGCTGTTAATTCAAGCGCTGATGCCCAATTGGCCTTTTCATTTTGTAAAATGCCCAATTGTTTTGAAACCCTTTGCACATGTACATCAAGCGGGCAAATAAGCTGTGCCGGGGAAATGTTTTTCCAGGTACCAAAATCTACTCCCTTATTATCTGTACGTACCATCCAGCGCAAAAACATATTCAGCCTTTTGCAACTTGAATTTTTTTGGGGAGATGCAATATGTTTTTTTGTTCGTTCCGGAATGTGCGGTAAAGAAAAAAAATAATGATAAAAACCTTTTAATGCATTCTCTGTGGTTTCATCATCTTTATGCATCCAAAGTGTAAAAGCGGTTTCGAGCGATGCATGATTTGAATAGTGCATTTTAAAAAACGAAATAAAATACAAAAGATCTGTTGCATTAAAAGTACGGTGTTTAAAACCCAGTAGTTTTTTCAAATCATTATCGGTATGATTTACACAAAATTCATACGGGGCATCATCCATCAGTTTCAAAAGCTCTTTTGATTTATTGATGATGGTGCTGCGGTTTCCCCACGAGAAGACGGCAGCAAAAAAACCGGCTATTTCCCTGTCTTGTTTTTTAGTAAAAAGATGCGGAATAGAAATTGGGTCGGTATGAATGAATGATGGGTTGTTATATTGTTCAACCTTTTTATCAAGAAATACTTTTAATGAAGTGTAATCATTTTTCACTCAACATTCTTTTAAGGATAGTGATACCCATTAAGTCGCTAATGGCATTTTTACCGGTTTGGTTAATTACTACCATTACAGCCTTACTGCTATCTTTTACAAAAGCACAAAAAGTAGAAAAGCCATACGTGCCGCCATTGTGCCAATAAACCGGTTGTTCATCTTTTTTAAGTAAAATATGCCAGCCTCTACCTACAGCAATATTATTATTTATACTAACAGTTTGTGTGGTTAGTTCATCAATGATTTGTTTTGAAATTGCTGTTTGCGGAAAGCAAAGATTTTGCAGGTAGCTTAGCATTTCGCTGCCCGAACATTTTAAGCCGCCGGCAGGCGCCAGCACATTCATATTCCAAAAGGGGGTTTTATCATCTTTGGCATAATATCCCTGGCTGTTATTGTTTGAGCTTGCAACAGAATTAGCTTCTGTAACCATTTTAAAAGGGAGAAAAATATATTTATCTAAAAGTTGGGCATAAGTTATACCGGCTATACGCTCTGCTAAAACACCACCCAGCCCTGCGCCCAGGTTTGAGTAATTGCTTTTTCCATCTGGTTTTGGTATACAGGTTTTTAAATAGGCATACAGGTCATTCTCTGAATAATTTTCATAAGGCTGCCTTACATTTTTTATTTTCAAATTATTAGGAAGGCGTGGCAGGCCCGATGTATGATTCATTAAACTTAAAAAACTGATGCCTTGCAGGTTTTTATTTTTTTGTACTGAATCGGGCAGGTAGTTGATGATGGATGCAGTATCTGGAATATTTTTTTCGTTTAATACAGCCATCAAAATATAAGCAGTAAAAGTTTTGGTAATGCTTCCTATTTCAAAAACCGTTGTGGAGTCAAATTTTTTTTCAGTGTCAGGATTAGCAAAACCTGTACTGAAATAATTGCGATTTGCATCATTTAAAATTGCCACAAATATGCCCGGTACTTTTTCTTTTTGATAAGCGCTGTCAATAGTTTGCTGTATAAAGGTTTTTATATCGCCTGTAATTTGCTGCGCTTTAATTGCTACAGAAACAAATAGCAAACAGGTTACAAGAAAAAATATCGTTGGCTTTTTTTTCATCTTAATTTATTATCCTATTGCATTGTTTAAGTCTTCAATTAAATCATCTGCATCTTCAATGCCCACACTCAGTCTTATCAGTCCATCGCCCAGCCCGTTTTTAATCCGTTCTTCACGTGGTATGCTTGCATGTGTCATACTTGCGGGGTGGTTAATGAGCGATTCTACGCCACCCAAACTTTCGGCCAGCGAAAATAAATGTGTAGATGAAAGCACTTTGTTAGCTGCTTCAATACTATTGTCTTTTAATTCAAAACTTAACATGCCTCCAAAACCATGCATTTGTTTACTGGCAACTGCATAACCGGCATTATCGGTAAATCCCGGCCAGTAAACTTTGCCAACTTTATTATGATTGCGTAACCAGTGAGCAATTTTTTCCCCGTTTTCGCAATGTTGTTTCATGCGCACATGCAATGTTTTTATGCCTCTTAAAATTAAAAAGCAATCCATGGGCCCGGGTACAGCACCGCAACTCTTTTGTATGAAGTATAATTTTTCCCTTAATTCTTTATCATTCATCATCAAGGCGCCTTGTATTACATCGCTATGGCCGCTTAAATATTTTGTGGCAGAGTGCATCACTATATCGGCGCCAAGGTCAAGCGGGTTTTGTAAATACGGCGACGCAAAAGTATTGTCAACACATAGCAATACATTGGCAGCTTTTGATATGGCTGCAATAGCAGCAATATCGCTGATATTCATTAATGGATTTGTAGGAGTCTCGAGCCAAATTAATTTTGTATTGTTTGTAAGTGCAGCTTTAACATTCATTGCATTTGTGGTATCGGTATATATAAATTTAATACCGTAACGTTCCCATACTTTTGAAAACAGGCGGTAGCTGCCTCCATACATATCGTTTGCGGCTATTACTTCATCGCCGGGGTTAAGTAATTTTATCACAGCATCGGTTGCTGCCACACCACTGCCGAACGCTAAACCATATTTTGCATTTTCAATAATTGCATAGGCATCTTCTAAAGCTTTACGGGTGGGGTTTTGGCTGCGGGCATATTCATAACCTTTGTTTTTGCCAGGCGCTTCCTGTACGTATGTGCTGGTTTGAAAAATAGGAGTCATAATAGCGCCTGTGCCCGGATCGGGTTCAGCGCCGGCATGTATAAATTTTGTAGCAAGCTTCATTTTAAAATTATTTTTTTTTGAAAAGAATAATGATGCAAAGGTGAGGAAATAAAAATTAAACAATGCAGTAAAAAACTATGCATTAAATAATTTGTGCAGCACATAAATACCGCCAATCGTAATTGTTACGGGATGTTACAGGTAATGCCACCACTTTATTATCGAGTATTTTTTTTGAAAGGATACCAAAGGTTACCAGTTTTTGTTTTGATGCATGGATGTATTCCTGCAGCCTGCTGTCTTGCATCCAGTTTATTTGCGGTGTATCAAAACCCACTTTATCTTTTCTCCACACGATTTCATCGGGCAGTTTTTTATCCATGGCTTTGCGAAGCAAAAATTTTGTCCAGCCCTCGTGCATTTTGTATGGTGATGGTAAAGAGAAAATGAATTCCACCAACTCATGGTTTAGGAAAGGCAAGCGGGCCTGTATGCCATGGGCCATGCTGTTACGGTCGGTAAACCGTAACAACTGTTCAAGCCCCATTTCGCAAGTGCTGAAATAAAGTATGTCGTTTAGTTTGGTAACAATGGGTTTGTGTATTCCTTCCCATTCCCTGCCTTTCATCAACCGTAAAAATTCGGGGCTTATAAACGGGTGATGAATGGTTTTAAGGTATTCCCTTTTTTCTAATCCCATGGCAGCATGCGATGGTAAAAAAGCCGCCATAAAATTTTTAAAATCCCAAATGAATTGCTGCCCGTTATTTTTAAATGCAAGCCTTTCTTTACGGGTAGATCCCAGCCTGTGCCTGCTGATTACTTCCTGCAGGTACCAGTGAATATAGCCCGGGTAACCAGCCAGTATCTCATCGGCGCCATGCCCGTCGAACAGGATTTTTACATCCTGCTTTTTTGCAGATTCAAAAACCTTGTATTGCGAAAAGATGCCGGTGGAAGGGAATGGTTCTTCCTGGTGAAAACATAGTTTTTCAAAATCATCAATAAGGTCATTTACGGTACTGTGTACCTGTAAATTATCTGTTGCAAAACTTTTATTGAAAATCCCGATATAGGGTGATTCGTCTTTTTCAAAACCCGGAAAAACGGATGTAAATGTTTTTAAAACAGGGTTTCCTTTGCTATCTTTTTTTACAGCATCGTGCAAAATGGCTGCTATGCTGCAACTATCAAGCCCGCCGCTTAAACAGGCGCCTGCAACAGCCCCGGTACGGTATTGCCTTGTTACAGATTTGCTGAAGAGTTCTGTAAATTTATCGATGGCATCTGCAATGCCAATATCAATTTTTAATTCTTTGTTGATGCTCCAGTAACGGTTTATTTTTGAAACTTTATCAGATGCCGGTTTGTAAGTAAGATGATGTGATGGCGGCAGCGAATAAACCCCTTCAAAAAAAGTTTGCTCTTTATCAATACAATTTTGAACATGGCCCAGGGTGATATAATTAAACAACATTTTCTTATCGATAATCTTATCAACACCAATTGCCCACAAGGCTTTCATTTCGCTGCCGAAAACAAAATGCTCCTCATCTTCATAATAATAAAACGGTTTTTGGCCAAAGCGGTCTCTTGCTGCAAAAAGCGTTTCATCTTTTTCATCCCAAATGGCAAAAGAAAAAACACCATCAAAATGTTGCAGGCATCTTTCTTTCCAGAATTCGTAGGCAGCAAGAATTACTTCCGCATGGTTTTGTGTGTAAAATTTAAATCCCTTGTTTTGTAAAAACGATTTTATTTCAATGTAGTTGTAAATTTCTCCATCGCACACTAATTGGTAACGGTTGTTATTATAAGTTTGGTGGGTGCCATTTGTATTTTGAGGTATAACTGCAAGTTGGCGTTGGCCAAAGTGAACAGTGTTTTTATAATTACTCCAATAATTTTCGTCATAGTGCCCACGGTGTGCAATAGCTTTTATCATCTGCTTAACATGCCAGTTAGCATAACTGTTAGATGCCTTTAAAATGATTCCGGCTATTGCACTCATGATATAAATTTCTGTAAATGGATGCTACTAAAAATTAACAGGTAGTATTACTTTATAATTTCCCCAGGCCATCACCAGGTTACAGCCATAATCTGCCTTTTGAAATTGCATAGTGAAATATTCTATCAACACATTGTTATTGATTGTAGGAAGCTCAGTCTGGAAAAGGTCTTTCGATTTATCAATATGTAAGCCCCAGCTATAAAGGTTTTTATTAAATATTATTTTCCACTTATCATGATAGGGTATACAGTACATAATATACCTGCCAGCCGCAACTTTGTTGCCATTAATGATTACAGGTTTAAAAAACTCAATCTCGGTAGCTTCATTGGCGCCCAGCCGCCAGTCGTGTCCGTAATACTGTATTACATTTTGTGTAACAGAGGTATCGCCAAAAATAAGCCTGCCATTTATTTGTGGCCGGCTATAGATAACCCTGGCAACCGGCTCGGGCATATCGGGTGTTATCATTTTTTGCTTTGGATATTCAACCGGAAAATAAATCATATCCATTGGTGATTTATCAATAGATAGCAACAAACTGTCTTTAACCGATACCGGTATACGGTTTTGTGAATTAATCTCAACAGGTTTATTTGCCTGTTGAGTGCAACAAACAAAAAAACTAACTGTAATAATTAATGATAACAATGATATTGGCTTTTTTAAGGGCATACTTTAAAGTTAAAATACTATTGGTAAACTAATTTGTACATCTTCCCATGCCATATTAAGATTAGCGCCTGTACCTGTTTTTTCAAAAACCATCGAGAAATCTTCTTTTGTTTCTGTTAGCTTTTGCACAGGCAGGTTTATACGCACTACATCACTTTTTTCATCATACTTAAACGATCCCCAAATATCTGTTTCTTTATTAACAATAATAGTCCATTCTGTTTCGCCGGGAATAGCATATAAAGTATAACGGCCTTTTTTAATTTTAGTGTCGCCAATTTTTACATCGGTAAAAAATTCTATTTCGGTAGCTTCGTTTGCTCCCAGGCGCCATACTTTTCCATACTCTACCAGGTTACCAAAAATAACCCTGCCGTTTTTATGAGGCCTGCTGTATATAACTCTTGCTATTAAGGGGTCTTTGGCTTTGCCTTGTATTTTAAGTAAAGGGTACATGGGGGGATAATATGCCATGTCCAGGTTTGATTTATCTATTGCAGGGTATTTAACCTGTGCCTGTACTGATGACACCGAAAAGCAGAGTGCTGCGATGATGATAGTTAAAAGTTTCATGTTTTTTAAATTAAAGGTAATACAATCAATTTTGTAAAAATTCACCGGCAATATTAAATGCAAATTTTTTTATATCGGGAAAAAAATGGGCATAGCAATCCTGCATACTGTTATAGTTTTCATTAAAGATTTCAAACGCTTTGCTGCTATCATCAAGGTAGGCGGCACGGCGTACTACACCAGCCATACTTTTTTCTATACCCCATTTATACCTGTAATTATACAGCCAGTTTTGCATTTTTATGTAGGGAAAAAGTTTTGTAAAAGCCGGTGGAAACAGGTACTCATAACCATCCAATGTATTATAACTTAAAAGTGCAAAATTATTTAACGCCTCCTCATTATTAAAAACAGTATTATCATTAGCTAAAAAATGGTCGTATACCACATCGGCAAATGCCCCGCTATATAATCGGTATTGGCTTCTGAAAAACGATTTTAAATTCCTGGTAGCATCATGTGTATCTGTAAATGCATCTATTTGCCTGTGTAATTTTATCCCTTTTTGAATGGGGGTTGGATACTCAAACTGTTTCTTTCCTTTTATAAAATCACTAATCATATTGCCTACCAGCAATGCTGGATTATTAAAAGAAAGATATGCATGTGCCAGGTAGTTCATTATAACCTATGAAGTTAAACAGATTATGCTAGCCAATTATCATTGCCAAATAATTAAGCATAAAATGTTAATACCACTTTCACTTTTTAACTGTTGGCTATCATCATTTATCATTTTATTAAGAAAAGAATACACAGGCAAATTTTAACTGTTATAAGTGCAAAAAAATTAGAGTAATCTAATTTCTGTCAACCGTTCCTAACAGTAACTAATGAATTAAGCCGCATTCATATTGATTTAGCCTTGCCACTTATTCTCTCTCTATAATTTTATATTGTAATTCAAGCTGCCGGTCATGAGGCAGTTATTTTTAAAACCTAAAAAGTATAGTTATGAAAAAAATTAAAATCGGCTTAACAGCAGTAGTATTGCTGTTTGCCATCAGCGCCTTTGCGCTTGAGCCTGTAAAGTTAACCCCGGCTGTAAAAGCAGCATTTGAAAAAAATTTCTCAAATGCCCGTGGGGTAAGCTGGGAAAAAAACAACGAGTTTTATTTTGCTTCGTTTACACTTAATAATGAGGATGTAGATGCTGCATATAATGAAACCGGTGAACTTATTGGTATTTCAAGAAGGGTCAGTATCAAAGATTTGCCATTAAATATTTCTTTGGCATTAGCTGAGAGATATGCAGGCTACGAAGTGGATAAAACTGCAGTGGAATTAACTGTAGAAGGTAGTACCTGGTATTCATTTAAAGTAAAAAGTGGCGAAAAGTTGCTAAAGCTTAAAGCTTATGCAAATGGCGAAATTACTGTAGAAAGCAAGGTTAAGATTTAAAAGGCATCTATTTAATATTAATAGCAGTACCGGTAATTACCCCGGGCTGCTATTTTTTTATATAAGATTAATAAACTTTGATAGATAAAAATTCAATAAAAAAATAAGCCTTTTTTGTATTAAATGCCAACTAATTTATATATATATACCCTTTATAGGGTATAAAATGTCTATCTAAAAAGGGAAATTTTAAATATTACAGAGTTAATCATAAAATAGTTGAAGATAAATTTGGTAAATCTATTTTTAATAGTATTTTTACCGTAGGATTTGGTTATGCTCTGACAACAGAATATAATATCTTACTTTTCCTTACCTCCCCCTATCCTATCCAAAGGCTTTTCTATTGATATCCGATTTGTTAAGTAAACTGTAATATTAAATTATGGCCACAAGGTTTATATTGATTTACATACTAATTGCATCTGTATGCTGTACATCATGTACCAACACTAAAAAGATAGCATATTTCCGTGATGTACAAGATACTGCTTTCAGGGCAAGATTGCCTATTGTGGAAGCGCCTTTACAAAAAAACGATATCCTAAATATAAAAATCAGCAGTTTAAATGCTAAAGCATCGGCCGATTTTAACCAGGCAGGTGGTGCAGATGGGGCAGCTGCCGGTGGAAATAACCAGGGCAGCGGATATTTAATAGATAACAATGGTAATATTGATATCCCCATGCTGGGCCCCATAAAAGCCGAAGGGCTTACCAAAAGCCAGTTAAAACAAAGGATAACAGATGTTATACTTGAAAAAAAATTATTATTGGAACCGGTTGTAGATATACGTTTTATGAATTTTGAAGTAACTATTTTAGGAGAAGTGGCAAAGCCAACTGTTATAAATGTTCCCAGCGAAAAAATTTCTTTGGTAAAAGCGATAGGCCTGGCAGGCGATTTAACAATTTATGGAAAACGGGATAATGTATTATTAATAAGAGAAGAAGATGGCGCAAGGGTTACCAGGCGTTTAAACCTTAACTCAAGCGACTTTTTAAATTCGCCTTACTACTATTTACAACCCAATGATGTTGTATATGTAGAACCCAATGCAGCTAAGGTGGCAGTATCGGGCAGGTCGCAGCAAATTGTACCAATTGTTTTCACCAGCATATCAGTATTACTGCTGGTACTTGATAAGGTTATAAAATAAAGAATGAAACAAGTAAAGAACATAGAAAACGGATTTGAAGAAAAAGAATCGAGCATGATGGGAGATATGATGGCAAAATATATACCCTATTGGCCGTTGTTTATCTTGGTTTCGGCATTAGCCATTGGCGCAGCTTATGTTTATTTGCGATATGCTACACCTATATATGAGGCTAAGGCTACTATGATTATTAAAGATGAAAAAAGAGGAAGTGAAGATTCTAAACTGATGGAATCGCTGAACCTGATAGCTTCAAAAAAAGTTGTAGAAAATGAAATTGAAGTTTTGCAATCACGTTCTTTAATGGAGCAGGTGGTTAAAAAACTTAGGTTATATGCTCCTGTTTACGAACAAGGAAAGGTTAAAGCAAGCGATGCGTATATGATATCGCCGGTTTTAGTTGAAGCACAAAATCCCGATTCATTAGATAATGCTGATAAAATCAGTTTTGTGTATAATAATGCAGATAAGACTGTAACTCTTGAGAATAAGGATAAATTTCCACTAAATGAATTTGTGAATACAGATTATGGAACCCTGAGGTTTGTTCCCAATAAAAATTTCAGCGCTTCAAGGGCAACCGGAAAGCCGATGTATTTTTCTATTGAAAACCCAAAAATAGTAGCATCTCAAATGCTGGGAGGGTTAAAGGTTTCCTCTTCACGTCAATCGGCAATAGTTGATTTAAGTTACAGAGATCCGGTACGGCAGCGGGCAGCCGATATTTTAAGCCAATTGATTATTGCGTATGACCAAACTTCAAAAAATGAAATAAATTCATTAGCCCGAAATACACTGGCTTTTATAAACGAAAGGCTTGCAATTTTAGGTAAAGACCTTGACTCAATTGAAAAGAAAGTGCAAAAGTATAAATCGGGTAGCAATGCTGTAGATATAAGTTCACAAGGGCAGGTGTATTTGCAAAATGTGGGAAGCAACGATCAAAAACTTTCTGAGGTAAATAACCAACTTGCTATCATAAACCAGGTTGAAAAATCAGTTTCAACTGCTGATAAAAATAGCGCAATCGTTCCTTCCACATTGGGAGTAAGCGATCCCATGTTATCCAACATGCTTAACAAACTTTATTCAACACAGTTGGAATATGATAAATTAAAGAAAACTGTAGGTGAAAATAATCCTTCTCTTTTAGCTTTAAAAGATGAGATTAATAAAATAAAACCTAGTATTCTTCAAAATATCCAAAATCAAAAAAGCAGCTTACTAGCTTCTCGCCAAAGTATAAGTGCAACTTCGGGCAGTTATAATTCTTTTTTATCGTCTATACCTCAAAAAGAAAGGCAGTTGCTTGAAATAAGCCGTGAACAACAATCAAAAAACAACCTGTATCAAATTTTATTACAGAAAAAAGAAGAGAGTGAGTTATCTTATGCATCTACTGTATCTAATAGCCGTATAGTTGATGAAGCTCTAGCAGGTAAAGACCCGGTAAGCCCCAAAAGAAAGCTTATTTATATGATGGCAATAATGGGTGCTTTGGGATTAAGTGTTGGGTTCATTTTTATTAAAGATGCATTTTCAAATAAAGTTAAATACAGGGCCGAAATAGAAAAAACAACTTCGGTGCCTGTAATTGCAGAAATAACTTTTGATAAATCCAAAACACCACTTGTTATAGAAAAAGGCAGGCGAAGTGTAGTGGCCGAAGAATTTAGGAAACTAAGAATTTCTCTGTCGTTTTTAGGTATTGACCCCGATCATAAAAAGATATTGGTTACATCAAGCATATCAGGCGAAGGAAAAAGTTTTGTAGCAGCAAACCTGGCTAAAAGCCTTTCATTAACCGGCAAAAAAGTGGTGTTGGTTGATGTGGATCTTAATGTACCAACACTTTCAAAAATATTTAATGTACCTCAACGGGAAGGTGTAACCGAATTTCTTAAAGGAGAGAGATACTCTGATGATATTATACATCCGGTTGATGGACATGAAAACCTGTCGTTTATTTCGCCGGGCGAAGAATTGCCTGATAATCCTTCGGAATTATTAGCAAATGGAAAAATAGGTTCATTAATTGATTATTTAAGCAGCCGGTTCGATATGGTAATTATCGATACCTCACCAGCCGTACTTGTATCAGATGCATTTATAGTATCAGACTTATGCGATGCTACATTGTATGTAGTAAGGCATAACTATACTCCCAAACTGCTGGTAAAACGTATTGAAGAAAATATGGAAATAAATCCATTAAAGAACCTTGCAATAATCTTTAATGGCGTTAAAACCAGGGGCTTCTTTAAAAACAATTATGGCTACGGTTATAATTATGTGTATGGCAGTAAGCAATATGGTTATACACAGCAAAACTTAAAACAAAAAAAATCGGCATAAACCTAAACTCCTATATCATGAAAAATCCACGTAAACTCAAGTCAAATTGGTTGTAACTGAGAAAGGCGAAGCCATGCTGATTTGAGAATCCTTCCAACTATTCTGATTAACTGCACATTTCTAATTTTAAAAAAAATGTTATGCAGAAAAATTGGCACGCAGTGTACACAAAACCGCAATCAGAAAAAAAGGTTGCCGCTTTGCTGCGAAAAAAGAAAATTGAAGTTTATGTACCCATGGTGTATGTAAAAGTAAACACATTTATGGGCCATAAATTTGTTTTTGAACCCTTGTTTAAATCCATTGTGTTTGTTAATGTAGAACAGCAGGATGTTAATACATTAAAACAAACCAGCGGTGTAATTAACCTATTGTATTGGTTGGGAAAGCCTGCTATTATAGCAGAACCAGAGATTACCGCCATTAAAGAGTTTATTGAAAACTATAAGGACATTAAACTGATGCCTTCGTATGTAAATAAAAAAGAAGAGATATCACTGGATAATGATGGTGCCGCTTATTCAATTGATGGACGATTGTATGCAGTAAAAAACAAGTCTATAAAAGTTAACCTACCTTCTTTAGGCTACTCTTTAGTAGCCGAAATGGATGAATCAGGTATATTTGTACAGGAAATACCAGGCCTGAATAATTATAGATTTGCTCATTCATGATGAAAGAAAATGACAGTGTTTACATAGCAGGGCACAACGGAATGGTGGGCTCTGCCATTGTAAGAGGTTTAAAACAAAGAGGATTCAAAAATCTGATTTGCCGTACATCTAAGGAACTTGACCTACGCAATCAACAAGCCGTTGATTTATTTTTTGCAAAAGAAAAACCCCAATTTGTTTTTTTAGCAGCTGCTAAGGTTGGTGGTATTGTAGCTAACAATACTTACCGGGCTTCTTTTTTGTACGATAACCTGATGATTGCCTCTAACATCATTCATGCAGCATATGCTAACCAGGTTACTAAACTGCTTTTTTTAGGAAGTTCTTGCATATATCCAAAAATGGCACCACAGCCACTGAAGGAAGAATATTTACTAACCGGGCCCCTTGAGCATACCAATGAACCTTATGCAATAGCAAAAATTGCCGGTATTAAATTATGTGAAACTTACAGAGACCAGCATGGGGCAAATTTTATTAGTGTTATGCCCACCAACCTGTATGGCCTCAATGATAACTATCATACTGAAAATTCACATGTATTACCGGCACTCATCCGCCGTTTTCATGAAGCAAAAGAAAACGGATTGCCCGAAGTTGTTATCTGGGGCTCGGGAAATCCTAAGAGAGAATTCTTATATGCCGATGATTTGGCTGATGCCTGCCTTTTTTTGATGGATCATTATAATGAAAAAGAAATCATCAATATTGGATGTGGCGAAGATTTATCTATAAAAGAACTGGCCGAAATGGTTAAGGAAGTTACCGGCTATACTGGAAATATGCGTTTTGATACATCGAAACCGGATGGCACACCCAGAAAATTAATGGACGTTTCAAAAATAAATGCCATAGGTTGGCGTTATACTACACCACTAAAAGATGGTATTAAGAAGGCGTATGCCGATTTTCTTGAAAAAAGGAAATCATAAATTTGTTATCTCTAATCCACAATAAACAGAACACAAAATGAAAACTGCTTTAATAACAGGCGTTACAGGACAAGACGGCGCTTATCTTTCGGAACTATTATTAAGTAAAGGTTACAGGGTACATGGTATTAAAAGAAGGTCTTCTTTAATGAATACCAATCGTATCGACCACCTGTACCAGGATCCACACGAAAAAAATATAAGGTTTACCCTGCACTATGGCGATATGACAGACAGTACAAACCTTATACGCATTGTACAGGAAACACAACCGGACGAAATTTACAACCTGGCAGCTATGAGCCATGTAAAAGTAAGTTTTGACACACCAGAATATACAGCCAATGCAGATGGTATAGGAACCTTGCGTTTAATGGAAGCTATACGAATTTTGGGTATGGAGAAAAAAACCAGGATATACCAGGCATCAACATCCGAATTATATGGACTGGTACAGGAAGTACCTCAAAAAGAAACAACACCTTTTTATCCAAGAAGCCCATATGCTGTAGCAAAAATGTATGGTTACTGGATAGTGGTAAATTACCGTGAAGCTTATAACTTATATGCATGTAACGGAATTCTTTTTAATCACGAAAGCCCATTACGTGGCGAAACATTTGTAACCCGTAAAATAACCATGGCAGTAGCAGCTATTGCACATGGTACCCAAGATACATTGTACCTTGGTAACCTTAATGCACAACGGGACTGGGGGCATGCAAAAGATTATGTAGAAGCAATGTGGCTTATTTTACAACAGGATAAACCTGAAGACTTTGTAATAGCAACCGGTATAACTACCAGTGTAAGAGATTTTATAAAGATGGCATTTGCAGAAGTGGGAATTGAATTGGAGTTTACCGGCGAAGGAGTTAACGAGAAAGCTACAGTAAAATCTTGCAGCAATGCCGCATATCAGTTACCTGTTGGAAAACTGGTAGTAGCTGTTGACCCTGAATATTTCAGGCCTACAGAAGTAGACTTGTTGATAGGAGATGCTACAAAAGCTAAAGAAAAATTAGGCTGGAAACCTAAATACGACCTTGCCACTCTTGTTAAAGAAATGGTGGCTGCCGATATTCAAAATGTAAAAAAATCACTGGCACAAAACAAGATATAACATACCATTTTGAAAGAATAACCTATGCTCTATGTAAATAATTTAAAATTATTCACAACCGCAGCATAGGTTGCTTTTTTTAATGAACTTCATAAATTGTAACAAATAATCTGCTTTAGTGATTTTATTTTACAACAGTAGATTTTTTTAAAAAGAAAATACCTGCCGGGAAATATTGGTTTAAAATTTTTATCCCGGTTTAATACTTTGTTTACCCCTGGTACAGGTAGCTACTCCTGTTTAAACCGGCAACGAAAAATGAGCTTAAATAATCAATTGGGTAGCTTATGGCAATGGTTGCTTAATTTTTTTACAAAAGGGCATCCCCGTAGCCTCGAAGCAAAAAAAAATATTATGGTGTCTCTTTTTATAAAGGGAGCCAGTATTGCAATTGGATTAATATTAGTACCATTAACCATACACTATGTAAACCCATCGCAATATGGTATTTGGGTTACATTAAGTTCGATGGTAGCATGGATTTCTTTTTTTGACATTGGGTTTACACACGGGTTAAGAAACAGGTTTGCCGAAGCTAAAGCCAATGGCAACAAAGAGCTGGCAAGAATTTATATTAGCACCACCTATTATTACATCGGCATTATCTTTATCGCTTTATGGATATTGCTGCTAATAGTTACACAATTCATAAGCTGGCATACCTTGCTGAACGTGCCAGCCGGCATGGAAAAAGAATTATCAGTTTTGGCGATGCTGATATTTTCCTATTTCTGCCTTCAGTTTATTTTCCGTATCATCAATACCATCCTCATTGCCGATCAAAAATCTGCCAAAGCCTCATTAATTGATATGCTTGGCCAGTTATTTTCATTGCTGATAATTTTTATCCTTACAAAAACAACCCAGGGCTCTTTACTGTATCTTGCCTTGGCTATTGGTATTGCACCAACACTTATTTTAATTGTATCAAATTTCTTCTTTTTTAATACTGCCTATAAAGAATACAAGCCTTCATTAAGTTATGTAAAAAAGCGATATGCAAAAGACATCATGTCGCTTGGTATGCGGTTTTTTGTACTTCAGATTGCAGCAATTATACAGTTCGAGTCTATCCTTTTTTTGATTGCTCATTATTTTAAGCCCGAACAGGTAACACCTTACAGTATTGCATATAAATATTTTTTCACTTTACAGATGATTTTCACTATCCTGCTTTCGCCATTATGGAGTGGTGTAACAGATGCTTATAACTCGGGCGATATGGACTGGATAAAAAATGCCATAAAAAAGTATCTTATTATCCTGGCGCCTTTTATACTGCTAGGCGCAATTATGCTGGCTGTATCGGGTGTAGTATATGATATATGGGTTGGCAAAGAAGTAGTGTATGTAAAGTTTTCTTTATCGTTGTTGTGCTATATTTATTTTTCGGTAACCATGTTTGCCAGCATATTTGTTTCTGTTATTAATGGTATTGGAGCATTACGTATTCAGTTTTTTTCATCGCTGGTAACACCTGTTTTGTTTTTGTCTTTATCAATAATACTGATAAAACAGTTTCATTTTGGTGTGGAGTCAATTTTGTTGTCTTCTATTGTGTCAAATGTATTTGGATATATAATTGCACCGGTTCAGGTGTATAATATTTTTTATAAAAAATCTGAAGCCAGGATTTGGTATAGGTAAAAACATCATTCCTCTCATTCATGAAAGCTGTAGTTCAAATACAATATTCAACAGAGTCCGGCGGAAGATCGGCATTAAGGCTTCAGCGTGCATTTATAAAAAAAGGTATCCAATCAACAATTATCTCACTTCAAAGAGATATTCATCCTGTAGAAGGTATAGTTTACCTGGGTAAATTTAGCCGGTATTTTGCAAATCTTTATAACAGGCTGCAGGTATGGCTTACCAAAAACAAGGATTCAAAATATGCCTTGTTCTCAGTATTGCCATTCGGGATAAACATATCTAAGCATGATGAAATAAAAAAAGCTGATATTATTTACCTGCATTGGGTACAAAATGGTTTTTTAAATGCACATCAAATAGGAAAAATTGCTAGCCTCAATAAACCGGTGATAATGGTGATGCACGACATGTGGAGTTTCTCCGGAGGCTGCCATTACAGTTATGACTGCAATCAATACCTTTCTTCCTGCGGCAATTGCCCGGTGTTTAATTCAAATAGACAAAAAAAATTTGCCGTCAACGAGTTTAAAAGAAAATTAAAACTGTATAAAAAACATAACAATATCTTTTTTGTATCGCCCAGCAAATGGTTGTATAACTGTGCAAAAAATTCAAATTTATTAAAAGATAAACCTGTTTTTTATATTCCAAATATCATGGAAAGAACAGTATTTAAACCGGTTGATAAACCTGAAGCTAAAAAGATATTGAATATTCCTACACATATCACAGTAATTGCTTTTGGGGCTATATCAATCGACAGCTACAGGAAAGGTGGCCAATATTTGAATAAAGCATTAAAAATACTGGAAACACAAATTGATAGCAGCAATATTTTAATTTTAATGTTTGGCAGCGATTATAATAAAACCCTTGCCGAAACAATACCTTTCAAAATACGTTTTTTGGGTTACCTCGAAGACGAGTACACTACAGCATTGGCATATAATGCATCGGATGTTTTTGTGGTGCCTTCGCTTGCCGATAACCAGCCTACCACCGTACAGGAAAGCCTGGCCTGTGGCACACCGGTTGTAGGATTTAATGTAGGTGGTATTCCCGATATGATAGATCATAAGCAAAATGGTTACCTGGCAACTTATAAAGATGAAAACGACCTGGCTAACGGCATTAAATTTTGTTTAGATAATAATATTAAAGGATCGATGAAGCCATTTTTTGAAATGGACGAAACCATAAACAAACACCTGCAGTTATTTGAACTGGCTGAAAATATAATCAAATCACCTGTACATGATTAAAGTGACGCAAATACAATTCTCCATGGAATCGGGTGGCAGGGCTGCCTTAAGAATGCAACGGGCATTTATTAAAAAAGGTGTTCAGTCGGATATTGTATCATTAAATTATAATACACAGGTAAATTCAGGAATCACTTATTTAAATAAATGGTCGAAAGTAATTTCTAAGGTTGATAATAAATTACAATCCATCATTACCCGTAAAATAATTCCGCAAAGAGGATCATTCTCGTACCCGATATTGGGCAGCGATGTAAGTAAACTTAAGGTAATAAAAGAAGCAGATTACATTTATATACATTGGGCTTTAAATGGCATGCTTAATTTTAACAGCATAAAAAAAATAGCCCAATTAGGTAAACCGGTAATCATTTTCCTGCACGATATGTGGGCTATTACGGGGGGGTGTCATCATAGCTTTGAGTGCAGCAAGTATAAAACTACCGGTTGCAATGCCTGCCCCATGTTTACTTCATCTAAAAAAAATGATTTATCGGCCAGGGAGTTTAAGAAAAAACTAAAACTGTATTCATCGTTTAATAATTTTTATTTTATAGCACCCAGTAAGTGGCTTTATGGTTGTGCAAAAGAATCGTTGCTTACAAAAAATAAACCGGTATTTTATATACCCAATATATTAGATGACACCGTTTACAAGAAAAACAATAAGACTGTTGCCCGGCAATTGCTTAACCTGCCACTGGATGAAACCATTGTGGCATTTGGCGCTATTGAAATAAGCAGCCCCTACAAAGGTTGGCCATACCTGAAAAAAGCTTTTGAAATTATACATGAAGAAACAAAGGATAAAAATATATCTGTTTTAATTTTTGGAAGCTGTAATAAAAAACTGATGGATGAAGCCATACCATTTAAAACAGTATTTATGGGCTACCTTAAAGACGAATATACAGCTGCTTTAATTTTTAATGCGGCAGATATTATTATTGTGCCATCGCTTGCCGAAGCATTCGGCTATGTGGTGATGGAATCGTTAAGCTGCGGTACACCGGTAGTTGCTTTTAATGTAGGTGGTATTCCCGATTTAATTAGGCATAAACAAAACGGGTACCTTGCAAATGCAAAAGACGAAAACGACCTGGCCAACGGGATAAGGTTTTGTTTAAACAATGATGTAAAAGGATATTTAACCGAGGATTTGGTGCCGGCGCTTACAATACAAAAACATTTAGATTTGTTCACCCACATAAATGATGTAAAAAACAAGTAGTGCAGCATAACTATATTTTAGATCCACGACTGACTTATATAAGCAGTAATAAACTTAAAAGCCTTAATCTTTTTTGGCTGGGATATATCATTTTTATTTTAGCTTATGTGCTTACCACCACCATCGTGTATTTAAGTTATGTAATGTTGCAGGCGGTGCAGTTGGTAGGTTTGTTCATTTTCATCATGGGGTTGATAAACCTAATCAGTTTCAAGTTCGATAACAAGTACCTGGGTTTCATGTTCACCCTGTTTTTCAGTTGGCAGGTAATTACCATTTTCAGGGGTTTCCAGTTTAATTCAAATTTTATTAAACTGATGCTTTTTGATGCAGGCTTTGGAATGTTCATTTACCTGGCGCCGGCAATCGTTTTGTTTCCACGTACATTAGCAACCTATAAAAAACTGTTCAATGTAATCATCATCCTCAGTATCTTTTACCTTATATACAATGTTATTTTTTTTAAGGATATTACTAACTCCGACCGTACCAGTTTACGAAGCCAGGGCATGATGGAAAGTTTTGCCGGCTTCCTGTCTTTCCAGGCAGGCTTTATCTTACTAACATATATTTATCATACGCCTAAACGCAGAATTTTTGCATTAGGTGTAATAGTTCTCACCATATTGCTTGCTATTTACCGTGCCCGTCGTGGGTTATTGTTCATGTGTGTTACAACGTTGTTGTGTTATTTTATGATTTACCTTATTACCACAAAAAATAAAATCCTTATCATTTATGCATCTGTACTTTTATCGGTGATAACGGTTTTTTATATCAGTAATATTTACAAACAGGGGCAGGGCGGCTTATTTGGTTATTTAATGGCACGTGGCGATGAAGATACAAGATCGGGTGTAGAAGAATATATGATTGCCGATATGAGCGACACCGACTGGATTATTGGCAAAGGAATTGCCGGGGAATACTATTGCCCTAATATTGATGTGAATGATGTAACCGGTTACAGGAATGTGATTGAAACGGGTTATTTGGAAATAATGCTTAAAGGAGGGGGAGTAAGCCTTGTGCTGTATTTGCTGATATCATTGCCCGCTATTTTTATTGGTATTTTTGGATCAAGGAATATATTATCAAAAGCTTCGGGGATGTGGATATTATTGAATACTATTTACATTTACCCGATTGTGGTTACCAGTTTTGATGTACGGTACCTAATTTATTGGACAGCCATTGGTATTTGTTATTCAAAAAAAATACGGCAGATACCCGACGAGGTGTTGGTAGAATATTTTCAAAAGAAAGACAAGATTTTAAAAGAGGTATTTATTTAAAAACAAACACAGCGTAATGCAGTATCCCAAAATATTGATAATAGGGCAATCTTTCAATAAAAAAAGTGGAGGTGGGGTTACTATTTCAAACCTGTTTACAGGATGGCCTAAAGACAGGCTTGCCGTGGCATCTAATGCCAACCTGTTAAGCGGCATAGATACATCTGTGTGTAATACTTATTTTCAATTGGGCTATAACGGAAAATTGCACCCGTTTCCTTTAAATTTAATTTTACCAAAAATTAAATGTGGTTTGTTGCAGGTGAATGATACGCAACAACAAAACACTATAAGCACAGCATCTGCTTCAGGTAAATATAAGTTCATTTATAATATACTGCTGGCACTGTTAAATTTTTTTGGTGTATATAATTTGTTTTATAAACTTAAAATAACCAGGGAGTTTAAAGAATGGCTTGCTGCTTACAACCCCGATGTAATTTATACCCAACTTGCCTCTTTAGAGCTGATAAGATTTGTAAGCGATGTAAAAGACCTTACAAAAAAACCAATTGCCATACACATGATGGACGACTGGCCTTTAACCATCAACAAGCCCGGTTTGTTGTATGCCTACTGGCAAAATGTTATTGACAGGGAGTTCAGGAAATTACTAAGCAAAACAGAATTGTTTTTAACCATCTCCGATGCTATGGCAGAGGAATATGAAAAAAGATATGGCAAAAAATCGTTGCCGTTTCATAATCCTATTGATATCGGATTTTGGAAACTACAAACTGCAAAAGATTATTCTGCTTCCGATAACTTCAATATATTATATGCCGGCCGCATTGGCTTTGGTATTGCACAATCCATTGCAGATATTGCGGATGCCGTTAACCAGGTAAGTAAAACAAATAATAAGTTGCAGTTTCAAATACAAACTGCAGATGTTGAAGAATTAAAAAAACTGGTAACCTTTAGCGATCATGTAAAATGGGTTCAGCCTGTAGCCTATAACCAGCTTCCGCAAATATTTTCAGAAGCTGATTTACTGCTGCTGCCGCAAGATTTTGATGAAAAAAGCGTTAGGTTCCTAAAATTTTCTTTTCCTACTAAAGTAAGTGAGTATATGATTTCGGGTACACCCATACTTGTTTATGGAGATGAAAGAACGGGGCTTACAAAATATGCTTTAAAAGAAAAATGGGCTTATGTGGTTACAAACAATAACAGCACAAGTCTTGTAAATGCAATTAATGAGTTAATAGCAAACGAGGTATTAAGGAAATCATTGGCACAAACTGCACAAAATATAGCTTTACAGCGTGAAGATGCAACGATTGTAAGGAAAAACTTTCGTAAAACTTTTATGGCAATACAATAGATAAAAACTAAATACGTATTATAAGGGAAATAAAAATGGCTGATATTTATAGCCAATTTTTTAAAAATGAAATTCAGGAATTTATCACATACAACTGATGTTATTATACGAAGGTTGCATTTCCTTTTAGGGAAAAGAAACCTTGTATCTGCCGCATGGTGGGGTATTAAGCTGGGCAATAATATCAGTTTTGATGGTAAATGCCATTTTAAACGTTTTCCAAAATCAAGAATAAGTATTGGTAATAATTGCGAATTCCTGTCGAGGCCTAATGCAAACCTCATCGGCATCAACCGGCCATGTATGGTATCTACACTAACAGAAGAAGCTGTAATTGAAATTGGAAACAACTGCGGCTTTAGCGGAACTGTAATTGGTGCTTTTGCTTCAATAAAAATTGGTGACAATGTACGTTGCGGTGCCAATACACTCATCACCGACTCCGACTGGCATCCCGATGACCCACGGGTGGGCCAATCAAAAGCTGTAGTAATTGGTAACAATGTTTGGCTTGGTCTTAATGCCGTAGTATTAAAAGGTGTTGAAATTGGAGAGAATACTGTAATAGGTGCCAATAGCCTGGTTACAAAAAATATTCCTGCAAATGTTATTGCTGCAGGCAACCCCTGTAAAGAAATTGCAAAATTGCCTGTATGAGTGAACGGGCTTGCAACATACTTATTATGGGTGTTTCATGTTTTGATGGCATGGCAAGCTCCATGCGTGTACGAAACCTGGTAGAGCCACTTGTTCAAAAAAAACTAATTACTGCCAGCAACCTAATTTATCAAAAAGATAATAAGGAGCCGATAGGCAATGAGGGTGTTAAAAATGATATCCGCTATAAGGTAATTGGTTTCAGGTTAAGAAATATTTTTTCTATATTTTCATTTTTATATAAAGGCCTTTCCTTTATCAGGGCAAGCAGGATAAAGCAAAATAAAAATATCCTGTACAATTATAATTATCCCGATATTAAAAACATCGTTTTTATTTTATACGCAAAGATCATTGGCTATAAAATAATCTTCGATATCATTGAAGATAACAACTACCAGGCCCATACGGGTTTTGTGAATAAGTTCAGGTTAAAAACTTCGCTATTCATCTTCAGGTTTTCAAAATATTTTGCCAATGCTATGATTGGCATTTCAAATCATTTATATGAGTTGATACAAAAAAGTTTTAACAATAAAGTACCTGCATACCTTATTCCCATCACCGTAAACCTGCAATATTTTAAAGTTGATAACAAGATTGATGAAAACAATAAAAACCTGAAGATTTTTTATGGCGGATCGTTTGGACAAAAAGACGGGCTTGAATACCTGGTAAGCGCTTTTGATGAAGTGGCAAACAACCATCCCGGTATAGAGCTTATTTTTTCGGGGCTGGCACATACGCAGGATTTTGAAAAAATTACCCAACAAATAGAAAAGGCTAAAAATAAAAACAGGATAATATATAAAGGTTATTTAAGTACACAGGAATATTATAACACATTAAATGCCTGCGATATTTTTTGTATGACAAGAGTAAATTCAAAATTTGCAAATGCAGGTTTCCCGTTTAAACTGGGCGAATTTTTAGCATCGGGTAAAGCTGTAATTGCAACAAGCGTAGGCGATGTGCCTGCATACCTGCAAAATAAAAAAAACGCATTGCTGATTGCACCCGAATCGGTAGAAGAAATTGCTACTGCTTTAAATAAGCTCATCAACAATCCCGGCATGAGGAAAGAATTAGGAAGCGAAGCAAGAAAAACTGCCGAACAAAATTTCGACTCTGAAAAAATAAGCAACAACTTATTATCAATTTTTAATTCGGTATCGTAACAGATGAAAAATACCGGCACTATATTGATAACAAGCCCCAGCTTAAAAACCGAAGAAAATGTAAGCGGTATATCATCAGTTGCCAATTTTATAATAAAAAACAATAACGAACAGCATTACCGGCATTTTGAATTAGGCCGAAAAGACAACGAAAAAAGAAACCTGTTATGGTTTTTTAGGTTATTGGGTAAAACAGTGAACTGGATGTACGTTATTACATTTAAAAAAATTCGCCTCGTTCATTTTAATCTTGCATTAAGCAAGGCTTCCGTTATACGTGATGTGCCATTAATTTTATTTGCAAAACTGGCACAAAAAAAAATGATTATTCATTTACATGGCGGCGATTATCTTACAAAAAGCCAGGTACCTGCCTGGATGAGTGGTTTGTTAAAAAAAATATTTTCAGGAAAAACGCAGGTGATTGTTTTAAGCAGTATGGAAGCCAGCTTGATTGAGAAAAGATACAACGCAAAAAATGTAAAAATATTGCCTAACTGTGTAGATTTAGCAGATACAAAAATATTTACTCGTAATAATGATGTAAAAACTATAGTAAATATTTTATTTATTGGCAGGATAACCGTTGAAAAAGGGCTTGATTATATTGCAGACGCTCTGAATAACCTGCAACAGCAACAATTATCATTTAAATTTTATATGGCAGGCACCGGGCCGGATGAAAAATTATACATAGAAAAATTTACAAAAATGCTGGGAAACAGGTTTGAGTTCAGGGGAATTGTTTCGGGTAATGATAAAGTAAATTTGTATAAATTATGTAATATATTTCTCTTGCCTTCGTTATTTGAAGGCTTGCCAATGTCATTGCTCGAAAGCATGTCATATGGCTTAATTCCTATTGTTACACCGGTAGGCTCAATTAAAGAGGTGATTGTAAACGGTAAAAATGGGATAATAGTTAACGATAATCCTGCAATTGAAATAGCAAATGCAATTAAATTGCTGGTTAATGATGAGATTTTGACGAAACAATTAAGTGAAAATGCGGCAGGGTATATTCAACAGAATTATAATCCTGGAAAATATATCGGCGAGTTGAATAAAATTTATAATGCTGCCTAAAATAATTAACCGAACTGCTTTTAAATATAAAATGTGCGTTCGCAAAAAAAAGTAAAAATTGACCAAACTTCCAAAACAGCCATTAAAGCAATTCTCTATTTCAACAGGTAAATACGAACTGTTTATTGATGAAATAACAAGGCTTGCTGCAGCAAAAATTTCTTCAACGGTTTATTATGCCAATGTGCACATGTTTATTGAGGCGTACCGGGATAATGAATTTCTTGAACTTATAAACAAATCTGATATTGTTACGCCAGATGGGCAACCTTTGGCCTGGATGATGCGGCTGTTTTATGGTATAAAGCAAGACAGGGTATCTGCAATGGATACACTGCCTGATTTATTGCAAAGAATGGAAAAAGAAAAGTTGCCTGCTTATTTTTACGGAGGTACACAGGAAATGCTTGATAAAACCGATAAATTTGTAAAAGAAAAATACCCAAACTTAGTGGTTTCAGGTTTGTATAGCCCTCCTTTCAGGCCACTCTCCGATGATGAAAAGAATGAAATAATTGAAAAAATAAATGCTGCATCTCCTGCTATTGTTTTTGTTTTTCTTGGATGCCCCAAACAGGAAAAATGGATGGCAGGTATGAAAGGAAAAGTGAAAGCAGTAATGGCAGGGGTTGGTGGAGCAGTGCCGGTAACCATTGGTTTGCAAAAAAGAGCCCCTGTTTGGATGCAACGATATGCTTTGGAATGGTTGTATAGATTTTTACAGGAACCCCGCCGCCTGTTTAAAAGATATGCTGTTACAAACAGTTTATTTCTTTGGGTAATGACAAAAGAATTTATCAGGCTTAAAATATTGAAACCGGTAAAGCCGGCAAAGCAGCTATATAATGATAATTATGGAAACATATAAAAAGTTTAGTGCGTAATGAACAGGCAATTTGAACGATACCTGCAGCTTAGCCTTATTTTATTAGACCTGGCATTATTAAATACAGTATATTTTTTAAGCTTTTTATTTTTAAAAAGCAAGTTTATTGCTGTATTTGCAACTTCTTATTTTAATTACTGGTTAATTGCAAATTTGTGCTGGATAATTCCTGCATTTTTATTAAGAACTTATGTGGGAAAAAACATGCTGAGTTTTGAACATTTTACAAAACGCACCAGCCAGGTTTATTTGCTGTGGGTTATTTTTATACTTTTCTACCTGCTGTTTACTTACCAGTTTAATATACCACGTTTAGTTATCACTACCACCATTGTAGGCTTTGGTATTGGGTTATTAATTAACCGATTTATATACCTGGGTATAAGAAACCTGTATAAAGATAGTGACCAGATACAAAAAAAAGTAATTATCCTGGGCTATAACGACACTGCAAAAAAACTGGCTAAATATTTTGAAGAAGACAGCATCAATACAAAGCTTGTAGGCTTTATTGAAGATGAAAACAAAATGAATGAGCTTACACACTACCCGGTAATTTCAAATGTTAAAGACACCCTGCAAGTTGCTAAAGAACTAAACATACAGGAAATATTCTCTACCATTACTCCCGAACAGGATAAGAATATCTACAACCTGATGTATCAATCTGAAAAAGAATGTATCCGGTTTAAGATAGTGCCAAACCTTTCAGTTTTTATAACCAGGGATGTGCATATAGAATATTTTGGCGAATTGCCCATCCTTTCGTTAAGAGGAGAACCATTGGATGATGTTGGCAACCGCATTAAAAAAAGAGTGTTGGATATTATTGTAAGCTCCCTGGTAATTGTATGTATTTTATCCTGGCTGATTCCAATACTGGGGCTTCTTATTGTTTTAGAATCTCGTGGCCCAATATTTTTTTCGCAATTACGAACGGGAAAAAATAAAAAAACTTTTCGTTGTTTAAAGTTTCGAAGCATGAAGGCCAATAAAGATGCTGATTTAAAACAGGCAACACGTAATGATAGCCGTGTTACAAAAGTAGGCAGGTTTATACGTAAAACCAGCCTTGATGAATTTCCGCAATTTATAAATGTTTTTAAAGGAGATATGAGCCTTGTAGGCCCCCGTCCACACATGGTAAAGCATACAGCCGATTATTCAAAAGTTGTAGATGAATATATGGTACGCCAGTTTTTAAAACCCGGTATTACAGGTTGGGCTCAAATTAATGGCTATAGAGGCGAAATTACAAATGTTGAACAAATTAAGATGAGGGTAAATAAAGACTTGTGGTACCTGGAAAACTGGAGTCTTTGGTTAGATATTCGAATTATGTTTTTAACAATCTATCATGTTGCAGCAAAAAATAAAGACACATTTTAATTGAAAATAAATAATGGAAAAAACTAAAAAGATTTATGTGGCAGGACACAAAGGAATGGTTGGTTCGGCTACCTTGCAAATGCTGCAAAAAAATAATTACACTAACTTGGTATATAAAACAAGCAAGGAATTAAATCTTACACATCAACAGGAAGTACATAATTTTTTTGAAAAAGAAAAACCGCAAGTGGTAATTATGGCTGCAGCAAAGGTTGGTGGTATACAGGCCAATATTGATAACCCTGCCAGCTTCTTGCTCGATAACCTGCAAATACAAAACAATATTTTTGAATCCGCTTTAAAATCAAAAGTTGAAAAACTGGTATTCCTGGGCAGCTCCTGTATATATCCCAAAGCCTGCCCGCAGCCTATGAAAGAAGAATACCTGCTTACCGGTAAACTGGAACCCACCAACGAGGGTTATGCCATTGCTAAAATTGCCGGGCTTAAATTGTTGGATGGGATGCACAAGCAATACGGTTTTAACAGTATTAGCTTAATGCCATGTAACCTGTACGGCCCCAACGATTCATTCGACCTTAAACATTCGCATGTGTTATCGGCATTAGTGAAACGGTTTTCGGACGCTGCAGAAAATAATGATGAAAGCATTACGCTTTGGGGTACAGGTATTGCCCGTCGTGAATTTATGCATGTACATGATGTTGCAAGAGCTATTGTATTCTTAATGGAAAATTATAACAACCCGGCATTTATTAATATTGGCTGCGGGTACGATATAAGTATTAAGGAACTGGCAGAAACTATTGCGCAAAAAACAGGATTTACAGGAACCATCCATTGGGATGACACCAAACCAGATGGTATGCTTAAAAAATGTATGGATGTAAGCCGTATGGAAGCTTTGGATTTTAAACCACAGATTAGCCTGCAACAGGGTATTGAAGAAATGATTGAAATTTATAAATCAACAAAAACAAGTTTAGTATGATTCCTTTAATGAAAAATGCTTTTTTAAATGAGTATGAAACTAAAAAAGCTTTATCCGAATTTATAATGAAAAGCGACCGGCTTAGCATGGATGCCAAATGTGCTGAGTTTGAAGTATTGTTTTCAAAAAAACAGGGAAGAAAACACGGCATACTTTTTAACAGTGGTGGCAGCGCCAACCTTGCCATACTGCAAGCTTTAAAAAACCTGGGTAAATTAAAGGATAATGATAATGTTGGATTTTCGGCATTAACATGGAGTACTAACACAATGCCCATTATACAAATGGGTATGAATCCCATAGCAATAGATTGCGAACCATCTACCTTAAATGTAATGAGCACTCATTTGCTCGACCGGTTAAAAACTACACCATTGCAAGCCCTGTTTTTAACAAACGTACTGGGCTTTACCGGCGATATAGCTACGATAAAAAAGATTTGCGAAGAAAGAGGTATTATACTGATAGAAGATAATTGCGAATCTTTAGGAACAGAACTACCCGAAGGGAAAGCCGGCAACTTTAGTATAGGTGCAAGCTTTTCATTTTTTGTGGCTCACCACATGTCAACTATCGAAGGTGGAATGATATGCACAGATGATGATGATTTATCTGAAATGTTGCGAATTGTTAGAGCAAATGGCTGGGATAGAAATTTAAATGCAGCACAACAAGTTAAATGGAGAACTAAATACGGCATCAAATCTGAGTTTGAAGCTAAATATACTTTTTATGATCTTGGATATAATTTCAGGCCTACAGAAATTACAGGCTTCCTGGGTATATACCAATTACAGTTTTTAGATGAAAACATAAAGAAGAGAGAAGCCAATTATTTACGGTTCGAAAAAATATTTAAAGAAAACCCCGATCTTGTTTATCTTAATCACAGCCATATTAATGTATTGTCAACTTTTGCATTTCCGGTGGTTTGTAAAACACCAGAGTTAAGAGAAAAATACCTTTCGCAGTTTTCGGGTGCAGGTATTGAGATAAGGCCTATGATTGCAGGCAATATGCAAAATCAACCCTTTTATAAAAAATACGCAAAAAATTTATACGATTTGCCGGGCAGCGATTTTTTACATACCAATGGATTTTATTGTGGTAACTATCCCGAATTAACAGAAACAGACCTGCAAACCATTAGCAGTTGTTTATACAAATACTAAACAAAATAATCTTACGATGAAAATATTAATAACAGGTGTGGCGGGTTTTGTGGGTTCAAACCTGGCAAAAAGCTTATTACAACGGGGGCATAATGTAACCGGTATTGATAACCTTAATTATGGTTTTTTAAGAAATATAGATGCAATAAAAGAGGATAAGAATTTCCAGTTTTTTATGGGTGATATTGCAAACCCTTTAATTTTAAAAGATGTAAAAGCAGATATCATCATTCACCTGGCATCGCAAAAAATTCCACGCTATACCAATGCTTTGCGTACACTTGAAGAAAATTACCTGATGCTGCGTAATGTGGTACACAAATGTATCATGGATAAATCAAAAATTTTATTTGCATCTACTTCTGATGTTTACGGAAAAAATCCTAATGTACCTTTTTCCGAAAACTCTGACCTGGTAATGGGCCCTACTACCGTAAAACGTTGGGCTTATGCCTTATCAAAAATGTATGGCGAGCAGTACATCATTGCCAATCACGAAGAATATGGTTTGAATTATACCATCACTCGTTTCTTTGGCTCGTATGGCCCCAACCAAAACCTTACCTGGTGGGGAGGCCCTCAATCTGTATTTATTGAAAAAGCATTTAAAAAAGAAGCCATCGATATACATGGCGATGGGTTACAAACCCGTACGTTCACGTATGTAGAAGATACGGTAAATGCACTGATAGCGTGTATTGAAAATGAAAATTCGAACAACGAAATATTTAATACCGGCCCAAAGGATAATGCAGAAATAACAATTAAAGACCTTGCCATACTTATTTGGAAACTTGTAAATGGCAAAGATTCGGAACCTAAACTAAATTTTATCCCTTACTCAACTTTTGGTAATTACGAAGATGTAATGCGCAGGGTGCCGGATATTACAAAACTTTGCAGCAAGCTTGGCTTTAAACCCCAGTGGGATTTGGAACAGGGACTTATTGAAACAATTAATTGGCAAAAACAGTTTATCTAAAACAAAGGATTAATGAAATCTGAAAGCTGGGGAATTGTTGGTGGCGGTATTATGGGTATTACGCTGGCATTGCGTTTATCTGAAATGGGATACAAGGTTACGCTTTTTGAAGCAGCACCCGAACTGGGTGGCCTGGTAAGTTCATGGAAAATGAATGATGTGGAATGGGATAAATTTTATCATGTGATATTGTTATCAGATTTTAAGACAAGAGATTTATTAAAACAGGTTGGCCTGGAAGATAAGATAGAATGGGTAGAAACAAAAACAGGTTTCTATATGAATGGAAAACTGTATTCCATGTCTGATACGGTAGAGTTTTTAAAATTTCCTACACTTAACTTAATTGATAAATTCAGGCTGGGGCTTACAATATTAGTTGCATCCAGGATTAAAAACTGGAAACGCTTAGAGAAAATACCTGTTACAGATTGGTTGCAAAGATGGTCGGGTAAAAATACTTTTCAAAAAGTATGGCTACCGTTATTGCGGGCAAAACTTGGCGATAGTTATACAAAAACTTCGGCGGTATTTATTTGGGCCACTATACAACGTTTGTATGGCGCCAGGCGCAGCGGTTTAAAAAAAGAAATGTTTGGTTATTTACCCGGAGGCTATAAAAGAATTGTATCGGCACTAAAAGATAAACTCATTAGCCGAGGGGTTCAAATACATACCGGGTATGCAGCAAGGGAAATTACATCCGGCCCTGCATCAAAACCTGTAATTCATTTTGCAGCAAATGAGCCAATGGAGTTTGATAAAGTGATTTCAACATTACCGGCCGGCCTGTCGGCAAAATTATGTACAGGCCTTACTGTAAAAGAAATAAAAAAGCTGGAGGGTATTGAATACTTAGGTGTTATTTGCGTAGCTGTATTACTCAATAAACCAATCAGCAATTTTTACATAACCAATATCACCGACTCATGGGTACCATTTACAGGTGTTATTGAAATGTCGGCGCTTGTTGATAAGAAATATTTTGGCAACAACGCATTAGTGTACCTGCCTAAATATGTAAGCCCTTACGATCCGCTGTTTAATTATTCTGATGAAGAGATTAAGAAATTTTTCTTGTCTAATTTTAAAAAGATGTACCCCTGGCTTACAGATGAAAATATAAAGTTTGCAGGTGTTGCCAGGGCAAAGCATGTGATAACGGTTTTAACCGAAAGCTATTCCCGTAATTTACCCGATGTGGCAACCACCATACCCGGCGTGTATATCATAAACACAGCTTATATTCAGGATGGCACTTTAAATGTGAATGAAACCATTAAAGTGGCAGATGATAAGCTTGCACAAATAATGGCATAATGAGTAAAACAAAACCTACAATGATTGCAAGTATTTCTTTAGACCTGGACGATCAGTGGTCGTATATGAAAGTACATGGTGATGAAGGCTGGGAAACATTTCCATCGTACCTGGATATAGTGGTGCCCGTATTTTTAGATATGTTTGATAAGCTTGACATAAAAATTACTTTTTTTATTGTAGGTCAGGATGCAGCCATAGAAAAAAACAAAAAAGTGCTGCAAAGCATTGTTGACCGTGGGCACGAAGTGGGCAATCATTCCTTTCATCATGAGTCGTGGTTAAAAACTTATTCTAAAGAAAAGATAGAAGCAGAGATAGAACAGGCAGAAGAATCTATTTTACAGGCAACCGGTAAACGCACCAATATGTTTCGTGGCCCGGGTTTTAGCTGGAGCAACGATTTGCTTGAAGTTCTGCAAAAACGCAATTATATTTTTGATGCATCGTTATTGCCCACCTATATTTCGCCATTAATGCGGATGTATTATTTCAATAAGTCGAAACTTACAAAAGAAGAAAAAGAAAGCCGTAAAGAATTGTTTGGTTCATTTAAAGAAGGCTTTTACCCGTTAAAACCCTTTAACTGGAAATTCAGGAACAGTAAGGGTTTGCTTGAAATACCCGTTACCACTATGCCCTTTTTTAAACTGCCTTTTCACCAGAGTTATTTGTTATACATCAGTGGTGTTTCAATGGGCTTAATGAAAATGTATTTACGATTTGCCATCTTCATGTGTAAACTTACAAAAACACCACCCAGCTACCTGTTGCATCCCTTAGATCTTATCAGTGGCGATTTGGTGCCACAACTTTCATTTTTTCCGGGTATGAATATTAAAAGCGAAAAAAAGATGAAAGTTTTTGAAATAGCCATCACTATGCTTAAAAAACATTTTGAACTGTTACCGATGGAACAGTTTGCAAAAAAACTTTCTGTTAACCGCAAGGTTATAGAAACTAAAGCTCATTAATAACATGAAGATATTCTCAATAGTAGGTGCACGCCCCCAATTTATAAAGCTTGCACCACTTTCTGCTGCCCTGCAAAAACAGCACCAGGAAATAATTGTACATACCGGGCAACATTATGATTATGCTATGTCGCAAAAAATTTTTGAAGACCTTGGTATACGAGAACCTGATATACACCTTGAAACCGGTGGTGGCAACCAAACAACACAGTTTACACAAATGTTAAGCAGGCTCGAAACTGCTATGACAGATAAAAATCCAGAACTGGTTATTGTTTTTGGCGATACCAATTCTACATTGGCCGGTGCCTTGGTAGCAGCAAAACTTAATATACCTATACTGCATATTGAAGCCGGTTTGCGTAGTTACAACAGGGCAATGCCCGAAGAAATAAACCGCATTGTTACCGACCATGTTTCAAAATACCTGTTTGCACCAACACCAACAGCTATTAATATTTTACAAAAAGAGGGATTGGGCGATAAAAGTTTTCTTACCGGCGATATCATGGTTGATACCATGGCAAATAATATCAGGATTGCATTACAAAAATCTGCTGTGCTAAATAATTTGAAATTAGAAACAGCGGATTACAGTTTGTTAACCCTGCATCGCAATTATAATGTAGATGATAATACTGTACTTGAAAACTTACTGAACCAGTTAGGAAACCTTAGCGAAAAAATTATTTTTCCTGTACATCCCCGAACCCGGAAAATGCTTTCACCTGCCTACAAAATTCCTTTAAATATACAAATGATAGAACCGCAAGGTTATCTTGATTTTATTGCACTGGAACATTCGGCTAAGCGTATCATCACCGATTCGGGAGGCATTCAAAAAGAAGCCTATATTTTAAAGAAACCTTGTATTACCTTACGTACAGAAACCGAGTGGGTAGAAACTGTAGAAGAAAAGTGGAACTTATTGGTTAACCCCACATCTAAAAATATTGCCGAACAAATTATTAATTTTAAAACAGCATCTGGCCAACAGGATATTTTTGGGATTAATGTAACAGTTAAAATGGTTGGCTTTATCAATGCTATTAATTAGTGTTTTTTAGCTACATAAGCTTTAATATTTATTATGAAAAAGGCTTGTTCTTCTTTTGCTGCATGCAAAGAAGAAAAAAAATTATTACTAGTTAAAAAGGGATTCCCTATTAAAGAGTGTACGCATTGTGGGCACCGCTTTACCCAACTGAAAGAAATGGAGGGGCATCTTGATAAAGTATATTCAGATGAATATTTTTTTGGAGGAAAAGATGGATACCCCGGTTATTTGCTTGAAAAAGATTTGCTCCTTAAATCGGGGATTAATTATGCAAAAATTATTTCAAAATATACAAAGCCCGGAAAATTATTAGATGTAGGATGTGCAGCTGGATTTATTATGAAGGGATTTGAACAATCGGGGTGGGATTGCTACGGAGTGGAGCCTAATAATACAATGGCCGAGTATGGAAGAAAAGAACTAAACCTAACAATACAAACCGGCAGCTTAGAAGATTATACAACCGATATTAAATTCGACCTGGTAAATTTAATACAGGTTGTTGGCAGTTTATACGATCCTGATAAATCTTTATCAATTATTAATAGTTTGTTGAATAAAGATGGTTTGGTATTGGTTGAATCCTGGAATATGAAAAGTATTGCAGCAAGAATTGCAGGCAAATACTGGCACGAATACTGCCCGCCAAGTGTAATTACCTGGTTTTCGGATAAAACCTTGTCTCAAATGTTTGAGTATTATGGGTTTCAATTACATTCAAAAGGCCGGCCTGTTAAAAAAATAAATATCAACCACGGCTTATCGCTTGTTGGCGAAAGCACGCCCAACCTGCCTTTAAAAAAACCGCTTTTAAAATTGTTAAGTAAGGCAATAGGCAAATATAATATGCGTTACCCTGCTGTAGATTTAAAATGGTACCTGTTTAAAAAAATTTAACGAGAGTAAATTGGTTTTTAAGCAACCGGATTTAAAATAAATATTGAATCAAAATAACATTATGAATACTGAACCAAAACATTTTATTACGGTAGTAGCGCCTTGTTATAATGAGGAAGCTATACTGGAAACAAATATTGCAACGGTAATAGAATATCTGGGCAGCATTGAAGACAGGTATAAATGGGAAATACTTATTGTAAATGATGGAAGTAAAGATAAAACCGGCATTATTGCAGATGAATTGGAAAAAAAATATTCTAATGTTAGGGTATGCCATCACCCGGTTAATTTTAACCTTGGCATAGCGTTGCAAACAGGATTTAGAAATGCCAAGGGTGATATTATTGTTGTTATAGATATAGATTTAAGTTACGCAGAAGATAATATTGGGAAACTTGCAGATAAGTTAGTTGAAACATCTGCAGATATGGTTTTGGCTTCGCCTTATATGAAAGGCGGAAAAGTAACTGCTGTACCTCGTTTCAGGCGGGTAATGAGTAAATCGGTAAACCGATTTATGCGAATGGCTGCACAGGATAAGTATTACACTTTTACTGGTATGGTAAGGGCTTACCGTACTGATTTTATCCGTGACCTTAATTTAAAAACAAGGGATTACGAAATCAATCCCGAAATCATTTACAAGGGAATGATATTAAGGGCAAGGATTGAAGAAATACCTGCACACCTGGACTGGACAGAACAAAATAAATTTGCGGGCAAAAGATCATCGAGCCTTAGAGTGTTAAGAAGTTTTTTTTCGGGGTTAATGTCGGGGTTTATTTTCAGGCCTTATATTTTCTTTTTGGGAATTGGGTTTTTATTGATGTTGCTTTCACTTTATCAACTGGTATGGCTATTGTATAATACATTATCAGACCTTGCTCATCCCGATTTAACATTGCTTGCCGGTAAAGCGCCCTCTTTCTCTAATAGTCTTGCTCTGCAGTTTCAAAACAGCCCACACACTTTCCTGGTTGGCGGTATCACTTTTATCATTTCAATTCAGTTTTTAAGCGTTGGCTTTTTATCATTACAAAGTAAAAGATACTTTGAAGAATTGTTTCACCTTGGTAGTGCTTTAAAAAGGCAGAAGAGGATAAATGCTGATACTGAAACCCAAATCAACAGCAGCTTATAATGAATGATATTTTAACGCACCCGTTTTAAAAATGATGAAAACCAAAACAAGCAATATTCTTTTCTATGCATTCCTGTTATTGTATGCTGCCTTTTTGGTGTACCTGTGTTTTGCATTGAATATTTGGGAAGATGAGTCGTATACATTAAATACTACTTCTCATGGCTTTTCGGAAGTTGTTAGGTTATCTTATACTTTTGAAGGACAGCCTCCTGTATATTTTCTTTTAATGGCAGCTTGGCGCACAATAAGTGCTGATATAATTTTCGCAAAATTCTTTTCCATCATTTGCATTGCTTTCGCTGCCAGGATACTTCATAAACTAACGATAGAAATTTCAGGCAATAAAAATAATCACTGGGTGTTGGTTATTTTTTTACTTAATCCTTTTACTGTATGGGCAGCGCTTGAAATAAGGTTGTATGCATTTATGATTTTATTGAGTGTGGCTGCCATCTATTATTTTATCTGCTATTATAAATACAATAGCAAACCTGCCCTCTTCACTTTTTTAATTCTGGCTTTGACAGGAGCTTACACCCAATATTTTTTTACTTTATTGGTGGCTGCTCTTGCCTGTTCATTATTGTTATATAAAGGATGGAAATCTTTTTTTAAACTTTGCCTTTACTTGTTACCGGTAGTGTTGCTTTTTTTACCCAATTTTTTATACATACAAACGCAGGTGCACATGCACCAACAAACCACGGCACCTATTCCTTTTAAGGAAATTGTAAATGATATGTTCAGGTCGCCACAAAATTTTTTGCTGGCTTTACAAATAGCTCCTTTTAACAGATGGGGAAGGTGGCTTATTAAAACTGTTGTAGTTATTAGCCTGCTTATTGCTTATTATAACTTATATAGAAACCAAAACAGTGAGAATACTGGTTTTTTCAAAATTATGAACACTCTGTTGTTTGCAACAGGTATCCTGTTTATTTTATACTGTGTTGTTTTTACCATAGAGCAACTGACATTTGCCGGCAGGTACCTTACCATTGTTTTTCCGTTAATTGTTGTTTGGTTCCTTTTGCTTAATACGCTTAAACCGGTATTTAAAAATTTGATATTTGCCGGTTGTGCATTGTATTTTGTTTTTTTGCTTTACACTTATTATAAAATTCCTGTAAAGGATTATGATTATAAGAAGTTAGCGGGCTATATTCAGGATATTGAACAACCCAATGAGCCCATCGTTTTTTACAGCAGCCAATTAGCGCTTCCATTCTCGAGCTATTATAAAGGCGGCCACCCAATGGTTCCATTGCCCAATAAACTTACATTCGACAGTAACTATATATCCAATGTAAAAGATACGGTGGTGCTTAAAAATTCCTTGCAGGCAAAAGTGCAAAATACAGCATCTTTCATTTTTATCAGCAACGATTTTGATTCGATACAATTGAACAGGAATATGAACAGGCCCATGATTGACAGTTTCCTGAACAGCCACTTTAATATGGTATCTGATACTTTATATTATGGCCGCAGTAAGACCAGGTATTTAAGGATAAGACGGTTTACGCAAAAATAGGCTGTATAAAATGTTGTATTAAAAACGGGGCTAAATTTAATTAGCCCCGTTTTTATTATACGTATAATTCAATTTAAGGTTATTCTTTCAGCATCTTAACATTGTACAATTGGCCTTCACTTTCTATCCTCAAAATATACATCGCTTTGCTAAGGGTAGTATTGCCGGTTTCAATTTCAACAAGCCTCGATGTTGGGTTGCTGATCACTTTTGTGAATACCTGTTTTCCATTCATGTTAATCAATGATACAGTAATATTGCCTTGAGGTATTTTTGCAAATCGTACATTTATTTTATTGTTAAATGGATTGGTTGCATAAACAATTGATTGTTGTAGTATATTATTTTTAATAACCACTACATTGCTTTGCTTACTTCCTCCATCAATATCCAGCATTTTAAGCCTGTAATAATTTATATCGGCAACGTTAGCATCTATGTAAGAATATTTTTTTTCTGTAGTGCTGTTGCCTGCTGCAGGAGTTGTGTGCAGTAATTTATAATTAAAGCCATCAAGCGATTTTTCTATTTCAAATTGCTTACTGTTATATTCTGCAGAAGTGCTCCATTCTAATAATACTTTTTTGTTTTGTAATAATCCGGTAAAGTTGAGAAGTGTTATAGGTACAACCCCTACAGGACTTCGTTTAATTGTTGAATATTCCTGCGGTAGCCATGCTCTGTTGGTACTATTAAATGGAGTGGGATATTTATCGATTATTAAACTCCAGCCATAAGCACTTAATACAGCTGCAGCATCTTCATAATCACCTTCACCTAAATTATTGGGTAATGAAGATGAGTAATCAAAAATAAATTCATTAATGCCAATTGCCAGGTGGGATGCTACTGCTTCCTGTGCTGCAGTAGATGAATAGATATGGTCTGAGTGGTCTCCGGGATTTACAGCACCATCAAGGCTTGATGTATGAAGGTAAAACTGTTGGTCACCACCCCTTTCTGTAAGCATGATGGATAAAATGGTATTTACAAGATCATTCCATGTATATGTGTTGGCGCCATCAATTGAAGTTATATTTGTAATGATACCCTGCTTTAACTTCATTAATGACACATTAGATGTAGCAGGATAACCTGAACCGGTAGGGCCGCCATCGGGTAAGCGTAAAAAATAATTTACAATTTGTCCTGCACCTGATGGATCGCCATAGGTATATTTCACCAGGTTTTTACCGTTAATTAAAACATTTTGGGAAGTTGGTACCTGGTACGAAAAAGGATAGTAAGCTGTGTATGAAAAATCGGATACAGCTTTTGAAGCATAAACAGCACCTCTTTCCCTTGCCTGGTAGTATGGTGTAGTTGACCCATTGAAAGTTCCGGTTCCATAACCTTCATCGCCTGCAGTAAGTGTAATCATTATCACTTTACCGCCTGCAGCTAAATCGCCGGTAACCTGTTTACACATATATAATTGCCAGTCATCTTCATCGGCCTGTACAAAAAAAGAAACTTCCGGCTGAGCTTTTGCCTTAAAGGAAGCTACACAAATTAGAAATGTTATATAAAATATCCTTTTCATCATCTTCATTTAAATATTGTTATTGAACTGTAATTTTCCTGGTTTCAATATATTTTCCGTTTAATGTATTTGTCAGTACATATTTTCCTTTTTGAGTAAATATTTTACCCAAATTGATTTGCTTTCCTTCTTTACTGTCAATAGCGGTATGTAAGTTATAAAGGCTGTTTCCGTTTTCATCATAAACAACTGTTTCTAATAATCCTTTTTCATAAGGGATTAAAAACATACTTATATCTTTATTTGTATAAACCGGGTATGTTATTGAAACTATCATTGGGATGGCGGTGAGTTTATTGGCAACTTTATTTTCTTCACCAATGATGGTAAATGGTGCATTGCCAACCGGGGTTCGTTTTACTGCAAAATAGTCCATAGGAAGCCAGGCTTTGTGATCGGTAACAAAACTGCTTGAGTATTCTTTTTCTGTGATACCCCATTCGGATAGCATAAAGATGGCCGCAGCATTTTCGTGTTGAGTAGCGTTTAAATTTGCCGGCATTGATGAAGTAGCATAGTCAACAAATTCAGAAATACCTACCCAAAGCATGGCCGATACTGCATCCTGTCCTGCATGTGCAGCATACAAATGATCTGAGTGGTCGCCGGGGTTGGCGTTATTATCAAGACTGGCAGTGTACATCCAAACCTGGTTATCAGTTCCTTTTTCGTTTAATATAATTTGTTGAATGGTGTTGGTTAAATCTGACCAGCCTGTATAGGTTGCAGAGTTCTCAACAGATGTTATAGAAGTAATATTGCCCTGCTTTAATTTTTGAAGGCTTTTATGGCCAGTAATAGGAAACCCATTTCCATCAAAATCTCCGTCAGGTAGCCGAAGAAAGTAACTAACTGTATTTCCGTATACATATTTTGTAATGTTATGGCCGTTTACAGTGGCTATAGTTGCTGTGGGTACTGGCGAAGGGGTAGCACCGCTTGTTATATCTGCAGCAAATTTTGCAGAATAAACAGAGCCCATTTCCCTGCTTAAGTAAAAAGGATTACCACCTGAATAAGCTCCATCTCCATTTCCTGCATCGCCTGCAGTTAGTGTAATAAATACCACTTTACCACTGGCAGATAAATCAGTTACAATTTGACTACTCATAAATAACTGCCAGTCATCTTCATGTGCCTGTATTGAAAATGATACATCTTGCTGAGCCCAAACATTAAACCTGGTAAAGGATAATACAAGAACAATAAATAGTAATCTTTTTGCCATAAATAAAAACATTTTATCCGCTTTACTAAAAAATATTAGTGCAAACAGTGTATTGAATTCTTTTTTTAAAGGAGTAACATAGGAATTAGAGTAAGACTTCCTTAGCTAAAGCTAAATGGAAAAATATCAGCAGATTTAAATAAAATCTCGATTAGTTTTAGGGCGACTTTTAATACAGATTATGGACCTGAGGGCAAATATATACTTAAAATAGCCGATTTCAAAGGTTTAGGTTACCCTTTTTTAAATAATTTATTTCTATAACGGCATTTAAATAAAATAGAACAAAATATATGTAATATTAAATGGGTTATAGGTTATTATGAAAGAACATACAAGGCTGTAATTAAATGAACCTTTCAAATATTAATAAATAAAAACCGTGAATAATTATTATTCACGGTTTAAAAAATTAACTAAGGGTAATCATTACATTTTTATAATTGTATGTGTTTGTTTATCTGCATTGTCAAAAAATACAGTAACCATATATGTACCTTTCATTAGTTTACTAAGATCTAACTTGTCTGTAATATTAAACTGGCCTGCTACAATTGATTTTTTTAAGACTATTTTACCCTGTAAATCAAATATTACTATTGATATTATCGCATTTGCTTTTGTAGATGTTATATCTAGCGTAGTAATATCTATCACCGGGTTAGGGTATATCTTAAATTTATTTTGTTCAGGAATAATTTGTGGTGGCCCGGTTACAGTAACTTTTACTGTATCAATTGCTGTAGCTCCCCTGTTGTCAGTAACCATCAATTCAAATACATACTCACCTGGTACCAGGTTATTAATATAAGTTACAGCACTTACTAATGAGAAAAGTACATTGTTTGTAGGACCTGAAAGTTGCCTCCAGTCATATCTTGCGATGATACCATCTGCATCATTGCCACTACCATTTAAAGTGGCTGAATTATCTGGGTATGTAACTGTTAAGTCGGGCCCTGCATTTACAGTTGGAGGTATATTTAATACATCATTAACTGTTACCTGCATGGTATCTCTTCCATAAGCGCCGTTATTATCTGTTACTCTCAGTTCAAACAGATAAGTTCCCTGCAACATACCGGTAACAGAAGTGGAAGCGCTGTTAGGGTTTGTAATAGTGCAAGCCGGCCCTGAAATTTTTGTCCATAAATAAGCTGTGATGCTACCATCGGGGTCGTTACCGCTACCATTAAGTGTAACAGTATTGGTAGGTAAAGTAATTGATTGGTCGGGCCCTGCATTAGCTGTAGGCGGAATATTTGTAGGAGCAGCATTTACCGTAACCTGCATAGTATCTCTGCCAGATGCACCTCCGTTATCTGTTACCCTCAGTTCAAATCTATAAACTCCTTGTACTAATCCTGTAACTGAAGTGGATGCTAAGTTTGGGTTGGTAATATTGCCAGCAGTAGGTCCCGAAATTTTTGTCCATTGATAGGATGTGATATTACCGTCGGGGTCGTTACCACTACCATTTAAATGTACACTATCTGCTGGTAAAGTTATAGTACGGTCGGGCCCTGCATTAGCTGTAGGCGGAATATTTGTTACACCAATTTCATAAAATCCCATTTCGGGAGCCGATCCATTATATGGTAACCCCACATTGATACCAGCGTCTATACAAGGTGAAGAACCAACAACAGGAATATGGTTTGCATCTAAAACAGGGTTTACTGTTATATTACCAGTATTTGTATAATTTGAGGGGTTCCCGTTATCAAATAAAATAGCATTGTTGCTACCATTGTTATATTTTGTATTATTTCTTACCTGCAAACCATTCAGGTGGCTTCCATAATCGCAACTAACCGCATAATAATTAAAATTGGTAATGATGTTGTTTATCAGTTTTACGTTATTGGATGAATTACCTCCGGGTATATTAACACCAAAATAAGGTGCATTGGCGCCCGGTAATGCTAAAAAGGTATTATTATATACAAACCAGTTTGAAGCACTATAATTGGTTGAATTGTCATTAACAATAATGCCAATGGCATAACCTTCTCTTGTACCATCGGTTTTACCAATATTATAAGCCAGGTTTTTTTGAATGGTAATATCGTTCATAAAACTGCCCGGCCTTAACGAAAACATAACCGGCTGCGAAATATTTTTAAAAGTATTGTTTTCAATTATTAAACCTTCGGTTTGAAACTCAAGCCATATGCCGGTTTCACAATGTGCAGCCTGTGCAGTTCTGCCAAAAACATTATCGTGTATATATGCGCTGTATGCATAAGCGCCCTTGGTTTGGTAGTTTAAATCCACACTACCCTCAATGATATTATTATAAATTTCAAGCCCCTGTTCATAAAACATCTCAATACAAAAATCAAAATAATTGCCTATGCCATTGTATTGATATGGGAATGGAGGCCTTTTTAAAGTGTTATTATAAATTTTACAACCTTTAATGTGCCCTTCATTCCATAATTTGATGGGCCAGCCTGGCATATTGCCTGTGGTAACAATTGTGTTGTTGTATATAAGCATTCCATCCTGTCCGCCAATATTAAGGCAGCCGTAACCGTAAGTACCATCAAAACTTGCACAGTTGGTTACTGTATTATTATAAAACTTATTACCGGTTGCATAAATAGTTGGTGGTGCATCGCCATTATCATCCCTTCCTCCCCATACTATTCCACGTTGCGCAAAATTGTAAATAATACAATCATGAATTAAAAAATTTGAGCGCCCCTGTATTTGAATTGCCCAGGAAGTGCTGTTTTGGCCGTCCATACTTATATTACTTATATGTTGGTTGCCATTGGTTCCTTCGGGGCTATGAGCCTCAATTATCATTTGAAAAACTGTAGAGAATGAAGCTTTAATGATTGACAAAGCTCCCTCGCCTTCGATACTTACACCCACTGCTAATGTACTGGTACTGTTTTCAACATAGGTGCCGGCTTTTACAAAAATTATATTGCCGGGTGTAGTTACAGTTGATGTAGCTTTTTTAAGCGTTTTCCAGGGATTGGTTATACTGCCGGTACCGGTATTATCATTTCCGGATGGACTTATATAATACGTTGCGGCATTTGATAAACTACTTAAAAAAATAGAAATAAGGAGTAATAAAAATTTCATTGAATTGGAATTATTGGATTTTAAACTATTCTTAATGTGATTAACGCAAAATGTATAGGTTTATTACTATTACTAATATTTCAATAATCATAGGATATTGCCTAACAAAAAACCTTACATTTTTAAAGGGTGCAGAAGGGCAAAAATAGTGCTACGATTAATAAATTTTTATGGGACAAATAAGTTGGATTTTGAAGATAAAATCACCTTTTATATATAACAACTTTATTATTTATATAAACAAATGAGTATAATTAAAAGAAGAACTTAAACCCAATTAATAATAATTAGCCCATAGTAAAATTCCGAAAAATTGTTAGTAAAAACCCTGTAAATGTTAATAAAATAAGCAAATAATTAACTTTTAATGAAACTATTAAAAAAAATCTCCTAATTAAAAATTAATATTATATGTTTGCTTAATTGAGCGTTTATTTGGTATAATTTATTACCACATGCAATATTTTTCAAATAAATTTGTTTTTTTAAACTAAACTTATTTTAATGTAATATGAATAAACAGGTTATTTACCTGGTTATTTCATCAAGACTTGTTACCCTAATATGAAAAGAAGGACTTTCTTAATTTCAGCAACGGCAGTTACCCTGGCTGCAGTTTCAATTCCTGCGATAAAATACATCAAAGGCCGTTCAAAACACTACGATACAATTGTTATACCTGATGAGCTTAGCCGCTTTTGCGATGAAAAAACATTAAGAGAAATTGGTAAAAGCTACCGAAAAGCTGTTCCACAGGAAAAAGATAAAGCCACGCTTAAAAAATTATTGCTTACAGACAACAATGGAAAAGTATATAATGAAAAGACAGACTCATTTGAATTGATTGAAATGCTGGATGCCCAAATACATGACGATTTTGAGAAAAACTCAATTTTTGTTTTAAATGGCTGGATTATTGCGCAAACAGAAGCACGCCAATGTGCGTTATTTTCACTAACATAAAATTTACTTTTTACACATGCTTATTGATGCCAGGCAGTTAGAAAACAACACTCAAATAGAAGGCGACATTTGTATCATTGGTGCAGGGGCTGCCGGAATTAGTATTGCTCTTGAATTGGAACATACTTTCAAAAAAATAATTTTACTGGAAGGAGGAGGCATGGAATATGATGACAGGATCCAGGAATTATATAATGGAAAAATAACCGGTCATCCCTATTATCCCATGAAAGCAAGCAGGCTCCACTATTTTGGAGGCAGTACCGGGCATTGGGGAGGCATGTGCTCTACATTTGATGATATTGATTTTGAAAAAAGGGATTGGGTAGAAAACAGCGGCTGGCCAATAAAAAGAGAAGATATAGCAAAATATTATCCAAAGGCTACATCAATTTTGGATCTTGGTCCCTGCGAATGGAACCTTGATTATTGGCTGAAACAGGATCCGGATTTTAAACCTTTACCACTTGATGAAAAAGTGATCTGGACTAAGATGTGGCAGTTTAGCCCTCCTACACGTTTTGGAAAAAAATATAAGGATGCTATTGTAAATTCAAAAACCATACAGTTGCATATATATGCCAATGTGGTTGATTTGGATGCAACTGAAAGCATAAACTCCATCACCCAGGTAACAGTAAAAAACTATGCAGGTAAGCAACATACCGTTAAAGCTAAAAACTTTATACTTGCCTGTAGTGCTATGCAAAATGCAAGGGTTTTACTGGCATGTAACAAACAAGCGCCTAAAGGACTTGGTAATGATAATGATTTGGTAGGCCGGTATTTTATGGAGCATGCCGAAATTAAAACCGGCGAACTTTGGCTGAACCATACCGATAAACTGAAGTTGTATTTGATGGAGCAGTTTACTAAAGTGAGGGCAGAGTTGGCCATATCGCCTGAAAAACAAAGAGAGTTACAAGTGCTTAATGGTTCAATATCATTAATGCCATTGGAATTGTCGAACAAAACTATTCCGTCTGTAAAACTTTGGTCAAATGATGACCCACGAAAAAGCCTGGATACTTTTAAAAAATACTCTACTCTTGATAAGCGTAATTTTATTCAAAGATTTTTTTCAAAAAGTATTTACCAGTCTTATGGTTTATTTACCCGGGTAGAGCAGCTTCCTCATCCTGAATCAAGGGTAGTATTAAGCAACGAAAAAGATGAACTGGGCATACCAAGGGCTAATCTTTTCTGGGCCTTATCGCCTATTGATAAGAAAACCGTATTTACTATTAATAAACTTTTGGGGCAGCAGATAGGTGCTGCAGGTATTGGCCGTGTTAAACTAAAAGAATTTTTATTGGATGGCGATGTTCAGTTACCTGATTATACAAGTGGTGGCTGGCACCATCTTGGCACAACAAGAATGAGTGATGATCCTAAACATGGTGTGGTAGATGCCAATTGTAAAATTCACGGCATAGATAATTTATATGTTGCCGGTTCATCCTGCTATACAACCGGAGGCGCTGTAAACCCAACCCTTACCGTTGTAGCTATTAGTTTAAGGCTGGCAAACCATATAAAAGAAAAAATGGCGATTGTGTAATTTGCATCAGCCCCTTAACTTTTCTTGGGATGAAATTCTTTTTCGATTTAATTTTTTTCTCCAGGCATACATACACCATATAGCAAAAGCTATCAAAATAATTACACTGCTGCTAAAAATAAGATAGTGTGTTAAATAAAAATAGGCAATTGCTACAATGCCACTTACCAAATACCAATACAAGCTTTCAAATTTTTTTTGTGTAGTAAGCCAAAACCCTGTTAGCGATGTTGCGTATACAAAATTGCCTGTTAATGCTATACTATTAAATGCTGCATTTTTGTAGGAGATGAAACCTGCATATGTAAGGCAGATAAATGCTGCAGAAAAAATAAGCATTTGTTTAGTTATATCTTTTTTAGATGATTTTGTAATTCGTACAATACGGTGGCCACGCCTGTCACGCTGCCGCCATACCCACCATCCATACAGGCATAGTGCAATAAATAAAACGGCAGCAATGGTTTTAGATAAACCAACTTCGCCATCAACACATAAAAACAAGCTAATGGCAGCGGCTAATGAAAATGGTACATACGCATAAATGTTTTCGCTGCTGCAAAACCACAAAGCCACCAATAAGGCGGCAATAGCAATAAATTCAAGTACGTTGCTGTTTTTTAATTCATAATATACTGGCCTTATGATTTGCTGTTTAAAATTAAAACCAGGTGATTGTACTGAAGCATCAACAACATTTTTTTTAAAAATAAGATGAGATGGCAAGCCTCTTATAAAAAAAGGCTTATTATTATTTCCATTGCCCGCTAAATGATTTTTTTCTATAACCAGGCTATCAATTACTTCGCCCGGGTTTGCAAAAACCGGCGCTACATTAAATCCTTTAATGTTATTATCACTTATAACAATTTTACCGGCGCCTTCTGCACCACTTATTTCGATACCATATAAAGGTGCGTTACCGGCTGCAGCTGTAAAGCTGTTATTTTGAACTAAAAGATTATCTATAAAATAACTGTACTCGCCCTTTACCACTACTCCAGGGCTTATGTTGATGCCATTGCCATTATTGCCATTACCATTTTTACTGCCTATATCTTCAAATCGGTTATTCCTGATAGTTATATCGTACATGCTGCGGTTGCCTTCGGTATAAAAGATAATGCCTCCAGCAATTTTTTTAAAAATATTATTTTCAATTACTACAGCTTCAGTTTTCACTTCAAATATTAATCCACTCTCAAAATGTTTATTTAATACTTTTTGGCCTATTGTGTTGTTGTGAAACCAAACACCATAGTCAGCCTCATCTTTACTTGTGTTTACAAAATCAACAGCGCCTTGTATATTGTTACCATATATTTCCATACCGCCCAGTACATTCCAAAACTCAATGGCAAAATCCCACCCGTCATCACCGCCAAATTTACCCATGAACGGAGCTTTGATGATAGTGTTGTTGTAAATCTTTATGTTTTTTAAATAACCATTATTGCTGTATTTTATAGCAAAGCCATTGTAGCCTACAGGCCGTTGGTTTTGTGTAATGGTATTATTGTATATCAGCATCCCATCTTGCCCGCCAATATTTAGGCAACCTCTTCCGTATTTCCCAGTAGCCGTATTATATGCTGCACAGTTATTCAAAACATTGTTATAAAACTTGTTGCCAGTTGCAAAAATTTCCGGGGCGGCTTCCACATTATCATTTCGCCCATTAAAAATTACGCCCCTGTCGCTAAAATCTTCAATAATGCAATCGTGTATGCTTACATTGCTGCGGCCGGCAATTGCAATGCCCCAAAAGGTTGTAAGGTTTTGCCCGTTAAATTTTAAAAATGAAATTTCCTGGTTACCGTTTGTGCCTTCCGGCGACCTGAGCGATAGCAGTTCCGTCCAGTCGATGGCAAGTGAACTTTGTATAACCGATGAAATACCTTCACCTTCAATACTTACACCAACAGCCAACACCAACTGTAGTGTTTCGTTATAAACGCCTGCTTTTACATGTATAATACTTCCGGCAGTGGTTACAGTACTGGTTGCTTTATATAATGATTTCCATGGATTGCCTATGCTTCCATTTCCTGTAACATCATTACCCGATGGGCTTATATAATAAGTTTGGGCAAAACTGTTTTGAAGTAATAATATAAGAATAAAGCTAAAAATTAATCGAATGTATTTCACTTAAGTACTTTTAATAAATGTAATTTTTTTTGTAACAAATTGTGTTTCTATTTTGGTTTATGAGGTTGTTATAATAGCATCCAGGTTATTATATATTTTTGGCCCCATGTATTTATTAATTGTTTTACGGTTTGTAACGTTGGTTAGTGCTGCCAGGTGATTGTGGTGGTGCAGGTCGGTGCCCACCAAATTGGCTAAGTTATTTTCGAGTATGTATTTTGCCGCTTTTTTTACACTCTTACCATAATAACCGGTAAGCGATAAGATATTTACCTGCAACATAAACCCCATTTCTTTTAGCTGCTGGTATTTTTTATAATTGTTATGATAGTAGTGATAACGCTCAGGATGAGCCAATATAGGCTGGTAACCTTCGATGAGGATTTCTGCCAGTATCTGTTCCAGGTTATCTGGTGCAGTGGAATATGATATTTCTGTTAGGATAATATTTTTATGAAGTGTAAGTAGCGCTGATTTACTTCTCAATAATTCTATAAAATAATCATCAAGCATATACTCAGCAGCAGCATGCAACTCCATTTTTATACCTGCTTTTTTTGTGGCTTCTTTTACAGTTGCAAGCGCATTGTTTATTATAAATGGAGTGTTTCGGTACAAGTCTCCAATTATATGTGGTGTGGCAATGGCTTTGCGTATACCCAGGCTGTATAAACCTTTTACCAGTTTTAAAGATGTTTCAATATCTGCAGCGCCATCATCAATACCGGGTAAAATATGCGAATGTATGTCTGTTGTAAAAGGAAGGGCTAATGATTCTTCTTTAATATTGTTTTTAAAAAAATTAAACATGCAAATTGTTAAGGCATTTAAAATAATGCAACAGCAGCTAAAGGGCTAAAGCAATATAATAATAAAATTCTTAATTTCTGAGCTTATAAATAATTGCACATTTAATCATATGCCGGCATTTATTTTCATCAACCAGCCAACAAAAGATGTATTGTATTAAAGGGACAATAGAAAATCGCTACCCTTTTAATTAAAAAAGTGAACAGCAATATAATCAGGCAAAAAAGAAATGCAGGTTTAGGATATAGTTTAATAAAATGTTGCTATTAGCTATTTGTTATTCCACTTTTCGTCCGCTCATCACCCTTTTATTCACTTCGTATTTATCAGTAGATGTTTTTTTAATCATTAATTTAGGCCGTGCCCCGTTAAAACGCATAAAATATACATCGCCATCATAAGTTACCCTGCCAACTTCAGGACTGTTATATGGCTTTATCCATTTTTCGGCATCAAGGCGATAAGCACCTTCGGCATTACGGCCGTTAGCTGCCGAAAATGCAAGAGAACTGCTTTGGCCACTTTCAAAAGCTATGTCTAACGAATTTTTATAAACACCGGAACATACACCGGCTGTTCCTTTTTTCAATTGAATGATATTAACGTACCTGCCATTTTCAAGAACCACTTTGCCTGATTTTACAGTGGCATCACCCGATGAAAGTTCCCTTCTTAATTCTACATCCTTATCAATATAAAACTGCAGTTTTTCTAATGGGATAGAATTTTGTTCTATTTTATTTCTTGTATCAGCCGTAAAATATGATTTAGAGCTGCTGCACGAAGTTAAAAAAACAGCAAAAGCAAGGAAGAGTAAACCGGTAAATTTTAAGCCAAGGGATTTAATTGTAAAACTATTCATACATGAATTTTTTAAGATAATTTTTGATGAGATACTTATACAAAGGTTTAATGGTTTGATGAATAACAATGTTAAAGCTGTATGAAAATTCAAACACTGCATCTATATTTTTTAAATAACAGTTCATTAAATTTTCTGCATACGTCAATTAATGCAAAATCATTTGCCATTGATGTAAGCTTACAACTGCCGGGTAAAAATTTGTTTTAACTTTAGCAAAAGCCATTATCTCATTCTTCAATTATTAAAACAGGTATCATGCAATTCAGGCTATTTCAATCATCGGTTTATAAAAACAGGCGTACTGTATTAAAACAAAAAATTTCAGATGGGCTCATACTTATTATGGGTAATGATGAAGTTGGTATGAACTATAAAGACAACTGGTATCCTTACCGGCAAGACAGTTGCTTTTTGTATTATTTTGGTATTAACCTTGCCGGGCTTGCTGCTATTATTGATACAGAATCGGGCGAAGAAACCATTTTTGGCGATGATTTAAGCATGGATGATATAGTGTGGACGGGGCCGCAACCAACCATTGCTGAAATGGCCGCTGCAGTTGCTGTTACCAAAACAGCGCCATATAAGGATATTGAAACCGTTATACGCAAAGCAATAACCAGCGGTAGAAAAATACATTTTACACCACCATACCGTGCCAATAACAGGATAAAGATTGCACAATGGTTAAATATTGCAGTACGTGCAGTGCATGATTCAGCATCGGTACAATTAATTAAATCAATAGTTAGCCAGCGCTCATACAAAGAGGAATGTGAAATTGCAGAGATGGATAAAGCTGCAGGCATTAGTGCCGATATGCACCTTGCCGCCATGCGCTATACAAAACCCGGTATGAAAGAATATGAAGTGATGGCCAAAGTGAAAGAGATTGCATTTGCAAACAATGGAAGCCTTTCGTTTCATCCAATTGTAACCATTCATGGCGAAACACTGCACAATGTATATGCCGGCAATACCATTAAAGAAGGGCAAATGGTACTATGCGATGCAGGCGCTGCTAATGATATGAATTATGCAGGCGACCTTACCTGCACTTTCCCGGCAGGTAAAAAATTTACACAATTACAAAAAGAAGTGTATGAAATAGTATTACAAGCGCATACCAGTTCAGTAGCTATGTTGCAACCGGGTGTGTTATATAAAGATGTTTATTTAAATGCAGCACAAAAAATTATAGAAGGCATGCAGCAACTTGCTGTTATGAAAGGCAATGCAGCAGAAGCTGTTGCTGCAGGCGCCCATGCCATGTTTTTTCAATGTGGCCTTGGGCACATGATTGGCCTTGATGTACATGATATGGAAGATTTGGGAGAGCCTTATGTGGGCTATACCGATACATTGAAAAAAAGTACACAGTTTGGTATGAAATCACTGAGGCTTGGCAGGGCATTGGAAGCAGGTTTTACACTTACCGTTGAGCCGGGTGTTTATTGTATTCCTCAATTAATGGATAGCTGGAAAGCAGAAAATAAATTTGCAGAATTTATTAATTATGATGCTTTGGAACATCTTCGCAACTTCAGTGGCATACGTGTAGAAGAAGATTACCTGATAACTCAAACAGGTTGCCAACTGCTTGGAAAAAAATTACCAATGACAGTGGATGAAGTGGAAAATATCAGGGCACAGGCTTTATCGTAAACAGATTGAATCTACATTGCTTTGTGAATAACAACATCCAATCAATGATAAAGCTTTGCCTTTAATGCCGGCCTTACGCTATCTGCCACACTTTGAAAAAGATTAAGCGGGATACCATAAGAGTTAACCTCATTCTCCAAATTATTTACGGTTGTAAGGTAATTTCTCCAGGCACTTGTTCCGCTTGAAGTATATAGCCGGTTATCATTGGGCATGTTAACGGTTAATACGGTTGTTGCGCTGTTTATCCTGCTTAAATCGTTAGTACCTTTTGGTAAAATAACCACCACTTTCCAAATCTTGGCCGGTACTGTTATATTGCCACCGTCGATGGTATTCACCAATGTATTGGATGAGTTATAACCTCCCTGTCCATAGTTACCCATAAAAATATAAGCTTCATTGCTGGTACCAACTAAATTGTTGCGTACAAAATCTTCCAACCCGGCCCATGGCCCGCTGTTCATGGTAGATGATTGTGGAATCATATTCGTCATAAGAAAAGTAGATGAATTAGCTGCAATGGAAGAGGTTCTGTCGCCCGATGGGCAGTTATGCCCCCTGTCGAAACCGCTGCTACTGTAACTTGTGTTTTGTACCTGGTACCATCCAATAGGCAGGTTAGGGTCGGCACGGTAATCATCCTGTCTTGATGTAGAGCCTATATCTTCTTTTTGCAGGTGCCATGCAATCCAAACCGATGTACCCCTGTTACGGTTGTACGCCATTTTATAAAAAATATTATCCTTTAAATAATTTTCGGGATATGATGTAGATGCAATGGCATTGGTTGGGTTGCCAAGAAAAATCGGGTCATTCTCTCCGGGGATGGAAGGTGGTGTTAGTTCTGTAGTAAAACTGATGGTATTACCATAAGCCGTACCATTGGCATTTGTTGCATAAGCTTTTACATAATATACAGTATTAGGTACAAGGCCTGATAAGTTACTTGTAAAACTACCTTGTCCTGAACCGGTTTGAGTTTTAGTAGGGACCGAAGTGCCGGTACTCCATATAACTCCTCTTTCGGTAACTGCCGAACCTCCGTCGTTACTGATATTACCTCCGGCAGTTGCCGTACTGGAACCCACATTAATAACTGCCGATGTGGTTATATTGGGCAGGTAAGTGTTCTTTAAATCATCTGTATTTTTTTTACAGGAATAAAAGGATAGGCTGATGGCCAAAATGAAAACACCGTGTAATAATTTCATGCTTGATTTTTTTGAACGAATAACAAATGTACTTAGTTTATCATTAAGTAAAGCGTTAGTTTTTTTAAAATACCGGTATTGAAAAAAGTAAACTGCCTGTTTTAAAGTTGATTGATAATTTAAATGATATGGATTCAAAAAATTATTAAAAGAGCAAACCAAATTGCATACATTTATTGTTCGTTCTAAACTGGAACACTGCCATTATTATCATCGTTAATGTTTAAAATAAATTAAAATGACAACACAGGAAGTAGCCAACCGTTTTTATGAGTACATGCAACAAGGTGCATTTGACAAAATTTACAGCGAACTTTATAGCAAAGATGCAACAAGCGATGAATCCCCCGGCTCCGACTGGGGAACAGCCAAAGGCATGGATGAAATTTTTGAAAAAGGAAAAAAATGGGCCGATACCGTACAGGAAATGCACGGCGGCACCACCGGCAAACCGCTTGTGGCCGGTAATTATTTTACCTGTTATATGACCATGGATTTTACACCCAAGGGTGGCGAAAGAACTAATATGGAGGAAATAGGTTTTTACGAAGTAAAGGATGGTAAAATTATTTCGGAGAAGTTTTTCTATTAAACTTTCAGTTGCCAATCATGCAAAACATGTTTGCATTTTATACTGCATCATTATTACTTTGCTTAGATGTTTAACAGCTAACAAAAACAAATTATTTTTGCCTTCTTATTAACAGAAGGCACATTTAAAAAATTTATCATGACCAAAGGACCAATCAGTAATTTTATTGAACATCATTACAGGCATTTTAATGCAGCAGCTTTAATGGATGCTGCCAAAGGATATGTAACACATTTGGACGAAGGCGGTAAAATGATGATAACCCTGGCCGGCGCTATGAGTACGGCAGAGTTGGGCATTAGCCTTGCTGAAATGATACGGCAGGATAAAGTAGCTATCATCAGTTGTACCGGCGCCAATCTTGAAGAAGACATCATGAACCTTGTGGCACACAGCCATTACAAAAGAGTACCCAACTACAGGGATTTATCACCGCAGGAAGAATGGGATTTGCTGGAGAACCATTATAACCGTGTTACCGATACCTGTATCCCCGAAGAAGAAGCTTTCAGGAGAATTCAACAGCATATACATAAGGTTTGGAAAGATGCTGATGAAAAAGGCGAACGTTATTTTCCTCATGAGTTCATGTATAAAATGCTGTTGAGCGGTGTGCTTAAACAATACTACGAGATAGATCCAAAAAACAGTTGGATGCTGGCAGCGGCAGAAAAAAACATCCCCATTGTTTGTCCCGGCTGGGAAGACAGTACCATGGGAAATATTTTTGCCAGCTACATTATTAAAAACGAAATGAAAGCCACCACCATGAAGAGCGGCATTGAATACATGGTTTGGCTGGCCGACTGGTACCGCAATAATTCTTCGGGCAAAGGCGTGGGTTTTTTTCAAATAGGCGGCGGTATTGCCGGCGATTTTCCCATTTGCGTTGTACCCATGATGTACCAGGATTTGGAATGGCATGACGTACCATTCTGGAGTTATTTTTGCCAGATAAGCGATTCAACAACTTCTTACGGCAGTTACTCTGGCGCTGTGCCCAACGAAAAAATTACCTGGGGCAAACTCGATATCAACACACCAAAATTTATTGTAGAAAGTGATGCCACCATTGTGGCGCCGCTCATTTTTGCATGGGTGCTGGGTTGGTAATTTTATTTTACATTTTATAAAAGGGCGCTAATTTTTTTTAGCGCCCTTTGCTATTGTACCCAATAATTTCATCGCATCTTTTATCATACCTTTAAAATAAAAAGCTATGAAAAAATATTTAGGTGCAGTACTGCTGATGTTTATGCTGCAAAATACATTGGCGCAAACAACATTACCCATTCCACTAAACATACAAAAAGCCTTTGATGAAGGCACCCGTAGTATGAATGGTAAGCCGGGCAAAAACTACTGGCAAAACCATGCATCGTATGATATTGCCGTAAACTTTCAGCCATCAACAAGGCTGGTAAGCGGTACCGAAGAAATAAAATATACCAACAACAGTCCAGATACTTTAAAGACGGTAGTATTTAAACTTTATCCCAATATCTATAAAAAAGGGTCGCCCCGGCTGATGAACATACAAGGCGATGATGTAACCGATGGCGTGCAGATAGAAAAGATACTTGCCGATGAAGATACGGTTGATACAAAAAAATACCGCATTGATGCAACCAATATGATGGTTAGGATAAAACCACTTGCACCCGGCAAAACAATAAAGTTTACCATCGGTTTTTCGTACACACTCAATAAAAAATCGCATATACGTACCGGTGAAGTAGCCGATGGTGCATACTTCATTGCTTATTATTTTCCACGTATTGCTGTGTATGATGATATAGATGGATGGAATACGAACCCTTACCTTGGCACACAGGAATTTTACAACGACTTCTGTCATTTTAAAACTTCCATCACCGTACCGGGCAATTATATTGTATGGGCAACTGGTGATTTAAAAAATGCACCCGATCTTTTTGAAAGCAAATACCTGCAGCGGATACAGCAAGCCCAAACCGGCGATGCCATCATTGATATCATCGACAGCAACGATGTAAAAACCGGTGGCATTGTAAAATCCTGCAACACACATACATGGGTGTTTGAAGCAGATAATGTTACCGATGCCGTTTTTGCATTGAGCAATCATTATGTTTGGCAAAGCTCAAGCCTTGTTGTAGATAAGGCTACCGGCCGCCGAACAAGGGTGGATGCAGTGTATAACCCCATTCATAAAGATTATTTTAATGTGGCTTCCGATGCACATAAAACTATTGAAGCCATGAGTTATCGTTTTCCAAAATGGCCATATCCTTACAGTCACGAAACGGTGTTTGACGGGTTAGACCAGATGGAATACCCGATGATGGTTAACGACAACCCGGTTGAAGACAGGGCAGAGAGCATTGAACTTACCACTCATGAAATTTTTCATACCATGTTTCCTTTTTATATGGGCATTAACGAAACCAAGTATGGATGGATGGATGAAGGATGGGCCACTATTGGCGAATGGCTTATATCGCCCATGATTGATACAAGTATTGTTGACCTGTACGGTGTGGCGCCGGTAGAACATACGGCGGGCCACGAAGTGGATATGCCCATTGTAACATTAACTACGCAGGAGAATGGTACATCTATGTTCATTAACAGTTATCCTAAACCAGCCATGGGTTACCTGTTTGTAAAAGATATGCTGGGTGATGATGATTTTTATAAAGGCCTGCACAATTATTTTCGCAACTGGGCCGGCAAACATCCCATACCTTACGATTTTTTCTTTAGCATGAACGAAGGGAGTGGCAAAAACCTAAACTGGTTTTGGAAACGATGGTTTTTTGATGATGGCGTACCCGACCTGGCCATTGCAAAAGTTGTTGAAAAAGGAAATAAAAAACAGGTTACCATACAAAGCAAGGGAACCAAACCTGTGCCGGTTGATATAACAGTTATTTATACAGATGGCAGCGCACAGCAGTTTCACCAAAGCATTGCTGTTTGGGAAAAAGGAAATACAATCAGCCTTGTAAATTTTAATTCGCCAAAAAAAATTAAGCTAGTAAAACTGGGCAGCAGCCATGTACCCGATATAAATAAGAAGGATAATGAAATGGAAGTAAAGTAATTTTTTTTACAGCATGGGTTTAAAAAATTAAAAAAGCCACTACATATTTATAAGAATATTGCAGTGGCTTTTTTACAAAAATAATTCAGCAAATTACCTGGTTCCCATGTTCAATGGCGTATCTCTTTTCAGCATATCATCCCGGTTGGCCATTTCCCATGCGGTATGAAAAATCATACGGGCTCTTTTTTCATACAGGTTCCAGGTAATTTTATCAACGGTATCGGTTGGTTTATGATAATCGGCCTGCAGCATACCATCATAAAAAAATAATACAGGTACGCCTTTGCGGGCAAAGTTAAAATGATCGCTGCGGAAATAAATACGGTTGGGATCGGCGGGGTCGTCAAACTTATAATCCAATACCAGGTTAGTATATTTTTTATTTACGCCTTCGTTAATGATGGGCAGGTCGCTGCTCAGTTTATCGTGGCCAATTACATACACATAATTTAAAGTATCGTCTTTCATGCGTTCGGTATCAATCCTGCCAATCATATCGGTGTTTAAATCAACGCTTGTTTTATCCAGCGGATAAAAAGGATGATCGCTGTAATATTCGCTGCCCCATAATCCTTTCTCTTCGCCGCTAACTGTCATAAACACAATTGTTCTACGTGGCCTAATGCCATCTGCTGCAGCTTTCATAAATGCTTCGGCCATGGTGATAACAGCACAGGTGCCGCTGCCATCATCATCGGCGCCATAATATATTTTTCCATTGTGCATACCCAGGTGATCGTAATGAGCTGTTAAAAAAACATACTCGTCTTTTTTATCGGTGCCTTCAATAATGCCAGCTACATTGCTTGCCTGTATGATGCTGCGGTCTTTTTTAAGTTCCAACTCAACCTTTACTTTTTTTCTTTCATACCATTCTTTGTCAAAAATGCTGTTTGTTTTTACGGCTGACAGCATCTTATCAAAACTATCGCCGATAAGTCTTTTGGCAAATGCATGTGATAGTATGGCATAGCTTACTGTTTTTTCTTTTGATTCTTCACGTGGATAATACACGCCGGTTTTTTTGCCGTTTGCTACAGCCCGTTCGTTAAATGATTCCTGGCGGGGGTTAATGATTAACACACAGGCAGCGCCTTTTGCTGCAGCGGTGGCCAGTTTTTTTGAGATACCCGGAAATGTCCATTCGCTGAAACGGTTGTTGCCACTTAAAAAATATTTACCGTCTTTTTTAGGTTCGCCCAAAAAGATGATAACGGTTTTTCCTTTTACATTAAGCCCGGTATAATCGCTGTATTTTTCATCATCAATACCGTATCCGGCAACAACAATTTCTTTGCTTTTAAATTCTCCGCTTTGGTTGCCATTAAGAGGAATGTTGTAATCGGTACCATTAACTGCATCTTTACCGTTAATTTCAAGCTCTGCTTCTACAAGGCTATCCTGGTAAAGCGGGTAAAACTGCTGGTAACCGTTTAATGCCGGTATAGGTTTTAGGCCCATGGCTTTAAACTGGCTTTGAATATATGCCGCTGCTTTACGCTGGCCTTCGGTACCGGTTTCACGGCCTTCCATATCGGCGCTGGCAATTATGTTAAGGTGTTTGGCAAGGTTTTCACCGGTAATATGGCCGGCATATTTTTCCTGTGCATCGGCCTGTGCAAATGATACATTGATAACTGCCATAAGGCAGATGATAGATACTAATTTTTTCATTTTATTATTTTAGTGAAAGGCAAAATAAGTATTTAGCTGTAATAGCTATTTGTGTTTTATATGAACGGCGGAAGTGTAGTTTGAAGTTTATGCATAGATGGATGCAAAAGATTAACAGGCAATCTTTTCAACCCTTCTTTCGTGCCTGCCGCCTTCAAAAGCGGTGTTCATAAATATGTCCAGCATTTTTTCTGCATCGCCATCACTTACAAAGCGAGCCGGTATGCAAATGATATTTGCATCGTTGTGCTTGCGTGCCAGTTCGGCAAGCTCTTCGCCCCAACAGATGGCAGCCCTTATGCCCTGGTGTTTGTTTGCTGTGATGGCTACGCCGTTGGCGCTGCCACAAAGTAAAATGCCAAAAGCAGCTTCGCCCCTTTCTACGGCAAAAGCAACCGGGTGTGCAAAATCGGGATAATCAACCGAGTCTTTATTATATGTTCCAAAATCAGTAAAAGCAAGGCCCTCGCCTTCTAATACAGAAATCAGGTCTTCTTTGCAATCAAAACCTGCATGATCGCAACCGATGGCAATGGGTAGTTTTAAATTGAAGGGAGACATAATGATGTTATTAAAAGTTGATTGATGAAGTTGCAACTCAAAGTTACTTAAAAGCATTTTAACGCACAACATACATTGCACTTATGGCCCTTACACTAACTCCATTCTCTTTCTTCTTTTTCTTTTTTCTTATCAACCCTTTTTACAATCATCACACTTATTTCGTACAATAATAAAAGCGGTATGGCAACAATTGTTTGACTTGTCCAGTCGGGAGATGGAGTGATGATAGCAGCCACAATTAATATAACAACAAATGCAAACTTGCGGTATCTTTTTAAGAAAGACGAGCTTATGATTCCAATTTTGCCTAATACATAAGCCAATATTGGCAATTCAAATGCAATACCGCAACCCAGTATAAGGTTGTTAAGCGTATCTACATAATCATTTATGCTGGGCTGGTATTGTATGGCGCCAGATTTACCAAGTGTAAACGATGCAAGGAAATTAAAAGTAAAGGGCGCCAGTAAAAAATACCCGAAAGCAGCGCCGGTAAAAAAACAAAGTGATACCCAGAAAATGCTTCCACGGGCATATTTTTTTTCTTTTACCGATAAAGCTGGTTTTACAAAGCGCCATAGCTCCCAAAATAAATACGGAAATGCCACTATGATGCCGCCAATCATGGCAATGCTTAGCGCCGATGTGAAAGTGCCGTTTACTTCAGTAACCAGGAATTTGATTTTTACAGGTGGCATGCAAAGGCTATCGCCAATATGCAGCCAGTGGCTAAACCTGCACAGGGCGCCATAGGTTACAAAATTTTCGCTGGCAGGCGCCAGAATAATATTATCATACACCCAATCTATAAATACAAAAATGCTGATGGCAGCAACCAGCCATGCTATTACCGAACGCATGATATGCCAGCGCAATGCTTCCAGGTGCCCTACAAACGACATCTCTTCAGGCTCCTCATCGTGCCTGTTGCGAATGCGTTTAAAAAATTTTTTCCTATCTGATTCTTCTTGTGCCAAGTATATTAAAATTTGCCTGCGCCGGTTTATTATTTTTTTGGCAGGGATTGCAAAGGTAAAGCACTAATGGCTAATCAGGCAGTTGAAACTTTTTTTACGTTTCCTGTTCTTTTTAATATTCCCCAGCCCTGTAATTCGCCCTTTAATGCACGGTTAAACGATTTGATGAGGATATAATAAATAAGCTGCCGGTAAACCAGCCGCTGCGGTATCATCCAAAGCAGTTTCTTGTAATCTTCTTTTTCAAATGCAAAAGCTATGGCTGCGCCTGCCACATCTACCAGCGTAAAAATAAAATAATAAAAAATGATATTGCTGATATCGGATTGAATGATGCCGAAACCGGCAGCTAAAAGGCTCAATACAAGTATGAGGTCGGCAAGCGGAGCTAAAAAAGGCAGTAAAATCTGGAAGATGAGGATATTGGGCAATGCTATCATACCAAAATTTTTGTAGCGGGGGTTAAAGATGGCATCCCTGTGTTTCCAAAAGCTTTGCATTACACCAAAGCTCCACCTGAATCTTTGTTTTAAAAATTGTTTCATAGTTTCAGGCGCTTCGGTATATGAAATGGCGCTGTTGCAGTTGGCTATTTTATAACCGCAGCGGTGCAGCCGCATGGTGAGGTCGCAATCTTCTGCAAGTGTATCGGTAGTAAAATAACCGGCTTTAATGATGGCTTCTTTTCTAAAAACACCAATAGCGCCGGGTATTACAGTGATGCAATTGAGCAATTCAAAAGCCCTGCGGTCAAAATTTTGCGAAGTAATGTATTCGATGCTTTGCCAGCGTGTAATCAGGTTTACTTCGTTGCCTACTTTTACATTGCCGGCTACAGCAGCAATTTTTTCACTGGTGAATTTTTTCATCAATTCGCTAACGGCATCTTTTTTCAATTGTGTATCGGCATCAATGCAAACCACAAAATCGTTTTGTGCTATATTGATACCGTAATTAAGTGCCGATGCCTTACCTCCGTTTTGTTTTGTATATACCTGTACATTTTTCACCTTTGCAAATTCCTTTTGCACTTTGTAGTATGTTTCATCTTTGCTTCCATCATCTACAAATATCACTACCAGGTTTTCATAATCCTGGTTTAACAGGCTGGTGATGGTGCGGCAGGCATTCACTTCTTCGTTGTAGGCCGGTACTATTATACTCACCAATGGCTTTGCCGTGGCGGCAACTTCATTTTTTTCTCTTTGTTTTTGTATAAAGGCGACGATGCCCATAAACAGCATGCGCCCCACCGATAGTGCAATACCAACAATAAAAAATGCAAACACTATCTGCCCTGCCCAGTACGATGCTTCGGCTATAAAAAAATTAAAGGAGTTTATCCAGCTTCTTTTTACCGGGGGCATTACTTCATCTCTTGTTTTGCCCATCAAATTGGCCACCGTGGTAAACTCACAGCCTCGCTTTTTAAAATACTCAATAATCCGGGGCAAAGCATCTACGGTGGGTTGGCGGGTATCGCCACCGGCATCGTGCAGTAAAATAATGCTTGCGTCATTTGCTTCGGCAAGGCGAACGGTACGGTTATAAATACTGTCGGCATTCATTTTTGGATCCCAGTCGTTAGGGTCTATACTTTCGCCAACGGTTATGTAATTATGTTTTTTGCTGCGTGCAATGGGCTCTATCTCTTCAAAAGTATGTGGCTCGCTGTCTGCATTGTAAGGCGCCCTGAACAGGATGGTGGAATGGCCGGTGATACACTCCAGTAAAACCCTTGTACATTTCAATTCAAGGTCGGCCCGCTCGGGGCTCATTGTAGCAATGTTATGGTGAGTGAAAGTGTGGTTGCCAATTTCAAAGCCATCTTTGTATTCCCTGTTGAGTAAAGGGATATTTTTTTCGGCATTTATACCAATAATGAAAAAGGTTGCGGGCACTTTTTCTTTTTCCAGTATTTTTAAAATCTGTGGAGTAAATGCAGCGCTTGGCCCGTCATCAAAAGTAAGTATCATCTTATGTCCCGGCCCCATGGGTGTTTTGTCTTCTGCAAATTTTTCATACACGTATCCCGATGGCAGTTGTACATAGTGCTGTTCGGCAATTAACATTTCAGCATTATCTATTTCCAGTTTAATGTTGCCGTTTACCGGTGTGTAAATCACATCCAGTAATTCACCTTCACCCGATGCGGTGGGTTTTTTATTGGGGTTGATGGGTAAGGTTTCAAGCAGGCTGAAATCGAATGGGTTTTTCCTGAGCGATTCGGAACTTAAGCTGCGGCCATAAAAATTCCATATCCGTGGGTCTTCGCTGCCCAGGTGCCACATGGCAGTGCCTGCTGTTGAATAGTCATCGCTAAACCTTAGTATATTAAATGTTGTGGCAGCATCGGTAAACCATATCGAATGTTTTGCTTCGGCCGATGTATCGGTTTCTGTTTCGTTATAACTGAAATGCAGGTTATAGCTGTCGTTATCAAACTGTATAGCCGAGTTTGATAGTTTTGCCATATCAATTACGGCATCGTAGTTTAAATCCTGCACATAACTGCTGTCGTCATCGTTTACCCAATCCCTGCCATATCCTGCCAATCCTAATATTATTTTCGATGGATCAATTTTATCTGACAGCCAGTCCAACTGTTCTTCAATCCATTTTTGAGAAGAGATAGGTCCGGCGCCTGTTGCATCGCTATATTGGTCATAAGCCATCAAAATAACGTAATCAGATACAGGCTCCAGGTTTTTGTAATCGTAATCTTCATTTTTTGGCGATACATCAACCGTCATTAATAAATCCTTATTGTGCAGGGCTTCGTATAATTCTTTTAATAGCCTTGTAAAAGGTTCATTGTTTTTTTCATCCAGTTCTTCAAAATCGATGTTAATGCCTTGCAATTTGTAATAGCTGAGTGTATCAACAAGCTGCTGTATGATTGATTTTCTAACATTGGCATTTGTAATGATTGTATGTGCCAGCCTGCCATCAAAATCACCAACCCCGGTTGTATTTTTATTGCTGTTAAAATTGGTGAAAATGGGTTGTATGCTCAGCCTTTTTTGTTTCATGGTGGCCAGCCCTGCGCTGTCGATACGGCTTTGCAGCTTATAAGTTACGGGATCAATAAAGAACCATTCGGGGTAAATAGTATTCAGTTTATCTCCGTTTTTTTGTAAATCGGTTAATGAAGCAGTTTGCCAGGGTACATAAAATGCCGCTCTTATTTGTGATGCATGAAGTTTAACTGCATTTAATTTTTTTAAAGAATCTTCCCTTTGCCTTTTTACAAGAAAATCCCTGAAGCCTTTGTACTTTTTATTTAATGGCGAACTGAAGGTGAATTTATTATCGGGGTTTAATTTGTTTTGGTAAAATTTTGCCCTGTTTTTAATATCAGGCAGCCCGGGGTTAGTGCCATTTTTTATTGCCAAAACCAGCACTACAATCAAAAAAAGGATGATTAGTAAAATAATACGGCTGGTCCATTTTATACGTTTCCAGCGTGTAGGGTTATTGGTTTGAAATATTTGAGTACTACCACTCATGAAAAACCTTATTGCAAAATTATTTTACAAAACTGTGATTAGATTGCTGAAATATAAAACGCTTAACAGTAGTTTAACCAGGTTATCTTTATCGAATTTATATTGCCGGGTATAATAAAAGAGAAGCCCCTGTTGAAACAGGGGCCGTTACCAAAACTAACTGCTTATGAGAAAATTTGAATTTTTATGCTTTTGATTAAAATTACGCAAAATAGATGCCAAAGCTTTTCAAGCTTATGTTAAGCTTTTCATAATACATTGTCATTTTTCTTTTTCTTTGATTAACCAGCATTTAAATCATTAATATACTTATATAAAAAAACCACACTGAAAGTTCAATGTGGTTTAAGAAAAATTAAAGAAACCGGTTTATTTTATAAAGCCTTTTATCAGGTCCATAAGGCCGCCACTGCCATTTTTAGCCTGTTGGTCTTGTGCGCCACCGGCTAATTGGCTTACAATATCCATAAGGCCGCCACCGCCTTGCTGGCCACCGCCTGCACCCGTAAACTGGCTTATCAGGTCTTGAAAATTAAAACCGCTGTTGCCGCTTGTTTGCTGCTGCTGAACTACCTGTGCGCTTTGCCCGCCGGTAATTGAATTCAAAAGGTTTTCCAGTGAAAATCCACTATTTGATGTATCGTTTGATTTGCTGATTAGGTTACTGATAACACTTGGTATAAGGTTAGCAGCAATATTATTTGCCTGCGAGCCGCCAATATTGTATTTACTAATTAGTTTACCGGCAAAATGCCCAATCATCATATTTACAATTGGATTACTTAATAAACCTTTAACTCCACTATTCTGATTATCACCGCCACCTGTAAATAACGAGATGATATTTTGTAAACCACCACCGGCTACCATATTGCGTAAACCGCCGGCAACTGTATTCGTAGCTTCTGCCACCACTTCATTATTTAATTCGTTTGGTATGGCCGGGTTGTTAACTACAGGGTCGCCTGATTGTTCTTTTACAAGGTTGAATAATTCTTCTAACATGATTTTTAAGTTTTGTATTTGGTTAAAGGGATAAAGTTAATGAAATGCATTAGTAATATATCAAGAACCCTGCGCCGTAAGTTTCTCGGCATTTTCGGCAAACTGTAGTGCATCCAAAAATTCCTGTATATCACCATTGAGGATAACATCTAAATTATAAACAGTTAAGCCAATACGGTGGTCGGTTACACGGCCCTGCGGATAATTATAGGTTCTTATCTTGGCGCTTCGGTCGCCGGTGCTAACTAAACTTTTGCGCAGGTGCGATATGGCTTCTTCGGCTTTCCTCACTTCTTCATCATATAATTTTGTACGCAGCATCTCCATTGCTTTTAGTTTATTGCCCAACTGCGTTCTGTCTGTTTGGCACATTACAACTATACCTGTTGGCTTATGTGTTAAAAAAACTTTAGTTTCTACTTTATTTACATTTTGCCCACCCGAACCACCACTGCGGGCTGTTTCCATTTTTACATCACTTTCTTTAAGTTCAAAATCCACTTCTTCGGCCTCGGGCATCACGGCTACTGTTACGGCACTTGTATGTACCCTGCCCTGGCTTTCGGTATCGGGTACCCGTTGTACACGGTGTACACCACTTTCAAATTTCATGGTGCCATATACATCATCGCCTGTAATTTCTACCTGCACTTCTTTATAACCACCAACGGTACCTTCGCTTTCGCTAAGTATGGCGGTTTTCCATCCTCTTTTTTCGCAGTATTTCAAATACATCCTTAAAAGGTCGCCGGCAAAAAGCGAAGCTTCATCGCCACCGGTACCGGCACGTATTTCAAGTATAGCATTCTTTTCGTCGTAAGGATCTTTAGGGATAAGCATGTTGCGGAGGTTTTTTTCCATCTCCTCTTTTTTTTCTTCTAATAGTGGCAGCTCCAGTTTGGCAAGGTTCCTCATTTCCTCATCATCGCCGCCCAATACTTCTTTATTAAACTCAATATCATCCAGCAATTTTACATAAGCATTGCGGGCATCCACAATTTTTTCAAGGCTGCGGTATTCCTTGCTGGTGGCAGCAAATTTTTTATTGTCGCTTACAATTTCAGGATTGGTAAGCGCAACCGCCAGGTTATCGAACCTTCCTTTAATAGCATCTAATTTATCCAGCATGGCTCTGTTCCCTTCAAAAGGGGTTTATTGTGTTTTGTTATATAATTTTGTACCCGGCTGCAAACATCTATTAAGCTTCATTGGCGTCGCACTCTTGTACAGTATGCCTTTATTGGGCTTTTTTATGTTTTGCTAATCAATACCGGGCGGCAAATTTACAATATATCAACCATTCATTTTGTATAGAAAATTTACGGCTACACATATTTTTAACGGATACCAGTTTGTACAGCAGCAGGTTTTAATTACCGATGCTGCCGGTATCGTAGTTGATATTGCAGAGGAAGAAAATGCAGGCGATGGCATAGAAAAACTGCATGGTATTTTATGCCCGGGTTTTATAAATGCACATTGCCACCTGGAGTTATCACACTTGAAAGGAACAATACCAAAACAAACAGGCCTGGTTGATTTTGTGCTTTCAATTATTTCAAAGCGGCAAACCAATGAAGACTTAATCATACCTGCCATTGAAAAAGCCGAACAGGAAATGTTACAATACGGTATTGTTGCCGTGGGCGATATCTGCAATAACAACCTTACCCTTTCACAAAAATTAAAACATAAACTCAGGTACCATAATTTTATTGAAGTAAGCGGTTTTCCGCCTGCAGTTGCAACAGAAAGGTTTAATAAGGCGGTTGACATTTATAAATCATTTAATGCTCAAATGCCTGCATGCTCTATTGTTGCACATGCGCCCTACTCCGTATCACCTGCCTTGTTTAAGATGATTGATGATTTTTCAGGTAATAACCTGCTCAGCATCCACAACCAGGAATCAGAAACTGAAAATGAATTTTTTAAAACCGGGCAGGGAGATATTTTACAGTTGTGTCAGCAATTGGGTATTGATATTTCTTTTTTCAAACCCTCCAAAAAATCAAGCCTGCAAACATGGTTGCCAAATTTTACAAAAGGCAAGCAGGTAATAATGGTACACAATGTTTGTACAAATGAAGTAGATATTGAATTTGCAAAAAAACAACCCACCTGGTTTTGCCTTTGTCCCAATGCCAACTTATACATAAGTAATAGGCTACCCAATGTAAATATGCTGATGAAGCATACTGATAAAATTGTAATAGGCACCGATAGCCTTGCATCAAACAATCAGCTTAGTATTTTGGAAGAGATAAAAACTCTTCAAAAAAACTTTACAGATTTAAATTTGTCAACATTGCTGCAATGGGCAACCAGCAATGCGGCAAAGGCTTTGCAAATGAACAGCAGTTTGGGCAGTTTTGAAAAAGGCAAACAGCCCGGTATTGTATTGATTGAAGGTGTAGAAGGTTTAACTGTTACCGATAATACCACTTCTAAAAGAATTTTATAAAGATTTATTGTACCTGTAGCTTATAATACTTCATGCAGCACCATTAAAGTTTTCATTTGCCCAAAATCGGGTATATGCAGTGCATAATAATCCAGGTATTTTAAAAGCAGCAACCTTCTAATTTCACCATTCAATTTAAATTCTGCCAGTTCCTGCGGTTGCATCACTTTTAAAAACTGTGCAGTTAAAGATGCTTCATTTCCATCTAAATAATGAGGATGTATGGGCAGGTGATCAATAAAATTCCCTTCCTGTAAATCAAGTACCCGGTTTAAATCACTAAAATTATCTGTCATTCTAAATCCAAAAAAATGGGCCAGGTGCAGTGTAAAAAACAAGGCAAAATTTGCCACAATGGTTTTATTGGCATTATCCAGTTCAATAAAAGCTTCTTCACAAAAATTAAACAGGGCAGCATTAGGTTCAGGTTGTTTAAGGCACTTACTAATAAGTTCGGTCATAAAAGATGCTACACTGTTTTTTATTACATCGCTTAACAGGCTGGTATATAAAACAGCCCACGAAAACTCTTTTATACGTTGCATCTGTTTGTTTTCGTTGTGATATACTACCAAATCTAATATGGCAGTTGGTTGAAAATGGTTGGCTTTTGAAGAAGATTTACTAGAAGTACGTACCCCATTAACCAGGTATGTTTGTATGCCAAAAAGTTCGGTAAATATGGTAACCACCAGGCTGGTTTCGCCATATTTAATGCTGCGTAGCACTATACCTTTGGTTTTATGAGTCATATTTTTTGTTTAACAGGATAGAAGCTTTTATAAAACTCCTTTTTTCGTAAATAAACAAAATGCACTATTACACTGCAAAACAGCTATAATTAACTTTCTTTGCACAATCTAAAATGTAAAATCTAAAATCAAAAAAAATATATGTGGCAAAAGCTGGGGAAGTTTGTTTTAAAATTCAGGGGGCCATTGCTTATAATTTTATTAGCACTATCAGCTATAATGGGTTTTTATGCAAGCAAGGTTAAATTAAGTTACGAATTTTCGAAAGCCATACCACTTGATAATCCCAAGTATAAAGAATACCTGGGCTTTAAAGATAAATTTGGCGATGATGGCAATATACTTGTGGCAGGCATACAAACCGACAGCCTTTTTAGTTTACACAATTTTAAAGCCTACCAGGAACTTGGCCGGCAGTTAAAAAATGTAAATCATGTAGAAGATGTGTTAAGCATACCAACAGCTATAACACTGGCAACAGATTCTGCTACAGGAAAACTGGCGGCAAAAAAAATATTTACCGATACGTTGCAAACACAAGCACAGTTAGACAATGCCGCCGCTGAATTTTATAGCCTTCCGTTTTATAAGGGCCGCATATATAATCCCATAACTAAATCGTACCTGGTGGCTGTGCGTATTAATAAAGATATACTGGCATCAAAAGGACGTACCAAGGTTATCAATGATATTACATCGGCAGTAAATGCATTTACTCAAAAAACAAATATTGATGTTCATTTAAGCGGGCTTCCGTTAATACGAACTGTAGTTGCCAACAGGATTCAGAACGAAATGAAATATTTCTTATTTGGCTCTCTTTTATTAAGTACGTTAATTCTTGCATTGTTCTTCCGTTCCATCAGCACTACGCTGCTATCGTTGTTAGTGGTTGTGTTAGGTGTTATCTGGAGTGTGGGCATCTTGTACCTGTGCGGTTACCAAATAACATTACTCACCGCATTGATACCCTGCCTTGTGGTGGTAATTGGCATACCTAATTGCATTTATTTTATAAACAAATACCATAGCTCTTATATTGAAAGCGGTGATAAGGAAAAATCGCTGGTAAATATGGTAAGTAAAATGGGTGTGGTAACACTTTTTTGCAACCTTACGGCGGCCATAGGTTTTGCTGTGTTTGCACTAACCAAAAGCGCTATACTAAAAGAATTTGGTGTAGTAGCCGGACTTAGCATCATGTTTATTTTTATCATTTCTTTTATTTTGCTGCCGGCGGCTTTAAGTTACCTGCCGGCACCAAAACCATCGCAAACAAAATACCTTAATAATAAATTCATCATTAATTTTTTATTGCGGATAGAAAGATGGGTATTGCATCATAAAAAAATGGTGTACTTAATTACTGCTGCTGTACTGATATTTTCTTTGGCCGGAATTTTCAGGCTTAAAAGTGTTTCATATATTGTAGATGACTTACCCCAGGGCGATAAAATTTATACAGATATTAAATTTTTTGAAAAAAATTTTGGTGGTGTAATGCCGCTTGAAATATTGGTTGATACCAAAAAACCCAAAGGAATTTTAAGCCCCAGGGTTGATATACATAAGATGGATTTTTTCCAGGATTCTATCTTAGGCAAAGAAAAAGAAATCAGCAAACCGTTATCGGTAGTTGATGGCGTTAAGTTTTTTTACCAGGCAGCAAGTGGCGGAAAAGGAGATTCTACTTATGCATTGCCAGCTTTTGGTAACCCATTGCACGATGTACATAAAATGCTTAACCAGTTAAAAGAAAAGCGCCGGCTAAACCAACTCACAGCTTCTGACTCGGCCAGTATTAAATTGATGGGTTCTTTTGTAGATTCTTCAGAAGAGTACCTGCGTATCAGTATGAACATGGCTGATATAGGTACAGAAAAACTTCCCGTTCTTTTAAATGGAATTGAACAAAAAGCAAATGAAATATTTGATACTGCTAATTATAAAGTTCAACTTACCGGCACCAGCATTACTTTTTTAGAAGGTAGCCGCTTTATAGTAAACGGTTTAAAAGATAGTATTTTTTGGGCATTTTTGCTGATAGCATTATGCATGCTTTACCTGTTTAAATCTGCCAGGATATTGATATGCTCGTTATTGCCAAATGTAATACCATTGGTAATTACTGCCGGTATCATGGGATGGATTGGTGTGCCATTAAAACCATCAACCGTGCTGGTGTTTAGCGTGGCATTGGGTATTGCTGTAGATATCACCATCAGGTTTCTTGTAAATTATAAACAGGAACTACCGCTATACAACAACAATATTTTACAAACAGTAAGCGTTACTATAAAAAATACAGGGCTAAGTATTGTATATACGGCCCTGGTACTAATTGCAGGCTTCATTATTTTTTGCGGCAGCAGTTTTGGAGGTACTAAAGCATTAGGTTGGTTAACTTCGGTTACTTTACTTGTTGCTACATTAACTAACCTGGTTTTATTACCAGTTTTATTGTTGTTAACAGCCCCCGGTCAAAATTCAAAAATTGACAAAAAAGCCTGAAAAAGTTTAATCAACCCTGTTTTTAAGGAAAACGAAAGATTTTATCATTAGTAAATAAATGCAGCTAATGGTAAAATAAATTTGTCTTTAAATGTATGATATTTTGTGTATTGTAATATATTTGCCGACTTAAACTATTCAAGTAATGAGAAAAACAATTTTAACTTTAATGGCTGTGTTTGTATTTATCCTAGGCGCAGCCGCTCAAAACCGAACCATTACCGGTAAGGTTACCGACGAAAAAGGGGCACCAATTGAAGGTGTTTCTGTATTAAGCCCCGATGGTAAACAGGGCACACAAACCGGTAGTGATGGCCAATACAGCATCACGGTTCCTCCGTCAGTAAAAACATTAAGGTTTTCAAATGTGAATTTTGAATCTGTTTCTAAATCTCTTGGAAACCAATTAGTAGTGAATATCACTTTAAAAGCTAAAGATGCTAGTTTGGAAGAAGTGGTGGTTGTGGGTTATGGTACCCAGCAAAAGAAAGCATTTACCGGTTCTGCATCAAAAGTAGAAACAAAGGAAATAGCACAATTGGTTACTCCTTCGGTAGACAAACAATTGGCTGGCCGTGCTGCAGGTGTAAATGTTATTGTACCAAGCGGGCAGGTAAACGCACCGGCTCGTATCCGTATCAGGGGTACAAACTCATTTAACCAAAACCGTTCTCCATTGATTGTGTTAGATGGTTCACCAATTTCTACCGGTAATTTAGGCCTGGTATCTAATACCAATGCATTGGGCGATATTAACCCGGAAGATATTGAATCATTAGAAGTTTTAAAAGATGGTTCTGCAACTGCTATTTACGGTTCTCGTGGTGCCAATGGTGTTATTATGATTACCACAAAAAAAGGAACCCGTGGCCGTAGCTCAATAACATACAGCGGTATTGTTGGCTTTAGCAGCCCGGTACAAAAGTTCGACTTGATGAATGCCAATGATTTTGTAACCATATCAAACGAAAAATTCATCAATGCCGGACAGCTTCCTCCTGCAAGGCTTGACCCGGCCGGAACAAATACCGACTGGCAAAACAATGTATTTGTAAATAACGCATTTACCACAAGCCATACTATTGCTTTAAGCGGTGGTACCGATAAAGCTTTATATTATATGAGTATGAACTACTCAAATAATAATGGTGTGGTGCGTACCAATAAAAGTACTGCATACAGGGTAAGAGCCAATGTAGAAGTACAGGTTAACAAATGGTTGAAAATAGGTAATAACCTGGCTGCATCAAGGCAAAATGATTTTGACCAAAACAATAGCTCAAACGGGTTAAGTGGTTCAATTGTAGGCGCTATCCGGGCTTTACCAAATGTGCCCATTTACAGTAATACGCATCCTACAGGATATAACATTACACCAAACGCCAATTCGCTTGGCCAGGGAGTAAACCTGCGTGGTATTGATGATAACTATACCAATATTGCTTTTGTATTGGATAATAATAAATATAATTCTGACCAGTACAGGATACTGGATAATCTTTTTGCAGAAGTTACATTGGCTAAAGGTTTAAAATTCCGCAGCCAGTTGGGTGTAGATTATTATTCTGATAACAGCTTACAGGCCTGGGATCCACGCCATGGCGATGGCGCCAGCAACAACGGTTATATTTACCAGGGGCAGCAAAATATTTTTAATACAAATATTCAAAATTACCTGAACTATAACCTGTCGATAAATAATGCACATAATATTTATGCTACCGTAGGGCATGAGTTACAGCAAACCACTTCAAGGTTCTTTAGAGCATCTGGTACCAATATATCTGATATCTTTTTTGCAAAAGACAACGTTATTTCTGGTACAGTTGCCACACCAAGTATAGGTGGTAATTTATCAAAATCAGCCATCGAATCATTATTTGGCAGATTGAATTATGACTATAAAGGAAAATATTTTGTTCAGGGAACAATCAGGAGAGATGGACAATCTTCATTAGCAGAAGGAAATAAATACGGCCTCTTCCCTGGCGTATCTGTTGGTTGGAGAGCTTCACAGGAAGGATTTTGGAGAAACAGCGTACTTAATAAAGTAGTATCTGATTTAAAAATCAGGGCTTCTTATGCAAGTGTTGGTAACCGTTTAGGAGGCTTCCCTTACTTAAGTACATATGGTAGCAGCCCTTATGGTAATGTGGGAGGTATATCTCCGGATCTTATTGGTAACCCTCAGTTACAATGGGAGCAAAGTAAAAAATATGATGTAGGTGTTGATATGTCTTTATTCAGGGGAAGAGTAAACCTTACTTTTGATTATTTCAAAAACGACCTTGATAACCTGGTGTTAGATGTTCCAACTCCATTCTCTACTGGTATCCCCAATAATACCATCAAACAAAATATTGGAAGGGTGCAAAATAAAGGTATCGAGTTAAGTATTGATGCAACCATTGTACAAACAGAAAATTTCAGGTGGGGAGTAAGTGCTAATTATTCTCATGTAAAAAACAAAATTGTTTCACTGTTTAGTGTAGCAGGTGTTCCTACTACTTCTTTAGTTAGGTCTAACTATACAGTTGATAGTGTTGGCTTGCCCATTAGCTCAATATTTGGTTACCAGTTTGCCGGTGTAAACAGTGGAAACGGAAACCCTGTTTATTACAATTCAGCCGGTTATTTAGTACAGCGCAACATTTCAAATGGCGGCTATTACTTTGCAAACTCTTTAAGCGATCCTGCTTTGGGTGCACAAACAACTTTAACTGTTGCCGATAAAAGAATTTTAGGAAGTGCACAGCCAACAGATTTTGGCGCCTTCACTAACACAATTTCTTATGCAGGGTTAACATTAGATGTGATGTTCCGTTACCAATGGGGTAACAAAATTGTTAACATTACCCGCCAGGAAATATTGTTAAATCAGAAATTTGCAAATGGAGGTAAAGAATTAACAAACAGGTGGACTACCCCGGGCCAGGTAACAGATGTTCCTAAATTATGGTATGCACAGGATGCTGTTATAAACCAAAATGGCGAAGCCATATCAAGGTTTGTTGAATCAGGTAATTTCCTGAAACTGCAAAATATTACTCTGAGTTATGATTTTGGCAGCAAAAAAGTACAATCCTTAACCAATAATACCATTAAGAGTGCAAGATTTTATATACAGGCACAAAATGTTTATGCCTGGACAAAATACCGTGGTATAGACCCGGAAGCATATAGCGAAGATGGCCAGGATAATGGTGTATCACCACAGGTTAGAAATATTTCTATGGGTGTTAATATTGGTTTTTAAGCATTCAAAATTATTAAAATCAGAAATTTACCAAAATGAAAAGAATATATTTAATAGTAACATTAGCTTTTGGGCTTTTGTTTTACAGTTGCTCAAAACAAATTGAGTTAACGCCTTACGATTCACTGGCAAGCAATACTGCTTTTCAAACTGCAGACAGGTGTTTGCTTGTACTAAATGGTGTATACGATGCCGCACAAAGCGGTGTGTATGATCCTTTAAACGGAAGTGCAAACTCTGTAAGAGGTTATCCTTTTGGCGCTGCTGCTGTAGCGCAGGAAGAAATGCGTGGAGAAGATATGGTGAATGTAGCCACTTTTTACGCAATTACTTATCAAAATACAATTACACCGCTTTCACCTAATAATGTAAATATGTGGAAGGAATTGTATGCACTTATTAACAAAGCAAATATTGCAATAGATGGCTTTACAGGTGCAGGTGCAAATGGAGTTCTTTCTCCAACCGTATCTGCCGATTATATTGCACAATGCCGTTTTTTAAGGGCCATGGCTCACCATGAACTGTTATTGCACTTTGCAAAACCTTATGCTGATAATAATGGTGCATCATTAGGCGTGCCTTACCGTGATTTTGCTATAGAGTCGCAGGCATCTACAGAATTAGCAAAAACAAAACCAAGAGAACCGGTTGCAGACTGCTATACTAAAATGCTGGCCGACCTTGATTTTGCTGAAGCTAATATCAGTTCTGGAACAGCTGGAAATGGCAAATCAACTTATTATGCCACCAAAGCTGCTGTTATTGCTTTAAAAATGAGGATTAAATTACATAAAGGAGATTGGGCAGGTGTTATTACTGAAGGAAATAAATTGATACCTGCAACCATTAATCCTCAAAACTGGACTTCTGTTGTTTCTCCAATTGGTGGTTGGCAATTAACAAGTACGGTTGACGGGCCTTTTACCGACAATGCATCTAAAGAAAGTATTTTCTCAATTAAAAATGATGCTTTAGATAACCCCGGTACCAATGCAACCCTGGCAAGGATGTTTACACCAAGTGTAACAGGTGCCGGAAGGGGATTGTGTTCTATTAGTCCAATACTTTGGAACATGCCTGAATTTACCTGTACCGATAAAAGAAGAACACTGTTGTTTACTAACGGTAACGATAATACCAATAATCAAAATAAATTTACAACCAAGTATAAGGATGCATCTACCCAAAGCGACTGGACTCCATATATACGTTATGCCGAAGTATTGTTGATGCAGGCAGAAGCTGAGGCCCGTAATAGCGCTACTGTATCTCAAAGGGCAATTGATTTGGTAAACACAGTGCGAAACAGGGCTTTATTAAACCCATTAACTGATGCATATACCCTTGCTTCTTTTTCAACAAAGAATGATTTAATAAATGCAATTTTAAAAGAAAGAAGGATTGAATTTTCTGCCGAAGGAAAACGCTGGGGCGATATTCACAGGTTAGTGTTAGACCCGGTATTTGGAACAGGTGGTGTACCTGCAAAAATGGCCAATGGATTTAATGTACTCTCTGCATTTGTTTGCAGCGGCCCCATACCGGCTACAGGTGTAGCTGCTATCCCATACAGCGATTACCGCTTTTTATGGCCTATACCACAGCAGGAAAGAATTACAAACCCCATTGTGGAACAAAACCCAGGTTATTAATTTATAAATGCAAAACCCGATGTTTAAAAATATTATTACTATAGCCAGTGCATCTATGCTTTTATTAAGCAGTTGCACCAAGAACGAATCTTCATTAGGTTCTACAGATACAGAAGCAGCTGTATCATTAACAAATGTAAATGGCAGTTCAAAAACCGTAAACTTTTTCATTAACGGAGAAAAAAAGACACTTGCCGGTACTGTAAGTGCTAATAATACCATTTTAGGTACTTATGTAGGCCTTGGCAGCAGCACTGCCAATACCATATCACTTAGTGATGCTACTGTTACTACAACAGAATATTTTTCCGGCAGCTTTACAACTGAACCCGGAAAAGCTTATAGCTTTTTTGCCTACGATACATTAATTGCAGGAAAACTTAAAGGTTTATTGCTTAGTACCGATAGGAGCGTACCTACCGGAAATATTACAACAGCAAATGTTCGCTTCCTTAATTTTTCTGCTAAATCTCCTGCATTAGAGCTGTGGATGATTAGAAGAGTAGGTGGTGTTGCTAAAGACAGTGTGAACATTGGCAACCAACCTTACATGGGCTCGGTTGCTGTACCAAACGTAGCAACGCTTTCTGCATATACCAGTATTAAAGCAAGCGAAGTAGCTGGTTCTGCAGGTGTTGGTGTAGCTGCATCAGATTACCTAATAAGGTTAAAGATTGCAGGTACAAGTACTATTGTTTCTACTTCGGCGGCAACTAATATTATTCCGGGAAGAAACTATACAATTTTTGCAAGAGGAACTTACCCTTCTTCGGCAGTTACATTGTTATTGAATAATTGATATAGCAATTACTTAAAAAAATGGCGCTTCTTTATACGGAAGCGCCATTTTTATTTTAATACTTTTATTTCTTCAGCTTGATTGGTTGCATACAAACTAAACGATAACTCACTAACCAAATTAAAGCAATACAATTATTCCTTTTTTACTTTGCCTCCTTTGCCTCTTTGCGTGAAAAGTTTCCGAATTGCGTTTTCGAATTGTGTGCCACAAAAGCAACAACTGAATTTTATTTCAACACTTCGGCCAGTTTGTTTTGTAATGCTTCGGCTCTTAATTCTGTTGCAATAATTTTTCCCTGCGGATCTATAAGCACATTATAAGGAATGCCATCAAAACCATATAAACCAACTGCAGCGCTGCTCCAAAACTTTAAGTCACTTACTTGTGGCCAGTTAAGGTTATCATCTTTTATAGCTTTTAACCACGAAGACTTGTCCTTATCGAGCGATACTCCCAATACAGTAAAATTCTTATCCTTAAACTTACTGTAAGCAAGTACCACGTTAGGGTTTTCGGCACGGCAGGGGCCACACCAGCTTGCCCAAAAATCTACCAGTACATATTTGCCCTTTAGCTGGCTTAATGAAAAGGGTTTGTCGTTTACATCGTTCATGGTAAAATCAGGCGCCATACTGCCAACTCCCGGCCTTGATTGTGCTGGTGGCTCAGCATTATTTTGTGTTACAGATTTTGCTTTAATAAAAGCAAGAGCTTCCGCAATACCTTTATGCTGCGGAAAACGTTTAGCCAGGTTAGCCACCGGAATTTCAAGTTTTGATATTTCAACCGGAGCCATGGTAGCTGCATATAATGCTACAATAGGGTTTTTCGCTGTATCGCAGTATGTAAATACGTATTTGCTAAAACCTTCTGTTAAACTATTATATTCAGTAAGCACTGCATTAAAAGTGCTGTCTGTTTTATTAATGCCCGATTTTGCAAATTCAGAAAGTAGCCTGTCTTTACTTGCAATTATCAAACCCATACTATCTGTGGTTTTCATCAGTTTGTTTAGCGAACTATTAGCAGCACCGCTAAAAACAGGGTTTGAGGAACTGCTATCGGTGTTTAAATTTATTTGGCTTCCTTCATTAACGAAATAAAAAGCTTGTTTACCACTTTGTGTACGCAGGCGGTATAAACCTTCTTCTTTGGCAATGCCTTCCAAATTAAATTTTCCATTTTTTATTTCTGCAGTATCCAGTACTTCGGGCCTCCTTTCGCTGAAATAAAGTTCTTCCAGGTAAATCTTTTGGTCGGGTACTGCATGTAAATCTCCTGTAACAGAAAATTTTCCACTGCCTGTATTATTATTACAGGCCAGCAACGAAACTGCGGCAAATGCTGCCGTAATTGTTTTTTTCATGTATCAATTGTTTAATTTTTTTTCTAATAATGTGTTCACTATTTGCATATCGGCTTTGCCACGGCTTATTTTTTTTACCTGTCCGGCAAAAAGCCCTATCAACCCTTTTTTACCCATTCGGTATTCTTTTACTTTATCGGGCATAGCAGCTATTGCTTCATCTACCCATTGTTCTACTGCAATGTTATCAGACTCTAATAACAAATTCATATCTTCTGCCAGTTGCAAAGGTTGCTTGTTTGGGTTACTTAATACTGCATTAAAAATTTTTGATGCTGCTATGCTGAAACTCAATTTCCCTTCATCAACCAGGTTTATTAATGCAGCCAGCTTACTTGCAGGTAAAGAAAACTGTTTGTAAGTAATTTGGTGTTCGTTTAAATAACTTTTAACAGGACCCAGCATCCAGTTTGAAGCAGCCTTATAATTTGTTGTATGTTTAATTAATGCTTCAAAATAATCTGCCTGCTCTTTGTCATCGCAAATAACAGAAGCATCGTAGTCAGATAGTTTCAAATTATTTACATAGTGCTCTTTTAAAGCTGATGGTAAAACCGTCAAGGCATTTTTTATAGTAGTAAGATAATCATCCGTTATATGAAATGGAGTGAGGTCGGGTTCGGGAAAATAACGGTAATCATCTGCATCTTCTTTTGAGCGTAACGAAAAAGTGATGTTGTTGTCTGCATCATAGCTTCGGGTTTCCTGTATGATGGGTTGATTATTTTCAACAAGGCCAATAAGGCGTTGCACTTCTATATCTACGGCTCTTTTTACATTGCGGATGCTGTTAAGGTTTTTCACTTCAACCCTTGTGCCCAGTTTGGTTTCGCCTTTCAGCCGTATTGAAATATTGGCATCGCAACGCATGCTGCCTTCTTCCATATTGCCATCGCAAATACCCAGCCAGGTTACTAACTTACGCAGTTCGGTAATGTAAGCAAAGGCTTCATCACTGCTATGTATATCAGGTTCGCTAACAATTTCAAGCAAGGAAACTCCGGCACGGTTTAAATCTATGGCGGTATAATTTTCATCTATATCATGCAAACTCTTACCGGCATCTTCTTCAATGTGGATACGGTTAAGCCTGATATTACGTGCCGCACCATCAACCACAATAGGCACAAACCCGTTTTTACAAATGGGGGTAGTATGTTGCGATATTTGGTAACCTTTTGGCAGGTCGGGGTAGAAATAATTTTTGCGGGCAAAATAATTTTGTTGTGTAATATCACATTGCAAAGCCAAGCCAAGCTTAATGGCATACTCAATTGCTTTGCTGTTCATTTTTGGTAAAGTGCCGGGGTGTGCCAGTGTTATTGGGCTAATATGTGTGTTGGGATTGGTGCTGAATGCAGCGCTATCGCTACAAAATAGTTTGCTGTTGGTAAGTAATTGTGTATGCACTTCCAATCCTATAACTGCCTGGTATTTGTCATTAATTTTCACTTTGCAAAGGTAAGGGGCGGCAGGCATTGGGCAATTTGTGAATACAGTGCATAATTCATTTAAAAATCATGTAATAAGGCTGAGAATATAAAAATCAAAAATGCCCCGGAAAATTACCAGGGCATTCTCTCATGCTATTTCATGGCTTATATTACTATAACTTAAATTATTGTTTTGTGGCAATATTATAAATTGGCGGTTTTTAACTTTTTGGGAATCTTTATATCAAAATTCATAGTATTACCATTACGTTTTGCTTTAATGTTGTAAGCATTTTTGCCCATGTTTAAATTTAACTGCATCCTTGCTTCATCGGTATTTGTTATTTTATTGCCTCCAATTTCTGTAACCACATCATCTTTTTTAAGTCCCGCTTTATCGGCAGGAGAGTCTTTATCTACATCCAGCACTTTTACACCTTTGCCATCTTCGGTATCCTGTATTTTAATGCCCAGTTTTTGCTGCCGGGGAAATGCATCATTATTAAATTCATAATCGTAATTAAAATTTTTACCGGGGCTCCATACTCTTGGTGACATATCACCTAACTCCTTGTCGTTCCACATTTCATCATTGGGTAACACATTTATACCATTCATACGTGGCATGGTAAACGACCTGGCAATACCATCGGGCCCGTTAAATGAATAGGTCATCAACTTCGATTCCTTGCGCTCGCCAAGTGTAGCTTTTGCCGATGATGTTTTTCCATCACGTTCGTAATAAACAGTAATATCGTCTTTTGGTTTAAAAGAGGTAACTACTTCCGATAAGGTTGCAGGGTTCTTAACTTCTTTGTCATTGATTTTTACAATAACATCACCCTTTTTTAAACCTGCCTTTTCAGCCGCACTTCCTTCACTTATATCCGTAATCTTTGCGCCACCTGCATTCTTTTCTTCATCTTGTACACTTGTGGTAACACCTAAAAATGCAGTGGTCTTATCACTGTCATCATTCCAAAAACTAAAACCATCAAAATCTTCGGGCGCCATCCTAAACCTTGTATTGCCTTTGCCATCCCTAATGATGATATTTCTTTTATTAACTGTTATTTCATCATCTTTAAATTCGGATAAAGGTTTTCCGTTTATGGTAATTTTATCACCTTTAATTTCAACAACCACTTTTGTATCCTTATCGCCTTTTTTACGGATAATTATTTCCTGGGTTTCTTTTTTATCCTTATCAGCTTTGCCATCCTGTGCAAAACCTGTAGTGGTAAAGGCTGCTGCAAGCATACAGGCAACCGTAAAAACAATTTTTTTCATGACTATATTTTTTATGTACGAAATGTTTAGTAGGTCAAATGTAAAACCTTTTTTTGTATTACGAAATATTTCGGAGATAAAATTTTTGGTTTAACATAATTTTTTGAAGCAACTATAAAACACAAAAAATAATACTGATAAATGGGGCTTAAGAATCAATAGAACATTAATACATGTACTATTCATACATATATGGTATGCTGAATAAAATAAATCCTGCACATAAAACTTTACAACAATGATTTTACTTTATCTATAACTTCCTGTAAAGCGCTTACATTTTGCCCGCCTGCCGTGGCCAGGTTTTTTTGTCCGCCGCCACCGCCTTTTATCAGCGGCGCTATGTGTTCTTTTATGATTTTTCCGGCATCAAGATTTTTTGCTTTTACCACCGTATCAGAAATACCAATAGCAACAAATGCCTTACCATCTATATTGCTGCAAAGTACCACAAGATGATCGTGTACATGGTGTTTTATATCGAAACATAATTTTTTAAGTGCATCTGCATTACTTACTTCAACAATATCGCTGATGAACGAAACATTATTGATGATTTCATCTTTGTGTAAAAGTGAATTCCTGATGCCAACCAGTTGGCGGGTTTCCAGGCTTTCAATTCTTTTTTGCAATGATGATTTTTCGGCAGCCAGTTGCTCTACAGTTTTTTTCAGGTTGGCAGGGCTGTTTAATGATTCACTTATTGCATGCAGCGTATCAAATTTTTCCTGCACTAATTTTTCTGCTGCCTTGCCACAAACTGCCTCTAACCGGCGTACACCTGCAGCCACGGCTGATTCGTGTGTTATCTTAAAAAAGCCAAGGTTGCCGGTACTGCCTGCATGTGTGCCGCCACACAATTCAATAGAATAATTTTCATCCATAATTACCACTCGTACACGGTCGCCATATTTTTCACCAAACAAAGCCATGGCGCCCAGGGCAATGGCCTCGTCTTTAGGCATTTCTTTTATAACAATGGGAATGTTTTGCCTTATTTTTTCGTTTACCATATTTTCTACAGCAGTTATTTCTTCGTTGCTAACTTTTGCAAAATGGCTGAAGTCGAAACGCAGGTGCTCTTCATTTACCAGGCTTCCTTTTTGTGCCACATGTGTGCCAAGCACTTTGCGTAATGCAGCATGCATAAGATGTGTAACGCTGTGGTGCAGGGCAATTCTGTTTCTACGTTCAGCATCAACCATTGCAATAACTTCTCCGCTCACATCATCAGGAATTTTTTCGGCAAAATGTATGATAAGGTCGTTTTCTTTTTTAGTATCGATGATTTTTGTTTCTGTATTGCCAATGGTTAGTGTGCCGGTATCGCCAACCTGTCCGCCACTTTCGGCATAAAAAGGAGTTTGGTTTAAAACCAACTGGTAAAGTTTTTTACCCTTGCCCGAAACCTTCCTGTATTTTACAATATGTGCTTTTGTTTCCAGGGTATGGTAACCAACAAAAACCGATTGAGTGGTACCGGTTGTATTATTATTATCATTTACGGGTACTACCCAGTCTTCGGTTTCTAATACAGATGCAGACCGGCTGCGTTCTTTTTGTTTTTGCATTTCATCTTCAAAACCTTTTTCATCTACCTGCAAACCTTTTTCGGCAGCCACCAGTTTTGTTAGGTCTAACGGAAAACCAAATGTATCGTACAGTTTAAATGCTTCCTGCCCACTGATATTTTTGTTTGATTGCTCCAGCATCATCAAACCATTATCAACCGTTTTTAAAAATGCAGTTTCTTCTTCCATCACTACTTTAGAAACAAAATCCTGCTGTTTTTTTAGTTCGGGAAAAACCTTTTCGAACTGCAAGGCAATAACCGGCAGTAATTGATATAGCAACGGTTGTTTATAATGCAGGTACGAATAATAATAACGTACTGCTCTGCGGAGGATACGCCGTATAACATAACCTGCGCCGGTGTTTGATGGCAACTGCCCATCGGCAATGGTAAAAGCGATGGCTCGTATATGATCGGCTATTACCCTAAAGGCGATGGCTTCTTTGCTATCGCTATAATCATATTTTTTACCAACTATTTTTTCGATAGTTGTAATAGTGCCTGTAAAAACATCTGTATCGTAATTAGATGATTTGTTTTGCAACACCCTAACCAGCCTTTCAAAGCCCATACCAGTATCTACATGGCGGGCAGGCAATTCTTCCAGGCTGCCATCTTTTTTTCGGTTAAATTGTATGAACACATTATTCCATATCTCTATCACCTGCGGATGATCTTTGTTAACCAATGAAGCGCCATCTATATTTTTTCTTTCTGCATCGGTTCGGCAATCAATATGTATCTCGGTGCATGGCCCGCATGGCCCGGTATCACCCATCTCCCAAAAATTATCTTTTTTATTTCCTTTTAATATCCTGCCCGGCTCAATAACTTTTTTCCATTCGTTAAATGCTTCTTCATCCATTGGCAGCCCTTCGCTTTCATCGCCTTCAAAAACGGTAACGTATAACCTGTCTTTGTCAATCTTGTACACTTCTGTAAGCAGTTCCCAACTCCATGCAATGGCTTCTTTTTTAAAATAATCGCCAAAGCTCCAATTGCCCAGCATTTCAAACATGGTGTGGTGGTAAGTATCTACTCCCACTTCTTCCAAATCATTATGCTTGCCGCTCACACGCAGGCATTTTTGTGTATCGGCTACCCGTGGGTTGGGCGCCTGCTTATTACCCAGGAAATAATCTTTGAACTGGTTCATACCGGCATTTGTAAACAACAGGGTGGGATCGTTTTTTACAACAATTGGCGCTGATGGTACAATATCATGTCCTTTTGATTTAAAAAAATCTAAAAACTGTTGTCGTATGTCAGCGCTCGTCATCATATTCCAAATGTTTATATGGGTTGATTTTTGTTGTATATGGGACTATATTTGTAAACTTTTGTTCAATGGCAGCAAAGGTAATAAAACAGGTTCAAGCGGCAAGCCACCACGAGATTATGAAGAAAATCAAATACTATTATAACACCCATTCGCTTCGTTATGAAAAGCTGGTTACGCCACTGCGGGTGAAACTGCTTAGGGTATTTGGTTTTATATCTGCGGCGCTGGTTACATCGGCCATCATCATCTGGTTATATAATAATTTTTTTCCCAGGGCTACCGATAAAGAAGCCCAATTGAAATACGAAATCGTAAAAGATAATTATAATACCCTGGCAGCAACAACCAAAGTATTACAACAACAGATGGCCGAGTTGGAAAAAAGAGATAATGAAGTGTACCGTTCTATTTTTGAAGCCACACCCTTAACCGATAGTGCCCGTACAAAAGCCATTGAAAAGAAAAAAGAGATAGATAAGATTAACCTTATTAAAGGTGATGACCTGGGAGCAGAAATTGCTAAAACACTTAATAATATTAAAGCAAGGATGGCTTATGAGGTTGAAAGTTATAATGCTATTGAAAAACTTATCAATAACCAGGAAACCAAACTTGCCAGCATACCCGCCATACAGCCCATCAGTAACAAACAACTAACCAGGATAGCCAGTGGTTTTGGATTGCGGATACATCCTATTTACGGTATTGCTAAAATGCACAACGGGCTTGATTTTACAGCGCCACAAGGCACGCCCATTTATGCCACCGGCGATGGTACTGTTACCACAGCAGGTCCGGGTAACGGCACGGGCAACCATGTAATTATTAACCATGGCTATGGTTACGAAACCGAATACATGCACATGGTGCGTATAAAGGTAAAGGTTGGCCAGCATGTAAATCGTGGCGAAGTGATTGGATGGGTGGGTAGCACCGGCGCAAGTACCGGGCCGCATGTGCATTACGAAGTGCATATTAACGGAAACCCGGTTGACCCTGTTTATTTTTTCTATAACGACCTTAATGCCGAACAATACGACCGTGTATTAAAAATTGCCGCTACCGGCAGTGCTAAAAGTTTTGATTAATTATTTTTTTTTGAAAGGAGAGAATGAATAGGCTAATTTAAATTCAAGCCAAATGGTTGGATTGGGTTCATAGTCAGCATCAGGTGTACCATGAGCTATAGTAAAAAATGAAAAATTATTTTTATTGACGCCTATCAATAAACGTGGAGCAAGAAAACGAAACCCTTTCTTTATTTCCATATATCTATTATTTACCATCGCCGAATCTTTAAATTGGGTACCAAAATTCATATAGCCAATTCCTGCACCAAGTTCAAACCCGATTGAATTTATTTTTCTTTTTTTAAAATGATAAAGACCGTCAATAAACACATCATATTTAAGACGTTTGAATTCTTTTTCGGATGCTGATGAAATGCCCTGGGAATTTTTTCCATAATACAAATGGTTATATCTGAAGTATGATGCCAGTTGAAGGCTTATTCTATTTTTTAGAATATATTGCTGAATAGCAATTGACAGATTAATATTATTAAAATGCTTCGCCTTGCTATAGGCATAAGTGGTATAAGGCTGTCCTGGTATTTTTGATGAGTTTGACATTTCGATATAACCAGGCCTGAAAGCAATTCCTGTTTCTATAGTAGGTTCAAATTTAATTTTGCTTTGCGTATATGCTGATGAAAATCCAAAAACAAAAATTATGGTAACAAAAAATATTTTCATAAAGAATAAGATAAAGTGAAATTGAATAAAAAATCAACTATGTAATTTATTTCTTTTGGTTACTTTTATATGATATAGCAGCCTGCCTTCAATCCAAAATGAAATTTTATTGTTTAAATCATCATCTGGAGTGATATGATTTATTAATTGGAATTGGACATGTTTATATTTTAATCCTACAATTAAACGAGGAGCAAAGAAAGAAAAGGCATTCTCAGTAAGTTCCCGTTTTATCTTTACATAATTATTGTTTTCATCATAAACATATTCATAATCAATATAGGTGAATGATTTACTTAAATTCATTATTCCAATACCAGCACCAATTTCAAAAATTAATTTCTTTTTCTTTCGGGCAATGAATGTATGGACATAGTCAATAAAAATATCAGTTTTATATGAATAAAGTTTTTCCGTTAGAATATTAATTGAATCAGCAAGTGTAACTAAATAGTTTTTGTAAAAGTAATTTGAGAGTTGTATCCTGTTTTTGTCATTAAAAGAATATCCGCCAACCAGGTTTAACATAAATACATTGCTTAACATAGAAATACCACCAAACTGGTAACCCATATCATCTTGTCTTCTTCCGCCCCTTACCGGGTAGTTTTTAAGCTCTAATAACCCCTGCCTGTATGCTATACCGGGTTCAAAAAAAATATTACCCGAAGATTTTTTTTGGCCATAACTATTATGATGAACTAATATGGCAATGATAAAAACATAATTTCTTAGAAATGACATATAGAATATGATTCTTTAAATTAGTATTGCAACTTTAGTTAACTAAAGTTGCAATACTAACTGCAAGGTTTTTAATATCCGATGGTATTAAAGCTAATTTCACTATTATTAACATAACCTGTAGCGTAATATTGATTTTGGTTACCAACCAAATTAATATTACTGCATAAACTTCCAGTAGCATATGGAAAGCGCCATGTTGTATTATTTTTATTATTTGATCTGTATGTTAAATGCCAAATTGGTGAAAATTCATTAGAAAATGGAGCGTTTAATAAATCTTGTCTTCCATACATATTATCATATGGACTTAAATTTCTTGCAGCTGGCCAAGCATCTCTTTCAAAAATTAAATAATCAAACCATATTGGGTCAGATTGATAATATTGAACTGGCCATCTAGTTTGCAAAGAATAACTAACATTATATATAATAGTTTGATGTCTTATTTCTTTTCGTTTAAACTTTCTAATTAATCTTCCCAAGTAATTACTTGTTTGGTCCGATTTGTATTGCATATTTCCAGCTATAGATCTATGCCTTCCCATTTCTAAATTGTTATGGCAATTTAGTGAAGCTTTAATGGAAACTTCTGATGCACCTGAAAGCCAAGACTCCTTATAATCTTTAACCAGCATTTGGTCAATTTTACAATTAACAGGATAATGCAAATTCATGTCAGGATGCCAAGCTATACTTAAGGCAGTAGAATCGCAATCTGGATCACCATTACAACCTGAAGGAGTATCTCCACCACCACCACCTCCTGTTCCGCAACAACCATTGAGTGATTCTGGACAATACTGATTAACTCCATTAATGTTTTCAGGTGGGCAGAAATTTCCTTCATTACCTACAGATTCGTTTATAGAAATTATCCAAACTTCATTTTCATTGGCATATTCTTCATTAACCATTCCCCAATATACCAACTGATTGCTACTATCCAAAATATATCCTGCATAACTGTCATTATCATTAGTTGCTGAATCAACTTCTGAATCTCCACTGTAATAAATATATACAATTTGTTCCTCAGCTGCATTATTAGTAGCCCCTTCATTACTTTTTATCTTTTTAAATCTTCATCATTTTGAAACTTAGGGATGTAAATTTGAGGGTAATAATTGCTCCCGTCAATATTTTTAAAAGCGTTTAGGGCATCGTTAATAATGGGCAAATCCATTTTTTGGCTCCAATTACTATTTCTTTGTAAATCCTGGATTAATACTTCATATTCACCATCAAATTTCTTTTTTACTTCTTTGTGTACAAATGATATAAACTCTTTGTCTTTTGCCAGCATTGCCACTCCTTGGGTAATTTGTTTTAACTGTTTGTTGCCAAATTCAATTTGTTTTTGAACAGACTGACTGGTAACTGGTACTTTATTTTCTTCAGAAAAATTATCTGTTTTCTTACAAGCAATAATTGAAGACAAGCAAAGTGAATAAATGATAATCTTTTTCATAAAGTTAGTTTTGGTTATTGAAAAATTCAGGCAAAGTGAAAAAAAAAAAAATGAGTTTTTCAAATTATTTGCTCAGTATTTTTAAATATACCACTTATAGGTAATTGACAATATCAACTACTAAGTATAACCTCTATTTAATAAAAGCAAAAGGAGAAAATTTACCGCCGCCTTGTTTTCAACAAGCGGCGTACTATGCTCCTACTAATTTCACAATTAAATAAAACCTGTGGTTAAAAAATTCAATAACTAAATACCATGTACCAAAGTACATAATTTGTTTATAAAGCAATGCAACATTTTTAGATGCCTTATCAATATTTATTTTTTACATTTTGAATGTAAGAGTATGCAATGCCGTTGGTCAAAGACACAGACGGCGGCAACAGCTTATGGCGACAGTGGTTACCTTTGGCAGCAAAAAATTGTTGCTACCGGCAGTGCCAAAAGTTTTGACAATTAGTTTTTCTTTTTTAATTCAATACTAAGCCGAAACTTTTCTTTAATTTTAGCTATGCCTTTACAACAGATATCTTTTGATTTTGATGAAACGCCGGTTAACAATAAACCGGCTGCCAAAACACATACCTTAACAAAGCCCCCTGCCGACAAAATAAAAATCAAAACAAAAACCGATAATAAAAAAACCAACAGGGGCCGCATGAGCCTTAAGGAAAAAGATGCCGGCACCGACCTTATAGAAATACCGGCCGATGAAATACTTTTTGAAAAAAAATATTATGCCATTGGTATTGTGGCCGATATGTTTAAGGTAAACCAAAGCCTGATAAGGTTTTGGGAAAACGAATTTGATATTTTAAAACCCCGTAAAAATGGCAAAGGCGACCGGCTCTTCAGACCCGAGGATATTAAAAATCTTAAACTGATTTACCATTTGTTGCGTGAAAGAAAATATACCATGGAAGGCGCCAAAGAATTTTTAAAACAAAACAAACGGGCCGAAGAAAAATTTGAGCTGATAGAATCTTTAAAGAAACTGAAAGGATTTTTGAACGAACTGAAAGCCGGTTTATAACTTCCGTTTAACATATTTGCGGATGCAGTTATTTTTTTTGAACCGATATTTACTCCTCACAATTTATTTTCTATTAAAATTTTAAAATGAACAGGTACCTATTGATATTGTTGCTTTTTGCAGGTGGCGCCGGCAGGGCTTTTGCGCAGGAACAATACGAAGTGAGCCAGGATGAAAAACATCCCGAAGTGAAAGTGCTGAGGGGTATCATCAATAAAGACTTACTTAAAAATGATACAGCTTTTGCATGGTACAAAAGCAGCCAAAGTTATTATAACCCCGATACGGCAACCATCAATGCTTTTAAAAGAGCAAACGGTAAATTCCATTTTGTTGTTTTTGGTGGTACCTGGTGTGAGGATACACAATTTATTTTACCAAAGTTTTTTAAGTTGCAAGAACTAAGCGGTTTGGCAGATGATGCCATCAGCCTGTTTGGTGTAAACCGTGCAAAAAATTCGCTGGGCAATATCACTAAGGCTTTTGATGTAACGCTTGTGCCAACCATTATAGTAATGAAAGACGGAAAAGAAATGGGCCGTGTGGTGGAATATGGCAAAACAGGTAAATGGGATAAAGAACTTATAGATATACTGAACCAATAAGTTTATTTTATTTGATACACATCAATCCCCTTTTCATTTAGCAGGTACACTTTACCGTTCATGGCTTTTATAGAGATGAACTTACCGAAGAAAGGCGGCAAAGTATATTCTTTTAACTGCAGCGATTTTAATGCGTAACTATACAGTTTGTTATTACAGAAGCCGTACAAAGTATTACCGTTCACTTCCACATCGGTCCATTGTAAAAGTGGTATCCTGTTTTTAAAGCCGCCATAATAATCAAAAATATAAAAACCTTTTTGGGGATCGTAGAGATAAACAAAATCATTACGGTCAATTATTTTAACAGGCGCAGGCACCGAGTCAAACAGGTTTCTCCAATCAACGGTGGCAAGCAGTGTCTTGCCTTCTTCATTTATTTTTTTGAGTTTAAAATCTTCTTCATCAAAAATCCACATATTGTTATCGTACGATAGTGTTACATTATTTACATAAAAAATATTGTGCTTTCGCAAATTAATTGTGTTGCGTACGGTAAGCAACCTGTCGAGCATTACTACGGTTGAAAAATTTTTGTAGTAAAGTAAAGTTTTTAAAGGATTGGTTACATCAATAAACGAAGGATTGCCATACTTTTTTACATCGTTATAAACGGCAACCGAATCGCCGTTGGCATCTAATTTTTTTAATTGGTTGCCGGCGGTAACCAGGTACAGGTTATCCAGGTTATCTACATTAAAATATGTATAACTGCCGCTAATGGTTTTAATAAACTTAAATACCGAATCGCTTTGTGCGCTTGCTGCCGAAGGGACTAACATTGCTGTACAAAGGCAAAGAAAAGCTGGTATTGATTTTAGTTGTAACAATATGTATTGGTTAAGCCATTATTTTACAGTTGTATTATTTGTTGCCGGTTGTATAATATTTCAAAGCAACTTCGTTTCCGTCAAAAACAGCATAGCTGCAATAGTTCATCCAATCGCCCAGGTTAATATACCTGCTTGTTTCGTTCAGCTTGCAATCTATTGGCAGGTGGCGGTGTCCAAAAATAAAAAAATCGTAATGCTGTTTTTGTAACACTTCTTTACAGTAAATGATAAGCCATTCTTTGTCTTCGCCTAAAAACACTTCGGTGGTTTGCCCGGCCTGTGCCCTGCTTTTACGGCTGAAATAATTTGCAATTCCCATGCCGATGTACGGCGGTAAAATGCCAAACAGCCAGTTGCAGGTTTTATTGCGGAAAATTTTTTTTATGAATTTATAACCACGGTCGCCGGGGCCCAGCCCATCGCCATGCCCAATTAAAAATTCTTTGTTATTGAAGGTAAAAGCCCTTGGTTCAAAATAAACCGGTATGTTAAGTTCTGTTTTAAAATAATCTTTCATCCACATATCGTGGTTGCCTACAAAAAAGTGAACGGGTATGCCGCTGTCGGTTAGCTCGGCAAGCTTACCCAATATGCGTACAAAACCTTTGGGCACTACTTTTTTGTACTCGTACCAAAAGTCGAACATATCGCCAACAATAAAAACCTGTGCTGCGGTAGCTTTCACTTCATCCAGGAAACGGATAATTTTTTTTTCCTTCTGCAGGCTTGCTGCCGCATTGGGAGCCCCCAGGTGAAAATCGGAAAGGAAATATATCTTTTTGTCTTTTGCAATGTTCATTTACCAGGGTTTGTTTTTTTGCTGCAGGTATTGCAAAAGGTCGCCCGATTCAATTTCGGGTTTGCCATCAAGGCTACCGTTAAACCAATATATCCATGCCTTATGTGGCTCACCGTGCCGGTAAGCAATAACCGGTTCCCGTTTATATAATGGGGTTTCGCCTTCTTCGGTATTAAGCCCTTCATAATCGTCTAACTGGCCAATGGCCCACGAAAACTCGGCGGGGTTATTTATCTCATAAAGTTCGCCCGAAATAAATTTATCTTCTTCGGTAGCGGAGGCGGCGGGGTAATCGCCCAGGTCGTACATCTTGCCTTTTACAACGGCTTCGCCCAGTAATGTAAAATATTTGGTGAGGTATTGATACACAGGATTACGAAATCCACTACGCAGGGAGCCGTACACAAACAGTTTATAAATATCGTTACTCATAGTTAAATAAAGATACTTGAAAAAATGCAACTATGCCTCTATCAAAAAGCAATACACTTCCCTGGGGCCATGTACGCCGGTAACCAGTGTTTTTTCAATATCGGCCGTACGGCTTGGGCCTGTTGCAAAGCTGATAAGGGAGGGGATATGGCCGCTGTATTTCTCTTTTATTTTTTGCAAAGCGTCTTTAACATCATATACCAGTTGGCTGGTATAGGCAATGCAGATATGAACAGGTGCATAAACACTTACCGTGCGGCCGCTTTGTTGTGCAGCGCTTAAAACAATGGTGCCGGTACGGGCCACTAAAAATTCGCAACCTGTAATAGAGGCATCGCAGCCAGCCAGGTTGATAGTGGTGCTAAATGCTTCATTCCATTCATCGCTGTTGCAAAATATTTTTGTCCATTGCCTTTCATCAATAAGCAAACGCAACTGCTGCCGCATTTCATTTTCATCCATGCAATAAACAAACTTACCCTGCATGCTGATGAATTCCTGGGCAAATACCACATCAAGCGAATCGGAGGGCTTATGAAAAAGCGAATTGTTGCCTTCGCTTTGAGGAAAAGGTAATGGTACCGGGTTGCTAAGCGCCTGCCTGATGCGTTTTAAAATATTTTCTTTTGCCGGAGTTACAGCCATAGTTAACCTAATTAAATTGCCCAAGCCTTATACAAACTATTGAATATACCAATTGAGTTTGTAATTAATTTGCAGGAGGTGTTTTTATCTCTTCTTTTGTTGTATTATCAGCCAAAGGGCCGGCTTCTTTTTCTTTGTTTTTTTCGGCTTCTGCTTCATCAACAATTATTTCAAGCGCTTTCTTTTCTTCAAATGGCCTTTTACCTATCAATGCTTCCACATCGCTTTTAAACAACACTTCTTTTTTCAATAACTCTTTAGCCAATTTTTCTACTTCAGCCTTTTTTTCAATCAACAGGTTTTTAGTAATCTGGTAAGCTTTGTCTATAAGTTTACGCACTTCTTCATCAATCATCTTGCCTGTTTCTTCGCTAAAAGGTTTTGTAAACACATTTTCCTGGCTGGGGTCGTAATAACTAATATTGCCCACCTTTTCGTTCATACCATAAACGGTAATCATGCTGTAAGCAATTTTTGTTATCTGCTGCAGGTCGTTGCTGGCGCCGGTGCTTATCTTACCAAAGAAAATATCTTCGCTGGCTCTGCCGCCCAGTGTCATACAAATCTGGTCCATCAACTGGTCGGTGTTATACAGGTATTGCTCTTTAGGTGTGTATTGTGCGTAACCCAAAGCAGCCGTACCTCTTGGCACCACCGTAACTTTCAGCAACGGGTAAGCATGTTCTAAAAACCATCCGCAAATAGCATGGCCTGCTTCGTGATAGGCAATGATTTCTTTTTCATCTGGAGAGATAATCTTATTCTTTTTTTCGAGGCCGCCAATTACACGGTCAATAGCATCCTGGAAATCGCTCATATCAACGGCAGCTTTTCCTTTACGGGCAGCTATCAATGCGGCTTCGTTACATACGTTGGCAATATCGGCGCCGGCAAAGCCGGGTGTTTGCTCGGCCAACTTATGTATATCCAGCGATTCGGAAATCTTTATCGGTTGCAGGTGAACTTTAAAGATGGCTTCCCTACCAACAAGGTCGGGCCTGTCAATTGATATTTGCCTGTCGAAACGGCCCGGCCTTAGCAAAGCACTGTCAAGCACATCGGGCCTGTTTGTAGCAGCCAGTATGATGATGCCCAGGTCGGTTCCAAAACCATCCATCTCTACCAGCAACTGGTTAAGGGTGTTTTCCCTTTCATCGTTGCTCATCATCATATTTTTTCCACGGGCCCTGCCAATGGCATCAATCTCATCAATAAAAATTATACAAGGCGCTTTTTCACGTGCTTGTTTAAAAAGGTCACGTACACGGCTGGCGCCCACACCCACAAACATTTCTACAAAGTCGCTACCACTTAAACTAAAGAAAGGTACCTGTGCTTCGCCCGCAACAGCTTTTGCCAATAATGTTTTACCGGTGCCCGGAGGGCCTACCAGTAATGCACCTTTTGGTATTTTACCGCCAAGGGATGTATATTTTTTTGGATTTTTTAAAAAGTCAACAATCTCCATCACTTCCACCTTAGCTTCATCAAGCCCGGCCACATCGCCAAAATTGATGTTTACCCTGGTACCTTTTTCAAATAAAGTGGCTTTTGATTTGCCAATACTAAAAATACCGCCTGCACCACCGCTACCACCCGGGCCACCAACTTTACGCAGCATCATTACAAACAATAACACTACCAGCAACAGCGGCAGTAATGAACTAATGATTTGCCCTATCACTTCGCCCTCGCTTGCAGGGTCATCAACTATTTGCTTAACAGTGGGATTGCTTTTATAAAATTCAATCATCTGCAGGGCAAATGTTTTATCATCTACAATATTAAAAAACAACTGTGGCTGGTCTGGTTTTACAGCAAGTGCAGCCTCATAATTTTTATCTTCGGGTTTGGTATTCAGCAGCGGTTTGTAAAAGGCAGCTTTGTTTCGTAAACTATCGGGGTTTACAAATACACGTACTATTTCTTTATTGCGAATGGTTTTAATTTTAGTTACATCGCCCTGCAAAACCATCGAATAAAATTTTTGCTGATCGGTTTCAATACCGGCGCTGTTAACGGTACGAAAAAGGTTCCATGCAATGATGGTAAGGAAAATTACTCCATACACCCAATAGATGCTGAAACGGGGTTTGCGGCCCTTTGGGTCATCTCCCTTGGGAGGCATATTATCAGGATTATATTTCCTTTTATTGTCTTGTTGATTCATGATATTTTTTGCAATTTTTTTGGGTACTTATATTTTACCCGCTTTTCCCGGTATAGACGGTTATAGCCTTTTTTTATTTTAAATTATTTTAATTAACCTGCATGTTCTGTTGTGGGTGCATCGCTCCACATTTCTTCCAGCCTGTAAAATTTCCTTGGTTCTTCTAGCATTACATGTACTACTATATTAACGTAATCTATCAGTATCCATTGTTGCCCATGCCTGCCTTCGTGCTTATAAGGCAGTTCGCCGCATTTTTGCTTAACATCAGTTTCTACAAAATCGGCAATAGCTTTTAATTGTGTTGTATTGCCTGCCTGGCAGATGATAAAAAAATCGGCAACTGCTTCCGGAATTTTGCGAAGATCGAGGCTGATGATTTTTTCGCCTTTTTTCTCCAGTATGGCATGAATAATTGTTTTGAAGATCTTGCTGTTTTTTGTTAACCGTATTGTATTGCTTTTTTTACGGTTTTTTAATGCGTTTAAATTAGTCAAATCTGCTTTTATTTTTATTCTTTATTTTGATAACAAACCTATTTTATTATTGTTTTTATTAAAACTGGCTTGTAGCTTGCAATGATTGGCAAAAGTAACACTTCTTTGCCATTTGCTTTGTAATGCTGCAAGAGAGTTTTTTTAATATTTTGGATACGGTTGACAGTACCAACATCTATGCCATGAAACAGATTCATGCCGCTATGGCTACTCATGGTATGGCCTGGTTTGCAAGGGAACAAACAGCAGGTAAGGGGCAGCGGGGAAAATCGTGGAAAAGCGAAAAAGATAAGAATATAGCGCTAACCTTAGTTGTAGAGCCTGGCCGCCTGCAATTTAACAACCAGTTTCAGGTTAGTGCGGCTGTGGCGCTGGCTTGTTTTGAATTTTTTAGCAACTATGCCGGTGATGAAACAAAAATAAAATGGCCTAATGATTTGTACTGGCGTGACAGAAAGGCAGGAGGCATACTGATTGAAAATATTATTCAGGGAAAAAACTGGAAATGGGCCTTGGTGGGCATTGGCATTAATATTAACCAGACAAAATATAACGATGCCTTAAAGAACCCTGTATCGCTTAAACAGATTACGGGTAAAGATTTTGATGTGATGGAACTGGCAAAGGTTTTACATGGGTTGCTGATGAAATATATAAACGGGCTTAAGCAGGATGACTCCATCATCAGCGCCTATAACCAAAATTTATATAAACAGAACCACCTGGTAACTTTAAAAAAAGAAGGTGAGGTTTTTGAAACAGTGATAAAAGAAGTTTCTGCTACAGGCCAACTGGTAACTGTAGATGCCAGGGAAAGACAATTTGATTTTGGCGAAGTAGAATGGGTTTAATTAGCAGGTTATAAATTTTCAGCAGCCCTTGCCTCCACTTCAAACCGATTGTTATAGTATCCCTTTCTTATACTTTCCCACAGGTACTTTATTATAAAACCTACAAAGCCATATTGCTTAAATTGTTTTATATGACAGAGTTCATGTTTTAACCAACGGGTATCTTTTAAAAAATCGTTTTTAGCAACATTGTGCAGGTGAATAGTTTTGCCCAGCACTATTGCTACCGAATGGCTTTTAAGTTTTAAAGCAGCTATCTTAGCAAGCCACGAATTTTCTTTTATATAAAAATCTTTATTTTTCAATTTGTGCCCAGGCTGCTAAAATCTCTTCGGTATGTTGTTTACTTTTTGGTTTAAGAAAAATTTTGCGAATGATTCCTTTTTCATCAATCAAAAAAGTGGTGCGGTGCAAACCCATATAAGTTCGGCCGTATAATTGTTTCTCTCCCCAAACTCCATATTTATCAATAATAGAATGGCCTGCATCGGCAATTAATGTAAAAGGAAGCTTGTATTTTGTTTCAAACTTTTTGTGTTTTTTTTCTTCATCGGGGCTTACGCCTACTACTTCAAAACCGTATTTTTTCAACAAACTAAAATTATCCCTGAGGTTGCATGCCTGTACTGTACAAGTTGGTGTATCATCCTGGGGATAAAAATACAATACCAGTTTTTTACCGGCATAATCAGCTAATGAAACAGTTTTACCGTTTTGATCTTTGCCTTTAAATGCCGGCGCTTTTTTTCCTTCGGTTAAATGCGTTGCCATGGTTATCTTGTAAACTTGTAATTTTTTTCGGTGATATTGCCTACCTGGTCTTCTGCTGTAATTATTAATTCGTGTTCGCCGGCCGGGCACATTTCATCAAATTCATAAATAAACCTTGTTCCTTTATCATTTGTAAACCGTAACCAGTTGCCATCTAATGTGGCGGTAAAATTTTTTATTTCCTCGGTATTGTCTTTTACAACAAAAACAATTCGCTTTTGTTTGCTGCAATCCATCCCGTCTTTAAATCCTATTGGTGTTACCACAGGCGCCAGGGAATCCACCATCAATTGAAAATTGCCAAACTCCCTAAAACTGGCCCGGTACCAGCCGCTTTCTTTATTATACATTACCGGTTCTGCTTTGGCATAGTCGTTTTTGCCATTAGCAAAACGGTGCATCACCATCTTGTTTGGAAATGCGGTGGATGCTTTTATTGTGATGGGAAAATAACTTTGCAGCGGCACGCTTGTGTTATGCAATTGATAAATGTTAAAACCGCTGTTGGATGTTAATTGCTTATATTGAAACCGAATAGAATCATACAGGCAATTTTCGGGTAAATAAAAACTTATTTGGTCGTTTTCGAACAGGTTTAAAAAACCGGGATGAAATTCCATCGGCTGAAAATAATTTACCGAATCAGGTTTTTGTTTTTCAGTAAAGGCAACATTCCTTTTTATTGCAAACATTACAATAGATGTATTTCCATATGCATCTTTCACTTCCAGTTTTATATGGTGGTTGCTATCATCATCAATATCAATTACGCCATCGCCGCCGGTGGTTTTATACACACTGTTGTTGTAGCCCGGTAGTTTTGATACATGCTCAATATACGATCCGCCATGACTACGATATTTATAATCAATATGTGCATTTACATACCTGGTTTCATCGTAACTAATGCTGTCTAATTGAAAACCTGCAATGGGTTTGTCGTTATCGTACAGCACGGTTTCGTAAATACCATTTTTGTTGTTAGAGCCATTGTACCTGTCAAATGCCGTAATGCCAAAACTTACCCTATCGGTATTAACAGTAATTAAAGCAGGCGAAGTAACATACACGCCGTTCACTTTTTTTAAGGTGAATATTTTTGGGGTTTGTTCATAGGTGCTGATGCACCTGTCGTACACAGCTAGTTTATATACATCAGGCGCTATGGTATCGGGTATAGGAAAGTCAAATAATGAAGGGTTAAGCACTTTATCGGTTTTGGTATCCCTTATCTCAAAATGCAGGTGTGGGCCTTGCGAGCCTCCGGCATTACCACTGTAAGCAATAAACATTTCTTTCTTTACGGGAAACATATTTGCAGGAATATCCAGGTACACTGCCCAGCTTTTTAATTTATACTGTTGTTCTTTTACATAATTCTCCAACTCGGGGTAAAAATCGTTCAGGTGGCCATACACGGTTGTTAACCCGTTGGGATGATTGATATAAATGGCCCGGCCATAACCCCAGGATTCTATTTTTACTTTTGCAACATACCCGTCGGCGGCAGCTAACACTTCTTTGTTTTGTACCTGGTCGGTACGGCAATCTAAACCCATATGGTAATGGTTGGGCCGCAGCTCACCAAAATTTGCCGATAAAGATTTTTTTGCCACAACCGGGTAAGCAAAATAATTTTTTGGATAATTTTTTGGCGGGAAAAACTGTGCACCGGCATCAACACTTATACATAAAAACAAAAAAATGAAAGTAGTATTTCTGTAAAACCGTAATGTATTCAATATCATCATGTGTATTGCAAATTTAACATTGTAGCGCTAAATAGAAAACGAATACACATAGTTAGTTTTGTTTTAGTTGTGATACATTAAATCATTGCATTGCCATTTGTAATGTTAATATCAGTTAAACTAACAAACAGTAGTTGCTGCATAATCACTTTTTATTTACATCTTTTACAATTACTTTTGCACGCCGCTTCATCGGTTACTACTATGCCAAAAGACAATTCCATCCAATCGGTTTTAATAATAGGTTCGGGCCCAATAGTTATAGGCCAGGCCTGCGAATTTGATTACTCTGGTACACAGGCTGCCCGCTCTTTAAGAGAAGAAGGCGTAAAGGTTATTTTAATTAACAGCAACCCGGCCACCATTATGACCGACCCTATGATGGCCGACAGGGTGTATCTTTTACCGCTTACCGTAGAAAGTATTGAACAGATATTGGACGAGAACAAGATTGATGCGGTATTGCCTACCATGGGCGGACAAACTGCATTAAACCTGTGTAAAGAAGTGGATGAACTGGGCATTTGGGAAAAACATGGCGTTAAACTGATTGGTGTAGATATTAAAGCCATTGATAAAGCCGAAGACAGGGAAAAGTTCAGGCAGTGGATGATTGATTTGGATATACCGGTTTGCCCGGCAAAAATTGCCAACTCATTTTTAGAAGGAAAGGAATTTGCACAGCAGATTGGTTTCCCGTTGGTGTTGCGGCCTTCATTTACATTGGGTGGCAGTGGTGGCAGTATAGTTTTTAGCAAGGATGAACTTGACGAAGCATTGAACACAGGTTTAACTGCAAGCCCTATTCATGAAGTGTTGGTTGAAAAAGCTGTACTTGGTTGGAAAGAGTTTGAATTGGAACTACTGCGTGATAATGCAGATAATGTGGTTATCATTTGCGGTGTTGAAAATTTTGATCCAATGGGTATTCATACCGGCGATTCTATAACAGTGGCGCCGGTAATGACTTTGAGCGATACGGCTTACCAGTTGATGCGTAACACCGCCATTAAAATGATGAGGGCATTGGGCAATTTTGCCGGGGGCTGCAATGTGCAGTTTGCGCTTAATCCGCAAACCGAAGAAATTATTGTGGTAGAGATAAACCCACGTGTTAGCCGCTCATCGGCATTGGCAAGCAAGGCTACCGGTTACCCTATTGCAAAAATTGCTGCTAAGCTGGCCATTGGTTACAATCTTGATGAATTAAAAAATCAAATCACACAATCAACATCGGCATATTTTGAACCGGCGCTTGATTATGTGATTGTAAAAATACCCCGCTGGAACTTTGATAAATTTAAAGGTGCAAAAGATACATTGGGTTTCCAGATGAAAAGCGTGGGCGAAGTGATGGGCATTGGCCGAAGCTTTGCAGAAGCAGTGCAAAAAGCTTGTCAGAGTTTGGAGAATGAAGCAGTAGGATTGGGATATTATGGTAAAAGCCTGATGCATGCCGATGAATTGATTGAATATATCAAGACACCAAAATGGGACAGGATTTTTAGAATTAAAGATGCATTGATGGCTGGCGCAAGCATAAAACGTATTTGCGAAAGCACAAAAATTGACCGCTGGTTTATTTACCAGATACAAAAGATTTGTGATTGCGAAAAACTAATTGCACAACATAGTTTAAAAACATTGCCCGACGATTTGCTTAAAGAAGCCAAACTTTTAGGCTTTAGCGATGAACAAATCATCCGCATCATGAAAGAAGAAGATGCAGAAGTATTGTATGAACGCCGCAAAGCCATGGGCCTAACCCGTGTTTATAAAATGGTAGATACCTGCAGTGCAGAGTTTGAAGCTAAAACACCTTATTTCTATTCAACATTTGAAAAAAAACCTGCTAACGAAAGCAAACTGGTAAGTAACGAAAGTTTGGTTTCGGGCAAAAAGAAAATAATTGTATTAGGCAGCGGCCCTAACAGGATTGGCCAGGGCATTGAGTTTGATTACTGTTGTGTACATGGGTTAATAGCAGTTAAAGAAGCAGGTTACGAAGCTATTATGGTTAACTGCAATCCCGAAACAGTTTCTACTGATTTTGATATTGCTGATAAACTTTATTTTGAACCGGTATTTTGGGAACATCTTTGGGAAATTATAGAACATGAAAAACCTTTTGGCGTAATTGTACAGCTTGGCGGACAAACAGCATTAAAGCTTGCAAAACGACTGCACGAAAAAGGTATCAATATTATTGGCTCATCGTTCAACAGTATGGATATTGCAGAAGACAGGGGCCGCTTTAGTGATATGCTTAAAGAACTGGATATACCTTATCCAAAATATGGTACAGCTTATAATACAGACGAAGCAATAGAGGTTGCCAATGAAGTTGGTTACCCTGTTTTAATAAGGCCAAGCTATGTGTTGGGCGGGCAGCGTATGCGTATTGTGATTAATGATGAAGACCTTGAAAAAGGTGTATTGAGTTTAATAAAACATTTGCCCGGCAATAAAATTTTGATTGATCACTTTCTTGACCGCTGCCAGGAAGCAGAGATTGATGCCATATTTGATGGTGATGATTTTCATGTGATGGGAGTGATGGAGCATATTGAGCCTGCAGGTATTCATAGCGGCGATAGCAATGCTGTGTTACCACAGTTCAACCTGTCGCCGTTAATAGTACATACCATGGAAGAGTATGCAGAAAAAATTGCAAGGGCGCTGCAAATAAAAGGGCTTATCAATATACAGTTTGCCATTAAGGATGGTAATGTATATGTTATTGAAGCCAACCCAAGAGCAAGCCGCACCACGCCATTTATAGCTAAAGCATATCAAACACCCTATTTAAATATTGCTACCAAGATAATGTTGGGAGTAAATAAATTAAAAGACTTTACCTACGCTAAAAAACTTACGGGCTTTGCTATTAAGGAACCTGTTTTTTCATTTAATAAATTCCCCGGAGTAAATAAAGAGCTTGGCCCCGAAATGAAAAGTACCGGCGAAGCCATACGATTCATTAAGGATTTAAGAGACCCTTACTTCAGGCAGTTGTATAAAGAACGCAGTATGCACCTTAGCAAATAATATCAGCATTACACAATCATTTTTAAAACATATTTGTATTACAGGTATGTTTTTTTATTTTGTTGTATGCAACGGCTGTATGATATACCGTTTTGGAAAAATGCTCCTTTCATAAGGCTGCTGCTGCCGTTGATTACCGGTATTATTATTCAATGGTATTGTAAGTTGCCTTTGTCTTTTATCATTATAGCTTTCATCTCCTTCGGCTTTTCATTTTTTCTTTTTTACTTATTGCCACGGATATTTAAATTCAGGTTACGTTCATTGCATGGCGTTGCCCTGCAGTTGATGCTGGTAAGCCTTGGCCTTTTTATCACCTGGCAAAAAAATGTACGCAACAATAAAGAATGGTATGGTAATTTTTATCATAACGATGAATACCTGCTGGTACGTATTGATGAACCGCTTACCGAAAAACCAAAATCATTTAAGGCCGATGGGTATGTGGAAGCCGTGGCAAAGGATGGAAAAACGATATCCTGTAAAGGAAAATTGTTATTGTATTTTTCAAAAGACAGTACAGCGCCTGCTTTAAATTATGGCGATAAAATCATCTTCAATAAAAAATTACAGGCTATTAAAAATTCGGGTAACCCCGGCAGTTTCAATTATGAACGTTATGCGGCTTTCCAGGGTATCATGCATAATGTGTTTTTAAAAACCGGCGACTGGCAAAAAGTTTCGGCTAATTATCCTTCTTCAAAAAACAGTTTCAGGCAGTTTATTTTTTTGGCAAGGCAATATGTATTGGATGTGCTGGAAAAAAATATCAGCAGTGGTAAAGACCAGTTGGATATAGCAAAAGCACTTTTAATTGGATATACCAACGATTTGGATAAAGACCTGGTGCAGGCTTATAGTAATACAGGTGTAGTACACATCATTGCCATATCGGGTATGCATCTTGGCCTGATTTACATTATGCTGGTTTGGCTGTTTACAAAAATTCCGTTCATTAATAAAAACAAACTGTTACAGGCCATTATCATTTTAAGTTGCCTGTGGTTGTTTTCTATACTTACCGGTGCATCGGCATCTGTGTTAAGAGCCGCTGTTATGTTTTCGTTCATCAGCGCAGGAAAACTATTTTTTAAAAATGCATCAATCTATAATTCACTGGCAGTATCGGCATTTGTATTGCTTTGTTATAACCCTTATTATTTATGGGATGTAGGATTTCAGTTGTCATACCTTGCCGTATTGGGTATTGTAATTTTTCAAAAACCCATCTATCACTTGTTTTATATTAAAAACAATTTGCTGGATAAAGCATGGTTACTGGTATCGGTGTCTGCCGCAGCACAATTACTTACAACACCTGTATGCATCTATTATTTTCACCAGTTTCCTAATCTGTTTATGATTACCAATATTATTGCCGTGCCCCTTTCATCCATTATTTTATATATGGGTGTGGCTTTGCTTGCGTTTTCGGGTATAAGTTTTATAAGTTTTTACTTAGGCAAACTTGTTGGTGCATTAACCTGGCTGATGAACAAATCTATTTTATGGATAAACAATTTATCTTTTTCTGTTTGGGATAAGATACCGGCCACAGTTCTGTCTACCTGCATCTTGTATGTAATCATTATCGGGTTTAGCGCCTGGCTTATAAAAAAAGATAAACGGTATTTTTCATTGGCTTTATTTTCTTTGTTTGTGTTTATGGCTATGCTGTTATTTACAAACTGGCAGGTAAGCAAACAACAAAAAATTATTGTGTATAATGTGGCCGGGCACCAGGCTATTGATTTTGTAAGTGGCCATCAATACAGGTTTGTTGGCGATAGTGCACTGATGCAGGAAGGCATGTTGCAAAACTTTCATTTAAAACCCGGCAGAATTTTTTTCCAGGCTAAACAACAGTCTGCTGCATTGGAAGGCTTTAAAGCAAATGAAAATTATTTCAATTTTAAAAACAAAAAAATAGTTGTTGTTGCTTATCCGCTTGCTGCCGATACAAGTGGCGTGAAATTTGATACTGACCTTGTGATTATTTCAAAAAGCCCACAGCTAAGTATGGAATCGGTTACCAGGCATTTCAATGCAAAGCTTATTGTATTTGATGCATCAAACCCGGTTTGGAAAATTGAACAATGGCAGCAAGAGTGCAGTATCTTAAAACAACCTTGCTATTCTATTCCGGAAAATGGTGCATTTGTTTGTGATGTAGAAATGTAAGTTTATATGCAAACCTGTTAATTTTGCCAAGGCAACATAATTATATTTTGGTAGTATGTACCTTCGTGCCTTATTAAAATAATTGGAATGAATTTTAAAAAACGGTTAGTTGTTTTTTTTCTGATGTGCAGTTTTGCTGCTTCTGCAAGTGATACTACCGTTATCCGTTTCGATTATAAACAGTCGGCTTTGTTTCACCAGTTTACTTTTACAGCTATTGACAGTGTTGTGGATATTTTATTGAAAAATCATGCCGTAACACTTAGCATTGATGGATATGCTTATAAAGATGAAGGGAGCGACACTATTTGTTACTGGCTTTCGCTAAACAGGGCTTTATTTATACAAACTTATGTACTGGGCCGTGGTATTGATAGCGCAAGAATTATTTCATTAAAAGCTTATGGAAAAACAAGGCAGAAATATGTAAACAAAGATAAAGACGGGCTAACGGTAAATTGCCGTGCCGAAATAATTTTGAATTATCCGCCCCCGCCCAAAAAACCACAATTTCTCGACAGGGATGAAGATGGCATTGCAGACAATGAAGATAAATGCCCCGATGTTTTTGGGTATGCCGATAATGCCGGTTGCCCCGATTCTAATATTGTGGTTGTGCCATTTCCTGTTCAGGAATCGGCATTATATTTCAAAACATATACAGTATTGGATAGTGTTTTATCTGTTTTAAAAAAACACCCAACATATACCATTTCAATAACCGGCCATGCATACAAAAATGAAGGTATTAATGCCGTGTGCGAACAACTTGGCGCCGAAAGAATGGAAATGGTAAAGCAATACCTGCTCTCCCGGCAGTTTGATGGCAAAAGAATCAGTTCTATGAAAAACTATGGTAATACAAGGCCGCTTAATGCAGGCAAAACTCCATTAGATATACAAGCCAATGCCAGGGCCGAAATTATTTTTAGTTACTAACAATTTTCATATTTCTTGTTAGCAGAAAAGATTTAGTGCAAGGTATAAAACCTTTAATTTTGCGCCCATACCAGGAGAACATAGCTGCATTTATACTGGTGCAGCTTTTTAATTTCATTCAATGCAAAAGAAAATTCAATCGGCACTTATTTCAGTTTTTTATAAAGACGGGTTAGAAAACATAGTTAAACAGCTTCACCGGCTGGGTATTAGCATATACTCAACCGGCGGCACACAAAAATTTATTGAAGAATTACAAGTGCCCTGTATACCGGTAGAATCATTAACTTCTTATCCTTCTATTTTAGGAGGACGGGTTAAAACCCTTCACCCATCTGTGTTTGGAGGTATCCTGGGCAGGCGTGATAATGAAACCGATATCCAGGAAATGAAGCAGTTCAATATTCCCGAAATTGACCTGGTTATTGTAGACCTTTATCCTTTTGAAGCAACAGTAGCCGAACAAAAGCATAAAGCACAAGCATTGGGAACAGCGTTGGACGAAACCCCTATCATTGAAAAAATAGATATTGGAGGCCCTTCCATGATACGGGCTGCTGCAAAAAATCATCAATCGGTAGTGGTGGTGGCAGCAAAAAAAGATTATAGTTTACTGGAAAATATTTTGAAAACACAGCATGGCGAAACAACGCTTGAACAACGCAGGCTGTTTGCCATAAAAGCTTTTGATGTGTGTACCGGTTACGACCTGGCTATCTCAAATTATTTTAACGGGGCCAATTTTGCAAACCCTTTCAATAAAGAACAATCGGTGTTGCGTTATGGCGAAAACCCACACCAACAGGGAACATTTTTTGGTAGCCTGGATGAAATTTTTGATAAACTGAACGGCAAGGAATTATCTTATAATAACCTGGTAGATGTGGATGCGGCTGTACAAATCATTAGCGATTTTGACGACCTTACTTTTGCAATCATTAAGCATACCAATGTATGCGGTATAGCATCCAGGGCAACGGTTAATGAAGCATGGCATGCTGCGCTGGCTGGTGATCCCGAAAGTACATTTGGCGGTGTATTGGTATGTAACGCAAGCATCAACCTGGCAACTGCCAATGCCATCAACGAAATATTTTTTGAAGTGCTGGTTGCGCCTGCTTTTGATACTGATGCTTTGGATGTGTTGAAATCAAAAAAGAACCGGATTATTTTACAGCAAAAAAATAAACTTACTACTACGCATAATACCAAAACCGTTTTAAAGGGCATTCTTACCCAGCAAAATGATAACGGCAATTTTATAGACTGGAAAGAAGAGGGTGGAAGGGCAACCACATTGGCCGAAAAAGAAGATTTGGTTTTTGCCAACATTGTTTGCAAGCATTTAAAAAGTAATGCTATTGCTTTGGTAAAAAATAAACAATTGTTAGGTAAAGGCTGTGGCCAAACAAGCCGTATTGATGCATTGCGTCAATCTATTGAAAAAGCAAAACAGTTTAATCTTGATATCAACGGCGCTGTTTTAGCAAGCGATGCATTTTTTCCTTTTGATGATTGTGTAAAGATTGCCCATGCGGCAGGCATCAATGCATTTATACAACCGGGCGGTTCTATCCGGGATAAAGATTCAATCTCTTACTGCAAACAAAACGGGTTAGCTATGGTGATAACCGGCCAACGGCATTTTAAACATTAATACCAACACAAAATGATTACCGGCAAAAAATTGCCACAAGGGAAAACCGGCGGCTACATGGCTTTGTGCATCACATCGGTGGTTTGGGGCACTACATGGGTAGCCAGTAAAATCGGTATCTCGGGTATTCCTGCTTTACAAATGGCATTCATACGCCAATTGGCAGGTGGGGGCTGCTTTGTGTTGTTTTTTCTTTTGTATAAAAAACTACCCTTACCAAACCTAAAACAATTTGGCTGGTTGATAACAATGGGTTTGCTAATGTTTGTTTTTGCAAACGGGCTTAGCACCTGGAGCCTGGCATATATCCCAACGGGGTTAAGTGCATTAATTGGCGCCTTGTATCCTTTAAGTGTTGTAATTATTGAAATGGTATTTTTTAAAGACCGAAATCAAACACCCCTTACATTCACCGGTTTGTTTTTGGGTATTGCCGGTATTGGTATCGTGTTTTACGAATCAGCATTTAACCAACAGCCCCAGGGTTATTTATTTGGAATAACCCTTTCAATAATTGCCATGCTAAGCTGGAGTGTGGGTACGCTTTTCTTAACAAGGTCCAATATAAAAATGAATCCTTACTATGCAATGGGATGGCAAATGCTAATCAGCTCCGTTATGTTGTATGTTTTTGCAAATATCACGGGCCAAACTATTCCTTTGCAGGCAATCACCGGAACATCGTGGCTGGCTATCCTTTACCTTGTTGTAATGGGTTCTGTTTTAAGTTTTGTGGCATTTATTTATTCCATGAAAAAATTACCGGTGGCTATTGCATCATTGTATGCATATATTAATCCATTGGTGGCAATGATTATTGCAGCTATTTTGTTGCACGAAAAACTTACGGTTTATATTATGTGGGGCTCGGTTGTTACACTGCTTGGTGTGTTCTTGGTTAATTACAGTATCAGGCAACAGCAAAAAAAGATTATTGCTGAGCCGGAACAATAAACTGTTCATACATTTCTTTCCATCCTTCAAATTCTTTTGCAGTACCTAAAAAATTATTATGCCAGATTGTTACAAGGTTACCGTTAACCTGTTTGCAGATGGATAAATAATGCAGCAGCTCAGTAAATGTATCTTGTGTATTTTGTTTTTGTTCGTAATACGAATTAGCATCCATAAAACAAAACGGGTGTATGCGTAAATTAGTTGGAGCTTCTTTTTCAAGGTTATACCAATAAAATGATGCAGCTACCGAAGCCCTGAAACCATTAATACTGCCATAGCCCATCGAATAATCATCTGTAAAGCCTGCTTCAATCAGTTGTTGGTAACCATCGGGCAAATTAAATCGGATATAATGCTGCCGGGATTTTGTAATTGCTACCTGTCCATTATCAACCATTGCCTCAAGTTGTTGTTTTTCTTTTTTTAATAAAGAAGTTTCATCACCGCTTTGCCAGGAAGGGTGCAGGCCTACACTGTATTTTTTTGCATGTTGTTTCACTAACCTCCACATAACATCTTTGTAAGGCAAAATATTTTTATCGTACCGGCTGTTTTGCTGCGGCACTAAAAAAAAATATAGCGGTTCTAATTGATATTGCTGATGTATTGCATTCAGCCAGGCATAACTGTCAAAAGGATCTTTTAATTTTCCGGTTAATACTTTAATTCTTTCAAGGGTTGGTTTTTTAAAAAAGCCACCGATATTTCTTATAAAGCCTTTGTGTTTATATGAAAAAGCAATATCAATATCGTAAGTAGGAATAAATTTAAAAGTAGATGGCGCAATTTTAAGTGCAGGAAATTTTTTTAATAAATTTTCGCATATATGCAGGCTCCAAATATTAATTAAAGGTAAATTCAAAAAATCTTCTTTATAGGCCAATGAATTTTTATGTCCGTAACGGCCATACATGTCTTTGTCATGCGGCAGGTATTCTTCGTATCGGCTCAGTAAATAAAATGATGCAGCTAAAATATCAAAGGGAAAATCACTTTCATCAGTTTTAAAAAAAGCTTTGTTGCCATTTACTGTAAAGCAACGGGTATCTTGCTGTTGAACCTGCCGTTCAAATAAAAGGGCATGACTGCAAACAAAAAATTCATCGGCGGAAATCCTGGAATTGCTATAGTTGAGCTTTGGGGTTTCGGTAGTGCGAAAATTTTCCGAATCAATGGTAAACCTGTAATCAATGCCAAGCAGTTCTTTAAAAATAAAAGAACAAATGTATTGTAACCTCGAAGTAACCGTATGTGTATATATTAGCAGCATGGGTTATTTATGCAGCGGTTGAAAATTTCTTTACACAGTAAATCTAAATGATTATAGATTAAGTTTGCTGGTAGTTGTTATAAACCAAAGTTGGGCAACTTACTTATACCTTTCTTTCCAAAGCTGGTTAAATGTTTTTTGACTAAAATTAAGATCACTTCTTCTTTTATTCCATCCTTTAAACATACCATTCACCACTTTGTTTTTTAGTTTGCCGGTTCCCAAATTCATCATGCTTCTTTTTAAGTTGGCCAGTTTCCAAACTTTCCAGGCCATTTTTTCGGTGAAAGTTGCAAGCCCTTCTTCTACCGATTCCTTGCGGTTTTCGAGCAACAGTTCGTGCAGGTTTATTTTTACTGCACACACTTCGGTACAGTTACCGCAAAGCGATGATGCAAAACTTAAATGCTTAAATTGTTGCATGCCCTGCAAATGCGGCGTTATTATAGAACCAATGGGGCCGCTGTATGTGGCGCCATAAGCATGGCCGCCAATATTTTTATAAACAGGACAGGCATTTAAGCAGGCGCCACAGCGTATGCAATACAGGCTTTCTCTTTGTTTGGGATGAAGTAAAATATTGGTGCGGTTGTTATCTAACAATATCACATACATCTCATCGGGGCCATCGGTTTCATTTTCCTGTCGTGGCCCTGTTACAATGGTATTATAAACAGTTATTTTTTGCCCGGTGCCAAAAGTTGACAACAATGGCCAAAACAAACCAAGATCGGTAATGGAAGGAATCATTTTCTCGATACCTACAATTACAATATGTGTTTTTGGAAAAGCACAACTTAATCTTGCATTGCCTTCATTTTCGGTAACGGCAATACCTCCAATATCGCTGATGATGAAATTGGCGCCGGTAACTCCTACCTCGGCCTGCATATATTTTTCACGCAGAATGTTACGTGCCACCTGCGTCATTTCTTCGGGAGTTAAATTTATGGGTGTGCCTAATTTTTTATTGAAAAGTTTAGCAACATCTTCTTTGCTTTTGTGCATGGCCGGTGTTACTATATGATAGGGCGGTTCTTCATCAAGCTGCTGTATGTATTCGCCCAGGTCGGTCTCTACGCTTTCAATTCCGTTTTTCTCCAATGCATCATTCAGGTGAATCTCTTCGGTAACCATGCTCTTGCTTTTCACCAAAGTTTTGCAGTTTTTTTCTTTGCATATTTTTAAAACCTCTTCAACTGCCTGGCTGCCGTTTTCGGCCCATATCACTTTGCCGCCACGTTTGGTGAAATTCAATTCAAATTCTTCCAATTGTTTATCTAAGGTTTCAATGGCCCGCCATTTAATGTTTTTTGCTCTTTCACGTGCCAGGTGTACATTGGCAAACTGTTCTTTACCTTTTGGTACTGCTGCATCATATTTACCTATGTTGAAATTAATTTTACGGCGATGCTCAAGATCAGCAGCCTTGATAGCACTTTTGGCATTAAATATTTGCGATTGTTCGGACATGAAATTTCTTATTTAATTACACCCAACTCTTTTCCAATTTTTGTAAATGCAGCAATGGCTTTATCCAAATGCCGTTGCTCGTGTGCCGCACTTAGCTGCACCCTTATCCTTGCCTGCCCTTTGGCCACCACCGGAAAGAAGAAACCAATCACATAAATACCCTCGTCTAAAAGTTTAGCTGCAAAATTTTGTGCCAACACAGCATCATACAACATGATGGGTACAATAGGATGATCGCCGGGCTTTATATCAAAACCGGCTTCCGTCATTTTTGTACGAAAATATTTTGTGTTTGATTCCAGGTTGTCCCTCAGTTCTGTTGTTTCGCTCAGCATATCAAGCACTGCAATTGATGCGCCCACAATACTTGGCGCTACCGTATTGCTAAACAGATAAGGCCGGCTGCGCTGGCGCAGCATTTCAATAATTTCTTTGCGGCCACTGGTGAAACCACCGCTGGCGCCGCCAAGCGCTTTGCCCAATGTGCCGGTAATAATATCAATACGCCCCATTACATTACGGTATTCATGCGTACCTCTTCCTGTTTTACCTAAAAAACCACTGCTATGGCATTCGTCAATCATAACAATGGCATCGTATTTATCTGCCAGGTCGCAAATTTTATCTAATTGAGCAATAGTGCCATCCATGCTAAAACTGCCATCGGTTACAATGATGCGGCTTCGTAAATGTGCTGTTTCTTTCAGCTTGGCTTCCAGGTCGGCCATGTCGTTGTGTATGTAACGATAGCGTTGCGCCTTGCACAACCGCACACCATCAATTATAGAAGCATGATTCAAAGTATCGGAAATGATAGCATCTTCTTCGCCAAACAATGGTTCAAACACACCACCATTGGCATCAAAGGCAGCTGCGTATAAGATAGTGTCTTCGGTTCCTAAAAAAGCAGCCAGTTTTTCTTCCAGTTCCTTGTGTATATCCTGCGTACCGCAAATAAAGCGTACGCTGCTCATACCATAACCACGCAGGTCAACATATTTTTTAGCAGCCGCCACCACTTTGGGATGAGAGGAAAGGCCAAGGTAATTATTAGCACAAAAGTTTAAGACAGTTTTCCCGTTTACAATTATTTCGGCTCCCTGTTCGCTGCTGATAATCCTTTCTTTTTTATATAATCCTGCAGTTTCAATATCTTTTAGCTCGCCGGCAATACGGCTCACAAATTTTTCATTCATAAGTAGTATATATTAATAAGTTGTAAAATTAAGTAAAAAACACCCATCCCAAACCAAACCCATTAGCGCAGGGATGCAACCGGTTATCAGTTTTTTCTTTTCCTGTAACATTTTATTGTACAACTTCGTATAGTACATTAAAACAACTATTATAGAGGCGATATAACCACCCCCCACTGTATGACGGAGAGAGAATATAATGAATGCGTTAACCTGTATGCAGACAATGTGTACCGATTTATCCTCAAAAACCTGGGGCATAATGAGGATGCAAAAGATGTGGTGCAGGGTGCATTTGAAAAACTGTGGATGAACAGGGATAAGGTGGAAAACAGCCGCAGCAAAAGCTACCTGTTTACCATCGCATATAACCAAATGATTGACCACCTGAGAAAAAATAAAAGAGTGGTATTACGTGAGGAGTTTACTGAAAATGCAAAAGGAGCAAGTTATACAAAGCATGATACCAAAAAGATACTGAACGAGGCATTGGCAAGATTGAACGAACAGCAGCGGAGCCTTGTTTTATTAAAAGATTATGAAGGGTACAGTTACGAAGAAATAGGACAGATAACAGGTCTTAATGAAAGCCAGGTGAAAGTTTATTTGCACCGGGCAAGGTTACAGCTAAGAGAATTTATAGTGCGGCCTGAAAATGTTGTTTAACCGGATTTGAATCTTTAATTGTTACAGGATAATATGATTAATAAAAAAGAATGCAAATAACCAGACATAATTACGAAAACTTTTTTTTACTGTATGTAGATAATGAATTATCGGCTGCAGAAAGGAAAGCTGTTGACGTATTTGTGCAAGCTAATCCTGATTTAAAGATAGAGCTGGAAGCTTTGCAACAAACGGTTGTTAAAGCCGATGATATTGTTTTGAAAAAGAAAGACTGGCTTTACAGGGAAGAAGAAATTACTGCCTTGCAGGAAAGTTTATTATTATATGCCGATGATGAATTAACGGCTGCCGAAAAACAGCCTGTTGAATTGCTGCTGGCAACAGATGAAACTGCACAAAAAGAATGGAGTACACTATCAAAAACAAAACTTACGCCAGATATGGCTGTAGTTTTTCCTGGTAAGAAACTTTTATACAGGAACGAAGGCGGACTTGTAGTTGGCTTTAACTGGCGGAGAGTTGCAGCAGCAGCGGTTTTGCTGGGTATTGTAACATGGGTGGGTGTATCAGTGTATAAAAATAAATTTATTACGTCTGTACAAAATGAAGAACTGGCTGGTAATAATAAAGAACATTTATTACCATCGCAAAAAGAAACAACAACAGCAAAATCTTCATCAGCAAAAAATAATGGTGAACAAAATGATGAACCAAAAGAGATGATTGTTGCCGATGTACAAAAAAATACGGTAACTCTTTCAACAGGCAATGATGATAATAATGTAAATGCAGTTGTACATAAAAACAACCAGCCGGCAAACGAAAGCATGGTAGCACAGGTAAAAGAAAAAAATAAAAACGATAATAATTTACCCAAACCCGATTTTGAAAATATTAACAATACCAGCAGTAACCAAAGCCTAACAGCAAACGTAACACCTGTAAACAATCATGCCAGCAGGGTTTTCGGAAACAATGCTGCAGTTGTAAGAAAAACCGCCGAAGATGGCATCACCGGCAGTATTGCCAGCAATGATAACAGGAACAATACGCCGCCAAACATTATTGCAGTAGCCAATAAAGAAACGAATAACGAAGCTACCGGTAACAGCTACCTGGATGTAGATAATGATAAAAATAAACGAACATCGCTCGGCGGGTTTTTACGCAAAGCAAAAAGAATAATTGAACGTACCACTAAAGTGAACACCGGCGATGGCATTAAAGTGGCCGGTTTTGAAATTGCATTAAAATAACCACACTAAAATTGAAACAATGAAAAAGCTAACATTACTCTTAGCCACAGCAATTATTTGCCTTACCTCGACAGCACAGGATAAAAAAGAAAAAACGGGTAATAATAAAGATACTATCCGGATAGGCGGTATGATTATTATTAAAAAAGGAAAACCATCAAAAGACGGTGATGTAGAAATAAATATCAACGGCCCCAAACCTCCGCACAAGAAAAGAAACATCAGTACCAACTGGTTTATTGTTGACCTGGGTTTTGCTAATTACAACGATCAGTCAAATTATGCAACTGCAGGTTCGTACCTGGTAAACAGGCCCGGTTACCCGCCATTGGATAAAAACGATTTTAAATTACGTACCGGAAAAAGTGTAAATGTTAACCTATGGCTGTTTATGCAGCGGCTTAACCTGGTAAAGCATCATGTAAACCTTAAGTATGGCCTTGGGCTTGAGTTGAACAACTATCGGTATAAATCTGCCATCAATTATAATGAAGGCGGGCTAGTACCTTACACTGCCAATACACAAACCAATGCAGCATTTATTTTCAGAGACTCTATATCATTTTCAAAAAATAAACTGGCGGCTGATTATATCACCGTACCACTAATGCTGAATTTTACCAGCAAGCCCTTTAACGAAAAAAGAGGCGTTAGCCTGAGCGTAGGTGTAAGCGCCGGTTATTTATACAGTCAGCGTAACAAACAGGTAAGCAGCGAACGAGGTAAACTGAAAAACAAAGGCGATTACGACCTGGAGAAATTCAAATTCTCTTACATAGCAGAGCTTGGCATTGGGCCGGTAAGGTTGTATGGTTCGCTTAGCCCAAAATCGATGTACGAACACAGCCTCGATATAAGGCCATACAATATCGGTTTCAGGTTTAGCAACTGGTAAATACCGCAAGTAAAAATACAAGTGTAAAAACTGTAACAGCATCGTAAAAAACTTCTCTCTCCTCCGGCTTCTTATCCGTTAAAGTGCATACTAAAGCGGGTGAGGGCTGGATTTTTTTTCCACATTCTTCAATATTTGTTAATGTTTTAAATTAGATTAAAATATTTTTATGCGGCACATCGTTTGTTATAAAAAGAGAAATAATTTACAACATGAAAATCACCGGGGCTTTAACAATTTGTTTTCTTTTTATTACCTCTATTGTTTTGGTTTCGTTTAATGCAAAAAAAATAAAAAGGGTTGCAGTTAAGAAATCAGCAAAGGCAAAAGTTATTACCGACAGCGTTACAAATCCTTATTATATTATTGTAGATAAAAGCGATTATGAGTTGTACGTGTTTGATGATGAAGGCTGGTATGCCACTTACCCCATTGTGTTTGGCAGCAAAGACCTGGGTGATAAAATGAAAGAAGGTGATAAGAGAACACCCGAAGGAAATTTTAAGGTCATCCTTAAAAAGATACATCCAAAGTGGGGGCCCGAGTTATTGCTCGATTATCCAAACGAAGAAAGTTATCAAAAATTTAATTTAAGAAAAGCCGAAGGCCTGATACCTAAAAATGCAAGGATAGGCAATGGTATTGCCATACATGCCACCAGGCCGCAGGAAGAATGGGCAGTAGATAAATATTATAACTGGACCGATGGTTGTGTTTCTGTTAAATACACCGAAATGAAAGACCTGTACAGTTATATCCCCGTAGGTACAAAAGTTACCATCAGGCAATAATTCCTCAACTTATTTTTATCATCAGGGCATGGCCATTCAGGTTATGTATAATTTGCCTGTCAGTATGGCCCCTGTATTCTTCTACCAGTTTTGTAACACCGGTACAGCTGTGAAAACCATAATCATCAAACACCACTACACCGCCTTTAATAAGTTTTGGCCATACCCATTCCAATACATCTTTTGCTGATGAATACACATCTACATCAATATGGCAAAGCCCAAATTGCTCAGAGGCTAAAACCTTGTCTGCCGTATCTTCCGGAAAAATGCCTTTTAATATTTTGTAATAAGGATATCCGCTTTTGTTTTTCAAAACATCTTCTACAATATGTTTACTTGTATCCTTATGCTCGCCCCCGGTATAAAAATCATCCTGCTCACCGGCCTTGGCCACACCTTCAAAAGTATCGGCAAGGTATAAATTAGCCTTACTTTTTAAATTGGTTAATTGCCTTGCCATGATGCCTGCTGTGCCACCACGCCATACACCTACTTCCAAAATGGCTGCGTGTGCATCAAGCGAATGCGATTTAGCAACCAGTTGCCATAGTTCGTAACAGCGGTAAATATCTACCAGTGTATTTTTTTTTATTTGATTATAGATGAAAAGGAATTTTTCATCACCCTGCCAGGGTGCATAATTGGCCGATGGAAAAGTTTTGCCATAATGCAGCCCGTTAATGATAAAGTTGGCGCTGCCTTTGTACACAGGGCGTTTGCCAATATAAATACCTGTCTTATCAAAAAGGGTATTGATTATTTTTTTAAGAACCATTTTTTTTAAATTAATATCTGCAAAACAAACGAATTTATTTTTAATGGGCCATAAATAAAAGGCTGCCATCGCCATAGCTTAAAAAACGAAAATCGTTTTGTAAGGCATAATCATAAATAGTACGCCAGTTTGCCTGTTCAGTAGTTGCATTTTTGCCTATAACGGCTGCTACTAATAATAGTAAGGTTGATTGTGGCTGATGAAAATTTGTAACAATGGCTTTAGCAATTTTAAAACTATAGCCCGGTGCTATAAGGATTTGTGATTGTGTAAACAGCCGCTGATGGTTATTATTTTTTAACCAGTTGAGCAATGCCATCAATGCATCTTTAGCCTTGATGTGGCAAGTTGCCAATGGCGCTTCATACACTTCCCATTGAGAAATCGTTAGCTGTTGTAAAGTTGGTTGTAAATATGCTTTTACCCCCATCCAGTAAAGGCTTTCAATACTGCGTAAAGATGTGGTGCCTACTGCCACAATATTTTTATCTAATTGTGTAATTAGATTTTCAATAAATGCAATGCTAACATCAATCCATTCGGCATGCATTTCGTGATGCTGCATGGTAGCGGCTTTTACCGGTTTAAAAGTGCCGGCGCCAACATGCAGTGTAACAAAACCTGTTTCAATATTTTTTTGTGATAAACTTTTAAAAACTTCCTGGGTAAAATGCAACCCCGCCGTGGGCGCTGCAACCGAGCCTTCGTCTTTTGCATAAATGGTTTGGTATCGCTCTGCATCCTGCTGCTCGGTTTTTCTTTTTATATATGGCGGCAGGGGGATATCGCCAAAAAGTTCCAGCACTTCGGCAAAACTTTTTTCTGCAGGCAGCCAATTGAATTCAACAACATGTGCATCGATAAGTTTTTCAATTAGTCTTGCTTTTATTTGTAAATGTTCATTGCCAACGGTTACTTCCATTTGCAACTGCTCTTCTTTCCATTTACTTAATCCCCCAATCATACATTTCCAGCGTACTGAAGCTGTCTTATTCATCACAATGCTGTAGTCGTTTATTGATTCAAAAGGTTCTAGACAAAAAATTTCAATTATCCCGCCACTGCTTTTTTTAAACCTAAGCCTTGCCTTAATAACCTTTGTATTGTTGAAGATGAGAAAGCTGCACTCCGGCAGGTAATTGGCAATATTCTTATAAACATCTTGTTCAATTTTACCATCACGGTAAACAAGCAATTTTGAAGCATCACGTTCATTAAGCGGATGTAATGCAATTTTTTCAACAGGCAGGTTGTAGGTGTAATCCTGTATGGATATATGTTTAGGATGGCTCATCTTGTTTTGGCTATAATAGCCACGGAAGCGTATAAAAAAATCAACTAAAGGTTAAAAAAATTATTGACTGCAAAAGTAAAAGTAAATATGTTGCGAACGGTAAATATATGATGTTTAATAATCGTAATTTTGATACTCTTAAAAATCTCAAATAATCTATTATGCGATTCATCAAACCATTATTATTTTCTTTTGCATTTTTATTTGTTATAAGTGCATTTGCACAAACAGGCAAGTTTGAATGGAAAGAAGCCACATCAGGCGGCTATACTTATAAATATGTTAGCAACGACCCTGCTAAAGCAAGGTTTTATACTTTAAAGAACGGGCTTACGGTTATTTTAAGTCCTACCAATAAAGACCCACGAATACAGTGTTACGTGGCAGTTAAAGCAGGCAGTAAAACCGACCCGGCCACCCACACAGGCCTTGCACATTATCTTGAACACATGCTGTTTAAAGGAACAGATAAATATGGTACGCTTGACTGGGCAAAAGAAAAACCACAGTTAGATAAAATTGATGACTTGTATGAAGAATACAATAAAACAACCGACGTAGAAAAAAGAAAAGAAATTTATCACCGTATTGATTCAGTGTCGGGAGTAGCCTCAAAATATGCTATTGCCAATGAGTATGATAAAATGATGAGCAGTATGGGCGCACAAGGAACCAATGCGTTTACATCATTTGAACAAACTGTTTATACCGATGATGTGCCTGCCAATGCCATCGACAAATACCTCGCCGTGCAGGGCGAACGTTTCAGGCATCCGGTATTGCGTATTTTTCATACCGAACTGGAAGCGGTGTATGAAGAAAAAAACCGTAGCCTTGATAACGACGGCAACAAAGTGTTTGAAAAACTTTTTGCAGAATTATTCAAGAATCATAATTACGGTTTACAAACAACCATTGGTACAATTGAAGATTTAAAAAACCCTTCACTTGTTGAAATAAGAAAATACTTCAACAAATATTATGTACCCAACAACATGGGTATTATTATGAGCGGCGATTTTGACCCCGATGTAATGATAAGGAAAGTAGATGCCACATTTGCTTATATGCAAAACAAGCCATTCGAAAAATATACTTTTAAGCCTGAACAACCCATCAGCAGCCCTATTGAAGCAGAAGTAGTGGGCCCCGATGCGGAAAATGTAACCATCGGTTTCAGGTTGCCTGGCAATAAATCAAAAGATGTATTGATGGCCGACCTTGTTGGGCAAATACTTACCAATGGCAAAGCCGGCCTTATGGATTTGAATTTGGTTAAAAAACAAAAATTACTGGGTGCTTCAGCATTTGCATTTACATTGATTGATTACGGTGTGCTGTTTATGCAGGGAAGGCCTACTCTTGGCCAGTCGTTGGAAGATGTGAAAGCGCTTATGCTGGGTGAGATTGAAAACCTTAAGAAAGGCAATTTCGATGATGACCTTATCACAGCTATCATCAATAACCAAAAGAAAAACAAAATTATAGCAAGCGAATCATATGGTAGCAGGGCCAGTGAATTGATGGATGCATTTACCAATGAACTTGACTGGCAGCAACAGGTTGCCTATACCGACCAGTTGTCTAAAATAACCAAGGCTGATATAGTTGCATTTGCAAACAAATATTTTGGTAATAATTATGTAGTTATTTTAAAACGCAAGGGAGAAGATAAGAATGTTGTAAAAGTTGAAAAACCACCTATTACACCGGTTGAAACTAACCGTAATGCACAATCGGCATTTGTAAAAATGGTAAACGAAATGCCGGCTACACCGGTTAAGCCTGTTTGGTTAGATTACAATAAAGATTTGCAGAAAGCTAAAATAGGACCTGCAGAAGTGTTGTATGTGCAAAATAAAGACAACAGCCTTTTTCGTTTACGTTACCGCTATGATATTGGAACATGGAACGATAAGAAACTTGGCCTTGCTGCACAATACCTGCAATATTTAGGTACCGATAAGATGACAGCAGAAGATATTACAAAAGCATTTTACAAAATTGCATGTAGTTTTAATATAAGTACAGCTAATGAACATACAACTGTAACCATTGAAGGATTGCAGGAAAATTTTGTAAAAGCAGTAAAACTGTTTGAAGATGTTTTAAAAAATTGCAAAGCCGATGATGATGCGTTGCAATCATTAAAAGCTAGGATGAAAAAAGCAAGAACAGATGCCAAGGCCAGCAAGGGAGCCATCATGAGCGGGCTGATGAACTATGCCAGGTTTGGCTCAAAAAATCCTTACAATTACACATTAAGCGATGAAGAACTTAACGAAACTACATCGGCCGAACTGCTGAACATACTGCACAACCTTAATAAGTATGCACAAAAGGTTTTGTATTACGGCCCGCAGCCACTTGTAAAGTTTACAGCAGGTATAAAAACCATGCATAAAATTCCTGCTTCTTTTAATGCAGCTCCTGCAAAAATGATATTTAAAGAAGCGGTACAGGATAAGAACCAGGTGTTGTTTGCCGATTATAACATGGTGCAATCAGAAATAAGATGGATACGCAACAGTGCCGCTTACAATCCGGATATGGAACCTGTAGTGGGTATGTTTAATAATTATTTTGGCGGCGGTATGGGTGCATTGGTTTTTCAAACCATCAGGGAATCAAAAGCGCTTGCTTATTCAACTTTTGCGGTTTATGTTAAACCAGACAAAAAAGAAGATCCATTCTGGACAATTGCTTATGTAGGTTGCCAGGCAGATAAATTCAACGAATCGATAGTTGCTATGAATGAACTGCTGAATGATTTACCGGAAGTAGAAGAAAACATAAAGTATGCAAGGCAGGGTATTAAAAAAGATATTGAAACCGAACGCATCACACAGGATGGCATCATCTTCAACTATCTTACAGCACAACAAAAAGGCCTTAACTATGATATACGTAAGAAAACTTACGCTGCCGTTGACAAGATTGGCTACAATGAAATAAAAAAATTCCACCAGGATTATATTGCCAACAAGCCATACACATACTGTATTGTGGCATCTGAAAATAAACTAAGCGAAAACGATATGAAAAAATGTGGCGAAGTGAAGAAATTGAGTTTAGAAGAAATATTTGGGTATTAATAAATTGATTGACTTAAATAAATAAACCGGGTTCAATTAAAGCCCGGTTTATTTTTTGATAATCTATAAATAAATAGCTGTTACAGTTTTCCCTGTTGTATCTCATCCACAACACCGGGGTCAAGCAGGGTAGTGGTATCGCCTAAATTTTTTGTTTCGCCTTCGGCAATCTTTCTTAAAATACGCCGCATTATTTTTCCGCTACGGGTTTTAGGCAGGCCGTTTACAAATTGTATTTTATCGGGTTTGGCAATAGAGCCTATCACCCTTGTAACAGTTTGCAAAATATCTTTTTTGCTTTGTTCATCATCGCCATGTTTATGGCTCATAATCACATAGGCATAAATGCCCTGCCCTTTTACATCGTGCGGAAAACCAACCACAGCGCTTTCCACCACGCCGGCATGCATGTTGATGGCATTTTCCACTTCGGCGGTACCAATGCGGTGGCCGCTTACATTCAATACATCATCAACCCGGCCTGTTATCCTGTAAAAACCTTCGGCATCTTTCAAGGCGCCATCGCCGGTAAAATATAATCCGGGGTAAGCTGCAAAATAATTCGACTTATACCTTTCATGATCGCCATAAGTTGTTCTAAAAATGCCCGGCCATGGTGCGGCCATACAAAGATTGCCCGATGCAATGTTTTCACCTTCGGGGTCATTGGCAGGCGTACCATGTTCGTTTAATAACAAAGGTTGCACACCCGGCATTGGTAGTGTAGCCCAACCGGGCCTTGATGGAGTGATACCGGCAAAATTTGAAATCAATATACCACCGGTTTCTGTTTGCCACCATGTATCTACAATCGGGCATTTTTTCTTTCCTATGTTTTCATCATACCAATGCCATGCTTCTTCATTAATAGGTTCGCCCACGGTACCTAAAACTTTTAATGATGAAAGGTCTTTTCCTTTAATAGGATCCAAACCATAACTCATCAAACTACGGATGGCAGTTGGCGCTGTATATAAAGTATTCACTTTGTATTTGTCAACTATATCCCAAAACCTTCCGGCATCGGGCCAGGTGGGTATGCCTTCAAACATCAGTGATGTGGCGCCGGCGCTTAATGGGCCATACACTATATAACTATGGCCGGTAATCCAGCCTATATCTGCTGTACAGAAAAAAACATCGCCGGGTTTATACTGAAAAACATTTACAAAAGTATAGTTGGTCCATAGCATATAACCTGCACTGCTGTGTACCACGCCTTTAGGCTTGCCGGTAGATCCGGAAGTGTATAAAATAAACAAAGGGTCTTCGGCATCCATTTCCTGTGCCGGAAAATCTAATGTTCCGTTTTTTTCCAGTTGCTCTTCGGCATAAAGCATCTCATCTTCCCACCATACATCCCTTCCTTTTATCATACTAATTGGTGTTCTTGTTCTTGTATAAACAATTACTCGCTTAACAGTTTTGTTGCCAATCAGTGCATCATCAATAATTGATTTAAGCGGAATGTCTTTGGCGCCACGGTATGCGCCATCGCAGGTTACAATATATTCTACATTGGCATCTTCCAAACGGTCGGCAATGCTTTGTGCACTAAAACCACCAAATACTACGCTGTGTATGGCGCCAATTCTGGCACAACCCAACACTGCATAAGCAAGCTCAGGCACCATGCCCATATATATGCAAACACGGTCGCCTTTTTTTACTCCATTGTTTTTTAAAACCTGGGCAAACTGGCATACCCTTTTGTGCAGCCTTGCATAGGTAACTGTTCTTGTTCTTTCTTCGGGATTATTTGGTTCCCATATAATGGCTGGTTTATCGGCCATTGTTGCTAAATGGCGGTCAATGCAGTTTTCTGTAATGTTGAGTTTTGCATTTATAAACCACTCTGTTTTGGGTTCGCTAAAGTTCCATTGCAAAACTTTGTCCCATTTTTTTCGCCAAAAAAAATTTTCAGCAATGGCTCCCCAAAAACCTTCGGGGTCTTCAATGCTTTTTTTATAAGCTTCCTGGTATTGCTGCATCGATGTTATCTGATAAGGATAATACATAATGATCTGATTGTTTACTTTACTTACAATTTAATATATTTATGATTACTGCGCCATAAAAAATTTTATAAATATTGTTTATGTCCTCATCAACCGAAAAAGGAATCGGTAAAATAATTATTTCTTCTTCTTTAGGTACGCTTATTGAGTGGTACGATTTTTACATTTTTGGTATGCTGGCTAAAACTATTTCCATGCAGTTTTTTCCCGAAGGAAACAGTACAGCGGCTTTATTGAGTACGCTTGCCATTTTTGCAGCAGGTTTTTTAGTGCGCCCTTTTGGGGCATTGGTTTTTGGCAGGCTGGGCGACCTTATTGGAAGAAAATATACTTTTTTACTTACGCTTATTTTAATGGGCAGCGCTACATTTTTAATTGGACTGGTGCCGGGCTATAAATCAATAGGTATGGCTGCACCCTTACTTGTTTTATTGCTACGGCTGGTACAGGGCCTTGCACTTGGCGGCGAGTATGGCGGCGCTGCTACTTATGTAGCCGAACATGCCCCAAAAGACAAAAGAGGATTTTATACAAGTTGGATACAAACCACAGCTACATTGGGTTTATTTGTGGCGTTGGCAATAATATTACTGGTAAAATCCAATATGAGCGATGCTGCATTTAATAGCGAATGGGGTGGATGGCGATACCCATTCTGGATTTCTATATTGTTGGTAGGGGTTTCAATATATATCCGTTTAAAAATGAAAGAATCGCCTTTGTTTGAAGCCTTAAAAAAAGAAGGTACAACATCTGCCAACCCTATTAAAGAAAGCTTTGGCCATAAAGAAAATTTTAAAATGGTTTTGCTGGCTTTGTTTGGCGCCGTGATGGGACAGGGCGTGATTTGGTACACCAGCCAGTTTTATGCACAGAGTTTTTTAGAACACTCCGTTAAACTTGATTTTATACAAAACCGTGAAATAGTTTTATGGGCAATTGCATTAGCTACGCCTTTCTTTTTATTTTTTGGATGGCTGAGCGATAAAACAGGAAGAAAATGGATAATGCTTACGGGTATGTTCCTGGGGGTAATTTTTTACAGGCCAATCTTCAGTACATTTTTAAATGATACAAACGGAAAGGAATGGATGCAAAGAGCCGAAGGCCGCAGTTATGTAAAACTGGCCGGACAAAAAAATCCTTTGATTAAAAGAGACAGCCTAAAAACCAGTACAGGTATTTTGGTGATAACACATACTACAAACACCTGGCTGTTAAAAGAAGGAATACAGTTTACCGAAACCATTGCTGATACTAGCGGTATAGATAATGATGGAGGCAATTGGGTGGCAATGGATAATAACCCTGTTTATTCCGGAAAAATATTATCAACGCCACTAAAATGGAAATTTATTTTTTTGGTTTGGATAATGATTGTTTTTGTAACGATGGTGTATGGCCCCATTGCAGCTTTCCTGGTTGAACTGTTTCCAACAAAAATCAGGTATACATCAATGAGTTTGCCATATCATATTGGCAATGGAGTTTTTGGCGGGTTGGTTCCATTTATTGCTACGCTGCTGGCTACTACAGTTACAAACGATCCGCTGGCAGGGCTTTGGTATCCTATTGCAGTGGCGGCATTGTGTTTTGTTATTGGATTTGTATTTCTTGATGATAAAAAATAAATAAAAGGTATTGATAGTTATTACGGCTAAATTTTTTGTTTATGAATGCGATAAAAAAAATAATGGGACTTACTTGTATGATTATTGCGCCAATAATTATTTATTTTTTAATTAGCAATGCCATCACACATATTAAAGCAGGTGGCGCTAAAGATATTAATCAACCCATACCCTGGATAATCATCATCGGTATTTTTACACCTATTGCCATTGGCCTTATGATATTTGGATATTATGCACTAAAGGGAGAATATGAAAATTACACTGAAGAATAAAAATCTTAAACAAATTCAGGTTTAACATTAAAACAAATGTTCTGGCTAAGGATTAATCAATTTATTTTTTACAATCCCATCGCTTTGTATATCGCCTCCTGAATGTTGGTACGCACATTCATCTTCATAAGTTTGGTGTTTACGCCTCCATCTGGATTTACACGGTTGCTTAAATATACAAATACCAGGTTGTATTTTGGGTCGGCCCACACACAGGTGCCCGTGTAGCCTGTATGCCCAAATGTTTGTGGTGATGCCGATAAGCAAGGATAAGGATCGGGACGAAGCCTGTTATCTTTCTCCGGTTTATCAAAGCCATAACCTCTGCGGCTTATACGGCTGTGGTAGGCTGTAAATAAATCAACTGTTTCTTTTTGTAAATATCTTTTTCCATTGATGCTGCCGCCATTCACCAGCATTTGCATTATCATGGCAAGGTCGTATGCATCGCTAAATAATCCTGCATGGCCTGCCACTTCGCCAAACATGGCCGAGCCGGGGTCGTGTACATCGCCATGCAATAATTGCTGCCTGAACTGTTTTTCATGTTCGGTGGGTACAATCCTGTTTAATGCAAAACGTTCAAAGGGCCTAAAGCCGGCCGTTGTTAAACCCATGGGGCGGTAAAAATTATCTGCTACATATTGGTTAAGCGGTTTACCGCTGATGGCTTCTACAATCTTACCTAAAAAAATAAAATCATTATCGCTGTAAATATACCTGTTGGTGCGGCCAAGATGGCTTTCTAAAATCCGTTTGTACATGGTATCCCGCCAATCGGTACGCATATACATGTTGTTTGCCACACGTATACTGTATTCGGCAGATTTTGTTTTGGAATAATAAGTGGGCGATGGGCTTCCATCTGCTTCCAATGTTTCTTTATAAAATGGTATGTATGCAACAAGCCCTGCCTGGTGCAATAAAATATTTTCGATGGTTAGGTTTTCTTTATTGGTGCCCCGTACCCAGGGCAGGTAATCGCCCAGTTTTTTTTTAAGCTCCAGTTTGCCTTCATCGTACAGTTTCATTACAGAAATATTGGTAGCACAAATTTTTGTTACCGATGCCATATCATAGATAGATTCTTTACTCACCGGCTCATCTTTACCATATTCATAATTGCCGTAAGCTTTAAAGAAAACTATTTTACCATCTTTTACAACCAATACCACTTCGCCCGGTGTAGCCTGATTGGCTATGGCATCTTCGGCAATAGAGTCAATGATAGTGAGTTTGGATGCATCCAATACTCCTTTTTTTGCTGAAGCGTTTATGGCGTCAAAACTAATGCCGCTGCCATATTTATATTGTGTACATACAGTAACGGGTAGTCTTCCATCGGCGCCTATCTTGCCCTGCAATAAATCTATGGCTGTATTTTGTATAATGCTGTCATCTTCATAACAGGCAACTAAATTTTTTGCCCCACACCAGTTTTTTATTGCATAAGGATTGCCAAACACAAATGTGATGGCATTGGTTTTTTGCTGTAATTGTGTAACAAGGTTAACGGCGCTGTTGCTGATACCAAAATTACCTGCAGGTGTACGTTTGTAATTATGTATGCCTATAATTACTTTTTTATATTTCTTTTTTATACCGGTAACAATACTTGCAATTTTTGATGCATCCTGGTTATAATCAAAATAAACTATATCGGCATTGTAATCGGTACGTACCCTTTTTGCAAAATCATTATCGCTGTTGTTACCAATGCTTACATACACTATATCAGTAGCGCCATTGTTTATGGCAGCCGGCATCGGAAAAAATTCTTTATCGGTTTTTTTCAAAACAGTAAGCGCTTTTTCGGCTATCAACTTACGCATCATATTCACCTTGCGGTTGAGGTCGTTGGTAAGGTTGTTTAAATTAATGGGTTTTAATTCAGACAGGCCATATTCGTATTTTGCCATCAATACTTTTTTGCAATGCATTTCAATATCGGCCCAGCTAAGCCTGCCGCTATCAATAGCCTGTTTTATTTTTTTTATCGATAACGGCACATCTCCCGGCAGGCAAAGCATATCATTACCTGCAATCAGCGATTCAACAGAAGCGGCGCCGTTAGGGAAAAATTTTTTTACTCCCTGCATTTCCAATGCATCGGTAAAAGTGAGCCCCTGGTATCCCAGTTTGTTTCGCATTAAACCGGTAACATTATTTTTTGAAAGCGATGTGGCTTTATTGGCGGTTTTGTCAATGGCGGGGATATACAAATGTGCAATCATCACACTGCCAACACCGGCATCAAATATTTGTTTAAAGGGATAAAGTTCCAGGTTTTCAAGTTGTGCCATGCTCTTGTTTATCACAGGTAAATCAAGGTGTGAGTCAACAGAAACATCGCCATGCCCGGGAAAATGTTTGGCACAAGCCATCACGCCATTATCCTGCAGGCCTTTCATGTACTGTATCCCAAAAGATGCCACTTTGTATTTATCTTCTCCAAAACTGCGGTCGTTGATAACGGGGTTATTGGGATTATTATTTACATCAACCACCGGTGCAAAGTTTACCTGTATACCTATGCGTTTGCATTGCTCAGCTACAATTTTTCCATAATCATAAGCAATGGACGAATCCTGCACTGCACCCAACATCATTTGCCTTGGTAATGGCAGTACACTGTCAATCATACGCATGCCTACGCCCCACTCGGCATCAATAGTAACCAATAAAGGTGTTTTTGCTTTTGCCTGTAATGCATTGATGATGGTTGCCTGTTTTACCGGGCTTCCCTGGAAAAGGCAGATGCTGCCGATATTGTACTGTTTTATCAGTTCAGCTACTGCACTGTCAAAAAAAGTAACTTCTTTGGTTTGCGAATTGATGGTAGATAAACGTACCACCATCAACTGTGCAATCTGCTCATCAGGCGATAGGGTTTTAAAAACACTGTCAACCCATTTGGTGGCATCTGTTTGCTGTGCATAGCCGCTAACAGCAATAAAAAAAGAAAAAATTACAAAGAGCTTACGCATACGGTTCTAAAAATTTTATAGTGGAAAGGATGTATTATTTTTGCTGTTCTAAATTACATGATTTTGCCCGATATCATTCAATTATTGCCCGATAACATTGCCAACCAGATTGCAGCAGGCGAAGTGATACAGCGGCCGGCCAGTGCAGTAAAAGAATTGCTGGAAAACGCCGTTGATGCCGGCGCCAACGAAATAAGGCTCATTGTAAATGATGCAGGTAAGGCATTGATACAGGTTATTGATAATGGTAAAGGCATGAGCGAAACCGATGCCAGGATGGCTTTTGAGCGACATGCCACATCTAAAATAAAAAGTATCGACGACCTGTTTACCATTAAAACCATGGGCTTTAGGGGCGAAGCACTTGCAAGTATTGCAGCAGTGGCACAGGTAGAACTGAAATCGAAAAGAGAAGAAGATGAAACCGGTGTTTTTATTGAAATTGAAAACAGCCAGGTGATAAAGCAGGAACCTATTGCTACAGCAACAGGCACCAGCATTGCCATGAAAAATCTTTTTTTTAATGTACCGGCACGAAGAAATTTTTTAAAAAGCAATGCAGCAGAACTGAGGCATATTGTAGATGAATTCATCAGGGTGGCCATGTCGTTTCCCGAAATATTCTTTTCCTTTACCAGTAACGGGCAGCAAGTTTTTTATCTTGAAAAAGGAAGTATGAAGCAGCGCCTTGTGCAAATACTTGGCAACAGCTATGTTTCTAAATTAGTGCCGGTGCAGGAGCAGACAGATTACCTGAACATTTATGGTTTTGTGGGCAAACCCGAAACAGCAAAAAAAACAAGGGGCGACCAGTATTTTTTTGTAAACAACCGTTTTATAAAAAGCGCTTACCTTAACCATGCGGTGATGAATGCTTTTGATGAAATGATTGCAAAGGATAGTTTCCCGATGTATTGCCTATTTATTGATCTTGATCCCTCGCAGGTAGATATCAATGTGCATCCTACAAAACAGGAAATAAAATTTGAAGACGAAAAAATAGTGTATGCTTTTGTACAAAGCGCCGTAAAACATGCGCTGGCACAGTTCAGCATTACACCCACACTAGATTTTGAATTGGATGCTTCCATACAAAGCCTTGATGCAGTAAGTAAACCATTTACCGAAGAAAAAAAATCTTCTGCTTCATCATCATCATTGTACAACTCATTTACAAAAAAACACCAGTCGCATTTTATTGAAAGCAAAAGCGAATTAAAACATTGGAAAAGTTTTTATGATAAGCCGCAGGAAAGTAGCATAGAAACGCAAGTTGATACTCCTGCTCTTTTAAATACTAATATTAAACTGCAAACAGATAACCTTGTTCAGTTACACAATAGCTTTATTTTAATGCAAACAGAAAAAGGTTATTACCTGGTGCATCAGCAAAATGCACATGAACGTATTTTGTACGAACGCTTTGCATTGGCTGTAGAAGGTAAACCCATTGCCACACAGCAAAGCCTTTTTCCGGCAACGATGGAATTAGCAGCAGCCGATGCGGTATTGCTGAATGAACTGTTGCCCGATATGCATCAACTGGGTTATCAACTGGAACCCTTTGGCAACAACACTTTTGTAATACAGGGTACGCCGGCCGATATTAGCGGAGGCGGCTCACAGGGCGCCGTAAGCGAAAAAACTGCTATTGAAAAAATGCTGGAACAATACAAACATTTCAGCAGCGACCTTAAGTTCAGCAAAAGGGAAAAACTTTTACGATCGCTTGCATTACAGCATTCTGTTAAAGCAGGTACAGTGTTATCGGCAAAAGAAATGAAAGTTCTGGTAGAAGATTTGTTTAATTGCCAAACACCCAACAGTACGGCCAATGGCAAACCCACCTATCTTGAATTTAAAAAAGATGAGTTGGATAAATTATTTGGCAGGTAATGGCTGTTACTAATATTTTTCCCTGATGGCTTCAATAAATTTTTCTACTGCACGGCGAACAGGTGTGGCGCCTGTTTGGTAATTATTTACTAATACAGAAAAGATAAGAAGCTTTCCTTTTTTACTGATGAGGTAACCACTAAGGGCACAGTTATTGCTAAGTGTGCCGGTTTTTGCAAAAATATAACCACTGTCTTTTTTATAATAAGAGTGTAAGGTGCCGGTACCACCGGTAGCCAAAATGTTTTTAATGCGCTCCCAGCCAAATTCGTTTTTCATTTTATTAAGGATATAAACAAAACTTTGCGGTGTAAATAAATTATACCGGCTTAGGCCACTGCCATCAACCCATTTGGGCCTTTGTGGTATATCTTTTAAATCAGTATATAAGATGGTATCAATTATTTTATCATCATTCATATAGCCAAGCTGTTCGTTGCTTGCCATGAGTAATGTTTGCTCTGCAAAAAAATTATCGCTGCGGTGCATCATAATTTTAAAAAGAGAATCGGTAGGTTGGGAGTGGATGATAAATTGTGCACTCTCTGCTTCGGCTTTTATACTTGTAGTTATTGCATCGCTTTTTATTGGCTGCGATAAAGCCTTTTCAGTATTGCCAGTTGTTTGTTGGTTAGCCGATTTGAAAAAAGTTACATCTTCACAATGCAAACTGTCTTTTAAAAGTTCGGCAATAAATTCAGGGTCGGTTTTAAAAGGGATTGATTTTTTTTTGAAAGTAAGCGCCGATTTTTTTATATAGAAATCGTTATTGGCATAATTTCTTTCAATGCGGAAATAGCCCGATGAAATCATTTTTGTATCGGGGTCATAGTCTATCCCATCGCCGGATAATATTTGTATAGCATTGCTGCTTGCCGTTAAGCTGTCGCCTGCAAAAGAAAAATCTATTAAGTTTCCATATATGGGAAATGAAGAACGCTCGGCCATATAATCATCATTATAATCATCCCATGCCCACCCGTTGCCCAATGCATTATCCTGCCAGGTATTGTTGTTAATGTAAATGGTCTTATAAGATTTCAATAAAGAAAATAATGGTTGAAACTTAAACTCGGCATTTAAAAAACTTGGGTCGCCCGATGGGTACACAGTTATAGCCGACCCTTTTTTTTGCAGCCATGCAGCAACAAGGCTATCACCTAAATATTTTAAACCTGCATACAGGGTAAATAATTTTGTATTGCTTGCCGGGATAAAATTTTTATCTGCATTATAGTTATACCAATAAGTATTAGTGGCAGGTTCATAAATACTGATGCCGATATGGCCTGTGCGTATAGCGCTATCGTTTAATAAAAAGGAAGTAGCATTCCTGCTAATTTGTTTTGATATAGAGCAGGAACTCATTGTTATCAATACAACCATTATAAGAATTAAGAAAGCTTTGCAGGTTTTTACATTCATAATTCCATTTTATATTGGTTTGCTGTTTTGTTGATACTATTCTCTTTCCTGTGCCCTTAGCCAGCGTTCAGGAATTTCGTTATGGCTGGCATTAATATAATCTGTATAACTGCAGGCAATAAATTTTTTATTGGGCAACTGCATCCACCAACGGTTGGTTTTTTTACTTTGTAAAAAAACAGATTCTACCTGGTTAAAGCTGGTATGGTATTCATTAAAGTGATGGCGTTCTTCCATTGAAGCCTCCTGCTTACTACGATTTTTGCCATCAATAAAATACCAAAGCATTTGTGCAATTTGTTTTGCACTTAAGTCTTTAATATCCTGTTGAGGCAGGTAACCATAAATACCAAAACTGTTTACCTTGCTGCTCATGCCGGCATATCTTGCCAGTATGCATGCTTCTTCGCCGGTAAAGCCATTAGGGCTTTCGCTGCTGGCAGGCGAATCGCTGTACTTTATAGCACTAATATCAAAACTAAGTAAATGGGTACCCCTGATAACGGGCTCCATTTCTTCTAAATTTTCTTTTGCGGTGCCAAGCCTAAAACAATCAAAGCGAAGTTTGTCCATTGTTTCAAGCATACGTGGATGAACAAAGTAGCTTTGAAAACCGATATGGTTGTAATGTCTTACCAGGTTAGGTTCGCCGGTAAGCATCTCCAGTAAAAAGTTTTCACTTCGTAAGGGGTTTTCGCCTTTAAGGTTAATACTGGCATCAATACAGGTAGCTTCTATCACCAGCTGCAGTTCTTTATATGCTAAATACTGGGCCAGTGTAATATCGTGCGATCCACCCAGTATCACCACCGTTTTTTTAAGCCTGAGCAGTTCGGCAACTACAGTTTTTACAGCAGCATAACTATCATTTAAAGTAGCGCCTAATTTTATATTGCCTATATCTGCTATGCTAACCCCGGTGTGCCAGTAATGTAATTGATAAAATTGTTTACGAATATGATTGGCAGTATGCTGGCTGTTGTTAATAGTACCGCTGCCACGGGTTTCATTTATTCCTACTAATACAATATCGGTATTGGTAATATCAGGTAGTTCATTTACATATATAGAAATATGCTTTGCCAGTTGCCCATCAGTGTATCCATTGTCTTCGTTTAGTTCATTAACAGGAACCGGTGTTAAAAAATCTTGTAATCCGTACATCAAAAAAATTTGTGACAAACCTAATTTATTAATTTCATAAACAGTTGCTATGTGTCAAAAAATTCATTAAAAGCTGTTGTTTTTTCAAAAGAGTAAATTGTTAACTTCGCTATACACAACACAATCCCATGAGCATTAAACAGGAAGTACTAAGTGACGTAGTAATAAAATTTGCAGGCGATAGCGGCGATGGTATGCAATTAACCGGAAGCCAGTTTACCAATAACACAGCACTGCTGGGTATCGACCTGGCAACATTCCCGGATTTTCCGGCCGAGATACGGGCCCCAATTGGAACCTTACCGGGAGTGAGTGGTTACCAATTACGTTTTTCGAGCGACCGTGTGTTTACACCAGGCGATGCCTGTGATGTATTGGTGGCAATGAATGCAGCAGCATTAAAAACAAACCTTATGGGGTTAAAACCCGGTGGCCGCATTATTGCCAATGAAGATGGTTTTGATGCAAAAAATTTACGTCTAGCCAATTATCCCGAAGGTGTAAACCCGTTAGAAGATGAAAGTTTGACAAACTATGATGTGATACGCATGGATGTTACCAAGATGACGAGGGAAGCATTGAAAGACATAACCATGGGCGTAAAAGAAAAAGACCGTGCAAAAAATATGTTTGTACTGGGTTTTTTATACTGGATGTATAACCGTGATATGGAGAGCACCATTGGTTTTATTAAAAAGAAATTTGGAAATAAGCCGGAGATATTTGAAAGCAATATAAAAGCATTGCAAGCCGGTTATAATTATGGCGATACCACCGAAACTTTTACCACAAGGTATAAAGTAGAGAAAGCAAAAATGGAGCCGGGTACTTATCGTTCCATTATGGGTAACCAGGCTTTAGCCTATGGCCTTATTGCTGCTTCGCAAAAAAGCGGCTTGCCATTATTTTTAGGAAGCTATCCCATTACACCTGCCAGCGATATTTTACATGAACTGAGTAAGTATAAAAATTTTGGTATAAAAACTTTCCAGGCCGAAGATGAAATTGCTGCAGTAGCTTCGGCTATTGGTGCCAGTTATGGCGGCAACCTGGGTGTAACAACCAGCAGCGGCCCCGGTATTGCTTTAAAAGGAGAAGCAATGGGTTTGGCTGTAATGCTGGAGATTCCATTAGTGGTAATAAATATTCAACGAGGCGGCCCATCTACAGGGTTACCAACAAAAACAGAACAAAGCGATTTGATGCAGGCATATTATGGCAGGAACGGCGAATGCCCTATGCCCATTGTTGCAGCATCTACACCAAGCGATTGTTTCAGTGCAGTGTATGAAGCAGTTAAAATATCGGTACAGCACATGACACCCGTTATGCTTTTAAGCGATGGATATATTGCCAATGGCGCCGAGCCCTGGAAATTTCCTGCTGCGGCCGATCTCTCAGAAATAAAAACACAGTTTGCTTCGGAAAACTTTGCTGGTAATATGGATGCCGATGGAAAATTTCAGCCCTATAAAAGGAACGAAGATTTAGTAAGGCCATGGGCAATACCCGGCACACCGGGACTTGAACACCGTGTTGGCGGATTGGAAAAACAAGACATAACCGGTAATATCAGTTACGACCCTGCCAACCACCAGCACATGGTAAAAACAAGGCAGGCAAAAGTTGATTTGATTGCAAACCATATTCCCGAACAGCATCTGGATAGTGGCGCTAAAAGCGGGAAAGTTTTGGTATTGGGATGGGGCAGCACTTATGGCGCCATCAAAAGCGCCTGTGCCGAATTGCAAAAAGCAGGGCATCCTGTTTCACATGCACACCTGCGTTATATAAGGCCATTTCCAAAAAACCTGGGAGATATTCTGAAAAATTTTGAAACTATCCTCATCCCCGAAATAAATAACGGACAATTGGTAAAAATTATCCGTGATGTTTATTTTGTTGATGCCAAACCATATAATAAGATTATGGGTATACCTATCACAAAGGGTGAGCTGGTAGAAGAAATAAAAAAATATTTATAATAAATATATTCTGTTATTGTTTTTAGCTCCCCCGTTTTAACGGGGGAGTTTTCTTTTTATAAAAATGGCATTGATATTGCAGCAATGCGTTTATAAACCATCATCCAATACTACTGAAAATGAAAAACAACACATTTCTTTTTTCTTTTATCATCCTGGCATCCATCATCGTATCGTGCAATAAGCAAGAGTTGCTTACGGCTTTACCGGTGGAAGAACCATTACAGGTAAGTTTTAAACAGGATACAGTGCAGGTAAGCCTTTCGGTAACACAGGCACGTAAAGAAATGATAGGCAGTATGCTTGTTACAGCCATTGATGGTAAAATGCCTGATAGTATTTTAAACAAAAGCAATCTTATCATTAGGGTTACCGGCGATAGCGCAAGGCTTTATAGCAATACTGAAATATTTGCCAGTTATACCGATTCGCTGGGCAATAGTTTTTCAAGCGATATTGCCGATACCATCAACTCGGTAAAGTTTATCAAACTTGAAAAAATAAAAGACGGGATTTCAACAGGTAGTTTTACGATACGGGTTAGTAATTTAACCAAATCAAAAACATTTATACTTAGCAACGGCAAGTTTAATACTAAGATGATTGAGTGATTGTTTGTGGCATCATTTTTGGTAAAAAACATTAACAAAATCAACCCTTACTACAGGTATTTATCTGAACCCTTAATTCCCCTAAAAAATCAGTGGTTTTTTATAAAACCAAAAAATGTGCTGCAATAATTTTTGCAACCATTAAAAACCAATACTTCTTATGAACGAAACATTGCTAAAAAGTACAACTGCAGTTGTAAACAAAAACAAAACCAACACATTTACTGCCGGCCTGGAAGAATATACAGGAACCTGGGAAACAGCGCAGGTTGTTCATCTTTTAAAAAGAATGTTGTTTGGAGCAAGTGCACAACACATTGCATATTTTAAACAGCTTACTATGCAGCAGGCCGTTGATGAATTGCTGCTACCAACAGCACCGCCATCAAATTATCCTTTAAATAATTATAGCGTAGATGGATATACCGACCCTACCGGGGTGCCACTATGGCAAACATGGATTGATACGGGTATTGCGCTAGCCGATAAAGACCTAAATGAAAAACGAATAAACTCTTTTAAAACCTGGTGGCTGGGGCAGGTATTACAATCTGCTTCAACTAAAAGTATTCACGAAAAAATGACTGTGTTTTGGCACAATCATTTTGCTACCGATACTGCTATCAGCAGCGATACCATTAAAGCAAGATTTTGGTACGATCATTATCTTACACTTCGCCAACATGCTTTGGGTAATTTTAAAAACCTGGCAAAAGCAATTACTATTGACCCTGCCATGCTATATTTTTTAAATGGCGACAGCAACAGCAAACAATCGCCCAATGAAAATTACGGTAGGGAACTGCAGGAATTATATACTGCAGGCAAAGGCCCTAATTCGCATTATACCGAGGATGATGTAAAAGCTGCAGCACTTGTTCTTACCGGACATACCGTAAGCCCCATTACGTTCACTTATTTTTTTGATGCAGGAAAACACCATTCGGGCAACAAGGAGTTTTCTGCTTTTTATGGCAACAGGATTATTACAGGTTATAGTGGAGCTGCAGGTGCCACAGAAGTTGATGAATTGCTGGATATGATTTTAGCGCAGGAAGAAGTATCAAAATTCATTTGCCGTAAAATATACCGCTACTTTATTTATTATAAGATTGATGATGATGTAGAGCAAACCATAATTACGCCCATGGCACAAATATTCAGGCAAAATAATTTTGATATTGTGCCGGTTCTTTCTGCCCTTTTCAAAAGCAAACATTTTTTCGACCTCACCTATTCATCGGCCTGTATTATAAAAAGCCCGCTGGATTTTACCATTGGTTTATGCAGCGAATTTAATGTTAACATGCCTGATGCTGCAGACAGCGAAGCCACTTATGCCGTATGGCAAAGCATAGAAAACGAAGCAGCCGAAATGCAGCAACAACTGGGCGCCATACCCGAAGTAGCCGGTTGGTATGCTTATTACCAGGAGCCGGCTTTTCATGAACTATGGATAAATACATCTACTTATACAAGGCGCAATATTTTTACCGACAGGATGATTGCCGATGGCATCACCAACAGTAACCATACCATTGCCATTGATGCCATTGCATTTGCAAGCGGGCTGGCAAACCCGGGCAATCCTAACTTACTAATTGACCAATCGGTTGAAGTATTGCTGCGATACCCTTTATCGGCAAGTGCAAAAGAATTTATTAAACGCTCTATTTTATTAAGCGGCCAAATGCAGGATTATTACTGGACAGGCGCTTGGAATGCATATGTAGCCAATCCTGCCGACCCATCGGCAAAAGCAACCATACTAAGCAGGTTAAAATCGCTATATAAATATATTATGAACCTGCCCGAATATCATTTGTGTTAATTAATCCAATTCCTTTACTATGCAACGCAGAAAATTTTTAAAACAAACTATACAGGGAGCATTGCTTCCGTCTATATTAGGTGGCCTGTCGGTTAAAGCATGGGCTAATTCTCCATTATTGCAATCTCTTTCGGGTGCAAACAACGATCATGTATTGGTGTTGGTGCAGTTATCGGGCGGTAATGATGGTTTAAACACTCTTATACCATTAGAATTTTACAGCAATTACAATCGTATAAGGCCCAATATTGCAATTCCCGAAAACAGGGTGCTGGCATTGAATAATAATTTAAAAACAGGTTTGCATCCTTCTTTAACAGGTATGCAGCAAATGTATAATGAAGAAAAACTTTGTGCTATACAGGCGGTTGGCTACCCTTCACCCAATGGATCGCATTTTCGTTCAATGGATATCTGGTTAACCGGTTCGGATACCAACCAATATTTATCAACGGGCTGGGCGGGCAGGTATTTAAATCACCAGTTTCCTAACTACCCAATCGGATTTCCCAATGATGTAATGCCCGACCCTCTTGCATTACAAATAGGCTCGGTACTATCCCCGGTATTTTTAAGCCCAACAGGTTTTAATGCACTGGCAATTGATGAAAGCCTTAACTTTTATAATTTAATTGATGCTATACAGGATCCTGCACCCAATACACCAAGTGGTAATGAACTTACATATTTACGTACAGTAGCCAAACAAACTAACAGGTACGCAGAGGCGATAACAGGGGCTGCGGCAAAAGTTACACAACAATCGCCTTACCCCGCAGATAATTATTTAGCTGCACAATTAAAAGCCGTTGCCAAACTGGTAGCCGGCGGTTTAAAAACAAAAATTTATATGGTAAGTATGGGTGGTTTTGATACCCATGCCGGGCAGGTAAATGGAGGTAACACGTTAACGGGAAACCACAGTGCATTATTGAAACAGGTTTCGGAAGCCATCACAGCATTTACTAAAGACTTAAAATTCCTGGGTGTTTCAAACCGTGTACTGGGTATGACTTTTTCGGAGTTTGGAAGAAGGATGCAATCGAACGGAAGCCTGGGAACCGACCATGGCGCTGCACAGCCGGTATTTTTATTTGGCGATGCGGTAAAGCAGGGTGTGCTGGGAAAAAACCCTGATATACCAGCCACAACCCAGGCTATTGATAATGTACCCATGCAATATGATTTTCGTAGTGTGTACTCTACTATTTTAAGAGACTGGTTTTGCCTGCCACCAAACGAAGTAGAAAATGTATTGCTAAAAAATTATCAATACCTGCCGGTGATACAATCCACTGCATGTAACATGGATATACTTGAGCTGAACAACCTAGGCGATAACCTAATCATCAATTATCCTAATCCATTTACATCATCAACTACTATCACTTTTAAATCGGCCGGCGGTCATACGTTAGTGCAAGTGTTTGATACTACCGGCAAACGTGTTGCCATACTTGCCGATAAAGTTTATGATGCAGGTACATATTCTGTAACATTTAATTCAGTATCATTAGCAAGTGGTGTGTATTATGCAAGGCTGCAAAATGGATCGCTGCAACAGGTGAGGCCCATGTTAAAAGCAAGATGATAAAACCCTAATACTGATTTTATACATAAACCAGATGAAGCGATTGTTTAAAATACTGTTTTTTATAAGCAGCCTGTTTATTACTGAACAGGCATTTTCGCAAATGACTTATTCAATAAGTTACAGTTCAACCTGTGTTGGCACGGCAATACAATTCAACTCAAATGTTTTTGAAACAGCACCCTTTCCCGATTCTGTAAAATGGAATTTTGGAGATACGGCAAGCGGTATGTTAAACACTGCAAATGGCATTTTGCAGCCAACACATATATACAACCTGCCGGGTACTTATATTGTTACGCTACATGTGGTAGATGGCGGTGCTGGAACAATTGATTTAACCGATACCATCAATTTTGTATTACCGGTGGTTCATAATTTTGGCCCCGATGTTTTTTTATGTGGCGATACCGGAACGTATATTTTAAATGCACCGGCAATACCCAATGCAACATATGAATGGAATGACGATACAGCTACCTTAGGGCCTGTACTGGCAGTTAAAGAATCGGGTACTTACACTGTAAAAATTAATGGTTGCCAGTTAACAGATACCATAGGTGTATTTTTTTCGAGGGAGCCGGAGCTTAATTTAGGGAATAATCATATCATGTGTAACGGCGAGCAAATAACATTAGATGCATCCAGTGAAAATGCTACCTACCAATGGTATTTAAATGGAGTCAACCTTAATTTTTCACAATCTCAATTACCTGTAACTGCGCCGGGTGGTAATTATGTAGTGCAGGTAAATGTACCGGGTTGCGGTAATTACACCGACTCGGTAAACATCAGCTTTAGTAGCTATACTGCGCCGTCATTTAGCCTTGGCCCCGATACTTTATTATGTCCCAAAGAAACTTATTTATTGCAGGCACATGCTAATGGTGCTACTTCTTATGTTTGGGGAAGTAAAGGCCTTGATATTGATGATGCAGTTAATAACAATATTGGTACAGATTCATTTTTAAGAATAAATAATGCCGGCAGGTACTGGGCATTTGTAACCATTGCAAAAACCTGCGAAGTAGTAGATACAACCATTGTGCGTTACCGTGGTAATAAGCAACTTAATTTTAATGATACAGCATTATGCCAGGGTAATACTTTGATTCTTGATGCTGATTTTGGAACAGGTATTTATAAATGGGAAGCATTTCCGCCACAAAGAGATGATCAAAATAATACCAATCAATCAACCTATTACATTTATAGCCCCGGATTTTTTACAGTTACCGCACAGGTGGGCCATTGTATTTTTAAAGACAGCCTGAATGTTGTATTTAATGACACACTTCAATTGGCTTTACCAAAAGATACCACGCTTTGCCAGGGCGAAACTTTTATAATAACCCCCACAGCAAATACAACTGATTATACCTGGCAGGATGGAAGCAAAACGGCAACATATACTGCTTTACGTACAGGAATGTACTCCATTATTGCAAAAAATGGCTGTGGTGCCGATACAGCTCAAATGAATATTGTTTTTAACCCTTGCCCCTGTGCTTTATTGCTGCCTAATACCTTTACACCTAATGGTGATGGGCTTAATGATAATTTCAGGCCATTGCATGCATGCGATATGGAAAACTATAGCATGACAATTTTTAACCGGTACGGCGAAAAAATTTATTTTAGTAATAACCCTCTGCAAGGATGGGATGGAAAGATTAAAGGCAGTTTATTGAATATGGGAACATATGTATGGTTTGTATCGTATATTAAAACCAGTACACAAGAACTTATACAAAAGAAAGGCAGTATATTATTGCTGCGTTAGTAGTTACCGATATTTAAATGTGATTATTAAATCAGTTTATTTTTTCCCTGCCAAAAGTGTAGCTCACCTTTACATTAAAACTAAAGTACGAATCTTTATTTTTTGAACGCCCCCTTACATCACCGGGTTTGGTAATATGCGTTGGGTCAAGCTCATATTGCCTGTCGTTAAGCAATAAGGCATTGGTAAGCCTTGCTCCTGTAAAATATTTTGAATACAGGGTGGGGTCAATATATCTTGTACTCACATCATCTAAATAATCGGTATTTGTCATCCTGTAAATAAATTCGGCCCTTAAATATATCAATGGGCTTAAATCGTATTTTACACCAACACCAAAAGGAAAATTAAATTTATTAAGTTTATAAATTTTCCTGTCGGGATATTCAGCAAACCCTTGCCCCTCGGTACTCAGGGGTTGCAAATCAACTGTTTTACCGTTTAATTTTGTTTGTGGGTTATAAGAAAAATAACCTATACCGGCATACAGGTAAGGTGAAAAACGAGGAGGATCTTTGTCTTCTTTGTTTTTGCCAAAAATATATAAGGGGTGAGCTTCTATCCCCAGCGTTACCTCATTAATTTTCGAAAAAAAGTTTAAGTTTCTCTCGTAACGGCGCTTAGTGGTTTCTCTTACACTTTCCAAAACCTTATCATCACCACTAATCTTGCCAAAAGTACCTTCTAATCTTAATGTAAACATATACTTATACGTAGCGCTCAGGAAAATGCCACCTGAAATATGTGTTTTTCCAAGGTTAAGGTCTTTTACAAAATTTTCGCCAACACCTTTATGGCCGCCTATATCGGTTAAGCAATTCATAGCGCCTATTGATGCGCCTACTTCAAAAATTACCGGGTTATCGTAATATTTATTATCGTAAAAATAAAACTGTGCTGATGCTTTTTTACCGGATACGGCAATTAAAATGATAACACTCAGTAAAAATGTAATTTTTTTCATTAATATAATCCTTTAGTATTAGTACAGACCGGTTTAAAAGGAATGGGTATGTATGCAAATAAAACGATTATTCTGCAATATTTATTCAACTTTTAGCCTTTTTATTTATATACTTACAGATGCTTGCTAAGCCACATTCGCTGCACCGGGGGTTACGGGCTGTACATACGTACCTGCCATGTAAAATTAACCAGTGATGTGCTATATGGATATATTGCGGCGGTATGTTTTTTACCAGTTGTTTTTCGGCAGCATGCGGTGTTTTGGCATTTACTGTTAAACCAATTCTGGCGCTTACCCTAAAAACATGTGTATCAACAGCCATATTGGGTTGGCTATCAATAACCGATGTTATTACATTGGCTGTTTTTCGGCCTACACCAGGTAATAATACCAACTCTTCAACCTTCATGGGTACTTTTCCGTTAAATTTATCAACCAGCATATTGGCCATACCAATTAAATGCTTTGTTTTATTATTGGGGTACGATATGCTTTTTATAAGTGGGAACAAATCGTTAAACCCAGCCCTGCTCATACTTTCAGCAGTAGGATACTTTTCAAAAATTGCAGGTGTGGTCATGTTCACTCGTTTATCTGTGCATTGAGCCGATAATATAACGGCAACCAGTAATTGAAATGGATCGTCGTATATTAATTCGGTTTCTGCATTAGGTGCATGTTCTAAAAAATATTCTATAAAAAACCGGTAGCGTTCTTTTTGGGTCATAAAAAAAACCCCTGTTTATTGCAGGAGTTTAAAATTACGTTAATTGACTGAATGAAACGATTATGCAGTAAGCTCTGACACTGCTTTTTCGGCATAATTTAAAATATTATCAATGGTTTGCTGCCTGGGGCCCATTTTTATAACCTCAAGCCTTTCTTTGGCAGATGAAACCACTTCAAATTTTTCACGTAAACTCCAGTCTGTTTTCAATGCAGCCTTTATTTGTGCTGTTTGTTGTGGGGAAGTTTCGTTGTACAAATATTGTATTAAATCTTCCGGTGTAAAATTGTGCATTTTTTTAATTGCTTGTGTTAAGAAATCAAATATCCATTTATCCGACGTATAAACGATGGTTTTATCTATAATATTGCGTATTTAGATAAATTTATTTGTTTTCTTTGGCAGGATGGATGATGAAAAGATCTTCATTATCTTTTTTCATCATATATTTTTCCCTGGCATATTTTTCCAGGCTTTGAGCGTTATTTTTTAGTTGGTATAACTCGTCGCTCGATTCAGATATTAAATTCTTTAAATGTATTTCACTTTTTTCCAGTTCATTCAATTTTACCCTGCGTTCTATATCCGATAAAAGATCTTTAGGGTCAAAAAAAAGCATCCAAACTACAAAAAATAAACCCGATAGCAGGTATTTGTTTTTAGCCCAGGATGGAATACTGTTTAAAAAATTCATGGTTTTGCTTTATTTGCATTTTGCTATTTACCAAATTTAATATTTCCTTTTGGATAAATACCCGATTCGCCCAGAATTTCTTCAATACGAATAAGCTGGTTGTATTTAGCCATACGATCGGTACGGGAGGCTGAACCGGTTTTTATTTGTCCGCAATTTAGTGCCACGGCAAGGTCGGCAATGGTAGCATCTTCAGTTTCGCCGCTACGATGGCTCATGATGGTATTATAGCCATTATTTTTAGCCAAGCTAACTGCATTGATGGTTTCGGTAATGGTACCAATTTGATTTACTTTAACCAACAAGCCATTGGCTACACCTTCTTTAATACCTCTATCAAGTCGGTTCACATTGGTAACAAATAAATCATCGCCTACCAGTTGTACTTTTTTACCAATGGTATCTGTCAGTAATTTCCAGCCCTTCCAGTCATCTTCGGCCATACCATCTTCAATTGATACTATGGGATATTGCTTTACCCAGTTGGCCCAGTAATCAACCATTTTTTCGCTGCTTAATTTTTTGCCGTCGCTTTTATGAAAGTGATAAAGTTTTTTTGTTTTGTCGTATAATTCACTAACGGCAGGATCTAATGCAATGGCTATTTGCGAACCGGCTTTGTATCCTGCAGCAGTGATGGCTGTCATAACGGTTTCAATCGCCTCTTCATTACTTTGTATATTGGGTGCAAATCCTCCTTCATCACCTACATTGGTGCTATAACCTTTTTTCTTAAGTACATTTTTTAATGCATGAAAAATATCAACACCCCAACGCAGCCCTTCGCTAAAAGATGTTGCCCCAACCGGCATTACCATAAATTCCTGGAAATCTATTTTATTATCGGCATGCGATCCGCCATTTAGGATATTCATCATTGGTACAGGTAGTATCTTGGCATTGGTACCTCCAATATACCTGTACAATGGAAGGTTGGCTTCCAATGCAGCAGCTTTTGCAACAGCCATACTTACTGCAAGTATAGCATTGGCGCCTAATTTTGCTTTGTTAGGTGTCCCGTCTAAGCTTAGCATCATGGCATCAATACCGGTTTGGTCGGCTACATCCCATCCAAGTAAATTATTTGCTATTACGGTATTTACGTTTTTTACTGCCTTTAAAACGCCTTTACCACCATAAAGTTTTTTATTACCATCACGCAGTTCAACAGCTTCATGCACACCGGTACTTGCGCCGCTTGGTACGGCAGCACGGCCTAAACATTCATTATCGGTTAATATATCAACTTCTACAGTAGGGTTGCCACGACTGTCTAATATTTGGCGGGCATGAATGGAGGCAATGTAGCTCATTGTTGAATTGTTTTATTGGTTGGTTAATGTTTTAAAAATTTCTTCCAGGCTGTTACGCTCACTTTGCAAAGAAACAATGTTGAGGTTATTTTTCAAACTCAATTCAAGTAATTGTTTTCTTACCTGTTCGGGGTTTTTTGTTTTTAATTTAAAAACTGATGTTTGTAATTGTTCAATACCTGTTACATCTTGTAAACTTTGTAATTCATTTATATTGATTGTTTCTTTAAAAGATACCAGTAAAATATGCTCATCCGAATTTCCTTTTTGCAGGTTGTTTAAACTATCGTCGGCCACAATTTTTCCTTTATTGATAATAATAACACGGTCGCAAATAGCCTGTACTTCCTGTAAAATGTGAGATGAAAACAAAACGGTTTTGTTTTGGCCCAGTTTTTTTATCACCTCCCTTATTTCAACAATCTGGTTGGGGTCTAATCCACTGGTTGGTTCATCCAATATAAGCACTTCAGGGTCATGTATCAATGCGGCAGCAAGGCCAACACGTTGCTTATATCCTTTGCTTAGCTGCCCTATTTTTTTATTGGCTTCTACGGTTAGGCCAACAGTTTTTATTACTTCTTCAATCTTTTGTTTTTTATTCTTTACTGCATGTATATTGGTTATAAAATCAATATACTCCCTTACATACATATCAAAGTATAGTGGATTAGCTTCGGGCAGGTAACCGATTTTCTTTTTTGTTTCGTTATTGCTTTCATCTACCGTAATGCCGCAAACCGTTGCCGTGCCTGCGGTTGAAGGGATATAACCGGTAATGATTTTCATGGTGGTAGATTTGCCTGCACCATTGGGCCCCAGGAAACCAACTATCTCACCTTTTTCAATTGTAAATGAAATATTGTTAACAGCATTTTGTAAGCCGTAAGTTTTTGTAAGGTTGTTTACTGTTATTGACATGCAATTTTTTGTGTAGCAAAAATAAAAAACGCCGGGTGTAAAAACCCCCGACGCTGAAAATAAATTCCTGTTATTTTATATCTTTTCCTTTATCGCCTGCATTGTTATTGGGCCGTTGATTAGGGTTTTGTCCACGCTGGCGGTTAGGATTATTATTTTTATTGCCCTGGTTTTGTGTACGGTTACCCTTGTTGCCGCCTTTGTTTTGTTGGTTACTTGCACCACTTTGCCTGCGGTTTTGGTTTTGCGTACTTTGCTGTTCGCCCAATGCCCGGTTTTTACTTTTTTGCTGGTTAGCAGCTTTTTCTTTTTCCCTTCTTTTGCGGCTGGTTTTTTCCAGGCTTTTTAAACTTATCTGGCCCACTACATCAGCGTAAGTAGGTTCAATTTCTTTTGGCTTATTGCTTACTACTTCTACAGGCTCTAAATCTTGTGGGCGAATGCCCTGCTTATTTAATTCTTTTATTTTTTTAACCCGTTCAATGGTTAAAGGATATTGTTTATTGCTATCGGGCAATGTGTACCACATCAGGTTTCGAAAAATATCTTTCTTAACCAAAAAAGCCCGGCTTTTTTCCATTTCTATCACATCGGCATCGGTAGGAAAAAACTGCAGGGCATCCATATAAGTATCCAACTCGTAATTTAAACAACATTTAAGGCGGCCGCATTGCCCGCTTAATTTTGCCTGGTTAATACTTAAATTCTGGTAGCGTGCTGCATTGGTGTTAACACTCTTAAAATCGGTAAGCCAACTACTGCAACAAAGTTCACGGCCACAACTGCCAATACCGCCTACCTTACCGGCTTCCTGCCTTGCACCAATCTGGCGCATTTCTACTTTCAATTTAAATTCGTTGGCATAAAGTTTTATCAACTCCCTAAAATCAACACGGTCATCGGCAATATAAAAGAAAGTGGCTTTGCGGCTATCGGCCTGTACTTCCACTTCGGCCATCTTCAATTCAAGCTTTAACTGTCTTGCTATGGCACGGCTGCGTATTAGCACCTGTGCTTCCCTTGCTTTCGACTCCAGCATTTTTGCAATATCTGTTTCCGATGCCCTGCGTAACACTTTTTTTATATCGGGGCTTTTTTCATCCACCCTGTGTTTTTTCATTTGTAACCGCACCAGTTCGCCGGTTAGGTTTACCATGCCCACATCAAAACCATTTACACCTTCCACGGCAACCATATCGCCTTTTTCGTAATAATGCAAAGTGGTGTTCCTGAAAAAATCTTTTCGGCTGCCATTATTAAAACTTACTTCAATAATGCGGCATCCACTTTCTGGATCGCTAAAGGGCAGGTTGGCCAGCCAGTCGTGTACATTCATACGGTTACAACCACCGCTGGCACAATTGCCATGGCTTTGGCACCCACTTGGTGCGCCATTTTTACTTGTACCGCAACTTCCACATCCCATATTAATAAGTAATTAAAATGTTTACGTTAAATAAATGAGGAAATTTTTATGAGCCGGGCGGCAGCATTACTATTTGTCTTCATTGGCGTCGCACTCTTGTACTGTTAATCAATATTGGGCATAGTAAATATATATGCCTTAATGCTGAGTGATACAACCTGCCATACATTGCGTAAGGCTAAATGAATATAGTTGAAAAAGCCGGTATCAAATTATATAATACACAATCATCAACTCAAATCAGTAATTCCTGTTCCACTTCTCAAATCCTCGTTAATTAACCAAAATTAGCGATTTGTTGTTAAATATATGGTATAACCTGATGGAAAGGGCATGAAAGAGCATTTTAGCATTGGCATTGCGCTCTATATAATAGCTGGCTTTATCTAATTCGTTTATGATGGCTTCTTGTTGGCTAAGCGAACAAAGTTTGTTAAGGCGGATGGCAAAGTCGTTGGTTGTAGTTGTTTGGGCATTGTTTGGCGAGCCTATTATTCTAAGTCTTATTGCTTCTTCTAAAAGGTGAATAAAGTATTTGAGGAGCTGTTTTTGTTTTTCACGCCCAAGCTTTGCAGTGTCGTCAATCCATTTTACCTGTGCTAGCGGCCCGGTTTTAATGATAGCATTCAACCATTCTCTTAACATCAATTCCCAATCATCATCGGCATGTTGTAATAATTGCAAGGCTTCCCTGTAGTTGCCATCGGCAAGGGGGGCTACCTGCTGTGCAATTTCTATTGCAACACCATTCTTTAGTTCAAGCGATGCTTCAATATCAAGATTGCTTAGCATGGGAATTTTTACAAGTTGTGTTCTTGATAAAATGGTAGGTAAAATCTGATCTTCATTTTCTGCAACTAAAATAAATAGGGTATTGGCCGGTGGTTCTTCTATCAACTTTAATAATTTGTTTCCTTCCTTGCCTAAAAATTCAGGCATCCACATGATGAGTATCTTGTATTCGCTTTCAAAACTTTTTAAATTCAGTTTGCGAATAATATCGTTGCATTCGTGTGCGGTGATATTACCTTGTTTGTTTTCGGCGCCAATAAACTGAAGCCAGTCGTAAATATTACCATACGGATGGGTATTAATAAACTCACGCCACTCTTTTATAAAATCGGTGCTGATGGGTTTATCGCCGCTTTTTTTACTGATAACGGGGTAAGAAAAGTGTATATCGGGGTGAATAAGTTCATTGGCTTTTTTACAGGCAGGGCAGGCTCCGCAGGAATCATTTTTTTTTGTGATCTCTTCTTTTTTGTTAGATGGCGCAGCAGCTGCAAAAAGATCAACTTCCTGTTGTTGTGGTTTGCAAACTATATATTGTGCAAATGCAAGGGCAAGTTGTAAAGCGCCGCTGCCTTCTTTTCCTAAAAACAATAAAGCATGGCTAAGCCTGTTTTGCTGTATCATGCTCACCAGTTGTTCCTTAATTTCTTTTTGCCCTGTTATGGATTGAAATTGCATGTACGCAAATTAAATCAAATAAAAATATCCGGCTTTTTTTTACCGGATAACAAAAAATATTTTCCTTTTATTTATAACCTGCTAATGATTTCTTCACTCATCGGCTTCACTTTACTTTTAAAATGAGCGATGATTTTGCCATTTTCGTCCAGTAAAAACTTATTGAAGTTCCATGATATTTTTGCATCCATCACTCCATTTTCTTTTTTATTGCAAAGCCATTGGTACACCGGGGCTATATCCTTGCCCTTAACGGAAATTTTTGCTGCCATCGGGAAAGTAACACCGTAATTTTGTTTACAAAACGCTTCAATGGTTTCGTTACTGCCCGGTTCCTGCCTTAAAAAATTATTGGCAGGAAAACCAATTACAACCAACCTGTCTTTGTATTTTTCATATAATGTTTCCAGTCCTTCATACTGCGGTGTATAGCCGCATTTGCTTGCCGTGTTTACAATTAATATTTTTTTTCCTTTAAAATCGGCAAAATCAATGGTGCCACCGTTTAGTGCATCTACCTTAAAATCGTAAATACTTTTTGTTTGAGATGGTTGGGATGTATACGATGAACCCAGTTTATCATGATTGATAAGATTGTTACCGGCCGTACAAAATAAAAAAGTGCAGATGGTAAACAACTTTATCATGGCATATTATAATTTACTTGTTATCTCTTCGCTTAATGGTGTAATCTTACTGGGAAAATAATTCAGCAGTTTACCATGTTCATCCAATAAAAACTTGCCAAAATTCCATTTTATTTCAGCATCTAAAACACCGTTCTGGCTTTTGTTGCAAAGCCATTGATATATGGGTGCCGTATCATCGCCTTTTACCGAAACCTTTGCAGCCATAGGAAAACTTACGCCATAATTCTTTTGGCAAAACTCTTTTATCTCTGCATTGGTACCCGGTTCCTGGCCACCAAAATTATTTGCAGGAAAACCCACTATCACCAGTTTATTCTTGTACTTTTCATACAGTTCTTCCAACTCTTTATATTGAGGCGTATAACCACATTTGCTGGCGGTATTTACAATAAGTATTTTTTTTCCTTTAAAGGAAGAAAAATCTATGGAGCCTCCGTCAAGCCCATCTACTTTAAAATCGTAAATTGTTTTTGAAGGATGATTTTTTAATAATGGTTGATTTGTTATTCCCCTATTATCACTGATTGGCTGCATGGCAATTGACATAAGTATTGAACTCATACTTAAAAATTTAATCATGGCTTTGTTTTTTTGTATAACAAATGTACTATGGTTTTGTTTAAAAATATATTTACGGCAATGCCTGTATGCCTGTTTAACCCTGGGTTAACGAGGTTATTGTTTTTCATAACAGCCAAGGTCGGTAATACCAACGTTCCTGTTATTATCATCAAGGTCTTTTAGAAAAGGGGTTGCAGCGCCAGCATCTAAAGCAGGTGAAAAACTGTTTTTTGTTATCCTGAAATCAAAAATGCGTTTGTTTACATCAATGCTGTCAAATGATGGATCGCCGTTGGTGATATTGCCTGTTAAAGTGCTGTTGGCAGGATCGGTTATGAGCCGGTAAATATTTTTATTGAAAATAACATTAAAAGTATTTGAGCCTTGTTTGGTTACCATCACTTCATCTTTTACAATGCCATCATCGCCCCAAAAAATATTGTTTGTAAACACGGCATTTAAATCACCTGTATAAATAGTACCCAGTTGCTCAAAGAAATTATTTACTATTAACACCGGGTTTTTATGGGTAAGGTAACTGCCTGAATAAGCGGCCACCGTGCAATTGGTAAAACTGTAATTGCCTCCATAACTTAAAATAATATTACTGCCGCAATTGCTTATTAAACTGTTATTAGCCTGCAGGCTGCTGTTTACGCAAAATACACCTGCATCAAAGGCATTGTCAACAATACATTGTTGCATTATTAATTTGGGGTTTGTATTCACCGAAGGTTTTTCGGTTACAATGGCCTGGTAGGCATTTTTAACCACAGCATAAGTAAGTACATTGTTTTTACTGCTGCCACGAAAATAAATACCGGGCCAGCTTGCGGGCAGGTCTTTATAATCTTCATCAAGCCTGTCGCCGGTGAAAACTACGTTGGCATTGTGGGTACCATTTACAATCAATGTACCATCTACAATAAATGGTGCATCTGCATGCGAATATATTCTGCAACCCGGTTGTATGGTAAGGCTGGCAGTAGTATCAATTCTTAAACTGCCAAGTATTACATAGGGCAGGTTATTGGTCCAAACCATATTGCCTGTTATTAAACGGTTGCTTAAGAAATTGGCATTTTGCCCGTATGATTGTAATTGAACATAACGATTATTGCCATTGTAACTGATGAGGATGCTATCGCTAACAATGAACGGAAGATTGGTTGCGTTGGGATTGATGGTAACCGAAACAAAAACATACATGCTGTCGTTGGCTTCAATAACCAGGTCGTTTGCCTGCGTGGTGGCAGCACCATCAACATTCATTTTATAGGCCGACGCAGCGCCACCCATTAGTTTAACTGTATTTAATTTTAGCTTTTGGTTGTTTTGGTTTATTATTTTAAACGATTTTGTGATAGAACCTGTAGTGGTGAAAACGGTATCGTATTTTAATGTATCGGTGGTAATGTTTACGCTGGCAAACTGGCTGCTGATAAATGAATCTTTTTTACAGGAGCTGCTAACGATGCAGATGGTAAAAGAAAAAATAAAGAGTATGGACAGGCTGTATTTCATTGTTCAAATGTATAGCTATTTGTTTTAACTGCTTTGTATGTTTGATATGTTATTTAATGCATTTTGTTTTAAAACTATTTGGCTGCATAGGCTAACGTTGCAATGCTTAGTGTAACATTGCTTGTTTGCAACAGCACAGCGCCACATGCTTCTAAAGTGGCGCCGGTGGTAACCACATCATCAACCAGTAAAAGATGTTTGTTTGCCAGCTCTGCGGCTTTTATCACTTTAAAACTGCCTTTCACATTTTCCCATCGCTCGGTACGGTGTTTACGGGTTTGTGTTTGAGTGGCATGCTGCCTTATTACATATTTATCATACACAGGTATGTTCATTACCATAGACATGCCATTGCATATTACCGCTGCCTGGTTATAACCCCGTTTGTGTTCTTTATCTGCATATAGCGGCAATGGAACCAATGCATCAATATTTGCAAAACGGCCGCTTGTTAATAATGTATTGCCCATTATCTCGCCCAGGTAAAAACCAATTTTTGTATTGCCCTTGTATTTTAGCTGATGAATTAAATGCTGCACCAAAAATTCTTTTGAAAAATAAAACTGGCTGTATGCAGCCTGCAAAGGAATGCGGCCCCAAAAATATTTTTCAACGGGGTTGCCGGCAAGGCCTGCAAAACCTGTGTGCGGCAGGTTGTTAATGCACGTTAAGCAAAGCAGGTTGTCTTCATCAAGTAAATCGGAACCACAGCCGCTGCAGTTATGTGGGTACGCCATGTGTACGGCGCTTTTAAAAAGATATTTTAGGCGGGCTATCAACTTTGCATATTTAATTATACAAGTTAAAATATAAAATAGTCCTCTTACTAAAAAAGAGAATTGTTTTTTTAAAACAAATATTGATACAATTCCTCTACCTTACTAAGCGGCACCACTTCAATATCATGTTTTAATTTACCCAACGATTTTGCATTGTATTTACTGAGAATAATTTTTTCGAAGCCCAGTTTTTCTGCTTCGGCAATACGCTGTTCAATACGGTTTACTGCCCTTATCTCGCCGCTTAAACCCACTTCGCCTGCAAAACAATAATGCTGGTTAATGGGTACATCTTCGTAACTGCTTAACAAAGCACAAACTATGGCCAGGTCAATAGATGGATCTTCTACTTTTATACCACCGGCAATATTTATAAAAACATCTTTAACACCAAAATGAAAACCTCCCCGTTTTTCCAACACAGCTAATAATAATTGTAAGCGGCGCAAATCAAAACCACTTACAGTACGTTGCGGTGTGCCATAAACACTTTGTGTAACCAATGCCTGCCCTTCAATTAATAAAGGCCGCATGCCTTCCATGGTGGCGGCAATGGCAATACCGCTTAGCTGTTCTTCTTTTTGTGTTATTAATATTTCCGAAGGGTTGCTTACCGCTCTCATGCCCATGCCTGTCATTTCGTAAATGCCCAGTTCGGAGGTGGAACCAAAACGGTTTTTTAAAGTACGTAAAATGCGGTAGGCATAATGTTGGTCGCCTTCAAACTGCAGTACGGTATCCACCATGTGTTCCAGTATTTTTGGTCCGGCTATGGCGCCATCCTTGGTAATATGGCCAATTAAAAAAACAGGTGTGCCTGTTTCTTTAGCAAAGCGCTGCAGCTCGCCGGCTGTTTCCCTAATCTGGCTAATACTGCCGGGGCCGCTTTCTACAAATGGTGTTTGCAGCGTTTGTATCGAATCTACAATTACCAGTTGCGGCTTAAGTTTTTTTATTTCCTGGAAAATGGTTTGTGTGTTTGTTTCGGTGAGGATATAAAAGTTATCATTGCTTACGCCAATCCTGTCGGCACGCATTTTAATCTGCTGTTCGCTTTCTTCTCCACTTATATATAATGTTACAATTTCTTTTAGTTGCAAACCGTTTTGTAAAAACAGGGTTGATTTACCAATGCCCGGTTCGCCGGCAACTAATACAATGCTGCCCATTACAATGCCGCCACCCAATACACGGTTTAATTCTGCATCGTTTGTAAGTATCCTTTTTTCTTCGGCGCTACTGATATCATTAATAGAAATGGTCTTTTGTTTTCCCAGGCCGGAAAAATCACGCCAGTCATCTTTTAATTTTTTATCGCTGCCTTTAACAATCACTTCTTCCACAAAACTGTTCCATGTATTACAGCCCGGGCATTTACCCAACCATTTGGCACTTTCGTACCCACAGCTTTGGCAAAAAAATGCCGACTTAGTTTTACTCATCTTTTATTTTGATTATTTACAAAGTACGAATGTAGAATAGAAACTTTTTAAAGTAGAAAAAAACAAACACCATCTGAAAAAACGGCAAAACGTATCATCACTTTTTAATTGGTAACATACTTTGGATACGATTATTTTTTGAGCGGGTTTGGGGAAGTATAAAAAGTAAAAGGGTCAACATTTCT
>JAHBTN010000019.1 GCA_019638575.1 Ferruginibacter sp. | reverse complement strand
GGCTCCTGAAGGAATACCGGATACAGGTATGGTAGAAGCACCGGCACCTGCTGGTGGATTAGGGAATGTACCTTCTGGTATTGCTACACTTATTGTTCCAGAGCTAAAGGAAACCTTGGTAGTTGATGAAGATGCACTGGTTAACCTTACAGCACTATCACCTAAGCACATAGTAACTGAAGCTGGTGTTACAGTTGGTGCAGGTGGAGTGTAGTTTACAAGAGCAGTAGCTGTATTGGTACATCCTGTAGCTTCATTAGTAGCAGTAACTGTGTAAACAGTTTGAGCTGCTGGTGCAGCATATACTTGTGAAGTGTTTGTACCAGTATATGGAATTGTAGCTAAAGAATCATTAAATAATCCTTGTAATGGAGACCATACATAAGAAAGTACTGGTCCGCCGCCACCTCCAGGTATTGTGTAATCAATGGTAATTGCCCATGAAGCCAAAGTACCTAAATCACCAGGTCCACCATCAGCCATAGCTAATGTCCAGGCTCCATTTGCAGATGGTCCATTGGTATATAAATCACCAAAACCAGAAGCATTAGAAACATAACCTGCAGGATTTTGAACTGTAGGTCCTGCTACCACTGTATTGATAGCGTCTGCCTTCCATGCAGTACTGCTGTTATATATGAATGGAGCTGTTGCAACTGTACTCCATGCTACAGTACCGGTTTGGCTAACCTTAGCGCCATACCATCCCCATGTTGGTACACCTGAAGATGATCCTGTGAACAAGCCACTACCATACTTATACAAGTTTAATATTTGGCCATTAGGAGCTTTTAAATTAAAGATCATATCACCAGGATATGTATGTGACATATTTAATGTTACAGTTACATTGGTGATAGTAGCATTAGCCGGTACACCGGCAATGTTTAAAGTATTGTTTACTCCATTATCAGTGTTATCAGGTACTGCCAGGTTAATTGATCCTGAGCTTGCTGTAGCTGAACCCGGAACAGGTGGAGGAGCAGAGCCTACACTTAACAAAGTACCATAAACACCTGCAACACCTCCGCAAGATACAGGCGGAGTAATGGCTACAACAGGTAATGCATTAACTGTTAATGTTGCTCCTGTTGAATTTACAGAAGGAGGACAACTTCCACCAATTACTGCACGGTATTTATAATCATTCATAGATAAGGTAACACCTGTAAGTGTTAATGTAGCTGTGTTTGCACCACCATAGATACCACCATTAGTGATATTGCTATAAGTAGTACCTCCATCAGTACTTTCCTGCCATTGATAAGTTACAGCCTGGCCAGATGCTCCAACTGTAAATGAAGCATTAGCGCCAACACATGCAACTGCATCTGTTGGATTAGCAGTAACTGCAGGCCTTTGATAAACAACCACTGTTTTGGCAGCAGATGTTTGACAACCACCCGGGGCTGTACCAACAACTGTGTATGTTGTAGTTACCATTGGAGATGCTGCAACTGGGCTTCCGGTAGTAGAACTTAATCCGGCAGCAGGAGTCCATACAAATGTCCATCCAACTGGAGGTGCGCCTGTTGTAACTGATGTACCATAAACTGAGAAAATATTATTACGGTTAACACCACCACCTACATTACAACCGGTAGATCCATATCCCCATCCGGTACAAGGTGTTCCAAATCCACCGCCTGGGTTTTGCCATGCATATTCGCTACCAATATTGGTAGTACCGGTATTGCCCCAGAACCATTGGCCGCCAGTACCAAAATCCATATTTACCTGTACAGAAACCCAATATGTACCTGCCGTTAATATTATGTTTGATGGCAGGTTTATTACATAGTTACCTCCTGTTCTTGTAAAGGTTGTAATATTTGGCAAGCTGGCAACAACTGCACCAGGTAGGTTACTACCCGAATTTGCATAAACAAAAACGTTTATTGATGTAGGATTACCTGTACCGATACCATCTGCAGTTACACGGCTAATAGTCCATGTTGTATTAGCAGGAACTGTAAAGTCATCAGCACTTTGGCAGTTGAAAGCAGTATTTGCAGGTTCAAACACCTGTGATGGTGAACCATTACTTGCTGTACCTGTTTGTTGATACAATGTACCAGGCCCTGTAGCTCCACCAGCACTATATACTGTTAGCAAAGTTGGGTCTCCGGCACAAAGTGGGCCATCAGGATCTGCAGTAATTACTATAGGAGTAACAGGTGAAGCAGATACAGTAACAGTAGGAGTTCCGCTGTTTCCGGTACCAGCACATCCTGCAGAACTTGTTACAGAAACCAGGTTATACGTGGTTGTAACTGCAGGTGTAATGGGTATATAGTCGCCACTGTTATAGTTGGTTATTGTTCGTGGATAACCGGGAGTAGCCGGTGTTGCATTTATTACAACTGTATAAGGTGCACCGGTTCCAGTAATATCAACTTTTAAATTTGCTGTTGAGCCTAAACATACTGTACTTGGGACCTGGCTTAAAACAGCTGCAGTAGAAGCCCCATTAATATTTACTGTTGCAGTACCACTGTTATTAGTACCAACGCAACCATCAAAACCGGTTACTGATACTAAAGTATAGGTAGTAGGAACAGTTGGAGAAACAGGTATGTTAGCTCCGTTATTGTAGTTATTAACAGTTGTATTACCACCTGGGTTTGCATTGTATACCACAGTATAAGGGCCAACACCACCGGTTATGTTAACAGCTAAATTAGCAGTAGCACCGGCACAAATTGTTGGAGAACCTGAGCCAACATATTCGACATCATCAATACCAATGTAGTTAGAATGGTTACCAAACAAACCGGCATCCTCTACAAAATACCTGAATGCTACTCTGCCAGATACGCCACTTGAGGGTACACCTGAAATAGTAACTGTAAACTTAGTCCATACCTCAGGATAAGCAGTAGTTGAATAAGTAGGATTTATATCTAATAATAAAGTAGAAAAATCACCTGTTGAAAATTCTGTAGTTCCCACATTGGTACTAGCTCCACTGGTACTCATCCTAACTTGTAACCTGTCGGGGAAAGCTCCACCGCCGGTTGGTACACGGGTGTAGAATGAGAACTGGTCTCCATTGTTTAAATTAATTACCGGAGAGAACATCCAGTTACTGATTGTTCCGTTAAATCCTGTATTATTATAGTTTGCCGAAGCAAAACCTGCACCACTGTGTGGAGCAAATACGCCTACTGAACCTCCCTGGTTCCAGGTAGTAGTTCCAATTGGATTACTATTATTTTGAATAGGCCAACCGGCAGCTGGTATAGTTCCATCAAATCCTTCGCTAAACAAAATATTATTTGCACGCAATACAGAAGCTGTTATTGCTGTACATGGCGGAGGAGGGGTTTGTGTGTAATCTATTTGAAATGGCATATCCTGCGGATTTACACCATCTACTAATGGGTTAGTCCAGGTATTAGCAGTAATGTCATGTTGCTTGGCGTTATTACCCGGCTGTGTAGTTGTTCCCACAACTGTGCTTGCCGGAGAAAAATTGCTTAAACCGCCATTGCCAAGCATCCACTCAATCCAGTAATGGCCTGGGCCAAGAGATTTTATGACGTTAGCTTCTACTTTCCAAATTTTCCTGTTAGTGGCAGGTGCTGCATTAAAAATACGATACATTAATGCATCAGAAGAAGCAGAAAAAACATTGGTTGTAAAATCACCAAAAATAGGTGTTGGTGATCCGGAAGTAGGGTCTGTATTGTAAATCTTAAGACGTACATCATTAAATGGTGATGTAGTTCCATTGTACCCGGTAGAGTACGCATAGAATGTAATCTTTGTAATATCCCATCCTTCTCCGGCAGGCACAATGAAATCATCGGCCAGCGAATAATTGGCAGTAATATTGGCGCCAAATCCGGCCGAAGTATTACCTGCCTGAACTTCACTCCAGGTATAACCTGTAGGCGCTGTAGCTCCCCCGGTTGCTGTTGTCCCAGTGCTCAAATTACCATTTATATATGGTTGGGCATTTATTTTACCACTAATAGTAGCCAGCAAAATAATAAAGGGTAACATCGTCCGAAAAAACAGCTTCATTTTGAGTAGTGTAGTTGTCTTTTGCATGTTAATTGTTTGATGTTAATAAAGATTTATAAGGCATGTGTAAGACCTTATAATTTGCAGTTTAAAAATTTTGATATTTAATCAACTTGAATAAAATTTGAAAACATAAAACAATATTGATGTAAAATCATTACATGATGATTACATCCGTATTTGTTTTAATTTCATTAATTCTTCTTTGTTGCGGCTGGTTTTGAAACTTCTGCCTGGTTTAAAACATCGGCACTCTTTGCTTCAACTTTTGCTTCCTTTGCAACATTTTTTGATCTTAAAGTTGCTGGTGTTGCAGCATTTGTTTTTTTAGTTTTGGCAGCAGCAGTACCTGCAGATGCAGATTTTTGTGGTGTAGCTGTTACAGCTTTTTCTGTAGCAGCTGCATCTTTGGTTTTTGACTGTGCCCTTAGTGATGGCTGCGATACCCTGTTTCTTGTAGAATGGATATCATCTTGTTTTGCAGAAACTCCGGTTGCGGCAGGCGCCGCTTTTTCGGCTTTGGGAGCCCTGGGGTCTCGATCTTCTGACTGTGCAGAAACAATCCCCACACTACCTAACAATAAGATAGCTCCGAGTAAAAGTTTTTTCATGTTTGTTTTGATTTAGTTAAATTAAAAAAAATGTTAAATTCTCTCTAACAGGTAATAAAATTAGTCGTTTTTGTTTAGTTACCAAAAGATTTAAATTAAAAAAGGCTTCAAAATTTTTTGAAGCCTTTTTTAGATATATAAATAATTTATTAATTATCTTTTTTTACAGGAGCTTTTTTAGCAGCCTCATTTTGTTTTGTAGCTTTTACATCTGTACTTGTTGCATTAGGTTTTGAACCAAGGTCATTCGCTTTTGCTGAAGCTGTACCATCTTCATTTGTTTTTACTGCTGCTTCTTCTGTTTTATTAACTGCTGCTTTTTCAGGTTTGGCAGCTGCCGCATTGGTGATTGCTGGCGTTGTGGTCTTTTTTGATGTTTTAGCTGATCTTAAGTCAGAATTTTGAGCTGTTGCAAAACTGCACACTGCAAACATGATTATTGTTGATAGTAATAACTTTTTCATTTTTTTAGTTTTAGTTTTTGAGTAAATTAAAAAATATAGTTTAATAAGTTTTTTATTATAAAATTGATAGGGTTTTTATAAGAATTTCTAAAGTCAAATATACTTTTTTATTTAGAACATCCAAGTATTTGGGATTTTTTTTGTTGAAGAGGTAAAATAATTCATTAGTTATTGTTATAAACCAGCCAGTAAAAGCTCATTAAAATTATGTAAAGTTGATATTTTTAAATCAGCAGTATCCCAAACAGTTTTTTTATAATCTTCAAAATTGGGGATAATAATACATTTCATCTTTGCTGCTTTAACTGCTATCATGCCATTATACGAATCTTCAAAACAAATACATTGCGCTGGCAGTACTCCTAATTCTTTAGCACAATTAAGGTATACTTCAGGATGTGGTTTTCCAAATGCCAGATTTGAAGCAGATGTAGTTACCTGTAAATATGCTCCTATATTTAATTTTTCAACCACTACATCAATTAATTCTGATGGTGAAGATGAGGCTAATCCAATTTTAAAATTTAATTGTTTAAAAAAATTAAAAATATAAGGCACCCCGGGCATTATCCTGCCTTTTAATTTTACAAGCTCAATTACTTTTTTTACAACTATTTCTTCATCGGTATTAATTTGGGTTAATGGTATATTAAAATGTGTAAACCAAAATTCAAGAAATTCTTTTGTACGCAGGCCGGTAGTTAATGAATACTGTTGTTTGGTTAACCTAAACCCATAATTAAGCAGTAGCTCATCGGCTGCTTCTTTCCACAATGGCTCAGAGTCTATAAGCAACCCATCCATATCAAAAATCACGGTATTATATTTCATGCATGCAAATATATGTGTGTAACTGATTTGAGCTGTATGTATGTTTTATTAATTTGTTATTTAAGCATATTATATAAATTGCAATAAGTACATTCAAAAAAAAATTAAGAATGGGTAGTTGGTTAAATGGTTTAAAACACTCTGTGTTTATTAAAAAGCTAGTTTATATGGTTATTGGGGCAGTATCGTACCCCGGTTTGGCAATTGTAAATAAACTTCAGATAAACGGCATGGAGAATTTGAAAAAACTGCCTAAAAACAATGTACTGTTTGTTAGTAACCATCAAACATATTTTGCCGAGGTAATTACTTTTTTACATATTTTCTGTGCGGTAAGCTGGCGAAAAAAAAATAAACTAGGTATACCGTATTACCTGTTATGGCCATACACACGGGTTAACTTTGTATCTGCAGAAGAAACCATGAAGAAAAACTGGCTTAGCAAAGTTTTTGCATTGGCCGGAGCTGTAATGGTAAAGCGGGTGTGGGTAGATGAATCTAAAGAAACCAGGAAAGGTTTAGACCCCAGTGATACCCGTAAAATTTCAAGGGCACTTAATAAAAACTGGGTCATCACATTTCCGCAAGGTACCACTACGCCATATGCAAAAGGCCGTAAGGGAACAGCTTTTTTAATTAAACACAATAAGCCTGTTGTAATACCGGTAGTAATTGCCGGTTTTAACACAGCATTTGATAAGAAAGGTTTAAAACTAAAAAATAAAGGAACAAAACTAACAGTAACCTTTAAAGATCCTATACAATATAATGCTGATGACAGTACGGAAAAAATACTGGATGATGTGATGAATGCTATTGAACAAAGTGTGCAGTTTAAGCCACAATCAGTTAATCCTTCATAAATAATGCTTTTAGTTCAACTGCATCCTGGGGTTTCATTTTACCACCTAGTATAAGCCTTAGTTGCCTTCTTCTTAAAGCGCCATCGTACAACTTTTTTTCTTCCTCATTTTCTGGTATTAGTTGATTAACTTTTCTTGGTTTACCATTAGGGTCAAGCGATACAAATGTATAATATGCTTCGTTGCTTTTATATTTATATTGTTGTAAGGCATCTTCTCCGTGTACAACCAGGTGAACTTCCATACTGGTATTAAATACTCTTGTAAGGCTGGCTTCAATATGCACCACGTTACCAAGTTTAATAGGGCTTTCAAAAGAAATATTGTCAACAGATGCAGTTACCACAGGTGAGCCGCAATGCTTCATGGCAGCCAATGCCGCAGCAATATCCATCCAGTACATTAAGCGGCCCCCCATTAAATTACCAAAGGTATTGGTATCGTTAGGTAAAACCAGTTCAGTCATCACCACCAGCGATTCTTTTACTTTCTTATCCAGCATAATTTTTTTTGCAAATATAATAACAGGATATAACCCAATCCTCAATTTATTTGGCAGTTCGTATTTGTTTTATCAATTTCGGGTATTAAGAATTATAAACTATGAATGAACAAACCAAAATTTCTTTTGATAATACCGAATGCGCTTTTGCAGCAAAATCAGATGGAGAACTAAAACAGGCTAAATTTCTTTTTGGAATAATGGATAAAAACTGGTTAGTAAACCCGGCTTTGAAAATAACACCTGTTGCTATAAAATGGAATTTACCTTTTACAAAATCACTCATCAGGGCTACTATATTTAAACAGTTTGTAGGCGGCGAAACACTTGAGCAAACAGCAAAAGTGGTTAACAAGCTTGAAAAATATAACGTGCAGGTTATTTTAGATTATGGTGTAGAAGGAAAAGAAGGTGAAGAAAATTTTGAACATGCACGTGACGAGTTTAAAAAAGTGATTGATTATGCAGCCACACAACCTAATATACCTTTTATGAGTGTAAAGGTTACTGGTTTTGCAAGGTTTGCCTTACTTGAAAAATTGGATGCAGCCATGAATGCTGCTGAAGGCACTTTGATGAAACGTTATTTAACTGCTGTAGATGAACTACCTGAGGCCGAAAAAGAAGAGTGGCACCGGGTAAGGTTACGCATGCAGCAATTGTGCGAAGAAGGAGATAAAAAAAATATTGGCGTATTGATAGATGCTGAAGAAACCTGGATACAAGATCCGGTTGATGCACTTACCATTTTAATGATGGATATTTTCAACAAACAAAAAGTAGTTATTTATAACACCATACAATTATATCGTCACGACAGGTTACAATTTTTAAAAGACTCTTATAAAGCAGCAGCAGAACGTAATTTTATACTGGGTGTAAAATTAGTTAGAGGTGCCTATATGGAAAAAGAAAGAAACAGAGCCATTGAAATGAATTACCCTTCACCCATACAACCCGATAAAGAATCAAGCGACAGGGATTATAATGCAGCAGTAGAATTTTGTATTACCAACCTGCAAAAGGTTGCGGTAATAGTGGCATCTCACAATGAATACAGTAATTTATATGCCACACAATTGCTTGATAAATTGGGCTTACCTCACAATCATCCTCATATACATTTTTCGCAGTTGTATGGAATGAGTGATAACATCACTTTTAACCTTGCAAAATCTGGCTTTTTAGTAAGTAAATATTTGCCATTTGGCCCAATTAAAGATGTAATACCCTATTTAATGCGACGAGCACAAGAAAATAGTTCAGTATCTGGGCAAACCGGCAGAGAGTTAATTTTAATAAAGAAAGAATTACAACGCAGAATAAAATAAGATATTAATATATACGTTTATTAAACAATTTAAATTCCTGATAAAATTGTCCTATAAAACAATACCTTCGCATTTCCAAAAATGCTAATTCGCTTTTTAATACCATTTATTTTCTTTTTTACACCCTATGTTTCTAATGCACAGGTACGTAGTTTATCTGCCGTAAAAATTAATACAGCTATAAAAATAGACGGTAATTTGGATGATGAAACCTGGAAAACTATTAATCCTGTAAGCGATTTTATAACAGTAAGCCCAGTTTTTGGATTGCCTTCAAAACGTAAAACCATTGTAAAAATGGCTTACGATAATACTGCCATTTATGTGTGTGCATACATGTACGATAATCCTAAAAATATACGTAAGCAAATTACAGCAAGAGATATTACCGACCGGCAGGATGCAGATGTTTTTACAGTTGGATTTGATACCTATAAGGATAAGCAAAATGCATTTGTATTTAAAGTAACAAGTGCCAATGTGCAGGCCGATTTAAAGATATCGCAAAGCGGAACAAGTAATGGAGGTGTAGTTTATGATAACACCTGGGATGCGGTATGGGAAAGTAAAACAAGCGTAAAAGCAGATGGATGGGTGGCAGAAATTAAAATACCACTTAGTGCTATCAGGTTTTCAAAAAAAAATATACAGGATTGGGGTATTAATTTTGGACGTTTTACAAGGTTTGAAAATGAAAACAGTGTTTGGAGCCCCATTGACCCAAACATAAGCGGCGAACTAAACCAATGGGGTGTTTGGAGCGGATTGGCTGATATAAAACCTCCCGTACGTCTTTCTTTTTTACCTTATTTATCTGGTGGTATTAGAGTATCGCCAACAGCTAAAGGTGATGTTACAGAGTATTTAAAAAGTGGTGGTATGGATGTGAAATATGGTGTGAGCGAAAGCTTTACGCTGGATATGACCCTAATACCTGATTTTGCACAGGTGCAAAGTGATAATGTGTACCTTAACTTATCACCTTTCCAGGTAAAATTTGATGATTACCGCCCATTTTTTACCGAAGGCACAGAATTATTTAATAAAGCCGGATTGTTTTACAGCAGGCGTATTGGTGCACAACCTGGAAAAGTTTCGGAAGTATTAAACACTTATGGTGGTGATAGTAATTACCAGATTATTAAAAATCCGGGCATAACAAAACTTTACAATGCCACAAAGTTTTCGGGCCGTACAAAGGGAAACCTGGGCATTGGTATTTTAAATGCAGTTTCTGTACCTATGTATGCCAAAATAAGAGACTTAAGGAATGGTAAAGATTCAAGCATATTAACCGAACCATTAACTAATTATAATATTATTGTTTTAGACCAGGCTTTAAAAAACCGTTCATCAGTTAGCTTTACCAATACAAACGTTTTGCGTAAGGGAAATAGCCGCAATGCCAATGTAAGTAATTTAAGTTTATCTATGTTTGATAAGCACAACAAGTATAATTATACTTTCACCGGAAGTTATAGCAATATTTGGGGCAAACAAGAAAATAAAAACGGTTTTTCTACAAATACAGGTTTTGGAAAAGTTAGTGGTACAATACAATACCGGGCCGATCTTACGGTTGAAAGCGATAAATATGATCCCAATGATTTAGGGTTTTTAATTAATAATAATTCCTTTAAATATTCCGGAAGTATCAGTTATATTGTAAACAGGCCCACACCCAGGTTTCTTATACACAGTTTTAATATCAATTTTACAAATACCTATTTATACAAACCATTTGTTTGGTCCGATTTTGAGATAAACAGCAAAGCCTTTTTCCTTTTTAAAAATTTTTGGGATGTTACTTTTAAATTTGTAACCAAACCTGTTTGGACTAAAGATTATTTTGTGCATTCAAATGCTTATACAGGTTATTTTTTACGTCGTTCGCCATTTTATTATTTTGAAATCAGCGGCAGTACCGATAGCCGTAAGAAATTATTTGTAAACTACGAGATTGGAGGTGCAGAATCACCATTACCAAACGATCCTTATTGGACAGGCCTCCTGGGCTTACGGTATCGTTTTAGTAACAAACTGCAGGCAAGTGCCAGTATGGAAATTGAACAGGATAAAGGTAATTGGGGCTATGCTTTTAAATTAAATCCCGATGGTTCGCCATTAATATCACGACGTAATGTAAACACCAATACATTTATTGCAAGTGCACAATATAATTTTACATCACGTATGAATATAAATATAAGGATGCGGCATTACTGGTCGTTGTTAAAAAACACCAATTTTTATAATTTAAATGCCGATGGTTACTGGCGTGATACTACATTCTTCAATAATGAAAATGTTAACTTCAATACGTTTAATATCGATATGTTTTATACCTGGGATTTTTTACCCGGCAGCCGCCTTACGTTAGGATGGAAAAATGCACTGGGGAGCAACGTTAATATTAATGCTTATCAAAACACATCGTATGGCCGAAATCTTGAAAAAGTATTAACTAATTCACACAGTAATGAAATAACTTTAAAACTTGTTTATTACATCGATTACCTTAATCTTAAAAGGAAAAAATAGGCAGTATTTAAAAAATATAAATGCTAAGAATTAATTTGGAGTTTTGAAATAATAGCTAAACTGATTATATTGTAAATAAAAAAATCATGACACAAGACAACAACGCAGACGTTTTACAATATGATAATAACAATACACCAACACTTTCATCAGGATTAAATGTACTTACCATTTTAACATTTATTGGTTGTGCTATTCAATTGTTGGGATCATTATGGACTTTTTTTAATGCTAAAAAATCATATGATGGTATTGATAAACTTACAGAGCAAATGAATTCCGGCAATATGCCGGGTTGGGCAAAAAGAATGATGGGAGACCCTGAAACCATGATAGCAATGATTAAGAAAACCTATGAAAACAGGATACCAATTGTTTTACTTTCTTTAGTGGCAATAGCACTTTGCTTTTATGGTGCATTGCAAATGCGTAAATTAAAAAAACAGGGTTTTTTACTTTATACCATTGGTGAAGTATTGCCTTTCTTAACCCAGTTCCTGTTTATTGGAGCTTTTGCATTTACAGGGGTTTCCATGTATGTAGGTATTGGTTTAGCATTGCTTTTTATATTATTATACAGTATGCAGCGCAAAAACCTTGTATATTAATTTACAGGTTAAAACTTTATAAAAAAAGAGCAAGCATTTATTGCTTGCTCTTTTTTTTATTCTATATTTTAGTAGTTACCATGCTTTTGAAGTAATGCCATTGAGTATTTTAACCAGATAAAGATGTTTGTTTTCGAAATAATCGGGTATTGAAGCTTTGTCTTTTAACCAAACAGGTTTAAAATTATATTCGCAAAAAACTTTAATGCCGGCATCGTTAATATGATTCATAAAACCTGTGGAATCTTTAATGAGCAGTTTAGTAAACATAAACACCGACTCAAAACCTTTAAAAGCCATATCGCTTGCTTTTCCCTTGTACTTATCATAGTAATTTGCTAAAAGTGATTTGCTGAAAGCATCATTTTTTTCGTTGTAATATGGCGTAGTATAATATACCGGGAAATCTGCCAGTTTTTTCTTATCATACAACAGTGAAAAATTATCCCAATTAGGCATCCCAATTAATGTGATTGGATAAGTTTTGCTGATATCAAAAGCGGCTTTTGTAAGGTTGCTGGCAAAAGTTTCATCAAGGCTGCCTCCAATAATAATATTTTTGCTATTGCTATCAAGCTTCGATTTTAAGAAGGTAGCATTAAGGTTATTGTTAACATTAATAGTTTCTATTTGTAATAATGGATGCCCGTTATCCTGCTCGTTTTTTTCTTTAAAATAAGATGCTACCATATCTTCCTGTACACCTTTTTGCCTGATGAGGTATATTTTATCGGTACTATGGTTTTGAAGTATAAAACTGTATATAGCAGCACAATGTGTTTTTAGTGTTGAATTCATAATCACTAAAAAAGGATTACCGGTAATGCCGGCATTATTAGGATAAGATACAGATATAAATGGTATATTTTTTTGAAGAGCAAAATCGGCCAATTGTAAATATTCAGCATCCTTTACACTTCCTATGATTAATTGCAGGCTGTCTAATTTCTTTTTTCTAATCAGGTCGGCAACAGTTTCGGTGTACGATTTTGTATCATAAATAGAAGCATCAATATATTCATCTCCATATCCCAGGCTATCCAGCGCAAGCTGTGCGCCATTAATGAAATCAACGGCTGGCGCAATAAACCTTGGTATACCCTGCCTGTATCTAAAAGTATTTTTTGTAAAAACCGAATCAAGATAAAGTGGGGCAAAAATGCCTATTTTATAGTGCGGTTGTTGCTTTATTGTATCATCCTGTGCATATAAGTTACCGGCACAAAAAAAAGTTATTAATATAACTAATGCTATTGCAATTTTTTTATTCATGATAAAAATCCGGTTTATTAAATCAATTTATCGTCTAATTATTTCCTTTAGTTAAATATCAAAATCTTTATTCCAATACCTATTTATTCCCACTCAATAGTAGCAGGTGGTTTACTGCTTATATCATACACTACACGGTTTATACCGGGTACATTATTAATTATTTCATTACTTATTTCGGCCAGGAATTCATACGGTAAATGCGCCCAGTCTGCGGTCATGCCATCTACAGAAGTTACAGCCCTTAATGCAATGGTAAATTCATATGTTCTTTCATCGCCCATTACCCCAACGCTTTTAACCGGTAATAAAATAGTGCCTGCCTGCCATACTTTTTCGTAAAGATTATGTTTTTTTAATCCATTCATATATATAGCATCTGCATCTTGCAATAACCGTACCTTTTCTTCAGTAACTTCTCCTAAAATTCTAATTCCCAAACCTGGCCCCGGAAACGGATGACGAAACAGCATTTCTTTGGGTATGCCTAATTCAACTCCAACCCGCCTTACTTCATCTTTAAAAAGTAAACGCAAAGGCTCTACTAATCCAAGTTTCATATAATCGGGTAAGCCACCTACATTGTGATGCGATTTAATGGTAGCAGATGGGCCATGTACAGATAGTGATTCAATCACATCAGGATAAATAGTGCCCTGCCCCAATAATTCTACTCCATCAATTTTATGTGCTTCTTCATCAAAAATTTCAATAAACCCGTTACCTATTGCTTTTCTTTTTTCTTCCGGATCTGTTTTACCGGCAAGTTTTTTATAAAAATGTTGCCTTGCATCAACACCTATAACATGCAGCCCAAGTTTTTTATAGGTTTCTAAAACCTGTTCAAATTCATTTTTACGAAGTACACCATTATCTACAAAAATGCCATAAAGGTTTTCGCCAATTGCTTTGTTTATTAAAGTGGCGGCTACGGTGCTGTCAACCCCGCCGCTGAGTCCCATGATTACTTTTTTATCTCCAATCAGTTTTTTTAATGATGCTACAGTGTCAGTAATAAAATGTGCAGGCGTCCAATCCTGAGTGCAACCACAAATATTTACCAAAAAGTTCTTAATAATTGTTTTGCCTTCGGCAGAATGATAGACTTCAGGATGAAACTGTAAACCATAGAGTGGTTGCTCGTCATTAGTTGTATGTTTAAATGCAGCTACCGGAATACTTTCCGTAGTTCCCAGCAATTCAAAATCATTTGGTAATTCCTTAATGGTATCGCTATGGCTCATCCACACCTGCGATGTTTTTGAAACATTTTCCAGTAAAGTATCTTCTTTTTCTTTTTTAAATATGGCACGTCCATATTCTCTTTTTTCACTTTTATCTACCCGGCCACCATACAGTTTAGCTGTAAGTTGTGCTCCGTAACAAATGCCAAGTACCGGTACGTTTTTAACCATTGACTTTACATCAACCTGTAAAGCTTTTTCTTCATTAACCGAAAAAGGCGATCCTCCCAGTATTATACCTTTTAAGCTATGGGTATAAACAATTTCTTTATTAAAAGGTACAATTTCACAATATACATTTGCCTCTCTTACAGCTCGTGCTATTAGTTGAGTGTATTGAGAACCAAAATCGAGGATGAGAATTTTTTCTGTCATATTGCTGCGAAGTTAAATAATAACTTGATGTTATAATTTGCTTTTGAAACAGATTCATTTCAGGAATTTTTATATTTGCCTAAATTAACAGCCATGAAAAAAATATTATCATCAATTTTAGTAGTCTTAATATTAGCATCCTGCAATTTTACTAATGGCAGTGGTAAAATAGTAAGCGAAAACCGCACGGTAGATAATTTTACTGCTTTATCGGTAGGCAATAGTTTTGATGTAGAAGTAAAAATTGGCCCTACTGCTTCTGTAAGGGTAGAAGCTGATGATAATGTTATTAAACATATAGAAACCTCTGTTACAAACGAAACTTTAAAGATTTACCTGGAAGATAATTACTCGTTTTCAGATGCTCACCTAAAAGTTTATATAACTACACCATCTTTAAAGGCAATTAAAACTTCAGGTTCGGCAAGTGTTGATGTGCTAGATGTATTAACCAGTAATGGAAAGCTAAGTTTTAAAGCCAGCAGCAGTTCTGATATAAAGGCTAAGGTAAATGCCCCCGAAGTAGAAGCCGGTGCCAGCAGCAGTGCATCTATTGATTTAAGCGGCAAAACAAAAACTTATTATGCCGAAGCTTCCAGCAGTAGTGATATTGATTCCTGGAACCTTTTAAGCGAAAATGCAACGGCTAAGGCAAATAGTACCGCTACCATAAAATTGCACGCAAGTGTAAGTTTAAATGCAAATGCCAATAGCAGTGCAGAAATTAAATACCATGGGGCGGCTACGGTTACTAAATCGGTGAGCAGCAGTGGTTCCGTTGAAAAAAGAGACTAAACTTCACAATTCGTACCGTATTTTACTTGATTTACATATTTGTCCAGGCAAAAAACCCTTATTTGCTCTTTAAAAACTATTTGCAAAAAACTTTACTCTTTCCATTGCTATTTACTTTCAACCCCTTACCTTTGCACTCCAAATTAAAAAACGGATTTAAAAAGTTCTTTTTATATGTCACAGAGAATCAGAATAAAATTGCAGTCTTACGACCATAATTTGGTTGATAAATCAGCTGAAAAGATTGTAAAAACGGTACGTAGTACTGGAGCTGTGGTAACCGGGCCAATTCCCTTACCTACACACAAGAAAATATTTACCGTTTTGCGTTCTCCACACGTAAACAAAAAAGCACGTGAACAATTTCAATTGTGCACGCACAAACGTTTATTAGACATTTACACCAGCAGCAGCCGTACGGTAGATGCTTTAAGTAAGTTAGACTTACCAAGTGGTGTTGATGTTGAGATCAAAGCCTGATGAACTGCCAAACTGAGGTTTAAAAACCTGGTTTTGGTTAGCATTAGGTAAGTTCTTAAAAGAAAAAAAATAATGAACATCCATCTGCTCAAATTAAGAGTAGCGCTGGATATAAACAAGATACAATGAAAAGTATTATTGGAAAAAAGATCGGCATGACCAGTATCTTCGATGCAAGTGGCAAGCAAACTGCTGTTACAATTATTGAAGCAGGCCCATGCGTGGTTACACAAAAGAAAACTGTTGAAACCGACGGTTACAATGCACTTCAGATAGCATTTGGCGATAAAAAAGAAAAACACGCCAATAAAGCTGAGCTTAATCACTTCTCAAAAGCTCAAACAGCTCCTAAAAAATTCGTAAAGGAAATACGCAATAGCGAAATTGACAAGAATGTTGGCGAAACCATCACTTGCGACATCTTCACCGAAGGTGAAAGCGTAGAAGTGGTTGGTACCACTAAGGGAAAAGGTTTCCAGGGTGTAGTAAGGCGCCATGGTTTTAGCGGTGTGGGCGAACAATCGCATGGCCAGCACGACCGTCAGAGGGCTCCCGGTTCAATAGGTAACTCATCAGATGCCAGTCGTGTATTTAAAGGTATGCGTATGGCAGGCCGTATGGGGCAGGATAGGGTAACTATGAAAGGCTTAAAAGTGGTTAAAATTTTCGCAGAAAAGAATTACATATTAGTTAGTGGTTCAGTTCCGGGCCATAATGGTTCAATTGTCTTAATTCAAAAATAAGCAACCGGCCGCTGGCCAATAAAAATAAGTACAATGCAAGTAGACGTTTTAAATATAGAAGGAAAACAAACCGGCAGAAAAGTTGAGTTACCAGAAGAAATATTTGGTATTGAACCAAACGACCATGTTATTTACCTGGCTGTTAAACAATTCCAGGGCGCTCAACGCCAGGGTACACACAAAGTAAAAACCCGTGCCGAAGTAAAAGGCTCTTCTAAGAAATTACACAAACAAAAAGGAACAGGCGGTGCCCGTAAAGGTAACCTGCGTAATCCTTTATATAAAGGTGGTGGTACTGTTTTTGGTCCTAAGCCACACAAATACGATATCAAATTAAACCGTAAGGTTAAAGACCTGGCAAAAATGAGTGCATTAGCATATAAAGCTAAAGATAATGCAATCATTGTTTTAGAAGATGTGAAAATGGATGCGCCTAAAACATCAACCTTCGCAGGTATTTTAAGAAATCTAAATATTGCAGGTAAAAAATCATTGTTTGTAATACCTGAATATAACGAAAACCTGTATTTAAGCTTACGTAATGTGCCAACTGTTTGCGGTACTTTATTAAGCGATTTAAATACTTATGATATTTTAAACGCAAATGTTTTAGTGTTAACCGAAGGTGCAGCTAAAATTTTCAGCGAGGAGAATGTAGAGACTGAAGCATAAGAATAAAATTGACAACTGGCGTAAAGCCATTGCCACAATAAAAAATAATCTTCCCGGCTTCCTCCAGGAAAAAGGGGACAAAAACTAAAAGACATGAAACCGTCTGATGTATTAATAAAACCGATTTTATCTGAAAAGGCTAACAAGCAATCAGAAAAAATGAACCGTTACTCTTTTGTAGTGGATAAAAAAGCTAATAAGCTGGAGATAAAAAAAGCGGTAGAAAGTTTTTATGGTGTAACTGTTAACAGTGTAAATACCATTGTTGTGCCTTCAAAAGCAAAAGCAAAGTACACAAAAGCCGGATTTATAGTTGGCCGCAAGCCTTCTAAAAAGAAAGCAATTGTAACTGTTGCCGAAGGCGAAACAATTGATTTGTACAGCAGCATTTAAGCCTGTATCCTGTAAAAGGGCAGGCATTAAAATTATAAAACAATGAATGGTAAATCTGCTACCGCAAAATGCAGAGATTATTAATAAAGAGGTTCTTAAAAATCGGGCAACAGCAAATAGCTAAACGATATTAAGAAACCGGAAATGAAAATAAAATGGCATTAAGAAAATACAAACCAACAACAGCAGGAACCAGGTGGAGAATTGGTAATGCATATGCAGAAGTTACCACTAATGTTCCGGAAAAATCTTTGCTTGAAAAGCAAAAGAATACTGCCGGGCGAAACTCTTCTGGCCGCAGGTCGATGCGTTATATGGGTGGTGGAAACAAAAACATGTTTCGCATTATTGATTTTAAAAGAAATAAAAAAGATATCCCTGCTACTGTAAAAACTATCGAATACGATCCAAACCGTACCGCTTTTATTGCCCTGTTGGCTTATGCCGATGGCGAAAAGCGTTACATCATTGCACCGCAAGGTTTACAGGTAGGGCAAACCGTTATAAGCGGAGATGCAGTTGCACCGGAATTGGGAAATGCTTTGATGTTCAAGAATATGCCTTTAGGTACAAATGTTCACAATATCGAAATGCAACCAGGCCAGGGTGGTATATTGGTACGCAGTGCAGGTACATCGGCCCAGTTAAGCAACAAAGAAGACAAATATGCAGTTTTAAAAATGCCAAGTGGAGAGTTGAGGAAAGTGTTGATTAACTGTTATGCAACTGTTGGCGTTGTTAGCAATAGCGATCATAGTTTGGAGAGTATGGGTAAAGCCGGCCGTAACAGGTGGAAAGGTATTCGCCCACGTACAAGAGCTGTAGCAATGAACCCGGTTGACCACCCAATGGGTGGTGGCGAAGGAAGGGCATCTGGTGGCCATCCTCGTAGCCGTAAAGGTAAATATGCAAAAGGTGAAATTACCCGTACAAAAGGTAAAGGATCCGATAAATTAATCATCACCAGGAGAAACGGTAAAAAATTACCTAATTAATAATAAGTAATTAATAAATGTTAAAATGTTTTCCGGCTTGCCGGGAAAAAATCAACAAAAAAAATAAACAATGGCTCGTTCGTTAAAAAAAGGTCCTTACGTAGATACAAAGCTTGATGCAAAAGTTTCTGCAATGGTAGAAGGAAAAAGTAAAAAAGGTGTAATTAAAACCTGGAGCAGGAGAAGTACTATAACACCTGATTTTGTAGGACAAACATTTGCTGTACATAACGGAAACAAATTTATCCCGGTTTATGTAACAGAGTTTATGGTAGGACATAAGTTAGGCGAATTTGCGCCAACAAGGAACTTTAAAGGACACTCAAGTAAAAAGATAGTATAAACGTTTAAGGGTTTAATGTTTAAAGGCCTGCAATTAAGAAGCCAAACCTTTAAACAGTTTAAACATCTTAAACCATTAAAATAATAATAATGGAAGCAGTAGCAAAATTGAACAATTATCCCACATCGCCACGCAAAATGCGTTTGTTGGTTGATTTGATTAGGGGCATGGAAGTTGAAAAAGCATTAGCCATTTTGGAACACAACCCAAAACACCCGGCAGTGCCATTGCGTAAACTGGTGATGAGCGCTATTAATAACTGGAAACAAAAAAACGAAGGTGGCGATGAAACCGGGTTGATAGTAAAAACTATTATGGTTGATGGCGCCAGGGTAATTAAACGTATGCGTCCTGCACCACAAGGCCGTGGTTACAGGGTTCGTAAGCGTAGCAACCACGTTACTGTAATTGTAGATACAAAAGCAAATAAAAATTAATCATCAAAAGAATTAACCAATAACATGGGTCAAAAAACAAATCCAACAGGCTTAAGATTAGGTATCATCCGTGGATGGGATAGTAACTGGTTTGCAAGTAAAACGGAGTATCCAAAGAAGTTGATTGAGGATAACAAAATCAGGAATTACCTGAATGCACGTATCAATAAAGGCGGTATTTCAAAAATCGTTATTGAGCGTACACTTAATAAGTTAATAGTTACTATTCATACATCAAAACCGGGTATTATCATTGGTAAAGGTGGTGGAGAAGTTGACAGGATTAAAGAAGAGTTGAAAAAATTATGTGGTAAAGATGATGTGCAAATAAATATTTTAGAAATACGCAGGCCCGAGCTTGACGCTGCAATTGTAGCTGATACTATTGCCCGCCAATTAGAAAATCGTATCAACTATAAGAGAGCTATTAAAATGTCTATAGCATCAGCTTTACGCATGGGTGCCGAAGGTATTAAAGTAAAAGTGGGTGGCCGGTTAGGTGGTGCAGAAATTGCACGAAGCGAAGAAATTAAACAAGGCCGTACACCTTTGCATACATTACGTATGGATATTGATTATGCTAATGTATTTGCCTTTACTGTATATGGTAAAATTGGTATTAAGGTTTGGATTTGTAAAGGTGAGGTTTTAGGAAAGCGTGATCTTAACCCAAATGTTGTTGCAGGTGGCGGTAAAGAAATAGGCGATAGGCCAGGTGGCGGTTTCGACAGGAGAGATGATAGGCGTGGTGGAGAAAGAAGAGGCGGTGGCGGCAATCGTGGTGGCGGCAGAAGAAATTAATAATTAAAAATAAATGTTGAGGGCTGGGTTAGTAAAAACAGTAACCACAATCTCAAAGCATTAAAATCTGAATTCTGAAAACAGAACTCAAAATTGAAATAAGATGTTATCACCAAAAAGAACAAAACACAGAAAGGCGCAAAGAGGAATGATGAAGGGTAATACCAAACGTGGTGCAACCCTGGCATTTGGAACCTTTGGATTAAAAGCATTAGATGAAGTGTGGATGACCAGCCGCCAGATAGAAAGTGCCCGCCAGGCATTAACCCGCCATATGAAACGTGAAGGTAATGTTTGGATACGCATTTTCCCTGATAAACCTATAACTGCTAAACCTGCAGAAGTTAGGATGGGTAAAGGTAAAGGTAACCCCGAAGGATGGGCAGCAGTAGTACAACCCGGAAGAATTTTATTTGAATGCGATGGTGTACCTGAGCAGGTTGCAAAAGAAGCATTTGCTTTAGCAGCACAAAAATTGCCAATACAAACAAAGTTTGTAGTTCGTCACGATTACAAAGCTTAGTTGAATTGAATATTAACCGATTTGAAATTTAGTAATGAATAAATAATCAGCCCATCACCAAATCATCAAATCACCAAATTAAATACGATGTTAAAGAAAGTTGATTTTTTAAATAGCCTGAAAGGATTAAGTGAGGCAGATCTTAAAGCAAAAATTGCTGAAGATGAGTTACGATTGAAAAAACTTTCATTTGCTCATGCTATTTCTCCGTTAGAGAATCCACAAAGCATACGTTCTTTAAGAAGGGATATAGCCAGGTTAAAAACAGTATTAAAAAAAGTACAAGCAGGATTATAATACATCCATAAAACGCAATAACAGTGGAAAGAAATTTAAGAAAAACAAAATTAGGTGTGGTATCCAGCAATAAGATGGATAAAACTATCACCGTAAGTGTAGAACGTAAAGTAAAGCACCCGCTTTATGGTAAGTTCGTAAAAAAATCTACCAAGTTTCATGCTCATGATGAAAAAAATGAGTGTAGCATTGGTGATACAGTAAAAATTATGGAAAGCCGTCCGTTAAGCAAAACAAAACGCTGGAGGCTGGTTGAGATAGTTGAAAAAGTGAAGTAATAACAATAAAAATGATGAATACTGAATGTTGAGTAAACAATGAAAATTTTATTATCAACATTTAACAGTGAAAATTCAAAATAAGAAAAAATGATACAGCAAGAAAGCAGATTAAACGTAGCGGACAATAGCGGTGCAAAAGAAGTACTATGTATTCGTGTATTAGGAAACAGTGGCCAGGATTATGCTAAAATTGGCGATAAGATTGTTGTAACCGTTAAAGATGCAATGCCTGCTGGCGGTATTAAAAAAGGAACAGTGAGCAAAGCAGTAATTGTAAGAACAACAAACAAATTACGCCGTAAAGATGGATCATATATACGCTTTGATGATAATGCCGTTGTATTATTAAATGCCTCTGATGAGCCAAGAGGTACACGTATTTTTGGGCCGGTTGCCCGTGAATTAAGAGATAAAGGATATATGAAGATTATTTCTTTGGCCCCGGAAGTTCTGTAAGGTTTCTCGTTTCTGGTTTCTCGTTGAACTCTGAAATTAATACGAGTATAACGAGAAACAAGAAACGTTTTCAAAAGAATAAAAGCTATAAAAGCACATTAATAAAATGAGTACAAGATTTAAACCAAAATTCAGCATTAAAAAAGGTGATTCGGTAGTAGTTATAACCGGAGAAGATAAAGATTTGAAGAAACCTCGTAAAGTGTTGGAAATAATTTTAGACAAAGGCCGGGTATTGGTAGAAGGTGTAAACATTGTAACCAAACACACCAAACCAACATCGCAAAACACTAAAGGTGGTATTGTAAAAGTAGAAGCCCCTATTGCCATCAGTAATGTGATGCTTTGGGATGCCAAAGCTAGCGCACCAACTAAAGTTAAACGTACCAGGGAAAACGGAAAATTAGTAAGAATTGCAAAAAAATCAGGGGGGATAATTAAATAATGAGCACAAAAACACACAACCCACGGTTAGCAGAAAAGTACAAAGCTGAAGTTGTACCTGCTTTAATGAAAAAATTCAGTTACAAAACTGTTATGCAGACACCCAAATTAACCAAGATTTGTTTAAATCGTGGTGTAAACGGGGCAGTAACAGATAAAAAACTGATTGACATCGCTATTGAAGAGTTATCTAACATAACTGGCCAAAAGGCGGTGGCAACCATGTCTAAGAAAGACATATCTAACTTCAAATTACGTAAGCACATGCCCATAGGAGCTCGTGTTACTTTACGTGGAGTTAAAATGTACGAATTTCTTGACAGGCTGGTATCAGTGTCTTTACCACGTGTGCGTGATTTTAAAGGTATCAACGATAAATCATTTGATGGACGTGGAAACTATACATTGGGTGTTACCGAACAAATCATTTTTCCCGAAATTGATATCGATAAGGTAAATAAAATTACAGGCCTCGATATCACTTTTGTAACAACAGCCAATACCAACGAAGAAGCATATGAATTGCTTAAAGAGTTAGGTATGCCATTTAAAAACATAAAGAAATAATTATAAAAGATTATGGCAAAAAAATCAATTGAAGCCAGGCAGCGTAAGCGTGAAAAAATGGTAGCAAAATATGCCGAAAAAAGAGCAGCTTTAAAAGCCGCCGGCGATTATGCTGCATTAGACCTTTTACCCAAAAATGCTTCACCGGTTCGTTTAAAAAACCGTTGTCAGCTTACTGGCCGCCCAAGAGGTTATATGAGGCATTTTGGTATTTCTCGTAACATGTTCCGGGATATGGCACTTGAAGGTAAAATTCCCGGTGTAACAAAAGCAAGCTGGTAAAATTGTTGGGTGTTGACCGAAAAACAATTAACAAACAACGGTCAACGATACAAGGATATCGCATTGTAATAAAATTATTTAATCAATTAACTAAAATAACAATGGTTACTGATCCAATAGCAGATTATTTAACTAGAATTCGTAACGCACAAATGGCTAATCACCGTATTGTTGAAATACCGGCTAGCAATTTAAAAAAGCGTATTACTGAAATCCTGTACGATAAAGGATACATCTTGAAATACAAATTTGAAGATGATAATAAACAAGGTGTAATAAAAATTGCATTAAAATATGACCCGGCTTCTAAGCTACCTGCTATACAAAGTTTAGAAAGGGTTAGCCGCCCTGGGTTGCGTACATATGCAAAGCCCGGCGAAATAAAGCGTGTTAAAAATGGTTTAGGCGTGGCAATTGTTTCTACATCAAAAGGTGTAATGACAGATAAGGAAGCAAAAGCTCAGAATGTAGGTGGCGAAATTCTTTGTAATATTTATTAATTAATTGGTGATTTGACAATTAAGCCTTTGTCGTGGGCTGAACACAAATCGAATAAAAACTAAATAAAAAAAACCGACCATGAGTAGAATAGGCAGAAAGATTATAACAGTACCGGCAGGTGTAACAATTACTGTAAGTAAGGATAATGTAGTAACAGTAAAAGGGCCTAAAGGCGAACTGAAAGAAACACTTGACAGGGATATTAAACTTGAAATTGGCGATGGTGTAGCAAATGTTGTACGCCCAACCGATCAAATCCGTCATCGTGCCATGCACGGTTTATACCGTTCGTTAATTGCCAATATGGTAAAAGGCGTAACAGAAGGGTACTCTAAAACTTTAGAATTAGTTGGGGTGGGTTATAAAGCAACAAACCAGGGAAACCTGTTAGACCTTGCTTTAGGTTATAGTCACAATATAGTTTTTGAAATTCCAAAAGAATTAAAAGTAACAACATCGCAGGAAAAAGGTAAAAACCCGATGATTAACCTTGAGAGTACTGATAAACAATTGTTGGGCCAGGTTTGTGCAAAAATAAGGAGCTTACGTAAGCCTGAGCCATACAAAGGTAAAGGTGTTAAGTTCGAAAATGAAGTGTTAAGAAGAAAAGCAGGTAAATCAGCAGGTAAATAATAAGTTTTAAAGTTTGATATTGTTTGTAATTAAGGATTAAAAACTTACAACAAACTTCAAAATATAAAATATAAATTCCCTGGCAGCATCAGGGATAAAAACAAAATAAAATGAACAACAAGACAAAAGCAAGGGTTAAGATTAAATACCGCATCCGCAAAAAAGTTAGCGGTACAGCAACTAAACCAAGGTTAAGTGTTTTTAGAAGCAATAGTGATATTTACGCACAGTTGATAGATGATAACAGTGGTGTAACATTAGCATCTGCATCATCAAGGCAAAAAGATATCCAGGCACAAAAAGCAGCCAAAACAGAAAAAAGTAAATTGGTTGGCGCAGCCATTGCAACTAAAGCCAAAGAACTGGGTATAGAAAAAGTGATTTTTGATCGTGGTGGATATATTTACCATGGCCGTGTAAAAGCAGTTGCTGAAGGTGCAAGAGAAGGAGGACTGTTATTTTAGATTATTAATTGCCGGTTTGCAAAACCATCAAACCGCATAATGATTCTGAAACAAAAATCTAAAAAAAAGAAAATAAGCATAGATGTCAAATTTAATTTTAAATAGAATAAAAGCCGGTGACCTTGAACTGAAAGATAAAGTAGTTGCCATTAACCGTGTAGTAAAAACAACCAAGGGCGGCCGTGCCTTCAGTTTCTCTGCCCTTGTGGTAGTAGGTAATGAAGCCGGTGTAGTTGGTCACGGAATGGGAAAAGCCAAAGAAGTGCAGGAAGCAATTACAAAAGGTATTGAGGATGCTAAAAAGAATTTGATAAAAATTCCAATCATGCATGGCACTATACCACACGATCAGTTTTCGAAAGATGGTGCAGCTAAGGTGTATATAAAACCTGCGGCACATGGTACTGGTGTAATTGCCGGAGGCAGTATGAGAGCAGTTTTGGAAGCTGCAGGCATTACAGACGTATTGGCAAAAAATTTAGGTTCTGCAAATCCAACTAACGTGGTAAAAGCTACATTTAAAGCGTTGGCAACTTTGCGTGAGCCAATAACAGTTGCAAAAACACGTACTGTTTCTTTAAAGAAAGTTTTTAACGGATAAATAAAGTTTAAAAAGTTTAAAAGGTTTGAAAAGTTTTTAGTTATTAAACACATAAACCTCTTAAACCTCTTGAACCCCTTAAACTTATTAACAATGAAAAAAATAAAAGTAACACAGGTTAAAAGTATTATTGACCGCCCCGAGCGCCAGAAAAGAACTATGCAGGCATTAGGCTTAAAGAAAATGAATGCAACTGTTGAAGTAGAGGCTACACCACAAATACTGGGAATGGTAAATAAAGTACAACACCTGGTTAAGGTTGAAGAACTTTAATTGAATGTTGAATGTTGAATTTTGAATGTTAGATGTTGAATGATGAATGTTGGATGATGAATTTAAACATTTTGCTCATAACTCATAACTCATAATTAAGACAAGCGAGGGGCGATTCCCCGTAAGTACAAAATCAAAAAAAATGAAACTACACACATTAAAACCTGCAATAGGTTCTACACACAAAGAAAAAAGAATTGGCCGTGGTGAGGCAAGTGGTAAAGGTGGTACATCTACCAAAGGTAATAAAGGTGGCCAAAGCCGTACCGGTTACAAAAGCAAGAAAGCACACGAGGGCGGGCAAATGCCAATACAACGCCGTTTACCAAAACGTGGGTTTAAAAACAATAACCGTATAGAGTTTAAAGTATTTAATTTAGGCCAGATTGATATGCTGGCTGATAAATACAACATTACTGAATTTAGCCTGCAAAATTTATATATCAATGGCTTAATAAGCCAGTTTGATAGCGTAAAACTGTTAGGCAATGGTGAAGTAAAAGGAAAATATTCTTTTAAAGTGAATGCTGCCAGTGAAAAAGCAAAAGCTGCTATTGAAGCTGCAGGCGGATCTATCGAGATAATAAAATAATTTCACCGATATTTGCCAACTACATATAACAACGCTGTAATTTGGCACAAAACATTTAAATCGTTTACATTCTGTGAAGAAATTCATTACAACACTTAAGAATATCTGGAGCATAGAAGAACTGCGTAATAAAATCACTTATTCGTTGATTTTGATTTTTATTTATCGCTTAGGTTCATTTATTGTTTTGCCGGGTATCGATCCAAATAAATTATCAAGTCTTGCCGATAGTTCTAAATCGGGCATGCTTGGTTTATTAGATACCTTTGTTGGTGGCGCCTTTTCAAAAGCGTCTATTTTTGCTTTGGGTATCATGCCTTATATCTCTGCATCAATTTTTATGCAGTTGATGACCATCCTTGTTCCGCAAATGGCAAAAATTCAAAAAGAAGGCGAAAGCGGAAGAAAGAAAATAAACCAATGGACAAGATATCTTACTGTTATCGTTACTGCTTTCCAGGCAGCAGCCTACATCGGTTATCTTAAAAGCCCCGGTAATGCAGAGGCTATCATTCCTGCATTTAGTGCATATTTTTGGGCTTCTACAGTTATTATTCTTACGGTAGGTACATTATTCGTAATGTGGCTTGGCGAAAAAATAACAGATAAAGGTTTAGGTAACGGTACATCCATCATCATCATGATTGGTATCCTTGCCCGTTTACCACAATCATTTGGACAGGAGTGGGCAGCAAGGATAACAAGAGGTGCAGGTGGAATACTGATAATTTTAATTGAGATTTTGCTTTTGGTTGCTGTTATACTTGGAGTTGTACTTTTGGTACAAGGTACCCGTAAAGTGCCTGTAAACTATGCAAAACAAATTGTAGGCAATCGTCAATTTGGTGGTGCCCGAAACTTTCTGCCATTAAAAGTGAATGCTTCCGGTGTAATGCCAATCATCTTTGCACAAGCAATTTTATTTTTACCTACATTATTTTCATTTGGTGGCACCGCTTCGTGGACAAAATATTTCACCGACCATACTAACCTTGGTTACATGATAGTTTATTCGGTTGCGGTTATTGCTTTTACATTCCTCTACACTGCTTTGATATTTAATCCAAAGCAAATGGCAGATGAATTAAAACGTAACAATGGATTTATACCGGGCGTAAAACCAGGCCAGCCAACTGCAGATTATATTGGTACTATCATGGATAGGATAACATTGCCCGGCGCCTTGTTACTTGCATTTGTTGGTATATTGCCAGGTATCATTCAAATATTATTTGGTATGCAACAAGGTTTTGCAACCTTTTTTGGCGGTACCTCTTTATTGATTAATGTGGCTGTAATTTTAGATACTTTGCAACAAGTGGAAACACAATTATTAATGCGCCAGTACGACGGATTAATGAGCAGTGGAAGGATACAGGGCAGGCAGGGAGTATCTGCAGGTTATTAATAAACAAAGCACCCGGCCGGGTCATAATTAAATATTACACAAAGCCCCGACTGAAAATGTCGGGGTTTGTTTTATAAAAAAATCACAACCTTTGTTCTAAGTTGATACAACAATCTTATGATACATTATAAAAGCAAGGCAGAAATAGAACTGATGAGGGAAAGCAGTTTACTGGTAAGCGATACACTTGCCCTGGTAGCTGCTGCCATTAAGCCGGGCATTACCACCATGCAGCTTGATAAGATTGCTGAAGAATTTATAATGGATAATAAGGCAACAGCATCTTTTAAAGGATATCATGGTTTTCCATATACCTGTTGCATATCAGTAAACGATGCCGTGGTACATGGGTTTCCTACCAACAACGAATTAAAAAGCGGCGATGTGGTATCGGTTGATGTGGGTGTTTTTAAAAATGGTTTTCATGGTGATAGTGCATATACATTTGCTGTTGGCGAAATAAGCGATGAAATAAAACAATTACTAAGAATTACTAAAGAATCTTTATACAAAGGAATTGAAAAAGCAGTTCATGGCAACCGTATTGGCGATATTGCTTTTGCCATACAGGAGCATACCGAAAAAAAACACGGTTATGGCGTTGTAAGGGATTTGGTAGGGCATGGCCTTGGCCGAAGCCTTCATGAAGAACCACAAGTGCCTAATTTTGGAAAAAGAGGAACAGGCGCTAAGCTTAAAGAAAATATGACCATTGCTATAGAACCCATGATAAACATGGGCACAAAAGATATTTTTTATGATAAGGATGGATGGACCATTCGTACAGCAGATGGTAAACCATCGGCCCATTATGAACATGATGTTTGTATTCAAAAAGGCAAAGCAGATATTTTATCGTCTTTTACAGCAATTGAAGCTGCAGAAAAAGCCAATACAAACCTTTGTTCCGATTATTGATTAAAGTATCCTGAATTTCATTTCAACCCTGCTGTCGTTCCAGATATTATCTGGGCTAATATAAGTATCCTGGTACCGGAAAATAATACCGGCCTTTACAAAAATATCTCTTACCAGTTCGCTGCATATATATGCCCGGTTTTTTTCTCTTTTTGTTACATGAAATAAAATCCTCATCATAATTCTTACAATTTCGTAATTATCATAAGGCCTGGTAAGTTCATCCAATCCAAAACTAATTCCAGAATCTAAATCTTCTTTTTTTAAAGGGATATTTAAGTTAGCAATTACAATTTGTCCTTTATAGGGTCGCTTGGTTCCTTTATAATCATGTAAATATTTTGATAAAGGGATTAAACGGATACCATATCTTGGTTCTGCTTCTAAAACCAATACTCTGCCCAACGATTCATCTTTATAAATTACGGCTACATGGCTCCAGGTGCTTCTTGTAAGTTTTTGAATAATACCCGAAAAAAGGTAACTGCCACTGCAAAAGATTAGTTGGCCTGTTTTTAAATAATCTCTTATTTTTTCGTAACGGTAATGTGGTATTTCCTTTAGCGATTTTTTTGTAATGGGTTGTGCCATGCGATAAATCTTAAGCAGTGAGTATTTAGCTTATTTTTGAAGTTACGAAATAAAGGAAATGCATAGAAAAAGGTTAGTTGTTATAGGAGGCGGGGCTGCAGGTTTTTTTTGTGCCGTAAATGCAGCACGGTTACACCCGGCATTAGATGTAATTATACTGGAAAAAACCGGTAAATTATTAAGTAAGGTAAAAGTAAGTGGCGGTGGCCGGTGCAATGTAACCCATGCCTGTTACAGCATTGCAGATATGGTGAAAAAATATCCAAGAGGTGGTTCGTTTTTAAAAAAAGCTTTTCATCATTTTTTTACGAACGATACTATTGCCTGGTTTGAAGAAAGAGGTGTGAAATTGGTAGCTGAAGATGATGGCAGGATGTTTCCGGTAACTAACAGTTCGCAAACCATTATTGACTGTTTGTTAAAAGAGGCAGTTAAATACCATATTGAGATTAAGAAAAACAAAGAAGTGAAAAATCTGGTTAATGAAAACAATAGCTGGACTGTTATTTGTAAAGACGGAGAATTAATTAAAACAGATTTTGTTTGTGTTGCCAGCGGTGGTTATCCTAAATTAATACAATATGGATGGTTACAAGATATTACACATGACATTGAGGAACCTGTACCTTCTTTGTTCACTTTTAATATGCCCGGCAATTCAATCACTTCTTTAATGGGTATTGTAGCTCAAAATGTGCAGGTAAAAATTATGGGAACAAAAATTTTTGAACAAGGCCCATTATTGATTACACATTGGGGAATGAGCGGCCCTGCTATTTTAAAACTATCGGCCTGGGCTGCAAAAGAATTGGCAGCGTTAAATTATCACTTTAAAATTTCAGTTAACTGGCTCCCCGGCTTTAATGAAAACAATTTGAGGGAAAAATTCCAGCAACTTCGTTTCAACCTGGCTTCACAAAAGATTATAAACCGTAATCCATTTGCACTTCCGGCACGTTTATGGGAATTTTTAATAACAAAATCCGGTATAAAAAATGAATTACGCTGGGCCGACTTACCGGCCAAAGAACAAAATTTATTAGTAAAATATTTATGTGCAGATGAGTATGAAGTAAAAGGGAAAACAACTTTTAAAGAAGAATTTGTAACAGCCGGAGGCATACAGTTAAACAAAATTGATTATAATACCATGCAGAGTAAAAAACATAAAGGATTATTTTTTGCAGGAGAAATAATAAATGTTGATGGCATTACAGGAGGATATAATTTTCAAAATGCATGGACAACAGGCTGGATTGCAGCCCAAGCCATAAAATAACACAACCAATCTTCACAAAATCTTCACTACTGTTTTTCGTTTCCAATATCAATTCAGTTACTTTTGCTTCTACTTAAGTGTATGAAAAAAATTGACCGCTATATACTTTCAAAATACCTCACTACTTTTTTCTTTTGCCTTATTTTATTTACACTTATTGTTGTGGTGGTCGATATCAGTGAAAAAACCAATGATTTTGCCAGATCAAATTTATCGGCATACAGGATTTTTACTGATTATTATGTTGGCTTCATACCCCGTATTGATGCCATGCTGTTCCCGCTCTTTGTTTTTATTTCGGTAATATTTTTTACATCAAAAATGGCCGGCCGCTCCGAAATTATTGCCATACTCAGCAGCGGCGTTTCGTTTAAAAGGTTTTTATTACCCTATATGGTTGGGGGTATATTTTTATCTGTTTTATTATGGACCGGATACCAGTACCTGGTGCCTAAAGCCAATTTAAAATGGGCCAATTTTGAAGCAAAATATATTGACGGGCCGGCAGCCCCAGAAAGCAACAACAGTAATTTTAAACAAAAACTATATTTTAAAACTGATTCAAACACGTACGTAGGAATAAGCAGCTATGATACCATCTTAAAAACAGGCAGTGGCATTTTTGTACAGCGTTTTAAAAATAACAAACTGCTGTATAATTTACGCAGTAACCAGTTTAGCTGGGATACCGCTACCGGCAAATGGAAATTGTACAATGCAGTAGAACGCAGGCTGGACAGCATTTCTGAAAGGGTAAGCCTGCATAAAGAAATGCTTATCAGTTATAATTTTAAACCTCGTGATTTACGTAAAGATGAATTTCTTAAGGACCAGTTGCCCACCCCGGAGTTAGATGAATTTATAAAACAGGAAAGGATACGAGGCTCTGAAATGTTGAGTATGTTATTGGTAGAAAGATATAACCGGGATGCAATCCCCGTTTCGGTATTTGTATTAACCATCATAGGCGCTGTGCTGGCATCACGTAAAATAAGAGGTGGCAGTGGTTTACATCTTGCCATTGGTGTTATCATAAGTGTGTTGTATATCCTGTTTAGCCGTTTTTCAATTGTATTCGCCACCAAAGGAAATTTTACACCCTTCATCGCTGCCTGGACACCCAATATCATTTTTGGGTTACTTGCTTTTTACCTGTATAAAAAAGCTCCTAAATAATTATCAAAAAACTTGTGTGTTTTATATAAACTTTCTTTTAAAACTTTTGTTTTAAAGTTGCATCCATCGTAATTTTAAGCGTTTTCAAAAATCAATGTAATGCGGTTCCTATCAACGTTGCAAATACAGCTTTTGGAAAAAAAATTACAGGGATAATTTCAATAATTCATAATTATAAATTCTATGGGTATCGTAAAAGACAGGTTTAAGGAAAAGGCAGATATTGTTGCAGCCGACATTAAAGATATGCTTAAAGAACATGGCAATAAAGTGATTGGTGAAGTTACACTAAGCCAGATATATGCAGGTATGCGTGGTATTACAGCATTAGTTTCAGAAACATCATTGTTAGATGCACAGGATGGTATTCGTTTTCGTGGTTATTCAATTCCGGAGTTAAGAAAACAATTACCCAAAGCACCCGGTGGCACCGAACCATTGCCTGAAGGGTTATTTTACCTGATGTTGATTGGCTCTTTGCCAAATGATGATGAAGTGCAGCATTTAAGCAGTACCTGGCAACGCCGCAGCCACGTACCCAACCATGTTTTTGATACCATTGAAGCTTTACCTATCAACACACATCCTATGACGCAGTTTGTGGTTGCTATCATGGCGCTGCAAACCGAAAGTAACTTTTCTAAACGCTATGCCAAAGGCATGAGCAAGGCCGAATATTGGGATGCGGTTTTTGATGATTCGATGGACCTGATAGCACGCCTGCCACGGATTGCAGCTTATATCTATCGCCGTAAATATAAAGGTGGTGAACATATACAACCCAATGGACTGTTAGACTGGGCAGGAAATTTTGCCCACATGATGGGTTACGAAGACGAAGGCTTTCACGAATTGATGCGTTTATACATGACTATTCATGCCGATCATGAAGGAGGAAACGTATCGGCACATACCGTTCACCTAGTTGGCTCTGCATTAAGTGATCCTTACCTGAGTTTTGCAGCAGGTATGAACGGCCTTGCAGGTCCTTTACATGGACTTGCCAACCAGGAAGTGATTAAGTGGATATACGAAATGAGGGAAAGCATAGGAAATGATGCACCAACAAAAGAACAAATAGAAGAGTATGTAAAGAAAACTTTAAGCCAGGGTAAAGTGGTACCTGGATATGGCCATGCTGTATTAAGAGAAACTGACCCACGCTTTACGGCTCAGATGGAATTTGGAAAAAAACACATGCCTGATGACCCATTGGTGCAAACGGTATGGAATATATATGAAGCGGTGCCACCGGTATTGGGTTCAATAGCAAAAATTAAAAACCCATGGCCCAATGTAGATGCACATAGCGGTGCTTTGCTGGTGCATTACGGAATGGTTGAGTACGAATTTTATACAGTTTTGTTTGGTGTTTCCCGTTCGCTTGGCGTGTTAGCAAGCCTTTGCTGGGACAGGGCGTTGGGCTTTCCGCTGGAAAGGCCAAAATCTGTTAGTACCAGGCTGGTTAAAGCATGGCTGGATGGTAAAGAAGAAATATGGGGCGATTAAAAAATCATTTTGTGCCACGGCCTTCCGCATTTATATTTGCAATCCTTTTGGGGGGTTAGCTCAGTTGGCTAGAGCGCTTGCATGGCATGCAAGAGGTCGTCGGTTCGACCCCGATACTCTCCACACAGGGCTTATCATTTATTGATAGGCCCTTTTTAGTTTTTATAATTGATGATTTGATTTCACGCAAAGGCGCTAAGGAAGCCAAGTTGCAAAGATTTTAAGATTGGTTACTTATTTTCTTTCCCACTTTATTTTTTGCGTGAAAAATAAAATTATTTCACGCAAAGACGCTAAGGAAGCCAAGTATCAAAGTATCCAAGATTGGTTACTTATTTTCTTTGCCTACTTTGTTTCTTTACGTGAAAAATAAAATTTCCTTTTTTATCTGTGCATCGAACCAAAAAGGATGATATTGGGTAAAATAAAACTGCCTTAAAATTTCTATTAAGGCAGTATGCAAATATATTTTTTATCTCTCGATGTTATTTTACAACAACAGAATCGTTTAAATCAGCATCCACTAAAATACGTCCACAGTTTTCGCAAACCATAATTTTTTTACGCAATTTAATTTCGCTTTGTTTTTGTGGGGGTATAGCATGAAAACAACCACCGCAACTGTCTCTTTCAACAGCCACCACTGCCAGGCCATTACGGTAGTTATTACGGATACGGTCGTAACTTGTTAAAAGGCGGTCATCAGCCTGTGCCCTTGCTTTTTCAGCTTCTTTATTGTAATGCTTTTCTTCTTTTTCGGTTTCGTTGATAATTTTTTCCAACTCACCTTTTTTACCTACAAGGTGAGACTCTTTGTTAGCAACGGCTTTTTTGGCTGTTTCCAGTTGCTTTGCTTTTTCAGCTATCTCTTCAGTAGCATCCTTTATATGTTTTTCACAAAGCTTTATTTCCAAAGTTTGCATTTCTATTTCCTTGTTGATGGCTTCAAACTCACGATTGTTTTTTACATTCTCACTTTGTTTTTCGTATTTTTTTACCAATGCTTCTGCTTCCTTAATTCCTTCTTTCTTTTGCGCTATAAATTCCTGGATACCGTTTATCTCTTCTTCTATACGGGTTTGCCTGGCATGTAATCCTTCAATTTCATCTTCCAGGTCTTTTACTTCCATTGGTAATTCACCTTTTAGTATCTGAATTTCATCCAGTTTACAATCTACTTTTTGTAAAAGTACCAGTGCGCTTAATTTTTCTTCGATAGAGAATTCCTTAACTGCAGCCATTTTATTTTTTAAAATTTGATAGTTAAAATTACAGGAAGTAATGTACCGGGTTGGTTTTTACCCCTGTTTTTAGGACGGCAAAGTTAAGGAATTTCCGGCTCAAAATATCAAATAACAGGTCTATTGTGTACTGTTCACTTTCATAATGGCCAATATCGGCTATAACCAGCCTGTTATTGGCATCAAAAAATTCATGGTATTTTATATCTCCCGTTATATAAAACTGTGCGCCTGAGGCTATTGCAGCGCCAATTAAAAAACTGCCGGCACCGCCACAAAGGGCAATTTTGGTTACCTGTGTGTCTTGTAAAGGCGTGTGCTTAATAACCGAAAGGTTGAATTTTTCTTTCAACAGCTTTAAAAATTCAATTTCGCTCATGGCCTGGGCTAAATCGCCGGTTAAGCCGCTGCCAACCAGTTGGTTCTTATTATTAAGCGCAATTATATCATATGCCACTTCTTCGTAAGGATGTGCGGCCAACATGGCTTTTATAACTTCAGCTTCCTTCCAGGCCGGGAAAATCATCTCCATTTTAATTTCATCTTCGGTATGCCTTTTACCCTGTGTACCTGTAAACGGATTTGTTCCTTCGCCCGGTTTAAATGTACCCTGCCCGGCTACATTAAAACTGCATTCGCTGTAATTGCTGATATGGCCACCACCTGCATCAAAAATGGCCGAACGCACTTTTTCAGCATTATTTACCGGCACAAAAGTGAACAGCTTTTTAAGCATATCATTTTTTGGTAGCAGCACTTTACGGTTTATCAAACCCAGTTTGTCTGCTATGGCAGCATTTACACCATGTAAAACATTATCAAGATTAGTATGTATGGCATAAATGGCAATATCATTTTTTAAAGCAGTTATTATAGTTTGTTCTACATAGTTTTTGCCGGTAATCTTTCTTAATCCGCCAAAAATAATTGGGTGATGTGCTACAATAAGATTGCATTTTTTTTCAATAGCTTCTAATACTACTGCTTCAGTGGCATCCAAAGTAGTAATAATGCCTGTACATTGCCAGTTGCTATTACCGGTAAGTAAACCGGCATTGTCATAACTTTCCTGTAATGATGGCGGTGCAACAGATTCTAAAAAACTGATGATTTCCTGTATTTTCATCTTACTAAATTAAACTTTCAATTTGAAATATGCCCGGCAGTTTTATCCCATTTAAAACAACATGCACGCCAAAACTTCGTTTTTAAACAAGTAAAAGCCATATAAAAATTTTATTTTTAGGTTATGATAAAATCGTTGGCAGGGATAATGCTTTTCTTTTTAACAGTAACAATCCTGTTACTAACGGTGCCGGGCTGTAGTAAAAAAGCCATTGAAGAAGTGCAAGCTACATATTTGCAACAGCAGTTTGAGGCAAATATTCTCAATAAAAATTTTAGGGTACATTTAGCTACCGATAATGGAGTTGATCTTACTGGCCAATACACAGGTTATACATATGTATTATACAAGTCAACTTATTATAATGGGCCAATGACAGCGGTAAAAAACGGCGTTACATATAATGGAACCTGGAGTTGTAATGATGATTACAGTAAACTTTCAATCAATTTTCCATCGGCACCACCCGAATTTGTTTTTTTAAACAGGGATTGGCGGTTTACAAAAAAATCTTTACCTATTATGGAACTGGCCCCCTGGGGTACTACCGACCCTAAAGTACTGCACATGGAGCAGTTTTAATCAGCCTTTCAGCTTATTCACCAATTCAACATAATCTTGCATTGCTTCTTCTTTTGGCTTCCCTTTTAATGATGCCCAGGCATCGTATTTTGCCTTGTTTACAAAATCAAACGGGTTAGATGGCGCTTCGCCACTTACATCGCCTTCAGTTGATTGTTTATACAAAGAATATAACTGAAGTAACACATCGTTGCCCGGTTTTTGGCTCAGCAATTTACTATTGGCCACAGCCTCATCAAATTTTGACTTTAAATCCATATTTAACTTTTTTTGCGAATTTAATGGAAGGTTTATTAATGAATAGTTTTTTTTGAAAATTATACAGGTTAATTTGACCTGTGGATTTTCAAACTTAACTTAGCCGTTACTTTTTAAAATAGTTAAAGATTGGGTGCTAATTTTCTTAATTTGCCTGCAGATAAACAGAAAGAATGCTAAACAAATTACAAATACAGAATTATGCTATAATAAATGAACTGGAGATTGAATTTTCGGCAAAGCTAAATATTATTACCGGCGAAACAGGCGCAGGAAAAAGTATACTGATGGGAGCTTTAAATCTTGTGCTTGGCGAAAGGGCCGACAGTAGCGTACTTCAGCAAAAAGATAAAAAGACCGTGGTAGAAGCCACATTTAAAACCGGTAAGAAAAAAGCAGTGCTTAATTTTTTAAAAGAGCAGGACCTGGATAATGAAGATGAATTATTGATAAGAAGGGAGATAACATCAAATGGAAAATCAAGAGCATTTGTTAATGATACACCTGTAAATCTTAATCAGCTTAAAGAGTTAGGCGCTTTGCTGGTTGATCTGCATCAGCAGTTTGATACGCAGGAACTGGGTTCTTCCGGTTTTCAGCAGGAAGTGTTGGATGCACTGGCAGAAAATGACGGGTTATTAGAACAGTATCAAAAATATTACCAGCATTATAAAAAAGCAAAAAAGGAACTGATTTCATTAGAAACGGAACAGGCAGCAGCAAACACCACCCTGGATTATAACAGGTATTTGTTTGACGAATTGGAAGAAGCCGGCTTTAAAGAAAATGAACTGGAAGAGCTGGATGCTGAATTAAAATTATTGAGCAATGCCGAAAATGTAAAGCAGGAATTATCAGGAATTTATTACGGTTTAAAGGAAAGTGAAGAGCCGGTGGTGCAGCTATTAAAAGTTTTGTTTGGAAAGTTACATGCATTAAACCAATATCATACAGGCATAGCCGAGTTGAGTAAAAGATTACACAGCGCCCAACTGGAACTGGATGATATAGCCGATGAACTGGAAAGCATAAACAACAGTGTTCATTATGATGCCGAGCGTATACAGCTTGTAAGCGACCGGATATCGATAGGTTATAAATTACAGAAGAAGCACAATGTAACAACCACCAATGAACTTTTAGTGATTAAAAAAGAATTGGAAGAGAAATTAAATGATATACTAAACATAACCGATGCTATAAAGCAAAAAGAAAAAGAAGTGAATGATTTATTGCAGCAATGTGAGCAGGCTGCAAAAACAATTTCGGTTAATCGTAAAAAAGCTATCAAACCATTTGCCGACAATGTAAACAAATTACTGGGCCGAGTGGGTATGCCCAATGCAAAATTTATTGCCGAAGTTCAAACACAGGATAATTTAGGCGATACAGGAATTGATACTATTGAATTTTTATTTGATGCCAATAAGAGCGGCCGCTTTGAGCCATTGCGAAAAGTGGCAAGCGGTGGCGAGTTAAGCAGGCTGATGCTTTGTATAAAATCGCTGGTAGCAAAAAAACTACAGTTGCCAACGTTGATATTTGACGAAATAGATACAGGCATTAGCGGCGAAGCGGCTAAACAGGTTGGCAATATTATGAAAGAGCTTTCGGCTGCACATCAGTTGATATCAATTACCCATCAACCGCAGATTGCCGCAAGGGCAGATGCACATTATTTTGTGTACAAAGCAATTGATAAAGACAAAATTGTTACTTCGGTGCGATTGCTCAGCAATGATGAAAGGATTACCAACATTGCCCAAATGCTTAGTGGCGAAAAGCCTACTGCTGCTGCATTACAGAATGCAAGGGAGATGGTGGGGAATTGAGCCGGGCACACCAGTTTATGAAACCTGGCTTGATATTTCTGTTTTGTTTTTGATTGAATGGGTAATGAAGCTTTTATAATAAAGCCTTACAAAGAGTTTTTCTTTAAATGATAAGATACTATTTTTACACCCTCATCATTAAAACAAGTTTACCATGTCGTACAATCTGCTAAAAGGAAAAAAAGGAATCATATTTGGTGCATTAGATGAAAGGTCAATAGCCTGGAGAACGGCTTTACGTTGCCACGAAGAAGGTGCAGAATTAGTGTTAACCAATGCACCTGTAGCCATGCGTATGGGAGAAATTAATAAACTGGCCGAATTGGTAAATGCGCCGGTGATACCTTGCGATGTTAGCAACAATGAAGATGTGGCCAATCTCATTACAAAAACTATGGAGCATTTTGGAGGCGGTGTGGATTTTATATTGCATTCCATTGGTATGAGTATAAATGTACGTAAAGGAAAACATTACACTGAGATAGATTACGGGTTCAATTCAAAATCGCTTGATATATCTGCTATAAGCCTGCATCGTGTATTGGCAACTGCCATGAAGATGGATGCTATTAATGACTGGGGCAGCGTGGTGGCATTAACTTATATTGCAGCACAGCGTGTATTTCCCGATTACAATGAAATGGCAGATGCCAAAGCATTACTGGAAAGTGTAAGCCGCAGTTTTGGATATCACTATGGTGTAAAAAAACATGTAAGGGTTAATACTATTTCGCAATCGCCGGTTCGTACCACTGCCGGTAGCGGTGTTAAGGGTTTCGATGGTTTTATTGATTATGCAGAAAAGATGAGTCCGCTTGGTAATGCTAGCGCCGATGATTGCGCTAATTATATTGTGATGATGTTTAGCGACATGACCAGGATGGTAACCATGCAAAACCTGTTTCATGACGGAGGTTTTTCATTTACAGGTGTTACCGAAGCGGTAATAAATAAAATGTAAATCTATCAGCTTTAAGGTAATAACATTATTTGCAGGATATTAAAAAGCCTCTCAATTATTTGAGAGGCTTAGTTTTTTAAAGTTTTTAAACTTGCAAATTACATACTTGCTACAGGTAGTAAAAGCAGTTGTTGGTTTAATATTCATCTTCATTAAAAAAGAAATCTTCCTGGCTGGGATAGTCGGGCCAGATATCATCAAGGCCTTCATAAATTTCGCCTTCGTCTTCCAACTCCTGCAGGTTTTCTACAACCTCAATAGGCGCACCACTTCTAATTGAATAATCAATCAGTTCATCTTTAGTGGCCGGCCATGGTGCATCTTCTAAATGAGAGGCTAATTCTAGTGTCCAAAACATTTTTGATAGGGGTTTAATTTTTTGCAAATGTATAAGTTCATTTGGAATAACCAAAAGTGTTTTTTTAACGGATAATTTCCATATTTATTTTGCCTAATTTAACAATATGCAGCTGTTTGGTTTTATTAGCATAAAAATTGTAATTATTAACTATTTTCGGTGCATGTTATCAGCAAAAAATATTAAAAAACAATACGGCCGGCTTAATGTTTTAAAAGGGGTAGATGTAAGGGTTAGTAAAGGCGAAATAGTTAGTATTGTTGGGTCGTCGGGGGCAGGTAAAAGTACATTGCTGCATATATTGGGTACTTTAGACAAACCAGATTCGGGTGAAATTATTTTAAACGGCCAGCCATTACATATGTTAAAAGGAAACAAATTATCGGCCTTTAGGAATAAACATATTGGTTTTGTTTTTCAGTTTCATCATCTTTTACCCGAATTTACTGCTTTAGAAAATGTTTGCATACCCGGCTGGATTGCTGGTTTTAAAAAAAGAGATGTTATCAATAAAGCTACAGATTTACTGAAAACCTTAGGCCTGCAAGAAAGGTTACAAAATAAGCCTCAGCAGCTTTCTGGTGGCGAACAACAAAGGGTAGCAGTGGCAAGAGCGCTTATAAACAGCCCATCTATAGTGATGGCCGATGAACCAACGGGTAATTTGGATAGTGCAAATGCAAAGGAACTGCACCAGTTATTTATAGATTTACGTAATCGCTTTAACCAAACATTCCTGATTGTTACACATAATGAAGAGTTATCTAAAATGAGCGACAGGGTTTTGATGATGAAAGATGGATTGATGTGCTGACAACTTTATCTATATCAATTAATTCTTGCTTTCCAGGGGATATCTTCCAAACCCAGTAAATGGCCTGCGTATCTTGCCAAAACAAAAAGGTAATCACTTAAGCGGTTTAAATATTTTATTATCAGTGGGTCTATTTCAAGTTGTTGTTCCTGCATATTTACACAAATTCTTTCGGCCCGCCTGCAAACACAGCGGGTAACATGTGCAGTTGAAATAGCTACATGGCCACCCGGTAAAATGAATGATTTCATGGGTTTCAATTCGGTATTCATTGCATCAATGTTCTTTTCTAAAAATTCTATATCACTTTCTTTTAAATCCGGAATTTTTAACAAAGGTTCTTTATCGGGGTCGCAAGCAAGAGATGAACCAATAGTGAATAAACGGTCTTGTATTTCTTTTAAAATTGTTTTTACATCTTGTCGGTTAATATAATCTGCAGTTAAACCAATAAATGAATTAAGTTCATCAATAGTGCCATAGGCTTCAATTCTTATATTGCTTTTGGGCACTTTGGTACCGCCAATTAAACTTGTTTTGCCTTTATCGCCGGTTTTGGTATAAATTTTTAAAGCCATGATTTTTATTTTTTATGGCATATTATTTTAAAGAACAATTATGCTGGTATCGAAACCTGTGCTGGGTTAGCATTTTTTGCATCTGTTTCAATTACACCATCTCGTAACCTGATAACCCTATGTGCATACATAGAGATATCTTCTTCATGCGTTACTAAAATTACCGTGTTACCCGATGCATGTATTTTACCCATTATATCCATAATTTCATAAGAAGTTTTTGTATCAAGGTTACCCGTGGGTTCATCGGCTAAGATGATTGAAGGATTATTTATTAATGCCCTGGCTATAGCTACCCGTTGTGCCTGCCCGCCACTTAATTCATTAGGTTTGTGGTGGCTCCTGTCATCAAGTTTTACTGTTTTTAAAGCCTGCATAGCCCTTTCGGTTCTTTCTTTTTTACTAACGCCACAGTACACAAGTGGTAAGGCTACATTTTCAGCTGCTGTTAATCGTGGTAGCAGGTTGAATTGCTGAAACACAAAACCAATTTCTTTATTTCTTACTTCTGCCAGGTCATTATCGGGCATGCGGCTTACGTCATTGCCATTCAGGATATATTTTCCACCCGTAGGAGTATCAAGGCACCCCAACAGGTTCATCAAAGTAGATTTTCCCGATCCGCTTGGCCCCATAAGGGCTACATATTCGTTTTTATAAATGTCAAGCGATATACCTTTTAAAACCGGTAGTTCATTTTTACCTAGGTAATAACTTTTCTTTATATTTTCAAGATGAATAATTCCCTGCATAAATTTTCTGTTTGTACTGTAGCTAACATTTTTGGCGCTGCTACATTATTTTTTTATCACTTTAGGTACTTTAAAAAATTGCTCATCATGCATTGGGGCATTTTTAAGGCCTTGGTTACGGCTAATATTGTCTTTCACTTCATCGGCTCTTAAGATGTTTACATTATTGCTAACATGTAACAATGGTTCTACACCTGTTGTATCCAGTTCATTAAGTTTTTCAACAAACTGTATCATCTTTTGCAAGTCGGTTTTTACCGATTCCCGTTCACTGTCTTCAATCTTTAACCGGGCCAGGTTAGCCAATTTATCAATTAATGCATCATTTACTTCCATTGTACAAATATAACCGATTGTTACCTCATGATGAATTTGAGTATAGGCAGGTGGTATTTATTACTTATGAATGGAGGAAAGCATTTTACAACTGTTAACTTTTACTATCTTCGCCGCCTGATGAATATTAATAAAGAAAACGTGCCTGCCGGCAGGCAGATAGTAATGAGTGGGATAAGGCCCACCGGTTTTTTACACCTGGGCAATTATTTTGGTGCCATGCGTAATTATGTAAGGATGCAGGATGAGTTTGAATGTTATTTTATGGTTGCCGACCTTCATTCTTTAACAACGCATCCCGATACAAAAGAGCTTAAAGGAAATGTATTAAGGGTGTTGGCCGAAAATATAGCCTGTGGGCTTGATCCTGAAAAAGTTGCTTTATATTGCCAAAGCCAGGTACCGCAAACAGCAGAGTTGTATTTGTATTTAAATATGCTGGCTTATAAGGGAGAACTGGAAAAAACAACTACTTTTAAAGATAAAGTACGCCAAAATCCCGAAAATGTTAATGCAGGACTGCTTACTTACCCGGTTTTAATGGCAGCAGATATTTTATTACATCGTGCTAAATATGTACCCGTAGGTAAAGACCAGGAGCAGCACCTTGAAATGACACGCAATTTTGCAAATAGGTTTAATCATCGCTATGGCAATGTGTTTCCCGAAGCCGAAGCTTTTAACTTTCATCAGCAATTGATAAAAGTACCCAGCCTGGATGGAGCAGGAAAAATGAGTAAGAGTGAAAACCAGATGGCGACATTATACCTGGCCGATACAGATGATATGATTAGAAAAAAAGTAATGAAGGCTAAAACCGATAGCGGCCCAACAGAAATAAATGCTCCTAAGCCCGATTATATTGAAAACATTTTCCTGCTGATGAAATTGGTTTGCACGCCAGATACTGTAAATAAATTTGAGGAAGAATATAACAACTGCTCTATTCGTTATGGCGATTTAAAAAAACAACTGGCAGAGGATATGATTAATTTTATTAACCCCATACGTAATAAAGTGGATGCTATACTGGAAGATAAAGAGGGGCTTGAAAAGATAATGCAGAAAGGGGCTGAAAAGGCTATTGTAAGTGCCGAAGCAACAATGAAACTGGTAAGAAAAGCCATCGGATTAAATTATTTTTGATTTAAGGCTTTTGAAATAAGAATTTGATTACTTTAGATGTTGCGGTTACAGGTAATGTAAAAACAGCAATCATAAATCTACCATTGAATTATGGCAAAAATTAAAAAACCAAAACATATAGCTGTAGCAGGAAATATTGGTGCAGGCAAAACTACTTTAACAGAAATGCTTAGTAAGCATTATAAATGGATACCACAATTTGAAGATGTAGATCACAACCCTTATTTAAACGACTTTTATGAAGACATGCCCCGCTGGAGCTTTAACCTGCAGATTTTCTTTTTAAACAGCAGGTTAAAACAACTGCTCGAAATTCATAACGGTACCGAAACTGTGATACAAGACCGCACTATTTATGAAGACGCCAATATTTTTGCACCCAACCTGCACGATATGGGCCTTATGACAAAGCGTGATTTTGATAATTACTATCGTTTTTTTGAAACCCTGAAACTGATGGTGCAGCCACCCGATTTGGTTATTTATTTAAAAGCATCGGTACCTACACTGGTAGCACAAATTCAAAAAAGAGGCAGGGAATATGAAGAAAATATAAGACTGGATTATTTAAAAAAGTTGAATGAGTTTTATAACAACTGGATTGATAATTATAAAGAAGGCCCGCTTTTAATAATTGATGCTGATAAAAATAAATTTGCCGAAAACGAAGAGCACCTGGGGCAAATTATTACAAGTATTGATAGTAAGTTATTTGGGCTTTTTTAATTCAGGCACAACTTCTACTTAGTCAATCAAGGAATTCTTCATTGCATAAAATACAAGGCCAACAGAGTTTTTTACACCAAAGCGCTCCATTAGCCTGTCTTTAATAGCTTCAACAGTACGGGCACTTATATCCATTTTACCTGCAATTTCAGATGCGGTAAATTCCATACATACTAAAGTAAGTACTTCTTTTTCTCTTTCGCTTAAAACAATTTCAGAAGTTAACGTTGGATTAAACTTTTGTTTTGAATATTTCTTTTTGATTAGCACTTTATTTACAAATGGGTTCAGGTAAAAACCTGTTCTCATTACATCTGTAATAGCTTTTTTTATTTCTGAGGGGTCTGTATTTTTTAAAAGATACCCGGCTGCACCACAGTCCATCAGGTGGCCTACAAAGCGTTCATCTTCGTACATGGTTAAAATAATAACCCTTATGTTTGGAAATTTTTTTGAAATGATTTTAGTAGTATCAATTCCGTCTTTTTTGGGCATTTTCAGGTCGCAAAGAATTACATCCGGCTCAAATTCTGGAATTTTTTCAATCAGTTCGTCTCCATCATCAGCTTCCAATACAAATTTTATATTGCTATAACTCCTCAGCGAAAGAATAACTCCTTTCCTGAAGAGTTTGTGGTCATCGGCAATGGCTACTTTAATATCGTTCATATCTTATGGGGGTACCGTAAAATTACTGAAAATATATTTTACAGTCTTAATAATTCTTTTACCGTATGTATCTTAAAAATTATAATTTTCTGTAATTAAAATGGGGTACAGCGCTGTGAAAGATACTACATTGATTTTGTTTTTTACAAAATGCTATATCAGCGGTAACATAGGTACTTCAATGGTTACCTTGTAATAGGTTTTACTGGCATCAATTTCGTAAAGGATATCGCCCCTAAGCACTTTTATGCGGCTTGCTATGTTTTTTAATCCTAATCCCGGGGCATTATGGCTTAGTTTTTCATATTCATCCTGTACTATTCCTACGCCATCATGATGTACCCTAAAGTACATTTTATTTGCATTTACATTTTGCGTTAAATGTATAAAGCCGGGGTTACTATGTTTAAGAATATTGCTTACAATTTCCTGTATCACCCTAAAAACAAGTAATTCCTGTTCTGTTTTAAGCCTTGTGCGGTAATCGTGAAAACGTGCACTGGCATGTACTTTTCCGCTTGCATTCATTTTTTGAAAAACATCTACTGCCGCACTCTCCAAGCCAAAATTTTTAAGCGTTGGGGGCATTAGGCTATGACTGATGTTGCGTATCAGCAAAATGGCATCGTCTAAAATTTGTTTAGCACTATAAATGCTTTGCAATTGTTGCACTTTATCCTGGTTAACCAGGTTTTCGTTTAGGTAAAGCCTTGCCGTAGCCAGTAATGGGCCTGCATCGTCATGCAGGTCGGCAGCAATGCGGTTGCGTTCTTCTTCCTGGAAACGGATAGAAGCATTTAAAAGAATCTTTTGTTTTTCTTCTTCAGCCTTTTTTAAAAGATTATTATACCGCAATACTTTGCGTTGATGAAAGATAACAAATACAACTATGGTAATAGCAAGTGTAAGCATGCCCATTGTGCCTGCAAATAAAGTAGTTGTTATCCCCGTTCCATTAGCCTGTAAAAAAAACATATTAGGTTTGCTGTTAAGGGTTTTGCTTAATGGGTTTAAATGGATCTAAATCTATATTAAGCGTTTCTTCAATAATTGATTTCTTGGGGCTTTCATTAATAGGTATTGAAATACAAAGCAATATATTTTTTAGTATAGTTACTGTAGAATATATAATTGTGTATTGTGTTTTAAATGTATCATCATTAAAACTGTTTTTTGAATATAGGAATAAAAAGAAATTTCCTGCAGAGTTGATGATAAATGCCACGCTTATCCAAAATATGGCTTTTTGGTAAACGGGCTCGGTAGTTAAGTTTTGTATAGTTTCAAAAAAATAATATAATATAAATATTAATAAAAGCACATGCTCTACACTAACCGGTATAAAAGGCATTTCAGGTGTTTTTTGTTTTAAATAACTGTAAACACAAAAAACAAAGTAAGCACCAATTGAAAAAAGTAAGAGTTTGTTAACGAATTTTCTTTTTATGTATAGAGAGAAAAAATAAGCAAGAGTAGTATATTCTAAAATTGTATAAAATCTTGCTGCTAGATAGTAAGATTCTTTAGAATCAAGGATATACAATAGGCTAAACCCAATTATAACTAGTATAGCAATCAAGAAGGTATAAATAAAAAACACCCTTTTTTCCTTACTCACCAATCTTTTATAAAAGATGAGGCAAAGAAAAAAGGGTAAAAGTTCAGCTACGTAAGTTATATATTTAAGATTCTGTAAAATGGTAAAATGGTTGTTTTATCAAAAATAACCATTGGTTTTTACATTCAAAAATATATATTAGCAGTCGCTAAAAATACAAGCGAAGCATTCTTCCAAAACTTCAAATACACCTGATAACATAACAAAATAGTTTTAAGGTTTCTAAAGTAAATATTGTTTCTAGGTGATGTAAACTTCCATTAAAAGCCTTCCAGTAAAAACCCCTAATCCTGGTAAACAGTCGTTATTTTTCCATAAAATGCAGAACAGGTAAGGGTTTCAAGCTAAAAAAACGTAAAATAACCTGTCATTTTGAGGTAAATTTACGATTACTTTACCGTAAATTTACTATTTACAAATATAGTAGTTATCCACAGTATTCTTACGAATGTTAATAACCTTTTAATTGGGAAACCCGGCTTATGGGGTGGGAGATTTACCTGCTTGTTAACTTAAGCAACGTGTGCTAAAATAAGCAAAAAAAGCTGTTTGTATATTTTACAAACAGCAACAAAAAATTTTCCTGGTGATTTATTGGAGATAAAGCGGGAACTTAAAAGGGTTGATTGACAATAGGTATCATAAGCACAAACAAGGTTTTTAACCGGATAATTGGATTTGTTCCTTACGTTTAATTGGATAGTTGGATATAAATATTTACTCTACCTATGTCAATCAACTAGTACAAAAGTATTGTGTATACATAGCTAAAAAAAGAGGATAATCGCCCTATTTTAATCTTGTTGCAATTACTTTAATTTAAAGTACAAGTGCAATAGGCATACGTAGTTTACCGTATAATTTAGCAGGTATATTTACTAAGTAAAAAAACCGATTTATTTGAGAATCAATAAGCTAAAAAAAATATCAAGATAAAATCCTTGTTAAAATAATCATAATGAAACTAAAATTTGTAACTTAGGCAAGTTATTTTACTAACCCCCATTATTGCTTTCTATGAATACCAATGCTTTTATCAAAATTGCAATTGCCGATGACCATAAAATTTTCAGGGATGGTATAAAAATGGCATTATCCGGTAAAGAAAACCTTAAAATGCTTTGGGAAGCCGAAGATGGAAAGGATATGATGCATAAGATAGAAATAAAAAAGCCCGAAGTGCTTTTAATGGATATTAGGATGCCTGAAGTTGATGGAATTAATGCCATACAGCTAATTCGTAAAGAATATGAGGATATTAAAATTATTGTACTTACTATGTACGATGACCAGCAGATGATTAGTAAAATGATGGAAATGGGTGCTAATGCCTATCTTACCAAAAACACCGATCCCGAGGAAATTTACGAAGCTATACTTACCTGCATGAATGATGATTTTTACTTTAACGACCTGGTAAATAAGGCAGTTATGGGTAAGTTGATGCAAAAAAAGAATGTGCGGCAGCATTATGGCAGCAATTTGCCGGTTCAGTTTAACGAAAAAGAAATTAAAATTTTAAGGTTGTTAGCAGATGATAAAACAACAGAAGAAATATCTAAAATTATTTTTTTAAGCCCACGTACAATAGAAACTATACGGCAAAACATGAAAAACAAAGTAGATGCTAAAACTATTGGAGGGTTAATCATGTACGGAATGCGAAATAAACTTATTGAATAATATAAATCATCCATATTAATAAAAACTACATGTAAGGGTTAGCGAATTAACACAACTCCAATACGTAAAAATCCCATCTGTTATAAAGGGTATTTACACGCTTTATTGTTTTTGGATATAATTTGAACTTGCAGCCTTCGTTATAAAGACTGAAATCCTTACTACGAGAAAAACCAAAATGTAACTATGATGGGGAATGAAAATACTGATGAAACGATAAAAGTAATTATTGCTGATGACCATGTTTTATACAGGGCTGGCGTAAAAACCGCATTAAGCGCCAAAAAAGATGTAAAAGTTATTGCAGAAGCTGATAACGGCATGCATTTACTTAACATACTAAAAATGGTTAATGTGGATGTTATTTTGTTAGACATCCAAATGCCAATAATGGATGGAATTGCAGCCCTGCCAGAAATTAGGAAAATAAAACCTAATGTAAAGATTATCATGCTAACCATGGTGGACGACCATAGCATGATTACCAAACTGATGGAAATTGGTGCCAATAGTTACCTTACCAAAACCAGCGACAGCGAAATAATTTACGAAGCAATTAAAACATGTTTTGAACAAGAGTATTATTTTAATTCGCTAACTAACAAAGCATTGCTTACTAACCTAAAGCATAGAAACGAGGTTACCCCTCAAAAGCTAATGCAACAGGAAGCAAACCTGAATGATAAGGAAATACTGATATTAAAACTGATGTGCGAAGAAAAAAGTACAAAAGAAATTGCAAGCCTTGTTGATTTAAGCCCCCGTACGGTGGAGGCAATTAGGGATAAACTTAAAGTGAAAACCGGCGCAAAAAGTACAGCAGGCCTTATTTTATATGCAGTTAAACATAATATTTTAGACGAAGAAATATAAATTTAGTTACTATAACCTTTGTTCTCTAAAACTATGATGAAGAATGCCTCCCGAATTTTCGGGGGGCATTTTTATACAGTATCAGCTAAATGCAGTTGTATATTTGAAATATGGAATTATTAAATTTAAACGGAGAAATAGTAAGTGCAACATCCGGGCTTATATCACCTAATAGCCGTGGATTTAGGTATGGCGATGGAGTTTTTGAAACAATGATTTGCAGGGATAACATAATTCATTTTGCCGAAGACCATATTAACCGTTTGATTAATGGACTAACGGTTCTTGATTTTGCTGTACCAACTAATTATACAACCGCATATTTTACAAGGCAAATAAATGATTTACTTAAAAAAAACGAACATATTAAAACAGCAAGAATAAGATTAACCGCATTTAGAGATGAAGGAGGTTTGTATGATGATATAAATGAAACACCAAATTTTATTATACAAACCTGGGCATTGCAGGATAGTATTGGCAAATGGAACGAAAAGGGGTTAGAGTTAGGAATATGTACCAACATTAAAAAAAGCTGCGACAGCCTTTGTAATTTAAAACACAATAATTTTCTGCCCTACGTAATGGGCGCTAATCTTGCAAAAAGAAATAATTGGAATGATGCTGTGATGCTGAACTGCTATGGCAGGATATGCGATACAACTATTGCCAATATCTTTCTTATAAAAAATAAAATGGTTTATACCCCGGCTTTACAGGAAGGTTGTGTTGCCGGTGTAATACGTAAAAACCTTATACAACACCTGGTAAATAATAATATTGATATTATTGAAAAAGAATTAACCATTGAGGAACTGATGGAAGCAGATGAATTGTTTGTAACTAACTCAATCCATAATATACAATGGGTACAAAACATTGCCGGTAAAAAATATACAAATAATCTTACAAGATCTATTAACGAATCTTTTTCAGCGCTGCCGGTTTATTAAATAAATACATCTTTCATCACCACATTTTTGCTATAAAGTCCCCCATACACTTCCAGTAATTTATAAATAGCATTTCTTCCTTCAATCCCTAAATCAATAGAGTATTGGTTTACATATAAATCAATATGGTTACGCATTACAGATTCGCTCATCTCCTGCGAATATTTTTTAACATAAGCCGCCAACTCCTTGTAGTGGTTATGGTATGCATATTCTACACTTTGTTTTATCAGAGCATCTACCTGTACGCTAATAGCACTGTTGATAGTACGTTTAATTACAATGCCTCCCAATGGGATAGGGTTGTTTGTTTGCTTCTCCCAAAAATCACCCAGGTCTGTAATTTTGTGTAACCCTTTTTCAGCATAGGTAAATCGGTTTTCGTGAATGATAACGCCAAATCCTTTATCCTGCAAAACAAAATTTTCTATCTCATCATATCTTAGGAAGATTTTATTTTTTGCATTGGGATATGCCAAAGAAAAAAGTAAGTGAGCGGTTGTGTTTTCTCCGGGAATAGCAATTGTATTGGCTTCTATATTGTTTATTTTTTGGTTGTTGTTTGCTATCAGCAATGGCCCTGATCCTTTACCAAGTGCGCTACCACTGTTTAGTACAATATATTCTTTCAAAACCAATGGCAGTACTCCATAACTTAGCTTTGTTATATCCAGCTTACCTTCCATCGCCCAATTATTAAGCGTTTGCACATCTTCTAAAACCACATCAAACAATAAGCCACCTGTATTAATTTTATTATTTACCAGGGCATCAAAAATAAAAGTGTCGTTCGGACAGGGAGAAAAACCTAAACTCAGTTTCATTGATTTTTGTTAACCGTTTAAATTTTTAGTCAGTTGTTGTAATTGTATATTTAAATTTTCAATAGCTTCTTTCATCATCCATTTATCCCGGTTCCTTTCACCCACAATATTAGATATGGATCGTAACTGTATGAAAGGTATATTTTCCTGCAGGCATATATAATGAAGAGCGGCGCCTTCCATCGATTCTATATCTGCATTAAAATTGTTTATATATTGCTGCTTTTGCAATTCACTGTCGCTTACTTTATTTACTGTTATTGCTTTAATAGCCTGCAGGTTCATTTGCATATTCATTCCCTGGGTATTAATAAGCCAGCCACCCGTAAAAGGAAATTCATTTTTATCAGCAAGGCCGCTATTAAAAATGGAAACAAAATTTTCTTTTTCTTCCATGCCAATATCGCCAAACGTATCCTGCTTTACAAAAACAACCTCGCCCGGTTTAGCAGCTTTGTTGAATGTGCCGGCAATACCGGCTTGTATAATAAGGTCGTAATCTATCTGCTGCATCCTTTTTTGCAGGTGATATAAAACCGCCGGAACCCCAACGCCTGTAATAAGTACATCGGTTGCTGAAGCTGTTTCTATGAACGGCTTAATTTCCAATTCGGTTGCGGCAATAACCAGGATTTGCATTTTACAAATTTCGTATTTACGCTTCATATTTCAGGTTTTAGAAGTTACCTTTGCCGAAATTTTTAAATTATTGATGGTTTACATTACCAGGATAGAACATTTTAATGCGGCTCATAAATTATTTAACCCGGCATGGAGCAGGGAAAAAAATGAGGAAGTGTTTGGTAAATGTGCCAATGAAAACTGGCATGGCCATAATTTTGAGCTATTTGTTACCCTTAAAGGCGAGCCAGATGCAGATACCGGCTTTGTTTATGATGTAAAAAAACTGAGTGTAATAGTTAAAGAACATGTGATTGATAAACTTGATCATAAAAACCTGAATGTGGATGTTGATTTTATGAAAGGAAAACTTTGTTCTATTGAAAACCTTGTGATTGGAATTTGGAACGAACTTACACCACACCTGCCTGCCGAAGTAAAGTTGCATTGCCTTAAATTATCTGAAACACCCAGGATTTTTGTAGAGTATTATGGCGATTGATAATTACCACTTCAAAAAAAAATAACTTGTATGAGTGCAAGTGTTAGATACACTTTTTTTGAAACGGGACTATGCATTTATTTTTGCATCAATAAAATCTCCTTGTTAATAAACAATCAGCTTTATAAAATGTTATCTATTTAATATGAGCAACAGAGTAGCCGTTTACCGTAAAGAGCATTTTAATGCAGCCCATCGGCTTAACAATCCTGCATGGGATGAAACAACCAATCAGAAAGTTTTTGGTAAATGCAATAACCCGCATTTTCACGGCCATAATTACGAATTGGTTATTAAAGTAACAGGCGAGCCTGATGCAGCTACCGGCTATGTTATGGATATGAAATTATTAAGCGACATTGTTCAGGAAAATGTAATTGAACGGTTTGATCATAAAAACTTAAATGATGATACGGTTGAGTTTAAAAATCTTAACCCTACAGCCGAAAACATTGCAATTGTTATATACAAAATTTTAAGGGAAAAGATAGAACCGAAGTTAGACCTGCAGGTTCGGCTATACGAAACCGAAAGAAATTTTGTTGACTACCCGGCCATCTGATTTTAAAATAAAAAAACTACTGAATGGGCTATAAAAAAATTGAGCAATACGATGATGAAGTTACATCGGGGCTTATAGAAAACTACCGCAACACACTGCAATTGATTGGAGAAAATCCAGAAAGGGAAGGGCTGCAAAAAACTCCTGAAAGGGTAGCCAAAGCCATGCAGTTTCTTACACAGGGATACGATATTGATGCCCATAACATACTCAACTCGGCTAAGTTTCACGAAGATGTGAGTGAGATGATTATTGTAAAAGATATTGAATTGTATAGTTTGTGCGAACATCACATGCTGCCATTTTACGGCAAAGCGCATGTGGCCTACATCCCCAATGGATTTATAACAGGCCTTAGCAAGATAGCAAGGGTGGTAGATGCATACAGCCGAAGGTTGCAGGTGCAGGAAAGATTAACACACGAGATATTGAATTCGATAAAAGAAACTTTAAACCCCTTAGGCGTAGCCGTGGTTATTGAAGCATCGCATCTTTGTATGATGATGAGGGGTGTGGAAAAACAAAATTCGGTAACAACCACCTCTGCTTTTTGGGGAGAGTTTGAAAAAAATGAAACAAGAAGTGAGTTTGTTAAACTTATTTCTGCACAGTTGCATTAATTGATAATAAGTATCCTGTTAATTAATCTCTTTTAAAGAGATTTTTTTGTTTTATTTGTAATCTAAAAATTTACTGATGGCACATGCATTTATATTCCCCGGCCAGGGATCGCAGTTTAGCGGCATGGGAAAAAACCTGTATGATACAAACTCTGTTTCAAAAGAAATGTTTGAACAGGCAAACGATATCCTTGGGTTCCGTATTTCGGATATCATGTTTGGCGGCAGCGATGAAGACTTGAAACAAACCAATGTAACACAACCGGCAGTTTTTTTGCATTCGATAATTGCATTTAAAACTTTGCAGAATGCAAGGCCCGATATGGTGGCAGGCCATTCGCTTGGCGAATTTTCGGCGCTTGTTGCCAATAATGTTTTAAGTTTTGAAAATGCCTTGATGCTTGTTTCAATTAGGGCACAGGCCATGCAGCGAGCATGCGAAATGAATCCATCCACCATGGCTGCAGTACTTGCACTGGCCGATGAAAAAGTGGAAGAGATATGTTCAGCAGTTACAGCCGAAACAGGCGAAGTGGTTGTGGCAGCAAATTACAATTGCCCGGGCCAGTTGGTAATTAGCGGTACTATAAAAGGAATTGATATTGCCTGCGAAAAAATGAAAGCAGCAGGAGCAAGACGTGCATTGGTATTGCCTGTTGGCGGCGCTTTTCATTCGCCCTTAATGATGCCGGCCAAAGAAGAACTGGCAGCCGCCATTGATGCTACACATTTTAATGATCCTGTTTGCCCGGTGTATCAAAATGTGGTGGCAAAGGCGGTTACAAATGCAGCTGAAATAAAAAGAAACCTGATAGACCAACTCACCGGCGCCGTACGCTGGACACAAAGCGTAGAAGCCATGATTGCCGATGGAGCCAAAAACTTTACTGAGGCTGGCCCCGGAAAAGTATTGCAGGGCTTAGTGCAAAAGATTAACAAGGAAATGATTTGTGACGGGGTGAGTTAAAACTTTTATTCAATAAAAAAAGCCAGGATTTTACCTGGCTTTTTTGTTTTAAAAAAATCTCATCACAGCGAACCCAATGCGTTATTCATATTTCTAACAGCATCGGCACTTTTATTAAATAAAACCTGTTCTTCGTCGTTTAATTTATAGTCAATAATTTTTTCGATACCATTGCGGCCAATGATAACCGGTACACCTATACAAATATCTTTTTGTCCATATTCACCATCTAAATAAACGCAGCAGGGAAATAATTTTTTCTCATCCCTTACAATGCTTTCAACCAATGCAGCGCCTGCAGCACCGGGTGCATACCAGGCCGATGTACCCAGCAATCCGGTAAGTGTAGCGCCACCAACCATTGTATCGGCAGCAACTTTCTTCAATGTATCGGCATCCAGGTAATTTGAAACGGCAGTGCCCTGGTATGTGGCCAATCTTGTTAAAGGTATCATGGTGGTATCGCCGTGGCCGCCAATAACTACACCTTGCAAATCGGTGGATGTGCAACCCATTGCTTTTGACAGGTAATATTTAAATCGGCTGCTGTCTAAAATACCGCCCATGCCAATGATCCTGTTTTTTGGTAAGCCGCTCGACTTTAATGCCAGGTATGTCATCGTATCCATCGGGTTGCTGATGATTACAATGATGGCATTGGGAGAATGTTTTAAAATATTTTCAGTAACAGTTTTTACAATACCTGCATTAATGCCTATTAATTCTTCACGTGTCATGCCCGGCTTACGGGGAATACCCGAAGTAATAACAGCTACATCCGTTCCGGCAGTTTTTGAATAATCATTTGTGCTGCCGGTTATCCTGGTATCAAAACCAAGCAGGGCTGCTGTTTGCATCAGGTCCATGGCCTTACCTTCGGCCACGCCTTCTTTAATATCTACTAAAACCAGCTCATCACAAAGTTCTTTACGGGCAATATTGTCGGCACAGGTGGCGCCAACTGCGCCTGCTCCAACTACAGTAACTTTCATGTATATAAATTTAAAATTGAAAAATTATTTGCCCGGCAAAGGTAATTAATTAACCCCTGCATAAAAAAGACAAAATAAAAAATCAGCTTTTATTGTGTAGAAATGCTTTACAAGTACGAGGCAATGATTGTTACGGGTACACTGCCATCAAAAGCTTTAATAAGTTTTCCTTTTTTATCGTATAAGAACATGGCAGGAAAAGAGCGGATATTAAAAAAACTGCCTAAAAAATAAGAGGGATCCCGGCCCATGATGATATTGGGGTAAGCAGCAATTTTATATTCCTCGTAAAATTGTTTTATTTGCCCATAATCCAAAGGCGATGCCATTACAATTTGTGCTTTTTTAAAAAGTTTTATGTTGGCAGTAAGGTTTTTTGTTTCGTGTTGGCAATGGTCGCAATCGGGGCTAAAAATAAATATGAGTGTGGCTTTTTTCTTATCCAGGTTATCTTTGGTAAACCTGCTGCTATCGGGCACTTTAATAATATTGAATGGCGGTATTGATGGAAACCGAAGATAAACGGGTAAACTATCATTTTGGGCAATGGATACTTTATAAAAACAGGAAATCAATAACAGGGCAACAATTTTTTTCATCCATATTAAATTTTGATAAAAGTAAATTTTTTGTTTCATAACATATTGTTATGAATAAGCTTAAAATGTAAAACCGTTGTATTCAATAAAACCTTTGTGGAAAATGTTATATTCTGTGGCATTAATTTTTTTTAAATGATGAATAACTAAGCGGTAAACTGACGGCTATTGAATAACCAATTTCATTTTTAGGCAATCTATCCCTACTTTTGCAGCCACTTTAAAATAATAAATACATGGCAACTACAGCAGATATGCGTTCGGGCTTAATCATCAAAGTTGATGGCAGCCTTTATACAGTAATTGAATTTGGACAAAATAAAACTGCCCGTGCTGCGGCAAAGGTTTGGGCAAAACTAAAAGGTGTTGATAATAACCGTACCATTGAAGTAACCTGGAACAGTGGCGAAACCATACACCCGGTAAGGGTTGAAAAAAAAGCATACCAGTATTTATATAAGGATGATACAGGCTACAGCTTTATGGATAATGAAACCTTTGAACAGATTACTGTTCCCGAAACTATGATTGATGCACCACGCTTTTTAAAAGACGGCCAGGAAGTTTCAGTATTAATTAATGGCGAAACCGACCAACCGATGGGTGTAGAACTGCCAGATAAAATTGTATTATTGGTTACTTACAGCGAACCGGGCATGAAAGGCGATACGGCAACTCGTACATTAAAACCTGCAACTGTTGAAACCGGCGCCACCGTTAACGTACCCTTGTTTGTAAATGAAGGCGAACTTATAAGAATCAACACAAAAACCGGAGATTACGTTGAAAGGGTGAAAGAATAACATCTAAAAAAACTTTGTAAAATAATGGGGTAATTGATAAAACTATTGCCCTTTTTTATTTTTGCATAATTAAAGATTTAATGCATTTTTGGCCATTTTAACCCCAAATATGACCCAAAATGCCAGTTTTTTCCTGATTTTTTAAAAATTTCGTTGTTGTTATGAAAAATCTTACCCTATCTTAGCAGCCGGTTTCATTTCTAATTAACCACTTAAACAATCCACATGGACATCAAGCAAATCCAGGAGCTGGTTAAGCTCATTAACAAAACCAATATCGGCGAAATAACCATCGAAGAAGAAGGAATAAAAATCACCGTAAAACAAAAAAAAGATCCCGTTCAAAATATTATAGCAGGCGTTGCAGCCCCGGCACAAGCCCAGTTAGCACAGCCTGTAGCAGCCCCGGCAACAGCTGCAACAGCACCGGTTGCTAAGCCAGCAGCCGAACCAAAAGCTGATAACCTGGTAACAATAAAAAGCCCCATGATTGGCACTTTTTACAGGCAGGCCGGCCCGGGCAAACCCATATTTGTAAATGTAGGCGATGAAGTAACTCCCGGTAAAGTGGTATGCATTATTGAAGCCATGAAACTTTTTAATGAAATAGAAAGCGAAGTGAAGGGTAAAATTGTAAAAGTACTTGTAGAAGATGCAAGCCCGGTTGAGTATGATCAGCCATTGTTTTTGGTAGATCCTTCTTAACCGAAAACATAACCAAACAGCAACTGCCTTTTAATTCTTAATTTTTAATTCAAAGATTTGTGTTTAAAAAAATATTAATTGCAAACCGTGGAGAAATTGCATTACGCATTATTCGTACCTGCCGTGAGATGGGTATTAAAACGGTGGCTGTTTATTCCACTGCCGATAAAGACAGCCTGCATGTGAAATTTGCCGATGAAGCAGTTTGTATTGGAAAGCCAGCCAGCGCCGACAGTTATTTAAATATGGCGCATATTATGGCAGCCGCCGAAATAACCAATGCCGATGCCATTCACCCTGGCTATGGCTTTTTAGCCGAAAACAGCAAGTTTGCAAAAATTTGTACCGATCACAACATAAAATTTATTGGCCCCACACCCGAAATGATTAATGCCATGGGTGATAAGATTACAGCCAAAAACACCATGATAGCTGCAGGTGTACCTGTGGTACCCGGCGTAGAAGGTTTGTTGGAAAGTGTGGAGCATGCAAAAAAATCAGCAAAAGAAATTGGTTACCCAATAATTTTAAAAGCTACTGCCGGCGGTGGTGGCAAAGGCATGCGTGTGGTTTGGAAAGAAGAAGATTTAGAAAAATCTTTTGAAAATGCCAAAACAGAAGCTGCTGCTTCTTTTAAAAACGATGGTATCTATATGGAAAAATTTGTGGAAGAACCACGCCATATAGAAATACAGGTGGCAGGCGATCAGTATGGCAATGTTTGCCACTTAAGCGAAAGGGATTGCTCCATTCAACGCCGCCATCAAAAACTGATTGAAGAATCGCCATCGCCTTTTATGACCGAAGAACTGCGGGAGCGTATGGGAACAGCAGCCATAAAAGCAGCACAGGCAATTAATTACGAAAGTGTAGGCACCATTGAATTTTTGGTTGACAAACACCGTAATTTTTATTTTATGGAGATGAACACACGGATACAGGTGGAGCATTGTGTTACCGAAGAAGTGATTAATTACGATCTTATAAAAGAACAAATAAAGATAGCTGCCGGCGAAAAAATTGTAGGCAAAGCTTATTTCCCTCAGATGCATGCCATTGAGTGCCGCATTAATGCCGAAGACCCATACAACGATTTTCGCCCTTCGCCCGGAAAGATAACCGTATTGCACCAACCCGGCGGGCATGGTGTAAGGGTAGATAGCCATGTGTATGCAGGGTATGTAATTCCGCCTTTTTACGATAGCATGATTGGTAAACTAATTGCCATTGCACAAACCCGTGAAGAGGCCATCAATACCATGAGCCGGGCATTAAGCGAATATGTGATTGAAGGCATTAAGACAACCATTCCGTTGCACCTGCAACTGATGCAGGATGAAAATTTCCGCAGCGGTAATTTCACCACCAAGTTCATGGAAAGTTTCCAAATTAAATAACCAGTAAATATTTAGGCAGTTTAAAAACCTGAATGAAGATTGGCTAAAATGATTTTCATTTCATGCTATACAACATGCGGTTATTAATTTTTTTAAAGAAAGATGGCCATTGGATAGTTTTAAAATGTAGCAGCTACGCCGCTGAGAAAAAAAATTATTTTACCAAAGTAAATCCTAAACTGGTATGGATGATTAGCAAAATGTTAAGTAAAATAGATAAATAACAAAATAAATGGTTTCTATTTTCATCTTATTAATGTAAACATGCCTTTCTTTTGGTATTCTGTCTGATTAATAAATTGGTATCTACAAATCCACACATAACTTCCAGGTAAAGGATTGCCACTATTATTAAAAATCCCATCCCATCCCTCATTGGGATCATTACTCTTAAAAACCAATTGACCGTACCGGTTGTATATAGCAAACTCATATTGTAAAATACGGCCGCTAATTAGTGGTTTGTATTTATCATTCAAGCCATCGTTGTTAGGAGTAAAGGCTGTAGGGAAATAAATATATATTGGGCAATCTTTCACATTAATAAGTACAGTATCAGTTAATATACATCCAGGCATTCGCTCGCCACTAATACTATAAATAGTTGCAACAGATGGATAAAGACGCCAAGTATTATTTATTAATGAAGTTGCTGTTGTTGGTTGCCATGTATAATTATAAAGATTGCCAGGCAAAATAAAAAATGCTGTATCATATTTACAAAATTCCTGAGGATAATCAGTTTGTAAAGCAACATCAAACTGTTTGATATGTACAGTGTCTCTAAATATATTACCACAGCTATCTGTAGCGGTTACATGATAAGTACCCCAACCATCGGTTACAAGGCTGTCCAAAGTACTTCCATCCTGCCAAATGTAATTTTTAAATCCACCACCTGTATGCAAGGTTATTGATTTGCCGGCACATTGCATGGTATCGTTGCCAAGGTTTATGCCTGTTTTTGGTGCATAAACTTCAATTGGTATAGCATCGGTAAGAGAGCACCCCCCAAAACCAACTTTTATATTGCCACGGTAAGGTTTTAAATATTGTACATATAAACTGGTATCAGTTTTGCCCAATACTTTTATATAGTTTGTATCAACTTGCCAGTTAGTTACTCGTTTACACAATGGGTTGCGTATTATTTTAAAACTATCTAACGGGCTACTTAAGCAATGGTATGTACTGCCAAACAATTTTATGGTATCACAAATACTTAGTTCTTTACAGATTTCTGTTTTAGGAAACGGTTCTTCTTTATATGGGTCGGGTGCTATATCGGTTAATGTATATGGTACATCACCTATCAAAGAAAAGGATACATTATTTACTGGTAAAGTATAAATTACACCTTTATTATAGATAGCCGTATCCTTACCCAGGCAATAGCTGTTTATGTTTTGATAAAACGGAGAATTATCAAAAAGATATATAGGATTATTTGTCTCTATTGTACTATTTGGCTGATTGATTTGAAAATTTAAGATTCCATTTTTTTTAAAAATAATTTTTGCAATTAGTAAATTACTCGACACAGATAAATTAGTTAAGTTTATTTTCCTTTGTTTAATAATTTCAAGGTTATCATCTATTGTAATAAAACTAAAATAATTACTTGTGTCGCTACCAGAACTAATTTGATTTATTGCCAAAACAATATTGTTACCTTCACTAATATCTATATATTCTGCCGGGTTAATATTAGCTGAATTATATAATACGGTTTTAACCAGGTTAAGGTTATCATCTATGGTAGTTAATATATGAGCCCTGAAAAAAGGAGGTAAAACCTGTCCCCAGCTATCAATAACAAAGGTTCTTGTTGTTTTACTGTAATTAACTTTAACAAGTGTAAAATCATTTTGTTGAGCGCCTGCAGCATCATTATAATACATGATGGTTTTTTGTTGCATAATACTGCCATCTGCTTTATTTATTTTTACTATCTGAATGCCTTGCTTAGCAGTTGTATCATTAATATCAGCATCATAATAAAACTGATTAAATAAAACGATGGTATTTGCATCCTGAGAAACCAGGTATTTTATGTTCGAATGGAATTTTGGCAGGTTTATATTACCATATTTTTTGCTCCATTGCAAATTACCTACGGAGTTTAATTTAACAATTGTGGTTTTTTCCTTATCGTCGCCAGTAAAGCCATATAAAAAGATGTTATCAGATTCGTCGGTAATAATATTTGAAATTTTGAACTGAACCAGGGGGAAATCGCTTCGTTGTATTTTTTTGCCCCATACTGTATTTGCAGCACTATCAAATTTCAATAATTCTTCACCACCGCCAAAAATTAAATTTGCCTTACTATCAATACTTCTTAAGCCATTAGGATTCACGGGATTTAGAATACTGAAAACAAAAGTCTTAAACCATATTAATTTATTATCTGCATTAAATTTGCTAATATTATAGTTGAACCTGTTTGGTCTTCCAAAACCATTAATGTAAATATTATCTGCATTATCTTTTACAGTATTTGAATAAAGTAATTGTTCTCCAAAATAAGGCGATAAAAAACGGGAGAAGGTAATTGAATCAACACAACCGTTTTGTGCATAAATTGTTTTAAATGCAGCACAGCAAAAAAGGAGGAGAATGATAGAATTTTTTTTCAAAATTTCAAGTATTAAAATAAGCTACCAGGCATGGGTATGTACCCGGTAGCTTTATTGATTTTTAATTTACCAAACTACACCGGGTATATATTTGTAAGCATAATTACTTTCGTTAGGAGTATTAGTTGATTGCGAAAGTGGGTCTCCAATACTAAAACATGCAGTTGAAGGTGTAGGTATTGGCCATGAATTAGGTATACTGCCTGAATATTTCCAGTTTCTATATCTAAGTATTACATCGTAAGTTACGCCTTGTGTTAATGGTTCCGACCTTGCAAAATCATCTTGTCTTATAAAACAAGAATTCGACGTAGGGTCATAATTATAAATGCCAAGTGTGTTACTAGCTGTAACGTCATTTTTAAAATAGTTCCAGCTTAATCCACCATCTATCGAATATTGAACCTGGAATAAATCTGGTTTAATCGTCAATCCCCCATAACCACCACATGGTAAGCTTACAACAGGGTCGAAACCAATAACAACTAACCTGTTAGTAAAACTGCCTCCTAAATTCCAGTTTAATCCTACTTCATCATTTCTTTTACATGGGTCAAATGCATTGTCTCCTGTAAAGCCATACATTGTTACTGGCAATAACCAAAGTGAATAAGGGCTGGTTTTACAATCAGTAACAAAATTTGCACTTAGTTTTATAGTATAGGTACCATAAACTACATCACCATTAATATAAGAAGATGGCACTTTATCATTACTATAATCTCCTGTAATAAATTTTACTCTCCATATATAATAACCAGTATGATTTGGATCGGGGCCAACTAATTGTATTTTCACATCACTACCTGGTACATCAAGTGATATACTTTGTACTAATTTATTGGTTGCATCTTCATATATCTCTATTAAACCTTCAGTTGTGCTTCCACTTACGTCTGTTATAATATTATTATTCCATGATAGTTCATACTCAAATTGTAATGTATAGAATGAGCCGCTATTTGATGAATTATCACAATGGAATGTTCTGGTATATTGAATAAGTGTACAATAGTCTGGTAAATCGTAATTACAGGCTGATGTAAAATTACTGTTTTGCATCAGGTCTTTGGTAACAGGTTTTTTATTTTCATCAACCCATTGGGTCTCAATTTTTTGTTTCCTGGGGAATACTTGGTGAATGCCTTCTGTTTTCATTTTTTCAGCAATTTCCTGTTTTGCTTTTTTAATTATGGCAGCATCTGTTTCATTCACTTTATCAGATTTTAAATCAGATTTTTTACAACTGTATGAAAATATCATAAGCAAAACAATCGTAAAAATAATTCTGGCTAGATTTTTTATGTTATTTGTTTTCATTATTTTTTTTTTAAAGAGTGATAATATGTTTGAATTTTTTTTTTAAACATCTTATGGTGGCACACTAGCTCTTAAAAAAAATATGATGGAATATAATAAATCTAAACTTTTACGGGGGGGGGGTAACTTAGTTTCATAGAAAAGTATTTGGTAGTTAAATATAGTAAAAAAAATAATAATTGTATGTTTTTTATAATTAAACTCCCTGGAATTTGAAAAAAAATCAAAAATTATTTTGTGTGCAAAAATAAAATTTGGATAAACCAGCTAAATTATTTGTTTGTTTTGCTAAAAAATACATGTTTAAAAATATCTTGCAGATGATAGATATTGCCGCAGCTACGTCGCTCAAAATTTAAGCTCCATCTACCATATCAAACCAAAGTGAAAAGGCTGTGCCTTCGCCTTGTACACTGTTAACCTGTATGGTGCCTTTATGCAGCATCATAATCTGTTTGCAAAGGCTTAAACCTATGCCACTGCCGGTTTTACGGGTGCTGAAAAATGGTACGAATATTTTTTCCATCAGTTCGGCAGAGATACCTACACCATTATCTGATACCTTGATGACAGTTTTATTATTGCCGCTGTTATAACCCGACAGGTGAATCTGCGGAGCTGCCACATCTTTTACAGCTTCAGTTGCATTCAGTATCAGGTTAATTAAAACCTGTTCTATCAAACTTGGATCAACCTCCAACTCCAAATCCGGATCTTTTAAAATAATATCCAGTTCTATATTTTTTTGTTCAAGTGTGGGTTGCATCAGGCGATGCATATTTTCAAACAAATCCCTCACAAAAATTTTCTTTACGTTGGGTGTGGTTATTTTATTAAGATTGCGATAGGTTTCAGCAAATCTTAAAAGGCCCTCGCTTCTTTTTTTAATGGTTTCAATGCCTAGTTCTAAATCATCCAGCGAGCCTGAATTATTGTTCAACTCTTTTAAAGAAAGCTGCAGCCGGTTTTTTAAAGTATCGGCCAGCGATGAAATAGGCGCAACCGAATTCATAATTTCATGTGTCATCACACTCAGCAGTTTTTGCCATGCTTTTGATTCGGTTTCATCCAAGGCTTCGTTGATGTTTTGAAAAGCCACCAACTTATACAATTTGCCTTCTGTTTGAAAAGCCGTGGCCGATAACAATATTTTTAAATTGTTCTTATCTGCTATGATGGAAACTACTTTATGATCGCCGGGTTTTAAGCTTATGATTTCTTGGTACAATGTTTCATCCCTTTTTTCAAGCGATTGTATAGTTTTAAGGTATGGTATGTTTAGCAAATGTTTCAGCGATTCATTCATCCACATCACTTCGCCTTCTTTATGGTTGTACGACAGGATGCCGGTATCAACCAACTCCAAAATCTTTTGCAGGTATTGATATTGTGTTTCTCTTTCTTTGCTGATAAGTTTCAGTGTGCTGTTGATTTCATTAAAGCCTTTACGCATGGGCTGTACGGCCACCGGTGCGTTCTTTTCATCAAAATGCCTCGAAAAATCCCGGTAGTGTACCGACTCAACAAATTGCTCAAGTTCTTTACGGATCTTGTTACTGAAACGGTATAAGTCAATTGCCTGTATAATAATTACTACACCCAGCAGCAGCATAAAAAGTATATCTCCGTTTACCATTAACCATGCAGCAACACTGAGTGTTGCAAATAACAACACTATGCGTACTACCAGGTTCCAGTCGTATTTTTTAAATATCATACTTACTTAATCTGCGGTATAAAGCCGTACGGGTTATACCTAATTCTTTTGCCGCTTTTGAAATATTACCACCATGTTTTTCTATCACCCTCAATATTGTATTTTTTTCAACCACACCTAAGTTCATGTCTTTTGTTTCAGCGGTATCATGCACTGCATTTTCAATGGGGGAAAAAATAAGGTCATCGGCTGTTAGCGTTTCTCCATCCGACATAATGATGGCTCTCTCCATGGTGTACTGCAGTTCACGTACATTGCCCGGAAAATTATAATGATTTAGTTTATCAATAGCTTTTGCATCAAAACCCGGAACCGGTTTTAAATATTTTGCTGCATACAGTTGTGCAAAATGATTTGCCAGTAACATGATATCGGCGCCTCTTTTACGAAGTGGTGGTACCAGTATTTCAACTGTGTTGATGCGGTAAATAAGATCTTTTCTAAACCGGCTTTCATCGGCCAGCTCGGCAATAGGCAGGTTGGTGGCGCATACCAGGCGTATATCAATATTTACTGCAACATTGCTGCCTACACGTGCTACCTGCCTGTTTTGTAAAACACTTAGCAGTTTTGCCTGTTGCTGCATTGTTATGTTGCCTATCTCATCTAAAAACAAAGTACCGCCGTTGGCAGTTTCAAATCTTCCTGCACGGTCTTCGCCGGCGCCTGTAAACGAGCCTTTCTTATGGCCAAACAGTTCGCTTTCAAAAAGTGTTTCTGTTAATGCGCCTACATCAACTTTTACAAAAGGTTTATCGGCCCTTAACGAATTATCATGAATGGCTTTGGCTATGAGGTCTTTGCCGGTTCCGTTTTCGCCCAGTATAAAAATATTGGCATCGGTGGGTGCAATCTTTTCAATTTTAAAAAAAATATCGCTCATCACTTCCGATTTGCCAATGATTTCTTTTCCAATATTAAATGCATTGCTTACCGGTATATCAGATATCACTTTTCCTTTTCCTTTTAAAATGCCTGTAATGGCATTTAATAATTTTTCATTATGCCAGGGCTTTACAATAAAATCAGTAGCGCCTTCTTTTAACGAACGAACGGCCAGGTCAATATCTCCATAAGCAGTTATCATGATTACAGAAATATTTTCATCCAGCGATTTTATTTTTTTTAACCAAAAAATTCCTTCATTGCCTGTATTGATGCTGCTTTTAAAATTCATATCAAGCAGTACAATATCAAACTTTGATGAAGATAGCAACGACTGTATCATTTCGGGATTTACTTCTGTAACCACTTCTTTTGCTTCGGTTTTTAATAAAAGTTTTACAGCAGTGAGTACATCTGTATCATCATCAATAACTAATATCCGGGCATTCTTTAAAATCATAAAAAAATATTCAAGTGCTGTGCAAGTATAGCGTTTTTAAAGTTATTCTGTTAATGAATTTGAGTAAAAAAGTATAAGCGGAAAATTTTTGTATCAAAAACGTATAACAGTTGTATCAAAACCGAACAGGTTTATTTTTTACTTATTTTAATCTTGCTGAAAAACAAGCTATTAAGTTTTGGCATGGCATTTAATATTCTTAAAGTGAAAATAAATTTATTAAAATTTAAAAACTAAAGCCATGAACTTTCAATCATCAAAAAACTTATCACTCGTAAATAACGAAGGGGTAAACAATTTGCCAGCAGAATTAAAAAAAATATTACTGCCCGATTTTAAAAAAGCCGGCAACCATAATTTTAGCGCTGCCCAATTGTGGAATATTCAACGCAATAAAAGGGTAAGGCGCAACAGGTGGTATATGTAAGAAAACAATAAAACTGTATCAAAACCGAACAGTTTCTGTATCAAAACCGAACAGTTTTAATAACTGCTTATTTTTAAAAAATTGTAAACCAGTGTTTTAGCTTGTGGCACAACTTTGAATATTGTTAGTTGCACAATACATATATATATGTATCAATAACAGCACTAAAGCAGGTTTCTTTAATAAAGTTTTATGGACAGAGTAATTGAAAAAAAAGGTTGGAACAAAAAAAGAATAACGCTTGTAATTGGCATTATTGCTTTACTGGCATTGATAATAGCCAGTTGGTATTTTACATCGGGCAAATCAAAGCTTAATGTTAATACCGATAGAATTACTATCAGCGAAATTAAACAAGGAACTTTCCAGGAGTTTATACCTGTAAATGGTGTGGTACTGCCTGTAACAACTATATACCTTGATGCGTTAGAGGGAGGAAGAGTAGAAGAAAAATATGTGGAAGATGGCGCTATCATGAAAAAAGGCCAGCCCATACTTAGGTTAAGTAATACCGACCTTGAGCTGAGCCTGGTAAACCAGGAGACATCAGTTTTTAACCTGCTTACCCAAATGCAAATATCACGTAATGCTGCACAACAAAATACCATTGGTAAATTAAACCAGCGTACCGATGTAGATAATGCATTAAAAGAAGCCGAACGAATTTATAAACTAAATAAAAAATTGTACGATGAAAAAGTAATCGGCAGCCAGGAATTTAAACAATCGGAAAATAATTATAAATACCAGTTGGAAAAGAAAAAACTTGCTGATGAAGTGCTGAGAAAAGATTCAGTATCTACAAGGCAGGAACAGAACCAGGCCAGTGAATCGTTTGCACGTACACAAAATGCATTGCAGGTGATGCGTAAAAAAGTGGGCGACCTGATTGTAAGGGCACCTGTTGACGGGCAGCTTACATCGCTGGATGCAGAAATTGGCCAGTCGAAAAATAAAGGCGAACGTTTAGGACAGATTGATGTGATGAGCGGATTTAAAGTGAGGGTAGATATTGATGAACATTATATCTCCAGGATATTTAACGGGCTGATGGGGGAATGTACTGTTGCAGGAAAAGAATACAAGCTTAGTATTAAAAAAGTTTTTACGCAGGTAACCAATGGTCGTTTCCAGGTGGATATGCAGTTTAACGATACCGTGCCGCAGGGCATACGCCGTGGACAAACATTACAGATAAGGCTTGCATTGAGCGATGAAACAACAGCATTGCTTTTACCCAAAGGAGGTTTTTACCAACAAACAGGAGGCAACTGGATTTTTAAATTGGCTGATAATGGTAAGGTTGCCTATAAAGTAGATATTCAACTGGGCCGCCAAAACCCCGATTATTTTGAAGTGATGCAAGGCCTTAAACCGGGCGATAAAGTAATTACATCCAGCTATGAAAATTATGGCAATATGCAGGAACTGGTTTTAAAGAAAGAATAAGATTAAATCATTTATAAAAACTAAAGTTATGCGAAAGCTAATTCTTTTATTGATGATGATTTTTATACTGTGCATTAGTTCGTTTAAAGTAAATAAGCTGCAGGCTTGTGATGCAAATATGGCTATGTGTGGCGTTGTAAATACATCAACAACGGAATTGAAAACAACCGTTAAAAAAATTCAAGTTGAATATACAAGTGAAATTGATATGCCGCTAAATGCATTGATGAACCCTTTTATACCAATGTAATCATTATTTATTAAAAACATAAAAGTTAACCATGATAAAAATTACCGAACTGGAAAAAATCTATCGCACAGAAGAAGTAGAAACTGTTGCCTTAAATAAACTATCAATTGAAGTAAAGGAAGGAGAGTTTGTTGCTATTATGGGCCCATCGGGCTGTGGTAAATCTACCTTGCTAAACATATTGGGCTTGCTGGATGACCCCGATGCAGGCAGTTTTATTTTTAACGGTACCGAAGTGGCTCATTTTAATGAAAGAAAAAGAGCCGACTTGCGTAAACATAATATCGGTTTTGTTTTTCAAAGCTTTAACCTCATTGATGAATTAACAGTTTTTGAAAATGTGGAACTGCCTTTGATTTATACCGGCGTAAAAGCGGGCGACAGGAAAAAAAGGGTAGAAGAAGTGTTGGACAAGATGCAGATCATGCACCGGCGCAACCATTACCCACAGCAGCTTTCGGGTGGGCAGCAACAAAGGGTGGCTGTGGCAAGGGCCGTGGTAAATAACCCAAAACTTATTCTTGCCGATGAGCCTACAGGTAACCTTGATTCATCAAACGGTAATGATGTAATGCAATTGCTTACCGACCTGAATGAAAAAGGAACAACCGTGGTGATGGTAACACACTCTGAACATGATGCCCGGTACAGCCACCGAATCATTCGCATGCTTGATGGGCAGGCAGTTATTGAAAACCTGATGCTATGATGATAACATAAGTAAGTAAAATATTGGTTTAATCGCCGCCATGAAAACACCAATAAAAAAGTATAGCCATGATACGTAATTATATTAAGATAGCCTGGATGAATATGAAGAAGAATAAATTCTTCACCTTCATCAATATTTTTGGCCTTAGTGCCGGGCTTGCCTGCTGTATGCTCATTACGCTATACATCGTAAATGAAATTAGTTACGATAAATACCAGCGAAATGCCGATGATATCTACCAGTTGGGAACCATCTTTGTACAACAGGGAAATGAAACTAAGATGCCGAGCACACCGGCGCCTATGGGTAAAACTATGCAGATGGAATATCCCCAGGTTATACAATCTGCAAGGCTGTTGCCACTTTTTGCAGATGATAAAACTTTACTTCAATATAAAAGTAATAATCAAACGCCGGCATCATTTTACGAAACGGGAGGCTGCATTGCCGATTCCACTTTTTTTAAAATGTTTACTTATGATTTTATAGAAGGAACACCGGCAACAGCTCTTGATAATCCTAAAACTGTTGTTCTATCCGAAGAAATTGCAAAAAAAATATTTGGCAACCAGCCTGCTTTAAATAAAGTTATACATATAAGCAGTAATACAAATGGCGAAAACGATTATTTAGTTACAGGTGTATTCAGGCCAATTTCTAAACCTTCACATATCAACTACAGGTTTTTTCTTTCATTAAGAGGCGGTGCAATGGATGCATATATTGCAGAAAGGGGAACCAACTTTGTTAACAACAACATGTTTTATACCTACCTGCAATTAAAGCCCGGTAGTGATAAGAAAATACTACAGGCACAGTTTCCTGCATTTATTGAAAAATATGCAGGCAACGATTTAAAAGCAATGGGGGTAGGAAAGAAGATGTTTTTAACTTCTTTGAAAGATATTCATCTACGCTCGGGTATGAATAATAATGTAACCCCACCGGGTAGCCTTACTTATTTATATATACTTGCCAGCATTGCATTGTTCACTTTATTGATAGCCTGTATCAATTTCATGAACCTGTCTACAGCACGTTCATCAAAGCGTAGCGCCGAAGTGGGTATAAGAAAAGTGCTGGGTGCAGAACGAAGTTCACTCATCAGCCAGTTCCTGGGAGAATCTGTATTGATTAGCCTGCTGGCATTTGTTTTTGCACTTGCTATTACTATGTTTATGTTGCCGGCATTTAATTCCGTATCGGGTAAAAACCTTAGCCTTTCTTTTTACGATGACGGATTAACAATCATCATCTTCATTGCAGTGGCCATTGTTGCAGGCTTGCTTGCAGGAAGTTACCCGGCATTCTACCTGTCATCCTTTAAACCGGTAAAAGTGTTGAAAGGGAAACTCACTAATTCACTGGCGGTAGTATCACTTAGGAAAGGGTTGGTTGTATTCCAGTTTATCATTTCTGTAGTTCTTATCATTGCATCAATTGTAATATCAAAGCAAATGTCTTTTTTGCGTTCGGCCGATCTTGGTTTTACAAAAGACCAACAGCTTATTATCCCTTTAAGAAGTGAAACAGCCAGGAAGATTTATCCATCTTTAAAAACCGAGTTAGCAAAATTATCACAGGTTGAAAATGTGGGGGCATCTAACTACAATCCCGGCATTTTTAATCCAAGCGATAATTTGTATTATAAAGACGGGCAAACTATGAATGATGCAAAACGTACACGTACTAACACGGTAGATGTAAGTTACCTGCGTACTTTAGGAGTACAACCTATTGCCGGTCGTTTGTTTTCTGAAGAGTATCCGGCTGATACAGGATATAGGGTGATACTGAATGAAACAGCTATTAAGCAAATTGGTTTTAAAAATGCACAGGATGCTGTTGGTAAAAATGTGTATTTCGATTACCAGGGAAAAAATTATGCTTTTGAAATAATAGGTGTGCTTAAGGATTTTCATTTTGAAGACATGCACCTTCCAATAACTCCTTATGGCTATAATTTAAATATGGGCAATGATTTTAATTACCTGTTAGTACATACTAAACCGGGTAATTTAGCATCATTATTAAAAACAATAGAAACAAAATGGCATGCATTAAACCCTAACGAGCCATTTGAATATAGTTTTTTAGATGAAGATTTTCAAAAGAATTACAAAGCCGACAGCAGGCTATCTTCTATTGTTGCATACTTCACACTTATTGCTATACTTATTTCCTGCCTGGGATTATTTGCACTGGCAACCTTTAGTGCCGAACAACGAATAAAAGAAATAGGCGTACGCAAAGTGTTAGGTGCAAGTGTTGCCGGCATTGTTGCGCTTTTATCAAAAGATTTTTTAAAGCTTGTAATTATTGCCATTGTGGTGGCTACACCCATTGCCTGGCATGTAATGCAACGTTGGCTACAGGATTTTGCTTATCGTGTAAACCTTAACTGGTGGGTATTTGTGCTGGCAGGCCTCATAGCAATGGTTATTGCAATCATCACAATAAGCTACCAGGCAATAAGAGCGGCTAATGCCAACCCGGTGAAAAGTTTGAGGACGGAGTAGGTGATGTGCTGAATGTTGAATGCTGAGTTATGAATTATGAATGTTGAATGTTGGATGTTGAATGAAGAGTTATAAATTATGAGTTATGAATGTTG
>JAHBTN010000018.1 GCA_019638575.1 Ferruginibacter sp. | reverse complement strand
TTTGCGTTGCTTTTGTGCATCAAAAAACAACAAAAACTTCAATGGTTAAAAATTGTGCCTACTCTTTTAAACCAGTATAAAAAAATACCGGCAGGGTTTTTGGTTTAGCCCTCTGCAGTAACTGTATGTTGTACAGCACACCATTAACCGCTGTGTTTGCAAACTAAGTTTCTAAAAAATTAAGACCTTCTGTAAAAGTGAACCAATATTTTTAAAATTGCAAGAAACGATGGGTTGTAAAATACAACCATTGTAAAATTTAACAGGGCGGCATTGGTATGTGAATTAAACCGGCGGTTGATATAATTTTTTTTATCCCGCAATTAAATTAATTTCGGCTATAAATAAACAACATGATACAACGCATACAATCGCTATGGCTTTTGCTGGCTGCAGCCTGCGCTTTTGCAAGCTTTAAATTTCCTTATTATAGCGGCACCAATGCAAAAGGCATTACGGCATACGAACTAAACGCCACCGAAAATTTTTTATTAATGCTTACCACTACTGCTATTGGCGTGCTGGCATTGTTTACCATTTTTCTTTTTAAAAAACGCACGCTGCAACTAAGGCTTTGTGTGCTTGGTATTGTATTGGAAGCCCTGCTCATTTATTTATACTACCGGCAGGTGCAGCTTTTTATGCCGGGGCAAGGCACTTATTCGCTTACTGCTATTTTGCATAGCATTATCGTGCTTGCATTTGTTTTGGCAGCAAGGGGCATCAATAAAGACAGTAAGATTGTTAAAGACAGCGACCGCCTGCGCTAACAGTTTTCAATTGTATGTATTTATAAAAAAAATGGGATTGCGTTGCAATCCCATTTACATATTTACCCCTTCTTATCAGGCTTCCGATTTTTTTTCTTTCTTCTTCTCGTCTTTCTTTAAAACAAATTTTATCTTCTCTCCCGTATCATCCAGTTCGGCCACCATGATATCGCCGTTTTTGATATTCATATTCAATATCTCTTCGGCCAGTGGGTCTTCCAGGTATTTTTGAATGGCACGATGCAAAGGCCTTGCACCAAACTGAGAATCGTACCCTTTATCTGCAATAAAACTTTTTGCCTCGGGTGTTAACTCCATGGTAAGCCCCAGGTTGGTGAGGCGCTTAACTACACCTTGCATCACTATATCAATTATCTCAAAAATATTTTCTTTGCTCAGTGAATTAAACACCACCACATCATCAATACGGTTCAAAAACTCAGGACTGAATGTACGCTTCAGCGCTTTTTCTATCACCGCTTTGTTGTTTTCTTCTGCATTTTCTAAACGGTTGGCTGTTGCAAATCCTACCCCATCGCCAAAATCTTTTAATTGCCTGGCGCCAATGTTCGATGTCATGATGATTAGCGTATTCTTAAAATCAACCTTGCGGCCCATACCATCGGTTAACATCCCATCATCCAACACTTGCAACAGTATGTTATAAATATCTGGATGTGCTTTTTCAATTTCATCTAGCAAGATTACGCAATAAGGTTTGCGCCGCACTTTCTCTGTTAACTGCCCGCCTTCTTCGTAACCCACATAGCCCGGAGGTGCACCAATTAAACGGCTTACAGTAAACTTTTCCATGTATTCGCTCATGTCAATCCTTATCAGTGCATCATCACTATCAAACATGTGGCGTGCCAGCGAACGGGCTAATTCTGTTTTACCCACACCCGTAGGCCCCAGGAAAATAAATGTACCAATCGGTTTCTTGGGGTCTTTCAATCCTACCCTGTTGCGCTGTATGGCTTTTACCACTTTTGATATAGCTTCGTCCTGCCCTACAACGGCGCCTTGCAAATCATTGGCCATGCGGCGCAGTTTTTCTGTTTCGGCCTGCACCATCCTTTTTACAGGTATGCCGGTCATCATGCAAACCACTTCGGCAATATCTTCTTCTTCTATAGGATAACGCTTATGTTTACTTTCTTCTTCCCATGCATTTTTTGCAGCTTCCAGTTCTTCCTGCAAACGTTTTTCGGTATCACGCAGTGATGCCGCTTCTTCAAAACGCTGGCTTTTTACCACCTTGTTTTTTTCAAGCTTTATGTCTTCAATCTTTTTTTCCAGTTCAATAATTTCCGGTGGCACATTTATGTTCTTGATGTGTTTTCTTGCACCCACTTCATCCAACACATCAATTGCTTTATCAGGCAAAAGGCGGTCGGTCATGTACCGGTCGCTGAGTTTTACACATGCTTCAATGGCGTCTTTGCTGTAAGTTACATTGTGATAGTCTTCGTATTTGTTTTTAATGTTGTTGAGTATCTCAATAGTTTCTTCAACAGATGGCTGCTCCACAATCACTTTTTGAAAACGGCGGTCAAGTGCGCCATCTTTTTCTATATGCATGCGGTATTCATCTAAGGTAGATGCACCAATGCATTGCAGTTCGCCCCTTGCTAATGCAGGTTTAAAAATATTTGACGCATCTAACGAGCCGCTTGCACCACCGGCGCCAACAATGGTATGTATTTCATCAATAAATAATATTACATCCCTGTTTTTTTCAAGCTCGTTCATGATGGCTTTCATGCGTTCTTCAAACTGGCCACGGTATTTTGTACCTGCAACAAGCGCTGCCAAATCGAGGCTTACCACTCTCTTATCAAATAATACACGTGAAACTTTACGCTGTACAATCCTTAAAGCCAAACCTTCTACTATGGCGGTTTTACCCACACCGGGTTCGCCAATTAAAATTGGATTATTCTTTTTGCGGCGAGATAATATTTGCGATACTCTTTCAATTTCGGTTTCTCTTCCTACAATCGGATCTAAAGTTCCATTCTCGGCAAGCCTTGTAATATCACGCCCAAAATTATCAAGTACGGGTGTTTTTGTTTTGGGCTGATTGCCTGCACCCGGCCGTTGCGATTTTTGGCTGCCGCTGTATTTTCTTTCTTCATCAAAATCTTCTTCTCCTTCATCACTGAATTCGGCTGCCGGCGGATTACTGGTTACAAAACCAAGTTCGTTTTTAAAAACATCATAATCCACATCAAACTGGTTTAAAATTTGAGTGGCAATATTTTCTTTATTTTTTAAGATGGAAAGCATCAGGTGTTCACTTTCTACCAATGCACTTTTTTGCGCCTTGGCTTCCAGTACGGTAATGCGTATCACTTTTTCGGCTTGCTTGGTTAGGGGAAGAGAATTGATGTTGGCAATATTTTTTCCTGTCTTGTCTTTTACGGCAATCTCTATCTCTTTGCGTAACTCGAACAGGTCGATATTAAGCGATTTTAAAATTTTAACAGCGGTATTTTCCCCATCCCTTATCAAACCCAACACAAGATGCTCGGTGCCAATAAAATCATTTCCTAATCGTAATGCTTCTTCACGGCTGTAGGAGATAATTTCTTTTACCTGTGCTGAAAAATTATTATCCATTTTATATTGAATTTTGCTTGTACAATAATAACGATTATTTCAAAGATATAGTTTGAATGGCTTTGTAAATGTTAATATGTTAAAAAGTTGAAAATTGTTAATTGCCTTGTTTTAAAATTTTAACTACAAATGATTTATTTTTAAAAACAGTTTTAAATAAATCTACATAACAATATTTCATTTACTTTACAATGAGCCATGTGCTATAAACTGAACTTACTATGTTAAATGTCAAAATAGATACCAAAGAGAAATTTACTGTTATTACGCCGCAAGATGCCCACTTACCGGCAATAATGACAGATGAACTTACCCAAATGTTGCTTGGCTACCTGCAAAAAGACATTCCACATATAATTTTAAACATGCAGGCAGTAAAAACTATTGATGTACCCGTAGCCGAAACAATATCTAAAACTCAACAGCATTTTTATGAAAAAAACTGCTCGTTTGTTATATGTAACCTTAATAAAGAAGTAGAATCTGTTTTTAATAATGCCGATATTTTAGACACGATGAATGTAACGCCATCTGAAAGCGAAGCATGGGATATTGTACAGATGGAAGAGATTGAAAGGGAATTACTGGGAGATTGATATTTGTTTGTTAATTTACATGAACTAAAAAATAAATCTTGTTTGCCCTAACCATACTTGGAAACAATTCGGCCATACCTGCTTTTGACAGGAACCCTACCGCACAGGTTTTACAAACCATGGATGAAAGTTTTTTAATTGATTGTGGCGAAGGCACACAGATGCAGCTTAGCAGGTATAAAATAAAACGCAGCAGGATAAACCATATATTTATTTCGCATTTGCATGGCGACCATTATTTTGGCCTTATTGGTTTGCTTACCAGCATGAGCCTTTTAAACCGTAACCAACCTTTGCACATTCATGCACCTGCCCCGTTGCAGGAACTCATCAACCTGCAACTTGATTTTGCATCTACACAACTTTGTTTTCCATTACATTTTCATGCCTTGCAGGATGAAGGTACCATTGTAAGTAATGATAAAATAACGATAACCTGTTTTAAAGTGCAGCACCGCATTGATTGCTGGGGCTTTCTGTTTAAAGAGAAAAAAAATGCCAGGAAACTGGATCCGGAAAGAGCCAAAATTTTTGAAATACCTGCAGCCTTTTATGATAAACTGCAACAGGGCCATGATTATGTAAACAAGAAAGGCACCATTGTACCAAATGAAGAAGTTACCACTGCAGGCCCCATCCCAAAATCGTATGCATATTGCGCCGATACTATTTATGATGTAAGCCTGGCAGAAAAAGTTAAGGGAGTTGATTTACTGTTCCACGAAACCACTTACCTTAAAGATTTACATCAGCGGGCTGCTGACCGTTACCACAGCACTACCATACAAGCCGGCGCTATTGCAAAAAAAGCCGGTGTTAAAAAATTACTAATCGGCCATTTCTCTTCCAAATACGAAAGCCTTGATGAATTTTTAAGTGAAACAAAAGAAGTTTTTGAGAACACGGAACTTGCCTTACAGGGCTGCTGTTACATGGTTTAATCTTTTAGTTTTATCACCGTGTTGAAACCATTTGCCATCATCCACACATAATATTCGGGAAACCATTGCCGCCATGCTTTTTCATTGTGTGCTGCATTGGGGTCAATAACAGAATAAATCATAGCGCCTGATTTTTCACCCAGCATTTCCTGCACATCTTTCATATCATTAATAAAATCTTCACCTTCTTTTCCGCCTGCATAAAAGAAAAATTTTCCGTTTGTATTTTGTGCAATAGAATCTGTAAGGGTTTTAATGGCAGGCGCTGTCCAAAATGCTGGAGAAAAAACACCTGCCTTACCAAATACATTTGGCTTAACCAACATCGCATAATATGAAATAAGCCCACCCATTGAACTGCCGGCAATAATTGTGTTGCTCTTATCTGCAAGTGTGCGGTATTTTTTATCAATATAAGGCTTTAATGTTTCGGTTATAAAGTTGATGTATTCTTTTCCCTCCGGTAAAAAAACCTGTCCACTATCCAACTGCTGTCTTTTTAAAATAAATTTATACGGATTGTATTCATTTAATCTTTTTTCGCCACCATTATCAATTCCAACAACAATGCATGCCTGTACCCCTTTTTTTATCAAACTATCTAAGCATTCATCCACACCCCATTCTCCAAAGCCCGAAGTGTAATCATCAAAAAGGTTTTGCCCATCGTGCATATACAATACCGGGTAATGTTTTTTTGTGTTTGCATATCCTTCGGGTAAATAAATCCATATACGCCTGTAGCGGTTAAGCTGCGGAATATAAAAAGCCGAATCCATTATGTGAACATGCTTACTGGCTGTATGTACTTTTTCTACCGGTTTAAAATCATCTTTCCAGGCAGCAATTGTTAATTCAATGGTAGTGTCAGAGTTTATGGTAAGCTCATGATTAGCTACATCTGCCCCACTGATGGCACATTCTGTTTTTTGCCAACTGCCTCTTGTGCTTTTATATTGATAGTTACCTGCTGCTAACTGTACGCTAATACTATCGGCAGTTTCACCAGAAGTGGATAAACCAAAAATTTTAATGTAAGGATTCCATCCGTTAAAATCACCGGCAATAAATATGCTGTCGTTTTTGTGTTGTTGCGGATAATCTTTCAGTTTAAAAACAACCCTGTATTGTGCCTGGCACAAAAGGCATATAAAAATAAAACCGGCAGTACACAAAAAGTTTTTAATCATTATTCTTTAAGGTAATCTTTTATTTGCTGGTGAATACTGTTGCTTAATGGAGCCAATGGCAACCTTAATACATTTTCTATTAAACCCAATTCAAATAAAAATGCTTTTACACCTGCAGGGTTATTTTCGGCAAACAACAGGTTGTTACCCTGCAGGCATTTATAATGCAATGGCCTTGCCGCATTAAAGTTGTCGTTTAAACAAAGGCGTACCATTTCAGAAAAACTGGCTGGGAAACAATTTGCTGCAACACTGATAACTCCATCCATTCCGCAAGCTATTAAAGGAAGTGTAAGGTGATCATCGCCGCTAACCACTAAAAAATTTTCGGGCCTGTCTTTTAAAATCTGCATACACTGTATCATATTACCGCTTGCTTCTTTTATTCCAGCAATATTCTCCACTTCATAAGTAAGGCGCAATGTGGTATCGGCAGTAATATTGCTTCCTGTACGCCCCGGCACATTATACAAAATCAAAGGTTTGGGACTTGCTTCGGCAAGGTATTTATAATGTTGAAAAATACCTTCCTGCGAAGGTTTATTATAGTAAGGGCTTGCACTTAAAACAGCAGTTGCTTTTTCTAAAGGCAAACTTTGAAGGCTTTCCATTACTTCTTTGGTATTGTTGCCACCAACCCCTACAACTATGGGCACCCTGCCATTTACTTTTTCAAAAGTGTAATTAATGATGTCTTCTTTTTCTACTGCATCCAGTACGGGTGTTTCGCCGGTGGTACCAAGGGTTACAATATATTCTACCTTGTTATTTATGATAAAATCAATCAGTTTGCCCAGGGCATCAAAATCAACCAGCATATTTTTTTTAAAAGGGGTTACAATAGCCACGCCTGTACCCTTCAGTTGTGTACGCAAATTCATAAAATAATTTTTGTGAAGTTATTGATAACCCGGGATTATCTATTCATAAAATACTGCTTTTTTATCTACGGTATTACAGCCAGTATTTTAAACCATTTAATTTTTTCATTTTTAATATTTGAAATACAATGCCAGGAGATATAGTAAAAAAAATCCCGGATACTAATGCATCCGGGAATATTTTAATGAGCCTGGTAATTATTACTCTTCCTCGTCGAAGCTCATTGCTTCTTTAGTAGTCATCAACAGTTCATATTCTTCTTTGCTACCAACAATCATATTTTCAAACTCACGCAAACCCGTTCCGGCTGGTATATGATGGCCGGTGATTACGTTCTCTTTCAGGCCAAGCATTTCGTCTGTTTTACCCTGTATGGCAGCAGAACTCAATACTTTAGTTGTTTCCTGGAACGATGCGGCAGATATCCAGCTATGCGTACCAAGCGATGCTTTTGTAATACCCAGCAACAACGGTGATGAGGTTGCAGGCGATGCATCACGGTACTCGGCCAGTTTCTTATCGGTACGGCGCAGTACAGAATTTTCTTCACGCACTTCACGAAGTGTTACAATCTGTCCAGACCTTAATTTAGTGCTCTCACCAGCATCAGTGATTACTTTTTTATCAAAGATGTAGTCATTTTCCATATTAAAATCTAAACGGTCTTCTGTATCTCCTTCCAGGAATTTAGTATCACCTGCATCTTCAATCTTCACTTTCCTCATCATCTGGCGAACAATCACTTCAATGTGCTTGTCATTTATCTTCACACCTTGTAACCGGTAAACTTCCTGTATTTCATTTACCACATATTCCTGTACGGCAAACGGACCTTTAATGGCAAGAATATCAATCGGTGCAATCTGCCCGTCGCTTAATGCTGTACCGGCTTTCACAAAGTCGCCGTCCTGTACAAGTATCTGGCGGCTTAATGGTACAAGGTATTTTTTAACCACGCCATCTTTAGCCTCTACAATTATCTCCCTGTTACCACGCTTAATAGCACCAAATGTAACTACACCGTCAATTTCGCAAACAACAGCAGGGCTGCTTGGGTTACGGGCTTCAAACAATTCGGTTACACGAGGTAAACCACCTGTAATATCCTTCAACTTGCTAAGTACCCGTGGTATCTTAACCAAAACCTGTCCGCTTCTAACATCATCTTTTTCATCTACCACTATATGAGAACCTACCGGTAAGTTATATGTCTTTTTATCTTTTCCTTCAATGATGATGGATGGTAATTTGGTTTTATCTTTTGTTTCGATAACCACTTTTTCACGGTGGCCTGTTTGTTCATCCGCTTCATCACGGTAAGTAATACCTTCTAAAAGGCTTTCGAAAGTTACACGTCCATTTGCTTCAGCAACAATTACGTTGTTGAACGGATCCCATGTACAAATTATATCGCCCTTCGAAACTTTTTGTCCGTCTTTTACATTCAATATGGCACCATAAGGAATATGAGATGTATTTAACAAGCGGTCGCTCTTCACATCAATGTTCCTTATCTCGCCGGTACGGCCTATCACCACATTTATTTTTTTACCACTTGCATCTTCGGTATGTACTGTACGCAATCCATCAAATTGCAAAGTACCATCAAACTTAGCAGGTAAAGAAGATTCAACTGATGCAGAACCAGCCACACCACCCACGTGGAAAGTACGTAAGGTTAACTGTGTACCCGGCTCACCAATTGATTGCGCTGCAATAATTCCAACCGCATCGCCTCGCTGTGCTATCATGCCCGATGCCAGGTTTTTACCATAACATCTTACACATACACCACGTTTGCTTTCGCAGGTTAATACCGAGCGTATATCAACGGTTTCAATGCCGCTCTCTTCAATTTTTTTAGCTATATCGGCGCTTATCATTTCTCCTCCGGCAATCAATAACTCTTCGGTTACCGGATGAAAAACATCATGCAACGACATGCGGCCTTCAATCCTGTCGCTTAATGCTTCAATAATATCTTCATTATCTTTTAATGCAGATGTAGCAATGCCACGCAATGTTCCGCAATCTTCTTCATTAATAACCACATCCTGGCTTACATCCACCAAACGACGGGTAAGGTAACCGGCATCGGCTGTTTTAAGCGCCGTATCGGCAAGACCTTTACGGGCACCATGCGTAGAGATAAAGTATTCCAATACACTTAAGCCATCTTTAAAGTTGGCAAGAATTGGGTTTTCAATAATCTCGCTGCCCGATGAACCGGATTTACGTGGCTTGGCCATCAATCCTCTTAAACCGGCAAGCTGTTTAATTTGCTGCTTACTACCACGGGCGCCACTATCAAGCATCATATAAACTGAGTTAAAGCCTTGCTTGTTGGCTGCCAGTTCCTGTATCAAAGTTTCTGTTACTTTAGTATCTACACGGCTCCATATATCGATGATTTGGTTGTAACGTTCGTTATTGGTAATTAAACCCATATTGTAGTTATCCCAAACTTCATCAACCTCGCCCTGTGCATTTTCTACCAGCATGGCTTTAATTTCTGGTATGATAAGGTCGTTGATATTAAACGACAATCCACCACGGAATGCCATCCTGTATCCCAGTGTTTTAATATCATCTAAAAACTTAGCAGTAACGGGTACGCTTGTCCATTTAATGATATCGCCAATTATTTCACGTAATGCTTTTTTAGTTAGCAATGCATTGATGAAGCCAACTGATTTTGGAACATGCTGGTTAAATATTACACGGCCAACAGTGGTATCAATAAGTTTATTAGTTAAAGTTCCGTCGTTGTTACGAACATCAACTTTTACTTTTATGTTGGCGTGCAGGTCAATTTGCTTTTCGTTGTATGCAATAATCACTTCTTCGGGAGAATAAAATGCTTTGCCTTCACCTTTTACTACTTCTTCTTTGGTTGTTTTTTTACCCTTGGTAATGTAATACAGCCCAAGCACCATGTCCTGCGATGGAAGAGTGATAGGTGTTCCGTTCTGCGGGTTCAAAATGTTATGAGAAGACAACATCAGTAACTGTGCTTCTAAAATTGCTGCGCTGCTTAAAGGCACGTGTACCGCCATTTGGTCACCGTCGAAGTCAGCGTTGAAGGCTGTTGTAACCAACGGGTGCAATTGAATGGCCTTACCTTCTATCAACTTAGGTTGAAATGCCTGTATTGATAAACGGTGCAGTGTTGGGGCCCTGTTAAGCATAACTGGGTGGCCTTTCAAAATATTTTCAAGAATATCCCAAATGATGGCTTCTTTTTTATCAACCAGTTTACGGGCACTCTTTACAGTTTTTACAATACCTCTTTCAATAAGTTTACGAATGATGAATGGCTTAAACAGTTCTGCAGCCATATCTTTTGGTAATCCGCATTCGTGCATTTTCAACTCAGGGCCCACTACGATAACTGAACGGCCAGAGTAATCAACACGTTTACCTAACAGGTTTTGACGGAAACGGCCTTGCTTACCTTTCAATACATCGCTTAATGATTTCAATGCACGGCCACCTTCTGCTTTTACGGCATTTGATTTACGGCTGTTATCAAACAATGAATCTATCGCTTCCTGCAGCATCCTTTTTTCATTACGAAGGATTACTTCAGGTGCTTTAATTTCTAACAACCTTTTTAAACGGTTGTTACGTATAATAACACGGCGATACAAATCATTTAAATCACTAGATGCAAAACGGCCGCCATCCAATGGAACAAGCGGGCGCAACTCAGGTGGTATTACCGGTATATATTGCATCACCATCCACTCAGGACGGTTATTGATACGTGTGTTTGCATCACGGAAGCTTTCAACCACACTCAGCCTTTTTAAAGCATCTGCTTTACGCTGCTGTGATGTTTCGTTGGCAGCGGCATTACGCAAATCAAAACTTAACTGATCAAGGTCTATACGTTGCAACATGTCGTGCACTGCTTCGGCACCCATTTTTGCTATAAACTTATTTGGATCTTCATCGGGCAAATGCTGGTTATCTTTTGGAAGTGTATCCAAAATATCCAAATATTCTTCTTCGGTTAATAAATCGCCATAGTTTTGGCCTTTATCGGCACGTATACCCGATTGAATAACCACGAAACGTTCGTAGTAAACAATGCTCTCCAATTTTTTTGAACTCATGCCCAACAGGTAACCAATTTTATTTGGCAACGATTTAAAATACCAGATATGAACAACAGGCACCACTAATTTGATATGCCCCATACGTTCACGACGAACTTTTTTCTCTGTTACTTCTACACCACAACGGTCGCACACAATACCTTTGTAACGGATACGCTTGTATTTACCACAGGCACATTCGTAATCTTTTACCGGCCCAAAAATTCTTTCGCAAAACAAACCATCACGCTCGGGTTTGTAAGTACGGTAATTAATAGTTTCGGGCTTTAAAACTTCCCCATAGCTTTTTTCCAAAATACTGTCGGGAGAAGCCAAACCAATAGTGATTTGTGAAAATGTTGGCCTTGGACGGTTTTCTTTTTTGAATGCCATATTTTAGTAGATAAATTTTAATTATTAATTGTCAATCAAGTCAAAAATCAAAAGTGAAAACCAAAAACCACAATCCCGGTGCTGCTTAACTTTTAGATTTTGATTTTTTACTTTTGCCTTTCTTAGTCAAACTTCAAATCCAATCCTAATCCCCTCAACTCATGCACCAATACATTGAACGATTCAGGTACACCGGCTCTTGGAATATTATCGCCTTTTACAATTGCTTCGTATGTTTTAGCCCTTCCGATGATATCGTCAGATTTTAGCGTCAGCAATTCCTGCAAAATATTTGAAGCGCCATAAGCTTCCAATGCCCATACCTCCATCTCACCAAATCTTTGTCCGCCAAACTGTGCTTTACCACCTAATGGTTGTTGTGTAATTAATGAGTATGGTCCAATTGAACGGGCATGCATCTTATCATCAACCATGTGATGCAGTTTAATGATATAGATGATACCAACGGTTGCTTTCTGATCAAAGCGTTCGCCGGTTTCGCCATCATATAAATATGTATGCCCAAATTTTGGAAGTCCTGCTTTAGTGATTTGTTCATCAATTTCCGATACACTTGCGCCGTCAAAAATTGGAGTGGCATAACGCATTCCCAGTTTTTCGCCGGCCCAGCCAAGTACAGTTTCGTAAATCTGGCCCAGGTTCATACGGCTTGGTACGCCTAATGGATTTAATACAATATCTACTGGTGTTCCATCTTCTAAGAACGGCATATCTTCCTGGCGAACAATCCTGGCAACAATACCTTTGTTTCCGTGGCGACCGGCCATTTTATCACCCACTTTTAATTTACGTTTAACAGCCATGTACACTTTTGCAAGTTTTAAAACGCCGGCTGGTAATTCATCACCTATAGAGATGTTGAATTTTTCACGCTTATAACGGCCTAACTCTTCATTGAATTTGATGTTGTAGTTGTGCAACAACACGTTTATCAACTGGTCGGTTGTTTCATCGCCACACCAACCTAATGGATTTACGTTTTGATAATCGATATTGGCCAAATTCTTAGCATTGAATTTTGCGCCTTTGCCAATCAACACTTCGCCAAAATTATTGCTTACACCTGCACTTGTTTTATCTTTCAACAGGGTTTGCAATTTGTTTATCAGCAATTCAAGCAGGTCGGTTTCGTTTTTCTCATGTACTTTTTCAATCTTTTCTATTTGGGCTTTTTCACGCACTTTAGCATTCTTATCTTTTTTAGCCCTTTGGAATAATTTTTTATCAATGATAACTCCTTCGGTTCCGCTTGATGCTTTTAATGAAGCATCTTTAGCATCGCCGGCTTTATCGCCAAAGATGGCACGTAACAGTTTTTCTTCCGGCGTTGGATCGCTCTCGCCTTTTGGTGTAATTTTACCAATGATGATATCACCTTCTTTTACATGAGCGCCAATACGGATGATACCGTTTTGATCCAGGTCTTTAGTGGCTTCTTCGCTTACGTTTGGTATATCAGGCGTTAACTCTTCTTCACCAAGTTTAGTATCACGCACTTCAATTTCGTATTCAGAAATATGCAGCGAAGTAAACAGGTCTTCTTTTACAACTTTCTCACTAATCACAATCGCATCTTCAAAGTTGTAACCTTTCCATGGCATAAATGCCACTTTCATATTTCTTCCTAATGCAATTTCACCAGCTTTAGTTGCATAACCTTCGGTTAAGAAATCGCCTTCGCTAACTTTTTGTCCTTTAACCACTGCAGGGCGCAGGTTAATACAGGTTTCCTGGTTAGTTCGAACGAATTTGGTTAATTTATAAATCACCAGGTCTTCATCAAAACTTACCAGTTGCTGTGTTTCGTTACGTTTATAACGAACATGAATTTCATTGGCGTCAACATATTCTACCACACCTTCACCATCTGCATGAATTTGAATTCTTGCATCACGAGCTGCTTTACCTTCTAAACCGGTACCAACAATGGGTACTTCGGGTTTTATTAGTGGTACTGCCTGGCGTTGCATGTTCGATCCCATCAAGGCACGGTTAGCATCATCATGTTCCAAAAAGGGAATAAGTGAAGCGCTTAATCCAACAATCTGATTAGGCGCCACATCCATAAATTCTACTTCTGTTTTATCAAGAATAGGGAAATCGCCTGTTTGACGACTTTTAATGCGGTCGTTAACAAAATTTCCTTTTGCATCCATTTCAATATTTGCCTGTGCAATTTTTGCTGTATCTTCTTCTTCTGCACTAAGGAAAGTAATCTTCTTCATATCAGCTCTACCATCAGTAACCTTATGATACGGGGTTTCTATAAAGCCCATCTCATTTATCTTGGCATGTACGCAAAGAGTAGATATCAATCCGATATTTGGACCTTCAGGTGTTTCGATTGTACACAAACGACCGTAGTGAGAATAGTGAACGTCACGTACTTCAAAGCCTGCACGCTCACGGCTTAAACCACCTGGCCCTAATGCTGATATACGGCGTTTATGTGTAATTTCACTTAATGGATTTGTTTGATCCAAAAACTGTGATAACTGTGATGTACCAAAGAAAGAATTAATAACGGAAGATAAAGTTCTTGCATTAATAAGATCAACCGGGGTAAATACCTCGTTATCTCTTACGTTCATCCTTTCACGAATGGTACGTGCCATACGGGCTAAACCAACACCAAACTGTGCATATAACTGCTCGCCTACTGTACGTACACGACGGTTGCTTAGGTGATCAATATCATCTACCTCGCTCTTTCCGTTGGTTAAAAGCACCAATGTTTTTATGATAGCGATGATATCGTCTTTAGTTAATACTTTTTTAGTGATTGGGAAATCGAGGCCAAGACGGCGGTTAATTTTGTAACGTCCTACTTCACCTAAATCGTAACGCTTATCACTGAAGAATAATTTATCAATAATACCACGGGCTGTTTCATCATCCGGTGCATCGGCGCCACGCAATTGCTTGTATATATGCTGCACCGCCTCCAACTCACTGTTAGAAGTATCTTTGTTTAATGTATTATAGATGATGGCATAATCACCACTCACTTCTTCTTTTTGAATGAATACGCTTTTAGCTTCATTTTCTAATATCAGTTCAATATTCGACTCATCTAAAATAACATCTCTTTCCAGGATGATTTCGTTTCTTTCGATAGATACCACTTCGCCGGTATCTTCATCCACAAAATCCTCTACCCATGTACGCAATACACGTGCGGCTAATCGCTTGCCAATGCATTTCTCCAGGTTTTTCTTATCAGCCTTAACTTCATCGGCCATGCCAAAGAGTTCCAATATATCCTTATCGGTTTCATAACCAATAGAACGTAATAAAGTAGTTACCGGGAATTTTTTCTTACGGTCGATATATGCAAACATCACATTGTTGATGTCGGTTGCAAATTCCATCCAGGCGCCTTTAAAAGGAATAACTCTTGCAGAGTAAATTTTGGTTCCATTAGGATGAATTGACTGGCCAAAGAATACGCCGGGCGAACGATGTAACTGGCTAACCACCACACGCTCGGCACCATTGATAACAAAAGTACCACGAGGTGTCATGTATGGGATATTACCTAAGAACACATCCTGCACAATTGTTTGGAAATCGACATGCTCTTCATCATTACAGCTTAAACGCAATTTTGCTTTTAAGGGAACGGCATAGGTTAAGCCTCTTTCTATACACTCTTCAATGGTGTAACGTGGAGGGTCAACAAAATAGTCAAGAAATTCCAGTACAAAAATGTTACGGGTATCGGTGATAGGAAAATTTTCCTTGAATACACGGAACAAGCCCTCCACATTACGCTTATCGGGAGTGGTTTGTAACTGAAAGAAATCTTTAAATGATTGGATCTGGATTCCCAGCAAATCGGGTGTTTCTGCTAAAAATTCAACTTTACCGAAATTGAAACGTTTAGCAGCGGGTGTTTTTGTTGCAGACATATTGTAATTCAGACTTTTTTATGTAGAGAAGGCCCTTTTATTTATTGAGTAGATACAGCTTGCGCCACTAACCCATAAATTAAAGGACGGCAAAGGTAGGGATTATTTTCCGTTTAAATGATTACGATTTACGATTTTTTAGTTTTTTGGAAGGATTTTTGTGGATATCATAAAAATTTTACTTCTTTCTAATATTTGTCATTGAAAATCAAGTTGTTTAAAAAAATTATAAATATTGTTGAAATAACACATATTTCAATGCATTTGTTTTAAAACTAACCCCTTTAAAATTTAAAAGGCCGGGTGTAAATTCCCGGCCTTTAAGCTTTATTCAAAAAAGTATTTTACCAAACATGCAGCCTGTCTTGTGGTTTGATATACATCTTATCGCCTTCCTTTACATTAAAGGCTGAATAAAATGGATCAAAATTATAAACAGGCCCATCAACCCTGTACATTTCGGGCGAATGAGGATCCACATTTATCCTTACCCTGGCAGTTGCTTCCCTGTTCTTTATCCTCCATGACTGGGCAAAACCAAGGAAGAACCGTTGATCGGGTGTAAAGCCGTCAATCATTTCATTACCCTGTGCCTGTTTAGTCATCTTAAATGCATCGTAAGCTATGGCAAGGCCGCCAATATCTGCAATATTTTCTCCTAATGTAAGCTCTCCATTTACATGCACACTATCAAAAATTGTAAATGAATTATATAGTTTTGCTACGCCGGATGTTTTGGCTTTAAATTTAGTATTGTCTTCTTTGCTCCACCAGTTTTTTAAATTACCGTCTGCATCATACTGGCTGCCCTGGTCATCAAAACCATGGGTCATTTCGTGGCCAATCACCATGCCTATGGCGCCATAGTTAATGGCATCATCGGCATCAGCATCAAAAAATGGCGGTTGCAATATGCCTGCCGGAAAAACAATCTCATTATTGGTAGGGTTATAATAAGCATCTACGGTAGGCGCCGTCATACCCCATTCGGTGCGGTCAACAGGTTTGCCTATCTTATCAAGCATCTCTTTTTGATTATGCATCCTTACACTCATGGCATTGGCAAAAAAATTGTTTTTATCAATGGTTACATCGTCATAATTTTTCCATTTAGTTGGGTAGCCAATTTTTTTCAGGAATGCATTTAATTTATGTTTTGCCATCAGCTTGGTGCTGTCGCTCATCCAATCCAGCTTTGCTATCCTGGCTTCAAAAGCTTTTTGCAAATTGCTTACCAGTTCATCCATCCTTTTCTTGGCTGCTTCGTTAAAATATTTTTTTACATATAGCTGCCCAAGTAATTCTCCTAAGCCTCCATCAACCCGTTGCACCATTTTTTTCCATCGGTCGTTATCTTTTTTAGCGCCACTAAATACCTGCTGAAATTTGAATTGTGCATCATTGAAAGCTTTTGTAAGTAAAGTTGCATTGTGGCTAATGTAGTCGAACTTCAATTTTGTTTTCCAAAGTTCAATAGGTTTTGATGCCAATAAACTGTTAAGCGCTTTAAAATAATCTGGCTGTGCTACGTTTACGCTATCTACTTTTTTATTTAATTTATTAAACAGGTTTGCCCACCCAATATTAGGTTCCTGCTTATCTAATTCGGCAACACTAATTTTATTATAATTTTTTTGTGGATCTCTAAGTTCTACCTGCGACCTGTGCGATTGGGCCAACTCAGTTTCGAGCGCCAAAACATCATTTGCATTTTTTAATGCAACGGTGCTGTCGGTTCCTGTTAATTCAAATAATTTGGCAGCATACTTTACCAGTGCATTCCTTGCCGCTTTGGTTGAACTGTCTTGCCTGCTGTAGTAACCTTTTTCAGGAAGGCTTAATCCCGATTGGGTAAACACAACAATATTTTCTTTGCTGTTTTTATCATCGGCGGCTACATACATGCCTAATAAATCTCCTTCACCCTTTATATACCCCTCATCAATATAATCCATTAGTTGTTTATAATCTTTTATGGCATCAATTGCCGAAAGTGCAGGTTTTAATGGTTCACTTCCAACTTTTTCAATAGCAACGGTATCCATACCACTTGCGTAGTAGTCGCCAACTTTTTGTTCGATGCTGCCTTTAGCATTATTCCCTTTAGCTGCATCTTGTAATAATGTATTTAAGTTTTTAAGGTTGTTTTCATTAATTACATAAAAAGAACCCCATCCGGTTTGGTCGTCGGGGATGGCAGTGTTTTTAACCCAATTGCCATTAACGTATTCAAAAAAATTATCGCCGGGTTTTATGGTTGTATCCATACCTGATTTGTCAAAAAAAGTTGTATTGTTTTTTTCCTGGTCAGATGCAGGGTTATTGCATGCAGCAAATGCAGTAAAAACCATTACAAGCAAAATGAATGGTGCTGGTTTCATGTTTAATTATGTTTTGTTGATAAAATAGTTTATAATTTATGCAAAAAAAATGGAGGATAATAAAATATTTTATAAACGGAAAAAGCCGCCCGGTAACCCGAACGGCTTTTAAAGCTTCTTTAAATAAAAGAATTAAGCTATTTCTACTTCAGCGCCTGCTTCAGTTAATTTTGCTTTTATTTCTTCAGCAGTTGCCTTATCTGCACCTTCTTTAACCGGTTTTGGAGCGCCGTCAACTAAATCTTTAGCTTCTTTCAATCCTAATCCTGTTAATTCTTTAACTACTTTAACAATAGCTAATTTGTTTGCACCTGCAGATTTTAAGATAACATTGAATGATGTTTTCTCTTCTGCAGCAGCGCCGCCAGCTTCTCCAGCGCCAGCACTTACTACAACTGCAGCTGCAGCTGGTTCAATACCATACTCGGTTTTTAAGAATTCTGCTAATTCTTGTACTTCTTTTACTGTTAAGCCTACTAAATTTTCAGCTAATGCTTTTACGTCTGCCATAATGTTTGTTTTTTTTCCGGCTTCTTATCCGCTTCAGGCGAATCCGTCGGAGAGTTTTTAAAAAAATTGTTTTGTTTTATAAATATGCAAATTGGCTATATGCAAATTCGCAAAATTTAAATTGTTACTGCCTAATGGCTTTAAGCCTGTGGCGCATCATCTCCTGTTTTCTGCTCCTCTGCTGCAGGGGCTTCTGCCGCTGGCGCTTCTGCTACTTCTGCTTTACCGGTTGCAGCTTCTTTATTTTGTAACGCACCTAATACACGCTGTATAGGAGATTGCAATAATCCAATTACTTCGCCAATTAATTCATTCTTGGTTTTTATTTGAGTTAATGCTTTCAGTTGGTCGTTACCAATAAAAATATCACCATTAATAAAAGCCGCTTTAAGCAAAGGCTTTTCCTGGTTGTTATCTTTCCTGAAACTGCTTATGATAATAGCTGGTTCTTTTGGGTTTTCGCAGAACATGAGTGCTGTTACCTGGTGCAGTGAATCAAAAACACCATTGTATTTTTCTGCATCAATACTTTCAAGCGCTTTCCTGATTAATGTGTTTTTAGCAACTTTCATTTCTACCTGCTTATTAAAGCAATGGCTGCGTAACTTATTAACCTGTGCCACCGTTAAGCTTTCTGTATCGGTTATATAGAAGTTGCTGTACTGGGCAAATTTTCCTTTCAGTACCTCAATCACTTCATTTTTTTCCTGTTTTGTCATATCAATTATTTTTTAGATCCTGAGCTTAGCTAAGGATTAATTTTGAACAGATTTTGTGTCAATTGCAATACCCGGGCTCATTGTGCTGGCCATGCTAACTCCTCTCAGGTAAGTTCCTTTACTTGAAGATGGTTTTAGCTTAACAATAGCATTGATAAGTTCCTGGCTGTTTTCGGCGATTTTTTCAGGAGTAAAGCTCACCCTTCCGATAGATGCATGGATAATTCCTACTTTATCTACTTTAAATGCGATTTTACCGCCTTTTAAATCTGTAACTGCTGCTGCCACATCATTGGTAACAGTTCCTGTTTTTGGATTTGGCATCAGGTTACGTGGACCTAATACTTTACCCAACCTACCAATTTTAGGCATTACTGCCGGGGTAGCTACAATTACATCAATATCTGTCCAACCGCCATCTATCTTGGTGATGTATTCATCTAAACCAACATGATCGGCACCGGCAGCTTTGGCTTCTGCTTCCTTATCGGGTGTGCATAAAACCAAAACCCGTTTTGTTTTTCCTGTGCCATGCGGAAGCGATACAGTTCCACGGATAGCCTGGTCGGCTTTCTTTGGATCTACTCCCAATTTAATATGCAGGTCAACAGAACTATCAAATTTTGTTGTGTTTACTTCTTTTACTAAAGCTGAAGCCTCCTTTAGAGTATATGCTTTATTAATATCAACCTTAGCGTTTGCTATTTTTCTTTTTTTCGTAATCATTTTATACAGTTTTAAGGTTGATGATTAATTTTCCCATGGGGCTTTACCTTCTACAGTTAAACCCATACTGCGTGCAGTACCGGCAACCATGCTCATAGCACTTTTAACTGTAAAAGCGTTAAGGTCTTCCATTTTATCTTTAGCTATTTCCTCTACCTGTGCCCAGGTAACTTTTCCAACCTTTACACGGTTAGGCTCTTTACTACCGCTGGTTATTTTAGCGGCTTCCATTAACTGAACTGCTGCAGGAGGAGTTTTAATGATAAAGTCGAACGACTTATCTGCATAAACGGTAATTAATACAGGTAGCACTTTTCCCTGTTTGTCCTGGGTTCTGCCATTGAAAGCTTTACAGAACTCCATGATGTTGATACCTTTAGAACCTAATGCAGGCCCTATTGGCGGTGCCGGATTGGCTTGCCCTCCTTTACACTGGAGCTTGACATAGCCGGTAATCTCTTTTGCCATTTTTTTACATTTTTTGGTGATAGCGCCTGGCATTTAAACCAGGCTCCCAATACAATAAATTCCTAAAAAGAACTATTTGGGGCGGCAAAGGTAAGGGAAAACACTGATAAATAATGCATTTATCGGGTAAATTTTTAATTTTCTACAACAGCTGTAACGGTAAATAAAAAACCACCTGTATAATTACCGGTGGTTTATATTTTTGCCTGCAATTTTGAATTTTATAAAACCAAAATTCCTTTAGCCTGCATTGTAATTTCTTTTTTTGACTCGGTAATAGCGGCTATTTCTTCTTTTGACTTTCCTGCATCTTCAGCATAATGACGCAGCATTTCTACCGAAGTTTCTTTAAAAGTTGCTACCCCGCTTACCACTACTGTTTTACCATTTAATGATAATGGAACAAGGAATGCATGGTCTTTCATCTTTATAAGCATGGTGCCTTTGTCGGTCTTCATGCGTATCCAGCATCCTTCCATTTTACATACTTCAGTTACCTCACCGGTTACCTTTACTTCTTTTGGTTCTTTTGTAGTTACAGTTGCAGCCAGTTCAGATGCTGTTATAGAACCATCGGCAGTAATTTTTTCACCAAATGTCATTCCTCTTTTTGCATCTATTTTTGGTGGTTGTGCGGTTATGGCAAAGGCAAATAACATTGCCGGAACCATTGCTAATATTTTTTTCATCGTTTTATTTTTAATTTATTAAAAAAGCCACTTTCGTGGCACGGTACATTAAACAATTTTTTCAACCTGCATATAACTGAGTTCTACCGGGGTGGCACGCCCAAATATTTTTACCTGTACTTTAAGTTTTTTCTTTTCATCATTAACCTCTTCAATAACCCCGTTAAAGTCATTAAATGGCCCGTCGATTATTTTAATTGTTTCGCCAATGATAAATGGTTCACTCATCGTCATTCCGCCAACATCACTCATTTCATCTACCTTACCCAGCATTTTATTAACCTCGGCTTTGCGTAATGAAATGATATTACCCTTTGAGCCCTTACCATCTGTTAAAAAGTGCATTACATTGCTGATATTGCTCATACTCTGAATCATATCATCATTGAGTTTGCCATCAACCACTTCAATCATAATATACCCGGGATAAAAGTTACGTTCCCTCATTACTTTTTTACCGTTAACAACCTTATACACTTTTTCAACAGGTAAAAAAACCTGTTTTACAATATTTGCCCATCCATTGCGTACAACGTCTTTATCAAGGTATTCCTTAATCTTGCGTTCTTTACCACTTACCACACGCAGCACATACCATTTCGATTCTTTTTCAGGTTTTCCTGCATGTTCAACATTTTCAGTTATCGGTGTAGTTGCTTCCATAATTAATTATTGAAATAACGAGTAAATAAATTTCAATGCGTTATTGGCTACAAAATCCATAATCCCTACAATTGCTGTTAACAGTAATGTTGCACCCAAAACAATCATTGTTGCTTGCTGTAACTGATCCCAGTTTGGCCAGGTTACCTTATGTATTAATTCTTTATAAGAATCTTTAACGTATGCTGTGAGTTTATTCATATATTTTTGTTTAAATCATTTAAGAGTTTAACATTGAACCATTAAATGTTAAACCTTCTACCTTTTATTAGCACGGGCACTAGGATTCGAACCCAGATCAAAGGTTTTGGAGACCCGTATGCTACCGTTGCACCATGCCCGTATATTTTATACCATTTATCGTGGCACAAAAATTTAATCTTACTATAAGAACTTTATTGCTTTTTAATTCAATATCAAAAACAGTACCCCTTTAAAAAAGCAAAGTACCTAAGCTTTTGGCCTAAGTACTCTGCAAAGATACTAAAAAGCTTCAAAAAATCTCTATAAAAACAGGGATTAATCGTTACTCTTATTTTATAATTTCAGTTACCTGACCGGCACCAACTGTGCGGCCACCTTCACGAATCGCAAATTTTAAACCTTTTTCCATAGCGATTGGTTGAATTAACACAACACTTAATGATGTGTTATCACCAGGCATCACCATTTCTGTACCTGGTGCTAAAGTAACTTCGCCAGTAACGTCGGTTGTACGGAAATAGAATTGAGGACGGTATTTGTTGAAGAACGGAGTATGACGTCCACCTTCTTCTTTGCTTAATACGTAAACTTCTCCTTTAAACTCAGTATGCGGTGTAATAGAACCTGGTTTGCAAAGTACCATACCACGGCGGATTTGAGTTTTTTCAATACCACGTAATAAAAGACCTGCGTTATCGCCAGCTTCACCTTCGTCCAATAATTTTTTGAACATTTCAACACCAGTACAAGTAGTTGATAATGGTTTTTCCATTAAACCAACTATTTCCATCGGATCACCTACTTTAATTTTACCTCTTTCAATACGACCGGTAGCAACAGTACCACGACCAGTTATTGAGAATACGTCCTCAACACTCATCAGGAATGGCTGATCCACTAACCGTGGAGGTAAAGGAATATAGGTATCAACAGCATCCATTAATTCACCAATTTTAGCTACCCATTTTTCTTCACCGGCTAAAGCACCAGTAGCAGAACCCTGGATGATTGGTGTGTTATCACCATCAAAACCATAAGAAGTTAACAATTCACGAATTTCCATTTCAACCAGTTCAAGTAATTCGGGATCATCAACTAAATCAACCTTATTCATAAATACAACAATCCTTGGTACACCTACCTGGCGAGCCAAAAGAATGTGCTCTTTTGTTTGAGGCATAGGGCCATCAGTAGCAGCTACCACTAAAATTGCACCATCCATCTGTGCAGCACCGGTAATCATGTTTTTAACATAGTCGGCGTGACCCGGACAGTCAACGTGTGCATAGTGACGAGTTGCAGTTGCATACTCCACGTGTGCTGTATTAATTGTGATACCCCTTTCTTTTTCTTCAGGTGCACCATCAATATCATCATAATTTTTTTTCTCCGCCAAACCTTTCTTTGACAAAACATCGGTTATAGCGGCTGTAAGTGTTGTTTTACCATGATCCACGTGACCGATAGTTCCAACGTTTAAATGGGGTTTATCCCTTTTGAATGATTCTTTTGCCATTGTTTATATTTTAATATTTGTTTTGAATAATTGGTTATCATTTTAAGTCTGTACACCATCGACTTTTTTTTATCTTCTATATCCCAAATGAGATAATCATTTAATTTTTTATGTACCCGGCCATTGTACTACTATTAAGCTTCATTGGCGTCGCACACTTATACTTTACATCTTTATTGAGCCATAGGTGAGAATCGAACTCACGACCCCTTCCCTACCAAGGAAGTGCTCTACCCCTGAGCTACCACGGCTTGAAATCAAGTCATTGGGTCAGAAGAGCCATTAAGTTAATAAAACCATTGAGCCAACAACTTAATAACTAATGACTTCCTATTTTGAGCGGAAGACCGGGCTCGAACCGGCCACCTGAAGCTTGGAAGGCTACCGCTCTACCAAATGAGCTACTTCCGCATTAAAATTGAGTATTGCTCATTAAGTATTGATGATTGAATATTAAAACATCAATTTTAAATGAACAATATAAAAGAACTGTGGGCAGAGTAGGGTTCGAACCTACGTACACTTACGTGAACAGATTTACAGTCTGTCGCCTTTAACCGCTCGGCCATCTGCCCTACTTGGAGCCGAAAACACGTCTCTACGGACGTAGAGAGAACCAGCACCTTCCCGATTTACTTGTCGGGATGCACTACCCTTCTCCTATCCTCAACTTATTTTAAGAACTCGTTTGAGCCGAAAACTGGAGTCGAACCAGCGACCTACTGATTACAAATCAGTTGCTCTACCAACTGAGCTATTTCGGCATATTTATAAGAACTTAATATCAAAAAATAAAGGCCACACAAAAACACCCCTATTTTTTGGGAAGGCAAAGGTAAGAGAAAATGATTAATAGCAAAACTTTGAAATGGTTTTTTTTAGCTGCCTTTTTAAAATGTGTATAACCATAAAAAATCCCCGGTCAAATAACCGGGGATTCAAATATATGCTGCAGGATTTTCTTAAGCAGCCTGTTTTTCCTTCTTTCTTTTAATTTGATTGATGAGTGAATCTAACGCCAGGTCAAAGCTTTCTTCAAATGATTTAGATGATTGTTTTACAAAAAATTCGTGACGTGGTATAAGCACTTTAATTTCTGCCACCTTATCTTTTATTTTGTGCACTATGTTATCAAGTTTTAAATACACATCAATCTTAATAAGGTTATCATGAAACTGGTTAAGTTTTGAAACTTTTTTTTCGATATACGAAACCAATTTTGAGTCTGCATCAAAGTGTACAGTCTGAATGTTTAAGTTCATAACTTCTGGTTTAATCTGTGAAAAAATAAAGTGAATTAATCGGGTAAAAACAAATTCATAGGCAAAACCGGGGGGTGAAATATTTTGGTTTTATTTTAAATTGAAGATAACAAGATAAAATTATCTTTCAAAAAAAATAAACCATGTATTTGTAAAGAATTAACGCTTATAAAAGGTTAATATTACTTAACCCGAAAATTTAATTTTTTAGGCTTTAGGATGGGCTTTTTTATGTATATCTTTTAGCTTTTCGATGGTATTGTGGGTATAAATTTGTGTAGCTGCCAGGCTGCTGTGGCCCAGTAATTCTTTAACTGCATTTAAGTCGGCCCCTCCTTCCATTAAATGGGTGGCAAATGTATGCCTAAGTACATGGGGGCTTTTTTTATCAATAGTTGTTATAATATTCAAATACTTATTTACTACATTATACACATACCTGGGATATAACTTTTTGCCATTTTTTAATACCAGTAAAACACCGTCTACAGCTTCAATTGATTTCTTCTTGGCAGCAATATAATCCTGTATACAATTCATCAGATAATTACTTACCGGTAAAATCCTCTCCTTATTACCCTTTCCTATAACTTTTATACTGTTATTATTTTTTGAAACATGCATTTCTTTTAGTCCAATAAGTTCTGCCTGCCTAATGCCGGTATTATACAAAAGCTCAATAATCAATCTTTCATTTTGGCCATCCCAACTACCCGGAAATTCAACATGTTGTAAAAGCACATGCATATCTTTTTCATTTACAAATTGAGGCAGGCGCTTGCTAATTTTTAAAGATATAATTGCATCCATTGGGCTTACAGTAATATGCTGTTGCCTTAAATGATATTTAAAAAAAGATTTTAAGGATGAGATTTTCCGGTTGATGCTTTTTGCTTCAAGCCCCTGCTGCTTTAACGCTGCAAGCCACGAGCGTATATAAATAGTTTTTATATCCTTAAGTTCTAAAACTCCATATTGTTGCTGCAGAAAGCTGAAAAAAGCACTAAGGTCGGTTTGATATGAGATAATAGTATGCTGTGAATACCTTTTTTGAAATTTAAGGTAATTAATAAACGGTTGTATTGGATATAAATCACTTTGTAGCATAAAAAAACTGATACCCAAAGTTATGATAACCGGATATCAGTTTAATATATTGCTGATTTAAATATCTTACTCGAACTTACCAGAAGAAACCTGTTCTTTATATATAGCCTTCAGTACTTCCTGCCTGCGGCGGATAGAAGGTTTGGTAAATGTCTGCCTTTCTCTTAATTGCAACAGCACTTTACTTTTCTCAAATTTCTTTTTATACTTTTTGAGCGCCTTGTCAATGTTTTCGCAGTCTTTTGAATCAATTATTAACATAAATTATATACCTCCTTTAGGTGAATTAAGGGCGCAAAGATAGCCCAAAAAATTAAATAATGAAATACTTTACAACAAAATCCGAAATTTGAAGCATGTTTACAGGCATTATAGAAAATACGGGTACAATTACTAAAGTGATACCTGGAGGTGGCAATAAAACTTTTTGGGTGGCATCGGCTATATCTAATGAACTAAAGGTAGACCAAAGTTTAAGCCACAACGGGGTTTGCTTAACCGTAGAAGAAATTAAAGATGGTTTATACAGGGTTACCGCTATTGAGGAAACTTTGCTTAAAACCAATATAAACACCTGGCAAGCCGGTTCTATTATTAATCTTGAACGTTGTATGCAGTTAAACGGAAGGCTTGACGGGCATTTAGTACAGGGGCATGTGGACTGTACAGGCCAATGCTTAAATATTGAGGAAAAAGAAGGTAGCCGGCAATTTATTTTTCAATTTCCCGAAGAATTTGCAGGTTATATTATAGAAAAAGGCTCCATTACCATAAATGGTATAAGCTTAACCCTGTTTAATGTTGGCACAAACAGCTTCACGGTTGCCATTATACCATACACTTATAATAATACAAACATGAACGGTTTAAAAACCGGCGATACCGTAAACCTTGAATTTGATGTTATAGGCAAATATGTAAACCGGATACAATTGCTTAAATAAATTATATCCTGCGCACTTTATTTTTTAACCGTAAAAATGGTTTTTCGATAAAACTGTAGCTTATGGCCGAAACAAGATAATTAATTATTAAAAAAATAACTCCACGTAAAACTATTGGCATTTCAATATCAAGTTTTTGCAAAATAATTATACCAAAAGTGAGCACAATACCATGAAAACAATACAGGCCGTATGATATCTTACCTGTATAAATCAAAAACTTTTGCGTTTTTAATCTTAGCAAACTGTTTTCATTAACCATTTGTTCAATAATGAGCAGGCCAGTAAAGATGATGAACAGGTATCGCCCCAACAGGTCAACCCATGGCGAAAAAGATGTTGGAGCAAAATAATAAAAACAAAAATTTAAGATAAAAAACAGCGGCAGCGATAGAAAAAACACCAGGTTCTTCCTTTTGCCCATACTCTTAAAAAAAGCCGTTACACGGTTTTGCTTATGCATCAGTATGGCAGCCCAAATACCAACAGCAAAATCAAACAGGTAAGTAAGTGTATTAAAATCGTGATGCACATTATTGTATATGGCATAAACGGTATAATAAAAACTTAGCGCTGCTAACAAAGCAACACAAATCATCAATCTTTTTTGAAACAATAATAAACAAATACCCCAAAGCAGGTAAAACTGTTCTTCAACCGAGAGTGTCCACAGGAACCTTAAAAAATAAACATGGCCTTCCAGGTAAAAATTTGAAATAAAAAATAAATAATAATAAGCAGGAGGTAAAGTTACCTGTACATTAAAATAAGAAGATGCAAACGGTACTATCACAAAAGCAAACAGCATCAGCAAAAAATATAAAGGCCAAATACGAAGTGCACGCCTTATAAAATAATTTACAAATGAAAAATTGCCTTTAGCCTTGTATTCATTAATGCCCAACCAGGTAAGCAGGAAGGCCGAAAGGATAAAAAACACATCTATTGAAAGTACCAGGTTTTGATAAAAATAATTAAACATACTACCCCAAAAGCTACTGCCAAATTGTGGATGAAAAGCATGAAAACAATAAACTGCTAAAAAAGACAGGCCTCTTATAGAATCCAGTTGCGGAAAATAATATTTATGCCTGTTGCTCATTAAGCCGGGCCTATTTTACTACCCTGCATCGATTTTTGTATTGCCTCATCCATAATCCTCTCTGCATACGGTTTTGATATTTCGTTTAGTTCCTGGGTTTTAGCCTGCACCAGGTTTTTATCATCCATATCCAAAGCCAACTGTAATGCTTGCATGGCATGCGATGTAGCGGTAAGTTCATCTTTACTTATAGAACTGAAATTTTTTTGTATAAATTTTTCTGTAGTACTTAAAAGCTGCTCCGCTTCAGTTTTTGCTTCTGTTAAGGCACGTATGTCCATATCTTCTTTTGCATGTTGCATCGAATCGAGCAGCATTTTCTCAACTTCCTCATCTGTTAATCCGTATTGTGGTTTTACTTCCACCGATTGCTCAATACCACTTCGTAATTCTTTTGCATTAACCACTAAAATACCATCAGCATTTATTAAAAAACTTATTTCAACTTTAGGTAACCCCGCAGGCATACCGGGTATACCGGTTAAGTTAAACTCGGCAAGGCGCCGGTTGTCTTTCACCATATCCCTTTCGCCCTGGTAAACGGCAATTTTCATTGCGCTTTGCCCGTCTTTATAAGTAGTATATTGCCTGCTTGCTTTTGTTGGTATTTTAGAATTACGTGGCAATAATACATCCATCAATCCTCCCATTGTTTCTAATCCCAGCGAAAGTGGTGTTATATCCAGCAATAATAAACCTGTAGTATTGCCAGCCAGTATATCGGCTTGTATAGCCGCACCCAATGCCACTACTTCATCTGGATGCACACTGTCATTTAATTGTTTTCCAAAAAAATCTCTTACCATTTGTTTTATCAATGGCACTCTTGTACTTCCGCCAACCATCACCACTTCATCAATATCCTGTTTATTTAATCCGGCGTCTTTTAGGGCATGTTTGCATGCAACGATGGTTTTATCAGCAATAGGTTTTATTAATTCGTTGAATGCAGCGTGGCTTAAGTTTAATTTATAACCCTTGTATTCTTTCTCAAATATTTCATTAGCCGATAAATGTTTTTTTGCTTCTTCGGCAATTAACCGCAGGGCTTGCCTGTGTTTAATTTCATCACCTTCAAATTTATTTTCTGTCATCCAGTAATTCACAATGGCTGTATCAAAATCATCACCACCCAGTAAAGTATTTCCATGTGTTGATAGCACTTCAAAAATGCCGTTGGCAATATTTAAGATAGAGATATCGAATGTGCCGCCACCAAGATCGTACACAGCAATTGTTTGGCCATTATCACTACCCTGTTTGCTGTTTCCGGTTGTTCCAAATCCATAAGCAAGGCTTGCTGCAGTGGGTTCATTAATGATGCGTAACACATCAAGCCCGGCTAGTTTACCTGCATCCCTTGTTGCCTGCCGCTGAGCATCATTGAAATATGCAGGTACAGTAATTACAGCTTTATTAACAGGTGTTTTTAAAATATGCTCTGCCTGTTTTTTAAGTTCTTTTAAAATAAGTGACGATAAATCTACCGGCGAATAAAATGTATTGCCAACCTGCACTTTTACCAGTTTATTATCATCATCATCAATTATTTTGTAAGCCAGTTCACCGGCTTCTTTTACATCCTTGTATGTTTTGCCCATGAGGCGTTTAGCCGAAAAAATAGTATTTGCAGCATCGGTTTGCAGGTATGGTTTAGCATCCTCTCCAACCAACACATTTCCTGATTCATCAAAATGTATTACAGATGGCACTAACGAAATACCATTATGCTCTTTAAGTGCAACCGGTTTTTTACTATCGGGATGTATTACTGCTATAAGGCTGTTTGTTGTACCTAAATCTATCCCTACAATAATTTCATCTTTTTGTAAACTGCCGGTGGCTATATTGATGGGTATTTTAGCCATAATTTTTTTTGCAAATGTACAAAGAAAAAAAGCTGATATAAATTAACAAAGCATGCAAAAGAATTGAATTAATGAATACACTTATTTATACCTATTGCTTTTGATATTACCGTTAACCCTTTCCTAAAAAAATTATTATCTCATTGCCCTGTGTTGGTTTGTGAGTATATTGCCGCAAAATTTGTTTACGCATGATGAAAAATTTATCACTGGCATTAAATATCATTTTAGCTTTAGCAGTTGGTTATTTATATTACTATGATTTTTCGGGCAAAAAAGTTGCAGATACTGCTGAAAAGCTTAACATGAATGCTGCTGCTTTACAAAATAACGGGCAACAGCCACTGTTGGCTTATGTTGATCTTGATTCATTAAATGAAAACATCACTTATATTAAAGACAGGCGTAAAGAACTGGAAGCCGAAATGAAAGCGATTGAAACCGAACAGGAGAATGCTTACCGGGGGTTACAAGCACAAAAAGATAATTTTTTAAAACGGGGCGCAGCCATAACAGAAGAAGAAGCACAGGTATTCCAGGGAAAACTTATCGAACAGCAACAGGCCATTGATCAAAAAAAACAAAACCAAAGCCAAAAGCTAAACGAAAAAAGTTTTAACATTATGGATGGCATTCAAAAAAAATTAAAAGAATTTTTAGCCGATTATAATAAGGATAAAAAATACATGTACATATTTACCACCGGTAATGGGCTCGATTATATGGTTTATAAAGATTCGGCATTAAACATTACCAAAGATGTCATCAAAGGAATGAATACAAAACTTAAAGCCGAAGAAAAAAAATAAGCCTGCTGCAAAAAGTTTATATTGGCCTCCTTAAATTATTTCATACAATTTCTATATCTTGTTCCGATAAACCGGAATAACAATGGCTGAACAAACTGCTTCTTTTAAACCAACAATTGGTTTGTTGGATTCTACTATGATTGTTGCCGGATCCATGATTGGTTCCGGTATTTTTATTGTAAGCGCCGATATTACCCGTAATGTAGGCAGCGCAGGCTGGTTAATTGCCGTATGGGTCATTACCGGTTTTATGACTTTAACTGCTGCTTTAAGTTATGGCGAGTTGAGTGCTATGTTTCCAAAAGCAGGCGGGCAGTATATTTTTTTAAAAGAAGCTTTTAATCCACTGGCCGGTTTTTTATATGGCTGGAGTTTTTTTACCGTAATACAAACTGCAACTATTGCAGCTGTTGGTGTGGCATTTAGTAAGTTTACCGCTTATATCATTCCGGCAGTAAGCGAAAAAAACATTTTGTTCAACCTGGGCTTTATTCAAATATCGGCTGCACAAATAGTAGCTATCGTGTTAATAGGCCTACTTACTTTTATTAATTCAAAAGGTATTAAAAGCGGCACCATCATTCAAACTATTTTCACTTCTACAAAACTACTGGCATTGCTGGGCCTTACCATATTTGGCTTTTTGCTGGTAAAACACAGTTATTGGGACGAAAACTGGCAAACAGGAATGAATGCCATGCATTATACAAAAAGCGATACCGGCGATAGCTGGTTGCCCATTAGCGGCGCCGCACTGGTGGGTGCAATTGCCGCCTCAATGGTAGGTTCTATTTTTAGCAGCGATGCATGGAACAATATAACTTTTATTGCGGGAGAGGTAAAAAACCCAAAACGCAATATAGGCCTTGCATTGTTTTTAGGCACACTTATAGTAACAGTAATTTATATTGCTACCAACCTGATGTATGTATCGGTATTACCTATGAACGAAATTGCATTTGCCGAAAACGACCGGGTAGCAGTAACTGCATCGCACGCCATTTTTGGCAATGCCGGCACCATTGTTATTGCTGTGATGATTATGATATCGACCTTTGGATGTAATAATGGATTGATTTTAGCAGGAGCCAGGGTTTATAATGCAATGGCAATTGATAAATTGTTTTTTAAAAAAGCAGCTGTTCTTAATAAATATGCAGTGCCCGAATATGCTTTATGGGCACAATTTATAATGGCATCAATTCTTTGCCTGAGTGGCAAATACGGCGACCTGCTTGATATGATTTCATTTGTAGTGGTATTGTTTTATGCCATCACCATCATAGGTATATTTAAATTACGCAAAACAAGGCCCCACGCCGAGCGGCCATACAAAGCTTTTGGCTACCCGGTATTGCCAATCATTTATATTATAATGGCATTGGTGTTTTGTGTTTTTCTTATCATCTTTAAACCTGTTTATGCAGGCATTGGATTGGGAATAGTATTATTAGGCATTCCTGTTTACTATCTTTCTATAGCCAATCAAAAAAAGAATGATTAATTATGGCAATGCAGGATTTTGATAAATTATTTCACCAGTTTACTCAATTAAAAGTTGCAGTTGTTGGCGATGTAATGCTGGATACTTACTGGTTGGGCAATGTTGATCGTATTTCGCCGGAAGCGCCGGTGCCTGTGGTAGCGCTTAATAAAAAAGAACAGCGTATTGGTGGCGCAGCCAATGTAGCACTAAATGTAGCTGCGCTTGGTGCAAACATTAGTATGATAAGCATACTGGGTAATGATGATGAAGGCGAGCAACTGACAAGGTTATTAGCAGCCAATCATATCAATACAAAATACCTGGTGCATAGCGAACACAGGATAACCACAAACAAAATTCGCATCATAAGCCGCAACCAGCATATGATGAGGCTTGATGCAGAAATGGCTGATGATATTAAAACAGCCGATGAAGAAAGGTTGCTTTATGCTTTTGAAAACTATCTTGCCGCCGAAAGCCCTCATATTGTTATACTGGAAGATTATAATAAAGGCGTGCTTACCGAAAACTTAATTAAAAAAATTATAAGCCTGTGTAAAAAACAAAATATTATAACCACTGTAGATCCTAAAAGAAAAAACTTTTTTGCTTACACAGGTATTGATATATTTAAACCAAACCTAAAAGAAGTAAAAGACGGGCTGAATATCTTACAACAGAATGTAACTTTAAGTTTCTTAAAAGATGTGCATCTTTTATTGCAGGAAAAACTTGACCATAAAATATCACTCATCACTTTATCAGAAAAAGGTGTTTTTTACCAGGATGATAAAAATGCTGCTGTTATACCTACTCATATACGCAGCATTGCCGATGTAAGCGGCGCCGGCGATACGGTGATAGCTGTTGCATCGCTTGTATATGCAGCAACTAAAGATGCAAGGCTTATGTCGGAAATGGCCAATATTGCTGGCGGACTTGTTTGTGAAGAAGTGGGCACAGTAGCCATTGATAAAATGAAACTGCTACAGGAATGTAAACATCTTTTACCGTAACTTTTTATTTTCTGCTGCCATTTTTCTCTTTGCATCTGCTTCGGCCTTATCAATAAACCTTTCAAAATTCACAAACAATTCAAAACCTGTTTTAACCAGTGCCAGTATCAATATAAATACATTAGAAAAACCAACAGCTAAAAACATACTTCCAATAATCACTACAAACTGCTGCACTACTATTCTTCCATAAGGCTGAAACATCAGTTTTATCATGGTTACCTGTTTATATTTCCCCGACAGGAAAAAATCAAACAGTGTTTGTAAAGTATAGTAGGCAATGAATATCAGCAATAATAAAAGCCCATCGTGCCCCAACACGGCCGGTATCTTGCTGTACGACCTGATGATGGAACTGTCATTGATGATACCGCTTACTCCAAAAAAAATCTGCGTTTGTACAAACACAAAAAAACCATAATGAAAGATAAAAAATACAATAAAGAATAAACCACTCACCCTGGTAATGCCAGTTTTGTAATCCCATACATCTGTTGGTTTTACAAACAATGTAACACAAGCCATCTTTATTACATTGATAACACCAATGATTACTGTTTCCAGGCAATACACTAAAAATACCTGTGCAGCATTCCATCCCTCGTACCAAACACCATATACCGGAACAAGGTTTACCAGTATAAGAAAATAGTCGCTTAATGTTAGTTTTCTTAGTTTCATTACAAAAATCAGTCAGGTTAATGTGTGGAAAATAGATATTTTTGAGCAAATATTAATACCCACCAACACGTATGAATCAATTTTCAATAGCCATACACGGCGGAGCCGGTACCATTTTAAAAGAAGATATGACTGCCGAACTGGAAAAGGCTTATATAAAAGGATTGCAGGAAGCCGTATCTGCAGGATATGCAGTGCTGGAAGAAGGAGGTTCGGCAGTAAATGCCGTTAAAGCATCCATCGTAGTACTTGAAGATAACCTGCTCTTTAATGCAGGGCGTGGTTCGGTATTTACAAAAAAAGGCTTGCAGGAAATGGATGCCGCCATCATGGATGGTAAAGATTTATCGGCAGGCTCTGTAGCCGGTATCAGAAACGTACGCAACCCCATTGAACTGGCAACTGAAGTGATGCTGCACAGCAACCATGTTTTTTTAAGCGGAAAAGGTGCCAATGATTTTGCCATTAAACAAGGGATAAAATTAGAACCTGATGAATATTTTTTCTCTCAGTTCAGGTACGACCAATGGAAAGAAATAAGGGACAGCGATAATTACTCATTAGACCATACCCATAAAGGTGTAGAAGAATTAATGAAAGATAAAAAATTTGGCACTGTGGGCGCCGTTGCATGCGATATGCATGGCAATATTGCCGGTGCTACAAGCACAGGTGGTATGACCAACAAAAAATATGGCCGCATTGGCGATAGCCCTTTAATTGGCGCCGGCACTTATGCCAATAATAAAACCTGTGCCATCAGTTGCACCGGCCATGGCGAACCTTTTATTTGTGCAGTGGCAGCGCACGATGTTAGCTGCCTGATGGAATATAAAGGCATGAGCCTGCAGGATGCAATGTATGAAGTGGTAAAAGTAAAATTGGTAAAAATGGATGGCGAAGGCGGTATGATTGGAGTAGATGCAAAGGGAAATGTTTCTATGATTTTTAACAGCGCAGGTATGTACAGGGGCATGCGTAACAGTAAAGGCGAAAATAAGATTGGAATTTATAACGACTAACCAAATGATGTTATGAAGTAAAAAAATAACATCTTTTCACACTATGAAAAAAATTGCTGTAATTGTTGCCGGAGGTACAGGTAGCAGGATGAACACCAATATTCCCAAACAATTTTTATTACTTCATGGCAAACCTGTTTTGTATTATACTATTAATACTTTTTTACAGGCTTATGATGATCTCTCTGTTATTTTAGTATTGCCCGAAGAACATGTGGCTGCTGGGCAGGAAATTATTGATGCTTTTTTTGATTACAACCGAATACAAATTACCATTGGTGGCCGCACCAGGTTTCACTCAGTACAAAACGGTTTACAATTGGTACATGATGAATGCATCATATTTGTACATGATGCTGTGCGATGCCTTGTGAGCATTGATTTAATAAAACGATGTTATGATACGGCTATGGATAGCGGCTCGGCCATACCGGTTGTAGACAGTAAAGACAGTGTACGCTTTATAAATGGCGATACAAATATGGCATTGGAAAGGGAAAATATAAAACAGGTACAAACTCCACAAACTTTTCACAGTAAAATATTATTGCCTGCCTACCAGATAGATTATAAAGATAAATTTACTGATGAAGCAGCTGTAGTGGAAGCTTTTGGATTAAAAGTAAATTTGGTTAAAGGCGATGAAAATAATTTAAAGATAACCAGGCCAACCGATTTGATAATTGCCGAACATTTACTTGCTGTAAATTGATGCTTTACTCTTTTCTTCAGTTTTTATTTTCAATTTAAGTTTTTATAAAAAGCAAATACATTTTCCCTTAATTAAGCTTGGTATATTTAATGAAGATTATTGCAAGATTGATTGCTTGTTTTAAGAATATTTCATTTTTAAAAATTAATTACAAACTAATTGAAATTATAAAGCTGCCAGGCAACTACGTAAACCATCCTTCCAGTTCCTGATACTAACACTTTGGTAAGCATCTAAAATTTTTGTGCAGTCTAATACAGAATATGCCGGACGCTTAGCAGCTGTTGGGTAGCCAGAAGTTTTTATTGGGTTAATGATACAATTGCTATTGCTTAATTCTTTTATCGCCATAGCAAACTGGTACCAGGTAGTAGCATCAGCATTAGTGTAATTAAAAATGCCTGTATATAGCCTGCTTTTACCAGATTTTATGATACGCATGATTGCCAGTGCAAGATCGCCGGCATACGTGGGGCAGCCCCATTGATCATCTACCACATTAATACTTTCTTTTTCGTTCATTAACCGTAGCATGGTTAATAAAAAATTATTTCCAAATGTAGAATATAACCAGGATGTGCGTATGATAATAGCAGATGGAGCACTTTGCAAAGCCAGTTTTTCGCCTTTTAGTTTTGATTGCCCATACATATTGATGGGGTCGGTATCATCAAGTTCTGTATATGCCTTCTTTGATTTACCGTTAAAAACATAATCGGTAGAAATATGAATGAGTTGTGTTTTACTTTTTTCGCACACGGCAGCTAATGTTGCCACAGCATCGGCATTTAATAAAAATGCTTCATCTTTATTTTTTTCGGCTAAATCAACAGCTGTATAGGCAGCACAGTTAATGCAATAATCAATGGAGTGGCCCGAGAAATAATTTTTAACCGAGTGAGCATTAGTAATATCTAATTCTTTTTTTGTTGCAAATAAAAACTGGCAATAGGGAAATTTAGGTGCAAGCAGTTTTAATTGTTTGCCCAGTTGGCCTTCGGCACCTGTAACCAATATTGTTAGCAGTTTGTCGGTCAAAAGCTGAAATTATTTTTACAATCTTTAAACAATGGATTTATTTTGTCTTTATCGGATATGATGGCCTGGTGCGCCGGTATTTGCCAGTTAATATCCAACTCTTTATCATTATAGGCAATGCCTGCTTCAGATGCTTTATTATAAAAAGTATCACATTTATACAAAACTTCTGCCGTATCGCTTAAAACAGAAAAGCCATGAGCAAAACCTTTGGGTATAAACAACTGTTTATTGTTTTGTGCCGATAGTTCTAACGAAAATGATTTACCAAAAGTTGACGAGCCTTTTCTTAAGTCAACAACTACATCTAATATTACACCACTTAATACACGTATAAGTTTTGTTTGTGCATATGGCGCTAACTGGTAATGAAGCCCTCTTATTACACCGTAAGAAGATTTTGACTGGTTGTCTTGTACAAATCTTATATCAATTCCCTCTGCTTTAAAATTATTTTCATTGTAGCTTTCAAAAAAATATCCCCGGCTGTCGGTAAAAACAGTTGGTTCAATTATTAAAAGCCCGGGAAATTCAGTTTTAAAAAATGCCATCGTAACATTAAATATTTCTAATTGCTATATTGTTTTTTAAAAAACTCAATGGTTAGTTCCAATCCTTCTTCAAATCTTTTTACCGGCTGATAGTTCAGTAAATTTTTGGCCAGTGTAATATCAGCCAGTGAGTTCCTGATATCTCCTGCCCTTGGTTCACGGTAAGTAGCTGCAAAATCACTTTTTAAATAATTAGTACATGCCTGGTAAAGATAGTTTACACTATAACTTTCGCCTACAGCAACATTATAAACTTTATTTAAAGCTTCTGTGTTATTAGTAAGCATGCCTTTAATATTCACCTGTACCGCATTTTCTACAAAAGTAAAATCCCTTGTTTGTGCACCATCGCCATTAATAAATACCGGGATGCGTTTAATAATATGTTTTACAAACAATGGTATCACAGCAGCATAAGCCCCATCGGGGTCCTGCCTTGGTCCAAAAATATTAAAATACCTGAACCCCATTAATTTTAACCCATACACATCTGCAAAAATTTGTGCGTACAGTTCATTTGTTTTTTTAGTGGCCGCATAGGGCGATAGGCAGTTCCCAACCTTATTTTCCTGCTTGGGTAAAGTGGGTTCATCGCCATAAACAGATGATGAAGATGCGTACACAAATTGTTTTATATTATTATCAACAGCTGCTTTTAGCATATTTACAAAACCACCTACATTAACATCGTTAAAATAAACAGGCTCTTTAATACTGCGTGGTACTGAACCAAGCGCCGACTGGTGACTTACAAAATCAATACCGGCGCATGCTTTTGCACAGGTATCAAAATCCCTTATATCGCCTTCAATAAATTCAAATGCCGGGTAATGTTTTAAAATATCAAGGTTGCTGGCAAAACCATTGGCCATATTATCAAGCACCCTTACTTTTTTTGCGCCGTTGGCAAGCAGGTATTCAGCAATATGGCTGCCAATAAAACCGGCGCCACCGGTAACTAAAAATGCTGCCTGGCTTATATCCTGTGAATGAAAAATATTACTCATTTTTATTTACAATTATTTTTAGCAAAAAACCTTAACAGCTTTTGCCCTGTAACTATCATTTAAAGTAACAAAATAAAATGGTTTATAAACTCCAGTATTTCCTGCTTTGAATTTTTCCACGATAAATACCTTTAATATCGGCAACCAAAGCATGTTCTTTTGTGATAGATGCAAAATATGCATCATCAAGTTTTTTATAATCATCATGAGGCACAGTAATTAACACTGCATCGTAATTGTTGGCAAGTGTTTCAGTAAGTTCAAAACCATATTCATGTTTTAGTTCATCACTTTCTGCATGCGGATCGGTAACATCTACATTTAATGAATATGCTTTTAGTTCTTTTATCACATCAGCTACTTTGCTGTTTCTTATATCGCTAACGTTTTCTTTAAAGGTGGCGCCCATCACCAGCACTTTTGCTTTTTTTACATCACTATTGTGCAGGATGATGTTCTGCAAAATTTTTCTGGCTACATAACCGGCCATAGCATCATTAATAAACCTGCCGGCTAAAATTACCTGTGAGTTGTAACCCAGTTTTTTTGATTTATAAGTAAGATAGTATGGATCTACGCCGATGCAATGCCCGCCAACAAGCCCCGGTTGAAACTTTAAAAAATTCCATTTAGTACCGGCAGCTTCCAGCACTTCGTAAGTATTAATATCCATCTTATCAAAAATGATGGATAGCTCATTCATCAATGCAATGTTAAGGTCACGCTGTGTGTTTTCAATTATTTTTGCCGCCTCGGCCACTTTTATTGACGAAGCTTTGTGTACGCCTGCTTTTACAACCAGCTCATATACTTTTGCAATAGTATCTAAACTTTCTTTGCAGCAACCACTTACAACTTTTACGATGGTGCTGATGGTGTGTTGTTTATCGCCGGGATTAATTCTTTCGGGAGAGTAACCAATTTTATAATCCTGTGTCATTTTTAATCCCGAAATTTTTTCGATGATGGGTACACAATCTTCTTCGGTACAACCCGGGTATACGGTGCTTTCGTACACAACATAATCTCCTTTCTTTATTACTTTTCCAATTGTTTCGCTGGCACGCTGTACAGGTACCAGGTCGGGTACATTATGTTCATCAACCGGTGTGGGCACAGCCACAATAAAAAAGTTTGCTTTTCGTAACACATCCAGGTCGTTAGTAAATTCAATATCACAACCTTCAAAATCTTTCGATTCAAGTTCCTGGCTGGGATCAATATTATTACGCATCATTTCAATGCGGCTTGCATTGATATCAAAGCCTATCACTTTTATTTTTTTTGCAAACTCCAAAGCGATGGGCAGACCCACATAACCCAAGCCAATAACAGCAAGGGTTTTCTTTTTATCTAACAAATCCTGGTACATAATTATTATTTCTGCTTTTACCTGTTTGTACATTATTATACAGTAACAGGTTATAATTTTTTTAGATTATTACAAAGTTATTTATCGCTGTAAAACTGCTTTGGCAGTTTATTCAATTCTTCTTTAGGTAAACTTTTAAAATACTCATACGTTATTTTCAGCCCTTCGGCTCTTGAAACTTTGGGCTCCCATCCTAACAATTCTTTTGCTTTACTGATATCGGGTTTTCTTTGTTTTGGATCGTCGGTTGGTAAATCTTTAAATACAATTTTTTGTTTGGTACCGGTAAGTTTAATTATTTCGTTGGCAAAGTCAAGCAACGAAATTTCATCGGGGTTACCCACATTAACTGGTTGTGCATAATCGCTCATCAGCAAGCGGTAAATACCTTCCACCAAATCATCTACATAACAAAAACTACGTGTTTGGCTGCCATCGCCAAAAACAGTAAGGTCTTCGCCACGCAGTGCTTGCCCAATAAATGCAGGTAAGGCCCGGCCATCGTTCAATCGCATTCGTGGGCCATACGTGTTAAATATCCTTACAATTCTTGTTTCTACATGATGAAAAGTATGATATGCCATGGTGATGGCTTCCATAAATCGTTTGGCTTCGTCATACACTCCTCTTGGGCCAACGGGGTTTACATTACCCCAGTAATCTTCTGTTTGCGGATGCACTAAAGGATCGCCATACACTTCGCTGGTGGATGCTACAAGAATCCTTGCATTTTTTGCTTTAGCCAAACCCAGGCAATTATGTGTACCTAATGAACTTACTTTTAAAGTTTGGATAGGTATTTTTAAATAATCAATAGGGCTGGCAGGCGATGCAAAATGCAGGATATAATCAAGCGGCCCTGTAACGTGTATGAATTTTGAAACATCGTGATGGTAAAATTCAAACTCTTTTAATTTAAAAAGGTGTTCAATATTTTTTAAATCGCCGGTGATGAGGTTATCCATGCCAATTACCCGGTTGCCTTCATTTATAAAGCGGTCGCAAAGGTGCGATCCCAGGAAACCTGCAGCGCCGGTAATTAAAATTTTTTTTGTTGCCACAGAAAAAATTTAAAAGTTTAAGGTTTAATAGCTCTTCTTCCCACACTTATATAATGAAAACCCATTTCTTCCATCTTCTGCAAATCAAATAAATTCCTGCCGTCAAAAATCACTTTGTTTTTAAGCAGGCTGATGATTCTATTGAAATCGGGAGTCCTGAATTCGCTCCATTCAGTTGCAATCAGCAATGCATCGGCATCCTGCAAGGCTTCGTATTGATGATCGGTAAATTGTATCGCATTGCCAAGTAATGCTTTTACATTACTCATCGCCTCGGGATCGTATGCGCTAATATTAGCCCCTGTTGCCAGCAGTTCATCAATGATTGTAAGGGCCGGGGCTTCACGTATATCATCTGTATTTGGCTTAAATGCCAACCCCCATACTGCTATTTTTTTATTCTTTAAATCGTTATTAAAATATGATTTTATTTTTGGAATAAGATGCATTTTTTGTTTTGCATTAATCTCCATTACAGCTTCCAGAATTTTAAAATCGTAATCAACATCTTTGGCCGATTTTGCCAATGCCTGTACATCCTTTGGAAAACAACTGCCGCCATATCCAATACCCGGAAAAAGAAATCTTCTTCCAATACGTTCATCGCTGCCAATACCTTTACGCACCATATCCACATCGGCACCAAATTTTTCGCACAGGTTGGCAATCTCGTTCATAAAAGTAATCTTGGTGGCTAAAAACGAATTGGCAGCATATTTGGTTAACTCGGCGCTTTTTTCATCCATGTAAATAATGGGGTTGCCCTGTCGTACAAAGGGTTGGTATAATTCGTTGAGTATTTTTTTAGCCTTTTCCGATGTGGTGCCAATCACCACCCTATCCGGCTTCATAAAATCATCTACGGCTACGCCTTCCCGTAAAAATTCGGGGTTAGATACGATATCAAAATCAACAGTTGCATTTTTTGCTACTGCAGCATGCACCTTATCAGCTGTACCAACCGGCACTGTACTTTTATCGATGATGATTACATAATCTTTTATAATCTTACCTAAATCATCAGCCACTTTTAATATGTATTTCAAATCGGCGCTGCCATCTTCGCCCGGCGGCGTAGGCAATGCCAGGAAAATAACCTGTGCACCGTTTATACCATCTGTAAGTGATGTGGTAAAATGCAGGCGGTTTTCTTTTTGGTTACGAATAAATATTTTCTCCAGCCCGGGTTCATATATGGTAAGTTTACCCGAAGTAAGTTTCTCAATCTTGCTTACATCAATATCCACACAAGTAACCGTATTGCCGGTTTCAGCAAAGCAGGTACCTGTTACCAATCCTACATATCCTGTTCCTATTACTGCAATTTTCATACTCTATCCTTTTGGGAAAAATTTTTTAAATATTAATCACCTGTTTACAAATTCCAAAACTTTGCCTGCTATGAATGTTTGCTGTTCATCATCAAGTTCGGTGTGAATGGGCAACGATATCACCCTTTCCGTTAACCAGTCGGTTACCGGCAGGTTATAATTGCTGCCTCCAAATGCATCAAACATTTTTTGGCGATGTGCCGGAACAGGATAATAAATCATATTAGGTATTCCCTGCTCAGTTAAAAAACTGCTTAATGCATCCCTGTTTACATCATTCAACTGCAAAGTGTATTGATGAAAAACATGCGTATTGTTGCCAGCTCTAAACGGAATAGTGATATGTTTATTATCTGCAAAAGCATTATCGTAAAAATCTGCAGCTTTTCTTCTTGCAGCAATGTAATTATCCAGGTGTTTTAATTTTATATCCAGTATGGCTGCCTGCATAGCATCAAGCCGGCTGTTGCAGCCAACCACATCGTGGTAATATCTTTTGCTTTGCCCGTGCGATGCTATCATACGCAGCTTGCTGGCGATGTCATCGTCATCGGTAAACATGGCGCCGCCATCGCCAAAAGCGCCCAGGTTTTTTGATGGATAAAAAGATGTGCAGCCTATATGTCCAATTGTTCCTGTTTTTTTCACCCTTCCATCACTAAAAGTATAATTACAACCTATGGCCTGTGCGTTATCTTCTATCACATACAAATGATGCCTGTTGGCAATATCCATAATCTTTTCCATATCGGCAGCCTGCCCATAAAGATGTACCGGCACTATAGCTTTTGTTTTTGGAGTAATAGCTTTTTCAATTGCTGCTGCATCAATACAAAAAGTTTTGGGGTCTACCTCTACAAATATTGGTTTTATATTTAGCAGGGCGGCAACTTCCACAGTTGCTATATATGTAAATGAAGGAGTAATTACTTCATCGCCCGGTTGTAATCCAAGCGCCATCATGGCAATTTGTAACGCATCGGTACCGTTTGCAGATGGTATGCAATGTTTACTGCCATGGTATTTAGCCAGGTTATCTGCAAACCCGTTCACCACTTTACCGCCAATGAACATAGAGCTTTCCATTACCTCTATCACGGCCGCATCTACCTCTTTTTTTATAGCTAAGTATTGCGTTTTGGTGTCAACCATTTGTAAAGGCCTCATATATTAATTTTTTGCGTGGCAAAGATAAGATTCGGCAGTCAGTTCACAAAAGTGAGGTTTAAGCAGGTATTACATAAAACATTTTAATTGAATTGTATTCTTCCTTTTAATTAAGCACAAAATCTGCTACGCTTTTTTATATAGTTTTGTTACAAATTAATGATGAGTAAAGTTCTATACAATATATTCCTGCAGTTGTATGCTTCGGGTGTGCAGGTTGCTTCATTTTGGAACAGCAAAGCTGCAAAGTGGGTAAAGGGGCGTAAAAATATTTTTTCTGAAATAAACAGTAAAATAAAAGAAATACAAGGGCGGCCGGTATGGATGCATTGTGCCAGCCTGGGCGAATTTGAACAAGGCAGGCCTTTGCTGGAAGAGATAAGAAAAAATTATCCTCAGCAAAGCATTATTCTTAGTTTTTTTTCTCCGTCGGGTTACGAAGTAATGAAAGATTATAAAGGTGCAGATTATGTTTTTTACCTGCCTATGGATTCAGCACTGCATGCAAAAAAATTTTTAGATGCGGTAAACCCCTGCCTGGTACTTTGGGTTAAATACGAATATTGGTTTTATTATTTGCATGAACTTAAAAAACGAAACATCCCCACCATATTGGTATCAGGTATATTTAGAGATAGCCAGCCCTTCTTTAAATGGTATGGCCAAATTTGGCGAATTATGCTATCATCGTTTACACATTTTTTTGTACAAAATGAGGATTCGAAAGAATTATTAAAACAGCTTGGTTATGATGATAACGTAAACATCAATGGTGATACCCGTTTTGACCGTGTACTGGAAATATCTGAAAATTATGTTCCTGTACCATTCATAGAAGAATTTTGCGGCACAGATAAAGTAGTTGTTGCCGGCAGCACCTGGGAAGAAGATGAAATAGAACTGTTGCATTTTATCAATACCAACCCGGGTATTAAATTCATTATAGCGCCGCACGAAATTGATAAAGAAAATATCAGCAATGTAAAAGACGAATTCCCAAAATCTATTTTATATTCTCAGTTACAGTTGGCAACATTTAATGCAACATTACCGCATGTACTTATAATAGATAATGTTGGTATGCTTTCACGCATTTATAAATATGCAACTGTAACTTATGTGGGTGGCGGCTTTGGTGCCGATGGGGTACACAATGTACTGGAAGCGGCTGTATATGGCAAGCCGGTGGTTTTTGGCCCCGTGTACGAAAAATTTGATGAAGCGCTGGGGTTATTACAAGCCGGGGGCGGCATTAGTATTGATGGCCCGGTTAAACTGGATGCTGTTTTAAAAAATTTATTGGATGATGAAACTATCTGCCGGCTAAAAGGAGAAGCTGCAAAAAATTATGTAACAGAACATGCAGGGGCTTCAAAAAAAATATTACAGTTTATTTATGAAAAACGCCTCTTAACAAGCTGATAAAATTGCTTTACCATTTCATCATTATCGTCCCACCCGTTTTTCACTTTTAATTCTCTTTGTATCCAATACTCGGCCTCGGCAAAAATTGAAAAATTATTGATGGTTTTAATGCTTCTTTCATAAACTGCTTCGTCGCCCCTGAATAATTCATTGATGAATAAAAAACGGTCGTTTACACCAATGGCTTTTTTTAAATCCCTGATGGGCACTTCTGTAAGTGTATCGCCTAAATCAATTTTAGATTGTTTAAGCCTTTCGTTTAATGAAGTATGATGGCTTTCATTAATGGTATCGTTTAATTCTTTTCTATCGGTTGCCGGTGTAGTTTTTACAAATGGCTTTTGCTGGTGGGTAAGTGTAGGAATATCATCACCCGTATCAAAAATAATATGAGGTTTATTTTGCACACTTATCTTTTGTATTGCTTCGGCATTTCTTTTTATCTCTTCCAGTTCGGCTTCTAACTCTGCTTCGTTCACCTGAAGCACTTCTACTATTTTTTCTTCATCTTTATTTTTCGTTGCAGGTTCGGTCAAAGTATGATTTGCCGGCATAGCCGAAATAGTTACAGCCACAGTATCATTATTAACTGCAGATGCATTACCTGTCTGCAGATGCTGTAGTTCTGCCTGTAACATTTGAACAGTAAGCAGTAGCTGCCCTGGAGAAGCTTTTTCTGAAAACTGGTCTAGTAATTTTTTAAGGAGTGTCTCCACTCTTTCCATGATATTATTATACTTTTGATGCCCGTACCAAATGGGGCATGTTTAAAACAACCATGCCTGAAACTCTAAGTTACTAACAGATTCTTAAAAAAAATACTTAAATGTTTATAGAACCAAATTTAAAAGGAGAAAGGCGTGGATGGATTGAAGTGATTTGCGGCAGTATGTTCAGTGGCAAAACCGAGGAATTGATACGCAGGTTAAAAAGGGTAAAAATTGCTAATTTAAAAGTAGAGATTTTTAAACCGGCTATTGATGTACGTTATGATGAAGTAAAAATAGTAAGCCACGATACCAATGCCATAGCATCAACCCCGGTTGAAAGTTCACAAACAATTTTATTGCTGGCGCAGGATGTAGATGTGGTAGGTATTGACGAAGCACAGTTTTTTGACAGCGAGATAAGCAATGTATGTGAGCAGCTTGCACTTCGTGGCATACGGGTGATTGTGGCCGGGCTTGATATGGATTACCTGGGCAATGCATTTGGGCAAATGCCCAATTTACTTGCAAAAGCCGATTATATTACCAAATTACACGCCATTTGTGTTAAGTGTGGCAATATTGCTAATATCAGTTACCGAAAAATTGCCGAAGGCCCGCAGGTATTATTGGGCGAAAAAGATATTTACGAACCCAGGTGCAGGCATTGTGCCCAGGAAAAGAATTAAACGATACATCCTGTTATTATGTACAAAAGAATAATAGCATTACTTAAAAAAGATATTTTGCTTGAGCTTAGGCAAAAACATACTTTTTATGGTATCTTATTATACATAGCTGCCACCATTTTTGTATTATACCTTTCTATCGATAAACCCGATGCAAATATTTGGAACGGATTATTTTGGGTAATACTTTTATTTGTGTGTGTAAATGCTGTAGCAAAAAGTTTTTTGCAGGAAAACAAGGGGCGTATGCTTTATTTTTATTCAATTACTTCGCCTGTTGAGTTCATCATAGCAAAAATGATATACAATATATTGCTGATGACAGTGATGAGCCTGCTTACATTAATGCTCTTTTCTGCATTTTTAACCAACCCGTTAAACAATTTTTTATTATTTACCGGTATCGTACTGTTAGGAGGCAGCAGCATCAGCATTGTATTTACTTTAATGAGCGCCATTGCAGCCAAGGCACAGCAAAATGCAGCCTTGATAGCCATACTGGGTTTCCCGGTAATACTTCCGCAGTTATTATTATTAATACGATTAAGCAAAACTGCATTTGCAGAAATATTTAAACAAGGTGCTGTAATGCAGCTAATGGCTTTAATTATTGGTTTAGATATTTTAGTTATTGCCATGTCGGTAATCCTTTTTCCATATTTATGGAAAGAATGATGATATAAAAAGCAATATTTTTTTATTCTTTGATAGTGATTACCCTAACTTTGCTGCTCAATTAAACCCTTTTTTTGATTGCAGAAAAACTGGTGGAAAATATTATCCTTTCTTTTACTGGTTTATACCATTGTGGGAGGTTTTTTATTAGATGTACCTCGTTTATTTATTCTTAACGAAACAATTAGAAATTTATATTTTCATGTGTGCATGTGGTTTGGTATGATGATTTTATTTAGTACCAGTTTTGTGTACAGCATAAAATACCTGCGTGGATTTAATTTACGCAACGATATTTATGCTCATCAATATGCTGCTGTTGGTTCGTTTTTTGGGATACTGGGTTACGCCACCGGTACCATTTGGGCCAATTATACCTGGGTTACCGACCAAAGCCAGTCGCTTGGAAATATTTTAAGAGAACCCAAACTGATTGGTGCAGCCATTGCCTTGTTAATTTATGGCGCCTACTTTGTTTTACGTGGTTCTTTCACCGATATGGATAAAAAGGCAAGGGTTAGCGCTGTTTATAATATTTTTGCTTTTGCCATGCTGTTTCCAAGTATATGGATAATACCCCGGCTGGTAGGTAGTTTACACCCCGGCTCACCTGGTAGTGAAAGCGGCAATCCTGCTTTAAATTTTAAAGATATTGATGGTAGGCTACGCTTGGTGTTTTATCCTGCCATCATAGGATGGGCATTATTAGGTGTTTGGATAACCACATTAAAGATTAGGTTACAATTGATTAAAGATAAAACGTTGTTACATGATTAAGATAGTACGTAAGTTGCAGTTACTTGTAGCCTGTTTATGCTGTACTGCCATTTCATTTGCACAAGGCACATCACAACCTGATATGGCAGATGTAATGCGGAGTAACGGAAAAATTTACGTGGTAGTTGCAGTTTGCCTCACCATTTTAATAGGCTTGTTTATCTATGTATTTTTATTAGATAGAAAGATAACCCGACTTGAAAAAAATAAAGAATAGTTTTTAATATTGCTATATAAATTCCCAACTAACGATTGTAAATAATAAAACAATTTTTATGAGTGATAAACAAGAATTCACCTTCTTCGAAAACGTAGAAAGAAGTTTTGACAAGGCAGCCAAGTTTACCAAATGGGATCTTGGTGTACTGGAGCAAATAAAAGCCTGTAACAGTGTTTACCGTATGCGTTTCCCCATTAAAAGAGATAATGGTACCATTGAAGTAATTGAAGCATACAGGGTGCAACACAGTCATCACAAATCGCCATGCAAAGGCGGTATTCGTTTTAGTGATGAAGTAAACCAGGACGAAGTGATGGCGCTTGCAAGCCTGATGACATACAAATGTGCCATAGTGAATGTGCCATTTGGTGGCGGTAAAGGCGGCATTAAAATAAACCCCCGCAAATACAGCCCTTATGAACTTGAAAAAATTACCCGACGTTATACATCTGAACTGGTAAAGAAAAATTTTATTGGCCCGGGCATTGATGTGCCTGCACCTGATTATGGCACCGGCGAAAGAGAGATGGCATGGATTGTAGATACCTATGCATCATTAAAGCCAGGCGAAATTGATGCTGCAGGCTGTGTTACCGGAAAGCCAGTAACACAGGGCGGCGTACGTGGCCGTAAAGAAGCCACCGGCCTTGGTGTTTTTTATGGTATCAGAGAAGTTTGTAACATGCCCGATGTAATGAAAAAACTTGGGCTTACTACAGGAATTGAAGGTAAAACAGTAATAGTACAAGGACTAGGTAACGTGGGTTATCACAGTGCACAGTTCTTTAGGCAGCATGGTGCTAAAGTAATAGCACTAGCCGAATACGAAGGAGCTATTTTTAACGCAGCCGGCTTAAATGAACATGAAGTGTTTTTACACAGGCAAAAAACAGGGTCTATCCTTGATTTTCCCGGAGCCACTAACCTGGCAAAAAATACCGATGCACTGGAGATGGAATGCGATATATTAATACCTGCCGCCCTTGAAAGTGTGATAACTAAAGAAAATGCCGACAGGGTAAAAGCAAAAATAATTGGTGAAGCCGCCAACGGCCCCTGCACACCCGATGCTGATGAAATTTTCCTGAAGAAAAATATTTTATGCGTACCCGATATGTACCTGAATGCAGGCGGTGTTACCGTAAGTTATTTTGAGTGGCTAAAAAACCTTAGCCATGTGCGTTATGGCCGCATGGAAAAAAGATTTACCGAAAACCTTAATGGTAAAATCATAAACGAAATTGAAAGCCTTACCGGTAAAAAAGTTGGCGCCGAAGAAAAAGCCATCATCCTGCATGGCGCCGATGAAGTGGACCTGGTGCACAGCGGATTAGAAGAAACCATGATTGCAGCCACCCGTGAAATAATGGATATATGGCTTAACAACGATGATATACCCGATATGCGTACAGCAGCATATGTAAGCGCCATCAACAAAGTGGCAACCAGCTATGCCGAGTTGGGTATATTCCCATAAAAAAATCTAACAAAAAAAATAAAGGCTGCTCATTTACAGGGCAGCCTTTTTTATAGGGTATATTTGATACAATTGAAAGTTTACAGTTATAATTTTACAACGTTCAACTTTTGAGTTACTTGTTGCTGCCTGTTTAGTTTATACACAGTTTTATTTCCCGATTTTTTACCTGTAATCTCAAAATACAAAACAGCATCTCCCAAATCATCTGTATCTAATAAAAACTGTTTTGAAAAAACAGTGCCTTTTACTTCGCTGTTATACAGTTCTACACCGGCTTCATCAGTTATCAATATCTTAAATACATTGTCTTGTTCATTAGCTGTAAAGTTCAGTTGTACCAATGGCTGGCTTTTAAAAGTACCTGCAATGGTTAGTTCTACTGGTAATGTATTTGTATTTTCTACAGTATTGGCTACTGCCTCCTGTGTGAAAGAAAAAATTGAAAAAATTACTACTGCTAAAAATGTTTTAACCTGTTTCATAAAGTTTAATTTAATAGTTAATAAAAAATCCACACAAAAGCAATCATTAAACTTTACATACAGCATTTAAAAGTTAAAAAAAGAGCAGGTAAATAAATTGTTTGTTCCTGATGATGTAAAATTAAAAACAACCTGCACATTCCCGAAACCAACCTCAGCACCAAAAACAAATACCCAAACTTTACATTAAAACAGCAAATCCTTGCCAGTAAAAGGTTTAAGCGCTATGTGCTTATGATAACCAACACAATATTAAGCAGCTATAATGCTTTACTATGTACAAAATTTATTGATACATGAAAAGAGGAAATTCGTTTTTCTTTTTTTGAACCACCATATTCAGCAACACCAGTTTTTCTTTTTTAATAAAAGAAATATTCATTGTATCAAGTGTTATGATGATTTTTTTTAGCTGCTCAGGCAGGTAGTTTAAAAGGTTTTGCGGAATTTTTGAAATAACCATATTTAAAAAGAAAATCGCTTTGGTAGTTTTATCAGTTGCTATTTCACTGTAATTGGCCGATGTAATATTTACCCGGTTGTTGTTGTCAATACAATATGCCTTTACAAAGGGCATGGGTAAAAAAAGGTTTCCTGCACTTGTGGCTTCAAGCTTACCGGCATGCTGAAGGTATGCATTAAAAGCTTGTGCACGGTTACCTGTAATTATAAAATCAAATGAAGGTTCCTGTACATTATTTACTGTTGTTTTTTCCACCTTGTTAAATTCATCATCGTAAGTATATGTTACAGCGCTATCAACCCTGGTCTTTATTTCATTAATGTTAATGCTATAGCGGCTGTTGCCCGGTTGCATCAGCGAATCAATATTAAAATTTAATGCTGTAGAAATTTTTTCTTTACCTGCTGCATCTACTAGGTTCCAAAATTTTGCAGGTGGTTGCGTAAAGGCTACAGTACATAATGAACCGGAAGCAAACTTAAAATTATAATCTGCAAAATTGTATTGGGCGGCGGGTTCAAGGTTTCCGTTTATTTCAAATTTATCCTTATTAAAATTTGCCGTAACCACCGTTTCTTTTTGTAAAACTCCGCCGGGGCTTAAATAAGCAGCAAGGTGGCTTTTAGCCTGTATGGCTTTTTTCAGGCTTGCTTCGGGCATGTATGCTTTTTTGGTAAACAGTTCGTTAGCTGTTGCATTCACTTCGTTTTTCTTTTCGGCAGAAGCTGTTGCAACCAACAGTTTTTCATCCTGAACAAAAATATAAATACTGTTTGTTTTGTTTACATATTCATGGCTGTTCAATTTTTCAAATTGAAATTGCCGCATCCCGTTTTCAAAGTCGGCTTTGTCTTTTATATCAAATAAAGCATACCATATAGATGCCGGTTGGTTGTGTACATGAAATGCCAGGATATAATCGGGCAGCTTCACCATATCATCCCAGCTTATCTCTTTAGTTTTTTTCTTCGACAGGCTGAAATTTTTCCACAATGCCGGTGTGGTTATATAATTCCATATCATGGTATTGGTAATTCTTTTCACATCGGCAGCCACCACATAATCGGCGCTAAAAGGCACGGCTTTATGGCTATATGTTTTATAAAACAGTTTTACATATCCAAAAAGCAAAAGGGCTGCTAACAGAAGCAGCCCCCATTTTTTCTTACTCATTTAATTCATTTTTTTTTCTTTGTCCTGGCGGTCTTTTTCAACGATGGAATTCACACCATCAATAATGTTGAAGAAAAACTCAAGGCTATTGCTGTGCTTACCTTTAATATTCATGGTGGCAGTACCTTGTATCATCCCGTCTTTAATACGGCTTTCCATTTTCACATCGCCCAGGTTTTGTTTCAGGTAATCGCTTACTTTCTTGTTTACATCTGTATTAAATTGTGTTTGCAATTTTTCGATAAGTTTTGTGCTGTTTAACTGCAACGAGTAATTATTATCAAGTATCTCTTTTTTTGTTTCATCATCGGTTGTAAAACCGGTATTGTTTTTCACCATATCAACAATATTTTTCGAGGTAGTGATAATCGCTTTGCCATCTTTAACCATAAAATACAAACTGTTGATAGGATATTTACCAGTATCAAAAGTAAGAACATAATAGCCGTCTTTCTGTTTATAATCAAAATGCTCTTTCTCGGCATACTTCAATGGCAAATGTGCCACTCTTTCTAAAAAATCGCTCCTGTTGGTTTCAAAAGCAAATGTAAAATCGGGCGATAGTTCCTTCTTCGTTTTTCTAACTTCTTTACGGTTGTATTCTTCATCGTATTCATAATCGGTGTAATCAACCATCCTTGCTTTCATATCATGCATTACAAACATATAGTTGCCCGGCAGTAGTTCTGCAATACCTTTTTCATCAATCATAATCTGCAACAGGTCTATGTACACATCAATAAGGTCGGCATAATCGTTCATATACGATGTATTACCCAAATAACTTTTAAGTAGAGGATAATAATAATTAGCCATTGCTTCGGTATTAATGCTCATAGACAGGTAACCGATATTTCCCGGGTTTACAAATTTGATGAGGCCGTTACTTTGCTTATTGTTCATTACTGCCAGCGAAAGTTTATTTAGGCTATCATTAGCCGAAAAAGTTTTTTGCTCCATCCTCAGTTTGTCTTTATCAAAATAAACGTTCACTGCCGAGTTAAAGCCATCGGGCTTGCTATAATGCGGTGTTGTAATGCTGCTTACAACACCATAAGTGCCCCTGTTAAAATAATTCATGTATTGGTTAAAGATGCTTTCGGTATTAAACCAGGCGCTTACATGTGCCGCCGGTTCAACTATCTTTTGATAGCCTGCTTCGTTGGCAATAGATTTAATAGAACCAGTAAAAGTATTTTGCATAATTGCTTCGGCGGTTGCTTGTTGCTGTTTTTTTGCAATCATATCCTGTTGTTGTTGCCACAAATCCCATTTATAATTATAAATACTATCCCGAATGCGTTGTTCTTCCTGTTCTTTGGCTTCTTTTTCTTCTTCAGTAAGCGTTGTGTCGGGCTCCATTGTAATTGCAGTATCTACTTTTATTTCTACAAGGCCAGTATCCGAACCATAATTGTCATCATAATAATATTTACGGTTTTGGTAAGTACTGTTAACTATAACGGCCATATTGCTGTTCCATCCAATAAAGGTTGTGTTTGATACCGGGATGTAACTAAACCCGTTTTTATTTACCGGTTCGGAAGCATCGCTGTAATTTTCTTTTATTAGTTTTAGAAACTGTGCCTGGTTATTAATGTTCAGCAACGATACAATGTTGATACAGGTATCTTGTATAGTAACGTATTGATAACTATCCTGCTCAAAATTGATACCGGTGTTTTTTAATGAAGAGCGCTTATCAAGATGTAGTTTCTTAAAAAAATCTTCTTTAATAAAATTATAACTGTCAATTTTTTTTATTGAAATATTTTTGGTGAAATTTTCTCCGGCATATTTAATCACAAAAGAGGCAGATGCCGGTACCAATGACAGGTTATTTTGCGCCAGGCTTACTGTATTAAAAGTAAAACAGCACACAAGAGCAGTAATGAATGTTTTCATAAATGTTAGTTAGTTAAGGTTATTTTATTTTCAATAGATTTTTTTTCTGTAGCTACATCAAGTGCATTCAGTTTAAGCATAGTTGCTTTTTTACTGGGCGCTATTTTTGTATCCTTGTTTGAAGCACCGGTAACAGAAGCTTCAAATTTAAAGATAGCAGTATAATTGGCAGTGGTAAATATCTCTTTATCGGCATTACTCAGTTTTTTATATTCATCTTTAAACGAATATGGATTCATTCTTTTAAAAGTTTTACTGCCGGGTGTATAATCGTAAATTTTTTCCGGCACTTTACCTTTGCCTCCTTCTTTTATATATACATTCTTAACTACATCGTTAATACGGTTAACCTGTGTAAAATTAAAATTGATGGTGGCAATATAATTATTAAAATCAACCGTGGCTTTTACATTACTGATACCTGGAGTTTTAGCTGCCGTTTTTTCAATACTTGCAATCTTTTCCTTTATTTCTTCCTTTGAGGGAACATCGTGCCCGTTTATTGTTTTCATTTTAATAATGGAGTTGAGCTTTGTTTTGCTTTTGCTAAGGTTCAACACCAATTGAAAATTTCCTGATCCGTCGGTATTCAGAAAAACCGTTTCAACAATTTCAAAACAGCTTTGAAAAAGTAACAGGCACGAAAATAAAATAATGTAAGTGTACGTCTTCATAGTTGCAAATTAGAGCAAATCTACATATTAAATGTATTCAATCTTTGTTTTATGTTTGATTAATTATTGTTAATAAAATCTTGTATTTACATGATAACTTGATTGCATGATAATGCATTAAAAATATTAGTTTTAAAAAAAATAAAAGATGAAGACATTAGCAGAACTCAGTACCGATAAATCAACTTTCTCTATAGGCAGGGCATTATCTGATGGATGGGCATTGGTTTCAAAACATTTGGGCTATTATATTTTAGGTGGTATAGTATCGGTGGTAATAAGTTTTGCAGCAGGATTGATTCCGTTTGTTGGAGGCATAGCCAACCAGGTGATATTGTCGCCCTGCCTGATGGCCGGCGCCATTTATGTTACCTGGCGCATATCAAAAGGTTTGGGCTGGGCCGATTTGGGAGACATGTTCAAAGGTTTTAATTTCCTGGGGCCCATTGCTATCAGCGCATGTATACAGTTTGCAGTAATTGTTATTCTCTCTGTACTGTTCCTGTTAAATTATCTTGACATCATCGTAAAATTTTTTGAATCGGCACAGGGCGCCGGCGCACTTAATAACCAGGATGAATTGAGGGCATTGGCAATGCAATTGTTTACACCCGAATCGGCAGTGCTTTTTTTATTGCTGATGGTTTTTATACTGTTCATTTCAGTGATATGGGTTTTTAAAAACCATTTCATTGTTATTTATAAGATGCAGGCCTGGCCGGCAATGGAAATGTCTCGCAAAATAGCCGGCCGTAACCTGCTGCCGCTTATTGGTTATTTCTTATTGATGGGCCTTATCATCTTTATCAGCGCCATACCCTGCGGTATTGGTTTGCTGTTTAGTTTACCTTTGATGATAGGCTCTACCTACAGCGCCTTTGCACAAATTACCCATTGCGATGAACCGGATGAAATAAATGAAGACATGTTTGATTTTATGGCAGATAAAAAACCGGAATAATTGAAAAACTTTCAATCAATCATCATTTGTTTTCAAATCCAAATTTAATAGCCGATGCAAGCACATCCATATTGATATCTTTCAGCGTTTTGAATTTGATACAATATCCGGTTACACTTGCCTTGCCTATTTTTTTACCATAATTATTTAACAGGTAAGCTTTATCGGCAATGCCCATGATATAAACCGAAATGCCGGTTGTATTTGCACTCAACCCAATTTGATAAAACTCTCTTGTAGAACCATCCTTGTATTTTATATTAATACAACCATAACCAATATTAGGATTGGAAACCACTTTGCCTTTTTCGTCTTTACCATCAAGGAACCAAAGTTTGCAGGTTGGTTTAGCTTGCAAGATATGATTGTGCAATGTTTGCAAATCGTTGCCTTTGGTTTGCTGCTGTGCAGAAATATATTGTTTTATTTGTTCTTTGATTGTCATAAAGAAAATTGTTTTTAGAGATAAAAATCAACGAAACTGCATTGTTTAATTCTTTGCCAAAAATCCCAGGGTTTCAATCAGTTCTTTTCTTCCGGTATTTTTTGAATCTGTATTAGCAGCTAATTGTTTGTAATAGTAAATCGATTTCACTTTGTCTTGCATTTTTTCTGCACATTTTCCTGCCCCATATAAACTATTAAACCGGTTAGGGCTTTTCTTCAACACATCTTCATAAGTTTTAAAAGCGTTTTGATAATCTTTCATTTGAAAAAACATATCCCCTAACAATTCCCTTGCCGGCAATACCTCACCCGGAGTTACAGGATGCTTGCCGGTACTGTCTTCCATATCAGCAGCCAGTTTCATTAATTTAATGGCGCCTGTTTTATCGCCTTCTGCAAATTGTATCCATGCCGCTCCTGTATTTATCTGTACGGTTACTTCTGTTGCTTTATAAATATCTTTTTGTTTTTGCAACTTGCCATACAGGTTTTTAAGTTTGTCCAGTTCTAGTTTTGCTGCTTGTAAATTATCAGTATGTACGGCGCCTAATAAACGGGTAAAATGGATGATGGATTCCTGCCAGGGATAATCGCCCCAGTTTATTTTTACAGAATGTGATTCCAAATTAGCAGCATCTTTCCAATTTTTATTTTCAAGCACATAACGACAGGGAATAGCAGCAAGAGCATAAGCAACTTTAAAATTAACCGGTGAAATTGTTTTAAATGAATTTAAATAGTCAATTTGTTTTTGGGCCATTGCATTTTCGCCTTTTTGTAAATAAGCGTACACAAGATAATCCAGGCCATGTAGCTCTTCATCCCAATGCCCCGGGTTGCCCGAAGATTCTGCATAACATCTTGCAGCTTCAACTGATCTTAAATTGGTTTGGATACATTTATCCCATAACCCTAATCTTGTAAAAATATGCGATGGCATGTGCAGTGCATGAGCCGACGAAGGAGCCACATCGGCATATCTTTCTGCAGCAGGCAATGCCAGGGCTGCTAATTCGGGATAATCATACGTATGAATAATATAATGAATTATGCCTGGGTGATTGGGTTCTGTTTTATACAACGATGCTAATATGTCGCCTGCTTTTTTTTGCTTTGTATATGATTTGTCTTTTACATCTGCTGCAGCAACTAATGATAAGGCATAAAAAATTGCAGCTTCCTTATCCTCCGGGAAATCCAGTTGTAACTTTTCCATGGCATTCTCAAAATTCACACATCGTGTATGATGGTTGGTTTTATTCCAGTCTTTATAAAACAAACCAAGTGCATTTATATAAGCCGATTCTTTAGCTGATTTCTTTTTTATTGATTTGGCTATGTCAATAGCTTGTGCTCCTTTCTTCAATTCAGCTTCCGTTGGGGGTGTCCACAATGCATGAAAATTACACATGGCAATACCCCAAAATGCCATTGCACAAGCAGGCGATTCATCAATAATTTTTGCAAAAACTTTTTCGCTTTCATCATATTCAAACGAATGTAAAAGCTCAAGAGCAAGGTTAAAATCTTTTTTTACAACAGCATTTCCTGTAACATCAAAATTCACCAAACCGAATTGAGCTGCCGTGGGGCTACAGGTTATTACATTACCTCTTTTAAGCTGTAACTGATTAATGATTGCGTGCGAAGGTGCTGATTGATTGTTATTGCAGGAAAGTTCTGCTATTGTGAAAACTAAATAAATCAACAGGCTGAAAAAACGTTTAGATTGTTTCATATTTTCAAAGTTGATGTTTAGATTGACAGGTAGATACCTTTACTGAAGGTTACCAGTTTATACTATTATTGTTATCATTTACAAATCTATTTTGATAGATGATAAAAATCTCAACTCAAAGTAAATATAAAAACGGGTATTCCTATTTTAACTGCAACAGAATTTGCGGTTTAAAATCTTTATTTTTTACCGGAAATACAAATAGTATTGATACACATTTTGTTTGCTAGAGAAAGTTTTACAAAATGCCAATAAACAAAAAAAACACTGATGTATTTGCCTGATTAAAATATTTGTTGACAGTAATTACGCTTTGCCCTTGTATCTTTCATCGTAATCCACCATCCATTCTATTCCAAATTTATCCCTGAACATGCCGAAGTAAGAACCCCAGGGGCTATCGCCAATGGGCATTTCAACGGCGCCACCTGCTGAAAGCCCGTTAAATAACCTGTCAGCTTCTTCTTTGCTTTCGGCGCTGATGGAAATTTTTGACCTGTTTTCATTTTCATTCACCCGGCCCATGAACTCGGGTACATCGCTACCCATTAAAATATTGGCGCCGATAGGGAATGCAATGTGCATAATCTTGTTTGCTTCTGCATCCGAAACTTTAAATTGGGGGCTTTCAAATTCTTTGAAACGGACAATGGTTGCAAACTCGCCGCCAAATACCGATTTGTAAAAATTAAATGCTTCTTCGGCATTTCCATTAAAATTGATGTAAGGATTGATAAGTGCCATGTTTGTTGATTTTTAAAAGTGATTAAATTTTTTATGTTAATTCTTCGCAGTTGAAATGATGGTTATGCAGCAATGTGATGATGGGTAAAACTACATCAATATCGCTGTCAATACGCAAAATGTTATCACAGTCATCCAGGTCAAAGTTCCAGTTTGCGTAAGGCAGCAGGTTATCGATATAAGGCTTCAGCATTTTTGCCTGCATCTTCAGTTTTACAGATGTTTTAAAAACGTAAATCATTTTGTTGATAATTTTTGCAACAGGTTTTCCAGGTTTGTTAATGACATCTTCATTCCTATTGTAAAGCCATCAAGTATTTTTTCTAACCTTTCCATCGATTCGTTGTAAATAACAATACTTACTTTGGTGATACCTTTTTCTTCACTAAAAGTATGGTCCCATTCAGAACCAAATGGCTCAGGGTTTTCATCTTTATCTGCAAAGGCATTAAACATTTTAAAGTTAGTTGTTGGGGTTATGGATGTGTATTGCTGCAATGCCCAACGCTCCTGCCCATCGGGACTAATCATTGCATAAAACCTTTTGCCCCCAACTTTAAAATCCTGGTATTTTGTTTTAGCTACCATGGGTGCAGGCGCAATCCATTGGTCAATTAACTCGGCTTTAGTGAATGCATCCCAAACAAGCGATTGTTCTGCATCAAACTCACGGGTGATGTAAACGGTTTTTGCAGGCTTGTTAACCGTAAAATCAAATAATAAGTTGTTATTCATTTTTTCTGTTTTTTAATTGTTGATAATACTTTGTCAAGTTGGTTGAAACGGGTTTCCCAAATCTTACGGTATTGCTCCAACCATTTGTCAATCTCTTTCATCTTTTCAATTTGTAGTGTGTAATAAATTTCCCTGCCTTGTTGTTGCTGCTTCACCAATTGGCATTCGGTTAAAATACGCAGGTGTTTGGAAACCGCTTGCCGGGTACTGTTAAAATTTTCGGCAATGGCATTGGGTGTCATGGCCTGCAAGGCAATCAAAGCTATAATGGCCCGCCTTGTGGGGTCGGCTATCGCCTGAAAAATATCTCTTCTCATATTTCATGCATGTATTTTATGAAACCATCTGGTTGCAAATATATGTGCAACTTTTCGGTTTCGCAAATTTTTATTCATTTTTTTTAAGAAATTAAATTGTGTATTGAAAACAGCAAGGATATTTTTATAAAAAAATTCCGCCTGTTGCAATCACAGGCGGAACCATTCTTTACTATTCCTGTAGTTTACTTATTCTTCAGTTTACTGGTCATATAATCAAATCGCTTGCCGCTAACTTCGGCCATATCAGGGATCGATTCTACTTTATATTCGCCTGCATCCAGTTTCTTTTTTGTGGCTTCAAATGCCTGCAGCGTTAATTCAATATCCTCGCTTGTATGCACTGCCGAAGGTATAAGCCTGTATATGATATGCCCTTTTGGTATTACAGGATACACTACAATTGATGCAAAGATGCTGTAGTTTTCCCGCAAGTCCATTACCATAGCGGTAGCTTCTTCCACGCCGCCTTTCATATACACAGGAGTAACCACGCTATCTGTTTTGCCAATATCAAATCCTCTTTGCTTTAACCCGTTTTGTAATTGTAAGGCGTTTTTCCAAAGCCTTTCTTTCAGTTCGGGATTATTGCGTAACAGATCCAGCCTTTTTAAATTACCTACTACAATGGGCATGGGCAAACTCTTTGCAAATATCTGGCTGCGTATGTTGTAGCGTATGTAATCAATTATCTGCCTGTCGCCTGCAATAAAGGCACCAATAGATGCCATTGATTTTGCAAAGGTTGAAAAGTACAGGTCAATCTTATCCTGGCAACCTTGTTCTTCGCCGGCACCAGCGCCTGTTTTACCCAGAGTTCCAAAGCCATGTGCATCATCTACCAACAGGCGGAACGAATAGGTATCTTTCATGGCAGCAATTTCTTTCAGTTTTCCCTGGTCGCCTGCCATACCAAAAACCCCTTCGGTAATAACAAGTATACCGCCGGCGCCTTGTTTTTCAATTAATGCGGTAGAGCGCTGTAATTGTTTTTCCAGGTCTTCCAAATCGTTATGCTTAAACACATACCTGTGCCCGGGATGCAAACGCAAGCCATCAATAATACATGCATGGCTTTCGGCATCATATACTATTATATCGTGCCTGCTGCAGATTACATCTATAAGGCTTACCATTCCCTGGTAACCATAGTTAACCAGTATAGCATCTTCTTTCTGTACAAAACTGGCCAGTTCGTTTTCTAATTGCTCGTGCAGGGTAGTGTTGCCACTCATCATTCGTGCCCCCATGGGTGATGCCAACCCGTATTGAGCGGTGCCTTCAGTATCTGCTTTGCGTACTTCGGGATGATTTGCAAGGCCCAAATAATTATTCAGGCTCCAGGTTATAACATCTTTGCCACGAAATTTCATGCGGCTGCTTATTTCACCTTCAAGTTTTGGAAATGCAAAATAGCCATGGGCCCTTTCCCTATGCTGGCCAATAGGCCCGTAGTTCTTTATCAGGCGTTCAAAAATATCTGCCATAAATATGTGTAATTATAAATTTGAGATGGATGCCGGTTGAGCATTGTATGATTTTACTTTTGCAAAATTAAGGCTTTGACGGCAAACATCATAACATAAGCATAACAGGGCTGTAACGATTTTTAAAAGCTGTTAATATATATCTTTGAAAAAAACCGACTAACATGCTTCTAAAAAAAATTTGTGTTTCTTTTTTCCTGTTGATTTTATCTTTTTCTGTATCTGCACAAATAAACAGGCCCAAATTGGTAGTTGGCCTTGTGGTTGACCAAATGCGCTGGGACTACCTGTACCGCTATAATGACCTGTATGGTAATGGTGGCTTTAAACGCTTACTGGGACAGGGTTTTAGCAATGAAAACACGTTTATACCATATTTACCTACCTATACTGCAGTGGGGCATACTTGTGTATATACAGGCAGCCTTCCTTCTATAACTGGTATTGTAGGCAATAACTGGTTTGATAAATCGCTTAACAGAAGTGTTTATTGCACCGAAGATTCTACCGTACAAACCGTAGGCAGCAATAGCAATGCAGGTAAGATGAGCCCCGATAATTTATGGGTTACTACAATAACTGATGAGCTTAGGCTGGGCACTAATTTTAAAAGCAAAGTAATTGGTATTGCTTTAAAAGACCGTGGAGCTATTTTACCGGCAGGCCATGCAGCCAATGCAGCTTACTGGTACGATGATGGCAAATGGATTACAAGCACCTATTACATGAATGACCTACCCGGATGGGTAAACAGCTTTAATGCAAAAGACCTTGCATCTGTCTATATGAACAAAGATTGGAACACTCTTTTGCCAATAAACAAATACAGCCAAAGTACTGGTGATGATAAACCTTATGAAAGTAATATAAAAGGCGAAAAATCGGTAGTGTTTCCTCATAAGCTTGCAGCTATACCGGCATCATCAAAATACGAAGCATTTAAAACCACACCATTTGCAGCCACTTTTACTTTTGATTTTGCAAAAGCTGCTATAGAAAACGAAAAGCTGGGGAAAAATACTGTAACGGATTTTTTAACGGTTAGTATTTCATCAACTGATTATATCGGCCATGCTTTTGGCCCTAATTCAATAGAAGCCGAAGATGCCTATTTAAGGCTTGATAAGGATATAGCTGATTTCTTATCGTACCTTGATAAGACAGTGGGCATGGGTAACTATCTATTTTTCCTCACTGCCGATCATGGCGCTGCACATGTACCTGCTTTTTTAAATGAACACAAAATACCTGCCGGTATTTTTGATAATAAAGACCTTGCAAAAGAATTGGATGAAGCCATCGTTTCAAAATTAGGTATCAATAAAGCAATTAGTACAGTAATGAATTACCAGGTGTATTTAAATGATGAAAACCTTACCGAACAAAATGCAGGTGAAGTAAAAAAACTAATCATTAAAACACTTTCTCAAAAGCAATATATCTTAAATGTTTTTACTAACAGGGAAATTGAAACTGTAACCATGCCCGAACCTCAAAAGCAAATGACAATAAACGGTTTTAACCCTAAACGCAGCGGCGATATTCAATTTTCAATAAAACCGGGTTATTTTGCCGGTGGTAAAAAAGGAACCACACATGGTTTATGGAACCCTTACGACTCACACATTCCTTTGCTATGGTTTGGCTGGAAGGTAAAACCCGGTAAAAGCAACAGGCAGGTGTTTATGACAGATATTTCGCCTACCATTGCTGCTATGCTGCATATACAAATGCCCAACGGAAATGTTGGCAAGGTGATTGAAGAAGTTTTTAAGTGAGATGGTTTGTCTGCAACCAACGAATTATTGTTTAACAAACTTTGTTTCGGCAACCCTCTCATTATTATTGATAAGTACAATTATATAATTGCCTTTGGGTAAATATGAAACATTGGTACTTACATTGTTTCTTCCTGTAGTAACCGCAGTTGTAAATGCCTTTACTTCCCTGCCTGCAGTATTGTATATTTTACAAAGCAGGCTGCTGTTATGTAAAACAGTTAATTCCAAATTTAAATTATCAAATACTGGGTTGGGATAAATTTTTATTTTTTGAACAACGGAATAATTAAACTGCACCGGTATAATTTCTGAGTAACTGTATTTACCATCCAGGTCAACCTGTTTTAGCCTGTAAAAATTTATTCCTTTAACCGGCGCATCATGTACCATGCTATAGCTGGTAGGTAAAACACTGTTATGATATTTGCTTGCAACGGTAGCAATTTTTGTAAAATGGTTTCCATCTGCACTATGCTCCACTTCAAAATAATCAACATTGGTTTCGGTGGCAGTCTCCCAGTTTAAATCAATCACTGCATCTTGCTGTATGCCGGTAAATTTTGTTAAAACAATAGGCAGTACTACAGCATCCCTGTACACCCAAATGGGGGCTGTCCAAATAACATCACCATCAACCTGTGTAATTTTTGCAAAATAATAATTGGACGAATGCAGGGTGGTGGTATGAGTAAAATTAAGAGTACTCATTCCGCTGTTTGATGTTAGTATGGTTGCATTTGTGCCGTTGCCGGTAATACCATTATAAATTTCAATTTTACTTACATTATCGTTGGGATTGGTAGATGCATCCGGGTCATTAACCGAAACAGAAATAGAAGAATTGGATGTACTGGAAAAATCGCTGCCCATAAATTTCCCGTTGATGGTGAAATTCACTTCTGTGTTCCAGTCGTCGGATGCATAAAAACGGTTTGCCTTATAGGCAGCCATTATACTATCACGGTTTAATGAGCTTGCTAACACTACCGTTCTTGAATCGTTAGTACGGCCAAAAGTGGTGTAGTGGTTATCGTGGTCGATAGATGGCGCAAGGTGGTAACCTTTTGCCAGGGCCTTTAAAAATTTTTGTTCGTACAAAGTTGCATGCGGATCGGAATAATTAGTTGTGGTTGACATTGCATTTCCACTTCTTATTGCAATACCTACAATTACACTATCAGTATTAGCATCGTACACGCCTGCAGCATCCAATAAATATTGGTAGTCGTTTGTTTGTGGGTGTGCAAGTGTACAAAATGCCCCGGGATACGATTTAATGATTGGCCAAAAACTGGCATAGTCACCTTTGGCGCAAAAAATATCATAATTATTTGAAGAGCCCCAGGCACCACTGCCGCTTTCCCACCCTACAAGGCCGGGCATGCCATAAGTTACCACGTGGCCACCGGTACTGATGGTACCCCATTCAAATCCATACATGGCTACAAAACTTCCGTTTTTTGTTGCCGTATCAGCTTCATATAATCCCTTGTTATAATCAGCTACATGCATACCGGGGTTATTGGCCGAACTGTAATGGTTATGTTCTGCTATACCTAAAAAATCCATGTAGTAACTGCCTTTGGCATAGTTATAATCATCGCCGGGTGTATAATATCCTGTAGTGCCGGCATCTTTATTACCATCGGAGTAAGAGGAATGGCTGTGTATATTACCAAAGTAAAAATTATACTGGCACTTTGAAGAAAAAGCGAAGCAAATCAAAAACAGAGTAAAAAATATTTTCATCTATTGGTTAACCAGGATATTGAATTGTATGATATAAAAAGTTTAAACGGGAAAAACTTTTATATAGTATACATCCAAAATATCAATTAAAGCAAATAAAAAAGAACTGAAATATTCCAGTTCTCATTTGTTGGGTTACTAGGATTCGAACCTAGACAGACAGAATCAAAATCTGTAGTGCTGCCGTTACACCATAACCCAATAATCCACCTCTAAAAAATTTATCGGGAGTGCAAATTTAGGGTAACAGGCCATATTTCCCAAAAGGATTTTATGAGCCGCAAACATTTATATCTCCATCAATAAACCATTAAATTTATTCTGAATCTTCTTTTTCTTTTAATCCTTTTATCAAATCCAACGCTTCTGCCACCACATCGCACATGATGGTGATTAACGAACCCGGCTTTGCGTTTTCATACGCATGCATAATGGCTTCTTTTTCGTTGTAGATGATTTGGATGGGTATTTCTTTTGGCTGTGTTTCTTTAATACCTTCAACCAACAGGTTTACAATTTCTTCTGCCGTGCGGCCACGCAAGTTTTTATCCTGCCTGATGATGATTTCATCAAAATGTTTACCCGAAATTTTTCCCAATTCTTTAATGTCTTCATCTCTCCTGTCGCCGGTACCGCTAATGATACCAACCTTGGGTTCGCCATCAAGCTTGCTAACAAAATCGCAAAGCAGTTCAAGCCCGGCGGGGTTATGGGCAAAGTCAACCAAAAACTGGAAATTTTTAAACTGGAACAGATTTAACCTTCCGGGAGTTTGTGTGGTTGACGGTACAAATGTTTGCAATGCCAGCCTTATATCTTCTATTTCAATATTGCGCCAGAAGTAAGTGCTTAATACAGCCGGCAAACAGTTCATAATGTTATGAACCGCCTTACCACCATAGGTTACAGGTATATCAGTAACTTTTAACACCCTTATTTTCCAGGTGCCTTTCATAATAGTGATATAACCATTTTCAAACACCGAGGCATAGCCGCCATCTTTAGTATGCTCTACAATCCTTGGATTTTTTTCATCCATGCTAAATAAAGCAACATTACAACTCAACCCGTCTTTCATGGCATACACCAAATCATCATCGGCATTTAAAATAGCATAGCCATGTTTAAAAGTTGTTTCGGGCACTACGGCTTTTACTTTTGCCATCTGTTCCATCGAATCGATGCCTCCAAGCCCGATATGATCGGCGCTTATATTTGTTACAATAGATACATCGCAATTCTGAAATGCCAAACCGCTTTTTAATATACCACCTCTTGCACATTCCAAAACGGCAAAATCAACAGTAGGGTCTTTTAATACAAATTTTGATGAAACCGGCCCGGTGCAATCTCCTTTCATCATCAGTTGGTTTTGAATATACACACCATCGCTTGTTGTATAACCAACCTTATAACCGGCAGTTTTGGCAATATGTGCTGTAAGCCTTGTTGTGGTTGTTTTTCCGTTGGTACCTGTTATGGCAATAATTGGTATAGTACCTGCACTGCCTTTTGGAAAAAGCATATCCACCACCGGTTCGGCCACATTGCGTGGCAGGCCAATAGAAGGATCGATATGCATACGGAAACCCGGCGCTGCATTCACTTCAAGGATGGCGCCACCGCTTTCCCGTACCGGGCTGCGTAAGTCTTTCGCCATAATATCTATTCCACAAATATCAAGACCAATGATTCGGGCAATGCGTTCGCACATGATGATGTTGGCAGGATGCACTTCATCGGTAACATCGGTGCTTGTACCGCCGGTTGACAGGTTGGCTGTAGGTTTTAATAAAACCTGTTCTCCTTTTTGTGGAATAGTATCAAGGGTATAATTTTTTTCGTCCAGCATTTTTTGTGTAAACTGGTCGATAGTGATTTGGGTTAAAACTTTTTCGTGTCCATAACCACGGCGTGGGTCTTTGTTTACTTCATCAATTAAATATTGAATTGTATTTTTTCCATCGCCTACAACTGCTGCGGGTGTACGCAAAGCAGCGCAGATGAATTTATAATTGATAACAAGAACCCTGAAATCGAAACCGGTGATGTACTTTTCTACAATAACGCTGCGGCCATATTCTTTTGCTGCTGCAAGTGCTTTGGTGGCCTGCTCCCAGTTGATGATGTTTGTGGTATTTCCTTTGCCATGATTACCATCGATAGGTTTTATTACGATGGGATAACCTATACGGTCAATCACATCTTTTAATCCTGCTTCGGTCCTTATTACATCGCCCTTGGGTACAGGTATCTCTGCTGCATCAAGTAAATTTTTTGTTTCTTCTTTATCGCAGGCAATATCAACGGCAATATTACTTGTGGTGCTGGCAATGGTTGCCCTTATTCTTTTTTGATGTACGCCATATCCTAACTGAACAAGTGAATGTTTGTTCAACCTTATGTAGGGAATACCTCTTTTAGCAGCTTCATCTACTATACAACCTGTACTTGGGCCCAGCCTGGTATCTTCCCTTATTTCACGCAGCTTCATAATATCGGCTGCCAAATCATATGTAACATTATCGGTTAATGCCTGTGCCACACGTACAGCAGCCTTAGCTGCATAAACGCCTGCATCTTCTTCCATATAACTGATGCATACATAATATTCACCTTCTTTGCCGGTACCACGGGTGCGGCCAAAGCCGGTATCCATGCCGGCAAGTGTTTGCATTTCTAAAGCAATATGTTCAATCACATGCCCCATCCAGGTGCCTTCATCTACCCGTTCAAAAAAACCGCCACGGGTGCCTACGCTGCAGCGGTGTTCAATCATTGATGGAAACATGGCTTCCAGCCTTTGCCTGAAACCTTCAATCTTATTGGTGGGCCGCTGTTCCATCTCTTCCAGGTCAAGTTTCATCTGTATCAGTTTGGTCCTGCGAACACTCCAGTAATTAGGGCCTCTCAAAACTTTAATTTCTACAATCTTCATAAATAAAACAGTTTGTTGTTTTGATAAGTAATAAGTCAAAAATCAAAAGTTAAAACCAAAAAGTAATAGCAGTTTTTGAGGATTTTGATTTGTTGCTTTTGAATTGCCGTAAAACGGAAATTACCAAATTCATCTTGCTTTACAAAAAACAAAATTTGTACATTGTATATCTAAAACTACAGTAATGAAAGACCGCCGTTCATTTATACAAAAAGTTGGATTATTATCTGCCGCCGCTGCTACAGGCATTTTACAACCGGCCTGGAGCCGAAACCTTCATGCTGCTATTAAAAACAACCAATGGGTTTCTCCATCACAACTGGCAACCGATGAAGACTTTTGGTATTATGTGCAGCAATCGTATACCATCATGCCTAATTTCATAAACTTAAATAATGGTGGTGTATCGCCGGCGCCAAAAACCGTGGCCGATGCCATGAAACGCAATTATGATTTAAGCAATGCAGCGCCCAGTTATTTTATGTGGCGGATATTGGACCAGGGCAGGGAGCCGCTGCGTAAAAACCTTGCCCAACTTGCCGGCTGCGATGCCGAAGAAATTGCCCTGCACCGCAATGCATCAGAAGCATTGGAGACTGCCATTTTTGGTATTGAACTAAAAGCAGGTGATGAAGTGGTACTTGCCAAACAGGATTATCCAAATATGATTGGCGCTTGGCAACAGAGAGAACGAAGGGAAGGCATTAAACTGGTTTGGATAAATCTGGAACTGCCCAGCGAAGATGAAAATTACCTGGTAAAAAAATACACCGATACCTTTACCAATAAAACAAAAGTGGTGCAGGTTACACACATGATAAACTGGATAGGGCAAAAAATGCCGGTGCGTAAGATTGCCGATGAAGCAAAAAAGAAAAACATAACGGTACTGGTTGATGGCGCCCACACATTTGCCCATTTTGAATTTTTAATACCCGACCTAAACTGCGATTATTTTGGTACCAGCCTGCACAAATGGCTGGGAGCACCTATTGGTACAGGTTTTTTGTATGTGCGAAAAGAAAAAATAAAAAATACTTGGCCATTGTTTGGCGCCGGTAACAAGGAAGAAGATAACATTCGCAAGTTTGAACATTTAGGCACCAGGCCTTTTTATATTGAAGAAGCTATTGACAAAGCCATCGATTTTCACGACATGATTGGAAGCAAACGTAAAGAAGAGCGCCTGCTGTATTTAAAAAACTACTGGATGCAAAAAGTGAAGGATGTACCAAAAGTAAAACTGCATACTTCTTTTAAAAAAGAGTTTGGTTGTGCTATTGGCATGGTGAGTGTTGATGGTAAGGAGCCGGGCGAGTTAGACAACTACCTGTGGAGCAATTACAAGATACACACTGTAGGCATCAACTGGGAGAATATACATGGTGTACGCATTACACCCAATGTGTACACAAGCACAAAAAATTTAGACCGGCTGGTGGAAGGAATTACAAAATTTGCTGCTACATAATTAACAGGTCTTAATAACTTAAAAGCAATTATGAAACACGATTTCCCTTATTTTTGCGTTAATCATAAAAAGATTAAATGCTAATTGCAAAAGGAAAACTGATAGCGATTGGAGGAGCGGAAGATAAAGGCACAGACCTGGAGAGCGGAAAGATACAACGCAATAACCTGAATTTTTTTGAACTGGGAATACTTACCCGTGTGGTGGAAGAAGCCGGCGGCCCATTGTGCCGCATTGAAGTGATAACCACCGCCAGCATGATACCTTACGAAGTTGGCGATAATTACCTGAATGCTTTTGGAAAAATTGGCTGCACCAATATTGGTGTGATGCATATACGCAACCGGGCCGATGCTGCAAGTGACGATTATGCAGAACGCATTAGTAAGTGCGATGTTGTAATGTTTAGCGGGGGCAACCAGTTGCGCCTGAGCAGTACATTTGGCGGTACAGAATTTTTTCAAAAGATAATGGACCGTTATATAAATGAAGAAAATTTTATTGTAGCCGGCACATCGGCAGGCGCCATGGCCATGAGCAATACTATGATTTATGAAGGCAATGCCACCCGTGCACATTTAAAAGGCGAAGTAAAAATAACCACCGGCCTTGGTTTTATGAATGATGTAATATTTGATTCGCATTTTGAAAAACGTGGCCGCTTTGGCCGGCTGGCACAGGCTGTTGCCGCCAACCCATCCTGCATTGGTATTGGCCTGGGAGAAGATACCGGCATGATTGTAACGGGCGGTAATATGATGGAAGCCATTGGCAGCGGACTGGTAATGATAATTGACGGGCACGATATACTACACTCCAATATTGCAGATATACCCGATGGCAACCCCATCAGCCTGCAAAACCTTAAAGTGCATTTTTGCGAACACGGCAATGGCTACCTGGTAAAAGAAAGAAAATTTTTACTAAATGCCAGGGAAGGCTCGGTGATAAAAAAACAGGTGGATGTTGAGTGATAAGAATATCTTTTATTAATTGCCTTCAATAATTTTTCTCTTCCTCATCAAACCCTTACCAAAAAATAATTCTTCTTACCTTTTTGTACCAAAACATATTTGCTGTGCAGCAATAAGCTATTGTCAACTTTCAAATCAATGCCTTCTACCCTCTTACGGTTAATGCTTACGCCGCCGCCCTGCAGCATCTTTCGGGCTTCGCCCTTGCTGCTGAAAATACCTGTTTCGGCTAAAAAGCTTACTACATCTACACCTCCTTGCAGTTTATCATTTGGGTAATTAATTTTTACAATTCCTTCCATACCATTCAGGTCATCTTCACTTAAATCTTCGGCAGCAGCATTTTGGCTTGCAAATAATTTTTCGGTTGTTTCAATGGCTTTTTTATATTCGGTTTCGCCATGTACAAAAACGGTAACTTCTTTGGCAAGCGCTTTTTGCAGCACTCTTTTTGAGGCATCTTTTTTCTGCTCTTCTATCAAACTATTAATGGCAGGCTCATCTAAAAAAGTAAAAATCTTTATCCATGTTTCTGCATCATTATCCGATGCATTTAACCAAAACTGGTAAAACTGGTAGGGGGTTGTTTTTGCAGCATCAAGCCATACATTTCCTTTTTCGGTTTTGCCAAACTTGCCGCCATCTGCTTTTTTTATTAATGGGCAGGTAAAAGCAAATGCTTCGCCGCCATCTTTTCTTCGTATCAGCTCGGTACCGGTAACTATGTTTCCCCATTGGTCGCTACCGCCCATTTGCAATTTGCAGTTTTTGTTTTTGTACAGCCAGTAAAAATCATAACCCTGTATTAACTGGTAAGTGAACTCGGTAAAACTCATACCTGTTTCGCTTTCAAGCCTTTTTTTCACACTGTCTTTTGCCATCATATAATTAACCGTTACCAGCTTGCCGGTATCCCTTATAAAATCCAGGAAAGAAATCTCTTTAAACCAATCGTAATTGTTCACCATTTCGGCAGCATTGGGTTTTTGAGAATCAAAGTCAAGAAATTTTTCAAGTTGCGCTTTTATACCTGTTGAGTTTTTGCTTAAAACATCTTCGCTTAATAAAACCCTTTCTTCGCTTTTACCGGTGGGGTCGCCAACCATGCCGGTGGCGCCGCCAACCAAAGCAATGGGCTTATGGCCGGCTTTTTGAAAATGAACCAGTAAAATAATAGGTACCAGGCTGCCAATATGCAAACTATCGGCTGTGGGGTCAAAACCAATATAAGCAGTAGTTAGTTCTTTCTCCAATTGTTCTTTGGTGCCGGGCATCATATCCTGTATCATCCCTCTCCACTGTAATTCTTCTATTAATGATTTCATGTAGATAACCTGTTATTTAATTAAAAAAGCAAGGATTGCAAAATTGCTTAATAAAATTGAGAAAAAAGTATGTAAGAAGCTTAAAATTATGATTAGGGAATAAAACAAAGCCGTTTATACCATTATAAAATACTCAGCAAAAATACTTTAAAGAAAAACAAAATTAATTAAGTTATGGAGATGCTTATTTTTCAATTGCAGTAGGAGAAGATCTGTAAATGCCATCATTACTTAGAATTAATTTTTTATCGTTACCATTTGAGCTGCAACTATATAAACTAAAAGGTGGCGGACCATTAAGGCCCAGTACATGAAATATTAAACGTTTTCCATCGGGTGTCCAGGTTGGTACCCCATTTACTTTACCATCATGTAATACCAATACATCTTCCGAGCCATCGGGCCTGCATTTATATATATCATGATTTTCTCTCCATATCAGGTTTATAAAAGCTCCTTTACTGTATGCTATCCAATTGCCATCAGGCGACCAGGCGGGGTCGTAACAATAAAGATTATCAAATGTTAAACGAATAGGATTTTCCAGGCTCATGTTAGTTTGATTTAATGTGGCCTGGTATATTTCTGCTTTTTCAGGATTGCTTTCATCAGCTACATCTGATGGCCCCACATACACTACTTTATTTCCATCAGGCGACCAGGCGGGATCTGCTACTTCGTGTTTAAATTTAGAGATAATAACAGGGTTTGTTCCATCAGTATTAAAAACAACAATCCTTCCTCTTGGCACCAGGTCGTTTATTGATGGATCGGTACATTTTGCAATACCTAATATTTTTGTACCATCGGGCGACCATTTGGCATGTGCCTGGATTTGCCAACCATAAGCATGAAGTGGAATAATTACATGGCCATTACTACCATCAATATTAAACATCATCAATTCGCAGGTAGTATAAGAGTTTACGCCTGCATGTTTAGGAGATCGATAGCATAAAAATCTTTTTTTATCGGGACTAACTTTTATCCACCAGTAATCATAGTTATTATCATTACTTAAATTGGTTTCGGTAGTACCATCATATTTATAAACCTGCAAATTTCCATTCTCAGTTCTTTCATAAAATAACAGCAGGTTATTTGTATTATCTGTAGGCAGGGGATCTTCTTTAATACAAGAAAAAAATATTACAGGCACTAAAATAAATAAGATAGTTTTTTTCATGTTTATCTCAGTTTATGAATTATACTGAAATATATTTTATTAACTATACGCTTATATGATAATTTATATTTTATAAACAGGTTTTAATATTTGTTAAAAAAAATTATACCGATTTAAAACATAATCATCCTTGTTCAATAATAGGATAAGATACGTATTGCACACTTTGGCAACAAAATTGTGCAAATATTAATTGTTTAATGAGAGTTTAATAAATACTAATTAAGATAAAATTTCATTTCTTTGGTTTATACAAATTAGCTTAATTTTAAATTCATATATGAACACAATTTACTACGTATTATTACGTTTTAAATAAATCCTCCTTTAAATTCAATAACTAACCGAACGTTATTATGAGATTGTATGCCAAAATAAGCTTAGTATTATTTATGCTTGTGCCTTTGTTTTCACTTGCCCAATTCCGAAAATACTCAAATGAATTTTTAAATATAGGTGCCGGCGCACGGGGGCTGGCAATGGGTGGCGCACAGGTGGCATCGGCAAAAGACGAAACCGCTGGTTACTGGAACCCCGCCGGTTTATCGGGCATTAAAGATCATCCATCCATTGGGCTCATGCATGCCGATTATTTTGGTGGTATTGCCAAATATGATTACCTGTCTGGCGCTATGCCCATACAAGATAATAAACGGGCTTTAGGCATTTCAATTCTTCGCTTTGCTGTTGATGATATCCCCAACACTTTATTTTTAGTGGAACCCGATGGCAGCATTAACTATAATAACATTCAAACTTTTTCATCGGCCGATTATGCTTTTCTTTTATCCTTTGCACAAAAGATAAAAGAAACAGAAACACAACAGATAAGCTTTGGTATAAATGCAAAAGTAATTTACCGTAAAGTGGGCAAGTTTGCCACCGCCTGGGGTTTTGGGCTTGATGCTGGTTTGCAGATGCATGGCGAAAAATGGCACGCCGGTATTGTGGCAAGAGATATCACCACCACTTTCAATGCCTGGACATTTCATTTTACCGAAAGAGAAAAAGAAGTATTTTATCTTACAAAAAATGATATACCCGTAAAATCAAATGAGCTTACTGCTCCACGCCTTGTTTTAGGCGGCACTTACGATTTTAGACTTGGCAGCTCGGTAAACTTATCTGCCGAAGTAAGTGCCGACCTTACTTTTGATGGGCAACGCAATACCATTGTAAGCGGTAAAACCATCAGTATTGATCCGCATGTAGGATTGGAAGCCAATATAAAAAATGTATTTTTTATAAGGGCCGGCATCACCAATTTTCAACGTGCACTGGCCGATAAGGATACCCTTAATCAAAAGAGAGTTTGGATATACCAGCCAAGTGCCGGCGCAGGTTTTAAAATAAAAAATGTGATGATAGATTATGCTTTTACAAACCTTGCTAACCAGTCAAATCCATTATATACCCATATATTTTCTTTACGCCTGAACTTAGCCGGTAAGAAAGAATCTGAATAAAACAACAACTCGTATGAAAAAAATTTTATTAATCCCCATGGTTGTGCTATTGTCATTAACTGGTTATGCCCAGTTAAATAATAGCTGGATTGATTATAATAAGACTTACTATAAATTCAAACTGGCCAAAGATACACTTACCCGTATTCCGCAAACTGTACTGGCCGCAGCCGGCCTGGGCAATGTGCCTGCCGAAAATTTTCAATTATGGCGTAATGGTAAAGAAGTACGCATGTACACATCTGTACCAACAGGTATTTTAGGGCCCAATGATTACCTGGAGTTTTGGGGATTAATGAATGATGGTAAACCCGACCGTGACCTTTACCGAATTCCCGAAAGCCAGATGAATGACAGATATAGTTTAGAAACTGATACGGTTACTTATTATTTAACTGAGAATAGTACAGGCGGTAATTTAAGATATACTTCTGCCATAAATAATACCGGCGGCAATAGTTTACCTGCCGATACTTATTTTTTAAACAGGTTCGAACTATTTTATCACAACGTTATAAACAGGGGCTCTGCAGCCGTGTTGGGTGGTATAGGTACTTCTGTTTATGTTTATTCTGCATCTTATGATATAGGCGAAGGCTGGATGAGCGGAGACATTGCACCCTGCTGCGCCTTATCATATACCATTACAGGTTTAAATTATTATTCTGGAGCCCCGGCTAACAGTATTACATTAGCTTATTCGGCTGTTGGAGGTGCTTTAAACCCAAGAGATGTAATTGCTAAGATTTCAAATGTATTGGTTAGCCAAAGAACCATGCCCTTTTTTAATTATATAAAAGATACCATTCGCAACTTACCTAATACTTTAATTGTAAATCCTAATGCTGTAAATATAAGTATTACCAACACTTCGCCCGAAGCAACAGACAGGATACAAGTGGCATCACTTTCACTTACCTATCCTTCTACATTTAATTTCAACAACAAAAAGAATTTTTATTTTGAACTAAAGGCAAATGCTGCCGGTAATTTTTTAGTGATTACTAATTTTAATACCAATAACATTGCACCAATATTATACGATTACAATAATTCAAAAAGAATAATAGGAGATATAAGCACACCCGGCCAGGTAAAATTTGCATTAGACCCATCATTAGACTCGGTGCGTAAATTTAACCTGATGAGCGGCGATGTATCAAATATCAACCAGGTAACATCACTTAGCAGTAAAACATTTATCAATTTTGCCAACACTGCTAACCAGGGCGACTACATCATCATTAGCAACCCTGTTTTATATAACAATGGTTCGGGAGTTAATTATGTGGATTTATACAGGCAATACCGCAGTTCGGCTGTGGGTGGTGGTTTTAATGCAAAAATTTATGATGTTGCAGAATTGAACGAGCAGTTTGGATTTGGTATAAAAAAACACCCTGCCGGTATTCGTGATTTTATTCGCTATGCAAAACAAAATTTTAGCGTATCACCCAAATTTGTATTTCTCATTGGCCGAAGTTTATCATATATGGATTACACTACTAATCAAAGTAATCCTATAGCAAATGAGTTAGATTTAGTGCCAACATTTGGCTGGCCTGCTTCTGATGTTTTGTTGGCAAGCAACCCCGGCAGCGTGGTGCCATTAGTACCTATTGGCAGGCTTGGCGCTATCAACGGAAATGAAGTGGGTGTATATTTAGATAAGGTGAAAGAATATGAGCAGGTTCAGCAAACAAGCAGCCCCACTATTGCCGACAAAGGCTGGATGAAAAACATGCTGCACACAATTGGTGGTTCCAATGAATCTGAGAACAACGAATTCCTGGGCCATATGAATAGTTATAAAACCATTGTGCAGGATACATTAGTGGGTGCTCATGTTGATACCTACGTCAAAACTTCGGTTTCAACAATAGAACAGGAACAAAGCCAGCGTATAACCGAACTGTTTCAAGAAGGACTTAGTTATGTAAAATATTTTGGACACTCATCAGCAAACGAACTGGCCATTAACTTAAACTACCCCGAGAATTATCAAAATGCAGGTAAATACCCGTTCATGCATGTAAGCGGATGTACAGTAGGAAACTTTTTCACCTTTAACCCTAACCGGGTATTGGGGTACACCGGCATGTCGCTATCAGAAAAATATATTTTCTTAGATCATAAAGGAAGTATTGGGTTTTTAGGAAGTACACATTATGGTGTAGCGCCTTTCCTGAATATGTATAATACCACATATTATAATGAGTTTGCAAAAAAAATGTATGGAGCTCCTGTGGGTAATATAATTCAAAAAACAATTACCGATTTAGGAGGTGGACCGGGCGCTTTAGATATTTTGCTTAGGCTTCACCTGGAAGAAATAACATTGCATGGTGATCCTGCAATCAAACTCAACTC
>JAHBTN010000017.1 GCA_019638575.1 Ferruginibacter sp. | reverse complement strand
TTAGTTCCACTACCATCCTGTGCTTCTGCATTCACATGGTCGTTACCTACGCCACCACGGCCCATATTATCATCCTGGAAATTACCTCCTGCTTCCGTAAATCCATATCCATAAAATATATCATGAATAAGGTTGTTCCAATAAAACAGGTTGGTAATATTAAACTGTTGGTTTGGTGCCGGAGATGTTACAGTTGGCTCTAAAGTATAATCGGGTGTAAAATCAAAAGTAAGGTTTGGTAAAGCGGTTGTAGAAGTAGCTGAGCGGCTTGGGTCTCCGCTATTATTATTGTTCCTGTCGTGATAAGCCCAAACGTTATTACCTCTTGTATAGTTATAATCTGTACTACTTGCACCTGTATGCCATTTTAAAGTAGTGGCATTAGCAACAGTTGCATCAACCCATGGGTTGTTTCTTATGGCATGCCATGTAGTAGAAGCCCCAGGCATAAATGTTGGCGCTTCGTAGGGAATTGGTATAACCCTGTAAGTGCCATTATCTGCCAAAGTAGGGCCGTTGTATTCGTTATTATTTTTTACAGTAGTCTTAAAATCAAACTCGTTGTTATTTATATTTTCTCCACCTTTTAACTGGCCTGTTAAGAATGCCGGGTATGTAGAAGTTAAATCAGGAGTTCCCCAATGATCATAATTGGTAAAGTTATCCATACCCAATATGCTATTGTTCATAGCATTTACTCTTACCAACCAGTAATCCGAAGTTGTTTTTGGTATAATATATACCTGCCAGGCAAGTTCATATATTTTAGTCTTTTCGTTTGGTACCCAGGCAAGTTGTGCTGTTATATTTTCCTGGGATACTCCCATATTACCAAATTCTACAAAGCGGCCGTTATCCTTACGGTTTATAGCCACAGCCATCTGTGAAGCATGTAAACCACGGTCGCTTAATGCCGATTGAACTGCACTCTCGGCACTTACTGCCGGTACAGCCGAACTAACATTTATCAATTTTTCAATACTAGGATCGAAAAAACCGGCTTTTGAAACAAGTTTGCCGTTTTTAAATGCCAATACCAGCATTTGGTTATAAACGGGAATTCCTTTGTACCCTTGTTGCAGGTACAAGTATTGGATTCCTGAAGTGGGATCTTCGAAATAGCTGGATACGATAGCTGCCGACATCTCTTCTGCAGAAATGCCAATAGCATCAATATTTGATCCGGCCAGGCTTAATCCCAATTTTTTGTATTCGGGTGAATTTAAATCTTGCGACTTAACTCCCAACGAAACAAAGAACAGTAAAATTAGTAAGGGGATAATTCTTTTCATAAAAACAGTTTGATGGTTAAATAACAAAAAAGAAATTAATAATTACCGGTTTAGTTAAGATATTTTGGTTTTTTCGGAAGGAAATTGGGGTTTTAATAAAGTAAGAAACAATAGTTTAAGGTAATAATGTAACTCATTAAAACCTTGTATGCATCTATGTTTTATACTATTACCCTTATCATTAAAACTTAAAACATTAAACTTTAACATAAAAATAATGCCTGTAAGATAGTTTTTAAAATGAGATTTATCAAAATTTTAAGGTTTTTTTTAAAAAAAAATTACAAACATCTTGTTTAAAAGTTTAGTTACACAAATCTTTTAAAATTAATTTATTTTTCTAATTGTTTTTATATATGAACAAGCTATATTTTTCTTATAGGATATTTTTGGATTTTCATTCATGCAGATAATAATATGTTATAATCATTAAATTACTGTTCTAATAATTCAAGGCAATACTTTAAAACTAAGTTTACTGCTTCATTTTTTTAATTCACAAGATTTAACTTCGTAGTTAATCTAAAAAATATATCAAATATGTTCCCTTCTGTTAACCCTACCAATACAGCATCCTGGCAGGCTTTAAAACAACATAAGTTGTTATTTGAAAATGTTAGGATGAAAGACCTTTTTAATACAGATACTGAAAGAGCTGACAAATTTTCGATACAGTTTGAAGATTTGCTTTTTGATTATTCTAAAAACCTGGTTACAGAAAATACGCTTGAAATTTTACTTGAGCTGGCCGAAGAATGTAAGCTGAAAGATGCAATAGAAGCCATGTTTAACGGCGAAAAAATTAATAAAACCGAAAACCGGGCTGTATTACATACTGCATTAAGGAACTTTTCGGGTAATGCAGTTATATCCAACGATGTAGATGTAATGCCTGGTATAAAGAAGGTACAGGAGCAAATGAAAAAGTTTTGCAGCGATGTACATACTGGTAACTGGAAGGGTTACACGGGTAAAAAGATAAAATATATTGTAAACATTGGTATTGGAGGCAGCGACCTTGGCCCGGTAATGATAACCGAAGCATTAAAACATTATAAACTTGAAGGAATAGAAGCTTTTTTTGTAAGTAATATAGATGGTACACATATAATAGAAACATTAAAAAAGGTTAATGCCGAAGAAACCATTTTTTTGATTGCCAGCAAAACTTTCACCACACAGGAAACCATGACCAATGCTAATACTGCAAGGGAATGGTTTTTACATACTGCAAAAGAAGAGAGTTATATAGCCAAACATTTTGTGGCTTTAAGTACTAATGAAACAGAAGTGATAAAATTTGGTATCGACCCTAAGAATATGTTTGAGTTTTGGGATTGGGTAGGCGGCAGGTATAGTTTGTGGAGCGCCATCGGATTATCCATAGCACTTACAATTGGCTACGATAATTTTGAAGAAATGCTAAAAGGCGGTTATGCAACCGATTTACATTTCAGGCAAACTGCATTTAAGAAAAATATACCGGTAATAATGGCATTGCTAGGTATTTGGTACCGAAATTTTTTTGATGCTGCTACCGAAGCCATTCTTCCTTATGACCAATATATGCATCGCTTTGCAGCATATTTTCAACAAGGCAATATGGAAAGTAATGGAAAGTATGTAGACCGTAATGGCCAAAAACTTACCTACCAATCGGGCCCGGTAATTTGGGGAGAACCGGGAACAAACGGGCAGCATGCATTTTATCAGCTTATTCACCAGGGAACTCAATTAATCCCCTGCGATTTTATAGCTCCGGTAATAAGCCACAACCCAAGTGGAGATCATCATCAAAAATTACTAAGTAATTTTTTTGCACAAACTGAAGCCCTGATGAATGGTAAAGAAGTATCGGATCCACCAAATGTATACAGGATTTTTGAAGGCAACAGGCCCACCAATTCTTTCTTACTAAAAAAAATCACTCCATTTGCTTTGGGAAAATTAGTTGCATTATACGAGCATAAAATATTTGTGCAGGGTGTTATATGGAACATTTTTAGTTTTGACCAATGGGGAGTAGAACTTGGAAAAGTATTAGCTAATAAAATTTTACCTGAGCTTAAAAATGATGATATAGTTAACAGCCACGACAGTTCAACCAATCATTTAATTAACTGGTATAAAAAGAACAGGTAATCAAATTTCAACTTAAATTTAATTATGAAATTAGTAACCATCATCATTTCATTATTATTTTCATTTTACGCCAAAGCGCAAACTGGTGATAATTCATTTATAAAACCATTTAATGTAAAACCGGCCGTTACTTTTATCGATTTAGGCAAGGCCAAACTCATCCATACCAATAATAACAATAAGGTTTATGCATTACCGTTAGATGGCATGCCCTGCCTGGTACCCAATATAAAGGAAGTAGCAAAAATTCCCAATGGGTCAAAATATCCAATCCTATCCCGGTTAGGAAATCCTTTTAAAAAACATGATGTATTGCCACCAGTTGATGAGCCTTCATCATTCCTGGATAATAACCTGCAGCTATACCGGTTTCATAAAAAAGAAAAAAGTAATAACCCTTTCTTATCTAAGTAACTTAGCAGGTTTTAAAGATTAATACCTTGGTGCAGTTTGCAATAAAATTTCTTCCTTTATTTTGTAAGTACAGGATTTGTCACTGTTTTTAAAACTTATATTGATATCTGTTTTACCTTCTTTTGCCAATGTATTTTCATCTGCAGGTTGTAATTCAATTTTCCAAAGGCTGTTTTTCTTTTTTACCCTGATACTGTGTTTTGCATTTTCACTATTTGTTTCTACAGGCACAACAGTGTTACCTTCTACCCTTTCAATTGTACTTATATAAAGTACGCTATCATACATAATTTTTTCAATAACAGGTTCTTTTGTCCCTGTCATTTCTAAATAAATAAACCTGTTTATTTGGGGCTTAGGAGGAATAATATTTCCGTTTTCATCAGCAATAGCTGCGCCTGCAATTGTAACTGTATAAAATGCATACGCTTTTTTAACTGTACATTTTGTTTGTGCACAGGATACAATCACCAAACTTAAATTAAGCACTGCAAAAATTATCTTTTTCATCTTTGGTTTATATATAATTTTTAAGTAACCACATTTTTTAAATATCCACCATAAAAGATAGTATTTTTTAAAGTATAATAATAAAAATAAAATCCGCTCAAAAGTGAGCGGATTTGTGGCAATTAGTTTTGGTGTTTGGTAAACCCTAAACGGGTAATTAAAGGTTAAAAATACCAGTGGGCCTTTACCACTTTTCTGCTACTTCATCACTACCATTACCGGTAGCATTATCTGTAGCTGTTTCATTTGCATTAGATTCAACTTTTTCAGTTGCTGTATTTTGTTCTTCCGGTACATTTGTTTCAGCAACGGCTTTAGGTGCAGTATCTGCAGGAGCATCTGTATTATTTTGCAGCCCTTCTTCACCTTCATAAGCATTCTCGTGATTAAAAGCATCAAAATCAAAATCAGGCATAAGGTCGGTTTTTACAAAATCAATCGCTTCGCCTAACCCTTTAATAAATTTATTAAAATCTTCTTTATACAAAAAGATTTTATGCCTGTCGTAACCATCAGAATCAAACCTTTTACGGCTTTCGGTGATGGTAAGATAATAATCATTGCCACGTGTTTCTCTTACATCAAAAAAGTAAGTTCTTCGTTTGCCGGCCCTGATGCGTTTACTGTAAACGCTTTCCATTTTCTTTTCGTTGTTTTCGTACGCCACTGTTTTTTTAGTTTTAATTATTATATGTTTCCCTGTTAGGGAGAAGCAAAGATAAAATTGTTATCCATTTTACCAAAAATATGACAGCTTATTTACTATTGCAGGTAATTAACTACTGTATAATTTATATTTTTTATAACCCGTTGGCTTTATTATCCTGTTCCTGTTGCCTGTAGTACATTTCGGCATAGTACCCGTTTTGCTGTATCAGTTGTTCATGTGTTCCCTGTTCCATAATCTTACCCTCATCCAGCACAATAATTTTATCAAATTCAAACAGCGAAAAGATACGATGTGTGATAATAATAGCAGTTTTACCATCTAAAAAACGGCCCAGGTTGCCAATTACTTCTTTTTCGGTTCGGGCATCTACAGCGCTCAGGCAATCATCTAGTATTAACAACTGCGGGCTTTTTATTAATGCCCTTGCTATTGATATACGTTGTTTTTGGCCACCGCTTAATGTAACGCCTCTTTCTCCAATCATAGTATGGTAACCATTACTAAACTTTTCTATTTCGGTATGTACAGCAGCCAGTTTTGCAGCCTGCTCCACTTCTTCATCTGTAGCATCTGTTACGCCAAATTCAATATTGTTTTTAACTGTATCGCTAAATAAAAAAACATCCTGCGGCACATAACTTATTTGTAAGCGTAAAGCCTGCAGGTTAAATTTATTGATAGGTATACCGTCAAAAGTTATTAATCCTTTTTGAGGTTCATAAGCATGTAACAACAATTGTGCAATGGTAGTTTTTCCTGATCCTGTACGGCCAACTATGGCAATTTTTTCACCTGCTTTTACCTGCAACGAAAAATCTTTAAGGGCATGTATACCCGTATGCGGATACACAAAATCAACATTGGTTAAACCGATGTTGCCTTTTATTAAACTTGTTACCGGCTGTTTGGTATTTTTTATAGAGGGCTCTGTAAGCAGGAACTCATTAATACGCCGCTGAGATGTTGCTGCCCTTTGTGTCATGCTTGCCGTCCAGCCTATAGCGCTAACAGGGAATGTTAGCATTTGTATATACATTACAAACTCGGCAATACGTCCCACACTTGCGTCGCCGGTATTATTGATAACATCAAGGCTACCTACCATAATTGTAATTAATGTACTTAATCCAATCAGCAAGGCCATGCTGGGAAAATATATGGCTTCGGTTTTAGCAAGGCTAAGTGCATTATCCCTATACTCAACACTGTTGTTTTTAAAAAAATTCATCATTGCCTTTTCCTGCACAAATGATTTTATAACCCTAATGCCCGAGTAAGATTCCTGTGCATTAGTGGTAAGGTTGCTCAATAATGCTTGTATGCGTTCGCTTTTTTTGTTGATGATGGTATTAACCATATAAATAGCAACTGCTAAAACAGGCAAAGGGGCAAGTGCTACCAATGTTAGCCGTGGACTTGCTTTAAACATAAAAAAAATGCTAAATCCCAATACGGCTGCAAGGTTTATAAAATACATCAATGCAGGGCCGGTATACATCCTTACTTTACTTACATCATCAGCAATACGGTTCATTAAATCGCCGGTGCTATGTGTTTTATAAAATTCGGTATCAAGTTTTTGATAGTGCGAAAAAATTTCATTCTTCTGGTCGTACTCAATATGCCTGCTCATTACAATAATGGTTTGCCGCATCAGGAACATAAAGAAACCACTGATGATGGCTATTACAAACAAAGTAATACCGGCATACAAAATTTTATTTCCTGTTTTTTCATCAAAAGACGATATCACCTGCCTTACTACATAGTCATAATCTTTTTCGCTTTTTTTAATATCAAAATCATTTATATGCGGCGATTTGATTGATTGTACAACTGTGTTAACTACGTAACCTGTAAGTTGCGGTGCCAATATGCGGAAATAATTTGTTAGCACTACAAAAAATATTCCCAGCATAAAATGCCAACGGTATTTCCAGAAATATTTATTGAGAGAAGAAAGATGTTTCATTAAGTACACAAATATAAAATAAAAAGCAACGGTACATCTTGCCCTTATACAAGTATCAGGATACGCTTTAGCTCTTATTTTTTTCGTTAAGCTTAAGATGTGGAAAAGCCGCCGCTATTAAAATGATAATAGTGCAAGCCAGCATTACGTATATAGCCGGTAATTTTTGAGGGCAATAATTATTATAGCATGAACTGAATAAAATATATGATTTAATACCATAGGCCACTATTACAGCGCCAATAAACAAATTAGCCCTTTTGGCCCACACTTTTGGTAAAATAATAAACAGCAATGTTACCAGCGATAGTAAACAAAGGAAACGCCCCGGTTTTCCGTAAGCATTTTTGTAGCTGTAAAACCCCGTGAACTGCTGGTTGATATCGGCATAATACATCCAGGGTAAAAAGCAACTTATAATTAATGCAATGCAGGCTGTAATGCCAAGCCAATGAAGGTATTTAACAATCATATCTACAAATGTAAAACGCCATTGCAACCTGGTAAAGCTAACCTGCCTTTGCAATGGCGTAACTTAAATTTGAGGTCCCGACCGGATTCGAACCGGTGTAGAAGCTTTTGCAGAGCTTTGCCTAACCACTCGGCTACAGGACCCTATAAAATAAAAATGAAGATTCACCTTCATTTCATTTTTAAACAGTGCAAAAATAGGGTAATTTTAAAGAATATTGCGTTTCACATTTTCAAAATAAAAAAATCATGAGCAGGATTGCCGAATCAGAATTAATCATCAATAGCCGTGGCGCTGTTTATCACCTTAATTGCCGGCCAGAAGAACTGGCTACAACCATTATTACAGTTGGCGACCCCGACAGGGTTGCAGAAGTAAGTAAATATTTCGATAAGATTGAATGTAAAAACAATCATCGTGAATTTATAACACATACCGGTTATATTGGCAACAAAAGATTAAGCTGTGTAAGTACCGGTATTGGCCCCGATAATATTGACATTGTATTTAACGAACTGGATGCTTTGGTAAATATTGATTTTGAAACAAGATTAATAAAAGAAAAACTTACAAGCCTTAATATCATTCGCCTGGGCACAACAGGCTCGTTGCAAAAAGATATTCCTGTAGATAGTTTTGTTGCCAGTACACATGGCCTTGGCCTCGATAACCTCATGCATTTTTACCGTATGGAAAATAATGAAGAGGAAAAACAGTTGATACAAGCCTTTAATACGCACACACAATTAAGTTCGGGCAAAATATCGCCATATATAAACATGGCAAGCGCTTCGATCATAAAACATTTTACCAATAACTATCACCAGGGCATTACTGTTACCTGCCCGGGTTTTTATGGCCCGCAGGGACGCATACTTCGCCTGGGCCTTGGCCATCCGCATTTAATTGATAATCTTACAAACTTTAGTTTTGGTAACTACCGTATTACTAATTTTGAAATGGAAACATCGGCTATTTATGGTTTGGGAAAAGCATTGGGGCATCACTGCCTAAGCCTGAGTACCATTGTTGCCAACCGAATAAGCAAAGAATTTACAAAAGACGGAAGTAAAACGGTAGAAAATTTAATTAAACAATCGCTGCAAGTGATTGCAGGATCAAGCATTTAAAAAATGAAAATAGAATTTTATAAATACCAGGGAGCCGGCAACGATTTTGTTATACTGGAAAACCGGGATGAAAAATACAATGGGCTAACCAATGCACAGGTAAAATTTATGTGCAACCGTAGGTTTGGTGTTGGCGCCGATGGGTTAATGCTCATTAATAAGCACAGCACGCTTGATTTTGAAATGAAGTATTATAATGCCAATGGTTTGCCAGGCAGCATGTGTGGCAATGGCGGCCGTTGTATTGTAAAATATGCAAGCGATCAGGGCATGTATAAAGTTACTTACCGGTTTATGGCTGTAGATGGTTTACACGAAGCCGATATTGATATGCATGGGATGGTAAGATTAAAAATGCAAAATGTTAACGAAGTAAAACTATATCCGGGCTATGCCATTTTAAATACCGGATCGCCTCATTATGTAAAATTTGCCAGTAATGTAGCCGATATAGATGTGGTGGAAGCCGGCCGTGAAATACGCTACAGCAAACAGTTTAAAAAAGAAGGCATCAATGTAAATTTTGCCGAACCGGCCGAAGAAGATGGCATTTATGTACGCACTTATGAACGTGGTGTAGAAGATGAAACCCTAAGTTGCGGCACCGGCGTTACCGCATCGGCATTAATGTTTGCACATAACGATAAAGGCTTTAACCGGGTAGAAGTGAAAACCGCCGGCGGAAATTTAAGTGTGGAGTATAATAAAATTGATGACGAACATTTTGAAAACATTTTATTGTGCGGCCCGGCTCTTATGGTTTATAAAGGCGAAATTGAAGTTTGAAAAAGACAGTTAATTAATGATACAATATTTTAAAAATACCGAACAAAAAAACATTGCTATTGATAACGCCGAAAATGCCGTTTGGGTAAATGTATTACCACCACTTAAGCAGGAAGAATTTATTGAGCTGAGTGAAACGATGAATATACCGGCAGATTTTTTAACCGATTCGCTCGATATTGATGAACGCAGCCGTTACGAGATTGAAGACAATGTAAAACTTATTGTAATTAAAACCCCAACCGAAAACAATTCGTTTAACCTGAGCGATGCATTTTACATAACCATTCCCATTTGTATCATATTAACCCATCAGCAAATTGTAACGGTAAACTCATTTGAAAACGAAGCCATCAAAAAATTCCTGAACAGTTTTCAGCACCGCAACCCCGACAGGATGAACATGATGGTGCTGAAGATATTTGAAAAAATAACCAGCAATTTCCAGGATTACCTGAAAGAGATAAACACACGCCGCAACAGCCTTGAGCAAAAATTGTATGCCAGCAACCGCAATGAAGAATTGCTGCAACTGATGCGTATCCAAAAAAGTTTTGTGTACTTTATTACTGCATTGCGCAGCAACGAATTGCTGATGATGAAAATAAGCCGTACCAATCTATTACAATTAAATGAAGAGGAAAAAGACCTGCTGGAAGATTTGATAGTAGAAACATCGCAGGCGCTTGAGATGGCAACCACTTACACCAACATTCTAAACAGCACACTTGATGCTTTTGCCAGCATCATCAGCAATAACCAGAACGATGTATTGAAACGGCTTACAACCCTTACCATTTTTTTAAGCGTACCGGTTTTAATTGCAAGTATTTATGGTATGAATGTACCTATCCCTTACAAAGACAGCCACCTTGCTTTTTGGCTGCCGGTAATTTTATCTATCATTATACTTGCCATTGCTGTGCGTAATTATGCAAAAAGAATAAGAAAATAAAAGCATGTTCAATATTAGAGTTTACGGTATTTTAATAAATAATAAAAACCAATTGCTGCTAAGCGATGAATACATACGGGGAAAATTTTACAACAAATTTCCCGGCGGAGGATTGGAACCCGGTGAAGGAACAAGGGATTGCCTGCAGAGGGAATTTTTAGAGGAGATGAACCTTAAAGTAAAGGTGGGTGCACATATTTACACTACCGACTATTACCAACAAAGCGCCTTTAATCCTGCACACCAAATTATTTCAATTTATTATTTTGTAGAAGCGCTTGAACCCATAACCGCAGCTTTACGTAGCAAACCATTTGACTTTGATGAACAGCAATTAAAAATGTATGCCGAAACCGGCGAAACCGAAACTTTCCGTTTTGTAAACTGGGAAGATGTTTCGGAAGACATTGTAAGCCTGCCCATTGATAAGATTGTTGTAAACATGCTGAAAAAACAAAATTTACATTTAAATAATGATGATTTTTTTAGTGAAGAAATTGTTTTGCAAAATCACCGTTCTAAACTTGAACCGCTATCTGAAAAACATTATAATACTTTACTGTCCATAGCTTTGCATAAAGAATTATGGGAGTTTACCGGCACCAAAATAAAAAACGAGGAAGATTTCAGGAAGTATTTTGATACGGCACTTGCTGAAAGAAAATCCGGGCTATCCTACCCTTTTGCAATTTTTGATAAAAAGGAAAACAGGTATGCCGGCTGCACCCGTTATGCAAATATTTCGTTCCCTAATAAACGGTTAGAGATTGGCTGGACATGGTACCATCCTGCATTGCAACGCAGTGGCATCAACAAAGCAACTAAAATATTATTGTTATCTTATGGTTTTGAAACACTGGGTTTAAACAGGATTGAATTAAAGACAAGCTCCCGCAACATAAAATCGCAGGGCGCCATGTTAAAAATTGGTGCCACCAAAGAAGGCATATTCAGGAACCACATGATTAATGAAGATGGTGTAATAAGAGACACAGTATATTTTAGTTTTATTAAAGAAGAGTGGGCCGGGATAAAAGCAACTATCTTAAAAGAATTCAACAATAATCAACCATAAAACCAAAATAAAATTTTGCTTATGAAAAAGATACTCTTCCTGTTGTGTGCAATAGCAGTATTCGGTTGCAACAACCAAAACAAACCTGCAGCAGAAAACACAGCATCCAACCTGTATAAAGAAATACAAACAGGCGGTGTAAAAGTTATACCGATTGAAACCCCAAAGGGCAAATTCAATGTATGGACAAAAAGTATTGGCAATAACCCAAAAATAAAATTGCTGTTGCTTAATGGCGGCCCGGGCGCTACGCATGAATATTTTGAATGTTTTGAAAATTTTTTGCTGCCCGAAGGGTTTGAAATAATTTATTACGATCAGTTGGGCTGCGGATTATCTGACGATCCTAAAGATACAAGCATGTGGGACTTGCCAAGATACGTGGAAGAAGTGGAGCAGGTGCGTAAAGCGCTTGGCCTTAATAAAGATAATTTTTATTTATTGGGGCATAGCTGGGGCGGCATACTGGCCATGCAATATGCTTTAAAATACCAGGATAATATAAAAGGGCTAATCATTAGCAATATGATGAGCAGTTGCCCGGCTTATGGAAAATATGCACAGGATGTATTAGCGCCACAATTTGATCCAAAAATTTTAGATACCATAAGGCAGATAGAAGCTAAAGGCGATTTTGAAAATCCTAAATACATGGAACTGCTGATGCCCAATTTTTATGCAAAACATATTTGTCGCATTCCATTAGACAAATGGCCCGAACCGATTAACCGATCTTTTGCAAAAATTAACCACAGTTTATACGTAACCATGCAGGGGCCAAGCGAATTTGGCATTGCAGGAAAATTAACCAACTGGGATGTAAGCAAAGAATTGCCAACAATAAAAACACCCACACTAACCATTGGCGGTACTTTTGATACGATGGACCCTGAATACATGAAATGGATGAGTACACAAGTACAGCATGGCCGGTTTTTATTATGCCCGCAAGGCAGCCACATGGATATGTATGATGACCAACCGCATTATTTTCCGGGGCTGATACAATTTATTAAAGATGTAGATGCTGGAAGTTTTAAATAATTTTTAAAACATTGTATAATTAAAATTGCCGGGAAACAAGGTTTTTAACCCAATACTTCCCGGCAAAAAATAAAATTTTATCAGCCTGTAAGCCGGATTCTGTAAGTTGTTTTATACAGAGGTAAATGCATAAAAGCAACCCGGTTATCATTTATCTGGCTGCAACATTACTGTTACAATCTTGCTGCCTACCCTTCCCGGCACATCATACGATGTTGTTAACGGGCAGCTAACTTTGCAGTGCAATTGAAAAAATTCAACCGAAAGCAAAACCGGAATTTACGTGGCATTACAGCATACAAGGTTTACCCGGTAAATGCATTACTGCAAAAACCTGTGAGCTCTTACCTCACATTTTCACCCTTTCCCAAAATTTGGGAGGTTATTTTCTGTGGCACTATCTCTTCCCTTTTACAGGGAGCCGGCAATTAACCGGTGTATGGCCCTTTGCTGTCCGGACTTTCCTTTCCTCAAAAAATGAAGAACGATAACCCGGCTGATAAAATGCAAAGTTAATTTTATTTAAACGAATGTAAATCCACAGTAAATAAAAAGGCCCAATCTGTGGATTGAGCCTTTTAAAAAAGTTTTTACTGCTTCTGCTAAGTTTATTTTTTTGAAGCTTTTTGTAAACTATCGGCTACTCTTTTTTGTTCCTGTATCATCTTATCCTGCAATGCCTGTTGTTTAGCAATTGCTTCTTCTTCGGTGGTAGCATCAGTAACTTCAATATCAAAAATTAAATTTTCATTTGGTTTTATGTTTTCTCCCCTTCCTGTAGCACCATAAGCCAATACCGATGGAATATATATAGTTGCCTTAGTACCTTTTTTCATCTGCAGTAAAGCATCTGTAAAGCCTAAAATCATTCCACCAAACTGTCCCAGGTTTACTTCCAAAGGTTCTACGTGCTGGAATTTAGGATCAGTATTACTGTCAAAAACCTTACCACTGTCTAAAGTTCTGCCTGTGTAATTTAATACAGCAATATTATCCGAATTTAATTTTTCGCCGGTACCTTCTGATGTAAAAGCTATATAAGTGCCCCATTTGGTTTTTTGTGCCTTTATATTATTCCTGGTAAGGTATTCCTGTATGAGTTTATCATCTTTTTCTGCCTGTTGCTTTTTTGTTGCCAGGTCTTTTTCAATTTCTTCTATTTGTTTTTTATACATAAGTGGTTTGGCTATCGCTCTTTCGGCCTTATTAGCACTATCTGCCTGCTGCTGGTTTTCAAAAATATTCACCATTTTCACCAGCGTATATAAATATTTACCCTTCTTCATAAAAGGAGGCATCTCCTGTATATTTCTTTTATAAACTGAATCGGTAAGTGATCTTAATACCAGGCTGTCGCCTTTTTTCATCTTACTTAATATCAAGTAGTATGTAAGTGGTGTGTTTATAGAGTCAAAAACCTGTATCCTTGGCATCATCTCCCTTGTATCCAACAGTATGGTATCTTTTGTACCATTATTGTAAACCTGTTTGATATGCATCTGAATAAAATTACCATACCCAACGGTTTTGCCTTCGCCTTTGGATATAATTTTATACTCAACGCCATCTTTTGTTTTAGTGAAAGCGCCGGTACAGGCTGCTAATGCCGATACACAAAATACTGATAGATAAAAAAACTTTTTCATTGTGTGTTTTATTGTTTTTAAAATTGATAACTGCTTAACTGGCTTGCATTTTCTTTTATAGCAGCCTTAAACTTGTTTACTACTTCTTCAAGTGGTTCTTTATTAAAACCGCCGGCGGCATTAAAATGGCCGCCACCGTTAAAATATTTACGTGCAAATGTATTCACATCAAAACCACCCTTGCTTCTAAACGAGCTCTTACGTTCTTCTCCCCTGTCTATAATCACAGCTGCAAGCTTTATTCCCGATATACTTAATGGATAATTCACCAGGCCCTCTGTATCGCCTGTTTTTACATTGTATTTAATTAAATCGTTTTGAGGAATGCTGATAAGCGCTGTATTATATTCATAAAAAACTTCCATCCTGTTTAAAAGCACATGCCCTATAAACCTAAACCTTTCTTCCAGGAAATTATCAAACAACTCTTCATGCACATGGCTATGTTCAAGTCCTATTTCTTTTAAATGGGCAACCATTTTATGTACGCTTGCAGTTGTAGATGGAAAACGAAATGAACCTGTATCAGTCATAACGCCTGCATACAAACATTCGCCAATAGTAGCATCAATTAAATTGGCATGGCCCGATGCAACCATGAAATCATAAACCATTTCGGCAGTAGAGCTTTTGTTTACATCACTGATGCCATATGTAAAAACTTCGGTTTGAGGTTCACGGTGGTGATCAATTAAAACACGAAGCCCTTTTGCATTTTTTAATTTCTCTTCCATACGCTTGGTACGGCTGAGTACATTAAAATCAAGGCAAAAAATCCAATCGGCCATATCAATAAGCAAATCGGCTTTTGCCGGTTGCGATTCGTAATCTATCACCTGCTTGCAACCGGGCATCCAGTTTAAAAACGAAGCCCAGTTGGTAGGCGATATAACGGTACAGGTATGCCCTAATTTATTTAAGAAATGATATAATGCCAATGTAGATCCCATGGCATCGCCATCGGGTTTTTGATGCATGGTTATCACCACATCCTTTGGCTGTGTTAATAAAGGGAATATATTTTTAATTGGCTGCATAAAGCGGCGCAAAAGTAGGGCAAAATCAGCATACAAAACACTTAGGGCCGTTTATATAGCATATTTTTAAAGTATTCCTGGTTTCAAAAATTTAAAATCCCAAATCAGCACCTATCTTTGCGGCCTAAAAAAAAGAAAAAATGAGTAACAGGACATTCACAATGATTAAGCCGGATGCAACCAAAAAAAATAATACCGGCGCTATCTTACAAATGATTAATGCAGCTGGTTTTCGTATAGTAGCCATGAAGACAACTAAGCTGAGTGCCGAAAAAGCCGGCGAATTTTATGCTGTACATGCTGCACGCCCTTTTTATGCCGAACTGGTAAATTTTATGAGCAGTGGTCCCATCACCGCAGCTATACTTGAAAAAGAAAATGCGGTAGAAGATTTTCGTAAACTAATTGGAGCTACTAATCCTGCCGAAGCAGCAGAAGGTACCATCCGTAAATTATATGCTTCTTCTATCGGCGAAAATGCCATTCATGGCAGCGATAGTAATGAAAATGCTGTTATAGAAGGTGATTTTTTCTTTAGCAAACTTGAACAGTTTTAATACAACAATTTTGAATATAATGCAATGCCCCTGACTTTCCAGGGGCATTTTTTAAATCAAGCACAAACAAACTTAGTTTAATTTTTTTTAGTTAATAATTATTTGGCTGGCTTGATTATTACAATTTTTAAACGGATGGATTAGCAATTTATTGTTGTAAACGGTTTGATAATACCTTTAATACATTGCATTTCTCAATCTCACTTTTAAATATCCATTAAAACTCAATATACTTTTCAACGCTAATAGCTTAAAAAGGAAAGTTGTAAATTTGACTTTCACAACAGGCAGCAAAACTGTCCGTTTGAGCTATATGAAGAATATAAAAATAATTGAAGTACCATCCGAAATTGGAGCCGGTACCCGTGGCGCCAGCCTGGGTATTGATGCTATAAAAATTGCAGCGCTCGATTTTATGAGCAACTTCTTTGTACATTTTCCTACTGAGAAAATTGAAGACGAAAATAAACTGCTGTACGAACCCATACAATCGCCCTATGCAAAGCGTATGCAGGGCATGGTAACTATGTACGAAAGGATAAGTAAGGCTGTAGCCGATTCTATCAAAAGTCATTTTTTTCCTGTTATACTCAGTGGCGATCATAGTAATGCAGGTGGCACTATTGCCGGTATTAAAATGGCAAAACCAAAAAGCAAACTTGGTGTAATTTGGATTGATGCCCACGCCGACCTGCACACACCATACACCACTCCATCGGGCAATATACATGGTATGCCTATGGCTGCTTCTATTGCCGAAGACAATATAGAAATGAAAGTGCACGACCTTGATGAAAAAACGGCCAAACAATGGGACCAATTGAAATCAATAGGTAAGATAAACCAGAAAGTATTGCCTGAAGATGTTGTATTTATTTCGTTACGGGATTTTGAAAAAGAAGAAAAACATTTGATAGATAAATATGGTATGAAGGTGATTACTACATCGGAAGTAAGACGTACCGGCGCCGAAAATGTATGCCGTAAAGCACTGCGGCATTTAAGTGATTGCACCGATATTTACCTGAGTTTTGATGTAGACAGCCTTGACTCTTCCATTTCAAAAGGCACCGGAACACCTGTAAGCAACGGCTTACGTGAACGGGAAGCCGAAGATATCATCAGTAAATTTATGCAAAACCGAAAGATTTGCTGTTTTGAAATTACAGAAGTAAACCCTACCCTCGATAAAGAAAACCTGATGGCCGAAATAGCTTTTAATATTTTACAACGCAGCGTGAATGTATTGATGATGAATTAAAACAATTTTATGAAGAAGGATTTTCTATTAATCATTTTTATTTTACTATGTTCTTTTGCATCAGCACAGCAAACAGATTATATTAAAAGCATTAAGGCATATCAAAAAAATTATGTAGAAACACATGAAGTGGTTAAAGGAAAAGACAGGAAATATTTCAGGTTTTTCCCCATTGATGAAAAATACGATGTACAATGCAGTTTTGAAAAAATTAACGACAGCATTGGTTTTACCATGACCACATCTGCCAAAACCAAAAAACATTATTATAAATACGGAAGGCTTGATTTTAAAATTGATGGAAATGCTTACCAATTGTTTGTATACCAAAGCAAGGATCTGATGCAGACAGAAAAATACAAAGACTACTTATTTGTACCTTTTACCGATGCTACATCGGGTGATGAAAGTTATGGCAGCGGCCGATACCTTGAGTTTTACAAGGATGAGATACACAACAATCAATTACAACTTGATTTCAACAAAGCATACAACCCTTATTGTGCTTATTCGCCCAATTATAAATGCCCCATTCCGCCCAGGGAAAATTTTTTATCTGTAGCCATTAAAGCCGGGGAAATGAACTTTGCTAAAGGCCATTAATACATGCAAAACAGCAAACACTTACTGATGATTAGGCCCGTAAATTTTGGCTACAATGCCCAAACTGCGGTTAATAACAGTTTTCAAACAGATACCGGTGATGGCACACAACAAAAAGCTGTAGAAGAATTTGATGTATTTGTACAATTATTACAAAATAATAAAGTTGATGTAACGGTTGTGGAAGATACTGCCGAGCCATTTACTCCCGATTCCATCTTCCCCAACAACTGGATATCGTTTCATGAAAGCGGTTTAGTTTTTTTATACCCCATGTTTGCTGTAAACCGCCGGCAAGAAAGAAAAACATCTGTTCTTGATGTGATTAAAAACAAATTCATTGTTACAGAAATAAAAGATATCAGCATTTCAGAAAATGAAAATATTTTTTTAGAAGGAACAGGCAGCATGGTGCTCGACAGGGTGAATAAGATTGCTTATGCCTGTTTATCGCCCCGTACCAATGATAAATTACTGAACGATTTTTGCAACATTGCCGGTTATACGGCTGTTAGTTTTACAGCAACAGATGAAACTGATGTACTCATCTATCATACTAATGTGATGATGTGTGTGGCGGATAATTATGCCGTAGTTTGCCTGGCATCCATTACCGATGTAAAAGAAAAAAACAAACTCATATCTTCTTTACAAAAAACAGGTAAAGAAATTATAGAGATAACTTTTGCACAATTGCAGCAATTTGCCGGCAATATGCTGCAGGTTAAAACAACAGAAGATGAATTGCTGCTGGTAATGTCAACACAGGCATATTATTCTTTAAATACACTTCAAAGGGAAAAACTTGAAAAATTTAATCGTATCATCCATGCGCCATTACATACAATAGAAACAGCAGGTGGCGGCAGTGCAAGGTGCATGATGGCTGAAGTTTTTCTTGAAAAGCGAAAAGAATGATTGGCTTCATTTTTTTTACAGGTAATTCATTATGATGGTTATCTGAAAATGTTTATTATCCATCCATACAGGTTACAAACGATTTCTTATATTTAACTGATGATAATCGATTTACGTTCCGACACCTTTACCAAACCAACGGCAGCCATGCTGGAAGCCATGTTTAAGGCGCCCGTTGGCGATGATGTTTTTGGCGAAGACCCCTCAGTTAACAAACTGGAAGCAATGGCATCAGAAATGTTTGGTATGCCCGCTGCTTTGTTTTGTCCAAGCGGCACCATGACCAATCAAATTGCCATAAACTGCCATACCCAACCGGGTGATGAAGTTATTTGCGACAAGCTAAGCCATGTATATATTTACGAAGGCGGCGGTATTGCATTTAACAGTGCCAGCCAGGTAAAAGCTATTGATGGCGACAGGGGAAGAATAACAGCAGAACAGGTGAAAGCATCCATCAATCCTGATGATGTACATAAAGCAAGAACAAGTTTGGTGTGTATAGAAAATACAGCCAACCGTGGCGGCGGCAGTTGCTACGATTTTTCTGAAATAAAAAAAATAAAAGAAACCTGTTTACAACATGGGCTTTCACTTCATTTGGATGGTGCAAGATTATGGAATGCATTGATTGCAAAAAATGAAACAGCCCGGCAGTACGGTGAAGTTTTTGATAGTATTTCTGTTTGCCTAAGTAAGGGTATGGGTACGCCGGTTGGTAGTTTACTGTTAGGTAAAAATGATTTTATAAAAAAAGCAAGGCGTGTACGTAAAGTTTTTGGCGGAGGAATGCGACAGGCAGGATATTTAGCTGCTGCCAGTATTTATGCACTTGAGAATAATATAGAAAGGCTGGCACAGGATCATCAGCATGCAAAAGAAATTGCTACAGCTTTAAGTAAAAAAAGTTTTATTGGCAGTATAATGCCTGTAGAAACCAATATCATCATTTTTGAAATAACCGAACAATATACTGCAAGCGAATTCTGTAAATCACTTTCACAACAGGATATACTTTGCCTGCCTATTTCAGCAACACAGGTAAGGATGGTAACGCATTTGGATTTTACTAAAGAAATGCTAAAAAAGTTATTGGCAGTACTGGAAGCCTTATAATTGTACAATAATATTTTTCACCAAGCCGTTAGCCCACAAAACCATCATTATGAAACTTTCCATCTTAGCAATGGCAATTGCCGGCATCACATTTGCTTCCTGTCAAAAAGAAGTTGATAACAACAATGGTACAGGAACAGCTAATGTAAATTTCATTTTTAAATTCGACAGTACGCAAGTAAGGCTTAATGCCATTGGGCAACCCTCGCCAATGCCTGCGGGCAATGCAGGCCAATCTCCTCGTTTTAACAGCATGAGTTCACATTATGTGGAACTGGCGCCTGATGCTTTTACTGCATTGGGCAAAGGAGCCATCTTGTACAGGGCGCCCGAAGTAACAACCGGCGGAGCCAATGCCATTGATTTTGATAACTCAAAATTTGCGGGCAACAACCAGGTTTTTTTGAGTGTGCCTGTAAAAAGTTTTGCGGCTGGCAGCTATTCATGGCTTCGTGTTTCGCTGGCCTACCAGAATTATAATATTTATGTAAATGCATTAGGGCAAACCATTGATGCTACATTAGCATCGTTCATTGGTTTCAACACTTATTTAAAAAATTATAAAGTAAAAGATTCTACAGTAACAGTAAATGCTAATAAACTACAAGGTTATTGGGGATTGGAAGGAAAAGTATCGGGCATTGGATTTTTAACTACCGGGCAGGCGCCGCCGGGTGCTACTACTGTACCAAATCCTATTTTCGCCAGTTCTCCCATACCGCAAGGTTCATGCGTTGTTACAGGGCAGTTTGCATCTCCACTTGTTATAACCGGCAACGAAACAAAAGACATAAACATCATTGTTTCGCTTAGCACCAATAAAAGTTTTGAATGGATTGATGTGGACCATAACGGAACCTACGACCCCAACAATGGCGACCAGGTAATTGATATGGGCATCAGGGGCATGATACCCATCATTCAATAATAAAAATATAAAGTATAATTATAAAAATCCATAGTAGCAGTATTATGGATTTTTTATTTTGTTTAGACTAACTTAGCCTTTCCATAAAACTAAACAATCAATTATGCTTCCATACGAAACATTACTGAAAGACAATAAAGAATGGGCTGCAGAAAGAGTAAAAGAGCAGCCCGATTTTTTTAAAACTCTTTCGGAATTGCAAACACCTGAATTTTTATGGATAGGATGCAGCGACAGCCGTGTACCGGCCAACCAAATTACAGGAACACAACCCGGCGAAATATTTGTACATCGCAATGTTGCCAACCTTGTTATTAATACTGATGTGAATTTATTGAGCGTATTGGATTATGCTGTTAACTATCTTTTTGTAAAACATGTAATTGTTTGCGGCCATTATGGTTGCGGAGGCGTAAAAGCATCTATGACATCGGATGATTTTAACCAGGTATTAAATATGTGGCTTCGCAATATAAAAGATGTACACCGCATACACCGCAGCGAATTGGATGCTATTGAAGATGAAGAAAAAAAATGCGACCGGCTTGTTGAATTGAATGTACAGGAACAAATATTTAACCTGGCAAAGACTTCTATCATACAAAGAGCCTGGCAAAATGATAAACGGCCCGATTTACATGGTTGGGTTTATGGTTTAAACGATGGAATTATTAAACCTGTTTATGAAATGAAAGCAGGTACGCATATAGATCCTTTGTACGAATACAAGAACCTGTAGAATCGTAATCTTATTTGGCTTCGCTGTTGAGGCCGGCTTTCAAATATTCCCTGTTCATACGGGCAATGTTTGCCACCGAAATACCTTTGGGGCATTCTGCTTCGCAAGCATACGTATTAGTACAGTTACCAAAACCTTCCTTATCCATTTGTGTAACCATATTTAAAACCCTTGTTTCTCTTTCGGGTTGCCCTTGAGGCAATAAAGCAAGTTGCGAAACTTTGGCGCTTACAAATAACATGGCGCTGCTGTTTTTACATGCAGCCACACAGGCGCCACATCCTATGCATGATGCAGCATCAAAAGCAGTATCGGCATCTTTTTTATCAACAGGTAATGAATTAGCATCTACAGCATTTCCTGTATTTACAGATATGAAACCTCCTGCCTGAATAATCCTATCAAAGGCTGAACGATCTACCATTAAATCTTTAATTACCGGGAAAGCGGCCGCACGCCAGGGTTCTACAACAATAGTTTCACCATCATTAAATGCCCTCATGTGCAACTGGCATACGGTGTTTTTTGTCCAGGGGCCATGTGCCCTTCCATTAATATACATGCTGCACATGCCGCAAATACCTTCACGGCAATCGTGGTCAAAAGCTATTGGCTCTTTGCCTTCGTTTACCAGTTGTTCATTCAACACATCAAACATTTCTAAAAACGACATTTCAGAAGAAATATCACTTACCTGGTAAGTTTCAAAACTACCTGCAGCATTGCTGTTCTTTTGTTTCCACACTTTAAGTGTGAGTTTCATGTTATAATGTTCCATATCGTCTTTTTGCTATGTTGTTTATTAGATGCTGTACAATTTTTTATTACACTTTTCAAATCTTTATATAATTCCTGTATTCAAAAGGCCGCCATCCAAAATTTTGCCATATGAAATACAATATCCTGTGTTTTGTGTTTTTAAAATTTTTCTTTTTAATATCAATATTAAAGTTCCAGTTTTCTTTTTCAATTAAACCTTTCATTACAGCAGGATGTGTTCCTGTAAATGTTGTGAGTGAATCAATTTTTGAATAATCAAATTCAACTGATTTTTTCTTTTCTTCTTCGGCCCATTTTACATATCCTTCATCAGCATGCCACAACTTTCCAAAGTCGGTGTATTTCTTCTGCATTTCAACCGGGTTACGCACCCATCCATTATGATAAATATATGCATCAATTAACTTCACTTTCAGCTTTCTTCCTTCTTTTCTAAATCCCTGTGCATCTAAATAGCTGCGTATTTTCTTATCGTTTCTTATCACCCTTATCTCTTTCGAATACCAGCTACGGCCATCTCCTATAAATTTATAACTGCCATAAAAATGATGATAGTTGAATAATAAGCCTTCTACCCTTTCATCGTCTTTATATTTTTTCATGGCAGCCAGTATGGTTGCATGGTACTGTTCGTGCAATACTTCATCGGCCTGTATGTAAAAGAGCCAGTCACTGTCGGGGGCTGTGGCATCAATCGCTTTGTTGGTTTCTACCGCCAGCACTTTTCCGCCTTCACGTAAATTATCATCCCATATTGAATGAATAATTTTTATTTTATCAGAATCAATTGATGCAATCAATTTATCCGTTTCATCTTCCGAATTACCCAGGCAAACAATCATTTCATCTACAATGGGCAAAACAGATTGTATTGATTCCACTACCGGGTAACCATACTTCACCGCATTTTTTACAAAAGTGAAACCCGATATTTTCATATTATTGAATGAATAATCAACAATCTCTTTTTGATTAAACCCATTTATTTATAAGAACGCTGTGTTGGTTTTACAATATCGAATGTTAATGGCTCTTTGTTCAACTGCCAGTTGCTATCGCCTTTATATTCCCATGCCGATACGTAACTGAAATTGGCATCATCCCTTTTTGCTTCGCCTTCCTCGGTTTGAGATTCTTCTCTAAAATGCCCGCCACAACTTTCATTCCTGTTCAAAGCATCCATACACATCAGTTCGCCCAGTTCAAGAAAATCAGCTACTCTGCCGGCTTTGTCCAATTCGGGGTTCATCTCTTCAATATCGCCGGGAATGCGTACATCGCTCCAAAATTGCTTTCTCAATTCCTGTATTTCAACAATTGCTTCCGATAAGCCTTTTGCATTACGAGCCATACCACATTTATCCCACATTATTTTTCCAAGTCTTTTATGAAAACTTTCTACAGATTGGCTTCCTTTAATACTCATCAATTTTGTAATTCTTTCGTTTACTTCTTTTTCTGCTTCCACAAAAGCCGGATGATCGGTTGGTATGGAAGCCGTACGAATTTCATCGGCCAGGTAATTACCCAATGTATATGGAATAACAAAATACCCATCGGCAAGGCCTTGCATTAAAGCACTTGCGCCAAGCCTGTTAGCACCATGATCGCTAAAGTTAGCTTCGCCCAATGCATATAAACCATCAACAGTAGTTTTCAATTCATAATCAACCCAAAGCCCTCCCATTGTGTAATGCACTGCCGGGTATATTCTCATGGGTACTTCATAAGGATTTTCACCGGTTATCTTTTCATACATTTCAAAAAGGTTACCATATTTTTCTGCTACCACTGCTTTGCCAAGTTCTAGTATTGTGTGATGTGCTGCTTCTTCATTACCAGTTTTACCTGCTTCAATTTTACCATACCTGATAATTGCGTCTTTAAAATCGAGGTAAACAGCCATTTTAGTGGTACCTACACCATAACCTTCATCGCACCTTTCTTTGGCAGCCCTTGAAGCTACATCACGTGGTACCAGGTTTCCAAATGCAGGATACCTTCTTTCCAAATAATAATCCCTTTCTTCTTCGGGAATATCTACACCTTTACGATTATCGCCTTTTTGTTTAGGCACCCATATCCTTCCATCATTACGTAAACTTTCGCTCATCAATGTTAATTTACTTTGATGATCGCCACTTACCGGAATACAAGTTGGGTGAATTTGTGTAAAACAGGGGTTGCCAAAAAAAGCACCTTTTTTGTGTGCCTTCCATGCAGCGGTAACATTACTACCCATGGCATTTGTACTTAAATAAAAAACATTTCCATATCCACCGGTACACAACAATACACAATGGCCAAAATGTCTTTCTAATTTACCGGTCACTAAATTTCTTGCAATGATACCCCTTGCTTTTCCATCTATCTTTACAATGTCAAGCATTTCGTGGCGACTGTACATGGTAACGCTTCCCAAAGCTACTTGTCTTTCTAACGCACTATAAGCGCCTAATAATAATTGCTGGCCTGTTTGGCCTGCGGCATAAAATGTACGTTGCACTTGTGTACCACCAAAACTTCTGTTGCTCAATAAACCGCCATACTCTCTTGCAAATGGAACTCCCTGCGCAACACACTGATCAATGATGTTATTACTCACTTCGGCAAGACGATGAACATTGGCTTCTCTTGAGCGATAATCACCACCTTTAACGGTGTCGTAAAAAAGACGAAAAACCGAATCACCATCGTTCTGATAATTTTTAGCAGCATTAATGCCACCTTGTGCTGCAATGCTGTGCGCCCTGCGTGGGCTATCCTGGAAACAAAATGCTTTAACCTTGTATCCCATTTCGCCAAGTGAAGCCGCCGCCGAAGCGCCGGCTAAACCGGTACCCACTACAATAATTTCCAGTTTACGTTTATTGGCAGGATTTACAAGTTTCACGTGGCCTTTATAATCGGTCCACTTTTTATCCATTTCGCCGGCAGGAATTTTAGAATCTAAAGACATTGTATCATTTTTAGCCTCTTTTAAAATATCTCTATTAAGATACAGAGATTTGAATTTGGCAGTTTAAAATTTTTTTTTCTTCATCCGTATAATTCTCGTAACTGTTGTTGTTTGGATGATAGTTCAATTTAATTTATCCAACCCAGATAAAATGCAAGTGGCATTAATGCAAAAATTAAAGGAACAATAATTGAAAATGCAACGCCTACATTTTTGATGATGGGTGTATATCGTTTATGATTAATACCTAGTGACTGAAATGCACTTTGAAAGCCATGCATCAGGTGCCATGCAAGTGATATCACACCCAGGATATAAACTATCACCACCCAAAGGTTATTTTCAAAAACCAATTTCATCTCGGCATACAGGTTTAGCGCCTGTTGGTTGTTGTAAGCTGACAGATTGGTTTCTTCGAGCGGGCGAATATTTGCAATACCGCCAAGCCGGGAGGGTGTCCAAAAATGATAAATATGCAAAATCAAAAACAATAACAACAATGTGCCCAACAAACCCATGCTGCGGCTGTACCATTTGCTGTTTTCGTTGGGTTTATTTGTATCATATTTTACCGGCCTTGCTTTTTTGTTTTGGGCCGTTAACATATACCCTTGTACAATATGCAAAATCAACCCTGCAAACAAACCTATTTCCATAATGCGGATGATTACATTGGTACCCATAAAATGTGCCCAATGGTTAAAAGTTTCGCCACCATCATTAAAAAATATCATGGAGTTGATACTGCAGTGCACTATTAAAAAAGTTATTAGAAACAAGCCTGTAAGGCCCATGATTAGTTTCCTGCCAATTGAAGAAGTGAAATAATGTTTCCAGGTCATAGTGAAAGCGTTAGGTTTGTGTTGGTTTACAAAAATACAACAGGATGAGCTAAAAAACTATCTAAAAAAATCTTTTATCGGCGTAAATAATTTGTAGCAACTATTGATTATTTTTTATGAACCCAAAAATCTCTTTTGTGCCTGGTCTTCTATTTGCTGAAAAACCATTTCGGGTTTTAGGGTTCGCCATTCGGGAAAATCTACCAGGTTAATATAATTGATGAGCCTTGCCTGCCTGAAATCGTACTGGCTTTGTGCAGGCAGGTTGATGATGGTTACCCATCCGCCTTTTTCTGCCAACTCCTCATACCATTCCTCGTAATAACTGTCGTCGCTACTGTGAAAATTTAAAACGTTTTCGGCAATAAAGATGAACTTTGATATTCCCTGTGTAAACATGATGTCGGTAATATCCCTTCTTAAAGTCATGATATCATTTTCTATGGCATCGTTCCATTCGCCAATTAACTCAATTATTACAAACCCCTGTTCATAGTCGGCAAACAAAACTTTCATGTATAAGGTACGTGACCCAAAATCCTCCCATTGCGGATGTATATAATAATTATAAATGCTGTTTGAAAACTCAAATTCGCTGTACTGCCGTTTGTAAAAGGGCGATTGCTTATCTTCTTCTGCTGCATATAAATGGCGCCAGTTGTAATATGGTTCTATATCCTGCAATTGCGGTTTTTTGATAAGTGAAGTATGTACTGCAAATTTGCATTAATTCAGCTATATAAAAATATCAAACTTATTTAATTAAAAAAGGTTGCCAAACTGGCAACCCTTGTACTTAATAGCCATAATATCTTTTATTGAACCACTATTCTTTCGGTAAAAATAAATTTATTGTTAGCATCGGTAACTTTTACCATGTAAACACCTTTTGCAATTTTACCACTTAGAGGAACAGTTTCAACCTGTGTTTTTGAATTGATGGTGATGGCCCTGCTCATGATTGCTTTACCACTTAAATCGGTAATGGCTACATTATACCTGCCTGCCTGTTGCCCATCGAAATGAATTTTGAATTCGTTATTGGTAACAGGGTTTGGATAAATATGAACCTGGTTTGTAATTACAGGAATCACCGGTTTAAAATCAGCAAATTTACGGGCTTCATCAGCTTCTTTTTGATAAAGTAAATTACCGTTAGCCAAATCCGATGCATTGTAAACCATATCCGAGCCTTCAATTTTTGTTGCCACAAATTCTTTCATGTTGAATTTGTAATACCCTGCAAATGTATTGGCACTGCTTACAACCACATTTCCATCGTTATCAACAGCGGCACCATTTGTGCTGTAATTAGCAGGCAGGCCGCTGATATAACCAATATATTTTGCTTTTTGGGTTTCCAAATCAAGTACAAATACATAATGATTGGCCGAGATAATGTACAGCCTGTTATAGGCATCAGCAATCATATCGCCACCCCAGCTTGTACATTTATTTTTTATAGAAACTGTTTTGTTTGCATCATCATCTATAACGGCACCCAGGTTGGTTATGGTAACTTTTTTACCGGTTGTAAATTTAACCAGTCGGCTTGCATCGTTGGTTAAAGCATACCCGTTGCCATCTGCAGCAATCACCATACGGGTAAAATGATTTGCTTCATCATTTAAACTTTCGTATGTATTCAGTAAAGAAGATGTTACAGAGTAATATTTCTGAGTTCCGTTTTTTGAATTCAGGTCTAGCCAGCGCAGTTCGCCAATACGCATGGGCGTAAAGAAAAGTTTATTTTGGTTTTTATCGTAAGCTGCAGCCGCCACCAGGCTTTGTGTTGGCAATTGCCCTGCAAAAGATTGGCTTTTTGTATCAGCATCCATCATTACAAATGAAGTCTTTTGCCGGTCGAAGATATTCTGAACAATTTTGCCACTGCCGATATCTACCTGGCGAATGTTCATCCACATGAAATCATGGTTTCCATCGCCGGTGATAGCAAATGTTTTATTTGCATCCTGTGCCCGGGCGATAAAAGATGTTGCAATAAATGAAGTTGTAAGTAAAAGTTTAAAATTCATAAGAGGAAGTTTTATTAATTACTATTGATACGTAAATTAAAGAATTTACCTAAATACTGCAATATTTTTTTATGAGTGGCGGCTTTCTACAGCCATTTTTACGCTACCGGTTTTTAGCAGCAGTTTACGGGCAGTTTCATAATCATCTATTTGTGCCTGCTGCATCAGCATTTTTACCCCCCTGTCAACCAGTTTATCATTAGTAAGCTGCATATTTACCATTTTATTATCTTCTACCCTGCCTAACTGTATCATTACAGAAGTGGATATCATATTCAATATCAACTTTTGTGCTGTTCCGCTTTTCATTCTTGTACTGCCGGTTACAAACTCGGGGCCTACAATAACTTCAATTGGGTAATTAGCCGATTTGCTTAATGGGGCATCGGGATTACAACAAATACTTCCGGTAATTATATTATTTGTTCTGCAATTATTGAGTGCCGCTATTACGTATGGAGTGGTGCCGCTTGCTGCAATACCTACCACCACATCTTTTTCACAAACGGAATGAGCCTTCAGGTCTTTCCATCCCTGCAAAGTATCATCTTCGGCAAATTCAACAGCTTCGGTAATTGCTTTTTTGCCACCGGCAATAATACCAATTACAAGTTCATTACTTACTCCAAAACTGGGTGGGCACTCACTTGCATCTACAATGCCCAACCTGCCGCTGGTACCTGCACCAATATAAAACAGGCGGCCGCCACCCAGCATCTTATCTACAATGGCAGATACCAATTGTTCAATTTGAGGAATCGCTTTTTCTATGGCAGCCGGTACCAGGCTGTCTTCTTTATTCATATTGGTAAGCAGTTCCTTTACAGTCATTTTTTCCAGATGCCTGTAGTTAGAATCAGATTCGGTGATTTGTTTAAATGCCATATAATTATCTGTGAAATTTTACCAATCCATCCATTGGCTTTTTTATTACTTTACCCAAATTCAGTTCATAAGAGTTACACAAATCTTTAAGTACATCTCTAAACCCATAAGCTACACTTCCAGTAAAATTGAGGGGCATGGTCCAGCTTTCTCGGTATTTATAAATATGATTAAAGAAAAAATCATTAAAACTGTCTTCAATAATATTTTCAATCATGTAGTGGCCACGGTTTTCAACTAAAAACTCGGCAAAAGTAGCCAGGTACCGGTTAGGCAATGGTTGTTTATATACAGCAGTAAGTATTTCATCGCTGTTGGTATTATATTTTGCATTAAACCTGTCCATCAGGTCTTCATCAAATGTTTTATATAAAAAATGCTGCACTACTTTTTTACCCATGTAGGCACCGCTTCCCTCATCACCTAATACATAACCAAGGCCCGGACTGTTTTTTACAATTTTTTTTCCATTGTAATAACACGAATTTGAGCCTGTTCCTAATATACAGGCTATCCCTTTTTCGTGGCCGCATAATGCTTTAGCTGCCCCCATCAGATCGTGGTTAACATCAACACTTGCATTAGTAAAAACCTTGTTGATAGCTTTTTTTACCAATTTTACATTATCGGCATTGCTGCAACCGGTACCATAGAAAAATATCTCGTCCGGTTCGATGTTTTTCATTTTAGGTTTCAGCTCTTCATTAATAATATACTCAATCTGTTCTGCAGATAGAAAATATGGGCTAAGGCCCTGCGTATAAAAAGTTTTTGTTTTTTTACCGTTTATCAAACACCATTCTGCTTTGGTAGAACCGCTATCTGCTATTAACTTAATGGCCATTTATTGTAGTTGTCTGTTACAAAAATATTTGTTGAAGTTAAATCATTAGCCCGAATTTCGTCATAATTTATCGTGGTTCAATTCATAAAAATTACCTTCGCTCAATGATTAGAAAAAAAATACAGGTTTGGCTGCCTTTGTTATTCAGCCTTACCATGATTATTGGAATGTACCTTGGTTATAAGATGAGGGACAATATGCCCGGTAAAAGTTTCTTCTTTATGGATAAACCAAGGCCTGTACAGGAAATTATGGATTTGATTAGCAACCGTTATGTAGATGATGTTAAGATAAACGACCTGGCCGATACCGCAATACAAGCCATGCTTAGCAAACTTGACCCCCATTCGGTTTATATCCCAGCCAGCGAACTGCAACTGGTAAATGAAGAACTGGCAGGAAAATTTTTTGGCATTGGTATCGAGTTCAACATTTTTGATGATACCCTGAATGTAGTAAATGTTTTAAAAGACGGGCCCAGTTATAAAGCCGGATTGCTAACAGGCGATAAGTTTATTAAGGTAGATGACAGTACCGTTGCCGGCAATAAAACCAATGCCGACGCATTTCGTAAAATGTTACGTGGAGACAGGGGCGCTAAAGTAACCATTACCTATTTACGGAATAATAGCCTTAAACAAGCCGTATTAACCAGGGATGCAATACCCATCAGCAGTGTAGATGCCAGTTATATGATTGACACTGCTACGGGGTATATTAAATTGAATAAATTTTCATCAGAAACTTACCGGGAGTTTATGTTATCGCTTGAAGCATTGAATAAAGCCGGTATGAAAAATCTTGTTCTTGATTTAAGAGACAATGGCGGAGGAATATTAGATGAAGCCATTGAAATAGCTGATGAATTTTTAGATGGAGATAAACTTATTACTTATACAGAAGGTAAGCATGTAAATAAAAAAGAATACCGCTGCCGCCGTGTAGGGCAATTTGAAAAAGGCCCTCTAATTGTTTTGGCAAATGAAAGCACGGCAAGTGCCAGCGAAGTGCTGATAGGAGCATTACAGGATTGGGACAGGGCTACTATTGTAGGCAGGCGCACATTTGGCAAAGGCCTGGTACAGGAGCAATTTGAACTTAGCGACCACAGTGCACTTAGGCTTACCATTGCCAGGTATTATACACCAGTGGGCCGTAGTATTCAAAGAAGTTATGCCAACGGCAACAAAGCTTATTACCAGGATATAATTAACAGGCATTATGGCGATACTGCAACTGCAGATACTGTAAATAAAATTACCGGTAAAAAATTTAAAACAATGGGTGGCAAGGTTGTATATGGAAATGGAGGTATAACACCCGACTATTTTATTGCCGTAGATACTGCCGGTTTTACAAAAAATTCTGCAGCTATTTTTAATAAAGGTACTATTGGCAATTTTGCTTACCATTATTACCTGCAAAACATAAATAATTTAAAGTTGTTTAAAACTCCTGAAATATTTGCTAAAAATTTTGTTTTTACAGATGAAGACTGGAAACAATTTGTACAACAAGCCGCTAAAGACAGTATTGATTTATCAAAAGCAGGTAGTAAAGAGAAAGATGACCTGGTAATAAGTATAAAATCATCCATAGCCCGGCAATTATGGCGTACCGAAGGATTTTTTGAGATGATGAATACAACTGACCCGGCTGTAAAAAAAGCAATGGAGTTATTAAAAAAATAAAAAACCTCCAATACTGGAGGTTTCTATAAAGCTGGTAAAGTTTACTAGGTTAAAAGTCGCATAATAAAATAATGAGACCGGGGACTATCAGTTTTAAAATAAGGATATTGCTATGGTTTCAAAAACGAATTCTTCAATGAGATATTGCAGTAGATTCAATTGGATATTGTGCTGGCAAAAATGCTTTAATCAACTTCTACATAAAGTAGTAAGAGACATAAATGTCTTGTAGTAATTTTTCTATAACTATTTTTATAAATATATAAGAATCTCCCCCAAATTCATTTTTCTTAACTTTACCCCAAAAAAATATGTGGCTAAATAATATACTGGAAACAATAGGTAATACACCTTTAATTAAGCTTAATAAAGTAACCAAGGGTTTGCCATGTACTGTTTTGGCAAAGGTTGAATATTTTAACCCGGGCAATAGTATTAAAGACCGTATGGCACTAAAGATGCTTGAAGTGGCAGAGCAGGAAGGTAAAATAAAACCGGGTGGTACTATCATTGAAGGTACAAGTGGCAACACAGGTATGGGATTAGCACTGGCCGCATGTATAAAAGGTTATAAATGTATTTTTACCACTACCGATAAACAATCGAAAGAAAAAGCCGATATTTTAAAAGCTGTTGGTGCCGAAGTTATAGTATGCCCAACTAATGTAGAACCCGAAGACCCCCGTAGTTATTACTCGGTAAGTAAAAGGCTGGCACAGGAAGTTCCCAATAGCTGGTATGTAAACCAATACGATAATTTAGCCAACCGCCTTGCTCATTATGAACAAACAGGCCCCGAAATTTGGGAACAAACAGAAGGTAAAGTAACTCACCTTGTAGTGGCAACAGGTACTGGCGGTACTATTGTGGGTACAGGCAAATATTTAAAAGAAAAAAATCCTAATATAAAAGTTTGGGCAATAGATAGTTATGGCTCTTTGTTAAAAAAATATTTTGATACCGGAGAGTTAGATCAAAAGGAAGTTTATCCATATATAAGTGAAGGGTTTGGAGAAGATTTTGTACCTGCAAACTACGATATGCAGTTTATAGATGAGTTTACCAAAGTTACAGACAAGGATGGCGCTGTAATGGCCAGGCGTATTGCTAAAGAGGAAGGAATTTTTATAGGTTATAGTGCCGGAAGTTGTTTACAGGGACTTATGCAGTTAAAAGACAAACTTACAAAAGATGATGTAGTGGTTTTGATTTTTCACGATCATGGCAGCCGGTATGTGGGTAAAATATATAATGATCAATGGATGCTTGAAAGGGGATTTTTAGAAGTAAAAACATTTAAAGACCTGGTAGGCGGCCGTGGGGCACAACGCCTTATCAGCCTTAATAAAGAAAATACTGTTGCAGAAGCTATTGAGTTAATGAAGAAATATGATATTGAAAATATCCCTGTGATGGAAGCAGAATCCAGTGTGGGCGCCATTTCTGCCGGAGGCTTGTTTAATAAAATATTGAGTAATCCCGATATAAAAGCAGAAACAATAGCATCGGTAATGGAAAAACCTTATCCCGAAGTAGCTTTTGATACACCTGTTGAAAGATTGAGTAGTTTTATAACAAAAGAAAATGGCGCCGTTTTAAGCAAAGATGATAGTGGCACCCTGCATATTGTAACCAAATACGACATAATACAAAGTCTCACAAAATAATAGTATCGTTAAATTACGAAAGCTTTAAAACTTAATATAGTGCTGCATTCTACTGATGCAGCATTATTTTTTTGTGCAACTTTTTTAAATTAATTAAACGTAAAAATACGATACATTCCTTCGTAACAGCACTATTAACATTACTGGATACTTACTATTTACAGAGTAATATCAATACTCAAAAAATAGAGCACATTCGCTCTGTTTTTTAATTATAATCTATTGCATCTTTGTATCAGAAGTTGATTGATAGGAATTCAAATATCAATCATTATCCAAAATCCTGATTAAAACCAATAGAATTGTATCCAATGTTTGTGAAGCACCTAAGACAATCCGATATCAGTCAACTTCTATTTTAAATTTTAATAATAATATCCTACCATAGTTGTAAAACAACAATGGACGAAAAACCAAAAAAACCAAAATCCTGCCTATGCTTTAAAAAGCGACGATGGCAAAACCAAAGAAAACCAATATCCTGCCTATGCCTTAAAAAGCGATGATGGCAGAAAAACCAAAGAAAACCAAAATCCTGCCTATGCCCTAAAAAGCGATGATGGCGAAAATGAAAAACACTGAAACCAGGATAAATTATTAATTGGAACCTCTGCCATATAAGGTAACCCCCTTACGAAAGAAGATCCAACCTAAAAAATCCTGAAAAACCTGCCCATGTGCTTGGCTGGTTAAATTTTTCAACTTCCATAGTAACGCTATGGAAGTTTTTTTATGCAGTAAACAATTACTAGCATTATTTTTAACCAATGATTTTAAATAGTTCATCTCAACCTGGCTTTTTCCCAAAAAGGATAATATCACTGGTTCCCTCGCAAACCGAATTGCTACATTATTTTAACCTGGAAGAGGAAACCATTGCTATAACCAAATTTTGTGTACATCCAACTGAATGGTATAAATCAAAAACTAAAATTGGCGGTACAAAAACAATCAATATCGAAAAGGTAAAGGAACTTAACCCCGATTTAATAATAGCCAATAAGGAAGAAAATACAAAGGAACAGGTAGAACAATTAGCAAACTATTACCCCATCTGGCTTACCGATGTAAACAACCTGCAAGATGCTTTACAAATGATTGAAGATATTGGCAACCTGGTACAAAAAGCAAAAGAGGCAAAAGAATTAATAAAACAGGTAAAAATAAACTTTGTACAAATACCCGGCCTTAATCATACAATTCGTACAGCATACCTTATCTGGAAAAATCCATTTATGGCTGCAGGATGCAATACTTTTATTAATGATATGCTTACCTGTTGCGGTTTTAAAAACGTATTTGCAACTACTTCAAGATATCCTCAGGTAAATATTGAAGCAATTAAAAAAGCCAATTGCCAACTACTGTTATTATCCAGCGAACCTTATCCGTTTAAACAAAAACATATTGAAGAATTATCGGAACAATTGCCAACAACTAAAATTATGCTGGTAGATGGGGAAATGTTTAGCTGGTACGGAAGCAGGTTACTAAAAGCACCTGCTTATTTTACAACTATCATCAACGCTGTTAATAAATAAATTCCAGGCTATTAAATACCACTCAATTTTGATATAATAATTGAGTTTTTATATCATATTTCATATGCATCTTTTTTAAAGGATTTTAGGGGTATAAATTATCCGTTTCACTACTCTTTCAATACATTTTATACTAAATTTGCCAAAAACCAAACTAATATGGCTAATAAAAAAATTGCAGAATTATTGGGCAACCAGGCCGATAGCCTGTTGAACCATGAGTGTAAAACCATTTCAAAAAATGATATAACCCATCCAAACCCTAACCATGTTGACGAGGTTTGGAAAAATAGTAACAGAAACAATCAAACATTAATTAGTTTACAGAATATATTAAACCATGGCCGCTTAGGTGGTACAGGATATGTATCTATATTACCGGTTGACCAGGGTATTGAACATAGCGCCGGAGCATCTTTTGCACCCAACCCTATTTATTTTGATCCTGAAAACATTGTAAAGCTGGCTATTGAAGGCGGATGTAATGCAGTGGCATCTACCTATGGTGTACTGGGCATTATTAGCCGTAAGTATGCTCATAAGATACCAATGATGGTAAAAATAAATCACAACGAATTTTTAAGTTTACCAAACAAGTTCGACCAGGTAATGTTTGGTAAAGTAAAAGATGCATGGAATATGGGAGCAACTGCCGTTGGCGCTACCATTTATTTTGGAAGTGATGAAAGCACACGCCAAATACAGGAAGTATCAACTGCATTTGAAATAGCACACGAACTGGGCATGACAACCGTACTATGGTGCTACCTGCGCAATAGCGGTTTTAAAGTTGATGGAGTAGATTATCATGCTTCTGCAGATTTAACCGGGCAGGCAAACCATCTTGGTGTTACCATACAGGCCGATATCATTAAACAAAAATTACCTACCAATAATGGCGGTTACAACGCTACAAAACATGGTAAAACCTCTCCGCTTGTATATTCAAAATTAACTACCGATCATCCTATCGACCTATGCCGTTACCAGGTGGCTAATTGTTATATGGGCCGTGTAGGTTTAATTAACAGTGGCGGCGAAAGTAAAGGTGCTACCGATTTAGCCGAAGCAGTAACCACAGCTGTTATAAACAAACGGGCAGGTGGTATGGGCCTCATCAGCGGGCGCAAGGCTTTTCAAAAGCCAATGAAAGAAGGTGTTGAGTTACTTAATACTATCCAGGACGTTTATTTAGACAAGGATATTACAATAGCTTAATCATTTTTTTATTTCCATAAGGCATCAAAATATGTAATGCTCAAAATCTTTGCTTACTTTGTGCCTTATGGAAAATATTCCTACCCCGATAAGATTATCAACCCAAATACCTAAAGAGAAATTTTAAGTATGCAACAGGAAGATTTTGATGCCAACCTTGCGGGCGAACAAAATGCCGAAGAACAATTAAAGTCAAGTTGGTTTAAGCGGATGAAAAAGGGCATCCTTACATCTACAAAAGATAAAAAAGATGCACCCGAAGGGTTGTGGTCAAAATGCCCGGCATGCAAATATACCTGCACTGTTTCTGAACTAGCCGAAAATAAATTTGTATGCCCAAAATGCGATTACCATCACAGGATTGGCAGCCAGGAGTATTTTCAAATTCTTTATGACGACAGCACATTTACTGAACTATTTACCAACATTAAATCAAAAGATTACCTGAATTTTGTTGATTTAAAGCCTTACAAAGAGCGCTTAAAAGAAACTTATGCAAAAACAGGCATTCACGATTCAATGACCGTAGCAGATGGAAAAATAATGGGCCATCCATTAGTAATTGCCTGCATGGATTTTGAATTTATAGGTGGTAGCCTTGGCAGTGTGATGGGTGAAAAAATAAGCCGTGCCTGTGATTATTGTATGCAACATAACTACCCGTTTATGATAATAAATAAAAGTGGTGGCGCCAGGATGATGGAGAGTGCATTTTCATTAATGCAACTGGCAAAAACATCTGGCAAACTATCTCAACTCAGCGATAAAAAAATCCCTTATATCTCCCTTTGTACCGACCCTACTTTTGGTGGTACTACCGCATCATTTGCCATGCTTGGCGATGTAATTTGTGCCGAACCGGGCGCACTTATAGGATTTGCCGGCCCCAGGGTAATTAAAGAAACAATAAAAAAAGATTTACCCGAAGGTTTTCAACGCAGTGAATTTTTATTGGAGCATGGTTTCTTAGATTTTATTGTTCACCGTAAAGACTTACGTGAAAAATTGGGTAACTTGTTAAGTCTCTTTAAAGGCTAAATCTGCTGCAATCTTAATTAAATAATTTTTACCTGCAGCAGTATAAAGAATTTAAACATGCTGCTAAAAAGGGTTATCATATTTATATTTTATATGCAGGCAGGCAGTGTATTTGCACAATTCCCCTGCAGCACACTTGGCCAAACTCCATCTACTGCTTTTCCCGTATGTGGTACTTCTGTTTTTTTGCAGGATAGTGTTCCTCTTTGCAGGTCATCGTTAATATATGTTCCGGGATGTTCTGCAAGCAATGATTCGTCGTACATGGATAGAAACCCTTTTTGGTACAAATTTACCTGCTTTAAAAGCGGAACATTAAGTTTTACTATTACACCTAATATTTTTGATGAAGACTATGACTGGCAATTGTACGATATTACAGGCCATAATCCTAACGATGTTTTTACCGATAGCAGTTTAATTGTTACCGGCAATTGGGCAGGCACTTATGGCCCAACAGGCGCTTCTGATACCGGTTTAAATTATATACAATGTGCTTCTGCACCCGAAGCAATGTTATCTGCTTTTGCAAATAGCCCTTTAATTACACAAGGCCACAATTACTTACTTTTAGTAAGCCATTTTTCCGATTCACAACACGGCTATGCATTATCATTTGGTGGTGGTACTGCAGTTATTACCGATACCTTACCACCCCATATTGCTTTAGCACAAAATACAACTTGTGATGGCAGCCAGGTGTTAGTAAAACTAAACAAACGCATGAAATGCAGCAGCCTTGCAAGCGATGGATCAGACTTTATATTAAGCCCTCCTGCCGCTACCATTACCAGCGCTGTAGGTTTTGGGTGTGCTACCGGTTTTGATATGGATTCTGTTTTAATAACCTTTAGCAATTCTTTACCTTTTGGCAATTATAACCTGGTAGCAAAAAACGGGTCAGATTCAAATACCTTACTTGATCTTTGTGATAATGAAGTACCTCCCGGCGAATCGGTACCTTTTAGTGTATTATCGCCTACACCCGTACCAATGGATAGCCTAATTAACAATAAATGCAGTACCGATTCATTGTTATTGATTTTTCCCAATAATATCAAATGCAATTCTGTTGCTGCCGATGGTTCAGATTTTATCATCACTGGCCCATACCCGGTTACCATCAGTAGTGCATTGCCAATTAATTGTGTAAGCGGATTAACAAAGCAAATTGCCGTTTACTTTAATACTTCTGTAAATCAGCCCGGAAATTTTAAAATTATATTACAATATGGCTCTGATGGAAATACAATTTTAAGCGAATGTGATACGCCATCTGTAGCAGGCTCGCAAATTGCATTTGTTATTGCACCAAAACCTATTGTAGATTTTAGTTTCCCTCCATCGATTTGTTTGCCCAATGCAGTAGTTAGTTTTTCAAACCTGTCAACCATAACCGATGGTACCGAAAATAGTTTTCGTTACTTATGGAACTTTGGCGATACGCTTAGTGGCAGTAATAATTTTTCTACATTAAAAACACCCACACATATTTATACTGATACGGGGCCATTTAATGTTAACCTGCAGGTTACTAGCAATATGGGTTGTACAAATGATACAAGTATTGTTATAAATACAATACATCCACAACCTATTACTGCATTTGAATTAAGTAAAACTAATGTTTGCCTCGGCGATGCAATATTTTTTTCCGATTCAACAAACAGCATGGATGGCATTACTGTGCAATGGAATTGGGATTTGGGCAATGGTATAACAAAGGATTCAGCAACATTTACTTACACTTATCCTAATACCAATACTTACAATATAAGTTTATTCACAATTAACAGCCATGGTTGTAAAAGTAATCTGCTTACAAAACAACTTACAGTAAACCCCTACCCTGTTGCAAATGCAGGCCCCGACAGGGTTATGCTTGAAGGTGGCAGGATAACAATTGATGCAACAGCCACAGGTGTTAACCAGCAATATACCTGGTGGCCTCCTTTATACCTTGATAATACAACGGTTTTAAAACCAAATTGCATTGATGCAAAAGATGATATCACCTATACTTTTACAGTAACAACAGCGGGTGGTTGTTCGGCTACCGATGAAATGTTTGTTGATGTTTTAAAAATACCAAGGATACCCAATACTTTTTCTCCCAACAATGATGGCATCAACGATTTTTGGGAGATTCAATTCCTGAATGAATATAAGAATAACCATACACAGGTTTTTACCCGTGCAGGGCAGCTTGTATTTGAATGCAAAGGTGTTTATAAACCCTGGAATGGTACATATAAAGGCAAGCCATTGCCTATAGATACCTATTTTTATATAATAGAACCGGGAGATGGCAGGGAACCATTTACCGGCTATGTTACCATCATAAAATAACTACCAATCCTGCACATTAAAATCAAAGGCAATACCTTTGCCAAAAAAAATTTTGGAACTAACAAACCGAAAGGCACATCACGAATATTTTTTTGAATCGACCTATATTGCCGGTATGGTACTTAGTGGTACCGAGATAAAATCATTGCGTGCGGGCAAAGCAAGTTTCAACGATAGCTATTGCATTTTTCACAAGGGAGAACTTTATATAAAGAGCCTGCATATATCAGAATATGCTTTTGGCACTTATCACAATCATGAACCGATGCAGGAACGAAAACTATTGCTGAATAAAAAAGAATTAAAAAAGCTGGAAAACAAGATAAAGGAAAAAGGCTATTCCATTATTCCATTAAGGTTGTTTCTTGCCGAATCGGGTTATTTTAAACTGGAGATTGGTTTAGGAAAAGGCAAAAAGCATTACGATAAAAGAGAAACCATCAAACAAAGAGATTCGGAAAGAGATATCAAAAGAAAGTATGGTATCTAATTTCTATTGCATTTATTGATGCATATAATAATTTAACATTCGCTCAGGCTAAGTGGCACATTCACTGCCAGGCCTCCATCAGCTGTTTCTTTATATTTATAATTCATATCCAAAGCAGTTTCCCACATAGTTTTTATTACACTATCCAAAGAAACTTTTGCATAATCCGGTAAACTTTGCATAGCCAGTTGACTTGCAGTTATGGCTTTTATTGCACCCATTGTATTTCTTTCAATACAAGGTACCTGTACCAGTCCGGCAATAGGGTCGCAGGTCATACCCAGGTGATGTTCCATAGCTATTTCTGCAGCCATTAATGCTTGTTTTTGCGTGCCACCCATACATTCTGTTAGCGCAGCAGCAGCCATCGAACTGCTAACACCAATCTCTGCCTGGCAACCTCCCATTGCTGCAGAAATGGTGGCGCCTTTTTTAAATATACTTCCCACTTCGGATGCCGTTAACAGGAACTGGATAATTTTTTCCTCCGTATCACCTCCGCAAAAAGCAATATAATATTGTAATACAGCTGGTATTACACCTGCTGCACCGTTTGTTGGTGCTGTTACTACCCTGCCAAAACTTGCATTTTCTTCGTTTACTGCCAACGCAAAACAACTCACCCAATCAAGTATATAATTGAAATTATCGCCACCAATTTTAATTTGTTGTAACCAACTATCGTAATTATTATAAACCTTACCCTTCATCAATCGTTTATTTAAACCGGCACCTCTTCTTTTTACCTGTAACCCTCCGGGTAAAATTCCTTCAGTATGGCAACCTTTATAAATACATTCTTTCATTACACGCCATATATTAAGTACGCCTTCTTTGGTTTCTTTTTCGCTGCGCCAGGTATTTTCATTCTCTAAAACCACATCACTTATATTCATTCCTGTTTTCATACACCAATGCAATAGTTCGGCCGAAGTATTGATGGGAAAAGGCAAACTAACACCAGATGAAGCCACTTCAGCCTCTCCTTCTTTTATTACAAAACCACCACCTACTGAATAAAAAGTTTCAGCAAAACTGTTTTCATTTTGCAGGGTTACCAAAAAACTTAAAGCATTAGGATGAAAAGGCAATGATTCGCTCATCAGGAACTCTATATCCTCAGCAGGATCAAAATCAATTTCATGCTTACCCGAAAGGATTAATTTTTTCATTGTCCTGATATCGCTGATACGGGCATCAATATTATTTACATCAAAACTAACCGGGTCTTCGCCACATAAACCAAGTTGTACGGCAATATCGGTACCATGCCCCACTCCTGTTTTAGCCAATGAGCCATATAACAGCACACGAAGTTCTTTTACCTGCTGTAGTAATTCTTTATCATTTAATGATTGTATAAAACGCTGCGCTGCCCGCCAGGGGCCAAGTGTATGGCTGCTGCTGGGGCCTACACCAATTTTAAACATATCAAATACCGAAATGGCTTCATGCTGTGCCACAGTATAAAATTTTAATGGTTGTATTTACTGAACACTGTCTAATTGAATAACAAACATAAGATATGAATTTGCCGGGATGGTTCCTATTGCATTGTTACCATAAGCTAAAGAAGGCGGCAGGTAAAGGGTAATAGAGCCTCCCGGTTTTATTAAAGGAATTCCTTTTTGCCAGCCTATAATTAATGAACCTAATGGAAACGTAACACCGGTTAGGTTTTCATCAAACTTTGTTCCATTGCTTAAAAGATATCCGGAATATTTTACAGTAACATTTGAACAAACAGATGCAGTAGCCCCGGCCCCGGGGTTAGATATTTGGTAAAAAAGACCACTTGAATGCTGTATAGCAGTAATATTATTGGCAGTTAAGTATGCCTGTAAAGTTTGAACTTCTGAAGCAGGTGCTGTTACCGACGATTCGGTATATTGACATTCATTTGGATCGGGTTTTGAACAGCCAGCTATAAAAAAAATGACAGGTAGGATAAAAACTATTCTTTTCAGCATTTTGTAAAATTGATTTAAGTTTTTAATAATTGTAAACTATTTTTTTGTTGATTCTTCTTCCTTATTGGCTTTACGTTTCAATTCATGGTAAAGTTGTTCATTCATCTCCCATTTATAATGCATTCTGAAATACGCATAAAAAAGAATGCAAATAAAAACCGCAATAATAATTGTACCTAAAGAACTCGACAGCCTGTTTGAAACCTTTGTGTACCAATCGGGCGAAACAAAATAAACTACAGCAATAAATAATAAGATTGGCAAGCCAAATAACATAGCCATCGGCAACCCGTATAAAAGTTTTGCCAGTACTGTTCCTTCTTTTTCCCTAACCTGCTCCCAGCGTGTTATGAACTGTTTTTCTTTTTCCGTAAGCATGTAGCAAAATTAAGGCAAATAAGCAGTACTTTGTTATGTAGCGAATATCTTGTAGGTTTGTTATCCTTAACTTTTATCCTGATGAAAATAGAACAACTGCTGGTTCAACATTTTTACAACGCAAAAGAAGTAACCTTACAAGGTATGGGCACTTTTACGTTATCTCCCGATTTTGTTATGCCTAAAGAAACCGATAAGGATTTTCATATACCTGAAAATGCCATATCCTTTCAATACAATCAAAGGGCAACAGAAGATACTGCCCTTATTGATTTTATAGCATCACATAGTGGTAAAATGAAACAACTTGCCGCCGGCGACCTGGAATCATACCTTGAACTTGGCAAGCAATTTTTAAACATAGGTAAACCTTTTAATTTAGAAGGCATAGGGACACTATTGAAAAATCAGCAGGGAGAGTTTGTTTTTACACAGGGAACCAATTTTGCCCCAAAAACTGAAAATATTGCACCTTTAAATATTCATAAAGAAGATTTGGAAGAGCCTTCTATTTCATTTGCATCAAAAAACAAAACTACACCCAACAGAAAAAAAGGGTTATTGATTGCAGCACTCCTGGTTTCAACAGGGCTTATTGCCAGCACGGTTTGGTATTTTTTCATCCATAAAAAAAATAAAACCGAAATAGTAAATGTACAACCGGCAGAGCCAGCCAACGACAGTTCAAAAAACACAGCACAACAAAAGCCCGATACAACATTATCTGTTGCCGCAACCACAACAAATACAACAACTCCAGCAAGCCCCTATACTTTTAAAGTGGTATTTATGGTAACACCCGATTCGGCTTTAGCTGTTGCAAGAATGAAAAAATACATAACCCGGGGGCATAAGGTTATCATGTATAAAAAAGATTCGCTCAATTATACACTGGCCGAGCCATTCACCCTGCCACTTTCTGATACAACGCATGTAAAAGATTCGTTGAACAGTTTTTATTTTTCGGGAAAGGCATTTATTGAGTTAAAATAAATTTTGACAACACTCTACCACATGCTTCAACCCAAACAAAAAATAGCGGTTTATTTCTTTTGCATTGTAACCATCACCAACCTGGTTAGTATAGCCACAAATTTGCAACTGCTGCATTATGCGGCAAAGCCCCTGCTGATGCCGGTATTGATGGTTTTGTTATGGCTAACGGTTTCTAAGGTACCCAACAAATTATTGCTGCTTAGCGGTTTGTTTTTTTCATGGCTGGGAGATGTATTGCTGCTTTTTGAGAACAGGCATGCACTTTTTTTTATATTAGGTTTAATAAGTTTTTTAACTACGCATATTTTTTATATCATTTATTTTTTAAAGATTAGGCCAAAACAAACTTCACTCTTTAAAAAGTATCCTTTCGTGCCTGCACTGGTTGTAATGTATGGCATAACGCTCACCTGGCAACTGTTTCCTCATTTAGGTAATTTAAAAATTCCTGTTGCTGTGTATGCCGCTGTAATATGCTGTATGTTGCTTTGCAGTATGCACATTTATAACAGGGTAAACTATAAGGCAGCAATTTGTTATATAACCGGGGCATTGGCATTTGTTGTATCCGATTCATTACTAGCCATCAATAAATTTTATACAGCTTTCCCCTATTCGGGGCTGTTGATAATGCTTACATACTGTGCTGCACAATATTTTATTGTTCGAGGCTATATCCAACAAAAAACATGACTAAAGACCAACTGCTGAAAGAACTGTCCGCAAACACCTGGGTGATGATTATGCCCTCGCCCATTGAAGGCATTGGCGTATTTGCTATACAAGATATACCAAAAGGCTGCCGTAGCATGTTTGCCAAACCAAACGACGAAGAAAAATGGATTAATATTTCAAAAAATGAAGTAGCAGCGCTGCCTGCACATGCAAAAGCTTTGATAGAAAATTATTGCCTGTATGATGAGCATGATTATTTTGTGCCGGATTATGGCTTTAAAAAGTTGGACCTGGTTAATTTTCTAAATCATTCTGATACTCCTAACATTATTTCGATAAATGAAGGAGAGTTTTTTGAAGCAATAAGAGATATTAAGAAAGGTGAAGAACTGTTGATTGATTATGGAGAAATAGTTGATGGTGAATAAATGCAAATATTTAGGTAGAAGCAAAATAAAATTAAACACAAAAAAGCCCCTGTTTTTTCAGGGGCTTTTAAGTTAAATTAAGCTCTTTGTTTGGCAGGTGCTTTTTTCTTTGTTTTTTTAAGCGCTGATACAATGTCTTTACTTATGTTTTCGTAAGTGGGCTTGCCTGTTACCATTTGCCCGTTTACAAAAAATGCCGGTACTTCTCTTACACCTTTCTCAATTCCTTCATTCAAATCGTTACGTACCTGCCAACCATAGGTTGAGTTAATCAAGTCATCAAGAAAATGTTTATTTTCTACACCGGCCTCCTTGCTGTACAGTTTTAAACTTGTGGTGCCTAACTGCCGGCGGTTTTCGAAAAGTATATTGTGCATTTCCCAAAACTTACCTACCTGCGATGCCGCTACGGCGGCTTCACCTGCTTTCATCGAACGCTGGTGTATCCTGGTTAAAGGAAAATGACGGAACTGAAACCTTATTTTACCATCAAACTCATCTAACAGTTTTTTCACCACTTCGTTTGCTTTAGCACAGTCTTCGCTTTCGTATTCTCCAAACTCCATAAGCGTTACCGGAGCCTGCGGATTTCCTACAAAAATATCCTGTGGAGGAATAACTTCTACTACTTCTTTTACTTTCATTGCCATAACCTGTTCTTTTTTTACTGTTTAATTATAACAACTCAATCATTGAATTGTTTATTTTACTTTTTTTTCTTTCTCTTTTACAACTTCATTTCTAAAAACTACTGTTCCATCAAACACATCAACCAATACAGGCCTTGATTTATCTATATCATTTGCCAGTATCTTTTTACTAAGCTGGTTGATGATTTCTTTTTGAATCAGGCGCTTAAGCGGCCTGGCTCCAAATTGTGGGTCGAACCCGTTTTCGGCTAAGAAATCCAACACATAATCGCTAAACTGTAAGTTGATACCGTTTTCGGCAACCAGTGTTTTTAAACTTTCTAACTGTAATTTGATGATGCCCTTAATCTCTTCCTTCAGTAAAGGTTGAAACATGATTACTTCATCAATACGATTCAGGAATTCGGGCCTGATGGTTTGCTTTAAAAGGGCCATCACTTCCATTTTAGTCCTCGATACCACTTCATCCTTATTCTCTTCCGTTATATTTTCAAAGTTCTCCTGTATGATTTGGCTGCCCATATTACTTGTCATAATGATGATCGTATTCTTGAAATTTACAATACGGCCTTTATTATCAGTAAGCCTGCCATCATCCAATACCTGCAAAAGTACGTTAAAAACGTCAGGATGTGCTTTTTCAATTTCATCAAGCAAAATTACGCTGTATGGCTTGCGTCTGACGGCCTCTGTTAACTGCCCGCCTTCTTCGTAACCCACATAGCCGGGAGGTGCGCCAATAAGCCTGCTCACCGTATGTTTTTCCTGGTATTCGCTCATATCAATACGGGTCATCATGCTGTCATCATCAAACAGGTAATCGGCAAGTGCTTTAGCCAATTCGGTTTTACCAACCCCTGTTGTACCCAGGAAAATAAAAGAGCCGATAGGTTTTTTGGGGTCGTGCAGGCCGGCCCTGCTGCGCCTTATGGCATCCGATACCGCTTCAATAGCTTCCTGCTGCCCTATTACTCTTTTATGCAGTTCATCCTCTAAAAGCAATAACTTAACCTTTTCGCTCTGCATCATTTTTGTTAAAGGAATACCGGTGGCTTTTGCCACATTTTCGGCAATATCTTCTGCATCAACTTCTTCTTTTAAAAGCCTTTTTTCGGAATTATCTAATAGCTGAGAAGTTGAATCGGCCACAATTTTTTCCTGTTCTTTAATTTTACCATAACGAATTTCAGCCACTTTTCCATAATCGCCTTCACGCTCGGCCTTATCTGCAGCCAGTTTTAAGTTTTCTATTTCAACTTTAGCATTTTGAATTTTTTCAACAACCTCTTTCTCTTGTTGCCATTTAGCTTTAAACGTATCCCGCTCAACCGACAGGTTTGAAATATCGGTATTAAGTTGTTTTAATTTTTGTTCATCATTTTCTCTTTTTATGGCCTCACGCTCAATTTCCAACTGACGGATTTTTCTTTCCAGTTCATCCAATTCTTCGGGCATACTGTTCATCTCAAGCCTTAATTTGGCTGCACTTTCATCAATAAGATCAATGGCCTTATCGGGTAAAAAACGGTCGGTGATATATCTATTAGATAATTCAACTGCCGCAATAATGGCTTCGTCTTTTATTAAAACATGATGGTAAGTTTCGTACCGGTCTTTTAATCCACGTAAGATAGAAACGGCATCTTCTACTGAAGGTTCATCAATAATCACTTTTTGAAAACGGCGTTCAAGCGCTTTGTCTTTTTCAAAAAATTTCTGGTATTCGCTTAATGTGGTGGCGCCTATCGCTCTTAACTCACCTCTTGCCAATGCAGGTTTTAAAATATTGGCAGCATCCATAGCGCCATCGCCTCCGCCTGCACCCACAAGGGTATGTATTTCATCAATAAAAAGAATTATTTGACCATCGCTTGCTGTTACTTCTTTAACCACCGATTTTAATCGTTCTTCAAACTCGCCTTTATATTTGGCGCCGGCAATAAGCAGGCCCATATCAAGTGCATAGATAATTTTTGATTTTAAATTTTCCGGTACATCGCCATTTACAATCCGCATAGCAAGGCCTTCGGCAATAGCAGTTTTACCCACACCGGGTTCGCCCACTAAAATTGGATTGTTTTTACTTCTCCTGCTAAGGATATGCAAAGTCCTTCTTATTTCTTCATCCCTGCCAATAACGGGATCCAGTTTTCCGGCTCTTGCCATCTCTATCAGGTTTTTTGCATACTTGTTTAAAGCATTAAACTGTGTTTCGGATGTTTGAGATGAAACTGTTGAGCCTTTCTTTAAATCCTTAATAGCTGCAATCAGCCCTTTTTCGGTAAGGCCGGCATCTTTTAAAATTTTTGAAGTGTTATCATTACCCTGTAGTAATGCAAGCAGTAAATGTTCAACACTTACAAACTCATCCTTGAAAGTTTTTAAGGTGGCGGTTGCACGCAATAACACATTGTTTGCATCACGGCTTAATGATTGGGCAGGCTCTCCACCAGAAACTTTTGGCAGTTTTGCTATGGCTGCATCCAATTTCTCATCAACATAAGAAACATTAACCCCGTTTTTTTTGAGCAGGTATTCAACAGGCGAATCCTTATCATTCAGTAATGCTTTAAGGATATGTTCGGTTTCAATATTATTGTTAGCGGCATTAAATGCAATTTGCTGTGCCTGTTGCAATATCTCCTGCGATTTTATTGTTAAGTTCTGTAAACTCATTTTTTAAAAATTTATATTTTTAATTACAAAACTTAAACCAAAGGATTTTTATAGGTTATTATGGCATTTTACAAAGGCCTGTTCTGCCGCATAAGCAGAAATCATATATTTTATATGTAATTGTAGCAGGTTTATGTAATTTTGTTGCCCTAACCATATTTATGTTTAAAAAAGCAATTACCCTTACTGCCATAGGCCTTATTACGCTAACTGTAAATGCACAAAAAAAACGCAGGTCGTTATCGGGTATGTACATTCAATGGGGTTACAATACCGAGTGGTACACTAAAAGCAACATTCATTTTTCGATGCCCAACGGTACCAACTTTACCCTGCACCATGCAAAAGCATTAGACAGGCCCGATATGGATGCTGTTTATAAAAAACCGCTTGATGTTTCGATACCGCAATACAATTACCGCATAGGTTTTTACCTTAACAGGAAACACTCAAGGGCTATTGAATTGAATTTTGATCATGCAAAATATATTGTTACCGATTGGCAAACAGTAAAAGTAACGGGTACTATTGATGGTGTAGCAGTTAATGGCGACAGCACTTTAAACCCACAAACTTTTCTTCATTTTGAACATACCGATGGAGCAAACTGGCTTCATTTTAATTATGTGCAACAGCAAAACCTGCTTATGAAAATTCACAGCAAAAACCCTTTACTTAGTTTTGTTTGGAAAGCAGGCGCCGGCATCAATATACCCCGAACAGATTTTACCTGGCGAGGCGACAGGCTGAACAACGACTTTCATATTGCCGGCTATAACATCAGCGCCGAAGCTGGCTTAAGGCTTTACCCTTTAAAAAAATTATTTGTTGAGTTTACCGGTAAATCGGGCTATGTAAAATACCTGAATGCACTAAGCAACAGCAATGCAATTAAAGGCATACGGGCAAGACACAGCTTTGGCTATTTTGAACTTATTGGCACTTTGGGCTATGATATAAATTTTTAATTAGCATTTATAAATTTTGCCCTGCATTTACTGCAGGGCTTTGTATTTTTAAATAAAATAAATTATGCCTGCTCATAAAAAAGGTAAATTAGCACCGGTAGCTGTGTTTTACAAAAGACTTTGGAGAAATGCTGTTGTTGGATTAGTCATCATGGCCATTTGTTTACTAATTGGTGTACTGGGTTATAAAATAACTATACCTCAACTGGACTGGTACGATAGCCTTTTAAATGCATCCATGATATTAAGTGGCATGGGGCCCATGATTGACAACAGCATCAAGTTAACAAACACGGCAAAAGTTTTTGCATCATTATATGCTTTATTCAGCGGCGTTGCGTTTATAAGTACCATCGGAATTTTAATTGCCCCCATTGCACATCGTTTTTTTCATAAACTTCATCTTGAAGATACAGAAACCGGCGAATGACCAATATTGAGAGAAATACGGATTTCATCAAATCATTAGCCTTGCAGCATGGGTTTGATTACTGCGGCATTGCCAAAGCCGGAGTTTTAGATGAAGATGCAAAAAGACTGGAACAATGGCTAAATAAAAATATGCATGGAAGCATGCAATACATGGAAAATTATTTCGACCTCAGGATAGATCCGTCAAAACTGGTACCCGGCGCAAAATCTGTAATTACCTTACTCTACAATTATTTTACTGCTGATCAACAACAAATAAATGCCCCTAAAATTTCAAAATATGCTTTTGGTAAAGATTATCATGAAGTGATAAGGGCTAAACTAAAATTATTTTTACAACAGCTAAAAGAACAGGTTGGAGAAATACAAGGCCGTGGTTTTGTTGATAGCGCACCCGTTTTAGAAAGGGCCTGGGCACAAAAATGCGGCATAGGATGGATAGGTAAAAATGGAAATCTTATCAACAAACAAAACGGCTCATTTTTTTTTATTGCCACGCTGATTGTTGACCTGGAATTAAAATATGAAAATGAAATTGTGAAAGATTATTGTGGTACTTGCACCAGGTGTATTGATAATTGCCCCACCGATGCCATTTTACCCGATAAAGTTATAGATGGCAGTAAATGCATATCGTATTTCACCATCGAATTAAAAGATGCACTTATACCCGGTGCTATGAAAGGAAAATTTGAAAACTGGATGTTTGGCTGTGATGTATGCCAGGATGTATGCCCCTGGAACCGTTTTTCGAAACCCAATAATGAAGCAGCTTTTAAAGCAATACCTCAAGTACTGAATTTTTCCTTGCAGGATTGGGAAGAACTGACTGAAGAATCTTTCAAGACGATATTTAAAAACTCACCATTAAAAAGAAGTAAGTTTGAAGGGATAAAACGCAACCTGGAATTTATAAAAGAATAAGATGAACAGCAATATCCAACACTTATATACTATTGCCGGTAAACCGCAACGCACTATTATCGGTTTAATGAGCGGCACTTCGCTGGATGGATTGGATATTGCTTTGTGTAAAATTAGTGGCAGCGGCTTAGAAACCAAATTGGAACTTCTGCAATTTGACAGTATTGCATATACGGATAATTTTAAAAAAGAAGTAAGATCGGTTTTCAGTAAAAAAGATGTTAATCTTGAAAAACTTACATTGCTAAACCCCTGGATTGCACTGCAACATGCGGGCATTATTAATCAATGTTTACGCAAATGGAATATTAACAAAGATTCAGTTGATTTGATTGCAAGCCATGGGCAAAGCATTTATCATGCACCGGCAAGTTTACACAAGCTAAAGGAATTTGGTAATGCTACATTACAAATTGGCGATGGCGATCACCTGTCAGTTGCTACGGGTATCATCTGCATTAGCGATTTCAGGCAAAAAAATATTGCTGCCGGCGGCGAAGGCGCACCGCTGGCGGGTTATGGCGATTATCTACTTTTTAGTAAGCAAGGCGAAGAAAGAGTATTACTAAACATAGGAGGCATAGCAAATTTCACTTACCTGCCCGGCCATGAAGATGGCAAAATGATTTGTACAGATACCGGCCCAGGCAACTGTATTATGGATGCATATATGCAGGAACAATTTCCCGGTATGTTTTACGACGAAGATGCGGCAGTAGCTAAAACAGGTTTGGTTAATATTGAATTGCTTAATGAATTGAAGTCAGTGGCTTTTTTTAATATTGGTTTTCCTAAAACAACCGGCCCCGAACTTTTTAACCTTGCTTATTTGCAAAATGCAAAAATTAAAACAGGCACCAACGATTTACCTGTTGCCGATACCATGGCCACACTTAATAAGTTTACAGCCGATACCATTGCTGCTGCCATTGGAAAATGTGTAAATAAAAAAAATGGGGTAAAGCTTTTTATAAGTGGCGGAGGTATACATAATCCTTTATTGATAGATAACCTAAAAACACAATTGCCGGAATGTATATTCAACAGCACTGCAAGTACCGGTATAAATCCAGATGCAAAAGAAGCCATACTTTTTGCATTACTTGCCAATGAATGTGTGGCTGGCAATCATCTTGTTTTTAAAAAGCAGGCAAAGCAAATCATCCCGGTTAGCATGGGAAAAATCAGTTTCCCTTACTGATTTTCTTCAACATATTTTTTCAAGCTGTTTAATGCTTCCTCGTAACCATGGCCGGTAAGTTTCTCCATAAAAATGCCATAAAATTTTTCCCAGGGATACCATTTCAATTTAATAAGCACATTCCACTCGGCCTGTACCTGCATTGAATCGGCTAATGGCAAAACTTTGATGGTATTAAGCACATCATTTTCTCCATCACGTTTTAAAGTAATAAAAACTGTATTTTCTTTTTTACCTGTTATGATAAGCCTGTTTTTTGAATCATCATCGCCCCATTCACTTTCATTACTTATGCCGTTTGTATCTGTAACAAATTTCATTGAAGCCGAATCGTGCATGAATACAGGCTGCCAGTGTTTCCAGTTTTGCAGGTTATTAATTTGCTGATACACTTTTTCAGTTGTTGCATTAATAACCACCGCTCTTGTTACCATCAGTTTTGATGGTATAAACAATGAAAACAATGTTATGATTATGAATAACACTGCTAACACAATAAAAAAACCTTTTATCAACTTTTTATTCATACGCTACTCCCATTTAAAAACTTTTATGGCAACAAAATAAACAGCAATACCCCATAATAGTAATATACCAATCTCTGTACGTACCTGCCATAAATTTTGGCCCTCAAAAGCCACGCTGCGAAGCGCTGTATTTAAATGCGTAAGCGGCATTGCGTTTGAAATTGGTTGCAGCCATTTAGGAAAAACATCTACAGAAAAAAAAGTGCCGCCCAGTAAAAATTGTGGCAAAGTGAGCAGGTTGGCAAAAGGCGGAATGGTGCTTTCATTCTTTGCCAGGCCGCTTACAATAAAACCCAGGCCCATAAACACCAATAAGCCTATAAAGCTAAGCACCATCATATTTATAACTGTAACAAAACCTTTTACCAATGTAAAACCAAACAGGTATCGGCCAGCTATGATAATTACAATTGCAGTAAGCAATTGAAAAAGCACCCTGCTTAATGCTTCGCCCAAAACAATATAAGTGCGGCTGATGGGTGTGGCAAAGAACCTTTTAAGAACCAAAGTATTCCTCAGGTTGAAAAACATGAACGCAACACCAAAAACACCCGAACTTAATAATGAAAAACCCAATTGCCCGGGCAGGATAAAATCAATGGTCTTGTATTCTCTCACTGTTTCTATATCACGCTGGTAATTAAAATCAGCCACAGCATAAGTTGGCCGGTTTTCATACTTTACATCGCTAACCTTATTGGCTATGGCATTAAGTACAGGCAATAACTGCGGCCATTTATCATTACTTGCGTTTGAACTTTTTAATGTATAACTGTATTCATGATTACTGCTTTGCGATTTGGATATTTTAAGGATCCCGGCAATTTTTCCTTTGATGATATTGTCGTGCAGTTCATCATTATTAGCAAAAGACACAATTTTAATATTTGAACTTGCCTTGAGCGAATCATAAAATGCATTGGCAGTATCACTGCTTTTATCTATCACAATTCTAAAAACGGGCGCCCTGCCATTGTTACCAATAAATCCAAATACCAGGATAAAAACAAAAGGAAAAACAAAACTAAATGCTACTGCCGACGGACTTCTGAAAATAGCTTTGAGGCTTGCTTTGGTAATTGCCAGCATGGCCCTTACCTGACTATATTGTTGCATAAAGAAAACTTATTGAGGCCGTAAAGCTATTAGTTAATGAGGAATCAAAAAAATTTTGAAGCCAGCGACATTTGTCGTATATTTGTACGACATCTGTCGGACTATATGAAAAAGAAAGAAAAAAATACAGTAAATAAATTAATCACTTCACAATCAAAAGGCGAAGAATCAAAGCCTGTTTACAGGAGCACTAAAGTCATCTCACCCATAAAAGTAAAAGACTTTAATTACTCAGAATTTAAAAAAATAGCCGATAAAGCACCCTTTACACAAGCAGAATGGGCATCTATATTGCATGTAAGCGAACGTACTTTGCAACGCTATGCAAAAAACAATGGAAGTTTTGCTCCCATTAATGCCGAACGTGCATTACAAATAGAAAATGTATTAAAAGAAGGCACATTTACTTTTGGAAAGGTTGAAAACTTTTACAATTGGCTAAAGCGGAACCCTTATATGCTAGGCGGGAACCTCTCTTTTGAATCTTTAACATCGGCAAGTGGCATTGAAAGGATATTAACACAATTACACAGAATTCAACATGGACTATTTGCATGATTGTTTACAGGATAGTTAATTCACATTATAAAAACGACATTTCCGGTTTAGGCGCTAAACTAAAAGGTGCCCGGTGGAATAAACCAGGCAGCAGCATGCTGTACACAGCTGAGCATATTTCATTATGTGCGCTGGAATTATTAGTACATATTGGTTTTAATGATATTCAGAAACTATACCATATCCTTTCTATTTATGTACCCGACGATGTATCTATAAAAAAAATAAATACAAATAAACTAAAACCTAGCTGGATTGAAGACGAGGACTATACTGCTTTTATGGGGACAGAATTTATCAATAATAACTTAAACCTGGTTTTACAAGTACCATCGGCCATAATCCCCGAAGAGCATAATTATTTAATTAATCCTAACCACAGGGATTTTAAAAAGGTGAAGATCAAAACATCAAAACCCTTTATTTTTGATGAAAGGCTTTATACTTTCAAATGAACAAAACTTATCTTTTATTGGGCAGCAACATAGGCAACAACAAAAAGCAATTGTCCATTGCCGTTAAGCATATTGAAAACAAAATAGGCCAGGTAACCCGTTCATCAAGCCTGTACGTTACCGCAGCCTGGGGCAATGTTAAACAAGCCGATTTTTTAAACCAGGTTGTTGTAGTAGAAACTGCATTATCTGCCAGGCAAGTGATGCATACTATTTTAAATATTGAAAAGAAAATGGGCAGGGTACGTACTGTTAAAAATGCACCCAGGATTATAGATATCGATATCTTATTCTTTAACAAAGACATTATTGAAGAAGAAGGTATCTCCATACCGCATCCACAAATACCAAACAGGCGTTTTGTATTGGTGCCAATGAATGAACTCTCTCCACAATTTATACATCCTATCTTTAACAAAACAATACATCAATTACTTATACACTGTGCCGACAGACTGGATGTGAAAAAGTTTTAATGCCATAAAACCTGTTTACACTTATTTTGCAGTTCGTATTATACTACTGCATGAAATATAATTTTGTTACCATTGAGGGAAATATTGGGGCCGGTAAAACTACACTGGCACATTTATTAAGTAAACATTACAATGCCAGGCTTATACTGGAAGAATTTGCTGATAACCCTTTTTTACCCAGGTTTTATGAAGACCCTGCCCAGTATGCTTTTCCGTTGGAACTTTTCTTTATGGCTGAGCGGTATAAACAACTAAAAGAGCTGTTACAAACAAAAGATATGTTTCAAACAGTTACTATATCCGATTATTTATTTACAAAATGCCTCTTGTTTGCCAAAGTAAATCTGCCCGAAGAAGAGTTCAGGCTTTATCAAAAACTTTTTGATATCATCAATCCTCAAATTATACAACCCGATATTGTTATTTACCTGCATACGCCGGTAAAAAAATTACAGGAAAACATCAGGAAACGTAACAGGAACTACGAGCAAGCTATACCCAACGATTATTTATTTACTTTACAGGAAACCTATACACAATACATAAAACAACACAACATAAAAACACTATATGTTGATGCAAATAATGCCGATTTCCTGGGCAATGCCGAGCATCTTAATACCATCATAAACGCTTTGGATAAGGAATATGAAGATGGGCAGCATTATATAACTTTGCCATAATTTTTAAAAATGATCAGCAAAACGCTCACCAAAGAATTCAGGCATTTTATATTTTCACGTTTGTTTTTTGTGCTTGGGTTACGAATGATAACCACAATTGTAATTTACCAGGTATTTCACTTAGCAAGTACATATATGGTGGGGTTTGCCGGCCTTGCAGAGTTTGTTCCTGCTGTTATTGCAGCATTATTTGCAGGGCATTATATTGACAAGCATAACAAAAAAAATATCCTTGTTTGGTCTTATGCTTTTTATACACTTTGCGGATTAATGCTTGCCATTATCAGCCTCCCCTATTTTCAGTTCACCAATTCTACAAAGCTAAGTGTAATTTTATCTGTTGTTTTTTGCACAGGTATCATCCGTTCTTTTGCCGGCCCCGCTGCAAACAGCATGATTGCTGCAATTGTACCTCGTGAAGAACTACAAAATGCAATATCTTATAACTCTTCTACCTGGCTTATTTCATCAATTGGGGGGCATGCCATTGGCGGGCTTTTAATTGCAATACTTGGGATACCAGGCGCTTACTTTGTAACTGCCGCTCTTATTTTTATTGCAGGCATATTTGCTTTACAATTATTACCCAAACCGCCTGTAAATGTAAAAGCTAATGAGCCAATGATTACATCTATAAAAAAAGGATTTTCGTTTGTATATCACAATAAAAATTTACTGGGCGTAATTTCGCTTGATCTTTTTGCTGTGCTTTTTGGAGGTGCGGTAGCTTTTATCCCCGAAGTGGCAAGTACGGTATTACATACAGGTGCTATTGGATATGGTTTTTTAAATGCAGCCATGGATATAGGAAGCCTTATTAGTGTTGGAATTTTAGTAAGATACCCAATGAAACAAAAGCAAGGTTTAAAAATGCTGATGGCTGTAGCCTGTTTTGGGTTATGTATAATTATTTTTGGATTATCAAAAGTTTATTGGCTTAGTTTTATGGCATTGCTTGTTGCAGGTTTATGCGACGCCGTTAGTGTAGTAGTAAGAGGTACCATCCTGCAATTATTTACTCCCGATGAGTTAAGAGGCAGGGTTGCTTCCATCAACCTTATTTTTATTAATTCAAGTAACGAACTGGGACAGTTTGAAAGTGGAGTTACCTCAAGGATGTTAGGTACGGTTCCTGCAATTATATTTGGCGGCGCCATGTCGGTATTGGTAGTTGCAGGTACATGGATAAAATTTCCGCAATTAAAAAAACTGGAATATTAAACTAAATCAAGCGTTAATTTCAATACCCGGTTAGCCCGTACACTCAAATAATTATTTTCAATAGTGTAAGAATTAAAAAAAAGAGCCCCTTGCAAATGCAAGGGGTCATCTTTTGTTTGTGCTTGGTTAACTCTATCTTAAATTATTTCACAACTTTTTGAACTAATGTAACATCTCCTGCCTGTACCCTTACCATGTAAATTCCGCCAGACAAGCTTCCGAGGTTATCTAAGCTAATTACTGTAACTCCTTTTGATATAACAGCATTTTTCGATGCTATTTTTTTACCGGTATAATCCAGAAGTGTTACAGTTGCATTTGAATTATTTTCACTTGAAACGCTGATATTAATCATATCGCTGAACGGGCTTGGATAAACACCAGTAACAAACAAGCCTTTTAATTTTACATTTACACTTGCTATATTACTGTATTGATAACTGCCATCCTTATCCATAGCTTTAATACGGTAAAAATTCTGACCAGCTTTTGTTTTATTATCGGCAAATTTATAAGCCAGTGTGTGGTTGCTGTATCCTGCTGCCATTATATTTGCCAACGGAGAAAAATGAACCCCATCTGTACTGTGTTCTACAACAAAATAACCGGTATTGCTTTCCTGCTCTGTACCCCAACTTAGGTTGGTAACACCATTATTATATGTTGCAGTTAATGCAGTTAGGGTAAGTGGGACAATACCTGCTTGTGGAGCCACAAAGCAAATATCATCTACAGCAAAACTGCTTCCGGTTGAACTATTACCACGCAATCCTACTTCTATTTTTTTATAAGTATTTGGCGGCACAACAACTGAAAGTGTGTACTGAACCCAATCTCCAGCATCGTTGCCGGGCTGCCCTGCAGTTGTTGTCATTGTAACAGCCACTGTAGATATATTTGAAACAACATTTGAATTGTTGGTACCATTTACATATAATGCAAATTCTGGTGTAGGGCCTGCATTAACTTTACTAACCCAAACCTTAAAAGTTAATGGGCCTGCATAATATAATTGAGTTGGTGATGTTGGTGCCACTAAAGTTTTATACCAAAACCTGCTTGTATTATCACTTGATTCATTAATAACCAGCATATCCCTGCCGGTATGAGGAGCAAAAGGTGTAGCCAGGTAAATCATTGTATCGGCATGGTTTACCACGCTGTAATAATTAGATGATGGGAAACCTGATGTCCACAATGTATAATCAGTTTGAGCAGTTATAGAACTACCATTTCCATTTACACCTGCAAAGTTTAACGCACCTGATTCAAAACCTCCATAAAAATCTTCAATAGGGGTTGATGGTGAAGAAGGTGGATTTAAAACTAAAATATTATCTGTACAAGAAGTAAAACAATTTTCTGCAGCAGGTTTTACTCTTATCTGGATGCTTTTTGCTTCAGTTGTTGCCTGGTCATCACCATTCCAAACTGGGCTGGTTACAATTTCAGGATCGGCACCTGCACCCATTAATACCCTAAGCTCAATATTATTTAATGCTGTTGTTGCATTGGCAATAATTAAATCGTAACAATAATCATTTATGCCCGAAACCCTGTTTGCATTACTAACTGCAAACACAGTACCGTTAATTGTATTATTAACGGGTAAACCTGTTGGGCTACCATCCAAAAATATCCATGGCCCCGGTGCAGCCCCCGGTACATTTACACGATATTGCCAGTGATACCAGGTTGTAACATCTGTAGCAGTTACAATAGTTGATATAGTAACCGTTTGCCCGGTTAACACACAAGGTGGTGTATAAGAAATTACACGATGTGCAAAGATTGAATTAGAAAAAAATGAAAATAATACAGTTAAAATCATTGTTAAACTAAGCTTAACGAACGACATTGATTTGGAGGTAGAATTCTTTTTCATCATTAAAATTTAGTAGGTTTCAAATAATAAATACATCAATAAAAAATTATTGAAACTTTTTACAGGATTGGACAAAGTAATTCCAAGGGAGATTTAAAGAAAATCAGAGGTATTGGTAAGCAATTATAGAGGAGGTGTTCAATGGATTGTGGATACTAATACATTATAAAATGGCTATTAGCGACTGTAAAGATACAAACATCAGCCAAAAAATCAAATTTTTTGCAATTTTTTATTAGCCAATTCCAAAGCTAAGCTTAACTGATCGTTTATATTAATATTTGTATTATCTATCTCTATTGCATCTTCAGCTTTACGTAAAGGGCTTATTTCCCTGTTTGAATCAATATAATCTCTCATCTGTAAATTAGCTTTTACATCTTCAATAGACACATTGGGGTTTTTTGCCTGCATTTCAATATATCTCCTTTCAACTCTAACAGCAATATCTGCAGTCATAAATATTTTTAATTCGGCATTAGGGAAAACTGTTGTCCCAATATCCCTACCATCCATAACAATACCTTTATTAGCTCCTAATTGCTGTTGCTGAGCTACTGCAAATTCCCTTATTTCTTTAATTGCAGCTATTTCGCTTACTTTTTCAGCAATTACCAAGTCCCTTATAAGATATTCTACATTTTCATCATTCAAATAAATTTCGGATTGCTGAGTAATTTTATTGAATCTAAAGTCAATATTTATTTCTTTTAATGCCGATTTTACCTGCTTAACATCTGCCCAGTTTATATGGTTACGTAAAAAATAAAGTGTAATAGCCCGGTACATAGCACCACTATCAATATATACATATCCTAAAGCTTTTGCCAATTGCCTGGCAAGTGTGCTTTTTCCACAAGAAGACCATCCATCAATTGTAATTATGATATTACCCATGTATGCAAAAATGAATGATTGTAAACAATAATAAAAATAAAATTACCAGGTACACATTTATAAAACTGATTTACAATTTTAAAGAAACTTTCCAGTAAAACTTTCTTTGCATTGAACAAGGTCGGATGGCTTTCCTGCAAATACCAGGTTCCCTCCGGCTTCACCTGCATCGGGACCAAGATCTATAACCCAATCGGCCGAACGTATCACATCGGTGTTATGTTCTATCACCAGGATACTATGCCCTTGTTCTATCAAGGCATTAAACGATGCTAGCAATTTTTTTATATCATGAAAATGAAGCCCTGTTGTTGGTTCATCAAATATAAAAAGTATGCTTCCATTGCTGCGGCCCCTGCCTAAAAATGAAGCCAGCTTAACCCTTTGTGCCTCGCCGCCCGATAAGGTATCGGAAGATTGGCCAAGCTTTACATATCCTAAACCTACTTCGCTAAGTGGTTGCAATTTCTTTGCAACATCGCTACCATCAGAGCCTTTTCCATCAGTAGCAAGAAAAAAATCAATCGCTTCATCAACACTCATCTCCAATACATCGTGAATGTTTTTGTCTTTATACTTCACTTCAAGCACTTCTTCTTTAAAGCGTTTACCTCCACATACTTCGCATGTTAAATGCACATCAGCCAAAAACTGCATTTCAACTATTTGCTCACCTTCACCTTTACAGGCATCGCATCTTCCGCCATCAACATTAAACGAAAAATGTTTTGGTTGAAAACCTCTCATCTTACTTAATGGCTGCTTGCTGAAGAGATCCCTGATTTCGTCATAAGCTTTTATATAAGTAACCGGGTTGCTTCTTGAAGACTTACCAATAGGGTTTTGGTCAATCATTTCTATTTGCGATATAATGCTTATATCTCCTGTTAAAGATTTATGCAATCCTGCTTTATCAACAAACTCACCTTTTATTTTTTGTAACGCAGGATATAAGATTTGTTTAACCAATGTAGTTTTACCACTGCCACTTACACCTGTTACCACACAAAAAACTTCAAGCGGAAACTCTACTGTTATGTTTTTAAGATTATTTTGCCGGGCGCCTTCCAACTTTAAAGAATGTTTCCACTTACGAACCTGTTTAGGTGGTTCAATTTTCATGTTGCCCGATAAATATTTACCGGTAAGACTTTGGGGGGCATTTACTATATCATCATAATTACCTTCGGCCACTACATTGCCTCCCAAATGGCTGGCAAGTGGCCCCATATCTATTATATAATCAGCTTCTCTCATCATCATTTCATCATGTTCAACTACTACAACTGTATTATCAAGATCTCTTAATTCTTTAAGCACTTTAATCAGTCTTTCGGTATCCCGGTTGTGCAACCCAATAGATGGCTCATCTAAAATGTATAAAGAATTGGTGAGGTTACTGCCTAAACTACGGGTTAACTGGATACGTTGGCTTTCACCGCCACTTAATGAATTAGCCAAACGGTTTAATGTAAGATAACCAAGCCCTACATCAGTTAATGTTTTAATGCGATGATTGATTTCAATCAATATCCTTTTAGCCACTTGCTGATCGTACTCACTAAGATTTAAATTTTTAAACCAGGTTTTAAGGTCGTTTACCGGCATTTCACAAAGTTCGCCAATGTGTTTACCTCCTACTTTTACATATAAAGCCTCATTTCTTAAACGGTAACCTTTGCAGGATGTACATAAAGTGCGGCCACGGTAGCGGCTTAGCAAAACCCTGTATTGCACTTTGTAAAGGTTTTGTTCTACTTCTTTAAAAAAATCATTGATACCGTTTATGTGTTCATTGCCATTCCAAAGTGCATTTGTTTGTTCCTGGTTAAGATCGATAATGGCTTTATGAATAGGGAAATTAAATTTCTTTGCAGCCTTTATAAAATTCTCTTTCCATAAACCCAGCTTCTCTCCTTTCCAAGGTGCCACGGCGCCTTCATACACACTCAGGCTTTTATCGGGTATCACTAAATCTGGGTCAATACCAAGTATTTGCGAAAACCCTTCGCAAACAGGGCATGCACCATAAGGATTATTAAATGAAAATAAGTTAGGTACCGGTTCTTCAAACTGTATTCCATCCAGTTCAAATTTATTAGAGAAATGTACAAGTTGTTGTTGGTTTATTTCAAGATACATTTCACCTTCGCCTTCATAAAAAGAAGTATTTACTGAATCTGATATACGGTGCAGTTCATCTTCTTCAAACTTTTTTGCTATCAGCCTGTCAACTAATAAATAAACAGTATCTGTTTTTTTTAAAATATTCTTTTTTTCATCTTCAAGTAAATCTTCAATTCTAACTACTGCACCATTTATATATAAGCGTGGAAATCCTTTTTGTAATAATATATTCAGTTCTTCTTTTACATTTCTTTTATCATGTTGTTTAAAGGGCACTAATAATAATATCTTACTGCCTGCAGGCAATTGCTCTATTGCATCAATTACATCTTTAACATCGTCTTTTTTAACTTCCCTGCCACTAACCGGCGAAATTGTTTTACCGGCTCTTGCAAAAAGCAGGCGCAGGTAATCATAAATTTCGGTCATGCTGCCAACGGTGCTGCGTGGAGTACGGGTTATCACTTTTTGTTCGATGGCGATGGCGGGGCAAAGGCCTTTGATATAATCCACATCGGGTTTGTTCATACGCTGCATAAACTGGCGTGCATAAGCACTCAGGCTTTCGGCATAACGGCGTTGCCCTTCAGCAAATAAAGTATCTATTGTTAATGATGATTTGCCAGAGCCCGACACACCTGTTACCACTATTAATTTATTACGAGGTATGTTTACGCTTATGTTTTTTAAATTATGTACTCTAGCACCTTTTATACAAATGGGTGATTGAAGTGTTTTGCTTATCGGCAGATTTTCTTCTTTTATCTTAGTCATTTTTTAAAAGTAATCAGTTTAATTAAGGTTACAGTCTATATGTGAATATTTTCTTAAAGATCAATCCGTTGTAAAGATGCAAATTAGCGTTTCGTATTTTTACTTAGTAGAAAAACTCAAAAAATTGAGCAATTCCACCCATACTTAATAAAAAGGCATCGTATACTTTTACTGTCCAATATCCAAAAAATGAAAAACCGTTAAGCCTATCTAAAAGACTTCTACGCAATTTTTCAAACTTTTTGGATCCTGTTATTAAAACTAAAATCCTAACAAGCTAAAACTGTAGAAGTTTATGAAAATCCTGAACAATCTTACCGACCAGCAGCTTATCCATTTATATATGGAAGGCGATGCCAATGCTCTTGCAACTATTGTTAACCGTTACAAAGACAAAATTTACACATCTATTTACCTTATGGTAAAGGACAAATATCTTACCGAAGATATTTTCCAGGATGTTTTCATCCGTATTATCGACACGTTAAAAGGCGGCCGCTATAAAGATGAAGGTAAATTTTTACCATGGGCCATGCGTATTGCACATAATATGTGTGTAGATCATTTCCGTAAGGTAAAACGCACCCCTACTATTAAAACAAGCGATGACCGTGATATTTTTGAAGTACTCAATTTTTCAGAAGCAGGCGCCGATGAAAAAATGATGAACAACCAAAGCCACGACAAAGTAAGGAAAATGGTGGACCTGCTGCCCGAAGACCAGCGTGAAGTTATTATACTAAGGCATTATGCAGACCTGAGTTTTAAAGAAATTGCCGACCTGACAAGTTGCAGTATCAACACTGCTTTAGGCCGTATGCGTTATGGTTTAATTAACCTGCGCAAGATGATGACCGAAAAACAAATTGCATTATAATTTATAAACAGGTTTTTAATTGTATTAAAGATTCTGTAACACCCAAACACAAATTGAAAGCCTCCGTTTAAGCGGAGGTTTTTTTATATAGTGTTATGTGTTAGATGCTGGAATCATATTATCCAGCAATATCAATTTAACAATACCATTTATACAAGTACTTTTAGAGAAGTTATTCTTATTTTTTTGTTTTTTCGTAAGCATCAAGGCCACTTAAAAGCCATTCTTTATATTGCCTTACAGATGGTGTGTAACCAACCGGGTTATTGAGCAATATTTCATCGCCATTTAATATAACATAAAGCGGTTGTGCATTGTTCTTAAAATTTTCTGTTTCAAATGTTGCCCATTTATTGCCTACGGTTACTATTTCCTTTTCAACTCCGTCTTTAGTTTTGTACGAAAACTGTTTTGCTGCGGGCAGGTTCTTCTTATCATCAACGTACAAAGAAATCACAACATATTTTTCCTTCATAATCTTATACACTTCGGGATCGCTCCAAACATTTTCTTCCATGCGGCGGCAATTTACACAGGCATAACCGGTAAAATCAAGCAATACAGGTTTATTCTGTTCCCTTGCCATCTTCATCCCTTCTTCATAATCGTGGGAGCAGTTTAAGTTTAAAATACACTCGTTGTTTTGCTTGTAAATACTATAATACAATGGTGGCGGAAATCCGCTTATCAATGTAAGGTTTGCATACTTGGTATTGGTTACACCCGGAACAAGGTATAAAGTAAATGCAGCAAATATAACAGCAAGTGCAATTCTTGCTTTGCTTAATTTTTTTATTGGACTATCGTGCGGGAATTTTATTTTACCTAACAAATACAGTGTTATACCAATACCCACCAATATCCATATACCAATAAATACTTCTCTTTTTAAAATGCCCCAGTGTTTTACCAAATCGGCGTTTGAAAGAAATTTAATGGCAAGCGCCACTTCTATAAAACCCAACACCACTTTAACCGAATTTAACCAGCCACCCGATTTGGGCAATGAGTTTAACCAGTTAGGGAACAAGGCGAACAGCGCAAACGGCAATGCAAGCGCTAAACCAAAACCGCCCATGCCAACCGTAAGTTGTACAGCGCCACCTGTTAATGAACCAACCAGTAATGAACCCAGTATGGGACCCGTACATGAAAATGAAACAATGGCAAGTGTTAGTGCCATAAAAAATATCCCAACTACATTACCTGTACCTGCTTTTGCATCTGCCTTTCCCGAAAATGCTGCAGGTAATGTTATTTCAAATAACCCAAAAAACGATAAAGCAAATACGATAAATATAATAAAGAAGATAATATTAAGCCATGGGTTAGTTGATACTGAATTTAATATTTCGGGGCTTGCACTGTCGATAAAATAAAACGGTACGCTTAGCAATACATAAATTAAAAATATAAAGAACCCATACAGGCTTGCATTAAAGATGCCCTGTTTTTTTGTGTTTGCTTTTTTTGTAAAAAAAGAAACCGTTAAAGGTATCATGGGAAAAACACAAGGCGTTATCAGAGCTACCAAACCGCCCAGGAAACCAAGTAAAAATATAGTAAATAAACTGCCTTTGTTTGTTTCCTCTACACTAATTCCTGTACCGCCAAAGTCATTAACAGGATTTTTTAAATCAATAGTTGGAATTAAAATCCTGTTGCCCGCCGATACATCTACACCGCCTTCCATTTCAATATCCACTTTTCTTTCTTCGGGAATAAATTCCTCGGCATTAGCCGTATTGTACAGCAGTTCAACTTTTAATTTTGCCGGTACTGTACCTGCCAGTTTTATTTTTTGAACAATCTGTAAACTGTCTTCTGCCACTTCAACTTTTGCATTGAAGATTTTATCTGTAATTGTTTTTATGTTGCCGGTAAGTTGTTGGCTGCCGTCTTTTATGATGGATGAATCTGAAAAACTAATTTTCAATCCTTCAAGCCCTGCATCGGCATTGGCTATGGTATAAATATGCCATCCGGGTTTTACCTGTGCTTTCAAATGAAGTTCGTAAATACCTTCTGCAGTTTTCTTTCCTGTTGCCTGCCATTGTACAGCAGATGAATCTTGCCCTTTAACCGAAAATTGAAGAAGAAAAAATACAGCAGTTAGTAATGAAATATTTTTTTTAAGCCACATACCTGTAATTTATAAAAATTCCCGACTGAACAATCGGGAAATATGATAAAGCGATTTTATTTTCCACCAACTTTTACACTAAAGGGTACATCTTTAGGTGGCAGGCATTGCCTGTCGTTACAAACCATATAATTAACCGTACCTTTTACTACAGTTGCCGCCGAAGATTTCACTTTTACTTTTTGAACAAAGTCAACCTTCTTTGCATAATATTTTAAAACTGAATTAAAATTTTTATCGTACGATTTTTCAAGCTTGCCAACTTCTTTCACTTTACCATCAAAAGTTATTAGCGGATTGGCTGTAAAAGAAAAGGTTGTTGGCTCGGGGCCTTCACCGGCATCCTGTGCATACAAATGCCAGTTACCGTCAATATTTGCAGTCATATGAATTTCGTATACCTTATCTGCAACTTTTTTTGCACTGTAGGTCCAGGTTACAGGGTTGTTTATCTGTGCTTTTGCAAAGCCGGCCATCATCATAAAACCTAAAAGAGTAAAGATTCTTTTCATGTTCTTATTATTTTTTAGCAAAACTACGAAATTATCAATGGAACAGATTGTGCAAACCCTGTCATTACCTTTAAATACTGTTAATTTATTCCAAACAGGTGGTTAAAAACTTTTTTCCCGTCTTCGTTTCCTAAAACGGCACTGCATGCCCTTTCCGGATGTGGCATCATACCAAAAACATTTCTTTGCTTATTACAAATGCCGGCAATATTATGAATGGCTCCATTGGGGTTTGCTGCCTGGTTGATGGTGCCTTTATCATCGCAATAGCGGTACATTACCTGCCTGTGCATTTCCATTTCATCCAATGTTTTTTCATCGGCAAAAAAACGGCCCTCGCCATGGGCTACGGGGATACAAACAGGTATTGCCGAATGGCCTGGCCCATCTTCTGATGCAACTTCCTTCATAAAAATATTTTTGCAAACAAACTGTTGCTGGCTGTTGCGTAACAGCACACCCGGCAATAAACCGCTCTCACACAATATCTGGAAACCGTTACATACACCTAACACTTTTCCGCCCTTGCCTGCAAATTCAATTACGCTTTGCATCATAGGGCTAAAACGGGCAATGGCGCCACAACGCAGGTAATCGCCATAACTAAAGCCGCCGGGTAAAACAATGCAGTCGTCTTTTACAAACATGCTAAGATCTTTATCCTTATGCCAAAGTTGTATCACTTCCTGCTGCAAATCGTTTTGCAGGGCTTCTATCATATCCCTGTCGCAATTACTGCCCGGGAAAACAACTACGCCAAATTTCATTTGTAAAAATTATGCGCTGCATACGTAGGTAAGTTCTGTTTATATTTCAATACCTTTCATCTGCAGCAGGTAAATAAGTTAATGCAAAGGTACTAATACAGGGTTAATTACCTAACGATGAAATTGATAACAATTACAAAAGCTACCAATAGCCAGTGAATGGAAACGGGAAACCATTTTTTTTGCGGATAAAAAAATGCAGCAGCCAAAAGTGCCGAAAGCGGCACAGCACAAAGAATCCAATATTCAAAAGTATGTGTGGCATTTACAAAAGGCACAAATAAGGCTACAAGCAAGTATAAAAATATAAGGTTCCAGCTTTTACGTGCCTGTATTAACTGCCTGCGAAAATTTTGCTGTACATAAAAAATACCGGTAATGGTTGCAATACCAACCAGTATTATAGCAGCAAAGGCCCAATATGACTGGTCAAATACCGGCCTGGTAACAGCAATGCCCGGCCAGGAATAACCTTTCCATTTGTTGGTTAAAAAAAACAAAGCCAGCAGGAAGTAATACGGTGTGATGATACCAAAAAGTGCAATAAGCCATTCTGCAAGCTTAAAAGGCCTGGTTATAGCAAGGCCAAAAATCACCAAAATAACAAATGACAAAGAAGGAAAATAAAAAAATGTGCACAAGCCTATTGCAATGCCGATATTAAATAAAGATGATTTAGGTTTTTGGTTACTGTATAACGCACTCATTTGCGCCCAAACCCAAATAAGCAGGCTATTGATGATTAACGGAGCCGATAAACTGTTCCATTCGGTAAAAACAGATGTAAGCAGCAGGTAACACATGCCCGTAAGGTAATTGGGGCGCTGCATGATACGATGATCGATGATAAGTTTATTAAAATAAATTGCCTGGCTGTACAATAATATAAAAGTGATAAATGAATAGATAAGCGGAAAACTATTCCCTATAGGTTGTAGCCAGTTTAATAAACCATGGTACAAAAAGCCATCTATTGGCTGTGCTTGCGGCGCTTTTGGATACAGGAACAATGGCAGTTTGAGTAATACTGCATACAATAAAAGTAAAAAATTATTATAAGGGTTATTGGCTTTAAAGATACCAGTCACTTAAAATTTAAATTACAATGAGCAATAAATGAAAAGCAAAAATGAGCAAATATTATTACATCATGAAAACTGTTTATGCCCTACAGTAATGGTCATTAAAAATCAACTTTGGCAAAACAAATAAAACCCCGGTACGAGCAAGGGATAATTAATTGCCGGGCACCCACCTGCTTGCTGAGGCTGGGCATAAACTCATACCCTTTTTCACGGCTTTTTAAAGTGGGGTATCTTGTTAAAACTCCGTCAGGAGTTAAACCCTGGTCGGTTACAATTTGATTTCTTTTATCCGAATTGTATAAGAAATGAATTTCGCTACCGGAAGTCATGGTAAAAAACGAAAGAAAATTTTCATTATCATCATCAAACTGCGATTTATGCAGTATTTTATCCCATTGTGGCGTACCATCTTTGCTTACACTTAAAACTAAAATATTATCAGAATAATAGCGTGTACTTTGGCTGCCGTAAAAACTGGAGGGCCGGTAGTAGCCTGTATATGGATTGTAATAATACCCACCCGGGTATATTGAATAAGGATAATATGGATAATAAGGATTATACAGGTAATCGTACCTGTTAAAAGGATCCCTGCCTCTTGTGTCACTACTATAATCTTCAGCAGTAAGGATAAATCCACCATCTCCTTTTACAATAATTTGCCTGATAAAAAAATTATCAAATGCAAAACGAAGCATTCCACTTGTTTTTGCTTCGGCTCTTAATGAATCATTAAAAGGTAAAAATGCACTAACAGCAGCCTTTTCATTATTTTTATCGTACATATAGGTAAATAATCCATCAATACTGCCGCGGCTTTTTTTATAATAAAAGGTGTTTAGGATATAGCGGTTATTTCTATTATCTATTTTAAGATTAACCTTATCAATATATTTTTCATCCAGGTTTATTTTTACTTCCGAAAAATCTTCAGAAAAGGGTGCTTTCGTCATCAGCGAAAGAAAGTTGCTGTTATCCCTATAACCCAGCTGTTTTGCATAAGTAAAAATAAAATTACCATCATTGGTTAATAAGAAATTATCATAGCTTTCTTTCCGGTCGTTAAATTCGGCTAAATACCGGCTTCGTTTTATCAATTGCATATTGTTATCAAACAACATGGTAGCCAGGTTAAATTTTTGATAGCGGGTTTGTATTTTAAAAATGATAATTTTTTGCTTGTCTTCACTGCTGATGGTGGTGTAAATCTTATTGTTCGACATCACGGGAATACGGGTAGTATCTACTTCCACCGGCTCACTAAGCTTTTGTGCATTATCATCCATCTTTACAGCCATGCAATGTAAAATGTTTCCTTTTTGGTATTGATAAATCATTATAAAATGATCGCTGTACGCCACAAAATCAATATTGAAAGTTTTTTCAGGCACAAAGTCAAGCTTCACGGTTTCTATTGTATTCATGTTGTTATCATAAATATTTATCTTGTGTTTCCACCTGATATTTTTATACACCAGAATCTTGTTATTCATCTTGCCAATAATCTCGAAATTTATATCACGGGTATCCTCACGTTCATAGTTTGAATATTGAATGGCTTGGGCAATAGAAGTGGCTGATAAGAAAATAGCAAGAAGAAAAATACAGATTACCCTGTTCATGTTTAAAAACTTTGGTTTAAAATTACAACTTAAATAGCAATGGCTTTACTAACATTGAACAAGATGTGATTAAATTTGTTTTTACATAACCATTTTTAACTTTTTACATGAGTCAAACGGTTTTAATAACAGGCGGCACAGGTGTTGTTGGAAAAGCTTTAAGCGAAGCCTTATTAAAAAAGGGGTATGCAGTTATTATTCTTACAAGGAATATAACAGGTAAAAAGAGTTTTGATAAACTTAGCTATGCTGCATGGGATGTAAAAAAACAGGTAATTGATTTGGATGCCGTACAAAAATCTGATATTATTATACATTTAGCCGGTGCAGGTGTTGTTGAAAAAAAATGGACCGATGCTTATAAGAAAGAGATTGAAGAAAGCCGCACCCATAGCAGCCGTCTTGTTGCTGAATGCTTAAAGAACAATATAAATAAAATAAAAGCGGTGATAAGCGGCAGCGCCATTGGTTTTTATGGCGATGATAAAAACAAAACCATCCCATTTATAGAAAATGATAAAGCAGATGAATGTTTTTTAGGCCATACCTGCAAGCTGTGGGAAGAAAGTATTGCACCAGTAACCGATTTAGGAAAACGATTAGTGATATTAAGAACAGGAATTGTATTAAGTAATACAGGGGGTGCATTTGCAGAATTTAAGAAACCAATACGGTTTGGCGCTGCTACAATTTTAGGTAATGGCAGGCAAATGGTAAGCTGGATACATATTGATGACCTGTGCAGCATGTTTATTACAGCTATTGAAAACACAGCTTTAAGCGGGGTTTATAATGCAGTTGCACCCAACCCCGTGAGCAATAAAAAACTTATGCTTTGCCTGGCAAAACAAATGAAAGGGCATTTTTATATACCCATACATGTACCCTCAATTATTTTAAAGCTGATGATGGGGCAACGAAGCATTGAAGTACTGAAAAGTGCTACCGTAAGTTGTAAAAAAATATTGAATGCAGGATTTAAGTTTCAATATGAATTTATTGAACCTGCAGTAGAAAACTTAATAACAGCTACAGGTCGGCATTAATAAATTTATGCCGAGACCATAAATAAAACACAACAAGATATACCACTGCCAGGATAAATACCACCCACGTATAATCGGTGGGCATTATTGTTTTGCTCATTGATTTTATTGGGTTATCAGGAAAAGCCAGTAACGAATCGGCTGCATTCATCGGTAAATAATCACCAATATTACCAATATCTATTTTGTTTTCGTTTTTCAATTTTATACTCAATACATTCAACAACTGCGACATGATATTTTCTGCACCCAGGTAAATGAAAAAAATACCTATTGCAAATCCTGTTCGCTTAACTAATACCGAAAATAAAATAGCAATTAAATTATAGGATAGTGCTTTCAGGAAGAAATAACCAACATATTCAATACCCTGGAACGAAAATGAAGTACCCGAAGCCAGTCCAAAAAGCAATGCCGAAATAAAAACAAGTAAAGTTGAAACCAGGGCAAAAATAAAGGCCATAACAAATTTTATTGAAATAAACTGTTGCCTGCTTAATCCATCAATAATATTTTGCCGGTGTGTTTTAAAACTGTATTCGTTGGTAAACAGCATCAGTAAAAGCAATGCTGGCAATACCAAAATAAAGCCAGTTGCATAGCTGGTAGATTGCCAGGTGTTTGGAAAATTATATGGCGAAAATGAAACAAGGCCGGCACCGGGTACATTACGTACTATATTTTTATTTACTGTATACACTATATAATTAAGTGCAAAAACTCCCACTAAAAAAAATATTGTCATTACTATAAAGGCAGTATAATTTTTTAGTTTAAGCCATTCTATCTTTAAAAGATTGTTCATTACAAAAATTTAACTGTACAGTATTTTATTTATCGCTTTGCTTGCCGGTAATTTCAAGAAACCTTGTTTCCAGCGATTTTCTTTTTACCATTAGCTTATTAAGCACAACTCCATTATCAAAACAAAAACGGTTAAGCATTTCGCCGGTAATGTTTTCGGAACAAATCAAATGCAGTTCATTATCAACTTCTGTTACCGATTGCACCCCGTTTAATTCCTTTAGGATATTTTGCACGGCTGTATTATCTGCAGCACTTATTTCAATGGCTACACTAATGCCTGTATCTTTTGCACCCGTACTCATCAGTTCTGAAACAGAACTTACCGTTTTTAATACACCTTTTTGAATAATGGCTACATGCGTGCAAACCTTTTCCACTTCATCCAGTATATGACTTGCCATGATGATGGTTTTGCCCTGCCTGTGCAATACTTTTATAAGTTCTCTTATTTCGGCAATACCTGCAGGATCGAGCCCATTGGTGGGTTCATCAAAAACTAAAATTTCAGGATCGCCCAATAAAGCAGCAGCTATTGCCAGGCGCTGTTTCATCCCTAATGAAAAAGTCTGGAATTTAGAATTTTTGCGCTGGTAAAGGTTTACAATTTTTAAAACCTTTTCAATATCTCCTTCGCCCCTGCCCTTAATGGCAGCAGCTATTTTTAAATTTCTTTCTGCACTCAGGTAATGGTAAAAATTAGGTGTTTCAAGCAGGGTACCTATTTTTTTTCGTAAATCATTTGCTGCTATTTGCTCTCCTTCCCAGGTGTAAGTTCCGGCAGTAGCTTTTGTAATATCCATAATAATGCCTAACAAAGTTGTTTTACCACTTCCATTAGGCCCCAGTATGCCAAATACCGTTTTTGCCGGTACAGAAAAACTTACATCATTTAATGCCCTTATCCTTCCATAATTTTTTGTAAGGTTTTTAATACTGAGTATTTCCATAGCTACATTTTAATGAATACCGAAGATAATTGAAAATGATTATTATTACTGTGGGATATGCTTTTCGTGCCACACAGATGAAAAACCACCGAGTACGGCAAATCCTTTATCATCAAAATTAAGGTTGTTTAATTTCAGGTCATCAATATCCTTTTGTAATACTTTACGTGTAAACGGGTTTAGTGTACCACCTTTTTCTCCAGGCGCCACATCGGGATAATATTGAAACTGCGGATCTACAATAGTACCACGGGGATACATAATTCCCGGTGTTCCCTGCCCACGTATATCAAGATTTTGCGGATGATCGAGCCCGATAGTATGGCCAAATTCATGTGCAGCCGTAGATGAATTATCTAACAGGTTTTGTAATTTAAAATAACCAGTGTTTGAATTAATGCCATCTACATAAGAAATATTGCCATTAGCATATTCTTCAATACGGAAATAATTATTGCGTGGGTTTGTATTTTCGAAAACTACTTGTGGAGTAAGATTTGGATCAAAGTATCCTTCGATATTAAATTTTACACTGTACAATTTCTTTGTAAACCAATTTTGCCTGATCATTACTTTTCCATCAGCTTCATTCCAATGAACTTCAATATCTCTTGCTATTTGAAAAGCCAATGCATCATTTGCAGCTTCTCCATAAATAATGATACTGGCGTGCAGGATTAATTGACTATCATTTGAATGTAATTCAACTTCACACATCTCACTTTAAATTTTGCATAAAATAATCAGTTACCTTTTGGTACAAATGTGCCCTGTCCTTTCCAAGCACATTATGTTCATGGCCGGGATATATCATATAATCAACCTGCACACCTGCATCAACACAGGCTTTTACAAAATTCACAGAGTTTTCCTGTACCACCACCGGGTCCTGCAGTCCATGTATGAGCAATAGTTTGTCTTTTAATTTATAAGCCTGCTTTATAAGGTTTGTTGCTTCATAGCCTTCAGGGTTTTCTTGCGGAGAATCCATATACCTTTCACCATACATAATCTCGTAATACTGCCAGTTCATAACCGGGCCACCAGCAACTGCTGTTTTAAAAACTCCGGGATGATTAAGAACAAAATCTGTTGTCATGAACCCACCATAACTCCAGCCAAACAAACCCATCCGGTCTTTATCAACAAAAGGCAGAGAGGTTAAATAATTAACCCCGTTCATCATGTCTTCCATCTGTGGTTCACCTGCATGCCGAAAGATTGCCTGTTCAAATGCTTTTCCACGGTTATCGCTGCCCCGGGGGTCAAGACTAAATACTAAATAACCACGCTCTGCCATGTACTGAAACCAGTAATCACCAGCCCCACCGTTCCATGAATTTAATATCATTTGTGCATGCGGGCCGCCATACCAGTATACAATAACGGGATATTTTTTTGTACTGTCGAAACCTGTTGGTTTAAACATCCTGCAATACAAATCGATACCTGTATTATTTTTTATGGTAAATATGCTCATACTACCCAAAGCATAATCAGCAAGCGAATTTGAAGCCTGCAACAGTAATTTTTCTTTTTTATCCATCGACTTGGCCTGGTAAAGCAGTATTTTTCTTGGAATATCTGTACTACTATAACTGTCAATCACAGTACTCCCATCTGTATTTAATTGTACAGTATGCACACCTGTGCTTTTTGTAATTTTTGCAATGGCCCCTGTCTTTAAGTTCAGCTTATATAAATTTCTTGTTATGGGAGATTCTTCAGTTGAAATGTAATAAAGGTTCAATCCGGTTCCATCAAAGCCCTTTACATCAGTTACTTCCCATTTTCCTTTTGTTAATTGCTTAATTAAATTTCCATTTATATCATACAGGTACAAGTGATTCCAGCCATCATGGTTACTTTGCCAGATAAACTGGCCGGGATTATTATTTACAAATAACATAGGTACCAGCGGCTCAGTATACTTATCATCTTTTTCTTCAAACAAAGTTTTAATAAAATCACCTGTTACTGCATCGTATTGATTCAACATCATGTGATCTTGTCCCCTATTCAGCACAGCAATGTAAACATATTTATCATCGGGACTCCAGGCTATATTGGTAAGATATTGCTCTAATGGTTCGCCGGTTTTCAGGTACAGAAGTCTTTTTGTTATAGTGTTGTAAACACCTACAGTTACATGGTGGCTTTTATCTCCTGCCATAGGATATTTGATATTCTCATTTTTTGCTGGCCGGGTAGTCCAGTTAATGATGGGATAGTCGGTAACCATACTTTGATCCATCCTGTAAAATGCCAGCAACTTTCCGTTATTGCTCCAGAATGTTCCTTTATTAATACCAAATTCATCCCGGTGAACTGATGAGGCATAAACAATATCTTTGCTGCCATCATTGGTTACCTGGTTTCTTTCATCCATTCCTTTGGCCACAAATAAATTATAATTATCCAGGTAAGCAATATACCCTGCACTGCTCTCCTCTGCATTTTCTTTGCCGGTGTAATATTGGGGTATTACCACATTCACTTTTCCGTTTGCCGGGTTCATTGCCACCTTGTTTCCATCAATATTTAATATCCATTCATCACTTTTATTAAACTGTATAGCAGGCATCGTTTTCAATGCAGTGTAACCGGCACTAGTTAACTTTTCATTCAGCTGCCCAAGTGTTAAAAATGGAGATTCACCAACAGATTTAAGTCCTCCTCTCATCCATACATCTTCATTATTTATTTTTTTCAGGTACACATAATCACCGGTATTATAAACAAACTGTAATTGCTTCAGGTTCTCAGGTGCCAGGGTTGTTCTGTTTTTTACCAGGGCATCATCCATAGTAAGCAATTTGCTTTGTGCAAATGCAGATAGATTTATAAGTACAGCAAAGAAGAAGATAATCTTTTTCATCTTTTTTTATTTAGATAACAAATGTAGAAATAATGAGTAACAAAACGCCGGTAATAAAACCGGCGTATTATTGTTTTGCAATAAATCTTATGTTTTAATTACGCAGCGGTTTACCTGTTTTTAAAACCGATTGTATCCTTTCCAGTGTTTTCTTTTCGCCGGTAAGGCTTAAAAATGCTTCTCTTTCTAAGTTCAGCAAATATTGTTCATTCACTAAAGTAGGTTCACTTAAATCGCCGCCACACATTACATAAGCCAGTTTTTTGCCAACGGTTACATCGTGGTCGGTGGCATAGTTGCCACGCCACATACCATTGATGCCTGCATGCATGGCGCCAAGCATTGAGCGGCCAAGCACTTTAATATCGGTACGCTGCACAGGCATAACATAACCATCATCAAACAAATTGATAACAGCCTGTTTGGCTTCAGCAATTCTTCTTCCCTGGTTCATACAAATTTCATCAATGCCGTTTCTGTATATACCCAAATCAAATGCTTCTTTTGCTGATGTACCAACTTTTGCTGTAGCAATTGTTAAGAATCGGTTTTGCAATGGAATGGTGCCTGGCTCGCCGCTATGCACTTCATCCGATGCCCGTAAAACAAATTCTTTGGTGCCGCCGCCGCCGGGAATAACGCCAATGCCTACCTCTACCAAACCTGTGTATGTTTCAGCAGCAGCAATTACTTTATCGGCATGCAAACAAATTTCGCAACCGCCACCTAATGCAAGTCCATGCGGTGCAACCACTACCGGGATGCCTGAGTACCGCACCCTCATCATCGTATTTTGAAATTGCCTGATGGCCATATCTATCTCATCGTAATCCTGTTCAATAGCCATCATAAAAATCATGGCCACATTGGCGCCTGCACTAAAATTAGCGCCATCATTGGCAATCACTAATCCTTTATATTTTTCTTCTGCAAGTGTTATTGATTTTTGAATTCCTTCCAATACTTCGCCGCCAATGCTACCCATTTTTGTGTACCATTCTAAACCTAATACATCATCGCCCAAGTGATAAGTACGGCATGCTGCATTTTTCCAGATGGTTTCGTTTTCAAAATTCTTCATTACTATAAATGCACCGGCGCCGGGCAATGTTTTATAAGATTTTGATGGCACATCGTAATACATTTTTTTGCCGTTCTCCACTTTATAAAAAGATGCAGCACCGCTTGCAAGCATTTCATCAACCCATGCGGCTACTTTGTATCCGGCGGTTTTCATGGCTTCGCAGGTTTTTGCCACACCCAATGCATCCCAACTTTCAAAGGCACCTATCTCCCATCCAAAGCCTGCCATCATACCATCATCAACACGGTACAGTTCATCGCTTATCTCCGGAATGCGATGAGAGATATAAGCAAACAAGTTGTAATGAAATAGACGGAAAAATTCTCCCGCTTTATCAGTACCTGCACACAATGCTTTTAACCTTGCTTTTAAATCTTCTATTGGTTTGGCTGTTTCAAGAGTGGCAAATTTTGGTTTTTGTCTTGGCCCGTATTCAAGGGTTTGTAAATTAAGTGTAAGTATTTCTTTTTCGCCAGTGGCCGATTTTGTTTTTTTGAAAAATCCCTGCCCTGTTTTATCGCCCAGCCAATTATTCTCTACCATTTTATTTAACCATGCTGGAATGGTAAATTGATCTTTGGCTTCATCAGCAGGACAATTATCGGCTACGCCTTTGGCAACTTTTACCAATGTATCAATACCTACTACATCGGCCGTACGGAAGGTGGCAGATTTTGGCCGTCCAATAACCGGGCCAGTTAATGCATCAATTTCTTCCACATTCAAACCAAGTTTTTCCATTACATTCATAATGGCCATCATGCCAAACACACCCACACGGTTTGCAATAAAGGCAGGTGTATCCTTGCACAATACGGTTGTTTTACCCAATGTTACATCGCCGTAGTGCATTAAAAATTCTACCACTTCGGTATCGGTATGCGGTGTGGGAATGATTTCGAGTAAACGTAAATATCTTGGCGGATTAAAAAAGTGCGTGCCGCAAAAATGTTTTTTAAAATCATCGCTCCTGCCTTCAGTCATCATGTGAATGGGAATGCCCGATGTGTTGGATGTGATTAATGTGCCGGGTTTGCGGTATTTTTCAACATCGGCAAACACAAGTTGTTTAATATCGAGCCTTTCTACCACTACTTCTATCACCCAGTCGCAATCGGCTATGTCTTTCATGTTATCGGTGAAGTTACCGGTAGTGATACGTTTTAATACATCTTTAGTATAAACCGGCGATGGGTTTGCTTTAACTGCTGCTGCCAATGCATCGTTTACAATTTTATTGCGAAGCGGTGGCTTTGCATCTTCGGGCAAATCTTTTGGTAAAATATCCAATAGTAATACCTGCAAACCAACGCCTGCAAAATGACAAGCAATACGGCTGCCCATTACACCACTGCCTAATACGGCTACTTTTTTTATAATTCTTTTTGACATAATAAAATTAGTTAGTTAAACAACTATTTATAAAGTCGAAATTAAGACATTCCTCTTTAAGCTGAAAATAAAAACAGGAATACAATGCCATTAAGGATTTAAGCTGATGAAGATTGCTTTATCGGCAGCAATTTTATTAGTAAACAACCAATTTACCAGGCTTAATATATCGGTTTCAACCCAGGTTAATATTTTATAGTTTGGAAAATAATGATGCAAATACGGGTACTGAAAATAATAACCCGATAAGGCATCCACTTTTGAATTTTTTATTGTTGATACAATGCTATCTGCCCATATTTTTTTTTCTGCATCGCTTATTTTATATGGGTTAAACAATGGTGTATAGTAAGAAGTGAAAAAACCACTATCGGCAAAAGCTGTTAAAAGATTTGCCTGTGATGATTCAACGAGTATTTTATCCTTTAGGTTGTAATCTTTTCTTAACTGCATCAACCTGTTTAATGATGCAATGGCATTTGAACCGTTGAGGTTTTTAAAATCGAGCCATAAAGATGCTGTTAGGTTTTGTTGCTGATAATGTTTCAATAAATCTTTCAGCATAGTGCCGGTTGCTTTATCGGGGTCGTGATGAACTTCAAATTCATTTTGCTGCATATTAAAATATACATCACATTCAAATCCACTGCAGTTTTTATTTACAAGGCTCATCCTGTTTACAGTGTTTACTGCTTTTAACCAATGTTTATCCTTATTGATGAGTGTATTATTGCCCGGTTCAGCAACATCAGTTTTAAAAACAGGATACTGTAAAGGAAACAAAACCCTTGCCTGTCCTTTATGCTGCAACACATCGGCCAACAGGTACAGGCCAATGATAAAAACCATTAACTTATATTTGTTTTTAAAGGCCCATTTCATCAGTATGAATATCCAGGTTTTATGAAATTTAATTTTTTACCGGTTGCAGGTAAGTTTTCCTGGCAAAATAACAAACCATTTATTTTGTTTGTGCTTTGCCTGCTAATCATTCATTCTTTTTTAAAAATAATATTTTATAATTACAACTATCATTTATTATTTAACGGGCAGGCCGTTTCGCTTACATCACTGGAGAAAATGAAGATGATAAAATGGTCGTTATTTACCGACCTGTTGGTAGTTGCAGGCATTAATTCTCTTTTTTTGTTTGCTTTAATAATTGCCAGGTTTGTAAAGTTTAATATTTCAAAATGGATAATAGTACCTGTATTTACCATAATAAACTTTTTTGCTGTTTTACTTAACCTTGTAGATGTTTTTTATTTCCGTTTTCATTTTCAGCGTGCCAATGCCGACCTTTTGTATGTAGTAGGTCACCCGTTAGAAAGGCTTTTACTGCAAAAACTTTTTATCATCATCTTGTTTTTTATATTACTGGCCGGTATCTTTTATTTGTTATGGGTTTTACATAAAAGATTCATGAAAGCCTTCAACAAAGGCGCTTATGGTTACTGCGCTGCATGTATTCTTTTGTTTTGTTTTATTTTGATGATTGTGCTGCCTTCAAAATATTTCAGCAAAAGGTTACTGCCGGCATACCCTATGCTGCAACTTAACAGCAACGAATTACCCTTTGTACAAAATTCGTTTCATACTTTTTTATACTCGGTTTTTAGAAATGGCGGACAGGTGTCAGCCACAGCATTCATGCGTGATGCAGTATGTGATTCGTTGCTGCCATTACAAAAGTTTGTAACTGTAAACCAAACATCTGGTAATAAAAAGAATATTGTATTGTTCATTATGGAAAGTGTGCCCTACGATTTTTTTGATACAGCAAGCGCATTTAAAGTTGCCATGCCTTTTTTTGATTCGCTATTGCAGGAAAGCCGTTTTTACAAAAATGCATATTGCTATGCCCACGAATCTAACAAAGGCATTACAGCAATACTGGCCGGTATTCCCACTGCAACAGATATCCCGGTTTATCATTCGCCTTACATCAACATGCCTATTACACATATCGGGCAGGCGCTTCATCAACTTAACTATACATCTTTATTTTGTATTGGTGATGAATACGACAATTTTGGTTTTGCAAAATGCATGAACTGGCTTGGTATTGATAAATATTACAGCAAAGAATCGATAGCGGGTTGTGAACTACCCATTGGCTAAAGACCAATGGGCTTCGCAACCCATACGCACAGCCTAATGGCTCACGTTAACGGTTGCAGGCTTGAACCGAAGCCCGAAGTTCTTAATATTGTTTGCAGCGTTGCAATCCCTATCATGGGTTGTTCCGCAAGATTGACAAGTCCACGACCTGTCTTTCAAACTTAGTTCTTTGAAAATATGTCCGCAATGGGAACACAACTTTGAAGATGGCTCAAACCGTCCAATGTATTGAATGTTTTTGCCGTACCAATCGGCTTTGTATTCAAGCATTGTTTTGAATTTGTACCAGCCTACTTCGCCTATTGCAAGTGCTAATTTTTCGTTCTGCATCATGCCTTTGATGTTTAAATCTTCAAGGCAAATGGTGTCAAAAGAACGAATTATGTTAATACTTGCTTTATGTAAGTAGTCCTCACGTTGGTTTTTGATGTGTTCGTGAAGTTTGGCAACTATCAGCTTTTGTTTCTGATAGCTTTTGCTTTGTTCCTTTGCACCTCTTTTAAACCTACGGCTCAACTTTCTTTGCTCAACACGAAGCCTTTTAAGATTACATCTTAAATGCTTTGGATTTTCAAAGAATGTTCCGTCAGATAAGGTTGCAAATGTTTTCACCCCCATATCAATACCAACTGTGGTTTTCTGCCTTACAGGTTTCTTTTTTGGCAACTGCTTTTGATTCTCAACCAGTATGCTTACAAAGTATTTTCCTGTGGTAGTTCTTGAAACCGTTACTGTTTTAATATCGCCCTTGAATTGGCGATGAAAAATACAGGTTACGTTTTTTAACTTCGGCAGAAAGATAGTGCCACTTTCAAAGTCTGTTTTTACTCCTTGCGGAAACTGTATAGATTGCTTATGATGTTTTGATTTGAATTTAGGAAACCCGCCACCACGAAAAAAGTTGGTGTAGGCATTATCTAAATTTCTCAAAGACATTTGTAAGGTTTGAGAAGGACATTCTTGCAGCCATTCGGCTTCGGTATCCTTCAATTCCTTCATCTGATTTGCAAGGTCTATACAGGTTAAATGTTTACGAGCAGATGTCCATGCTTGCAACTTAGTCTCTAAGCCTAAATTGTAAACAAAACGACAACTACCAAAGAACTTAGCTAATTGTTGCTTTTGTTCTTCGGTAGGCAAAATGGCGTATTTGTATGCTCTTAACATTTGTGGCAAATATACGAAATTATTTTGACTTTACAAAGCCCGCTACGTTTCTGTAAAACAATCCCCGTAAAGGGTAAAGATTGTTTCACAAAAACTTCGCTACTATGTGTAAAAAAAGTAATTACGTTTCCACAAATCGTTCAAAGCATTATCTTAAATGCCATCTCATTTTTGTTTGCAAGTACCGTAAAAAACTATTGGTTGATGCTTTGGATAATGACATGAAAGCAATCATGCAGTCAATCACTTCTAATTCAGATTTTGAAATTGAAGTCTTTGAAAGCGATATTGACCACATTCATTTCCTTATCCGTTACATTCCACGACTTTCGGTTACTTCCATTGTTCGCAAATTGAAGCAGGAAAGCACTATTGCAATTTGGAAGCTGCACAAAAACATTTTGTCAAAGAACTTTTGGAAAGAGCATACTTTCTGGTCAGATGGTTACTTCGTTTGTTCAATCGGTGAGGCTTCCCCTGATACCATTCGTGAGTATATTCTCAATCAGGGTTAGTCGCTTACATCCCACAAACTAAAGATTTGTGGGTTTTACGCTCCAAATTATAAAAAATTACCTGCACACAGCATGGGTTTGCAGGATGAATATGTACTCGATTTTTTCAACAGTAAATTAAAAGAACAGCAACAACCGTTCCTGGGTATACAATATAATATTTCAACACATTACCCTTACGATTTGCCCGGTTCATTTACATTGGCAATGCCCAAAAATTATACGGCGCCAATGAAAAGCATGCGTTATTATGATTACTGCCTGCAAAAGTTTTTTGATGCAGCTAAAAAAGAAAGCTGGTTTAGCAACACCGTTTTTATCTTTTGTTCAGATCACTGGATGTTTCCCGAAGGAGTAAAAGGAACTTACCATGCTGTTAGCAGTTATAAAATACCCATTATAATATTTGATGCTTCTAAAAAAGATAAGCAGGTGATTGAAACTCCGGTAAGCCAGTTTGATATTTTAGGAACTATATTATCAGTTGCCGGCTACCGCAACAAAATCATCAGCTATGGCAATAATCTTTTAGATACCAGTTCGCTAAAGCCTTATACTTTTATGAAACCTAATAATGAAATTTACCAGGTTATCGACAGCAGTTTTGTACTAGGATATAACACGGTAAGCAACAAACCAGAATATCTTTACCATTTTAAAAGCAACCATACTGAAAGCATAAACCTCATCACAGAAAAAAAATACGAAAACCAACGGGTAAGTTTAACAAGACTGATACAGGCCTTTATACAACAAATGGGCAAACAATACAACAATACATCTTATAAATATAAAAGCCGCAGTTAACTGCAGCTTTTATATTGTTTTTAAAATGAAATATCAATCTTCAAAAAACTCAAGACCTTTACTGTTTACATAACCCCATTTGCCTGCTTGCGTTTTTACTTTTATGTAATCGCCTACAGGCAATGCTTTTACTTCAGCATATTTAGGCTCCACAGTTTTACCACTCAAAAACCAAAATCCTTTAGTACCATCATCGGCAGTTAAAATAAACCCGGTGCCGGTTGAGTCATACGCAACATCTGCATATTTGGTTTCTACAACATATTTATGCGTCATATCCTTCACTCCTATTTTACCTTCCTGGCCTACAATAAAATAACTTACCGAGTTAGGGGCCGTAACTGCCTGTAATTTTTTATTTTCAACCGTAATATATGGCGATCCATTACCAAAGAAAACACCATGCAATCCGTTTTTTTCTGCTAACAGATAAGTCATACCACCAATATTTTTTTTCTTAATCATGGTATATTCAAAAGGTAAAATTATATCGAAGGTATTATTGAATACACCATAGTTATTGCCACGGGTGGCAATATAATAAGTGGCATCGGCGCCGGGCACTAATTTGTAATCATCAATAATTTTATCAAAAAGCCCGGTTTTATGAATAGTGCTGTAATTTGTTTTTACTTCAACAGTACTTGATTTGTTAATATCCGGTGCACTGTTCTCGGGTATGGCCGGGCATTTAGGCATACGCTGTCCTTTTGTATCAATACAAATTTCATATCCGTCTTTGGTGAGTGATGCACCGGCAAACAACACCGATTTCTCCTGGTGCAAATCACCATCGGCAGTTTTTGCATTTCCTTTGGCAGCAAAAAAACCATACCTAAATGGCGTTACTTTAAAATAACGAAAAGGAATCACCACTTTGCCTTCCATATTAATAAACCCGTACTTATCAGCTTTTTTCACAGCAGCAAACCCTTCGTGAAACAAACCTGCTTCTGCATATTCAGGTTTAATTACAATGCTCCTGTCGGCGCTTGCATAGCCCCACAAATCGCCCTGGCGATAAGGCACCAAATTCATATCGGGTTTTTGAGCAAATACCGATGTACTTATTGCTAAACAAAATACCAGGATTAATTTTTTACTGTTCATAAAACTATTTTTTATGCTTTATAATGTTAGGATTAGTTTATTGAATCAAAAAGTTACAAAATAATGCCGTAACAGCCTAATATCATAATGATGGTTAACATCTTTAAAACCTTAGCTCACATTGCTTCCTGCATCAATTACCGTTTGGGGACTTACAAAATGCAGTTTACCCGATTTATCTTCTGCCATCAGTATCATACCATTGCTTTCAATCCCTCTCATTTTACGGGGTGCAAGATTAGCCACTACCACTACTTGTTTGCCAACAATTTCTTCAGGCGTAAAATGCATTGCTATGCCGCTTACAATAGTGCGTTTTTCAAATCCCAAATCAACTTCCAGTTTTAAAAGCTTATCAGCCTTCTCCACTTTTGAAGCACTAATGATTGTGGCAACTTTTAAATCAATCTTTGCAAAATCATCAAATTGAATTTCGGGTTTAACCGTTGCAAGCGTTGCATCTTTTTCATCAGCAGATTTTAAAGCAGCATTTTCCATAGCCATTTTTTTATTGTTTAATTTTTCCACCTGTTGTTTCACTTCTTCATCTTCAATTTTACGGAACAATAATTCAGGCGCCCTCAATGAGTAACCTACGCTTAATAATTTAGGCTTGCCTGCGTTTTCCCAATCAAGCATCTTATCCACCACTTTAAGCATGTAACACATTTTTTTTGCCGTAAACGGAAGGAAGGGATTTATTAATACAGTGAGATTTGCTGTTAGCTGTAAACAAATATGCAAACAATTATCAATCAGCTTTTGATTATCGGGGTTTGTATCAAGTGTTTTAGCCACAATCCAGGGTTGTTTATCCTGCATGTATTTGTTTCCTTTCCTGGCAAGGTCAATCACTTCGTACAAAGCATCCCTGAACTTATAAGTTTCAAGCAGGTTCTCAATTCTGTTCTTTGTTTCAAGTATATCGGCAAAAATCTTTTTATCTGCATCATCCAATAATGTTTCATGCAGTGGAGGCACTTTTCCTTTACACAATTTATGCATCAGCACAAATGTGCGGTTTACATAATTACCAAAAATAGAAACCAGTTCGCTGTTCACCGCATCCTGGAAACCCTTCCAGGTAAACTCACTGTCTTTTGTTTCCGGAGCAATTTGTGTAAGGTAATAGCGCAAAGCATCCACCATCATATCGCCGCCATTTTCTTTTTTAACAAAGTCATTGATGTAGTCATCCATCTCAATGCTCCATCCACGGCTGGTGCTCATCTTATCCCCCTCCAGGTTCATGAACTCGTTGCTGGGCACATTATCGGGTAAAATATTTCCATGCAGTTTCAGCATCACCGGAAAAATGATGGCATGAAAAACAATATTATCCTTACCAATAAAATGTACAAGTTTTGTATCCTTATCCTGCCAGTAAGGTTTCCAATCTTTATTATTATCTATAGCCCATTGCCTGGTAGCGCTTATATAACCAATGGGTGCATCAAACCAAACATACAGCACTTTACCTTTTCCGCCATCTACATTGGGGGGCAACGGCACACCCCAATCAAGGTCACGGGTTACGGCTCTTGGCTGCAAACCCAGGTCCATCCAACTTTTACACTGTCCAAGTACATTGGTCTTCCAATCATCTTTATGTTGGTTAAGTATCCAATCACGCAAAAAACCTTCATGCTTGTCCAACGGTAAAAACCAATGTGTGGTTGATTTTTTTGAAGGCGCTTTACCGCTTAATGTACTGCGTGGGTTTATCAACTGATCGGGACTTAATGATGTGCCGCATTTTTCACATTGGTCGCCATAAGCGTTTTCGTTGCCGCAAACCGGGCAGGTGCCAATGATATAGCGGTCGGCTAAAAAACTTTTTGCTTCCTCATCATAAAACTGCTCCGTTTCTTTTTGAATCAGGTCGCCCTTATCATTCAGTGCAGTAAAAAATTCCTGTGCGGTTTGATGATGTATAGGTTCCGAAGTGCGGTGATAGATATCGAACGAAATACCAAGATTGGCCATATTGCTTTTAAGCAATGCATGGTATTTATCTACAATGGCACGTGGTGTGGTATTTTCTTTAATGGCTTGTATGGTGATGGCGGCGCCATGTTCATCGCTGCCGCAAACATATACTACATCTTCTTTTTTGGCACGCAGGTACCTTACATAAATATCGGCTGGCAAATAAGCACCGGCAAGGTGGCCAATATGCTTGGGGCCGTTGGCATAAGGCAGGGCCGATGTTATCAAATATCGTTTAGGCTTGTTCATGTGGATGCAAAAATACCGCAAACAAAAACATTGCCCAAACTAAAGAAAGCAGCAAAATGGTAAAGGTATTAAGCGGCTTAATTTTTTCACGCAAAGTCGCAAAGTTGAAAAGAAGCATTTTTTCAGCAACGTCTCTCCTCCGGATTTGTGTGTGGCGAGGACGTTGCGTTTTCTGAAAAAAATAATATTCACTATTACGCAACGTCCCTGGCTTACACACACTGCCTATTAGGAGACGTTGCTGAGAAAAAATAGTTTTTTTACACATTTTTGAATGGGGCAACCGGTGTTACAGCTTTCAAACAAATTTAATTTCTGTTGTTAAATTTTGCAAAGGTTGTATTTTACAACCCTCCGTTTCTTGCATTTTTAAAATTATTGCTTCACTTTTACAAAAAGGCCTTTATTTTTTAAAAAATTAGTTTGCAAACACAGCGGTAAATTGTGTGGTGTACAACATACGATTACTGCAAAGGGCAAAACCGAAAGCCCTGCCGGTATTTTTTAATATTGGTAAAAAAGAGTAGGTACATTTTTAATAATTAAAGTTTTTGTTGTTTTTTGATGCATAAAAGAAACGCTAT